>NZ_CP118713.1:3310000-3730000 GCF_028994275.1 Rhizobium binxianense
GGTATCGTCATCAGCCGCAAGGAGCTGGCCGGATTCATGGTCTGCCGCTGAAGCAGCCCGACCCCATCAAGTCCTGGCGGCGCTTTATCGGGAAGCGCTGAGTGTCTTTTGCGGCGCCTGATATTCCTCTCGTTTTTTATTCGTCTTGCTGGCATCCTTCCGCCGTTCATGCCAAGAGACGGCATCAAAAGCAGGACAAGGACGGCAGATGAGGGAGCGGCGCCCACCGCACAAGACGCGCGAGCGGACAAAGCTTGCCGATGACGCTGCCGGCAAGCGGGTCACCCTCCCCCGCGCCCTTTCCAAGCTCGGTTATTGCTCCCGCACGCAGGCCGAACGCCTGATTGCCGAAAACCGCGTCGCTGTCGACGGCCGGGCCGTCACGGATATTTCCGCATGGGTCGATCTTGCAACGGCGAGGATCAGCGTCGACGGCCTGGTTATCGCTGCCGAGGCGAAAATCTACCTGATGCTCAACAAGCCGCGCGGACTGGTCACCACCCGCCATGATCCCGAAGGCAGGCCGACGGTCTATGATTGCCTCAGGGATTTCGACATCCCGCATCTCTCCCCCGTCGGCCGGCTCGACAAGGCGAGCGAGGGCCTGCTGCTTTTCACCAACGACACCGAATTTGCCCAGATCCTGCTCGATCCGATCACGCATGTGACGAAGACCTATCATGTTCAGATCGACCGCATCATGGATGACGAGGCGATGGCCGCAATGACATCGGGCATTCGCCACGACGGCGAGTTGCTGACGGCAACCGCCGCGCGGCGCCTGCGCCAGGGCGACAGGAACTCATGGATCGAGGTCGAACTCGACGAGGGCCGCAACCGCCAGATCCGCCGCATGCTGGAAACGCTCGGGACGGAATGCCTGCGCCTTGTGCGCGTCGCAATCGGCGAGCTCGAACTCGGCGAACTACCGAAGGGCGCCGTGCGCGCGCTGACTGCGGCGGAATTGCAGTCGCTGCGGCGGAAAACCGGCATCGAAAAGGCAAGACGCAATTGACTGATGTGACTGGCATGGCGCCGCACGATTTCTGGCAGGAGTTTGATCCGCCGGACACCTTTGCCGGCGATGGCGAGTTTGCCGCCTTCTATGTCGCCGCACTGGAAGATGGCCGCCAGCTTCGCCTGCCGATCCGCGTGTTGGCGGACGGCAATCACGCCCTCGCCTCGCTGATCGTCAACCAGGCAAGCTTCGCCGTGCTCGATACGCTCGCCGAAAGCCTCGCCGAAAAGATCAGGCCTAGGGGCATCGATGTCGTCGCCGGCCTGCCGACGCTCGGCCTGACGCTTGCCGCCGCCGTGGCGCAGAAGCTCGGTCATAACAGGTACGTTCCGCTCGGCACCTCACGTAAATTTTGGTACCGCGACGAGCTCTCCGTTGCCCTGTCTTCGATCACCACGCCGACGCAACAAAAGCGCCTCTATATCGATCCGCGCATGCTGCCGCTGCTGAGCGGACGGCGCGTCGCCTTGATCGACGATGTCATTTCCAGCGGCGCCTCGATCGTCGCGGCTCTTGATCTGCTGACGGCCTGCGGTATCGAACCGGTCGTCATCGGCGCCGCCATGCTGCAATCCGAGCGCTGGCGCGAAAGCCTGACGGCCGCCGGCCCGCAATGGACCGCGCGCACCGTCGGCGTCTTCGCAACGCCCCTTCTGGAGCGGAACGCCGCAGGCCGGTGGCAGGCCCCAGCGGCCTGAGACGAGATATTGCAGGCCTGCCTGCCGGCACCTCTGTACAGCCCACGAGGAACGATTACAGTCCGGCCCGATCGATGAAACACGGGGACCTGCCCATGTCGTTCGAGCAAGCATCCCTGCTGATCCTTCTGCTGGCGATGCTGGTTCTCTTCTCACTCGATCGCTTCCGCATCGAGGTGGTCTCGATCGCCGGTCTGCTTGCCGGCTATGCGCTTGGCCTTTATCCCGCCGATCGGATCTTCACGGGCTTCGCCAGCCCCGTCGTCGTCAACGTCGTCGGGATCCTGCTGATCGTCCAGGTTCTGGCGCGCAGGCTCTTCGACAGTCTCCCTGCCCGTTTCGCGGCCACAGAACCCTCGGGTTTCCAGGTCATATCAGGCATGCATCGCTCGCCGGCTTCACCTCCATCTTCATGAATATCGGTGCCTTTGCGATCACCCTGCCGGTGGCGCTGCGACTCGGCACGGCTCTGGCGATCCCTCGCCGCCAGTTCGTCATGCCGGTCTCGTTCGCAGCCCTGCTCGGCGGTCTCGTTTCGCTGATCGGCACGCCGGCCAATCTGCTCGTCAGCGAGGCGCTCGGCGAGGCGAGCGGAGCCGGCTTTCACTTCTTCGATTTTGCTATGTCGGCCTGCCGGTCGCAACCGTCGCCATAGTCCTGACCCCGATCGCACTGGAATTTGCAAGAACCGGCCAGCATGCGCCGCACGCCTATCTGATCGCGGTCGCCGCCGGTGCCTCGCTCGATTTCCTGACGCCCTTCGGCCATCACAACAACACGCTCGCCATGGGCATCGGCGGCTACCGCTTCAGCGACTTCCTGCGCGCCGGCTGGCTGCTTGCCGTTACAAGTAACGGCCTCGCCTTGTTTCTCCTGGCTCTGTTCTGCCTGTGATGCGATACTTGCGGCCACCTTGACTTCCCGGCAATGAAACGACAGGAAGCCTTCACCCAATCACAAGGACAGTCGAGCGCCGTGCGAATCCTCTCCGAAGCCCATTTCCCGGAACTGCCGAACTATTATCGCGGCAAGGTGCGCGAGAATTACGACCTTCCGGACGGACGCCGGATCATCATCAGCACCGACCGGCTGAGCGCCTTCGACCGCATCCTCACCTGCATCCCCTATAAGGGCCAGGTGCTGACGCAGACGGCGCGCTACTGGTTCGAGGCGACTCGGGATATCTGCCCCAATCACGTTCTCGACTATCCCGATCCGAATGTCGTCATCGGCAAACGGCTCGACATCCTGCCGGTCGAGATCGTCGTGCGCGGTTATCTCGCCGGCACCACCGGGACCTCGATCCTGACGCTCTACAAGAAGGGCGAGCGCGAGATGTATGGCATGCGGCTGGCCGACGGCATGCGCGACAACCAGATCCTGCCCGAACCCGTCATCACCCCGACCAGCAAGGAATTCGACGGCGGCCATGATGAGCCGCTGACGCCTGAGGAAATCGTCACGCGTGGCCTTCTGACTGCAGAGCAATGGCAGATATTGTCGACCTACGCGCTCACCCTCTTTGCCCGCGGCCAGGAGATGGCGGCCAAACGCGGCCTGATCCTTGTCGACACAAAATATGAATTCGGCACCGATGGCGATGGCAATATCATCCTCGCCGACGAGATCCACACGCCCGACAGCAGCCGCTACTGGCTTGCCGAAAGCTATCCGGCAAGCTTCGCTGCCGGAAAACGGCCTGATAGTTTCGACAAGGATTTCGTCCGTGCCTGGGTGGCCGAGCGCTGCGACCCCTATAAGGACGAGATTCCAGAAATCCCCGTCGAACTGATCGAGCAAACCTCGGCCGTCTATATCAAGGCTTACGAGGCGATTACCGGCGAGCGTTTTGTCCCCGACGATAGCGACGAGACGGCGCTTGCCCGTGTTCGAAACAACCTAGCCCCCTATTTCCCTTGAAAAGACGAGGGGCAAAGCCGACCGGCCAAGCATCGGCTTGCGGTTTGTCTCCCAATAGCGCTAGCATTAAAGAGGGTACCGGGCCCGGCCCGGCGGGGGACGGATGATAAAAAGGCCGAGACGCAAGGCCGAGGAAACGCGGGAGGACATTCTCTCCATGGCGGAGATGCTGTTTCGCGAGCGTGGCTATCTCGCGGTGTCGATCGCCGATATCGCAGGGGCACTGCACATGTCGCCCGCCAATGTCTTCAAACATTTTCATTCCAAGGTTGCACTGATCGACGCGATCGCCGGACGCCATCTCGACAATGCCACCGAGCGTTTCGCCGCCTTCGAGCAGGACCTGCCGCCCAAGGAGCAACTGCTCCGCTTCGTCCTGCGCCTGCTGGAAGGCCATCTGCAGGACATCCAGAAGAACCCTTACATCTTCGAAATGGTGCTTTCGACGATCGAGGCCAAACTCGACGCCGGCAACCGCTATCGCGCCCGTATAGAACAGAAGCTCGGTGAGATCATCCGCGAGGGCATAGTGGAGGGACGCTATCAATGCCGCGATCCCGAGAGCGCCGCACGCACCGTCGCAGACGTGCTGGCCTGCGTATTGCACCCGATCCTGATCGCGCGCGACGACAAGGAAACTCTCGTCCACCGTGCCGAGGACATCGTCGGCTTCGTCGATGCCGCATTGCAAAATAACGCTTGCTAAGTGACGATTGCTGACTTACGTCACTTCGTAAAGCCTTTCTTAAATTCGGATAATGGCATTTGAAGCCAAACCAATCCTGACGCTTATAGGAGCCTGCGCTCGGTCAAGCTGAGCCGCGGCCGAGCCCGTGGATTGAATGGCCATTGCCACCGCACAGGGAATTCAGAATGATACGGCGCGCCCTCCTCATCTCCTCGGCCCTGGCGCTCGGCACCTTGCTCGCCGGCTGCAGCGACAATGCCGGCAAGCCCGCCGGCAATACGGGCGCAGGTGCCGCACAGCAGGCCGCCGCCGTCGGCGCGGTCACGATGACGAAGGCCACGTTCCCGATCACGACGATCCTTCCCGGCCGCGCCGAGACATTCCAGACGGCCGATATCCGCCCGCAGGTGAGCGGCCTCATCCGCGAGATCGCCTTTAAGGAAGGCGGAGAGATCAAGAAGGGCGACCTTCTCTACCAGATCGAGGATGCCCCCTATATCGCCGCCGTAGAGCAGGCCAAGGCGGCAATCTCCAAGGCGCAAGCCAGCGTGCCGAGCGCCGAAAGCAATCTCGACCGCTATCAGCGCCTCGTCGGCAGCGGCGCGACCCAGATCGAATTCGAAACAGCCAAGACGACGCTGCTCCAGGCCAAAGCCGAAGTCGAGTCGGCAAAGGCAGCACTTTCCGCCGCGCAGATCGATCTCGACCACACCAGGATCGTCGCACCCTTCGACGGCGTCATCGACCAGACGGCCTATAATGTCGGCAACGTCGTCTCGGCCAATCAGACGACGGCGCTGACGACGATCCGCCAGCTCGATCCGATCTATATCTCGCTGACGGAATCGAGCACCAACCTTTTGAAGCTGCGCGATGCGATGGCCGCCGGCAACATCAAGGGCGCAGACAACGTCGCTTTCCACCTGATCCTCGAAGACGGCAAGGAATATAACCAGCTGGGCAAGCTCGACATGTCGAAGCAGGTGGTCAGCGAGACCACAGGCACTTTCATCATCCGCGTGCTCTTTCCCAATCCCGATCGCGTCGTCCTGCCCGGCATGTATGTGCGGGCAACCGTCGAGCTCGGCGCCGAGGCCGGTTATGCGCTGCCGCAGCTGGCGACGAGCCGTGATGCCAATGGCCGGCTGACGGCACAGTTCATTTCCGCCGACGGCAAGGTCGAAACCCGCGCCTTCGAGAACAGCTCACCCTCCAACAATTCCTGGCTCGTGACCGAAGGCATCAAGGACGGCGATCAATTGATCGTCAGCGGCCTGCAGTCGATCACCGCGGGCATGCCGGTGAAGCCCGTTCCGATGAAGATCAACGACAACGGCGTGGTCGTGCCTGCCGAGCAGCCCGCGGCCGGTGATACGCAGAAGCCCGCAGCGAAATAATCGCAGCAGGCCCGCATCGTCACCGTCTCAGCCGCACAGGAACAACCGATGGCCAAGTTTTTCATCCGACGTCCGATTTTCGCCTGGGTCATTGCGATCACCATCATGCTCGCCGGCCTGCTGGCGATCTTCACGCTGTCGATCTCGCAATACCCCGACATCGCCCCGACGACGGTCCGCATCAATGCCACCTACCGGGGCGCCAGCGCCGAGACTGTCGAGAAATCGGTGACGACGATCATCGAGGATGGCATGACCGGCCTCGACGACCTGACCTACATGACCTCGACCTCGTCGACCGGTTCGGCCAGCATCCAGCTCACCTTCGGGACCAGCGCCGACCCGGATATCGCCCAGGTGCAGGTGCAGAACAAGCTGCAGCTGGTTCAGTCGCAGCTCCCAGGCGACGTCATCGACGCCGGCATCAGCGTCACCCGCTCGACGTCGAGCATTCTTCTCGTCGGCTCGCTCGTTTCGACCGACGGCAAGCGCAACTCGGTCGACCTCGGCAACATCATGTCGACCTCGATCGAGGATCAGATCCAGCGGCTGGAAGGTGTGGGCAGTATCAACGTCTTCGGTTCGGGTTACGCCATGCGCGTCTGGCTCGATCCGTTCAAGCTCTTGAAATACCAATTGACTCCGAGCGACGTCACGTCAGCCATCCAGGCGCAGAACACCCAGGTCTCCGTCGGGTCGCTCGGCGCCCAGCCGGCCCTTCCCGGCCAGCAGATCAACGTCACCATCACCGCCCAAAGCCAGCTGACCACCGTCGCCGATTTCGAGCACATCATTCTGAAGGTCGAAAAGGACGGCGCAACGGTGCGCTTGAGCGACGTCTCGCGCATCGAGATCGGCCAGGAAAGCTACGGTGGCGGTTCGCGGTACAACGGCCAGCCGTCGACCGGTTTTGCCGTCAATCTCGCGATCGGCGCCAACGCCATCGATACCGCGGCCCGCGTCCGCTCCGCCCTCGAGGTCATCGGCCGCACCCTGCCGGCGGGCGTGGAGATCACCTATCCCTACGATACGACGCCTTTCGTGGAACTGTCGATCGAGAAGGTCGTGCATACGCTGATCGAAGCGATCGTGCTCGTCTTTGTCGTGCTGCTCGTCTTCCTGCAGAACCTGCGAGCAACGCTGATCCCGACGATTGCCGTTCCCGTGGTGCTGCTCGGCACCTTCGGGGTGCTTGCTGTCACCGGCTACTCGATCAATACCTTGACGATGTTTGCCATGGTGCTGGCAATCGGCCTCCTGGTCGACGACGCCATCGTCGTCGTCGAAAACGTCGAACGCATCATGTCCGAAGAGAAGCTTTCGCCGCTGGAGGCGACGGAAAAATCGATGGGCGAGATCACCGGCGCCATTGTCGGTATCGCGCTCGTTCTCACCGCCGTCTTTATTCCGATGGCCTTCTTCGGTGGTTCGACCGGGATCATCTATCGTCAGTTCTCGATCACCATCGTCTCCGCCATGCTGCTGTCTGCGCTCGTCGCCCTGGTGCTGACGCCGGCACTTTGCGCCACGATGCTGAAGCCGGTCGGCGAACACAGGAAGCACCGCGTCGGCGACTGGTTCAACCGCAATTTCACCCGCTCGACCAACGGTTATATCAGCGCCATCGGTTATCTCTTGAAGCGGCCGATCCGCGTCATGCTGGTTTTCCTGCTGGTCGGCGCCGGCTGCGCCTATCTCTTCACCCGCCTGCCGAGCTCCTTCCTTCCGCAGGAAGACCAGGGCGTGCTGCTGACCATCGTCACCACGCCGCCGGGCTCGACCACGCAGCAGACCCAGGCGGTCGTCGAGAAAGTCGAAAAATACTATCGCGAGAATGAGAAGGATGCCGTCGAATCGGTGTTCGGCGCGCTGGGCTTCGGCTTCAACGGCTCCGGCCAAAACAGCGCCATCGTCTTCACCAAACTCAAGGATTTCTCGAAACGCACCGATCCGCAGCTGAGCGCCCAGTCGGTTGTCAACCGCGCGCTGCGCAGCTTCTTTGCCATCCGCGAGGCGCAGGTCTTCGCACTCCTGCCCCCGGCAATCCAGGGTCTCGGCGTATCGAGCGGCTTCTCCATGTATCTCGTCGATACCGGCGGCCACGGCAACGACGCCCTGACGGCCGCCTCCAAGCGGCTGATCCAGATGGGCAATACGTCGGGCAAGATCGTGGCGCTGCGCAGCAGCAATAAGGAAGTCGAGCCGCAGATGCGCATCGTGCTTGATCAGGAGAAGATCGGCGCCATGGGCGTCGATATCGCCTCGGTCAATTCGATGCTGTCGATCATCTTCACCGGCCGCGACGTCAACGACTTCACGCTGAACGGCGAGATCAAGCCGGTCTATGTTCAGGGCGATGCGCCCTTCCGCATGCAGCCGGATGATCTCGACCATTGGTACGCCCGCAACACTGCCGGTGAAATGGTGCCCTTCTCCGCCTTTACCAGGACGGAGTGGGTGAAAGGCGCGCCATCGCTTGCCCGCTTCGACGCCGTCAGCGCCATTCCGCTCGACGGCGCTTCCGCACCCGGCGTCTCCTCCGGCGATGCGATGAACGAAATAGAAGCGCTGACCGAACAGCTCGGCGGCGGTTATACGGTCGCCTGGCAGGGCATCTCCTACCAGGAGCGCCTTTCCGGTTCGCAGGCGCCGATGCTCTATGCGATCTCGGTTCTCGTCGTCTTCCTCTGCCTGGCGGCACTTTACGAAAGCTGGTCGATCCCCTTCTCGGTGATCATGGCGGTGCCTGTCGGCATTCTCGGCGCGCTGATGGCGGCCACGCTCTTCAGCCAGGCGAACGACGTCTATTTCAAGGTCGGCCTGCTGACGACCATCGGGCTGGCGGCGAAGAACGCGATCCTGATCGTCGAATTCGCCAAGGACCGCATGGAAAGCGGCATGGGGCTCTACGAAGCGACGCTGGAGGCGGCGAGATTGCGACTGCGGCCGATCATCATGACGTCGCTCGCCTTTATCCTCGGCGTCGTGCCGCTGGCGATCGCCACGGGCGCCGGCTCGGCGGCCCAGAATGCCATCGGCATCGGCGTCCTCGGCGGCATGCTGGCGGCGACGATGCTCGGAATTTTCTTCGTACCGTCGTTCTTCGTCGTCATTCGACGCATCTTTGCCACACGGAGCAAAAATGCGGCAGGAGTGTGATAAAAATGCACTGTGATAATGCTGTTCTCGTTGCTACATTGCGCCCGACTGCTTCGGAATGGTGTTTTTGGTACGACGAGGCGCGGCGGCCGATAGTGAAGCATGAAGCTTCGGACAAGAATTGACTTGCTCGAGTACAGGATGAAATGAATGGTATCTCTTCGTTTTGCCACACCGGCACTATTGTTATTACTGTCGGGCTGTGTGGTTGGCCCGGATCATGTTCCTCCTGAGATGCCGCTGCCCGCCAAATTCGGAGAAGGCGGAACGAAGAGCGATGGTGATGTTGCGACCGCCGCATGGTGGACCGCCTTCAACGATTCGAGGCTGAACGGCTACGTCAACGCCGGCCTCGAGCAGAACCTGTCAGTCCAGCAGGCGATCGAACGCATCAATGCGGCCTCCGCCAACGTCACCACCGCCGGCGCCGGCGGCCTGCCGAACCTGACCGTCGGCGGCTCGCACACCGTCAGCGGCCAGAGGGGCGAATTGCGCACGCAGTTCGACACGCGCAACACCAGCGCCGGCGACGTCCAACTGAGCTGGCTGCTCGATCTCTTCGGCCTCTACAAGCGCAGCACGGAGAGCGCGCTCGCCTCGCTCGATTCCGCTTACGCATCCGCTGATGTCGCCAAGCTGACCCTCGTGCAGGATCTCGTGTCGAGCTATATCGACGTTCGCTATTATCAGCAGCGCCTAGCGCTTTCGAATGCCAACCTGAAGTCTCGCCGGGAAACCTACGAACTGACCAAGTTCCAGCTCGAAGCCGGCGCCGCCTCGCGTCTCGACGTCGTTCAGGCCGAAGGCCTGGTGCAGTCGACGCTCGCCGAAATTCCGGGCCTCGAAACCAACATCCGCATATCGGCCCATCACATCGCGACGCTGCTCGGCCTGCCGGCCTCAGCCCTGGTCGATGAATTGCTGAGGGGCTCTGGTCAGCCGGTATTCCGCGGCGGCATCACCTCCGGCATCCCGGCGGACCTGATCCGCAACCGTCCCGATATTCGTGTGGCGGAACGTGATCTCGCTGCTGCAACCGCCAATATCGGTGTAGCCCAGGCGCAGCTCTATCCGAGCATCTCGCTCAGCGGCTCGATCTCACCGTCCTACATCAACCAGCGTGGTGTCCATGGCGGCCTGACGCCTTGGTCCTTTGGCCCGACCCTCAACCTGCCGATCTTCGACGGCGGTCGCCTGCGCGCCAACGTCAAGTCCGCGCAGTCCGATGCCGCCACGGCCTATCTCAACTGGAAGTCGACGGTGCTGACCGCGGTCGAACAGGTCGAGAACGCGCTTTCGGCCGTCCGGCGCGACGCCCGCACGGTCGCCGCACTTCAGGCCCAGGTAAAGACCACCCAGGAAACACTCGAACTTTCCACCGCATCCTACAAGGACGGCGCCTCTTCGCTGCTCGACGTTCTCGACGCGCAGCGCCAGGTCTCACTGGCCCAGGCAAGCCTTGCCCAGTCCGTCCAGCAGATGGCCAAGGACTACGTCTCGCTGAACATCGCCGTCGGCGGCGGCTATGCGCCTGGCGGCAAAACCACCGCACCGGTGAAGCCCGTGCCGACAGCGAAGCCAGCCAAGAGCTGATCGGCAGCCGGTCTTTTGGAAAATTGGAAAATCGAAACCCCGCGATCGTCTCGCGGGGTTTTTTGATGCCTGCCGAATTCGCTTCGCGGATAATTGCGCATAAGATGAATTTGGATTCGACAAGCAAAAAAAGCTGAGGTAAAGCTCTGATTAAACGATTAATCAGAGCGCCGTCGATCATGGCTCAATCGCGCCCGGGACCAAACCTCAGCAGGATAGCGACGTCGCTCGGCGTCTCTGTCGCCACCGTCTCCAATGCGCTTTCCGGCAAGGGCCGGGTCTCCGGCCAGTTGATCGAGAGAATCCGCGAGCACGCAGCCGAACTCGGCTATGTCCCGAGCCAGGCCGGCCGGGCGCTCAGGACCGGACGCAGCGGCGTCCTCGGCCTGGTGCTGCCCGATATCGCCAATCCGCTGTTCCCGAAGATCGCTCAGGCGATCGAATTCGCAGCCTCCGCCGCCGGTTACGGCGTGCTGATCGCCGATTCCCGCGGCGATGCCGCCACCCAGACCGAGGCGATCAACCGGCTCGTCGAGCGCAGCGTCGACGGCATGGTCATTATTCCCCGCCGCGCCACTCGTATTTCTGCCGCCGCCTGTCCGGTCGCCGTCATCGACACCGCCTCGACGCCAGGCAACACCGTGGCCGCCGACCATTGGCAAGGCGGCCGCGAAATCGCCGACCATCTCGCCGGCCTTGGCCATCGCCACATCCTCATCATCGGCAACAACCAGGAATCCAACGTCCAGAACGACCGTGCCGGCGGCATCCGCTCCGGCATGCGCCCGGGCATGCATGCGGAAACACTGTGGATCGACAGGCTGGAGCAGGATGGCGGCATTGGCTGCCCGCTCGGCCTCGCTGAAAAGGTAGAACAGGGTTTCACCGCCTTCGCAGCCCTCTCCGACCTCCAGGCCCTGCGCGCGCTGACGGAACTGCAGCAGGCCGGCATCAGCATTCCCGCCGATGTCAGCGTCACCGGCTTCGACGATCTCATCTGGTCACCCGTCGTTACGCCGTCGCTGACGACGGTCCGGATGGACATGGATAGAATCGCCGAGATTGCCGTGTCGGCGCTGACGGATGCCATAAGAACCAGCGCCACCGGGGAGGGCATGCTCGTTACCGCGGAAATCGACCGTGTCGCCATGCAGTTGATCGTCCGCCAATCGTCCGGGCCCTGCGAGCCCGGCACCAAAAACCTCAGAGATGGAGAACATGTAGGATGAAAAAAGCTGTCATTGCCGCGGTGGCGCTGTCCGCACTGTCACCGCTTGCCGCATCGGCGGCAGAACGGACGCTGACCATTTCCGTCTATGCCTTTGCCCAGGATGATTTCAAGACGCTGGTCTACGATCCGTTCGAAGCCAAATGCGGCTGCAAGCTCGTGGTCGAGACCGGCAACAGCGTCGAACGCCTGGCCAAGATGGAGGCCAACAAGGCCAACCCCGTCGTCGATCTTGCCGCCGTTTCGATGGCCGATGCGCTGGCCGCCTCCCGCGCCGGGCTGACCGACAAGGTGGATACCGCGAAACTTTCCAATTTCGCCAAGCTGTACGACATCGCCAAGGATCCGAACGGTGACGGCATGAGCGTCGGCTATACCTTCTACGCCACCTCCATCGCCTATCGCTCCGACAAGATGAAGATCGACTCCTGGGCCGATCTCTTGAAGCCGGACTATGTCGGCCACGTCGCCTTTCCGAACGTGACCACCAATCAGGGGCCGCCGGCGCTCTACATGCTGGGCCAGGCGCTCGGCAAGGACACGCCCGATCTGAAGGGACCGATCGAGGCGCTGGGCGAGAAGAAGGACGAGATCGTCACCTTCTACGAAAAATCCTCGCAGCTCGTGCAGCTGATGCAACAGGAGGAGATCTGGGCAGCGCCGATCGGCCGTTTCTCCTGGGCAGGTTTCACCAAGCTCAACCTCCCCATTGCGTGGGCTACGCCAAAGGAGGGCCAGACCGGCGGCATGAACGTCCTGGTGCTGACCAAGGGTTCGAAAAACGCGGATCTCGCCTTGCAGTTCATGGATTTCTGGCTTTCGACCGACACCCAGACCAAGCTCGCCGAGAAGCTGATCGACAGCCCCGCAAACAGCGAGGTCAAGCTTTCCGAGGCAGCGGCCAACAACCTCACCTATGGCGAGGAAACGGCGAAGAGCCTCAAACTGATCCCTTCCGCCGTCGCCCTCGACAATCGCGCCGGCTGGCTGAAGACATGGAACGAGAAGGTCGGCCAGTAACGTGAAAACTGGTCCCGGCGCCGCCGGGACCGCTCTCCTGTCCTGGAAAGGCGCCTCATGTTCCAGAACCGCGCGGAAGCCCTGGCGCTTGCCCTGCCGGCAGCCATCTTTGCGACCATGGTCTTTCTGCTGCCCGTCACGATCCTGCTGTCGGAGGGCTTCCAAGCCGGCAGCGCCTGGAGCCTGTCGGCCTATGCCGATTTCTTTTCCGAAACGCTGAACCGCACCGTCTTCCTGCGCACCTTCCGGCTCGGGCTCGAAGTCACCGCCGTCTCCGCGGTCATCGGTTATGCCGCAGCCTTTGCCATCGTCAATCTGCCGGCGAATGGCAAGGGCCGGATGATCGGCCTCGTCACCCTGCCGCTGATGATCTCGCCGGTCGCCCGCACCTATGCCTGGATCGTCATTCTCGGCCGCACCGGCATCGTCAACCAGGCGATCACGGGCCTCGGCCTCAGCGCCGAGCCGCTGCGGCTGCTGTTCACCGAGACCGCCGTCTTCATCGGGCTCCTGCAGCTCTTCCTGCCGCTGATGATCCTCTCCTTGATCAGCGCGCTGGAAAACATGCCGAAGGATGCCATTCCGGCCGCTCGCGTGCTTGGCGCCAACTGGTTCCAGGTCTTCTGGAAAGTCATCCTGCCGCTGACCAGGGAGGGCCTCGTCATCGGCGGCACGCTTGTCTTCACCGGCTCGCTCACCGCCTATATCACCCCCGCCGTGCTCGGGGGCTCCAAGGTGCTGATGCTCGAAACGCTGATGTACCAGCAGGTTTCCGTCGCCAATGATTTCATCTCGGCCAGCGTCATCGCTCTCATTCTGATCATCATGAGCTTTGCCGCCAACATCCTGCTGAAACGTCTTGCGACGGCGAGGAACCGCAAATGACCCTCCGCCAGTTTTCGCCTATCGTGCTTTTCCTGCTGCTGGTCTTCCTGATCGGCCCGTTCCTGATCATCATCGCCGCGTCGCTCTCGGCCGGAGAGACGCTGGCTTTTCCGCCACAGGGCCTGTCGCTGCGCTGGATGATGAAGGTGTTCACCATCGAGAGTTTCCGCGACAGCTTCGCCATGTCGATGTTTCTCGCCGTCTTCGGAACGCTCGCAGCCCTCGTCCTCGGCATCCCGGCCGCCTACGCCCTGTCGCGCTACCGGCTGCCCGCGGCCGAAACCGTCCGCACCATCGTCTCGCTGCCGATCATCGTGCCCGGCATCATCGTCGGCCTGGCGCTGCTGCGTTATCTCGTCGTGCCCTTCGGCTTCAACATCACGCTCGCGCTTTTCTTCGCGCATACCGCCCTTGTGCTGCCCTATGCCGTGCGCGTCGTCTCCGCAAGTCTCGACAATCTGCGCTCTGATATCGAGGAGGCCGCCGTCCTGCTCGGCTCCTCCAGGCTCGGCGCCTTCTTCCGCGTGGTGATGCCGAATATCCGCGGCGGCATCCTTGCCGCCTTCATCCTCGGTTTCGTCACCAGCTTCAACCAGGTGCCCGTCTCGCTCTTCCTTTCCGGTCCCGGCGTCCGCACACTGCCGATCGACATGCTGGGTTACATGGAAACCACCTACGACCCATCCATCGCGGCGCTCTCCGCCCTTCTCGCCTTTCTCTCGATCGGCATCGTCTTGCTCGCCGAACGCTTCCTGGGATTTTCGCGCTATGTCTGATGCCTATCTTCAACTCGACAAGCTGACGCTTGCCTATGGCGATACGGTCGCGGTCGGCAATCTCGACCTTACGATCGGCAAAGGTGAACTCGTGGCGCTTCTCGGTCCCTCCGGCTGCGGCAAGACGACGACGATGCGCGCCATCGCCGGCCTGCTGACGCCCACCTCCGGCCGCATCAGCCTCGACGGCGCCGATATCACCCGCATCTCTGCCAACAAACGCGCCGTCGGCCTCGTCTTCCAGTCCTACGCCCTCTTCCCGCATCTGACGGTCTATGAGAACGTCGCCTTCGGCCTGCGCCTCAAGGGCATTTCGGGTGCGGATCTCAACGCCCGCGTCGGTTCCGGCCTCAGATCCGTCGGCCTCTCGGCCTTCGCCGGTCGCAAGCCCGCCGAACTCTCCGGCGGTCAGCAACAGCGCGTGGCGCTCGCCCGCTCGATGGTGATGGAGCCGAAGGCACTGCTGCTCGACGAGCCGCTCTCCAATCTCGATGCCCGGCTTCGCCTCGAAATGCGCGCCGAATTGCAGCGCGTGCAAAAGGAGACCGGCGTCACCATGATTTTCGTTACCCACGACCAGACCGAAGCCCTGGCGCTCGCCGACCGCATCGTCGTGATGCTGAACGGCGGCATTGAACAGATCGGCACGCCGGAAGAGATCTACAACAATCCCGCCTCTGCCTTCGTCGCCGATTTCGTCGGCTTCGAGAACGTCTTCGCGCTGAAGGACGGGAAGCTCGCGACGCCGAACGGGCCGGTCGCTCTTTCCGGCGCAGTGCCGGAAGCCTCAGCGGGCTTGGCCTGGCGGCCGCGCGCGGTTAACCTCGGTTCCGGCCCCTTCCAGGGCGCCGTGCGCGGCACCTCTTTCGCCGGCAGCACCCGCGAATATCTCCTCGATACGCCGCTTGGGCCCATCAAGGCCGAGATCGACGCAAGCCAGCCGCTGCATGAGATCGGCAGCGCGCTCGCCTTCGACCTGCCGGTTGCCGGCGCGGCAAACCTCAAACGGTTCGGGTGAAATCATGGGCGTCTGGATCGATACCGACATGGGCTTCGACGACATATCAGCCATTCTGGTGGTGGCACAGTCGGAATATGAGATCGACGGCCTATCACTGGTCTTCGGCAATGCGCCGCTGCCGCAGGTGAGAAGGAACGCTGCCGGCGCTGCCATCGCCTTCGGCTGGAAATTCCCCATCCACACCGGCCGCGCCATGCCGGTCCTCGGCAAGCTCGAAACCGCTCAGGCGATCCTCGGCGCAACCGGCATTCCGACCATCGGCAAGACCCTGCCGGAGGGACCCACCCTCGCCGAAAGCGATGCCTTCACGGCGCTCTGCCGCTGGCTGGAACGTGACGGCCAGCACCGCATCCTGGCGCTCGGGCCCCTTACCAATATTGCCGCCGTGGCGCTTGCCCGGCCCGATCTCGCCGCCCGTATCAGCGAACTCGTCTGGTTGGGCGGCGGCGTCACATCGGGCAACCACACGGCCTCTGCCGAGTTCAACGCGCTGGCCGATCCCGAGGCGCTGGCGATCGTCATCGCCCATGGCCTGCCGCTGCGCATGGTCGATCTCGACCTCTGCCGCAAGGTGCTGGCGCGACCCGAGGATGCCGAGCCGGTGCGCACCGCCGGCGGCACCAATGCGGAGCTGATCGCCGATATGCTCTCGGGCTATGTAAGCATCGCCACCAGCCGCGGCCGCCCCGCCATGGCGATCTACGACCCCTGCGCCGCAGTCGCCTTTGTCGCTCCCGATATCGTCAGCTTCCGTCCCGCGCGCATCGACGTCGAGTTGCAGGGCGCCCTCACCCGTGGTCGCACCGTCGTAGAGACCCGCGCCGCGCATGCGAATTTCAATGCGCAATTCGCCGCCGACATCGATGCCGATAGGGCGCGTGTGATCATTCTCGCCGCCCTGGTCAACGAGGCCCGCAAATGAACGCCACCCCTCGCCAGGAACCCGCCGATCTCAACGATCCCGCCTTGCGCGCCCGCGCCGTTGCTGCCGCGCGCGGCGATGCCCCCTTTGACGTGCTGATTACCGGCGGCCGGCTGCTCGACGCGGTGACGGGCCTGATCCGCGACGCCGATATCGGCCTCGCCGGCGCGCTGATCGCGAGTGTCCATGCCCCGGCAAGCCGCACGGATGCAGTCGAGATCATCGATGCGGCGGGCAGCGTCCTGACGCCCGGCCTGATCGACACCCACATGCATGTCGAAAGTTCGATGGTGACACCGGCCGAATATGCAAGCGCGGTACTGCCGCGCGGCGTCACATCAATCGTCTGGGATCCGCATGAATTCGGCAACGTCCATGGCCTCGACGGCGTGCGCTGGGCGATCGAGGCGGCGCGTTCACTGCCGCTGCGCATGATCCTGCTCGCCCCATCCTGCGTACCATCGGCGCCCGGCCTGGAACTTGCAGGCGCCGATTTCGATGCTGCCGTCGTCGCCGAGATGCTACGTTCCTCTCCCGTCGGCGGCGTTGCCGAAGTCATGAACATGCGCGGCGTCATCGACGGCGATCCGCGCATGACTGATATCGTCAATGCCGGACTTGCCTCCGGCAAGCTCGTCTGCGGCCATGCCCGCGGCCTCGAAGGCGCCGATCTCAACGCCTTTATGGCATCGGGTATCACCTCCGACCACGAACTCACCTCCGGCGCCGACCTCGCCGCCAAGCTTGCCGCTGGCTTGACGATCGAGCTGCGCGGATCCCACGACCATCTGCTGCAGGAATTCGTCGAGGTGCTGAACGGTCTCGGCCACCTGCCCCCAACCGTGACACTCTGCACCGACGACGTCTTTCCCGATGAACTCTACAAAAGCGGCGGCCTCGACGACGTTATCCGCCGTCTGGTGCGCTACGGCATGAAACCGGAATGGGCGCTGCGGGCCGCGACCTTCAACGCCGCAGCGCGGCTGAAACGCTCCGATCTCGGCCTCGTCGCAGCCGGCCGCCGCGCCGACATCGTGCTCTTCGAGGATCTCCAGGAATTCCGGGCGCGGCTGGTCATATCGGGCGGCCGCATCGTCGCCCGCAACGGCGGCATGCAGGTCGACATCAGGCAACTCGATACCGCACCGCTTGAGAATTCGGTAAAGCTCCCGCAATTCGGCGAAAATGATTTCCGCATTCCGTCGAAAGGCACACGCGTCCGCGTCGCCACCATCGACTGCCCGCGCTTCACGCAATGGGGCAAGGCCGAGACAGAGGTCAGGGACGGCTTCGTCGTGCCGCCGGCCGGCAGTGCCATGATCGCAGTCGTCCATCGCCACGGCAGGGCCGAAGGCACCCCGCGCATCGGCTTCCTCACCGGCTGGGGCGAATGGCGCGGCGCCTTCTGCACCACCGTCTCGCATGACAGCCACAACCTCACTGTCTTCGGCGGCAATGCACGCGACATGGCGCTCGCCGCCAATGCCGTCATATCAGCGGGCGGCGGCATGGCGGTCGCAAGAGACGGCGCGATCGAGGCGCTCCTGCCGCTGCCGCTCTCCGGCCTGGTGACCGATACATCACTTGAGAACACCGCTCTGGCCTTCGCCAACATCCGTAAGACCATGGAAAAGATCGCCGACTGGAAACCGCCTTACCGGGTCTTCAAGGCCTGCTTCGGCGCCACACTCGCCTGCAACGTCGGCCCGCACCAGACCGATCGAGGGATTGCGGATGTGGTGACGGGGGGAGTGATGGAAAGTCCCGTGCTGGAGATTTGGTAAGCCGGGACGCACGGACCTCGCGACGGACGTGCCGTGCGACCCCCATCCGCCTGCCGGCAGGCGGCAAGGGTGCTACAAACGCCAAGCTTACCCTTTCAACTCCCGCTCCACCAACGCTACCCAATAGGCAGCCCCATAACCAAGCGCCCCATCGTTGAAATCATAAGCCGTATTGTGATGCAGCGCCCCATCCACCGCCTGGCCGTTGCCGAGCCAGACATAACAACCCGGCGCATTCTGCGCGAAGAAGGCGAAATCGTCTCCCGCCGTCGACGGCGGAAAGCGTGTTCGCACTTTCTCGCCGAAGACAGCGCCGGCCGCAGCGAGCGACCTCGCCGTGGCATCCGCGTCATTGATGACAGGTGGAATCCGTCGCTCGAATGCATAGTCCACGGCGATGCCGTACATAGCAGCAGTACCATGCGCCAACCGCCCGATCTCGATCTCCAGCTGATCCCGCACCGCGGGTGAATAGGCCCGTGCCGTCCCACCGATCTCCACGACATCCGGGATGACGTTCAAGGCCTTGGAATCACCCGCCTGCAGAAAACAGGTACTGACGACGGCCGGCTGCAGCGGGTCGATCACGCGCCCGACGATCGTCTGCAGCGTTGACAGGAAGGTGCCGGCGGCCGTGATCGGATCGCGGCCGAGATGCGGCTTGGCGCCGTGCGTGCCGGTTCCCCGGAAGGTCATGCGCCAGCTATCGGAGGAGGCAAGCTGCGGCCCCTCGACGACAGCGATCTCGTCGACCGCAAGCCCGGGCATATTGTGCAGCCCGTAGACGGCGTCGCAGGGGAAAAGCTGGAACAGCCCCTCCTCGACCATGCGCTTCGCCCCGCCGCGCCCCTCTTCGGCCGGCTGGAAGATGAAATGCACCGTGCCGGAAAAACCCCGCGTCGTCGCAAGATGCCGGGCGGCGCCGAGAAGCATTGCCGTATGGCCGTCATGGCCGCAGGCATGCATCTTGCCGGGCACGGTCGATTTATAGGGCCGTTCCGCCATTTCAGGCATGGCGAGCGCATCCATATCGGCCCTGAGCCCGATCCTCCGCGCGCCATTGCCGACCTGCAGCGTACCGACCACACCGGTGCCGCCGAGGCCGCGATGCACGATGATACCGGCCTCTTCGAGAAGCCCGGCGACGATGCCGGCGGTGCGCTCCTCCTCAAAACCGAGTTCGGGATGGGCATGCAGATCACGACGCAGGGCGGTGAGGAAGGGCAGATCATCCTTGATCCCGGCGGGAATGCTCATCGGGCAATGCTCCTGAGGCCTGGATATCCCTTCACGAGAAACGGGCGCCCGACCGGCGCCCGCGTCAGTTCATTCCTTGTTCATCAAACGGATCGCAAATTCAACCCCTCTACGCTTCCTCGACAAACACCTCCTCGCGCTTCTTCTTGACGCTCGGCAGGAAGACGACGATGAGGACGGCGACAGCAATGGCCAGAAGCGTGGCGCTGATCGGCCGCGTGACAAAGGTTGTGGGATCGCCGCGCGACAGGATCATGGCGCGCCGGAGGTTTTCCTCGAGCAGCGGCCCAAGCACGAAGCCGAGCAAGAGCGGCGCCGGTTCGCAACGAAGCTTGGCCAGCACATAGCCGATGAGCCCGAAGAAGGCGACGGCGTAGAGATCATAGACGTTGGCGTTGACGCTGTAGACCCCGATCGAGCAGAAAGCCATGATGACAGGGAAGAGCACGTAGTAGGGCACGGTCAAGAGCTTCACCCAGAGCCCGATCAGCGGCAGGTTGAGGATGACCAGCATCAGGTTGCCGATCCACATCGAGGCGATGATGCCCCAGAACAGCGCCGGCTGCTCGGTGGCGACATTCGGCCCCGGCACGATGCCCTGGATAATCATCGCGCCGATCATCAGTGCCATGACGGGATTGGCCGGAATGCCGAGCGTCAGGAGCGGAATGAACGAGGTCTGCGCACCGGCATTGTTTGCCGATTCCGGCCCTGCGACGCCGGCAACCGCACCCTTGCCGAATTCCTCCGGCGTCTTCGACATGCGCTTTTCCACCGTATAGGAGGCGAAGGAGGCAAGGATGGCGCCACCGCCCGGCAGGATGCCGAGCGCCGAGCCGATGGCCGTGCCGCGAATGACCGGCGCAATCATTTCCTTGAATTCCTGGCGCGACGGCAACAGACCGGACACCTTGGCCATCAGCACGGTGCGCGTCGACTCGCCCTCGAGATTACGCAGGATTTCTGCCACCCCGAAAACGCCCACCGCAAGCGCCACGAAATTCAGCCCATCGGCATATTCGCGGATGCCGAGCGTAAAGCGTGGCGTGCCGGTGTAGATGTCGGTGCCGACGAGGCCGAGCAGCAGCCCGAGCGCCACCATCGCCAGTGCCTTGACGACCGAGCCATGCGCAAGCGCGATCGAGGAGACGAGGCCGACGATCATAAGTGAGAAATATTCAGCCGAGCCGAATTGCAGCGCGATCGCCGTGAGCGGTGGTGCGAAGATCGCGACAAGGAAAGTCGAGACCGTGCCGGCAAAGAACGAACCCAGCGCCGCGATTGCAAGCGCTGCCCCCGCCCTGCCCTTGCGGGCCATCTGGTAACCGTCGATCGCGGTGACGGCCGACGAGGATTCGCCCGGCATGTTGATGAGGATGGCGGTGGTAGAACCGCCGTACTGCGCGCCGTAATAGATGCCGGCGAGCATGATCAGCGAGGAGACGGGCTCCAGTTGGAAGGTGATCGGCAAGAGCATGGCGATCGTCGCCGTGGCGCCGATACCGGGCAGCACGCCGATCAACGTACCGAGCAGCACGCCGATCAGGCAGAAGAACAGGTTTTCCGGAGTGCCGGCTGTCGCAAAGCCGAGCGCGAGATTGCTGAAAAGATCCATCATCGTCTCCTAGAACCGGACCCAGGGGCCGAAGCGCTCGAACGGCAGGCCGAGCCCATAGCTGAAGACCGCCACGGAAAAGATCGTCAGCAACAGCGAAAGAATGATCGCGAAGAATACGTTCATCTTTTGCGATGCGAAGCAGGCGATGAAGGCGGTGAAGAACAGCGCCGGCGCAAATCCGAGCCCGCGTACCGTCAGCCCGAAGAAGACCGGCGCCGGCAGGATGAAGAGCATGCCGCGCCAGGCCAAGGCGCCGATCGGCTCACCCTCGACGCGCAGCGCCTGAATGAAGATGATCGCGCCGAGGAGCACCAGCACACAGGCAAGCACCAGCGGAAAATAACCAGGCCCCATGCGCACGGCCGTGCCGAGGTCGAGCCCCAGCGACTGGATGGCGAAGAAGGCGCCAGTCGCAACGAAAAGCGCGCCGCAGATGGCATTGGTGGTGTCGAAACTGATGGATTTCATGGTGTCTCCTGAAGTTGGAGATGGTTCGTGACGCGCTGCTGCGATGGCTGCCCCTCATCCGCCTGTCGGCACCTTCTCCCCGCATGCGGGGGTCCGCAGGACGGGTCGAGACAAGTGGCTCGACCCCGGTAGGTCAGGGTGAGGGGCTCTTTCGGCATGCCCGGACGAGGATACCATCCTCAGTCGGCATATTCTCCGGCAGCCTCGATCACGGTTTTCCAGCGAGCGATCTCGCTTTCGAGCTTGGCTTTCAGCGCAGCCGGCGTCGCATCAGCGTCGGAGGATGGTGCCGTGCCGAGCTCGGCGAAGCGGGCGCTGACATTCGGATCCTTGAGCGCCACCTGCAGCGACTTCGACAGACGTTCGTTGATCGCAGCCGGCGTGCCCTTCGGCGTATAGATGCCGTGCCAGATGCCGACTTCGAAGCCCGGCAGGCCGGCTTCGACCGCCGTCGGAATGTCCTTCATCACGTCGAGGCGCTTGGGCGAGGTCACGGCATAGGCCTTGATCGTGCCGCCCTGGATCTGCTTCGTCGTGTTGGTCGTCTGGTCGCACATGACGTCGACCTGGCCGCCGAGCAGGTCGGTCATGGCAGGGCCGGTGCCCTTGTAGGGAACGGTCGTGAGCGGCGTCTGGATGGCGCTCATGAACATCATGCCGCAGAGATGCGAGGCGGCACCGATGCCGGCATTGGCGACCGTCACCTTGTCCTTGTTGGCCTTGATATAATCGATCAGCCCCTTGAGGTCAGCCGGCTCCATGTCCTTGCGTGCGACGATCGTCATCGGCACCTCGGTGACGAGGCCGACATAATCGAAAGCGCCGAGCGTATCATAGGCGAGCTTGCGGTAGAGCGTAGCGCTGGTCGCCATGCCGATATGGTGCAGCAGGATAGTGTAACCGTCGGGATCGGCATTTGCCACGCGGCCGGCGCCGAGCGTGCCACCGGCGCCGCCGACATTTTCGACGACGATCTGCTGGCCGAGATCCTTCGACATGGATTCGGCGACGAGGCGCGCGACGGTATCGGTCGGGCCGCCGGCCGCAAAGGGCACGACCATAGTGATGGTGCGTTCGGGATAGGTCTGCGCCGTAGCGGCGCCGGCGAGAAGAGAGACCGCTGCAACAGCGGTCAGGCCGAGCATGGCCTTCAGGATTTTCATCGTTTCCTCCCTGATGAAATAAGCGAGCCCGCCGACACTTCCTCCGCGCCGGTTGGGATGGCCTATTTGCCGCCGCGAAAAATGGGTCCGCAATGATCGCCGCCGCTTTCGAAGGAGGATTCTGCGAAAGTGCGATGCAGCATGGGTCGATTTGGAAACAAACGACCAATGCGATGGGTGGATTTCCACCCATCGCAGCAGGTTCAGCCGCCGCAATCTAACCGTCGGTGGTCAGCATCCGCTTGTCGAGGCCGTATTTCTGCATCTTTTCGTAGAGGGTCTTGCGGGAAATGCCGAGTGACTCGTAGACCGGCCTGAGGCTGCCGCCATGGGCCACCAGCGCGCTGGCAATGACCCCTCGTTCGAATTCGGCAACGCGCTCGGCAAGCCCGGTTGCCTCCTCGGCCTGCCGCCCGCCATTGTCGAGGCCGAGAACCAGCCGGTCGGCGGCGTTCCTGAGTTCACGCACATTGCCCGGCCAGTCGCGCTGGGCAATGTCGGAGATCATCTCCGGCGGCACGGCCCCCTCGTCGCGGCCGTAGCGGGCGGCCGCCTCCCGCACCAGTTGCAGAAAGAGCAGCGGAATATCGGCCCGCCGCTGCGACAGCGAGGGCACATGCAGCGTTGCGACATCAAGCCGGTAGAAGAGGTCGGCGCGGAAGCGCCCTGCCGCCACTTCCGCTTCCAGGTCGACCTTGCTCGTCGCGATGAAGCGCACGTCGAGCGCCACGACCTCGTTCGATCCGAGTCTTGATATCACCCGTTCCTGCAGCACCCGCAGGAACTTCGCCTGCAGGTCGAAGGGCATGGAGCCGATCTCGTCGAGCAGGATGGTGCCGCCGCGCCCATGTTCGAACTTTCCGTAGCGCGGCCTCACCGCCCCCGGAAAGGCCCCGATCTCATGGCCGAAGAGCTCGCTCTCGATCAGGTTTGCCGGCAGCGCGGCGCAATTGATCGCGATGAACGGCCGGCTCGCCCGGGCGCTGATATCGTGAAGCGCCCGCGCCACCACTTCCTTGCCGGCGCCGGTCTCGCCGACGATGAGCGTATCGGCATCGCTCGCGCCGATCGCGCGGATGCGGTAGCGCAGATCCACCATCACCTGCGTGCGCCCCGGCAGCCGCGCCTCGATATCGTCGCGCTTGCCGGCGACCGCCTTCAGCAGCCGGTTTTCGAGCACGAGGCCGCGCCGCTCCATCGCCCGGCGGATGACGCCGGCAAGCATTTCAGGCGTAAACGGCTTCTCGATGAAATCGTAAGCGCCTTCGCGCATCGCCTTCACCGCAAGCTGAACGTCGCCATGGCCGGTGACGAGAATGACCGGCACCTCCTGATCGATCTCGCGGATCTTCTGCATCAGCGTCATGCCGTCCATGCCGGGCATGCGGATATCGCTGACGACGACGCCGGGAAAACTGTAGCCGATCAGTTCCAGCACATGGTCGCCGTTCGAAAAGGTCTCGACGCTGAAGCCGGAGAGCTCCAGCGCCTGCGCCGTCGAGCGGCGCAGTTCCTCCTCGTCGTCAACCAGCAGGATCTTCGCATCGTTCATTCCGCCGCCTCCGGCATCAGCCCCGCCGCCGATTGCAGCTCGATGCGGAAGACCGCCCCCCCTTCAGGATGATTGGCAGCAGTCAGGCTGCCGCCGAAATCCTTGATAATGTTGTAGGAGATCGAAAGCCCGAGACCGAGTCCCTTGCCGACGCCCTTCGTCGTGAAGAAGGGATCGAAGATGCGCTCGGCGATCGCCGCCGGCACGCCCGGCCCGTGATCGCGTATCGTCAGCATCACCTTGCCGGCCTCCTCGAAGGCGCAAACTTCGATGCGCCTGTCATCCAGCCCTTCCACCGCATCGGCCGCATTCGAGATCACATTCACCAGCACCTGCTGCAGACGCACCGAACCGGCGCGCACAACCGGCGGACACGGCCCGAGATCGAGCCGGAGTTCGGCATCCGCCGCTTTCAGCCGCCAAGCGATGATCTCGAGCGTGTCATGCATCGCCTCGTCGAGAGAAACCGACCCGAGCTTCTCGTTCGGTTTGCGGGCGAAGTTGCGCAGGTGCCGGCTGATCGCGGCCATGCGGTCGATGAGCCCGCCGATACGCTTAATATTGTCCCGCGCCTCCTCCGTCCGGCCGCGATCGATGAGAACGGAGGCGCTGTCGGTATAGGTCTTGGCGGCGGCGAGCGGCTGGTTGAACTCGTGCGAAAGCGCAGCCGACATCTGCCCGAGGCCGGCGAGCTTCCCGGCCTGGATCAGATCGGCCTGTGTCTGGCGGAGCTGCTGCTCGGTCAGTCGCCGCTCGGCGATCTCTTCTTCGATGCGGCTGTTGACGCGGGCAAGATCGGCCGTGCGTTCCTCGACGCGCCGCTCCAGCTCGTTGCGGGCGTCGGCCTGCATCTGCATGCGCTCGGCAAGCCGCGCCCGCCGCTGGCGAATGACCGCGACCGCGAGCCCGGCAATGCAGAGGACGAGAAAGACCGCCGCAAGCGCGGTGCGCGCCTGGGCACGGATGGAACTCGTCTCCATCAGCACGTTCACCGTCCAGTCCTCGGCCGGCATGTAATGCGAGAGCACCAGATATTCGCTCGAGCCGCGCTCGCCGGCCAGCGTCATCAGCTCATGCGGCTCGAGGCGCTGGCGCGTCACCGGTAGCGCCGTCAGCCTGGCATTGGCATAGCGTCGCGACGCTTCCGTGCGCGCGATGCGATCGGCCGTCAGCGGCAGGATGGCGCCATAGAGCCATTCCGGGCTGCCGGACATGAAGATGATGCCCTCCGGATCGGAGACGAAGATCTTGTATTCGCCGCCGCCCCAGGACGATTCGATCATGTCGATATCGACCTTGAAGACGATGACGCCGCGAATAGCCGCATCGATCCGGATCGGCGCGGCAAAATAATAGCCGCGCTTCAGCGAGGTGGTGCCGAGCGCGTAGAACCGCGCCTGCCGGCCTTCGATCGCGTCCTGGAAATAGGGCCGGTAGCTGAAATTCTGTCCGACGAAGCTTGCCGGTCCATCGTAATTGCTCGCCGCGATCGTCTCTCCATCAGGCTTGACCACATAGATGTCGGAGGATTTCAGCAGCCCGTTGATCTCCTTGAGATAGAGATTGGCGGCATCGCGCAGCGCCGTATCCTCGGGCGCGCTCACCAATTCCTTGATGTCCTCGTGATCGGCGATCAGCGCCGGCAGCGCTTCGTAGCGGTTGAGATGCCCGCTGAGCGCCGAGACCGCAAGGCGCAGCGCCGTTCCCGCCTGCGCCGAGGCTTCCGCCATATAGGCGCGCGTCGCGATCGCGCTTCCATAGGTGAAGAAGGCGAAGGTGATCAGCGGCACCACGAGCAACGCCGCTATCGCGCGATATCGCAAAGACAGATCCCGCTCCTCCCCTTTCTGCCTCCACTCCCCAGCGAGGCCCGACAGTGCCGAGTTTAATGAGACGGACGGGGATTTCCAAGGGCCTGCCGAAACTTGACACTTAACGAACGCGGATATCCTATTGCTGCACCGCAAGGAGGCCCCGCCCATGAGCGACGATCAGACACCCGCCGACAGCAAGCTCACCACATCCAAGCGTCGCTGGGCCGCCGAAGGCAAGTTCCTGACCGGCCGCATCAGCCGACCCGAAACCGAGCGCCTGCCGCCCGGCCAACACCTCGTCAAGAACTGGCCGGTGCTCGATCTCGGCCAGCAGCCTGTTGTCTCTACGGATACTTGGCGGCTCGAGGTGCGCGGCCTCGTCGAAACGCCGCTCACCCTCACCTGGGCCGCCTTCCACGCGATCGAGCAGAGCACTAAGGTCAGCGATATCCACTGCGTCACCACATGGTCGCGCTACGACAACAAATGGAAGGGCGTCTCGACGCGCGATCTGCTCGATCTCGCCATGCCCAAGCCGGAAGCCGGTTACGTCATGCTGACCAGTTATGACGGCTATACCACCAACCTGCCGCTCGCCGATTTCGCCGCCGAGGACGCGATCCTTGCCACCGCCTGGGAAGGCTTGCCGCTGACGGCGGATCACGGCGGCCCGATGCGCCTGGTCGTGCCGCATCTCTATTTCTGGAAAAGCGCCAAATGGCTGCGCCGCATCGAGCTTATGCCGGACGACGAGGCCGGTTTCTGGGAAAAGAACGGCTACCACATCTACGGCGATCCGTGGCGCGAGCAGCGCTATTCCGACGATTGAGCCTCCGGCCGCAGCAAGCGGCGAAGCGCATAAAAACCAACGCCGAACAATGCGGCAAGCCCCGTCAACGATGCCATACTGGCTGGATGAAGCGGTACCTTGCTCCAGTGCGGCTTGACGACATCGGCGGTGTTGAAGGCCTCGCCGCTGAACCGGCAGGTGACGAGCGCAAGGCCGCGCCGCACCATGTCGGCGTCGACCGCGGAAATGATTTCACCCGCCGCAGCGCTCTCCCGCGGCATCTCACGCATCGAAAACAAGACGGCCTTGGTCGCTGCGAGATAGGCATGGGCGCATTCGTTGAACGGGCTTTCCTCGTCCGTCACGCTGCCCGGCATCCGGCCCCATAGACAATAGGAATACTGGATTTCGGCATAGTTCAGCACGCGGCGGAACCGCTCGTTGGTATCGACCGCTTGCGACGCAAGGTCAATGATCCCACTGCGATAGTCTGAAATCACCGCCATCTCGCCATGGGAAATCTCGGGGATATCCAGCCCGGCATGGCTGCCGCCGCCGCTGCGGCTATGGGCAAAGGCGTTTCCGGCAACCACGCAAGAAAAGGCGACGCCGACAAACGCCGTCGACAGGAGCGGTATGGTTCGGCTGCTTTTCATGTTTGCCCGAAAAGTTCAGGGCGCCGGTATGCGGCGCCCCTCGATGCATTCAGTGAAACGCCGTTGCCGGCCGACCTCGTTGCGGCCCGCCTTTCACGGCAAGCTGCTTTTCCGCCAGCACTCCGAAGGCGAGGCCCAAGGTTGCCCAGAGGATCACGTGCATGCCGAGCGAGGTCGTGCGGAACCGCCAGAGGACCATCGCCGAGAAATTCTCCGGCACCTCGTTGATCGGCGGCAGCAGATAGAGCACGAGGCCGATGAAGACGAGATAGGCGATGCCGGCGATGATCGCGCCGTTCCAGAGACCGAAACGTTCGGCAAGACGGCGCGACAGCGCCACTGTGGCAACCAGCGCGGCAAGCGAAACGACGATCATCAGGAAGAACATTTCGGTCCTGACGCCGATCGTGTCGGGATTGCCGACCGCCGGCGGATTGGCCGGATACTTGATCCCGGGAACAAGAACGATCGCCACGAAGGCGGCAAGGGCGATGACCGCCGAAGTGCCGCGCGCCGAAAGGCTGCTGAAGCGCCCGTGCACGAAAGCGAAGGCAAGCGCAAAAAGCCCGCCGACGGCGACGCTGTAGGCCATGACGCCGGTAAAAAGGCCGAGACCGGCCTGCGTGGCGCGGCTGACGATTTCAGGTTCGGCAGCTTCGCCGGCCGCCTGCGCAGTCGCCGCCTCGAAGGCGATGGCCGCATCGACCAGCGGCTCGCCGAAGGTATGGGCGAAGGCAAAGACGAGAATACCGGCAATCAGGCCCGCGAGCATGCCGCGAAGCAGAAGGTTTCCAACCATGTCAGGAACTCCCCTAAAGCATGTCGCGCAAAACTGTGTGAGCGGTTTCGCGAGAACGACATGCGCAAAACAAGACCTAAGGCGCGAGAAGCGAATCTGAAAGATCGCGACGCGCTTTAGTGGCAGGGAAAGCCGAGGAGATGACGACCGTCATGCACGAATTCGTGCACATACATGCCATTGAACAGCGCCATTGCGCCTTCCTCGGTGCCGACGAAATAGAGGACGATGAGCATCAGCAGGCCGCCGAAGATCGCCCAGGGCAGGATCTCTCCTAAGGGGATCGGCGCCGGTACTGCTGCGGGCGCGAAAGTGGTGTCAGACATGTATTCCTCCGGGAATGACGCGTTCAGTCGAAAGAGTGCTTACGCAGGTGGGTCTGACTTCCAACGCGAAGAGCTTTCGACACGCTGGTCACAGTGGCGCGACCGTGCCGGATTTCCACCGGCTTCCAAACCCGCAACAGCACGGTTATATCTGCACGCCGAAGAGACTGTCAACGAAACTTCACAAGCCGGCAAAGACGCTGGAGCCGCATTCCGGGAGATCAGAACGATGGTGAATACGCGCCTCACCTGGATCTGCCACGGCGCGACGATGGCAAGCCGCAAAGCCCTGTTCCCGCTCGACGAACCGCTGGAAGACAAGGCGGAGGAAGAAGCGGCCAGCATGGCTGCCCCTCCCCGCGCCGACCGTATCGCCACGAGCCCCGCCTTACGCGCGCGCCAGACCGCGGAAGCGCTTCGCCTTGACGCTCGGATAGATCAGGCGCTTCGCGACTGCGACCATGGCCGCTGGGCCGGCAGGTCGATCACCACGGTCGAGGCAGACGAGCCGGCGAACCTCCTGGCCTGGATGAGCGATCCGGAAGCTGCCCCGCATGGCGGCGAGAGCCTTGTTGATCTGCGCAGGCGGGTCGCCAGCTGGATGGACAATGAATCCAGCCTCGGCGGCCATGTGATCGCCGTCAGCCACGCGGCCGTCATTCGGGCAGCGGTGGCGCATGTGCTTCAGGCGCCACTCCCTTCCTTCTGGCTGAGCGACGTCGAGCCACTCGCCGTCATTCACATGACCACTGATGGACGGCGCTGGTCTCTACGCTTTCCGCATTAGAGCCCGAGGCCGCTGTAACACCTTGAATCGCTGCATAAACTTATCCAGCCTTACACAAGCAAATCGCGTCATCTCTATTGAACCCGGTTTGGCGGGGACTACTTCCTTATCCCAAGGAGATGGAAGAATGACATATGATTGGAGTGGGGAGCGCACGCGACGCTTGCGTTTGATGCGTTTTGCCACAGTCACAGTTCTGGTCGGTCTCATCGTCAGCGTCCCGCTGCTGATCGTCACCGCCTGAAGCACGAAAGGGCGAGCGGTGCCATGGCACGCTCGCCTTCGTTCTTTTCACACGCCAGTCTGCAATCACGACGAAGACCGCGCTCAGCGTTTCTCGGTCTCGCAAAAGCACCCCTCTGGTCCCTCGACGGTACAGCAACAGGCTGCCGCCTCCGATAATTCGCCTTCTGGTTTCAACGAACATTTCAGACTTTTGTGCTACTTCCGCGAAGGTTGGAGATGGAGAAGGCGTGGTGCCGGTATTTTTCCAGAGCAGGGCCGGAAGGCAATGTGTGTCGATCGTCGGGTTCGGGATCACTCTCTGGCTCCTCGGCACGCTGCTGCAGCTTGACGACAGCCTTGCCTTCTTCATGACCGGTTTCGGCGAATACGGCGCCGACAAGCTCGTTCTGGCGCTGGGCATCGCCGGTGCCATGAGCTTCATCTATTCGGTGCTGCGCATCGCCGACCTGCGCAAGGAAACGGAACAGCGCGCCGCCGCTCAGGCAAAGGCCGATTGGACCGCAACCCACGACCACCTGACCAAACTGCCGAACCGCTACGCCTTCGAGCGCAAGATTCTTTCCCGGCCGATCAAGACCGACGAGGCCGAGATCGAGGAGTGGGGCCGCAACGTCACCCTCTTCTCCGTCGACCTCGACGGCTTCAAGAAAGTTAACGATCTCGTCGGCCACAAGGGCGGCGACGTCCTGTTGATCGAGGTTGCCAGACGCATCTGCGCGCTCGGCAATGCCGACTGCGTCTATCGCTTCGGCGGTGACGAATTCGTCATCGTCGCGTTCGCCCTTACGGCGCAACGCGAGGAGCGTTTTGCCAAGCTTTTGATCCAGGCCATTACCCGGCCGATCCATATCGATGGCTTTGCCGTCGAAGTCGGCGCCAGCGTCGGCTACGACCGCTGGGTCGAGGGAGCCGAACCCCTTGAAGATGCCGCCCATCGTGCCGACCTTGCCATGTACGAGGCGAAATCACGCGGACCCAACCATTATTTCGTCTTCGAACCGTCGATGCAGGACAAGGTAACGGAACGCGCCGCGCTGGAAACCAGGCTGCGTGCTGCAATTTCCAGCAAGGCGATCAAACCCTTCTATCAGCCGCTGATCGACCTGAAGTCCGGCCAGCTCTGTGGCTTCGAGGCCTTGGCGCGCTGGATCGGCGATGATGGTGTCAACATCCCGCCGCCTGTCTTCATTGATATCGCCGAGGAGACGGGCATGATCACCGCATTGTTCGAGGATCTTCTCGCCCAGGCCTGCAGCGACGCACTCACCTGGCCGGAGCATGTGACCTTGTCCTTCAACGTCTCGCCGGTGCAGATGGAAGACAGGCTCCTGACTTCCCGCATCCTCAAGGTTCTCTCGGCAAGCCGGCTGCCGCCGCAGCGCCTGGAAGTGGAGATCACCGAAAATGCGCTGATCCAGGATCCCGCCATCGCCGTCGTCGTTCTCGACGAACTGCACGCGGCCGGCATCCAGATCGCCCTCGACGATTTCGGCACCGGCTATTCGAGCCTCGCCCAACTCGCCCGCTATCGTTTCGACAAGATCAAGATCGACAAGAGCTTCATCGCCACCTATCGCGACGACGAACGCCAGGAAAAGATCGTCCGCGCCATGCTCGGCCTCGGCAGGAGCCTCAACATCAAAACAACAGCGGAAGGCGTTGAGGAGCATAGCCAGCTCGCCTTCCTGCTGCAGCTTGGCTGCGATATCGGCCAGGGCTATCTCTTCGGCAAGGCGATGCCCGCCGCCGAGGCGGGCATCTTCATCAGCGATCGCAATACCAGTCTGGCCTCCACGGCCTGACGGAGCACTCTACGCTTTGTTTTGACGCGAATCCCGGCAAAACCGCTTAGCGCTTTGCCTGGGAAAACCGCTTTGCACTCTTCCTGGAATTTGCTCTAAAACACCTGCCGCAGGATCACGAACAGCACGAAGGCGATCGCGATCGAGGCCGGCAGCGTCAGCACCCAGGCCATCAGCATGTTGCGCACGGTCGACCATTGCAGGCCGGAACCGTTCGCCGCCATGGTGCCGGCGACGCCGGACGACAGAACATGCGTGGTCGAGACCGGCAGGCCGAGATGATCGGCCGAGGCAATGGTGACCATCGCCACCACTTCGGCTGCCGCGCCCTGGCCGTAGGTCAGATGCGTCTTGCCGATCTTTTCGCCGACCGTGACGACGATCCGCTTCCAGCCCACCATCGTACCGAGGCCGAGCGCGATCGCGACCGCCACCTTCACCCAGAGCGGGATGAACTTCGTCGCATTGTCGACCGCCTTGTGGTAGTTCGTCACTGCACTGAGGTCGCCAGCGTCCATCGGCAGCAGCTTCTGCTTGTCGATCAGCTTCAGCGCCTCACCGATCAGGTAGATGTCGTTACGGACGTTGCCGACGAGATTGGTCGGCACCGCTTCCAGCGTCGGGAAGGCGGCGACTTCGGCGCTCGTCTGGTGGATATATTGCTGCAGAGCCGGCGTCGTTGCATCCGTCCAGGTCTTGTTCTTGACGGCGTTGCTGATCTCGGCCTTGTAGTCGGTGACGGTCACGCTGGGCTTCACATATTTGCCGAGCGCGGTTTCCACCTGGACCGATGCCGACTTGTAAGCCTCGAGATAGTTGACATCGGGCGTGCGGTTCAGCGCGAAAGCGGTTGGCACGAGGCCGATCAGGATGAGCATGATGAGGCCCATGCCCTTCTGGCCGTCGTTGGAACCGTGGGCGAAGCTGACGCCGGTGCAGGTGAAGATCAGGATCGCGCGGATCCAGAGCGGCGGCGGCTGGTTGCCCTTCGGTTCGTCGTAGAGTGCCTTGTTGCGCACCAGGACTTTCATAACCAGCAGAAGCACGGCGGAAAGACCGAAGCCGATCAGCGGCGAGATCAAAAGCGACAGGCCGATGTTGGTCGCCTGCGACCAGTCGACGCCGCTCGTCGCCGTGCCTGCCGGCGCCAAGAACTGGTTGGCGAGGCCGACGCCGATGATCGATCCCACCAGCGTATGCGAGCTCGACGACGGCAGGCCGAGATACCAGGTGCCGAGGTTCCAGACGATCGCGGCAATTAGCAGCGCGAAGACCATGGCAAGGCCGGAACCGGAGCCGACCTGCAGGATCAGTTCCACCGGCAGCAGCGCCAGAATGCCGAAAGCGACGGCGCCGCTCGAGGTCAACACGCCGAGGAAGTTGAAGAAACCCGACCAGATGACGGCGAATTCCGCCGGCAGGGAACGGGTGTAGATGACGGTGGCTACGGCATTGGCCGTATCGTGGAAACCGTTGACGAATTCGAAGCCGAGCGCAATCAGCAGAGCAAGACCTAAGAGAATCCAGGGAACGGCAACTGCGGTTGTCAGGTCGCGGGTGAGTGCATAGGCGACATATCCGAGGCCGCAGACCAGAACGAGTGCGAATACCGGCAAGAACCATTTGCCGGATGAATTCGAACTGTGGAGCGGGTGGGAAGTGTCGCTATGAACCTGGCTGGGGGCAATATCGGCCATGGCATAGTTCCTTATTCCGTTTTGCAAATGTGCCTTTTGTTAATAATTCCGCAGCGTGAAGCTCTCATGACGCCCCGCCTGCCTCTCCCCGTAAGGCACTGACATCAGGCAATATTAGCCGTCACATGCTGTCCGCCCTACGGATGAAAATACCCCGTCGCACGCCCCACCGACCGGAATGACGGGCCGGGAGCGACAAAAACACGCGACCGGCGAATAAATGCCTTTCCGTCCGAAGCCCCGGCCCTAAGTTCGGCATCTTGACGCGGAGTCTTCGAAACATGCCATCGACCGACCTCCTCCTGACCTTCAACGCCGGCTCTTCGACCGTCAAGATCGGCATCTTCGCGATGGATGGCGCTGCGGCCCGGCCCATCGGCAAGGGTGTGATCGATTTTCGCGCCGAGCCGCTCTCGCTCGACCTGACGAAGGGATCGCAGACATTCGAGATGCCATTGAAGGCCGACGTGACGGACGACCTGCACGGCGTCGTCGACGAGGTTTTCGCGCTTCTCGCCGATCATGTCGACATCACCGCCACACGCGCCGCTGGCCATCGCGTCGTTCATGGCGGCGACCGTTTCACGAAGGCGATCGCCCTCGACGCCGCCGCAATCGATGCCGTCGATGCGCTGACCCCGCTTGCACCCCTGCACCAGCCGCAGGCGCTGCGTTTCATCCGCGCGCTCCGGCATCTGAAACCGCATCTTGCCCAGACAGCCTCCTTCGACACTGCCTTTCATGCCACGCAGGACGATCTCGTTCGCCGCTTCGCCATTCCCCGTGCCCTGCATGACGAGGGCGTCAAGCGTTACGGCTTCCACGGCCTTTCCTACAAATTCATCGCCGCTGTGCTTGCCAGCAAGGCGCCGCGTGCAGCTAAGGCGGTGGTCGCCCATCTCGGCAGCGGCGCCAGCCTCTGCGCGCTGGATGACGGCGTCAGCCGCGATTGCAGCATGGGCTTTTCGACGCTCGACGGCATTCCGATGGCGACGCGCCCCGGTTGGCTCGATGCCGGCGTCATCCTGCATCTGGCCGGTGAGAAGAAGCAATCCTTCAGGGAGATCGAAGACCTGCTCTATCACCGCTCCGGCTTGCTCGGCGTTTCCGGCATCAGCGCCGATACGCGCGAGCTGTTGAAGGACGGGCAGCCGGAGGCGCGCCAGGCGATCGACCTTTTCACCCTGCGCATCGCCGGCGAGATCGGCCGCATGGCGGCAACGCTGAACGGCCTCGACACCATCGTCTTCACCGCCGGCATCGGCGAGCATCAGCCGGAGATCCGCAACGGCGTGGCGAAACGACTGTCCTGGCTCGGCCTTGCGATCGACGAAAAGGCCAATGCCGCCGGTGATTTCACGATCAGCACTGGGGAAAGCCGCATCGCCGCCCATGTCATCGCCACCGATGAGGAACAGGTCATCGCCGACGAGGCGCTGTCTATTCTTCGCAGTGACTGATCCAGATCAACGGCAATTCGGCGCCGACCGGTAGACTTGACGTTGAACAGGTTTTCGAACGGGAGAAGCCGATGGAAACGCATGTCTCGACCGCCGCTCTGACCGATGCCGAACTCACCCTCATCGACCGCTATTGGCGGGCCGCCAACTATCTCTCGGTCGGCCAGATCTACCTGCTGGCCAATCCTCTGCTGCGTGAGCCGCTGAAGGCAGAGCACATCAAACCCCGCCTGCTCGGCCATTGGGGCACGACGCCCGGCCTGAATTTCATTTATGCGCATCTGAACCGCCTCATCCGCGCCCGCGATCTCGACATCATCTACATGTGCGGCCCCGGCCATGGCGGGCCGGGCATGGTGGCCAACACCTATCTCGAAGGCACCTATAGCGAGATCTATTCCGATATTTCCGAGGATACGGAGGGCATGCGCAAGCTCTTCCGGCAATTCTCTTTCCCTGGCGGCATCCCGAGCCATGCAGCCCCCGAAACGCCGGGATCGATCCACGAGGGCGGCGAACTCGGTTATGCCCTCGTCCATGCCTATGGCGCCGCCTTCGACAATCCCGAGTTGATCGTCGCCTGCGTCGTCGGCGACGGCGAGGCCGAGACCGGGCCGCTGGCTGCGAGCTGGCATTCCAACAAATTCCTCAACCCCGCCCGCGACGGCGCCGTACTGCCGATCCTGCACCTGAACGGCTACAAGATCGCCAACCCGACCATTCTCGGCCGCACTGGTCATGGCGACCTCAAGTGTCTCTTCGAAGGTTATGGCTACGAACCGTTCTTCGTCGAGGGGCATGAGCCGCGCGACATGCATCAGCAGATGGCCGCAACCCTGGACAGCGTCTTCGACCGCATCCGGGAGATCCAGAGGCAAGCCCGTGACGGCAAGGCCGCTGAAGGCTGCCCGCGCTGGCCGATGATCGTGCTGCGCAGCCCGAAGGGCTGGACAGGCCCCAAGGAGGTCGACGGCAAGAAGGTGGAAGGCTTCTGGCGCGCCCACCAGGTGCCGGTCTCCAACTGCCGCGGGGATGACGGCCATCGCAAGATCCTCGAGGACTGGATGCGCGGCTATGACCCCGAAGACCTGTTCGGCGCCGACGGCCGGCTGAAACCCGAACTGCGCGCGCTGGCACCCGCCGGCGAACGCCGCATGGGCGCCAATCCGCATGCCAATGGCGGCTTGCTGCGCCGGGAGCTCGACGTTCCCGATATCAGCGACTATGCGGTCGATATCGGCAAGCGCGGCAGCGCCATGGTGCAGTCGACGGAGATTCTCGGCCATTACCTGCGCGACACGATGAAGCGCAACGCGGAGGCCGCCAACTTCCGTATCTTCGGCCCCGACGAGACGGAATCGAACCGCCTCGGCAGCGTCTTCGACGTCACCGACCGTGTCTGGATGGAGGGTATCGAGCCTTATGATGTCCACCTCTCCCGCGACGGTCGCGTTATGGAAGTGCTCTCCGAACATCTCTGCCAGGGCTGGCTGGAAGGCTACCTCTTGACCGGCCGGCACGGCCTCTTTTCCTGCTACGAGGCCTTCATCCACATCATCGATTCCATGTTCAACCAGCACGCCAAATGGCTGAAGGTGACGCGCGAACTCGAATGGCGAAAGCCGATCTCATCGCTGAATTACCTGCTGACCTCGCATGTCTGGCGTCAGGACCACAACGGCTTCAGCCATCAGGATCCCGGTTTCGTCGATCTCGTCGCCAACAAGAAGGCCGATATCGTCCGCATTTATCTGCCGCCGGATGCCAACACCCTGCTCTGGGTCGGCGACCATTGCCTGCGCACCTACGACCGCGTCAACGTCATCGTTGCCGGCAAGCAGCCGGAGCCACAATGGCTGTCGATGGATGAAGCGGCGAAACATTGCGAGGCCGGCATCGGCATCTGGCACTGGGCGGGCAACGAGGAAGACGCGACCTCCCCCGATCTCGTCATGGCCTGCGCCGGCGATGTGCCCACAATGGAGACGCTCGCCGCCGTCGACCTGCTGCGCAAGGCCATCCCGGAGCTGAAGATTCGTACCGTCAATGTCGTCGATCTGCTGGCGCTGCAATCCCGGGATCAGCATCCGCACGGCCTGACCGACGAGGCCTTCGACGCAATTTTCACATCGGACAAGCCTGTCATTTTCGCCTATCACGGCTATCCCTATCTCATTCACCGCCTGACCTACAAACGCACCAACCACCGCAACATCCACGTCCGCGGCTTCATCGAGGAGGGCACGACGACAACCCCCTTCGACATGACCGTCCTCAACCAACTCGACCGCTACCACCTCGCCATCGAAGCCATCGAGCGCGTGCCGGGCCTGAAGGAAAAGGCGAAGGAAGCACTGGCCGCCTTCGGCGGCAAGCTCGCGGAGCATCACGACTATGTCAGGGAATATGGCGAGGACATGCCCGAGGTGCGGAACTGGACGTGGCCTGCGGCGTAACATATCCAAGGCTCGCGAATGCGCCTGAGGCGAATGCCCGAAACCTACGCGCTCTCGAGCCGAACCTTCTCCTTTACCCGCCAGACCCGCGGCGTTTCTCCGGTATATTTGAGGAAGAAGCGCGAGAAATAGGCGGGGTCGGCAAAGCCGAGCCGAAACCCGATCTCCTGGACGCTGCCAAGCGTAAAAACGAGCTGGCGTTTCGCCTCTTCGATGAGTTTTCCGGCGAGCAATTCATGGGGGGTATTGCCGGTCATCGACCGGACGATACGGGTAAGATGCGTCGGCGAAACGCCAAGCTCCCTGGCGTAGAAGGAAGCGGGCTTGTGCGATCGGAAATGGCGCTGAATGAGTTCGTTCAGCATTTCCAGCCGCCGCTCATTCTCGTCGGGCGGAAGCTCGCGCGTGTTACCCTGATCGGAAATCCTCGCTGTCAGCCTGAGCGCCAAGGCGACATAGGCAGCCAATACCTCGTTGCGGCCGCTGCGCCGGTTTTCGAATTCGTCGCCCAGCCGCCGCAATGTCTGCATGACATAGGCTGCCTCGGCATTCTCAGGATCGAGCGGCGTCAGATGCGGTGCCGCCAGCCATTCGCCGAGCTGGCTTTTATCGCCGAGCGGATGGCCGAGATGCGATCTCAACAGGGTGATCACCAGGCCGTCGACATCGCGTGAAAAGCGAAAACCGTGATTGAGCCCAGGCGGCACGGTGATGACTGCCGGCGGCCGGAGGGCATGGCTCCCTTGGCCGAAAATCGCATCGCCCGAACCGCCCTCGATGTACAATATCTGAAAGAAACTTTCGTGGCGGTGCAGACGAATTTCCCATTGATGCAAGCTGCTGCGGGAGCGAATTGTTTCGCAATGCAACCAAAAATCCGGCCCTCGCCCGGTATTTTCGCCGTAGAGTTCATAGGTAGGAACATGTCTGCTCATGGGGCTCCTCCCGCACCAATGTTCGATTAGTGCAATTTTTAGGCTGGGATGTCCATTGCTGCGACAAGGGCGGCACGGCAGAATCTGACAAAACGCAAAAATGCAAGGAGGAAGCATTTGCGAACTCAGGTCGCCATTATCGGTTCAGGTCCATCCGGCCTGCTGCTCGGCCAGCTTCTGACCGAAGCCGGCATCGACAATGTCATTGTCGATCGCGTCAACAAGGATTACATCCTCGGCAGGGTTCGCGCCGGCGTTCTCGAGGAAGGCACCGTCGGGCTGCTGGATCAAGCCAAGTCAGGCGCGAGGCTGCATGCCGAAGGCCTGCCGCATGACGGTTTCTCACTGGCCTTCGACGGCCGCGACCATCGCATCGACCTGCACGAATTGACTGGCGGCAGGCGCGTCACCGTCTACGGACAGACGGAAGTGACGCGCGATCTCATGGAACGGCGCGAAACGAGCGGCTCCCCATCGATCTACGATGCCGCCAACGTCACGCCGCATGATTTCGACGGCCACTCTCCCTTCGTCACTTATACTAAGGACGGAGCTACGCAACGCATCGATTGCGACTTCATCGCCGGCTGCGACGGCTTTCACGGCGCGAGCCGCAAGGCCGTGCCCGAAAAGGCGATCCGGAGTTTCGAAAAGGTCTATCCCTTCGGCTGGCTGGGCGTCCTTGCCGACGTGGCGCCGGTCAGCCATGAACTGATCTACGCCAACCATCCCAGAGGCTTTGCGCTCTGTTCGATGCGCTCGGCCACCCGCAGCCGCTACTACATCCAATGCACGCTCGACGAGAAGATCGAGGACTGGAGCGACGATCGCTTCTGGGACGAGCTGCGAAGGCGTCTGCCGGCGCATCACGCCGAGGCATTGACGACCGCGCCGTCCTTCGAGAAATCCATCGCTCCGCTGCGCTCCTTCGTCGCCGAACCGATGCGTTTCGGCCGGCTCTTCCTTGTCGGCGACGCCGCCCATATCGTCCCGCCGACTGGCGCCAAGGGGTTGAACCTTGCAGCCAGCGACGTCCACTACCTTTACTCCGGGCTGGTCGAACATTACCGCGAACGCTCGAATAGCGGCATCGACGCCTATTCGCAGAAGGCGCTCGCCCGGGTGTGGAAGGCCGTACGGTTTTCCTGGTGGATGACGACGATGATGCACCGATTTCCCGATACCGGTGATTTCGAACAGAAGATCCAAGAGGCCGAACTCGACTATCTCACCCATTCCCGCGCCGCCTCGACGGTGCTCGCGGAAAACTATGTGGGTTTGCCATTCTGACGGGGAGATTGGCGACGGATGCAAGCCACGTTAAGCATGGAGCTGGCCGTCCATTGTTTCCGCTCCAGTTCATAACAGCGTGAACATGAATTCCGGGATACGTCGTGGCTGAGGTCGACGATCTCTTGGGAAAACTCGGACTGGCTTCACTGACGCATCGCAAGGTCAATGAGATTGCCTATGGCCAGCAGCGGCTTCTCGAGATCGCCGTGGCGCTGGCGCTGAGACCGAAGGTGCTGCTGCTCGACGAGCCGGCAGCCGGCGTGCCGCAGTTCGCCGATCTGCCTGCCGATCTCGCCGTGCTGATGATCGAACACGACATGGATCTTGTCTTCCGTTTTGCGAAACGCGTCATCGTGCTTACGTCAGGCGCAATCATCTTCGATGGCCGGCCTGAAGACGTCACCAGGGATGTGCGCGTGCGCGAGGCCTATCTCGGGAGCTATGCCAATGCCAGCCATATAGCTTGAGGTCGAAAATCTGTCGGCCGGATATGGGCCGACACGCGTGCTCGAAGGTATTTCCCTCTCCGTGCCGGCAGGAGCCCGGCTCGCCGTATTCGGCCGCAACGGCATGGGCAAGACCACGCTGCTCGCAACGCTCGCCGGCCAGACCAGGCGATACGAGGGCAGTATCCTGGGATATGTGCCGCAGGCGCGCTGCGTCTTCCCGACGCTGACGGTCGAAGAGAACCTTTTCGTCGGCTTGAAGACGCGGCCGGAGACGCGTTGGAGGAAGCCTATGCCATGTTCCCGCGACTGAAGGAGCGCCGCCGCAACCTCGGCAGCCAGCTCTCCGGCGGCGAGCAGCAGATGCTCTCCACCGCCCGCACCATTCTCGGCCGCCCCTCCGTCCTGCCGCTCGACGAGCCGCTGGAAGGCCTCGCCCCCGTTGTCCGCGAGGAATTGATGGCTGCCTTTGCCGAACTCGCCAAGACAGGAGACATGACCATCCTCCTGGTCGAACAGCGTATCCAGAGCGCGCTCGATTTCGCCGATCAGGTCGTCATTCTCGAACGAGGCAGACTGGCCTGGACGGGAACGCCGGAGAGCCTCACCAGGGATCACGAGGTCGTCGAGAGCCTGCTCGGGGTCGGCGGACTGCATTGACGCAGAGATCGGCAGAACTGCGGACCTGCCGATCAACTCCCTTTCACCCAGTATATCGTCATGATGACGTCATCACCTGCCTGTCATTATTGGACTGTCTGAAAGGTTTCTGCAGGCCAAATCGATGCATCGCCAGAAGAGGCGGGGAACATCCTGATCAACGAAACGGCATCCGCGCAGGACAGCGCATACAATCGTCATTGATAGTCACGATCGACGTCGATGCCGATCCCTTTACTTGGATGCCTGGGCTGCAGCCAACCGATTCTGTTGGATTTGACGTTCGGAATCGACCCTACACTCTATGAATTCCGTTGCCAGACACCCGATAGGGTTGCATAGTTGAACACAACATTACACGGGGGATAGAAATGGCAAACCACAAGCCGGTCGCAGGCGATGTATACCAGCCTATTTTCAACATCGACAACCCGATCGACGGCAACATCCTGGACAGCACCAGTTCCACGGATGCCGACGGCGATCGGGTGCGCCTCAACTTCGTGAACGGACAGCGAATTCCGCAGCCGGCCGATCCGGATGGGCCTGCCACAACGACGGCGATCGAGGGAAAATACGGCACGCTGACCGTCTATTCCAACGGCAACTACACCTACGAACTCGATCACATCAACCCGGTGGTGGCGGCGCTCGGCCCGGGAGATCAACTCGTCGATCAGTTCAATTTCAAGATCTCGGACGGCAAAGGCGCCACCGACTTCGGCCTGCTCAATATCGCGGTCGACCTGCCGGAGCGCGGCGACGTCTTCGTCAATTTCGAGGATGTCGGCACACACGACTTCCCCACGGGCTACAAAGGCTTCGATTGGGGCGCCTGGCACGATGGTGACGACGCAACGATACACAAGGAAGCCGACGGCAACCATTATCTGTCGGGTGGCGTGTTCTGGACACCCATCCAGGCCGCCGATGGCGGCGCCTTCCAGCTTGAGCAATTCAGTGTCGCCAACGGCACGTCGGACTATGACAACGTTCTGACGATCGAAGGTAGGCTGAACGGCGATACCGTATTCTTGGTCACGGTCAACGTCACCGCCGACAGCATTCATGACCCGCAAGTGATCGATCTCAGCGCCTACGGCGCGATCGACTATCTCGTGCTCGACACCGAGCCGGTCATCACCGAAACCAGCGGCCCGGACTATTACGGCGCGCAATACGACAACTTCCATTTCATCGTTTGATGGATCGGGAAAGGGCGTCGTATCGCCGAAAACTTGCATCTTTTCCGAGCACGTCCTGCAGCGGCTATCCGGTACCAATTTCTTGCGATAGCTGATCGACCTCAGCCTTGCTAGCATTGGATCGTCCGAGGGGGGACGATTATGCTGGGATGGAGGAAATGATGCAGTCAGTCGGAATCATCAGGTTAGCGGCGCTCATGTTCTCGCTGGCCGTATGGGCTATTATTATCGCTACCTCATACCATCTTTGGACGACGAAGATGCCGATATTGCTTTTGGCGCTCTACAGATAGTGTCCTCGGCATTGGCGGAAATTCTGCAGATCAGAGCTGGCCGCGCGATCGCCGGAACCGGCTCGAAATCGAGCCGCAAGATCGCTCATTCTGCAATTGAGGAGATGGTAGCGGAGGAGGGATTTGAACCCCCGACACAAGGATTATGATTCCTCTGCTCTGACCTACTGAGCTACTCCGCCACTGGTCAACGATACCTGCTCGCGAAGCGATGCCGGTTCGTGGGATGAGCGGCTTATAAGGTGCGCTTCGGCTTTGTGTCAAGCGCATGATCGAGAAAAACGGTGGGCTTTGTGGGGCGCCGTTTCCTATAGCTTTCAGGCGGCGACGGGGCTGGCCAAAAGCGCCTTCAGCGAGGCTTCCGCCGAAGGCTCGCGCTCGGAGCGCTCGATGAAGCCGCCGCCGAAGACGCGGGCGTTATCACCGGGGGCGGAATAAAGCGCGCAGGCCTGGCCGGGCGCGATGCCCGCCTCGCCGACCGTCAGGTCGACATAGGTGCCGGTCGCATCGACATGCAGCACGGCGGGTGCCGGCGCCCTCGTCGAGCGGACCTTGGCGTAGCAGGCAAAGCCTTTGCCGGAAGCCGCTCCCGCAAGCGTTTCATCGCCCAGCCAGTTGACGTCTCGGAGATAGACGCGGTGCGTCTCCAGTGCCTCTTTCGGCCCGACGATCACGCGGCGCGAGCGGGCGTCGAGAAAGACGACGTAGAGCGGCTCGCCGGTGGCGATGCCGATGCCGCGGCGCTGGCCGATCGTGAAATGCAGGATGCCCTCATGGGTACCGAGCACGCGACCGTCGAGATGGACGATCTCGCCAGCAAGCGCCGCATTCGGCTTCAGCTTGGTGATGATGTCGGAATATTTGCCCTGCGGCACGAAGCAGATGTCCTGGCTGTCGGCCTTCTTGGCGACGACGAGGCCCATTTCCTCGGCAAGCCTGCGGGTCTCGGCCTTCGGCAGGCCGCCCAAGGGAAAGCGCAGATAATCGATCTGTTCCTGCGTCGTGGCGAAGAGGAAATAGCTTTGGTCGCGGTCGGCATCGGCCGGGCGGAACAGCGCGCGGCGGCCGGGGCTTTCCGGCGAAGGGTTCGGGCCCGAACGGATATAGTGGCCGGTCGCCAGCGCATCGGCGCCGAGCTCCTTGGCCGTCGCCAGCAGGTCGGCAAATTTGACGGTCTGGTTGCAGGACACGCAGGGGATCGGCGTTTCGCCGGCCACATAGCTTTCGGCGAAGGGATTGATCACCGTCTCGCGAAAGCGCTTCTCGTAATCGAGCACGTAATGCGGGATGCCGAGCGTTTCGCAGACGCGGCGCGCATCGTCGATATCCTGGCCGGCGCAGCAGGAGCCGGCACGGTGAACGGCGGCGCCATGATCGTAAAGCTGCAGCGTAATGCCGAGCACATCGTAACCCTGCTGTTTGAGAAGGCCGGCGACGACGGATGAATCGACGCCGCCCGACATGGCGACGACGACGCGGGTCTCTTCCGGCTTCTTGTCAAAATCCAGTGTGTTCAACGATGATGCCAATTCTGCTCGGGTCACGATCCGCCCTTGCGCTGCAATTGCGGCGGATTTGCTGATCTCCGGCGGGATCGGCCGCCGTCTCTCGATGAGGGACCGATATAGAAAGGATTGCCTCTGGACGCAAGGGGCGGGCCTTCGGACGGCCGATAGTTTCGCATTCCCAGTTGAAAAGAGGGCGCAGCCGCAGCCGCGCCTTGGTAAAGCGGGGGGTGCGGCTCAGGTGCCGATCAGCTTGTTACAGGCGAATGCGATGCCCGGATTGGCGATGATGGCAGTCACGAGCGCCAGTCCGATCACCGAGAATGAATAGCGTTTCATATGCATCCTCCTTCCAGCCCGCGACAATTATGAGGGTTCAGCCGTCGTTCTCAAAATAACGAATGCTTGATGGCGCCCGGCAACCGCCGCCGAAGGCAGCGATCCTCTATGCCTGTCCATGCTGGGGGCCTCCATCTGCTCGCCTTCAGCAAAGGGGAAGTTCGGGGGCGGCTCATGCCGACCCCAGACAGAATATCGGAAAAATTAAATAAAATCAGCCTCATAATCGAGGCTCTAGAGCGTTTCACGTTTTGACGGAAGCATAGCCAGCGTTTGTGAAGTAGTTTGCGCATTCGTCAGGCTTGATGGTGCCGACGAGGTCTCCGAGATGACGCCAGGTGTCGTCGACGGTTCGCTTTTGGGCCTGGCGCATCCAATGTTTGATCTTGGCGAATGCCTGTTCGATCGGATTAAGGTCAGGGGAATATTTCGGCAGGAACCATAGTCTGGCGCCGGCCGCCTTGATGGCATCGCGGACGGCCTTAGCTTTGTGAGAGCCGAGGTTGTCGAGGATGACGATGTCGCCGGGCTTAAGTGTCGGGATCAGCTGTTGGCGGACATAAGCCTCGAAGCACTCGCCATTGATTGGGCCATCGAAGACGCAGGGCGCAGTGAGCCGATCACAGCGCAGAGCGCCGAGGAAAGTGAGTGTGCGCCAGCGTCCATGTGGGGCAAAGCCGCGCAGCCTCTTGCCCCTCGGTCCCCAGCCGCGTAACGGCGCCATGTTGGTGCGGATCCAAGTTTCGTCGATAAAGACGAGCCGCTTCGGATCGAAGCGGGCTTGCCAAGTCTTCCAGCGCTGCCTGTGCCGGGCAATGTCGGCACGGCCCTGCTCAAGGGCGAATAGCGTTTTTTTTGAAGCTCAGACCTTCACGGCGCATGAACTGCCAAATGGCATTATGGGAGACGGCGATACCGCGGGCGGCCAGTTCGTCCTTCAGCCGATGCAGCGTCAGGTGCGAGATCTGCTCGATCCGCTCGACAATGAAGGCGCGATGCGGCTCCAGCACCCGCCGGCGATGGCCACCCATCTTACCGGGCGAGACGCTGCCGGTTACCCGATGGCGCTGCGACCACTTCACCACAGAGGAGACGGCAATGTCGAACCGTTCAGCCACCACCCGGCAGCTCTGACCGCCTGCAACTGCAGCCACTACGCGTTCACGAAGATCATTCGAATAAGGTCGCGTCATCGATGCTGGCCTCCATTCCAGCACCCAGGATGAATCACAATTCTGCTGATTTGGGAATCCCACCTCGATTCCGATAAGCAATGAACCGCTCTAAATCTTAAGCTTCCATCGGCGAAATGAGCAAAGCGGCAAGCTGCGATCATGATTCTGGCTTCCAAAAAAATAATGGGGCGCCATGGAACAATTCCACCGATCGTGCGTTGCCGGGCTACATCGATGTCGCAATGGGATGCTGAGGAGGGTTTCATGGCCAGGGTCGGCACGACAACGGATTACAGCAGGATCAGGCGTTGGATCGAAGAGCGCGGCGGCCATCCCGCCCGTATCCAGAACGCGCCGGACAGCGAAACCGTCCGCGTCGATTTCACCTCGGAACCGCTGGAGGAGATTTCCTGGGACGAATTCTTCGAGGGTTTTGACGGTAGCAGGCTCGCTTTCCTTCACCGCACAAAGGCACAGGACGATGCCGCCCGTCTTGGCAGGATTGTCCGCCGACGCCGGCATCACTGACGCTCACCGGTTCGTCAATGGCAGAAACCCGGCGCCGTTTCCCGCGCCGGGTTTTCCATGTTTTCCTTGGGAGGAAACCTAGTCGATGTTGAAGGTGAGCAGCTTTGCCTGGCGGATCGCCTGGTGGGCCGTCAGCTGCGCAAGCACGCTGTCATCAACCTCGCCGTCGACATAGAGCAGCGCGATGGCGTCGCCGCCTTGCTTGTCGCGGCCGAGCTGGAAGTTGGCGATGTTGACGCCAGCGGCACCGAGCGTCGTGCCGATGAAGCCGATCATGCCGGGAACGTCGGTGTTGGTGATGTAGATCATGTGCGAGCCGACATCCGCATCGAGGTTGATGCCCTTGATCTGGATGAAACGCGGCTTGCCGTCCGAAAACACCGTGCCGGCGACCGAGCGCGTCATGCTTTCCGTCGTCACCGTCAGCTTGATATAGCCGTCGAAGACGCCAGTTTTGTCGCGCTTGACCTCGGACAGCACGACGCCCTTTTCCTTGACCATGATCGGCGCCGAAACCATGTTGACATCGGCGACCTGCGGGCGGATGAGGCCGGCGAGCACGGCGCTCGTCAGCGCCCGCGTGTTCATGCCGGCCGTGACGCCGTCATAGAGGATCTCAATTTCCTTAATCGGCTCCTCGGTGACCTGCCCGACGAAGGCGCCGAGAACATCGGCGAGACGGATGAAGGGCTTCAGGATCGGCGCTTCCTCGGCGGTGATCGACGGCATATTGATGGCGTTGGAGACCGCGCCGTTGACGAGGTAATCCGCCATCTGTTCGGCCACCTGCAGAGCGACGTTTTCCTGCGCCTCGGTGGTCGAGGCGCCGAGATGCGGCGTGCAGACGACGTTCGGCAGGCCGAAGAGCGGGCTTTCCTTGGCAGGCTCGACCTCGAACACGTCGAAAGCGGCGCCGGCGACATGGCCGGATTTGATGGCTTCGGCAAGCGCTGCCTCGTCGACCAGGCCGCCGCGGGCGCAATTGATGATGCGCACCCCGGGCTTGGTCTTTGCCAGGGCATCCTTGTTGAGGATGCCGCGCGTCTTGTCGGTCATCGGCACATGCAGCGTGATGAAATCGGCGCGAGCGAAAAGCTCGTCGAGCTCGACCTTGGTGACGCCCATCTCCTCGGCGCGCTCCTTCGAAAGGAACGGATCGTAGGCGACGACATGCATCTTCAGGCCGATGGCGCGGGCGCAGACGATCGAGCCGATATTGCCGGCGCCGATGACGCCGAGCGTCTTGCCGGTAATCTCGACGCCCATGAATTTCGACTTCTCCCACTTGCCGGCCTGGGTCGAGGTATCGGCTGCCGGAAGCTGGCGGGCGACGGCGAACATCAGCGCGATCGCGTGTTCGGCCGTGGTGATCGAATTGCCGAAGGGCGTGTTCATGACGATGATGCCGCGGCGCGAGGCAGCCGGAATATCGACATTATCGACGCCGATGCCGGCGCGGCCGACGACCTTGAGGTTCTTCGCCGCCGCGATAATCTTTTCCGTCACCTTGGTGGCCGAGCGGATGGCCAGGCCATCATAGTTGCCGATGACTTCGAGCAGACGGTCTTTGTCCTTGCCGAGCTGCGGTTCGAAATCGACTTCGACACCGCGGTCGCGGAAAATCTGGACGGCGGTTTCCGACAATTCGTCGGATACGAGAACGCGAGGTGCCATTATGGCCTCCTTCAAAAGTGTTCAGCGATGGATGAAATAGGAATGCTGGGCTCCGCCCGATGGCGGAGCCGGATGCGATCAGGTCAGGCGGCAGCCTGAGCAAGCTGCGCCTTCTGGGTTTCGAAAGCCCAGGAAAGCCACGGCATCAGCTTCTGCATGTCGGATGCCTCGATCGTGGCGCCGGCCCAGATACGCAAGCCGGACGGCGCGTCGCGGTAGTGGCCGACGTCATAGGCGACGCCTTCCTTTTCCAGGAGGCCGACGAGACCCTTAGCGAAATTCGCCTGGCCGTCGTCGTCGAGGGCGCTCACGTCCTTATCGACGATCTTCAGGCAGACGGAGGTGTTCGAGGCCGTTTCCGCCTTGACGGCGAGATTGGCAATCCAGTCGTTTGCGGCAACGAAATCGTGGATGACCTTGGCATTGGCATCGGCGCGACCGATCAGAGCCTTGAGACCGCCGAGCTGCTTAGCCCAGAGAAGCGCATCGATATAGTCCTCGACGCAGAGCATCGACGGCGTGTTGATCGTCTCGCCCTGGAAGATGCCTTCGATCAGCTTGCCGCCGGAGGTCAGGCGGAAGATCTTCGGTAGCGGCCATGCCGGCTGATAGGAGATGAGCCGTTCGACGGCACGCGGCGACAGGATGAGGATGCCGTGCGCGCCCTCGCCACCCAGAACCTTCTGCCAGGAGAAGGTGACGACATCGAGCTTGGCGAAATCGAGTTCCTGCGCAAAAGCGGCCGAGGTGGCGTCACAGATCGTCAGGCCCTTGCGGTCGGCGGGAATGAAATCGGCGTTCGGCACGCGCACGCCGGATGTGGTGCCGTTCCAGGTGAAGACGACGTCGCGGTCGAAATCGACGGTCGCGAGATCGGGAAGCTCGCCGTAACCGGCTTCGAGCTTGCGCACATCCTTGAGCTTCAACTGCTTGACGACGTCGGTGACCCAGCCGGCGCCGAAGCTTTCCCAGGCGAGCATGTCGACGCCGCGTTCGCCGAGCAGCGACCAGAGCGCCATTTCAACGGCGCCGGTATCGGAAGCCGGAACGATGCCGATGCGATAATCCGCCGGCACGTCGAGAATTTCACGGGTAAGGTCGATGGCCTGCTTGAGCTTGGCCTTGCCGACCTTCGCGCGGTGCGAACGGCCGAGAGCCGCGTCGGAAAGGGCTTCGAGCGACCAACCGGGGCGCTTCGAGCACGGGCCAGAAGAAAAATGGGTATTGTGCGGACGGATGTCCGGCTTTGCGGTCTTCGCCATGGTGCTATCCTCTCAGATAGAAAGCCCTTCGTTGGGGAAGGGTGTCCCGCCGCCGTGTGTATGGATCGGACGCTTCATAGTCAAGATCGAAGTGTCGCAAGCAGAAGATATTTTGACGCAGGCAAGGCGGCCGAAACGAAAAAAGCCGCCCGGACTCGGGCGGCTTTCTGATGCAAGAGAGTGAATTACTTGTAGACCGGCTGCTGCAGCGGGATTGCCGGCGGCTCGTAGGCGACCGGCTGGGCGCAGCCACCGAAGAGATAGCGGGCGCCGACGCGAGCTTCGTGGACGCTGAGACCCTTGTCGCGGCCCGGGCCGCCATTTTCTGCGAAGCCGAACATGTTGCCGCCGTCGATATGCAGGTAGCGGTAGCCGACATCGGCCTTGATGTTGCAGGTCACGTCGATCGAGGCGCCGGCCATGAGCGCGTAGGTGAAGCGCCAGTTGCCCTTGCCGCCATGGGTGACCTCATCGTCGCAGAAGCTGCCGTCATCGGCGCAGGCGACGTTGCGCAGGTTCTTCCACTTCACGTAGGAACCGCCGATACCGGCGCCGACATACGGCGTAACGTAGCCATAGGTGCCGAGATCGACGTAAGCGTTGGCGAGTAGCGTATAGGCGGTCAGCGAAGAGCGGTCGCTCGACGTGCAATCCACCAGCGGGAAGCCGCACTGCCCGGATGTCGAGCCCTTGAAATCAACCTGCGTGAGATAGTCAAAAGTCAGATCGGTGCGCAGATAGCTGTTGATCTGATAACCGACACCGCCGCCGACCGTCCATGCGTCGTCAAGGTCGGCACGGTCGAAATCGACTTCCGTGGCATTGCTGCCCTGGAAATAGCGGGCACCACGCAGATCGGTGAAGGCATAACCGACATCGCCGCGCAGATACCAGCCGGTCGCTTCGCTGACCGTCACCTCGGGCGGCTGCTCCGGGATAGGCTCGGCAGGAGCGAGGTCCGCGGAATAGGCGTTTGTCGCGATCAACAATGCGGCAAAGATGCCGGACAAGCTTCTTTTCATGGATCCCACTCCAAAATCCCGTTGCGTCGGCAGGCTCAAGTCGCTGCCAATCTGGTACGCGTCGCATGGATAATGAATGGGAAACGTTAAAAGCTGCTTAACCACGCTTGTTTACCTTGATGCAGGCACCGCCACGTCCTCGACATGGGTCGGGTTGCATCGTCGGAATGGTTCAGCCTCGGCAAAAGCAGCAGACGACATAAGCGCGCATGAAAAAAGCCGGCGCTTTCGCACCGGCTTTCCATAGTCTGGCCTGATGGGATCAGGCTGCGGTCCGGACGTTCGAGATCGTGCCGATCAGCTCATTGACGATGCGCTCGATCTGGGCGCGGTCGTCGCCTTCGGCCATGACGCGGATCAACGGCTCGGTGCCCGAGGGGCGAATGACGAGGCGACCGCTCCTGGCCAGCTCGGCTTCGGCATCGGCGATCGCCTTCTGCACCTGGATATCCTCCAGCGGCTTGCCGCCGCTGATGCGGACATTGCGCAGGAGCTGCGGCACCGGCTCGAAACGGCGGCAGACCTCGCTGACGGTCCGGCCGGTGCGCTTCACTGCGGCAAGGATCTGCAGCGCCGCGACGAGGCCGTCGCCGGTCGTGCCATAATCCGAGAGCACGATATGGCCGGACTGTTCGCCGCCGACATTGTAATTGTGCTGGCGCATATGCTCGACGACGTAGCGGTCGCCGACCTTCGTGCGGGCAAGCGCCATGCCGCGCTCGTCGAGGAAACGCTCGAGGCCGAGGTTGGACATCACAGTGGCAACAATGCCGTTGCCCCGCAGCTGCTGGCTCTCGGCCCAGCTTTCGGCAATGACGGCCATCAGTTGGTCGCCGTCGACGATCGAACCATTCTCGTCGATAATGATGACGCGGTCCGCGTCGCCGTCGAGCGCAATGCCGATATCGGCGCGCACCTCGTCGACCTTTTTCTGCAGGGCGACGGGGCTGGTGGAACCGCAATTGAGATTGATGTTGGTGCCGTTCGGCTCGTTGCCGATCGTCACGACATCCGCACCAAGCTCCCACAGCACGGCGGGCGCCACTTTATAGGCAGCACCATTGGCGCAGTCGATCGCGATCCGCAGGCCCTGCAGCGTCACGTCGCGCGGCAAAGTCCGCTTGGCATGTTCGATATAGCGGTCATGCACACCGTCGACGCGCTTGGCACGGCCGATGTCATCGGATTTGGCGAGCTGCGCGTTCAGGTCCTTTTCGAGCAGGTCCTCGATCTCGGCTTCGAGCTCGTCTGAAAGCTTGTAGCCGTCGGGGCCGAAGAGCTTGATGCCGTTATCCTCGTAGGGATTGTGCGAAGCCGAGATCATCACACCGATATCGCAGCGCAGCGAGCGCGTCAGCATGGCGACGGCAGGTGTCGGGATCGGGCCGAGAATGAAGGCGTCGAGGCCGGCGGCCGTGAAGCCCGCGACCATGGCATTCTCAAGCATATAACCGGAAAGGCGCGTATCCTTGCCGATGACGACACGGTGGCGGTGGTTGCCACGGCGGAAGATCGTGCCGGCGGCAATGCCGACCCGCATCGCGAGATCCGGCGTCATCGGGAAGACGTTGGATTGGCCGCGAATGCCGTCGGTCCCGAAATAGCGTCTTTTCATCTGCACTCCTGCGTTTTCGCGCGCCATTCAAGGCAGCGCATCCTTTCAAGCAAATCCGGCTTCAATGGGATGTCGTCAATCCAGAAGCGTGATTTATGCTTGCCTCAATTCAGCGGAATGCCACAAAATGCGGCGATCGGCACGTAAATTAGCAAGAAAAATGATTATATCCCGTTACCAATAGAAAAAGCCGGATCTCCCGCCTGGGAAATCCGGCCTTGTTCAAAATGGTGCCGCTGTTCAATGCGGTTGCGGTTCGAGGCCGCCTTCGGGCTCGTCGCCCTTGGTGGCAGGCCGTGCGCCGGCCTTCGGAACCGCCGAGCCGCGGCTTGGCGGCGAATCATCGCCGAGGTCGCGAGACGGCTTCTCGCCGCGGATCAGCGCCTTGATCTCCTCGCCGGTCAGCGTCTCGTATTCGAGGAGACCTTCGGCAAGGGCGACGAATTCGTCGTGCTTTTCCGTCAGGATCGTGCGGGCCTGGGTATAGGCTTCGTCGATCAGGCGGCGCACTTCATTGTCGATCTTCTGCGCGGTGGCTTCCGAAACATTCTTCGACTGCGAAACCGAGTGGCCGAGGAAGACTTCCTGCTGGTTCTCGCCATAGGCGACCTGACCGAGCTGATCGGAGAAGCCCCATTGCGTGACCATGGCACGGGCAAGCTTGGTCGCCTGCTCGATGTCGGAGGAGGCACCCGAAGTGATGTTCTCCTTGCCGAAGGTGAGCTCTTCGGCGACGCGGCCGCCCATCATGATGCAGAGGCGCGAAACCATCCACTTGTAACTCATCGAGTAGCGGTCGCCCTCGGGAAGCTGCATGACCATGCCGAGTGCACGACCGCGCGGAATGATCGTCGCCTTGTGCAACGGATCGGCGACGGCGACGTTGAGCGCGGTGATGGCGTGACCGGCCTCATGGTAAGCGGTGAGCTTCTTCTCCGCCTCGGTCATCGCCGAGGAACGGCGCTCGGCGCCCATCATAATCTTGTCCTTGGCGTCTTCGAATTCCTGCATGGTGACGACGCGCTTGTTGCGGCGGGCGGCCATGAGGGCGGCTTCGTTGACGAGGTTCATCAGGTCGGCGCCGGAAAAACCGGGTGTGCCGCGGGCGAGAACCTTGAGATCGACATTCGGCGCCAGCGGAACATTGCGGGCGTGCACCTTGAGGATGCGCTCGCGGCCGACGATATCGGGGTTCGGCACGACGACCTGACGGTCGAAACGGCCGGGACGCAGCAGCGCCGGGTCGAGCACGTCGGGACGGTTGGTGGCGGCGATCAGGATCACGCCTTCATTCGCCTCAAAGCCGTCCATTTCGACCAGCAACTGGTTCAGCGTCTGCTCGCGTTCGTCATTGCCGCCGCCGAGACCGGCGCCGCGATGACGGCCGACCGCATCGATTTCGTCGATGAAGATGATGCAGGGCGCATTCTTTTTCGCCTGCTCGAACATGTCGCGCACGCGGCTGGCGCCGACGCCGACGAACATTTCGACGAAGTCGGAACCTGAAATGGTGAAGAAGGGCACGTTAGCTTCGCCGGCAACCGAGCGGGCAAGCAGTGTCTTGCCGGTGCCCGGAGGACCGACGAGCAGCACGCCGCGCGGGATCTTGCCGCCGAGACGCTGGAATTTCTGCGGATCACGCAGGAATTCGACGATTTCCTCGAGATCCTGCTTTGCCTCGTCGACGCCGGCGACGTCTTCGAAGGTCACACGGCCATGCGCTTCGGTGAGCAGCTTGGCCTTGGACTTGCCGAAGCCCATCGCGCCGCGTGAGCCGCCCTGCATCTGCCGCATGAAGAACAGCCAGACGCCGAGAATCAGAAGCATCGGCAAAAGCGTGCCGAGATAGCTGAGGAAACCCGAAGAGCCGTCCGTTTCAGGGCGGGCGGAAACCAGGACGTTCTTCGACTGCAGGCGATCGAGCAGGCTGTCGTCGATCACAGGCGAATAAGTCTGGAAGGTGGTGCCATTTTCAACATAGCTCCCTGAGACACGGTTGCCCGTGACCACGACTTCCTTCACGCGGCCCGCATCGACCTCACGCAGAAACTGCGAATAAGGGATTTCGCGGGAGCCCGTCTGCGCCGGCGCCGTCTGGAACATACTGAAAAGGGCGATCAGCAGAAGCGCTATGATCGCCCACAAGGCGAAATTACGTAAGTTAGGGTTCATTGAACTCCCCAGCACTGGAACAGCCGCCTCATGGCGACCGTCTTATTCTTCTCTAACATAGGGTTGCGCCGTGCGATTGCCAAGGCGATCCCCCAGGTCAGATGGTTTTTCCGTCAATACTTCTTAAAGGCGGCCTCGCATAGGGCGCCGTCGCGAAAACCGCCGAAAGCCTGTTGGCAAAGATGAAATCAAATCGTGTCAAAAAGCGGTCGAAGGGTGCGAAATAGGGCGTGAGGTCGACCCTGCGGACGAATTCCTCGGATAAAGGGGCTCCTTCGGCGGTTAAAGCCGGCGCGGAGGCGATGGCGCGCTTCCATGCCGCCTTGGGGAGGTGATGCATACGCTCCCTCATTCCTGTGCTTGGACTTGATCCGAGGGATGTCACAGGAATCCAGCCACCGCGCGTCCGCGCGGTGATTGACTCAACAATGCGTGAAGCGTCTCCCGCGCCCAAGGACTTGGGCGCGCTGGATTCCTGTGACAACCCTCGGGCAAAGCCCTGAGGCCACAGGAATGAGGGAGCGTGTGGATCGGCGGCCTCGACCACCATCGATGTGGACAAACCATTCCACGCATAAAACCTTCCATCCCACACCCCAGCCTCTCCCGGCGGCAATAACAACGGCATTATCCCCCGGCTCTCGCGCGTGAGATAAAGCCCGTCACGCCTGAGATCGAAAACCACCCTGCCGGCGGTCATCCGTCCCGGTTCACTGCCGGTGGCAAATGCAAGGATACGCTCCATATGCGCCCTCCCCGGCGCAAACGGCTGTCCGCCGAAAACAGCCGTCAGGCGCCCAAGCGCATAATCGAGGACGGCCCGATCCTGCCGCAGCCCATCCGGCAGCACCTGCCCGAGCAGACCGCGGTGAAGCGTGAAGTGACGATCCAGCCATTCGGCGCCCTTGGTTGAAAGAGCCGTTCGCTCTTCCCAGGCTGCGCGGATATTCCTCTCAGCACCGGCATCGGCCGAAAGCTGCCGGCGCGTTCGCACGCGCTCGTACTTCATATCCTCGTTGCTGGGATCGTCGATCCACCCCGCGCCTCGCTCTCTCAGGAAAGTGCGGACATCTGCCCGGGCGGAAAAAAGAAGCGGTCGTAAAATCCAGAAACGCCGATCGAAGAGCACCGCATCGGCAATACCCGTCGAAATCTGCTCTGTCCGCATGCCGCGCATGGCAAGTGTTTCGCGCTGGTCATCGAATGTGTGGCCGGTGACGATGAGATCGGCGTCGAATGCTTTCGCTGCCTCGGCCAGAAGGCCATAGCGCGCCTCACGGGCCGCAGCCATGATGCCGGTTTTCGGCTTGTCGCCCTGCCAGACCGGGGTGGTGTGGGGAATGCCGCGCGATGCGCAGAGGGCTGCGACGTCTCGCGCCTCGTCTGCGGAACCTGCACGCAGCGCATGGTCGACGGTTGCAGCGCATAGGGAAATCTTGAGATGGGGCGCGGCCTTCACGGCTTCATCGAGAAGGAGAAGCAGGCCAGTCGAATCGCTGCCGCCCGAAATCGCGACGAGAATGCGCGCGGGGCTTTGAAGCGAGCTAAGAAACTGGAGGATCGCCTGTTGCGGCGACGGGGCTTCCGGAGGCATGCCGGAAGACCTTAGCAGGCGAGGCGCTTCTGTTCGCTCGCAACCTTGCTGATGACGGCACGTGAAGCCTTCGGATAACGCTTCGAGACTTCGCGCAACGTCGCACAGGCCGTCTCCTTATTGTCGAGGGCGGCAAGCGACATGCCGAGCTTCAGCAGCATTTCCGGCGCCTTTTCCGATGTGCCGTATTTCTGGTGCGCATTGAGGAAGGTCTTGGCCGCCTCGTTGTACTTACCCTGCGAATAGAGTGCTTCGCCGAGCCAGAAATTGGCGTCCGCCGCCCGCGCGCTGCTCGGGTAGCGGGTGATGTACTGCGTGAATTCCTGTTCGGCCGTGCTGTAATCACCGGACAAGACGTGACCATAGGCGGCCTTGTACTGGTCCGCCTCACCGCCGAGCGAGGCGGTCTGCTGCGGCGCTTTGGGGTTGGCATCGGGAATCGGGCCGGAACCGATTGTGGCATTATCGTCGACGGTTCCGCCGATCGGATTGCCGTTCTTATCGAAATCGATCGAGCCGAGTTCCTTCGGCGGCTGGCCGAGACCGCTATTCTCAGGCACGCCCGTGGAGGGAGCCGTTTCGGCTCCCTGCGGCGCTTGGATCACTTTGGCGATGTCGTCGCCGCCCGAGGCTGCCGGAGCGGCATCGGTCTCGCTCCTCTTGACGGGAGCCTTGGCACCGCCGCCGCCGGAACCCGTCTTTTCCAGCTGCTGGAAGCGGAATTCATTGTCTTCCTGCTGCTTGCGGATCGTCTCCTGCATCTGCAGCAGCTGAAAGCTCATCTCCTCGATCCGCCCATTCAACTGCCGCAATTGCTCTTCGAGCTGCTGCACGCGGACCTCCGCATCGCCGCTCTGCACCTTGACGACGGGCGGCGCCGCCTGGTTTTCCGCGGATCGGCCGCCGAGATGCAGCCCAAAGAACGAGGCGGAATAGGCCGCCCTTTCGCTCCCGGTCACAGCCGCGAGGCACAGCATGCCTGCCACGACAAGTTTCTTCATATGTATCGTCCTGTCCCAGTGATTCTTCGCACCTCGATGGCACGAACAGGAGATTTTTCCAATTGCTTTCAAAAAGCAACGGAGTCTGGCCAAAGTGTGGTCAAAAAGAAAAGGCGGCCCCTTCAGGGACCGCCTTCCGAAAGCCAGCTGTACCGGCAAATTACATGCCGGCGCCGCCGAGAACCGTGACCGCACGGCGGTTCTGCGACCAGCAGGAAATATCGTCGCAGACGGCGACCGGACGTTCCTTACCGTAGGAAATCGTCTTCAGGCGCTGCGCCGGGACGCCGCGCGAAGCGAGATAATCCTTGGCCGCAGCCGCACGGCGGGCGCCGAGCGCGAGGTTGTACTCGCGCGTGCCGCGTTCGTCGGCATGGCCTTCGACGGTGATCTGGTAGTTCGGGTAGCGGGCGAGCCACTGCGCCTGACGGTCGAGCGTCTGCGAAGCATCGGCACGGATCGACGAGGAGTCGGTGTCGAAGAAGATGCGGTCGCCGACATTGACCGTGAAGTCCTGGGCCGAGCCCGGCGTTGCCGCACCACCCGCGCCACCGGCGCCGAGGCCGAGATCGCCGGCGCTGTTCGGCGGCTTCTTAGCGCAGCTCGCGAGGGCGAGACCGGCGACAAGCGCGATCATGACGGGGTTGCGGGCGAAATTCTGCATGCGGCTCATTGCCGGGGTGTGAATTCGGCTCATGGCCGGGTCTCCTTGCGATTTCAGGGTTTCCGGACAGTAACCGCACTCGGTTAACCGCCCCTCAATGACTATGGTTAACGATTTACTGATTTGTCCCGTAGTCGCCCGGTTTTCATGACTTTGGGGCGACATGAAGGCATTGTGGCACCCGCTACTCCAGAAGCGGCGACCAGGCCGGGTCGGAACCGTAGGTCGGCGTCTTCACAAGCTGCTCGTTGTAACCGGTCAGATCTATCGAATAGAGCTGCGGACCGCCCGCCCCTGCCGCCTGGCGGAAGAACATCAGGACGCGGCCGTTCGGCGCCCAGGTCGGGCCCTCATTGTGGAAGCCGGTCGTCAGGATGCGCTCGCCTGAACCATCCGGTTTCATCACGCCGATCGAGAATTTGCCGCCGGCCTGCTTGGTGAAGGCGATGAGATCGCCGCGCGGCGACCAGACCGGCGTCGAATAGGAGCCGTCACCGAAGGAAATACGGGTCTGGCCCGAGCCGTCGGCATTCATCACGTAGATCTGCGGCTTGCCGCCGCGGTCGCTTTCGAAGCTGACACGCGCGCCGTCAGGCGAATAGGAGGGCGAGGTGTCGATCGCAGCCGTCGAGGTCAGCCGCGTCGTCGTGCGCGAGCGCAGGTCCATCGTGTAGATGTTGGAATTGCCTTCTTGCTGCAGGCTCATGATCACCTTCTGCCCATCCGGCGAAAAGCGCGGCGAGAAAGTCATGCCGGGGAAATTGCCGACGACCTCGCGCTGCCCGGTTTCCAGTTGCAGCAGGTAGACCCGCGGCTGCTGGTTGGCAAAGGACATGTAAGTGACTTCCTGCCGGCTCGGCGAGAAGCGCGGCGTCAGCACGAGATCGCTGCCGTCAGTCAGCATGCGGACATTAAAGCCGTCCTGATCCATGATCGCCAGCTGGCGCTTGCGCTGCTGCTTAGTGCCCGATTCGGAAACGAAGACGACGCGGGTATCGAAATAGCCCTCTTCACCGGTAATCTGCTTGTAGATAGCATCGGCGATGATATGCGCGACACGCCGCCAGTTCTCCGGCTGCGTATAGAATTGCTGACCAGACATCTGCTGGCCGGCAAAGGTGTCCCAGAGGCGGAATTCGGCGCGAAGGCGGCCATCAGCCTCCTGGGTAACGCGGCCAGTCACCAAAGCCTGAGCATTGATGACCTTCCAGTCTTCGAAGCGCGGTGCAGCGTCCGGATTGGAGATCTTCTCGATGAAGGCCGTCTTATTAATCGGGGCAAATAGGCCGGAACGCTGTAGGTCGGCGGCGATGACCTGCGAAACCTGCGCGCCTATGTCGCCCTGGAAGTCAGTCACCGCAATCGGCATCGGCTGGACATTGCCTTTTCGAAGATCGAGGGTGACCAACGCGTTCGCCGGCGTCGTAAAGGCTGCAGCCCCAATCAGGCCTGCAATGACCATCAGAGCGCGGATGAGGGAACACTTGACCATATCAAACAAGCCTTTCAGCATCTTATTGGGTAAGAGCGCTGGTGTCGAAATTAAAAACAATTTCCTTCCAGACATCGTATTTATCTTTCGGAAGCATCGTAAAAGGAGCTGCGCGACGAACTGCGCGGAGGCCGTCATCGGCAAGACTTTTCTGCGCACGCTCACTGCCACCGGTGACCTGCACATCAGGGTTGCCTACAATCTGGCCGTCTCTGGTTAGCTTTATGTGGATCGTCAAACGCGCGCTGCCGATGTCTTTCAGGCGGCCGTGAATGAAGAGTTGACGTTCGATCGAGTGCACAACCGCCGTGATTTCAGCCTGGTTGAGGATCGGGGCGCTTGCGCCGTTTCGGCGATCAGCCGTCTCCGCATTTGCATCGAAGGGAAATGCGAGGCCAAGGATCGCGCCTGTCAGCACCGCGTATACCCCAAAAGATTTCGCGAAATGGATCGAATTCCTCGGCATTTAAATTCCCATATCGCTGGGATGAAAGTTAAGGACGACCTCGTTCCACACGTCATACTTGTCCATCGGAAGCGTCGTGCGGAACGATGGAGCAGATTTCATCACGGCACGGTAAGCGCCACTTTCCAGCGCACGACGCGTTGAATCGGTGCTGCTTCCGCCGGAAGACTCGATCTCGGGCTGGCCGATAATGTTTCCATCTTTATCGAGCTTGAAATGCACCGTAATGACCATGCCGGAAAGGCCTTCCATTCCCGGAGTGATAAGCCAGTTACCCTGGATCAAACCCTGTAGCGCATCTTGTTCGCTTTGGCTGAGCTTGGAACCGCCATTGCTCTTCTTCGCCCCCAGTGATGCCTCCTGTGTCGAACGCTTGGCACCACCAGCAGAAGGATCAGTCTTGTTTAGCAGGGCCGAAATCTCGTCAGCATTGAAATCACTCTTCATCGAGGAGGCCGCTTTCGCCACCTCCTGCTTCTTGTCGGCCTTCTTTTTGTCCGTCGGCGCTTCCGCAGCCTTCGGCTCGTCCTGAGTCTTTTCCGGCGGCTTTTCGGCCGGCTTCTGTGGCTCCGGCGGCTTCACCTGCGGCTTGGCGACAGGTGTCGGCACCTTGTCCGGCAGCGCCTCGGCATCCGGCTTCGGCGGCTCTTCAGGCTTGGCCTGCTCTTCCGGCGGCTTTTCCTCCGGCTTCGGCGGCGTCACTTCGACGGGCTTCGGCGGCGGAATGGAAGCCACTTCCTTCGGCTGCTCGACCTCGGTCTCTTCCTTGTTGACTTCCTTGACGTCGTTCGGCTTGGGATCGATCGTCGGCAGCGGCTTATCGCTCGAATTCGCCGCCGCTGCTTCACTATTGCTCGGCTTGGCGTTCGGGACCGGCGGCGTCTTCAGGTCGGCATTGTTGTCGCCGGCATTCTCGGCCGGCTGCGGGATCGGCGGCCGCGTCGTCGGCACGGGCGCGGAAGTCTCCTTCTTCGGAGCCTTCTTGTCGCCCTGCTGCATCTGGGTGATGGATTCCACCGGCACCAGATCAACCGGCATCGCCTCGAAATCCTCCACCTTGAAGGATTCCGGCGCGCTGAGCGACACCATCGCCCAGGTAAGCACCAGGCAATGCAGAACAGCAGATGTGACGACGCTGGTCTTCATCTTGAACGCTATTGGTCCTTCTTCTGCTGCGTCACGAGGCCGATATTCTTGAAGCCTGCACCCTGAATACGGGCCATGACGTCGGCGATGACACCGTAGGGCGCCGTTGCGTCGCCGCGCACGAAGATACGTTCGTTATAACCGGTGGTGGCGATCGCCTCGAGCTTGGCGGCGATCTCCGCGGCCGGGATCGGCGTTTCCTGCAGGAACACTTCGCCGTCGTTCTTGACGGAGATGGTGATCGGCTGCGTCTCGGAATTCAGCGCCTTGGCCTGCGTTTCCGGCAGGTCGATCGGCACCCCGACGGTCATCATCGGTGCTGCGACCATGAAGATGATCAAAAGCACGAGCATGACGTCGACAAGCGGCGTCACGTTGATTTCGGAAATCACGGCCCTGTTCCGACCGCCGCGACGGCGGCGTCCGCCGCCCCCGCCGCCATTGCCTCCAACAGCCATACCCATGTCAGAATACTCCGTTGGTTACTGAGCGGCAGCGCGCGGCTGCAGTTTCTCGTCGATCTGGCGCGAAAGTATGGCGGAGAATTCATCCGCGAAGCCTTCCATGCGGCCCGAGAGCTTGCCGGCATCGGCAGAGAACTTGTTGTAGGCGATAACCGCCGGGATAGCGGCAACGAGGCCGATCGCGGTCGCAAGCAGCGCTTCGGCGATACCGGGCGCGACAACCGCAAGGTTGGTCGACTTCGAACCAGCGATCGCCTGGAACGAGGTCATGATGCCGACGACCGTGCCGAAGAGACCGATGAACGGACCGGCCGAACCGATCGTTGCCAGTGACCCGAGACGGGCGCCGAGAAATTCCGATTCGCGTGACAGCGTCACGTCCATCGCCCTATCGATGCGCATCTGCAGGCCGATCGGCGAGCGGGCGCCGCGTTCGAAGGATTTCTTCCACTCGCGCATGGCGGCCACGAAGATCGCCGCCAGCCCGGTATTGTTGCGTTCCGACAGCGAGCGGTAAAGCTCCTCCAGCGACTGGCCCGACCAGAAGACCTGCTCGAACTTGTCGAACTGGCGCCGTGCGCGGCCATAGGCCAGGTATTTGTCGATGACGATCGCCCATGTCCACACCGAGGCTGCGATGAGCCCGAGCATGACGAGCTTGACGACGATGCCGGCCTGCATGAAAAGCGACCAGAGGCTGACGTCCGTCGTTGCTGCTGCCAATCCTACTTGTTCCATTGATCCAAAATCCCCGAATCCAAACGCCCGGTGCTGGACCGGGCGGCACAAAATGATCTCGCAAGAAGTGTCCGGCGACCGCCCAAAGCCCTGGTCAAGCTTCCAAGCTCATCTTCCGCCTTCTTGCCGTCAAATTTGGTCAAAGGAAGGCGTGCACCGCACAAACTCCGACTTTCCCAGTAAGACACTATTATGGTTAATAGATCGTTAGTGCTGGATTGTGACAGTAAGCCTGTATTTGGAAGGTTTCGTTCCATGGATTACTTGACCGGAGCAAGATCCGGCTGCCCGAGCGCGCATCCTGCGGCGCGGGAATTCCTTCACATATAACTCAAGTTTTGACAAGCCTGGTTTCCGGGCGATTCGTCGCTATAGCGGCGTGCTGCCTTCGAGGAATTTCGCCGCCAGTGTCTCCGGCAGCCGCCGCGGCCGCCCCCGGGCGTTGATGACGGCGATGATCACCTTGGCGGCAATCAGCAGCGTCTCGCCCGAACGGATCTGTTGATTGAGCACCATCTTGGCGCCGCCGGCCTTCTCCGTATGCGTCAGGATCGTCAGCACATCATCCATGCGCGCCGGGCTCTTGAAGTCGATCTCCATGCGGTGGACGACGAAGACTAGGCCTTCTTCATCGGCGCTAATGAGCTCGCGCTGTTCGACGCCGAGGCAGCGCAGATAGTCGGTGCGGCCGCGCTCGAGGAAATGCAGGTAACGGGCGTGATAGACCAGGCCAGAGAAATCCGTGTCTTCATAATAGACCCGCTGGACGAGGCGGTGTCCAGCTTCCGTCAGCTCTCCCGAAATGGAAAAAGGGCGTTCCGTCATAATTATCTCCAAACTTCGGTGCCCTCTTTGGCGCAACGCTTCCCGGCAGGCAAGCATTGAATGCCCGGCAGGCAGGCATTGAATGATTGTCATAATTCCTAACTATTCCCGATAACGAACCAACCGATCAGGAGACGATGCGATGAAGATTGCGGTTATGGGCGGAGACGGTTTCATTGGCTGGCCGACGTCGCTGCATCTCTCCGATGCCGGTCACGAAGTCCATATCCTCGACAATCTCTCGCGCCGCTGGATCGACACCGAACTCGGCGTTCAGTCGCTGACGCCGATGGATTCGATCCAGGAGCGCACCCGCATCTGGCATGCCGAAACCGGACGCCGCATCCAGTTCAACCTGATCGATCTCGCCAGGGATTATGAACTGATGAAGAACTGGCTTTCCGAGCACCGCCCGGATGCCGTCATCCACTTCGCCGAGCAGCGGGCCGCGCCCTATTCGATGAAAAGCGACCGCCACAAGAACTACACCGTCAACAACAATGTCAGCGCCACGCACAACCTGCTGAACGCGTTGACCGAACTCAATCTCGACGCCCATCTCATCCATCTCGGCACCATGGGCGTCTACGGCTATTCGACGGTCGGCGCGGCCATCCCCGAAGGCTACCTGCCGGTCGGCATCGAAACGCCAGCCGGCGAGACGGTCAACCAGGAGATCCTCTATCCCTCCAATCCCGGCTCGATCTACCACATGACCAAGTGCCTGGATCAACTTCTCTTCCAGTTCTACGCCAAGAACGACGTGCTCAGGATCACCGATCTGCACCAGGGCATCGTCTGGGGCACGCATACCGAGCAGACGCGCCGCCATGCGCAGTTGATCAACCGTTTCGACTACGACGGCGACTACGGCACGGTGCTGAACCGCTTCCTCATCCAGGCGGCGATCGGCTATCCCTTGACGGTGCACGGCACCGGCGGCCAGACCCGTGCCTTCATCCATATCCAGGATTCGGTGCGCTGCATCGAACTGGCGCTGAAAAACCCGCCGGCCCGCGGCGCCCGCGTCGAGATCTTCAACCAGATGACGGAAACCCACCGGGTGCGCGACCTCGCCCAGATGATCGCCAGGATGAGCGGCGCCGACATCGCCTGGCTGCCCAACCCGCGCAAGGAAGCCGCCGAGAACGAGTTGATCGTCCAGAACGAAAAGTTCCGCAATCTCGGCCTCGAACCGATCACGCTGGAAGCAGGCCTGCTCGGCGAGATCGTCGACGTCGCAAAGAAATTCGCCTATCGCGTCGACCGCTCGCGCGTGCCGGCCGTCTCCGCCTGGACCAAGGACATCGCCGCGACGATCAATCACGATCCGGAAGGCAAGCGGCTGAAGTCTGTCTCGTGAGCGGTGTCTTATTGTTGAAACCCCGCCAGTCCAACGATGTCCCCCTCATTCCTGTGTTTGTCACAGGAATCCAGCACGCCCAAGTCTTTGGGCGCAGGAGAGTCATTCACGGCGCCGACGCGCCGTGGCTGGATTCCCGTGACAAGCACAGGAATGAGGGATGGCGAGGAGGTGGTCGACAACGATGATTTCTACCTCAACCCTCGCCTATGTCACCCTCGTCAGCAATGCAGACTACGCCAAGGGCGCCACCGCCCTAGCAAATTCGCTTCGCCGAACCGGCACCAGCGCCGACATCGTCATCCTCCACACCGGCGGCGTCGATGCGGCCGCCCTCGCCCCGCTCAAAACCCCCGGTTGCCGCCTGATCGAGGTCGAGCACCTGCCGCTGTCTGCCGCCTTCAACGAGCGCCATGCCCGCGGCCAGCTTCACTCGGCCGCCCCCTTCACCAAGGGCCGCAAGCCGGATTTCCATTCGCCGCTCGACAATTTCTGCAAGCTCAGGCTGTGGCAACTCGTCGAATACCAGCGCTGCGTCTTCATCGACGCCGATGCCCTCGTGCTGAAGAATGTCGACAGGCTCTTCCTCTATCCGGAATTTTCCGCCGCCCCCAATGTCTATGAAAGCCTCGCCGACTTCCGCCGCATGAATTCCGGCGTCTTCGTCGCCACGCCCTCGCATGACACATTCCGGCACATGCTCGAAAGGCTCGACAGGCCGGACGCCTTCTGGCGGCGCACCGATCAGACCTTTCTCGAGACGTTCTTCCCGGATTGGCACGGCCTGCCGGTTTATTTCAACATGCTGCAATATGTATGGTTCACCATGCCGGAGCTTTGGGACTGGAAGAGCATTTCGATCCTGCATTACCAGTATGAAAAACCGTGGGAAAAGGATCATCCCAAGGCAGCGCGACTACAACCTTTGATCGATCTGTGGCACCGTTTCCATGATGGCAGCGATGTGCCGGAGATCACGGCGCTGGACAATCCGAAAGGGACAGCATGAAGGTACTGGTATCGGGTGGAACGGGTCTCGTCGGCCGGTATGTCGTCGAAGAACTGCTGACCGCCGGCTATCAGGTGATCGTCGGCGGACGCCGTGCGCCGCATCCGCGCCTCTTCTCCCGCCCGGTCGAGTTCGCAGCCCTTTCCCTTGATCCCGACAAGGATCAGATCGACGTTTTCGACGACGCCTATTTTTTCGTCCACGCCGCCTTCAGCCATGTCCCGGGCAAATATCGTGGCGGCGAGGGTGACGATCCCAAAACCTTCCACAGGCTGAACCTCGACGGCACCGTCCGGCTTTTCGAAGCTGCCAAACGCGCCGGCACGCGCCGCTGCGTCTTCCTGTCCAGCCGCGCCGCCTACGGCGAACATCCCAGGGGAAGCGAGATGACAGAGACGATGCTGGCCAAGCCCGAAACACTCTACGGCCAGGTCAAGCTCGATGCCGAGCGAGCGCTTGCCCACCTCTCCACGCCGGGTTTTGCCGGCGTGAGCCTGCGGGCGACCGGCATCTATGGAGATCTCTCGCCCAACAAATGGGACGCTCTCATTGCCGATTACCTCGCCGGCCGGCCGGTTGCGTCACGTGTGGGAACGGAAGTTCACGGCCGCGACCTCGGACGGGCGGTACGGCTGATGCTGGAGACGGAAAGCAACCGCATCTCCGGCGAGATTTTCAACGTCTCAGACATCGCGGTCGACACGAGTGACATCCTTTCAGCCATCCGCCGCGAAACGGGCTGTCGACACGCGCTGCCGCCGCCCGGCGATAGGATCGCGCTCAATCCCATGGGCACAGCGAAAATCCGCGCGCTCGGCTGGGAGCCGGGCGGAACCCCGCTATTCCAAGAGACGATGCGGCGGCTGGCCGCGGCACTGCCGGCATCCCCGAGACACAGGTCCACGCAAGTCTGATTTTGCAGGATGCACCCGAATTGCAATCGGGGCCCGAGCTGTCGGGAAATTGTCCATGCAGATCGCAACCACCTCTGCCTCCATTATCTTGCGCGGCGCGTCTTCGGCAACGGCCATATCCGGCGCGGGAAACGAGACCGATCAGGGTGTGCTGAAACTGCAGCGCACCACCCAGGCGCTGCAACAGATGCGGCAGACGCTGGCGACCTCGGAGGACGAGGACAAGACGAAGGCGCAACGCAAGCTCGAAGAGGCACAGCAGCAGTTGGAGATGCTGCGCAGCTCCAACATGCCGCCTGAGGTGGTTGCCCGTCTGGCCGCCGAACTGGCGCGCAAGATCGGCGCCGCCGCCTCCGAGTTCGCATCATCGGTGGCGACCGGGAGCTCAGCAGTCGTCGTCCCGGCAGATGCAACCTCGGATGCAACGGCGACCGCAACGAGCGGGGCCGCTGCCGCGCTGACGGATACCTCAGGAAAAAGCGGAACCACTGCAACCGGCGCGCAGGAACCGGACGCCGCTACCAGCGCCCGCAACGCCTATCAGAGCGTCGCCGAGGATGCCCCGAAATTCTCGAGCATCTCGACTGATGATCGAGAAACGATGGAAGAGTTCAAGGCGGTCGTGAGTGAACTCAAGCAGTTGCTCGAAAAGGCGATGCACGATCTGCGGCAGCAGAACCGGCAGCCGGGAGCCAACGCCGTTCCCGATATGGCGGACTTATCCAGCGCCACCGCGACAATCCCGACAAGTATCGTCGTCTGACCTTCAGCCACATCCCAAGAAAAGGGCGTGAAACACGCGCGGCACTGTCGCATCCGGCATTTGCATCGGGCATCCGGCCGTCTATGCTCGGTCGAACTTTCCTATATCCGGCAGATCGAATGACCGCTAAAGAATTGAAAGCGCAGCTGCGCAACGAACGCCTGTCCGCACGCGACGCCATCCCCGCCGAGGAACGCGCCTCCAAAAGTCTCGCAATGGCTGATCATGCCGGCGAGGCCGTCGGTTTTGCGCTGGGCACGATCATCTCCGGCTTCCTGCCGATCCGTTCGGAAGCTGACCTCAGGCCGCTGATGGCCCGCTTTGCCGTGCGCGGCGCGCGGCTTTGCGTGCCGGCGATCCTCGATCGGCAGACCATCGTCTTTCGCGAGCTGGCGGAGGGTGCGCCGCTTGTCGACACCGGTTTCGGCACGGTCGGCCCCAGCGCGGATACCGCTACTCTCGATCCCGAGATCATGCTGGTGCCGCTTTCGGCCTTCGATATCAGCGGCCACCGCATCGGCTACGGCGCCGGCCACTACGACCGCGCCATCAGCCGGCTAAGGCAAAAAGGCCTGCATCCGAAGCTGATCGGCATTGCATTCGACTGCCAGGAAGTGGCACATGTGCCCGCTGAGCCGCACGACATAAGCCTGGATGCCATCCTGACAGAAAGCGGCCTTCGCTTTTTTGCCTCTTGGATTGGATAGGGAATGCGGCTGCTTTTTCTGGGTGACATGGTCGGCAAGACGGGACGCACGGCAGTCTGGGACCGCCTTCCCGGCCTGATCTCCGACCTCAAGCTCGATTTCGTCGTCGTCAACGGCGAGAATGCCGCCGGCGGCTTCGGGATCACCGAGGACATTTTTCTAGAGACGATCAATGCCGGCGCCGATGTGGTGACGACGGGCAATCACGTCTGGGACCAGAAGGAAGCGGTCGCCTTCGCCGGGCGGCACGATCAATTCCTGCGGCCGGCCAACTATCCGCAAGGCACGCCCGGCCGCGGCTCCGGCCTGTTCTATGCCCGGAACGGCGCGCGTGTGCTCGTCGCCAATGTCATGGGCCGGGTCTTCATGCACCCCGAACTCGACGACCCCTTCAAATCGGCGGAAGTAATCCTCGCCGCCTGCCCGCTCAAGGAGCAGGCCGATGCGATCATCTTCGATTTCCATGCAGAGGCGACCAGCGAGAAGCAGTGCTTCGGCCATTTCGTCGACGGCCGTGCCAGTTTCGTCGTCGGCACCCACACGCATGTGCCGACGGCCGACGCACAGATCCTGAACGGCGGCACCGCCTATATGTCGGATGCCGGCATGTGCGGCGATTACGACTCTTCGCTCGGCATGGATAAGGAAGAGCCGCTGAACCGCTTCATCTCCAAGATGCCGAAGGGCCGCATGGAAGCGGCAAACGGCCCCGCGACGATCTGCGGCGTCGGCGTGGAGATTTCCGACAGCACGGGACTGGCCGAGAAGATCGCGCCGCTGAGGCTTGGACCACGATTGGCCGAGACGGTGCCGGAGTTCTGGCGGTAATTCGCCCCGCGCCCAACACGCGATTGTGAGCATCCCCAGCCTGGACCCCTGCGACCTCTTGCCGCATTCTCCGGCCGCCAATTCAAAGTGATCGAGCGTCCTTAGCGCGCCCTTCAGACGCGCGGCGCTCTCCGTGAAAGCGCCGGAGGGGTGGCATGAAGCCGCAATATCTTGTCCTCGCAATCGCATACCTTGCGGCCTTCACCGCGCCAACTCCCGCCGCAGCGGAGGAACAGCGAACGCCCGTCAGCCAGTGCCAGGCGATCGCGCAGAATATCCCCAAGGCAACCTTCGCAAGCTTTTCCGGCACGGCACCGTTGACGCCCGCCGTCTCCGAGGATGAAGACGTCAAATTCACCTTCCTCGGCCACTCCACCTTTGAAATCGAGACGCCCGGCGGCATCATCATCGCCACAGACTATAACGGCTGGTACCGGCCGGGGACGACGCCCGATGTCGTGACCATGAACAAGGCGCACACGACCCACTTCACCTTGACGCCCGACCCCGGCATCAAACATGTGCTGCATGGGTGGAGCGACGTTCCCGGCGGAAAGGCCGACATCGATCTCGTCGTCGGCGATGCCTATATCCGCAATGTTCCGACGGATATCCGCTTCAGCTACGGGCTCGGTGGCTCGCAGGAGAACGGCAATTCCATCTTCATCTTCGAGATCGCCGGTCTCTGCATCGGCCATCTCGGCCACTTGCACTACGAACTGACGGACACCCATTATATCGAGATCGGCCGACTCGATATCGTGATGGTGCCGGTCGACGGCGGCCTGACCATGGGCGCCGACAGCATGAGCCGCGTCATCAAGCGGCTGCGCTCGTCGTTGATTCTGCCGATGCACCGCCGTGGCCCACCGGTCGACGCCTTCGTTTCGATGTTCGGTAAGGATTTCGACATCGCCTATGCGACCGATGACAGCATCACTGTCTCGATGCGTACGCTGCCGAAGAAACCGCTGATCTATGTGCTGCAGGGCGTCCGGTAAAAGGCTCTTCCCTCCAGGTCATTCGCATCAAGCGAACTGCAGATGGCGCTTGATGCCGACATCCGGCATCTTGTCGTCATCGAGATTGGCCTTGGCGATCTCCCAGCCGAATTTCAGCTTGTTGCCTGTGGAGACCCAGATCTCGGCATCGTCGACATGGAGGGAAAGCATGGTGAGCTTGGGGTCCTTCTTGCCGTTGTCATACCAGGCCGCAATGATCGAACTCCAATACTCCTCGATCTTGGAAGGGTCGGGGCGCACTTCGATCACACCGGCAAGGCAGGCGTGATAGTCGTGATCCTTGCCGATGACGCAGAAATGCGCGCGGCTGCCGGGCTTGATGGCGCGCACGATGTCGGCATCCGTCTTGGTATAGAACCAGATGGTGTTGGTGGTGGGATCGGCATGTGGCGCCATCGGCTGCATGTGCATGTCCAGCCCGGAAATCCCGAGCATGCCGGCATGAACATCGTTGACCTGATCCCAGAGCTGACGTGCTGGATGCTCCTGGGCCTCGCTGAGACTTGCCATGACCGTTCCTTTCCGTTGGATGGAGTTCCGTTGAAACGTCATCCCATCGCCTTTGTTCCCCGCAGAAGCAGCGGGCGACGTCGTCTTTTCAGGGTGCGGGAATATGCGATAGTGCGCCTGACCGAGAAAGGATCGTCATGCGAACAAAACATTCGATTCTGACTTTGATTTTTTGCGCAGCCTTTGCGCCAACAGTCCTTGCAGCAGAAAAGACCTTCAAGCCCGACCAGAATGGCCAGGTCGTCTTCGTCACGCCCACAAGGAATATCGGCTGTGTCTATACGCCAAAGGGCGGCGTCGAAATGTATGTTCCCGAAGACGGCGGGCCGGAGCTCGCCTGCGAGCGAAAAGAGCCGCTCTACGTCCGCCTCATCATGTCGGCGAGCGGCAAGACCACTATCTTCAAGATGGTCGGCGATACCGCCTGCTGCAGCGAGGAACATATTCTCGACTATGGCGATACCTGGAAGGGTGGCCCCTATTCCTGCACCTCCGGCACGGAGGGGCTGCGTTGCCGACGCCGGGACGGACATGGTTTCTTCGCCAGCCGTAGGCGGCTGACGGTTGACTGAGGCGAGCGGCGGGTCCGCGCATCGTGCGGCAAATCCACCGCTTTTTCCTTGAACGGGTGCCGTTTCGCTCTTATAAGGCGGCCCATTCCGAACAATGAGACGTGAACAGGGGTGCCATGGCTGGCCATTCACAGTTTAAAAACATCATGCATCGCAAAGGCCGTCAGGATGCCGTGCGGTCGAAAATGTTCTCGAAGCTTGCGCGCGAAATCACCGTTGCCGCCAAGGCCGGCCTGCCCGACCCGACAATGAACGCCCGTCTTCGCCTGGCGATCCAGAACGCCAAGGCCCAGTCCATGCCGAAGGACAATATCGACCGCGCCATCAAGAAGGCAGCCGGCGCCGACGGCGAAAACTACGATGAAGTACGCTATGAGGGTTATGGTCCCGGCGGCACCGCGATCATCGTCGAGGCGCTCACCGACAACCGCAACCGCACCGCCTCCAACGTCCGCTCGATCTTCACCAAGGCCGGCGGCGCGCTTGGCGAAACCGGTTCCGTTTCCTTCTCCTTCGACCATGTCGGTGAGATCACCTACAAGCTTTCCGTCGGCGATGCCGACAAGGTGATGGAAGCCGCGATCGAAGCCGGCGCCGACGATGTCGAGACCGACGAGGACGGCCACTACATCACCTGTGGCTTCGAAGCCCTCGGCGAAGTGTCGAAAGCGCTGGAAGCAAGCCTCGGCGAAGCCGAAACCGTCAAGGCCGTCTGGCGCGCCCAGAACAACGTGCCGGTGGACGAGGAAAAGGCCCAGTCGCTGATGAAGCTCATCGACAGCCTCGAAGATGATGACGACGTCCAGAACGTCTATTCCAACTTCGAAGTCTCGGAAGAGGTTCTGGCGAAGCTCTCCGCCTGATTTCTTCAGATCGTCGCCAATCGAAAACCCGGCCGCGACGCCGGGTTTTTTGTTTGTGCAAGATGAATCTTCTGCAGGGCGCCAGTTGGCAAACCCTACGCAGCTGCCCGCATGAAATTTCCCAGCCCAGCGAACAGTTCCACCGACCTCAGCCGTGCCTCGATGTCGTGGATCGGCATCGAGACGATCACCTCGTCGGCCTGCGTTTCCCGCAGAAACGCCGCCAATTTCGCCTCCGCCGTCTGCGGAGACCCCACCACGGCGTAACGCAGCGTGTGTTCGACGTTCATCTTCTCCATCGGCGACCAGAAATTTTCCATATCGGCCACCGGGCGGGGGAAAGGACCGCGGACATTGCGGCGCAGGTTGACGAACTGCTGCTCAGCGGAGGAAAAATGGTAGCGCGCTTCCTCGTCCGTTGCCGCCGCCGCACCCATGACGCCGACCATGACATAGGGCTTGTCGAGCGTCGCCGAGGGCTGGAAGCGGTCTCGGTAGATCGCGATCGCATCGAGCAGCATGTCGGGCGCGAAATGTGAGGCGAAGGCATAGGGAAGCCCGAGCATGGCGGCGAGCTGGGCGCTGTACAGGCTGGAACCAAGCAGCCAGATCGGGATATGCGAGCCATTGCCGGGCACCGCGAGGATCGCCTGGTTCTCGACCGGCGTACCGAGGAGTTGCTGCAGTTCCACCACGTCGTTCGGGAAGCTGTTGCCGCCGGCCTCGAGATTGCGCCGCAGCGCCTGTGCCGTGCGCATATCCGTTCCCGGCGCGCGCCCGAGGCCGAGATCGATACGGCCGGGGAAGAGTGCCTCCAGCGTGCCGAACTGTTCGGCGATGACGAGCGGCGAATGATTGGGCAGCATAATGCCGCCGGAGCCGATGCGGATACGTGTTGTCGCAGCCCCGATATGGCCGATAACGACTGATGTGGCGGCGCTGGCGATCCCCGGCATGCCGTGATGCTCGGCAAGCCAGAAGCGCTTGTAGCCGAAGTCCTCGGCCTTCCGTGCCATCCGTGCCGAGCTCTCGAGAGACTGGCGGATACTGCTGCCTTCGGCAACGGGGGAGAGGTCGAGTATGGAGAAGGGAACCATGGGAAACCTGCCGGCAGTTTGAAGGATGCCGTCTATGTAGGTTGCCGCCCCCGCCATTCCAAACCATGCACGCAACAAAAAGGGCCGCACAAGCGCGACCCTTGCCAACGGTCAAAAGCCACGGCTTAGCGATGACGGCGCAGCATATGCACCTCGGCGCTCGGCTGGTGGAGGCCATGCGGCAGCGTGAAATTGCCGAGCTGGCGGTCCATTTCCAGGGCTTCCGTCGCCAGCCGATGGATCGCTTCCGTCGTCTCCTCGACCATCGAGGCGTTCTGCTGCGTCATCGCATCGAGTTCGGCGACGGCGCTGTTGATCTCACGTAGCGTATTCGCCTCCTCGCGGGTCGCACCCATGATCTCGGTGATCTGTCCGTTGATCGCCTCGACATGCGCGCCGATGCCGGTCAGCGCAACGCCGGCCTTTTCCACAAGCGCCACACCGCTTTCGACCTCATGCGTCGATTTCTGCAGCAGGCCGGAAATCTCCTTTGCCGCACTCGACGAGCGCTGGGCAAGTTCGCGCACTTCCATGGCGACGACGGCAAAGCCCTTGCCCGATTCACCGGCGCGTGCTGCCTCGACGCCGGCATTGAGCGCCAGCAGGTTGGTCTGGAAAGCGATGTCGTCGATAACCGAGATGATCGTGTTGATCTGGCGCGAAGAGGTCTGGATCGCCTCCATCGCGGCGATCGTTTCGCGCATGATCTGGCCGGAGCCGGTCGTCTCCTTCTTGGCGTCGCGGGCAATGCGCTCGGCCTGTTCGGCCCGCTCGATCTGCCGGCGGACGGACTGGGTGATGGCGCTGATCGCATTCGCCGTCTCAGTGATCGAGCTGGCCTGGCGCTCGGTGCGACCGGCAAGTTCGTCGGCGCCGGTGCGCATCTCCTCGGAGCCGGCGCGCACCGCCATCGAGTTGCCGCCGATTGCCGTCATGGTTTCGCTCAGCGTCGCGAGCGCCTCGTTGAAATTGATGCGCAGACTTTCGAGCTCGTTGGGGAAGCGGGTATCGATCTGATAGGCGAGATCACCGCTCGCCAGATGATGCAGGCCCTCATCGATCGCCTCGACCACCTGCTGCAACGTCTTCGCCTCGGCCTCGCGCTCGGCCAGATTCTGCTGGCGGTCGTGCTCGGCCTGCAAGCGCGTCTCTTCGCTGGCGGCTTCGAATTCGCGGCTTTCGATCAGCGACTGGCGGAAGCGCGCGAGCGCATTCGCCATCGTGCCGATCTCGTCCTTGCGGCTCAGGCTGCCGATCTCGCTGTCGAGTTTGCCGTCGGCGACATCGCGGGTGACACCGGCAAGCCGTGCAAGCGGCGAAAACAGGAAATTGGTGACGAGGCCGGTCGCGACCGCCATGACGACGAGCACGCCGATGCCGATCATCGTCAGCAGCGTGGCAATCTCGACCGAGCCGGCATTGAGTTCCCTCAAAAGCACGCTCTCGACCACGAGGAAGCGGTCGCCGCGATAGTCGATGCCGCGAACATAGGCGCGGGCAGGCCCGTCCACCCGGTTGAAATCGGCCACGGTCATCGCCGAACTGGCCAGCGCGCTCTTGATGAAGGTGAAGGAGGTCGTATCGAGCGTCGCAAGCTTGCCGCTCTGGTCAAGACCGACGGCCGAGCCATCGCCGGAGATGATCGCCGCCCGCGCCGTGCTGCTCTGGACGATGCCTTTGCCAAGGATACCGGTGACGATGTCGTCGCGCACCTTGAAGAGGATGATACCCTTGGCCGCGCCGAGCTTGATGATCGGCACGGCGTAGAAGATCGCCGGCTTGCCGCTGCCAGCATCGACGCGAAGACCGGAAAAACCTGTCGGGGCGGCATCATCGGTCGCCTTGGCGGTATTCTCGATCGCCTTGGCAAAAGCGATGCCGGCGCCGGTCGCCTTCCAGGCGTCCGACTTCAGGTTTTCGGCGAAGTCGTCCTCCTTCTTATAGGAATAGAGGACCGTGCCGTCGAGATCGGCGATCAGCAGGTCGCTGAAGGCGGTATCCTCGAGGTCGCGGGCGACTTCGCCCTGTGTCTTCTCGTGGTTCGAATAATAGAAGCCGCTCGGCCCTTCCGGCTTCATCAGCTTCTCGCGCTGGTCGGCCGGGTTGGGATTGCCCGATATGAAAACCTTCTTCAGTTCGGCGCGGGCATCACCCGAGGTCTTCTCGATGGTCTTCCAGCCGCTTTTCAGGCTGGTGATCGACATTTGCAGCGCTTCGATGCGCGCGATGGAATTCGCCTGGTTTTCGAGCTGCGTTAGCTGGTCCTGCAGCATGTCGCCGCGAAAGATCAGCACGCTTTCCTTGGCCTTCAGCGCCTGTTCGTCGGAGATCCGGCTGCTGGCGAAATAGGCAAGCACGTCGATCACCGCGATCGACAGCACGGTCAGCAGAATGAATGTGGCAATGACCTTGAAGGACAGGGATTGAAATCTCTGTGCCATGTACGACGAACCCCTCTGAACGCGTCTGCCAGCCTCGGCACACAACGCATGCCTGACACTGACCTGTAAACAGAACATCGGGGGCTTCATCTTTGCGAAAAGTAGCCCCTCTCGTATTGACGACTAGAATTCAGGCATCTGTTTTAATTAGCGGTAAATGGCGCGGCCTAAATCCATGAGTGTTTTTGTTTTGTTCACATATCGGTGGCAGTTATTTCGCAATCGCTATAGGTTGAACCATGCAAAACACGATTCGCATCGTCGGCATCGATCCCGGACTTCGCCGCACCGGCTGGGGAATCATCGAGACGTCAGGCAACTCCCTCCGATTTGTGGCCTCCGGAACCGTGACCTCTGATGGAGACATGGATCTTGCCTCCCGCCTCTGCCAGCTGCATGACGGCCTGGCGGAGGTCGTCCACAGCTATAAGCCGGATGAAGCCGCCGTCGAACAGACTTTCGTCAACAAGGATGCGGTGGCGACGCTGAAGCTCGGCCAGGCCCGCGGCATCGCCATGCTGGTGCCGGCGCGCGCCGGCTTGCCGGTCTCCGAATATGCCCCGAACGCGGTGAAGAAGGCGGTTATCGGCGTCGGCCACGGCGAAAAACACCAGATCCACATGATGTTGAAGATCCTGATGCCGAAAGTCGAATTCAAGGGTGACGACGCCGCCGACGCCCTGGCGATCGCCATCTGCCATGCGCATAATCGCGGCAGCAACCGGATGCGCCAAGCGCTGGCCGGTTAATCTGTTCTTGACTTGTTCTCATTCCATGATAAGTAATACCTCGGAGGTATTACCATGCGCGTAACGGAAAAAGGCCAGGTGACGATTCCCAAGGACATCCGGGACCGCTTGAAGATCGGGCCGGGATCCGAGGTGGATTTCGTTGCCGATGAAAAGGGTGCCCGCCTGGTTGTTCTATCCAGCAGGATAGAGCCGTCGCAGGACGATTTTGAATCCTGGCTCGGCAGTATGAGCGGGACCCTCGACACCAGCGGCATGACGACTGATGAATTCATAGAATGGTTGAGGGGACCACGTGATGACCTCGGTCCTCGTTGATACGAACATTTTCATCGATGTCTTCGGACCGGATAATCCTTTCAGGGAATGGTCCGCGCGGGCGTTGAGCGCATTGCGTCCGGATTCGCAATTCATCATGACACCCGTCGTTTGGGCGGAGCTGGCATGCATGACCCCGCGCGAGGAAACCCTTGCATTTGTGCTGTCGCGGTTAAACCTGATCCGCGAGGCCCTGCCGTTTTCCGCCGCTTACCGGGCCGGCATGGCACATGCGCAGTACCGGAGGAGCGGCGGCCTGCGCGAGCGCACCCTGCCGGATTTTTTCATCGGTGCGCACGCCCTCGTTCGATCGCACCGCCTTCTGACGCGCGATGGCGCGCGCTACCGCTCTTATTTCCCGGAATTGGACATCATTTCTCCCGAAACGCACTCTTGAAAGACCGCGCCTCATGATCGGCAAGCTGAAAGGCACCATAGACGAGATCGGCGAAGACTATGTGCTCGTCGATGTGCACGGCGTCTGCTACGTCGCCCATTGCTCGACCCGCACCCTGTCCAAGCTCGGCTCGGCCGGCGAGGCCTGCGTGCTGTTCATCGAGACCTATGTGCGTGAGGATCAATTGAAGCTCTTCGGCTTCATGACCGCCTTGGAGCGAGAATGGTTCAACCTGCTCCAGAGCGTCCAGGGCGTCGGCGCCAAAGTGGCGCTCGCCGTGCTCTCGACGCTGACACCGGGCGAACTCGCCAATGCAATCGCCCTGCAGGACCGCGCCGCCGTCTCCCGCGCGCCGGGCGTCGGCCCGAAAGTGGCAATGCGCCTCGTCACGGAACTGAAGAACCGGGCGCCGGCCTTTGCCGGGGAAGCGCTCAATATCGCCCTGAAGCAGGAACTCGGCGAAGGTGTCGCGGCAGCACCTGTTGCCGATGCGGTTTCCGCGCTCACCAACCTCGGCTATTCCCGCGATCAGGCGGCGAATGCGGTTGCCGCGGCGATGAAGGCCGCTGGCGACGACGCCGACAGTGCTAAGCTGATCAGGCTGGGATTGAAGGAACTAGCGCGATAGGGTAGGATAAATTGTAAATTTTCCACCAAATGGCAAATCTTCCGACTAACACGCCAGCATAGGATTACTGATCGATGTGGGGAGAATTTACGCTTTCGCCCAAGGGCCAGATAACGCTCCCAAAAGAGCTACGGGAGGCTCTCGGCCTTCAGGCTGGCGATCAGCTTGTTTTTTCCATCATCGATGGAGAGGTCGTGATCACACCAAAATCGATCAACTTCAACGATCTCGCGGGCCTTCTTGGATCGCCTCCAAATGGTCGCGCTTCCCTGGAAGAGATCGACGCAACGGTCACCGATGCTGCGGGCAGCGATGTGGTCGACGAGGCCGCGCGGTCGAAATCGGATGTGGCGGCATGATTGCCTATGGCGTGGACACGAACGTCCTGCTGAGGCTTATCGTCGACGACGATCCGGAGCAAAGGGCTGCCGCGCTGAAGTTCGGTGAAGGTATCGGCAGGGACTATCGTGGATTTCTCTCGCTTCTGAACCTCTTGGAGCTGGATTGGGCGTTGCGCGCACGGTTCGGCTTCAAGAAAAAGGATGTTGTCGCGGCAATCGGCAAATTGACACGCGTCAGAGGTTTGGACATCGAGAACCAGACGCTGGTGATCAAGGCCTTGAGGGCCGTGGAAACGCGAAACGCCGATTTCGCCGATGCCCTGATAGGCTACCGCGCCGCGGATGAGGGATGCCAGGCGACCAAGACATTTGACCGGCACGCATTCAAGACCGTGCCAGGTATGGAGCTTCTGACATGAGCGAACCCGCCCGCCTGATATCGCCGGAAAAGCGGGGCGAAGATCTCGATCTCACCTTGCGCCCGCAATCGCTGGACGAGTTCACCGGCCAGGCGGAGGCGCGCGCCAATCTCAAGGTCTTCATCGAGGCGGCGAAAAACCGCGGCGAGGCGCTGGATCATGTGCTGTTCGTCGGCCCGCCCGGCCTCGGCAAGACGACGCTGGCGCAGATCATGGCGAAAGAGCTCGGTGTCAACTTCCGCTCGACGTCAGGCCCTGTCATTGCCAAGGCCGGCGATCTTGCCGCCCTGCTCACCAATCTCGAGGAGCGCGACGTGCTCTTCATCGACGAGATCCATCGCCTCAATCCCGCCGTCGAGGAAATCCTCTATCCGGCTATGGAAGATTTCCAGCTCGACCTGATCATCGGCGAAGGCCCCGCGGCGCGCTCGGTGAAGATCGACCTGTCGAAGTTCACGCTGGTGGCGGCAACCACCCGTCTCGGCCTGTTGACGACGCCGCTGCGCGACCGCTTCGGCATCCCGGTACGCCTGAGCTTCTATACCGTCGAGGAGCTGGAGCTGATCGTGCGCCGCGGCGCACGACTGATGAACCTGCCGATGACCGAAGAGGGTGCCCGCGAGATCGCAAGACGCGCCCGCGGCACCCCGCGCATCGCCGGCCGGCTGCTGCGGCGCGTGCGCGACTTCGCCGAGGTGGCAAGGGCGGAAGCCGTCACCCGCGAGATCGCCGACGAGGCGCTGACCCGCCTGCTCGTCGACAATGTCGGCTTCGACCAGCTCGACAAACGTTACCTCAACATGATCGCCGTCAATTTCGGCGGCGGCCCGGTCGGCATCGAAACCATTGCCGCCGGCCTTTCCGAGCCGCGCGACGCGATCGAAGACATCATCGAGCCCTACATGATCCAGCAGGGTTTCATTCAGCGCACGCCACGCGGCCGTGTTCTGACCGCAATCGCGTGGAAACATCTGGGAATGCAACCGCCCAAGGAGATGGAGGCTGCGCAGTTCCGGCTGTTCCAGGAGGACAACTGAGTGATCACCCGCCGCGGATTTTTCAAGGTTCTTGGCGGCGGTATCACCGGTGTTATGGCGCTCGGCGGTTACGCCTTCGCCTATGAGCCGCTGGCGCGTCTCGCCATCACTCGCTACCGGCTGACGCCGCCGGGATGGACACCGGGGCTGAAGCTGCGCGTTGTCGCGCTTGCTGATATCCATGCCTGCGAACCGTGGATGTCGGCAAACCGCATTGCCGCGATCTGCCACCGGGCCAATGAACTCGAAGGCGATATCACCGTCCTGCTCGGCGATTATGCCGCCGGCATGAACATGGTGACGCAATATGTACATTCGAGCCAATGGTCGAAAGCGCTCGCCACCCTGCAAGCCCCGCTCGGCGTCCATGCGATCATGGGTAACCATGACTGGTGGGAGGACAGGACTGCGCAGAAGAACGGCGGGATGGAAACATTCGGACACCGGGCTCTCGCCGACGTCGGAATCCCGGTCTACGGCAACCGCGCCGTTCGGCTTGAAAAGGACGGCCACGGCTTCTGGCTCGCAGGTCTCGAAGATCAGCTGGCGCTGCTGCCAGGCAGGAAGTGGGGCCGCACGCAGATGCTTGGCCTCGACGATCTCGATGGAACCATGGCTGAGGTGACCGACGATGCGCCTGTCATTCTGCTCGCCCATGAGCCCGATATCTTTCCGCGCGTGCCCGAGCGCGTGTCGCTGACGCTGTCGGGCCACACGCATGGCGGACAGATCCGTTTCCTCGGCCGTTCGCCGATCGTCCCCTCGCGGTACGGCAACCGCTACGCCTATGGCCATATTGTCGAGGAGGGGCGTAATATCATCGTGTCCGGCGGGCTCGGTTGCTCCATTGCACCGGTGCGCTTCGGCGTACCGCCGGAAATCGTCGTGATCGATCTTGGATAGGAATGACATGGCCAAGCGCACTCTCATCCGCCTGACTGCCGGCGCTGAGCGTTTCAACTATCGCATTGCCGGCCTCGGTTTTCGGAATGGCTACGTGCTCGTTCATCGTGCCGTGCACGAGCCCTTCTGGACCTTTCCGGGTGGCAGGGCCGAGATCGGCGAGACGTCGGAGGAGACGCTGAAACGAGAGATGGTGGAGGAACTGGGGGTCGAGGTCACCGTCTCCCGCCTGCTCTGGGTCGTCGAGAATTTTTTCCACTACGAACAGCGCGACTGGCATGAACTCGGCCTCTATTATCTGATGGACATCCCCCCGGAATTCCCCTTCGAGCCACACGAAATCATCCATCGCGTCGAAGACGGCGACAACCATCTCGAATTCAAATGGGTGCCGGCAACGCGCCAGGCCCTGACCACACTCGACATCCCGCCCCATTTCATCGCCGATGAAATCGAGGCCCTTCCCGTTGCGCCACGTCATCTCGTCTGGCGGGACGGCAACCTCGATGGCAAGAACTGACCCACCAGAAACGCTGGAAGAGGAGATGCGCCGTTGCCGACCTTCGACCCCGTCAGGCCATTCCGCAAGCTTGCCTATAACAACGCCCTTGCCAACCACCGTCTGCTTCAAGCCTGCACGGCATTGAAACCCGGCGAATTCGAAGCGTCGCGCGTGAGCTTCTTCCCCTCGATCAAGGAAACCTTGAACCACATCGTCACCGTCGACTGGTTCTATGTCGATGGCCTGGAAGGCGGCACGCTCGGCTTCCAGGCTTTCGAGGTCGACGAGCCGTTCGACGACGTTTTATCCCTTGCGCAAGCGCAGGCGAAGGTCGATCAGCGCCTGGTGGCGCTTTGCGAGGCCCTGACGCCGGAGAGGCTCGCCTCGACCGTTAGCCTCCATCGCGGCGCCCGCATCCAGGAGGAGCGGATGGAAGACGTGCTCGCGCATCTCTTCCAGCATCAGACCCATCATCGCGGCCAGGTGCATGCGATGCTCTCCGGCACCAGCGTCACCCCGCCACAACTCGATGAATTCATCGTCGCCGACGATGCGCGGTTTCGCGGCGGGGAACTCGCCGACCTCGGCTGGAGCGAAGAGAGGCTGATGCGCTGATTTCATGATAGAGCGTCCTTATCGCGTCGCATCGGACGCGCGGCGCTTAGTCCTGCAGCCGCCTCTTCAGCCCGTCGATGATGGTCTTGGTAAGAAGGTCGTAATTCTCGTCGAAATGGTGGTCGCCGGGCAGTTCGATGACCTCGGCGCCGCTCTCCTTTACCGCCGGACAGGCAACGTCGTCATCGTCGTCCTTGCCGTAGATGCATTGCACGAGCTTCGCATCGATGTTCTTCAGATCGCTGACGGGATCGCCTCCGGCCCCATCCGTTTTCTGGCCGAGCCAACCGAGAACGGAGATGACGTAGTCGACTTCGTGCGAGAGCGACAGCAGCGACATTTGCGCCACCGCCGACTTTTCGGCTGGTTTGAGGAGCTGATAGGTGGCCGGCACGACATCCGCGCCGAAGGAATATCCGACGAGCAGTACATGCTTCACCTTCCACTGCTTTCGGTAGAAATCGATGATCTTCGAAAGATCGGCGGCGGTCTCCTCCGGCTTGCGCTCCGACCAGAAATAGTGAAGCGAATCGACGCCGACGACCGGAATGCCTTCCTTCTGCAGCGTGGCACCGACCTCCTTGTCGATGTCGCGCCAGCCGCCGTCGCCGGAATAGATCACCGCCATCGTATCGAGGGCGGGAGTCGCCTCGAGGATCGCCAGCGGCAGGCCGAGCGGATTGCCGAAGGCGCCCGAGGCGGTGACGAGATCGTCGAGCGTATCGCCAAACACCGTCTGAGCATCGTCGGTGGAATCGCGGATCTCCATCGCAGCATGGGTCTTCTTCAGCGCTTCCGCGTGCGCCCGGCCATCCTTGTCGGCATTGGGCGTGAAGACGGTGACGATCGGATCCGGCAGAGCGCCGTCGCTGAGGCCATAAATCGTGCGTTGGCCAACGACCTGCTTGGAAGCCGGCGTGCAAAGCGCCTGGGCGAGCGGAATGCCGGCCTTCGGATCGACGGCAAGCGTCTGGCCGATCGTCGCATCCGGCGTCTGCGCGGCGATCGCCAGCGCTAAGGCCCCGCCCTCGCCGATGCCGGCGACGATCGGCAGATGATAGGCACTGTTGCCGGTCGCGCGCTGCACCTGCTGGCTCAGCGATTCGATGTCCGAGACCATGTAGACGCAGCCGTCGTTGAGGCTGACATCGTACCGGTTGAGCGCCTGGATGTAGGAAGGAAAGTCGACGCCGATGACGACGGCGCCTTCGGCAACCAGCCTGTCGGCTTCGGCCTTCTCATAGTCGCCCCAGCCGGCAGCATCCGAGATCAGCATCACCGTGCCTTTCACCTCCCCTTCCGGCAGGAAGATGTGCGGCGACGGGATGAGCCCGGCTTCGAAGCTCTGTGTGGTCTCTTCGGCGGCATCAGCCGGTGCGGCCGCGAGCATGCAGGCGCATGCCGTGGCAAGAAGGATTGTCCTGATCATTTTCTCACTACCCCTTTCAATCCGCCCCCGATCAGCAATGTCGCGTCCATCAACGCGATCATCGGATTGCCCCCTCCGGATACCGCAAGATAGCGCGGTTGCCAGTGCGGATGAAACTTGGATTTGAATGCCCGAAGGCCTTTGAAGTTGTAGAAGCGCTCGCCGTGTTCGAAGACGGTGCTGCCGATGCGGTCCCAGACGGGCGCCGCCTCACGTTTCGACATGCCGGAGAGGGGCGCCATGCCGAGATTGAAGTGAGTGAAACCCTGACCGCGCAGATATTCCATGATCTGCACGAAGAGAAAGTCCATCGAGCCCTTCGGCGCGTCCGGCGAGAAGCGCATGAGATCGATCGTGCCCTCCTCCCTGGATTCGGTGACGAGGATATTGGCGAAGGCGACGATCCTGCCGTCCTTTTTCAGGATGCCGACCGGCTGCGAGGAGACGTAATCGGCATCGAAGGCGCCGAGAGAAAAGCCTTTTTCCTTGGCGTTGTGATGCTCGAGCCAGGCCGTGGAAACGGCGGAGAGATCATCGATGACCGAGCGCACGTTCTCAGGTTCGACGACGGCGAATTCCAGCCCGTCGCGCTGGGCGCGGCTAGCCGTCTGGCGAAGGTTCGCCCATTTGCCGCCCTTCATTTCGAATGTCCTGAGATCGGCCACCGCCAGTTCGCCGAGTTTGAAGGCGCGAAGGCCGGCATCGGCGCAATGGGAAAGCAGCGCCGGCGAGATCTGATAGAAGACGGCCCGGCAGCCGGCGGCGCGCGCCGCTTCGACGAAACGCCAGACGAGTTCCTGCACGGCGCGATGCTCGCCGACCGGGTCGAACAGCGCAATCCAGGAGCGGCCCTGCCGGCCGTACATGATGAAGGCGTCACCTTTTTCCGAGAACATGATGCTCTTGTCGCCCATGCGCACCAGATTGGCGTCGGCGTTGCCCTGCTTCATGACGATATCGACGGCACGCGACAGCGCCTCGTTCGTCGCCGGTTCCGGCCGGAAGGTCGCCGGCCGAAGCAGGCTGAAGATGGCGATCGCCGACGAGATGATGGTGATGCCGAGCACGGCGCGTAAGCCCCGCGGCGCCTCGGCGGTGAATTCGAACTGCCACCAGAGCTGGTTGCTGTATTCGACATCGCGATAGACGAAGAGCAGGATGACGACGGCGCCGACGACGATGACGGCGATCGCCATCAGCCAGGACGCCGTCAGCGCCTGGTTAAGCAGCGAGGCATGGCGGGTAAAGAGCCTACGGCTGACGAAGAGCCCGAAAATGAGGAAGGCGAGAAAAGCGGCTTCGACGAGCGCAATCGCCTTCAGGAGTGACAAGGTCAGTGCGGCAACAGCCGAGAACACGGCCACCCACCAGGCACCGTCGAGTCGCTGGCCAAGGCCGCGCGCGGCGACGACGAGCGCGAGTCCCAGCAGGCTGGAGAGGAAATGCGCCCCTTCGACCAGCGGCAGCGGCAGATAGTTGGAGAGGAATTCGAGGTTCTGGTCCGGCGTCGGCGTGACGCTCGAAAATACCAGCATGACGCCGAGCAGCAGCGCGAGGGCCGACAGCAGCTGCGGCATCAGCCGTCCGCCGATGCGCCGCACGCTGGAGGCGGCCGGATGGTCGACGAAACGACGCAGCTCGGCGGCCGAGACCGCGAGCACGGCGATCAGCAGCGGCAGCACATGGTAGACCAACCGGTAGAGCACCAGCGATCCGAGCACGGCATCGATGTTCACCGCGCTGCCGAGCGACGCGATGATCACGGTCTCGAACACGCCGAGCCCGGCCGGAACGTGGCTGAGCACGCCGAGACCGACGGCGATCGCATAGACGGCGAGGAAGACCGGCCAGCCGATTGCCGTCTGCGGCAGCAGCACGTAGAGCACGGACGCCGAAGCGGCGATATCGAAGGCGGTGACGAGGAACTGCCGCGACCAGGTACGCGAATCCGGCAGACGAACTGCCACAGGGCCGAGATTAAGCACGTGCCCGTCACGGCCGATGATCATCACAGCACCGAGAATGGCGACGATCGACCCGGCGATCAACCGCAGAAGGAAGGCGCTGACACCGATGAGCGGGCCGATCTCGTCGGCGATGATGATGAGGGCGATCGCCGCAACGCCTGCCAGCCCGAGGCCGAAGGAAAGCGTCACGAAGGCGATGATGCGACCGATATCCTCCGGCGAAAGCCCGAGGCGGGTATAGGCGCGGTAGCGGATCGCGCCCCCGGAGAGCGCCCCGAAGCCGGCGGTATTGCCGACCGCATAGGCGCTGAACGCCGTCAGCGCCACATGCGGAAAGGGCAGCCTCTTGCCGATATATTCGATAGCGTTGAGATCGTAGAAGATCAGCGAAAGGAAACTCAGTGCCGTGAAGAAGAGCGCAAGCAGGATCGCGCTCGGCTTGGTCGCCGCCAGCGCATCGACGACGTCGTCATAGCGCACCTCGTTGGTGAGCTGCATGATCGCATAACCGACGAGACAGAAGACCACGAGTGTCGCGGCTGCCATCAACGGCGTCCTGTAACGCCTGAAAAGCCCGCGAAAAGAAAAATCGTCCGTTTCTTCCATCTCTTCCAACTTGCCGTAACCCGACATCTCGTACCTGCCGCAATTGGCAGCATGGCGGGAATCATTTTCGAAAGACGTAACATGAGAGGCGCATAAGCTCTATGAAACCATGCCGCCGCTACTCCAAGCCCCGCCGCCTGCGCCTCAATCATCCCCAATTGGGGCGAATTTGCGCAGGTCGACATAACGCTCCATTGCATTTTCGTAAGCTTGGGCCGAGCTTTGCCCGGCAACGGGATTCGAGGCAAGGGAGAACGGTTTGATATGCAGGACGGTCCAGCCTTCATGATGCTTGTCCTCGGCCGTCTGTTGCTGGGCGGCCTCTATGTCGCTGGCGGCATTCATCATTTTTTCGTTATCGTGCCGCTGACCGACGCGATCGAAGCCCGCGGCATCCCTTTTGCGAAATGGGTGCTGCTCTTCGGCAGCATTTTCCAGATTGTCGCCGGCACTCTGTTGATACTGGGTCTCTTCGTCACGGCAGCGGCATTCGGTCTCATCGTCTTCACCCTTGCCGCCATGATCATGCTGCTGAATTTCTGGGATATGCAGGGAACGGCCCGCGAAAGCGCGATCAATAGCTGGAAAACCAATATGGCGATCATCGGCGGCCTGCTGATTGCAGCCGCCGGGGTGATTTGAGGGTTTAGGCCGCCGGCTCGCTGCCGGCCCGTGCATGCGCGGCATAGCGCGCGACGGCAGCATCGACCTCTGCATCGCGATCGCCCGCCACCTGCACCGTCGGCACGGCGAATTCGATGCCGTTTTCATTGAAGGCATTGCGGATCATCGCCAGCGCATTGCGGCGAATGACGAATTGCTCACCGGGCTTCGTCATCATCGACAGCCGGATTTCGATCGCGAATTCGCCGAACTGCTCGACACCCTTCATCTTCAGTGTCTCGATGATATGCGGGCCGAATTCCGGATTCTCGAGCAGCGTCTGGCCGATCTGCTTGATCACCTTCTTCGCCTTGACCAGATCGGTGTCGTATTTGACGTTGAGGCTGATCTTGTCGATCGTCCAGTCGCGATTGAGGTTCTTCACCGCACCGAGTTCGCCGAACGGCACCGTCGTCAGCGGTCCGCGATGATGCCGGAGCTTCACCGAGCGCAGGCTGAAGGCCTCGACCACACCCTTGTGGCTGCCGCTTTCGATATATTCGCCGATGCGGAAGGCATCGTCCCAGAGATAGAACATGCCGCTGATCACGTCCTTGACGATCGTTTGTGCGCCGAAACCGACCGCGACGCCGACGACGCCGGCGCCGGCGATCAGCGGCCCGATCTCGATGCCGAGACCCGAGAGCACCATCAGCACGGCGATGACGGCGATCACGACGGCAAGGATATTGCGGAAGATCGGCAGCAGCGTATGTATCCGCGCGCGTTTGGCCTTCTCCTCGTCGGTTGCTCCGCCGTCCATGGACGAATCAAGCAGCTTGCCGTTGATATAGGCCTTGATGACGTGCCAAAGCAGGTCGGCGGCAAGCAGGATGACGATGCCGCCGATAAGACCGCGCGCGATCTTGTCGGCCATCGTATCGCCGGCGGCCATCGTATCGGCACCGACGCCGAGCATATGCCCGAGCCAGATGGCTGCAAGGGCAATGATCAGCGCCCGCACGCCGCGGTCGAGCAACACTGCCGCGATACGGCGCGTGGCAAGGAAGCTTGCTTCGGTCTGCTGCAGCGATTTCACCGCAAGCGTCGAGACGGCAAGCACGCGCGGCAGCAAAAGCAGGTAGATGCCGAGCCAAAGCAGCCAGTTGAAGCCCGCCACCCAGATGCTCCACAGCAGCAGGAAATAGACGGTGAACGACCAGGAGACCCCGTGACCGCGCTTCTCGTCCTTGTGAGGTCGCGACCAGACCGCCTCGATCGCAATCAACAGCAGGCCGATACCGAGGAAATAGCCGATCAAGAGCCGGACGCTCGGAGAGTAGCCGAGCGGCTCCATCGATTGGATCAGCGCCCAGCCGAAAATGAAATAGATGACGAACATCGCGCAGCGGCGATACCAGAAGAGCGCGACGGCGCCCCCCGGCATGATCGGAGCGGCAACGCCTTGCCGCTCTTCCTCGGCCCGCGCCAGCCCGATGAGATCGATCAGCACGCCGCCAAGGCAGATCGTAAAACGCTGGACGATGAGCGCAACGACGCAGACGATCGCGATGCTCTGGCTGAGCGGCGGCCAGCTGAGGCTGAGAAGCGTGAGCACCGTTGCCGCAGCGAAGATCAGTGCCGGAATGACACGCGGCGCCAGATGCATACCCGCCATCTCAACCAACCGGCGACGGCGGCGGCGGAAGGCATAACGGGCAATGCTTTCGACGATCCCGCCGAGCAGGAAGATCGCCAGGAACTGCGCCACCATGCGCGGCCAGCCGCTGGCGGTGATTTCACCGAGGAACAGCGAGGACGCATTGCCGATCTGCGAGGGCAATGCCATCGCCGCATCGGAGACCATCGAAACATGTCGGCGGGCATGCTGCAGCAGACCCGACAGGATCGACATCTGGTTTTCAGACGCTGCATTGGCCGCAGGCGCCGCAGCCATCTGCGTCGACATCCATTGTTTGACCTCAGGCGTCTGCATGAGCTGCATCATCTCACGCACCTGGGCCGGCGGGGCCGCAGCGGCCGGCACTTGCGCCGGCGGCGTTTGGGAAAAGCCAGGCGAAACCGCCGAGCAAAGCGCAAGCAATGCCAGCATGCCTGATATGGCGGCCTTCAAGCCCCCTGCCATGCCACGCTCCATGACCGCCTCCAATGAAATGTCGGCCGCTTGGATGAAACAGCCCCGACATTGTGCAATGGATACTCGCGACCGTTGCCGCCAGCAAGCAGTAGGAAAACCATACCGATGGCTAGGAACGGCGACGTCGCCGCCCTCGAAACGAAGCGCTGCGCTCGCCATTTCGGCAGGACGGCTTTGTCGGAATGGTGCGGAAAGTCGTCTTCCTTCAGGACTTCGGAGCAGGCTTTTCCACATGGCCGCCGAAGCCTGCGCGCATCGCCGACAGCACCTTATTGGCGAATTCGTCATTGTCGCGCGAGGAGAAGCGGCCGTAGAGCGCGGCACTCAGCACCGGCGTCGGCACGCTTTCGTCGATTGCCGCCATGATCGTCCAGCGGCCTTCGCCGCTATCGGAGACGCGGCCGGCATATTTCGACAGCGCCGGATCGGCATGCAGCGCATCGGCTGTAAGATCGAGCAGCCAGGAGGTGATGACGCTGCCGCGGCGCCAGACTTCGGCGACATCCTGCAGGTTGAAATCATACTGGAAATGTTCCGGATGGGCGAGCGGCGCGGTTTCCGCATCGGCCTCATGCGAGGCGGCGCCGATATTGGCGTGTTTCAGAATATTGATACCTTCGGCATAGGCGGCCATCAGACCGTATTCGATGCCGTTATGCACCATCTTGACGAAATGACCGGCGCCGTGCGGGCCGCAATGCAGGTAACCCTGCTCCGCGGTGCTGGCTGCAGCCGCTTCGGCGCTCCGGTTCGGCGAGGCTTCCGTCTTGCCGACGCCGGGCGCCAGCGTCGCGAAGATCGGGGAAAGGTGTTCGACGATGCCCTTCTCGCCGCCGATCATCAGGCAATAACCGCGCTCGAGGCCGAAGACGCCGCCGCTTGTGCCGACATCGACATAGTGGATGCCCTTGGTGATGAGGTCGGCGCCGCGACGAATGTCGTCATGGTAATAAGAGTTGCCGCCGTCAATGACGATATCGCCATTCTCAAGCAGCGGCACCAGGCTCGCCAGCACCTTGTCGACGATCGCCGCCGGCAGCATCAGCCAGATCGCGCGCGGATGGGTGAGCTTCGAGACGAATTCCTGGAGCGAAGCACTGCCGATCGCACCGAGGCCTGCGAGCTCGGCAACGCTTTCCGGCCTGGCGTCGTAGACGACGCATTCGTGACCGCCTCGCATCAAGCGCTGGACCATGTAATTGCCCATGCGGCCCAAACCAACCATGCCAAGCTGCATAATGAATCTCCTGGAAACCGAAATGAAGTCTCGAATCCGGAAATTAGCACCCGCAGTGTGACAGGCAAGCGAAGTCTCGACCTGATTGGCGAATGCGACGATTGCGCCGCCGATCTCCTGCAGACCGATGCGCTCGTCAAGCGTCAGGTGCGCTGGCCGGCTCTCCCTTCATTTCGCTGAGGAACATGCCCTCCCGCAGATTGATGCCGTATTCGACGAAGGCCTTCATGCAGCAGAGCATCTGCGTCCAGCCCTCGCAGTTGAGATAGGTGCCGCGCCGACCGGCATCGTCTTCGCGCCAGCCGGTTTCGGCGATGGTCACCAGCGTGCCGCCATCCTCCAGCGGTTTGAAGTTCATCTCCACCATCGTCTTATAGGTCGTCTTATCTTCGGCGGTGCCGCCGTCCCAACTGAGCACGATGCGGCTTTCGGGCACGAGTTCGACCACCTCAACCGCCGCACCCTTCCACCAGGTTACCGTCGTGCCCTGGACGAGCGGCGCGCTCGCCCCGCCGATCGTGGTGAAATAGCTGCTGAGCTTCTTCGGGTTGACGACGGCGTCGAATACCTCTGCGACGGGACGTCCGATGCGGCCGGAAACACGGATTCCGAGAGACATGGCACTTCTCCTCTTCTCCATTGCTGTTTGTCATGGCGTCCAGCGTCATTGTGTTATAAAAACATAACATGTCAAGCGAATCAAAAGACGATCCGGTTTTCAAGGCGCTGGCCCACCAGCGCCGCCGCGAAATTCTCGACCGGCTCAAGGATGGCCCCCGGACCACAGGGACGCTTTGCGAGATGTTTCCGCAGATGGACCGCTGTACGGTAATGCAGCATCTGAAAGTGCTGGAGGAAGCCGATCTGGTCATCGCCAGGAAGGAGGGCCGCGAGCGCTGGAACCACTTAAACAGCCTGCCGATCAAGCAGATTTACGACCGTTGGATCAGCGCCTATGCCGGCCATGCGCTCTCTATACTCGACCGGCTGAAGGGCGAGCTGGAAGGTCAGCCCGAACAATGACCCGGCGTCAAACCGCCTTGCCGCCCGGTCCGCCGAGGCCTTATGCTGGCAAAAACGGCACGGGATCAGACGGATGACGATATCGGGAGCCGGCATACGCCGCATGCGGCTGCTGCGCGGCATGAAGCAGCAGCATCTCGCCGAACTCCTCGGCGTCAACCAGACGACGGTGTCACGCTGGGAGTGCGGACAACTCGCGCTGTCGCCCGAACAGGCCGTCCAGCTGGAACGGATTTTCGCCTCACCGCGACATGCCGCGGCTGATGCGGCGCTGAAGCGACTGGTCGAGGATTCCGTCCGACCGGTGCATCTGATCTGCGACAGCACCCACCGGCTGCTCTCCGCCTCCCGCCCGCGGCAGGCGGAATGGCGGGCGCCGCTCGCTGCCTTTCTCGGCCGCTCGCTTTTCTCCTACGCATCTGCTGAAATCACCGCGGCCGAGCAGTCGCTGGAAGAGCGCGGCTGGCATGAGGGCAGGCTTTCGTCACTGACCCTCGATACCGGCGCCAACGGCAATGCGCTGCTGCCGATCGCCGCCGGCCGCGTGATCTGGGAAAGGATCATGCTTTCCGATGGCAGCGCCGGCCGCCTTGTCACGACCATCGGCGAGCCTGCAGCTTTCCTGCATTCCCGTGCATAATTTATGCGTTGTCCCGGAATGCCGGTCTTTATAGCGTCCGCCTCCTGAACGGTCGGGAGGCGATGTGATGACGATACTGGTGACGGGAAGTGCCGGCCATCTTGGCGAGGCGCTGATGCGCACTTTGAAGGCCGAAAGCCGATGGGTGCGCGGCATCGATATCAAGCCCTCGGCTTTTACCGATATGGTCGGCTCGATCGGTGATCGCGCCTTCATCCGGCAAGCGATGTCAGGCATCAGCCGCGTCATCCATGCCGCGACGCTGCACAAGCCGCATGTGGCGACCCATGACAATCGCGATTTCCTCGACACCAATATCGCCGGCACGCTGAACCTGCTCGAAGCAGCCGTCGCCGCAGACGTCGCAAGCTTCGTCTTCACCAGCACCACCAGCACCTTCGGTGCGGCTTTGACGCCGGCCGCCGGCGCACCGGCAGCATGGGTGACCGAGGACGTGCTGCCGGTCGCAAAAAACATCTACGGTGTCACGAAGCTCGCCGCCGAAGGTCTGTGCGAACTCTTCGCCCGCGAGTCCGGCCTGCCGGTGATCATTCTCAGGACATCGCGTTTCTTTCCCGAAAACGACGACGATCCTGACATTCGCAGCGGCTATCCGGCGGAAAATGCCCAGGCCAACGAGCTTCTTCACCGCCGCGTCGATATCGCCGATGTGGCCGGCGCTCATCTGCTGGCGCTCGAAAAGGCGCCGGCAATCGGCTTCGGCCGCTACATCGTCTCCGCCACGACGCCGTTTCCGGCAAGCGATCTTGCCGCAATCAGGCACGACGCGCCTGCTGTCGTCGAACGGCTGTTCCCAGGTGCAGGCGCCCTCTATGCATCACGCGGCTGGAAGATGTTTCCAACGCTCGACCGTGTCTATGTCAACGCGCGGGCAAGGCGGGAACTCGGGTGGCAGCCGCGATATGATTTCCGTTTCGTGCTCGATTGCCTGCGCGACAACAGGGAATGGCGCAGCCCTTTGGCGCTTGATGTCGGCTCGAAAGGTTACCACGACGTGGTCTTTGCTGAAGGGCCTTATCCCGTGAGATAGGGCAGCAAGCTGGACTGCGGATAGGCGAAAGCCCGACATTCTCCCGGCATGGCCTTTTCGCTGCAAAGCGTCATCCAGATATCATGATGCTGTCATAGACCGTCCGAGGGGATATGGGGCGGCGAAATCCAGGGCGTGTTCTGCCATCGGAAAATCGAATCCAGGGCCGGGGTGTCATTTGAAGCGGTGTCCAGCCTGGGCGGGCCGCTGCAGGAACGCTTTGACCGAGAGGGTATTTCATGAAGAACATCAGATCATACGCGCGGCTGTTTGCCGCCATTCTTGCGGCATCCGCCGCCATTCCGGCCGTCGCAAGTGCCGAGAATTCCGCCACTGTCGACGGCCTCACCTTCGTCAACAAGGGCCTGATCGGCATCGGCCGCATCCCGGCCAACCAGCGTGACAAATTCGGTGAGACCTTCGGTTCCGGCTCCGGCATGGCGATCGATTCCGCCGCCTGGAGCCGCGACGGCGCCAGCTACAAGGGCACGCTCTACCTGCTGCCAGACCGGGGCTATAACGCCGTCGGCACCGTCGACTATCGTCCGCGCCTGAACACCATCTCGATCGGCCTGACGCCGACCGCTCCGGGTGCGGCACCCGAGGCCGGCAAGGAACAGTTCGGCGTTGACGCAAAGCTCGTCGATTCCACGCCCTTCGTCGACGACAAAGGCGGCGACATGACCGGTCTCGACCCGGAATCCGGCGTCCGCCCCGCTGCCGGCAATTTTCCGCCACTGCCGCAGGCGGTAAACGGCAAGATCGCCCTCGACAATGAAGCCATCATCCGCCTGGCCGACGGCACCATGTTCGTCAGCGACGAATACGGGCCTTATATTTACCACTTCTCGGCCGACGGCCGTCTGCTGTCTGCCACCCAGCCGCCGAAGGCGCTTTTGCCGATGCGCAAGGGCGCGTTGAGCTTTGCCTCCAACAATCCCGGCCCCGGCGCCTCCGCTCCGGACCCGAAGGATCCGGAGACCGGCCGCCAGAACAATCAGGGTCTCGAAGGCATGGCGATGACGCCTGATGGTAAGTTCATCATAGCAGTGCTGCAGTCGGCCGCCCGTCAGGACGGTGGCGATTCCAGTTCGACCCGCCAGAATACCCGCGCCATGGTCTATGACGCCGCCGATCTAAATCACCTGAAACTGGTGCACGAATATGTCGTGCCGCTGCCGGTGTTCAAGGACGCCAAGGACAAGACGACGATCGCCGCAGAGAGCGAAATCGTCGCCCTTTCCGACAAGACCTTCCTGATGCTCGCCCGCGACAGCGGCAACGGCCAGGGTCTGAAGGGCGATACCTCGCTCTACCGCAAGATCGACATCGCAGACCTTTCCAAGGCGACCGATATCGCCGGCAGCGATTTCGATGCAGGCAAGCCGATCGCGCCGAAGGGCGTCCTCGATCCGTCACTGACGCCGGCGACGCTGACACCACTCATCGACCTCAACGACAAGGCCGATCTCGCCCGCTTCGGCCTGCACAACGGCGCGCCGAACGACAAGAACAATCTGTCGGAAAAATGGGAAGCCATGGGTCTGGCAAGCGTTCTCGACCCGAACCTGCCGGACGATTATTTCCTGTTCGTCGCTAATGACAACGACTTCCTCACACAGGATGGTTTCCAGGTGGGCGCCGCCTACAAGGCGGACGGTGGTGCCGATGTCGACACCATGTTCCAGGTCTTCCAGGTCACCCTTCCGGGCTTGAAGAAATAGCGGATGCGTTGAAAATGGCGGACGCTGCAGCCGCGTTCGCCGTCTTCGTCGATGATGAAGAGGAAAGGTGCGATCCACGACCACCGATGGATGTTTACGATCCTGGGTGCCTACAAACGTAGGTGGGCGCCGTGTGTCCAGGCCCACGGGCCTGGCCAGGGACAGCTCCCTTTGGATCGAGTATGGCCCCAGGGATTGTGGTTCCTGTCGAGAGGCGCAGACCGCACCGCGATATATAAGGACGTTTGCGCGGGCGCGCCAGTGGCGGCAGCAAGTCGTCCTTATTTAATTGAGTCAATTGAGTTCGGGGGCGGGCCGGCCGTTCAGTTTATCGGTAATGCCGCGAATGCGGGTTGAAACCTCGCTGAGCGCTGCCGCAAGATTTTCTTCGGTGCGCGCGGTGGCCGCAAGCACCGTGTCGCGGTTGCCGCGCAGCGACTCGAGTTCGGATTCCAGCCCGGCGACGCGGCGCGTCAGCTCGGCAATCTCGTCCATGACCATGATGCCGGCCATGACGGTGATCCTGAGATCGCCGATTTCACCGAACTGGGCCTTGAGATGGCCGACATAGCCGTCGAAGCGGTTGGCGAGATCGGTCAGGTGATCCTCCTGCCCCTCCTCGCAAGCCATGCGATAGGCCTTGCCGTCGATCGTTACCGTCACCTGCGCCATGCCAAACTCTTTCTATCAGCGATCCAGAACCGCGCGGATCGTTTCCATAGCCGTCACCAGCCGCCGCGATACCTCGCGGTTGACCTCCTCCAGCCGGTTGGCGCGGAATTCCGCCTGGTCGAGTTCCTGCGCCAGCCGGGAGCGGTCGGCGTGCACGCGCCGCACCTCGCCTTCGATCTCGCCCTGCTCGCGCTGCCGCTCGACGCGCATGTCGACGGCGTTTTCGAGGCTCGAAATCGCCTGTCTCAATTCGTTGAGCGCTGCTTCCATGGTTTTGCCTGTGGGCATCATGTCTTTCCGATTCCCGCACAGAATCCGCGAATCGGCACGCCGCGCCGATCCTGTGATTTCAAAAGGATATGCCGCTCGTAAACGGCGCGTCAATAAATCCTGTCACTTGCCCACCGACCTATCCTGTGGATGAGCACTTTACACGTGATCGCCATACGAGATTCGTCATTTGTACAATCGTCCGATCAAATGTCAAAAATCGCCGCTGCCTGCCCGGATTTGGCGTCCCATTTATTGACTTGCCAGCCCCAACTGCTATGTGTCTGCCGCTTTCACTCGATGGTCTTGGAGGCTCGAGGCCATCCCCCCGACACCCGGAACTTGCGGAAAAGCCATGACCTCTCCCGAACAACATGACCGGATGGCGAATGCGATCCGTTTTCTCGCCATGGATGCCGTCGAAAAGGCGAACTCCGGTCACCCGGGCATGCCGATGGGCATGGCCGATGTGGCGACGGTCCTGTTCACCAAATATCTGAAGTTTGATCCGAAGAAGCCGCACTGGCCGAACCGCGATCGCTTCGTGCTCTCGGCCGGCCATGGCTCGATGCTGCTCTATTCGCTGCTGTATCTGACCGGTTATCCCGACATGACGGTCGAAGATCTGAAGCAGTTCCGTCAAGTCGGCTCGAAGACCGCCGGCCATCCGGAATATGGTCATGCCACCGGCATCGAAACGACGACAGGCCCGCTCGGCCAGGGCATCGCCAATGCCGTCGGCATGGCGATCGCCGAGCGCAAGCTGCGCGAGGAGTTCGGCTCCGATCTGCAGGACCACTATACCTACGTCATCAATGGCGACGGCTGCCTGATGGAAGGCATCAGCCATGAGGCGATCGCGCTTGCCGGCCACCTGAAGCTGAACAAGCTGATCCTCTTCTGGGACAATAATTCGATCACCATCGACGGCGCCGTATCGCTGTCGGACTCGACTGACCAGATCGCCCGCTTCAAGGCCGTTCACTGGAACACCATCGAGATCGACGGTCACGATCAGGCCGCCATCGCCGAGGCGATCGAAGCCGCCCACAAGTCCGACCGTCCGACCTTCATCGCCTGCAAGACCGTCATCGGCTTCGGCGCTCCGAACAAGGCCGGCAGCCACAAGGTGCACGGCAGCCCGCTCGGCGCCGAAGAAATCGCCGCCACCCGCAAGGCGCTGAACTGGGATTACGAGCCCTTCGTCATCCCTTCCGACGTCCTCGACGCATGGCGCGCAGCCGGCACCCGCTCTGACAATATCGTCAAGGCATGGGAAGAAACCCTCGCCAAAGCCGCCGCCAAGGCCGAATTCACCCGCCGCATGGCAGGCGAGCTGCCGGAAGGCTTCGACGCCGCGATCAGCGCATATAAGAAGAAGCTCGCCGAGACCAAGCCGACGGTAGCGACCCGCAAGGCTTCGGAAGATGCACTCGAGGTCATCAACGGCTTCCTGCCGGAAACGCTCGGCGGCTCCGCCGACCTGACGCCGTCGAACAACACCAAAACCAGCCAGATGCACTCGATCACGCCGACGGATTTCGCCGGCCGTTACGTGCATTGGGGCATTCGCGAGCACGGCATGGCCTCTGCCATGAACGGCATTGCGCTGCATGGCGGCCTCATTCCCTATAGCGGCGGCTTCCTGATCTTCTCGGATTATTGCCGCCCGCCGATCCGCCTGGCGGCGCTGATGGGCATCCGCGTCATCCATGTCCTGACGCATGACTCGATCGGCGTCGGAGAAGACGGCCCGACGCACCAGCCGGTTGAACAGCTCGCTGGTTTGCGCGCCATCCCGAATCTGATGGTCTTCCGGCCTGCCGACGCCACGGAAACGGCGGAATGCTGGCAGATCGCCATCAAGACGCACAACCGTCCTTCGGGCCTTGCACTGACCCGCCAGAACCTGCTCGCCGCCCGTACCGAGTATAGTGAAAAGAACCTCTGCGAACAGGGCGCCTACACGCTGGCCGGCAATGCCGACGCCAAGGTGACGATCTTCGCCTCTGGCTCGGAAGTCGAAATCGCCGTTGCCGCTCGCACGGCGCTCGAAGCCAAGGGCGTCACCGTCCGCGTCGTATCGGTTCCCTGCACGGAACTGTTCTTCGAGCAGCCAGACGCCTATCGTAAGGAAGTCCTCGGCAATTCGCCGGTCAAGATCGCTGTCGAAGCCGCCGTCCGCGAAGGCTGGGATGCGTTCATCGGACCGGAAGGCACGTTCGTCGGAATGAAGAGCTTCGGCGCGTCCGGCCCGGTCAAGGACGTCTACAAGCATTTCGGCATCACCGCCGACGCCGTCGTTGCGGCCGCCGAAGCAAAGCTTTAATGAGGGCGCCTTGAGGCGCTCTCCATCTCCTCAATTCCAGGCCCTCTCTATCGGGCCCACCTCTATCGGGAGTGAATGAACATGACAGTCAAGGTTGCCATCAACGGTTTCGGCCGCATCGGCCGTAACGTCCTTCGCGCCATCGTCGAATCCGGCCGCACCGACATCGAAATCGTCGCCATCAACGACCTCGGCCCGGTCGAAACCAACGCTCACCTGCTGCGCTACGACTCGATCCACGGCCGTTTCCCGGCAACCGTGAAGGTCGAAGGTGACACGATCATCGTCGGCAACGGCAAACCGATCAAGGTTACGGCGATCAAGGATCCGGCAACGCTGCCGCACCGCGAGCTCGGCGTCGACATCGCCATGGAATGCACCGGCATCTTCACCGCCCGCGACAAGGCCGCCGCTCATCTGACGGCCGGCGCCAAGCGCGTCATCGTCTCGGCTCCCGCCGATGGCGCCGACCTGACCGTCGTCTTCGGCGTCAACCATGACCAGCTCACCAAGGAGCACCTGGTCATCTCCAACGCCTCCTGCACCACCAACTGCCTGGTGCCGGTCGTGAAGGTTCTCGACGACGCCGTCGGCATCGACCACGGCTTCATGACCACCATCCACTCCTACACCGGCGACCAGCCGACGCTCGATACGATGCACAAGGACCTGTATCGCGCCCGCGCCGCTGCCCTTTCGATGATCCCGACCTCGACGGGTGCAGCCAAGGCCGTCGGCCTCGTTCTGCCGCATCTGAAGGGCAAGCTCGACGGCACCTCGATCCGCGTTCCGACCCCGAACGTCTCGGTCGTCGACTTCAAGTTCGTCGCCAAGAAGGCGACCAGCGTCGGCGAAATCAACGAAGCCATCAAGGCTGCGGCAGACGGCAAGCTGAAGGGCATCCTCGGCTACACCGACGAGCCGCTGGTCTCCCGTGACTTCAACCACGACAGCCACTCCTCGATCTTCGCAACCGACCAGACCAAGGTCATGGAAGGCAACTTCGTGCGCGTGTTGTCGTGGTACGACAACGAGTGGGGCTTCTCCAGCCGCATGTCCGACACCGCCGTCGCGTTTGCCAAGCTCATCTAAGAGCCTGACTATCGACGATCGCAAGCGGCCCGGGAAACCGGGCCGTTTTGTTATACGCGCTCATGTCGCATCATTTCCCATTTCCAGCACCGGATCTGGTAGGATAAGCGGCCTTGGGCATACGACATGCACAGACCGCCAGTAGCCTCGGCTCCGAAGCCGGCCACGGCGTCATCGATAACCCCTGCAGCCGCATCGCCGTCTGGGGGAGATAAAGAGAGATGGATGGATTACTTTACCGTTGAAATCGCCGGCCGTGCCGTTGCCAGCTTTCGCTCCGAAAATGACGAGGAAGCGACGCATTTCTTCGAGGCGGAGGATTTTCGAGACGATCTGACCATCCTGGAGTCCGAAGGCAAGCCCCTTTGGGACCGCAAGGCGAGCCTGAGTTTGCGCAAGGCGACCGCCGAGGAAGCAAGCGAAGTCGAGCACGCCTATGAATTCGACGATGATCCCGAACGGACGATCGAGGACGAATTCGTCGTTTTCCTGGTTCCGGTCGCGGATCTCACCGACGAGGGCGACGACACGGAAGACTGACCGGCGATCCGCATCTTTTTCCGGTTCCCGCCACATCGAAGCGACGGGTTCGATGTGGCGTTGCCGCTTGCAGAACAAGATGGCGGTGCAGTCGCGTCACGGATTGGCCATCCGCTGGCCAGGCGTGATAGATTGAGGACATCCACAGCGCGGCATAATGGCTGAAATGATCCAAGCGGAGGTGATAAATGGCAGAGGCACAGAAACGCTTGTCCCACACCACCCTCAAGCGGCGGCAGCGGTTTCACCCCAAGCGGGACGTCAGGCCTGCCGTTCTGGCAAAGGCCAATCATCTGGTCGTCTGGGTCGCCGCGTTCATCGGCCTCTCGTTTCTCGCCATCGTCATACTTCAGGCCGTGTTGGGATAGCAGAGCAACGACTGGCCCTTCTGGCACAAATCCACAGCCGGTTGCGCGCGCGCGACCGCCGGCATTTCCTACCCGCGAAAAATCTCCGCAGTCCACATCCGCGCCTGCAATCCACTCCTAGTCATTGGACTGGTCAAACGGGCCGCGTGAACGCAGGAGCCTGTCTTATCCTGTTGCCGTTGCAGATGCCGGCAGGAAATATTCGTGCCTTTCTCTTTTGCCCTGCTCTCGCCTGATTTTCCTATACATTCTTTATAGAGAATTTCTCCCGTAGCATTCCAAGTCGGTTGGCCGTCCGGCAGCCGTCCAGCAGCATGATGCAGCGTCGCGACGAGGTTAAGCCGCAAGGCCTACCCTTCTCTGGCGTTTTGCCGTTTACTGATGGACCGCCGCGCGTGAGGGAGAGTTTGGAATTCAGGCGGATCGGTCCGGGTGGCCGCCAAGCAGTCGTTGGAAAGGGGTGGGCATGGAAGCGTTCTACATCGTGGTGCTGGTCTCGACGGCGCTCGTGCTTCTTGCCGCTTTTTCAAGCCTGCTCGCCTTTCGCTTCGGCGCCCCCCTGCTGCTGCTTTTCCTGATGATCGGCCTTGCCGCCGGTGTCGACGGCCTCGGCATCGAGTTCAGCAACAATTACCTCGCCTATATTCTCGGCTCCATCGCGCTGGCCGTCATCCTGTTTGATTCCGGCTTCGGCACCCCGATGCAGGCCTTTCGGCTGGCGGCCGTGCCCTCGCTGGCGCTCGCCTCGGTCGGCGTGCTGATCACCGCCTCGCTCTTTGCCTTCGCCGCCATGTGGCTTTTGAATTTCACCTGGCTGGAAGGCCTGCTGCTCGGCTCGATCGTCGCATCGACGGATGCCGCCGCCGTCTTCTTCCTGCTGCGCATCGGCGGCATCAATATCCGCGACAAGGTGCGCTCGACGCTGGAGGTCGAATCCGGCACCAACGATCCGATGGCGATCTTCCTCACCATCGCCCTTGTCGAGGTGCTGGCGAGCGGCGAGCGGTATGCCGGCATCAATATCGGCATGCTCGCCATGTTCGTGCAGCAGATGGGCCTCGGCGTCATTCTCGGCCTGCTCGGCGGCATGATGATCGTGCTGATCGTCAGCAAGCTCGATACCGATCGCGGCCTGACGCCGATCTTCGTGCTGGCGCTCGCCCTTCTCGTCTTCTCCTTCACCGGTGCTGTCGGCGGCAGCGGTTTCCTCGCCGTCTATGTCGCCGGCATCTACGCCGGAAACCGCAAGATGCAGGCGATCGGCACCATCAAGCGCTTCCAGGACGGCATGACCTGGCTGGCGCAGATCATCATGTTCCTTGTGCTCGGCCTGCTCGCCACGCCGTCGCAATTCCCTGCGATCATTGTCCCGGCCATTCTGCTTGCGCTCTTCCTGATCTTCGTCGCCCGACCCTTAGCAGTCTGGCTGTCGCTGCTTCCCTTCGATTATACGCAGCAGGAGATCGGCTTCGTTGCCTGGGTCGGCCTGCGCGGCGCCGTCTCCATCCTGCTGGCCATCATGCCGATCCTCGGCGGGCTCCCGAATGGTCAGATCTATTTCAACACGGCCTTCATCATCGTGCTGGTCTCCCTCCTCCTCCAGGGCTGGACGATCAAGCCCGTCGCCAAGAAGCTCGGCCTGATCATTCCACCGCGCATCGGCGCGGTCGACAAGGTCGAGGTCGACCTGCCGGGCGCGGCCAACCACGAGCTGCTCTCCTACCGCGTCATCAAGGATAGCCCGGTGCTGCGCGGCGAGCGCATTCCGCGCTGGGCGACACCCTCGCTCGTCATCCGTGACGGCAAATCGATGCGCTACCAATATGCCGGGCGGCTGCGCGAGCACGATCTCGTCTATCTCTTCATCGTACCGAGTTATTCCCGCCTGCTCGACCGGCTGTTCGCCAGCCGTGCGCCGGTCGATGAGGACGATGCCGAATTCTTCGGGGCTTTCGCACTCTCCCCGGCCCGCCCCGCCGCGGATCTCGACGCCGCCTATGGTCCCGGCCTACTCAACGAATCCGAAAAGGGCCTGACGATCGCCGAGCTGATGCGGCAGCGCCTCGGCGGCAAGGCCGATTATGCCGACCGCGTCCGCCTCGGCTCGATCATTCTCATCGTTCGCGATCTCGACGAGCACGACCACATCACCTCCGTCGGCATGTCGCTCGAAGCCGTCGAACCGGCGATCACGCTGCCGATCTTCATCAATCTCAAGGAGATCATTCAGCGCATCCGCGACCGGCTGAACGGGCGCCGGAACCGTGAAATCAAGACCTCCGAAAGCGCATCGAAAGCCACGGCCGGACGCGACGAAGGCACACACGAAAACGGCCGTTGAACGCCTTGCGTCTCGAATGATCCTTGCTATGGTCGGCGCGACTTCCGCCAACCAAGACTGGATCTCCCCATGCCTTCTTTCAAGACCCTCGACGATCTCACAGACATCCGCGGCAAGCGCGTTCTCGTCCGCGTCGACCTCAATGTTCCGGTCAAGGACGGCAAGGTCACCGATACGACGCGCATCGAGCGTGTGGCGCCGACGATCCTCGAACTGTCCAACAAGGGCGCCAAGGTCATCCTGCTGGCCCATTTCGGCCGACCGAAGGACGGGCCCTCGCCCGACCTGTCGCTGTCGCTGATCGCCCCTTCCGTCGAGGAAGTGCTTGATCACGCAGTGCTGACGGCCGCCGATTGCATCGGCGAAGCCGCCGCTTCCGCCGTCGCGGCGATGAAGGACGGCGATATTCTGCTTCTGGAAAACACCCGTTTCCACAAGGGCGAGGAAAAGAACGATCCTGACTTCACCAAGGCGCTTGCCGCCAACGGCGATGTCTATGTCAACGACGCCTTCTCCGCCGCCCACCGCGCCCATGCCTCGACCGAGGGCCTTGCTCACCACCTGCCGGCCTATGCCGGCCGCACCATGCAGGCCGAGCTGGAGGCGCTGGAAAAGGGCCTCGGCGATCCGGCCCGCCCCGTCGTCGCAATCGTCGGCGGCGCCAAGGTGTCCACCAAGATCGACCTCCTGATGAACCTGGTGAAGAAGGTCGATGCGCTCGTCATCGGCGGCGGCATGGCCAATACCTTCATCGCCGCCCGCGGCACCAATGTCGGCAAGTCGCTCTGCGAGCATGATCTCGCCGAAACCGCCAAGCAGATCATGATCGAGGCCGCGACTGCCGGCTGCGCCATCATCCTGCCGGAAGACGGCGTCGTTGCCCGCGAGTTCAAGGCAGGTGCCGCCAACGAGACGGTCGATATCAACGCCATTCCGGCCGATGCCATGGTGCTCGACGTCGGTACCAAATCCGTCGAAGCCATCAACAGCTGGATCGAGCGCGCGGCGACCCTCGTCTGGAACGGCCCGCTTGGCGCCTTCGAGATCGAGCCCTTCGATGCCGCAACCGTCGCTGCCGCAAAATACGCCGCCGGACGCACCACGGCCGGCAAGCTCACCTCCGTTGCCGGCGGCGGTGACACCGTCGCTGCCCTGAACCATGCCGGCGTCGCCGACGATTTCACCTATGTCTCCACGGCCGGCGGCGCCTTCCTCGAATGGATGGAAGGCAAGGAGCTTCCCGGCGTCGCCGTTCTCAATGCGAGCAGATAATTGCAAAGCCTGATTTGACAGGTTTTACATGCGGATAGACCGCGGAGGCCAAGCGCTTTTCGCGGTCTTTTGCTCAGGCCGCGGAAAAAATCCCACATTTTCAAACGATTGAATTGATTTCAATCGTTTCAATGACTTAGGCTTCCATTTTCCTCTCTATAAACTTCTGTTATCGCCGTCCTATATTCTTAAATCGCCGATGTTTAATGCAGTGGAGAGAACGAGATGAGCGAACGACTGGAAGACATTGCAGTGCAGATGGTTACGGGCGGCCGGGGACTGCTTGCAGCCGATGAATCGACCTCCACCATCAAGAAGCGTTTCGACACGATCAATCTCGAATCGACCGAAACGAGCCGTCGCGATTACCGCGAGATGCTCTTCCGCTCCGATGAGGCGATGAAGAAATATATCTCCGGCGTCATCCTCTATGAAGAGACGCTCTTCCAAAAGGCCGCGGACGGCACGCCTTTCGTCGATATCATCCGCGCCGCCGGCTCCATTCCCGGCATCAAGGTCGATACCGGCGCCAAGCCGATGGCCAAATATCCCGGCGAAACCATCACCGAAGGCCTCGATGGTCTCGGCGAGCGCCTTGCCCGCTATTATGAAGCCGGCGCCCGCTTCGCCAAGTGGCGCGGCGTCATCGCCATCTCCTCGTCGCTGCCGACCCGCGGTTCGGTCCGCGCCAACGCTCAGGCGCTCGCTCGTTATGCCGCACTCTGCCAGGAGGCCAAAATCGTTCCGATCGTCGAGCCGGAATGCCTGATGGACGGCAAGCCGGGCGACCACAATATCGACCGCTGCGCCGAAGTCACCGAATCCACGCTGCGCATCGTTTTTGAGGAACTCGCCGATGCCCGCGTCAGCCTCGAAGGCATGATCCTGAAGCCGAACATGGTCATCGACGGCAAGAACGCCCGCAAGGCCTCGGTCGCCGAAGTCGCCGAACGCACCGTGCAGGTGCTGAAGCGCACGGTTCCATCAGCGGTTCCCGGCATCGCCTTCCTTTCCGGCGGCCAGTCGACCGAAGAGGCGACAGCCCACCTTTCGACCATCAATGCCACAGCCGACCTGCCCTGGTTCGTTACCTTCTCCTACGGCCGCGCCCTGCAGGACAGCGCGCTCAAGGCCTGGAACGGCAAACCGGAAAACGTCGCCGCCGGCCAGCGCGAATTCACCCACCGCGCCGAGATGAACAGCCTCGCCGCCAAGGGCAGCTGGAAGAAGGACCTGGAAAAGGCCGCTTGAGTTTCTGCGCTGGGATTCCGGGCGGAGCGGCAACCATAACGTTGCCGCTCCTCCCAACCCCTTCACCAACGAGCCTCTGGGGAAATCAGCCCAGCGCACATCCCCCATCATTGTCACGGCGACAAGAAACCGCTTCGTCCCGTCAAAGTCCGTGATTATCCATAGCGGCCCGCCACAACAGGAGCCGCGATGAATACCTTTTCCTACGTCAGCGTCGATGTCTTCACCTCCACCCGCTTCGAGGGCAACCCGCTTGCCGTTATTTCCGATGCGCGGGGTCTCAGTGCTGCGGCGATGCAGAAGATCGCCACCGAATTCAACTATTCCGAAGTCACCTTCGTCCTGCCGCCTGATCGTCCGGAGAATTCCGCCCGCGTGCGCATCTTCACTCCGACGATGGAAATCCCCTTCGCCGGCCATCCGAATGTCGGCACCGCTTACGTGCTTGGCCAGCAGGCGGAAATCTTCGGTAAGCCGGTCGGCGATAGGCTGCGCTTCGAGGAAGAAGCCGGCATCGTCGAAGTCGAGCTGAGACGCAGCGGCGGAAAGATCGCAGCCACTGCCATCCGCGCGCCGCAGCCGCTGACGATCGGCGATACCATTGCCGCGGAAACCATCGCCCACTGCATCACGCTCGAACCCGGCGCCATCGTCGCGACCACCCATGCCCCGGTCTTCGCTTCCGTCGGCCTGAATTTCGCCATCGCAGAGCTAAACGGGCTGGAAGCGCTGGCCGCCGCCCGTGCGAACCTTGCCGGGTTCCAGGCAGCCGCCGGTCGCCAGACGACGAGCGGTCACGACTTCTCGCTCTTCGTTTACGCCAGAACAGCTGAAAATCCATGGACCATCCGCGCCCGCATGTTCGCGCCGCTCGACAATGTACCTGAGGATCCGGCAACCGGCAGCGCTTCCGCCGCTCTCGGCGCCTATCTCGTCTCGCTTGTACCGGACGCCGATATGAAGGTCCGCATCACCATTGAACAGGGCGTCGAAATGGGTCGCCGCAGCATTATCACCCTCGATGTCGTGAAATCGGGCGGCATCGTTACCGACGTCGTCATTTCGGGAAGCTGCATTTCCGTCATGCGCGGCGAAATCATCCTGCGGGACTGACGGCCACATCGAGGCTTGAATACGGGGCTTACATCAGGAAATCGCGCAACAGCAGGTCCAGTGCCCAGACACCGAAAGCGATCAGCGCGATCCTCCAGAAATCCATCCGCCGCCTGAGGCCGGGAAGCCCGAGCGGCTTGATCAGCTGTATCGCCATGGCAAGAATGAGCAGCAAGGCTATCAGCTTTGTCATGCTTTATTTTTTCCGTTTTTCGGAATGTCACAGGACGGACATTTTTCCGCGCGAACAAGAGGACCACGACACGCCGTAAAGACATTCCGGGGCACAATCAATCATCTTGAGGCTGGGCTGACGCCGGTCGTGCCTTATGTCCATTGCAAATCGCTGAAGACCGAGTCTGGGGAAATGAAGAGAAATCTGCTGTCCGTCGCCGCGCTGCTGTTTGGCACGCTCTTCCTTTTCATGGGCAATGGTCTGCAGGGCATCCTGCTTCCCGTGCGCGGCAATCTCGAAGGTTACGCCACGACGACGCTCGGCCTGCTCGGCACGTCATGGGCCGGGGGCTTCGTCATCGGCTGCCTGGTGGCGCCGAAACTGGTGCGCCGCGTCGGCCATGTCAGAGCTTTCTCCGGCTTCATCTCGATCATCGCCATCATCGCGCTGGTCAGTGGCATCATCATCGATCCGATCTGGTGGGTGGTCCTGCGCGCGGTGACCGGCTTCTCCACCGCCGGCACCTCGATGATCATCGAAAGCTGGCTGAATGAGCGCGCCAGCAACGAGAGCCGCGGCATGATCTTCTCACTCTATATCGGCATCACACTCATCGGCGTCGTCGGCGGCCAGATGATGATCCCGCTCGAGGACGTGCGCACGCCGGTGCTGTTCATGATTTGCGGCATCTTCTATTGCATCGCCATGCTGCCGACGACGCTGTCGACCGCCGCTTCGCCGCAGCCGCTGAAGGCGGTGCGCCTCGACCTGCCGGCGCTCTATCGCAACTCGCCGGTCTCCTGCCTCGGCATCCTGCTCGTCGGCATCGCCAACGGCGCCTATGGCACGCTCGGCGCCGTGTTCGGCGCCGGCGCCGGCCTCTCCGACACCAGCATCGCCGTCATGATGAGCGCCACCATTTTCGCCGGCGCCATGATGCAGCTGCCGGCCGGCCGGCTTTCCGATCGTATCGACCGGCGCTATGTGCTTGCCGCCATGTCCGGGGTCGCCGCCCTTGCCGGCCTGCTGATCTTTTTGCTGCACCCGACGTCGCCCGCCTTGCTGATCGGGCTCGTTGTCCTTTACGGTGCTGTGGCCAATACGCTCTATCCGATCGCCGTCGCCCACGCGAACGACTTCGCGGCATCGGAGGATTTCGTCAAGGTCTCCGGTGGCCTGCTGCTGCTCTACGGCATCGGCACGGTGATCGGCCCGACGATCGGCGGCCCCGTCATGTCGGTGATCACCCCGCACGCGCTTTTCCTGGTCACCGCCGTCGCCCATGTGCTGATCACCGTTTACGCCATCATCAGGAGCCGCATCCGCGCCGCCGTCCCGGCCAGCGACCGCGATGCCTACACGACGATCCCGACCGGCACCTCGCCGATGCTGACACCGCAAAGCATGTCGCTTGCCGATCGCGGCACCGGCAAAACTCCTGAAACCGGGAAGTCTCCCGAAAGCGGCGATCCTGCGGTAAAGTTCGGCTGAGCAATTTCGCGAAAAATGCGCAGCGGTTTGCGTCCGGAATTGCGTTAAAGCGATAGAACAGCAAACGGAGGACGAACCATGAGCTTCATCGACGACGACCGGCCGCAGAAAAAGGTCGCCCACGAGATCGGCGCCGATCTCTCCATGCTTTCGGTGGACGAGCTGAAGGCGCGGGTCGAATTGCTGAAGACGGAGATCGACCGTCTCGAAGCCGAGGCCGCTCGCAAGGCCTCCGGGCGGCAGGCGGCGGAAAACTTCTTCCGCTCGTAATCTGCTAAAAACTTCTGAAAACAAGGCTGTAGGCTTACAAAATGAGCCCGCCTCAAGTCTTAATCCGGCACAATGTTAATAGAATATTAAGCTTTATAAGATATTACTGTACTCATCCAGATTTTCTCTGGATTTCAGACAGTTTTCCAAGCGGTGAATTGGTCTGATTTTTCTCCCTGTTTTACCTTGAGAGCCGCTTTTGCGGCTCTTCTTTTTCCCATGGCCGGCGCATTTCCACGAAACTGTGGAGATTAACCCTTTCTTAAGAAACGGCTTGCGCATTTGGGCTAATGATACCATCTTAAAGTCATAGAGACCGGCACAGGAAACTTTTCCGTCTGTGCCGGCGTTACCTGAATATAAAGTAGCTGCGTGCAACAGGGACTATTGCGATGTCGGAAGTTGGATTGAACACGATCAGTTTTGCAGGCCGCGCCGCTGCATCCTCGCAGTTCAAGGCACTTTATGCGGAAGGCATGTCGCTGGTCGAAGAGACCGCCGCCTATCTCGATGGCCAGGGCCGCGCCGCCTCAAAGGTTCTGCCGCGGATGGCCTCGGTTCTCTACGCCGCAGAATCGATGCGCCTCACCACCCGCCTGATGCAGATGGCCTCCTGGCTGCTGTTGCAGCGCGCCGTCAACAATGGTGAAATGTCCCGCGACCAGGTACTGGCCGAGAAAAACAAGGTCCGCCTCGACGGCTTCAACGTCGATCGCGCCGCACCCGGCTGGGGCGACCTGCCGGAATCCTTCCGCGACCTCGTCGAGCGCTCGCTCCGTCTGCAGAACCGCATTGCTTTGCTCGACCGCGAGATCTACCGCCCGTCCGAAGCCGTGATCGTTCATGATAATCAGAACAGCGTCCAAGCCCAGCTTTCTCTGCTGCAGACCGCCTTCGGCAACAACTGACGCATCGCGAGAATTCGATACAGACCGGCTGCGCCCCGCGCGGCCGGTTTTTTGTTGTAGCCAAACACGCCTCAGCCAGCATAGACGCAAAAAAAGCCCGGCGAAACCGGGCTTCTTCAAATTCCGTCGAGCAGAAGCGATTAGAGGCCGAGGCCGCCGAAACGCTTGTTGAACTTGGAGACGCGGCCACCGCGGTCCATGAGCTGCTGGTTGCCGCCGGTCCAGGCCGGATGCGACTTGGAATCGATTTCGAGGTTCATGACGGCGCCTTCCGAACCCCAGGTCGAGCGGGTTTCGTACTCAGTGCCATCGGTCATGACCACCTTGATCATGTGATAGTCGGGATGGATGCCTGCCTTCATAACAATCTTCCTGCGATACCAGAGGTCAATTGACGCATGCAGTTGCGGCCAACGAACCGATTGAATAAATGAAGCCGCAGTCGTGGTGGCTACGGCTTCCCATTAGGATGCGGTGCCTATACATGAAGGACGCCGGGATAACAAGAGCCAACAGGCCGCATTGCGCGGGTCCTGCGGGCGATCGGAGACGATTTGGCAGAGCAGGCACAAGCTGAGGAAAACAAGAGGCGGTCGCTGCGGCCGCTCGGGAGGCTGACACCTTATGTCATGCGCTATCGCGGCATGGTGGCCGGGGCGCTGATATCGCTCGCGCTTGCCGCCGTCACCTCGCTGACACTGCCGCTTGCCGTGCGCCGGATGATCGATCACGGCTTCACCCAGTCCGACGGCCGCTTCATCAACAGCTACTTCGCCATGCTGATGGTCATGGCTGTCGTGCTCGCGGTCGCGAGCGCGCTACGCTATTATTTCGTCATCACCATCGGCGAGCGCATCGTCGCCGATCTTCGCCGCGATGTCTTTGCCCATGTGACGAGGCTGTCGCCCTCCTTCTTCGACGTCAACCAGTCCGGCGAGATCGTCTCGCGCCTGACTGCCGATACGACGCAGATCAAATCAGCCGTCGGCGCCACCGCCTCGGTGGCCCTCAGGAACCTCATCCTCTGTATCGGCGCGATGGGCATGATGATCGTCACCTCGCCGAAGCTTTCGAGCCTCGTCATCGGCGCCATCCCGCTGATCGTCTTCCCGCTCGTCGCCTTCGGCCGCTCGGTGCGCAAGCGCTCGCGCGCCGCCCAGGATACGCTCGCCGAGGCTTCCGCCTTCGCCAACGAGACGATCGCCGCGACCCGCACCGTCCAAGCCTTCAACGGCGAGGATGCCGCAGCGACACGTTACGGCGCCGCCGTCGAATCCGCCTATGAAGCGGCCCGCGCCGCCATCCGCTCCCGCGCCCTGCTGACGGGGATCGCCATCACGCTGATCTTCGGCAGCGTCGTCGCCGTGCTCTGGTTCGGCGCCCATAGCGTGCTTGCCGGCACGCTTTCAGCCGGCACGCTCGGCCAGTTCCTGCTCTATGCCGTCATATCAGCCGGTTCGCTGGGTGCGCTGTCGGAGGTCTGGGGCGAACTTTCGCAGGCTGCCGGTGCCGCCGACCGGCTGACCGAACTCCTCGACGAGGTCTCGCCGATCGCCGCCCCCGCCAGCCCGCAGGCTCTCCCTTCGCCCGGCCGTGGCCGCGTCGAATTTTCCGGCGTGCATTTCGCCTATCCCTCGCGCCCCGGCAGATCGGCGCTGCATGGCTTAAGCTTCGCCATCACGCCGGGCGAGACCGTTGCCATCGTCGGTCCTTCCGGTGCCGGCAAGAGCACCGTCTTCTCGCTGCTTTTGCGCTTCTACGATCCACAGCAGGGCAGCGTGAAGATCGACGATGTCGACGCGCAACTGACGACGCCCGACGAGTTGCGCCAGCGCATCGCCATCGTGCCGCAGGACGTCACCATCTTTGCCGCCTCGATCCACGACAATATCGCTTTTGGTCGTCCCGGCGCCTCGCGTGACGAGGTTCGCGCCGCAGCCCTTGCCGCCCAGGCCGACGAGTTCATCACGCGGCTGGATCAGGGGTACGAGACCGAGGTCGGCGAGCGTGGCGTTACACTCTCGGGCGGCCAACGCCAGCGCATCGCCATCGCTCGTGCCATCCTGAAAAACGCGCCCGTGCTGCTGCTCGACGAGGCAACCTCCGCCCTCGATGCCGAAAGCGAGACGCTGGTGCAGAAGGCGCTCGACGGCCTGGTCGACGGCCGCACGACGCTCGTCATCGCCCATCGCCTGGCAACCGTGTTGAAGGCCGACCGCATCCTCGTCATGGATCAGGGCCGTGTCGTCGAAGAGGGCACGCATCAGAGCCTGATCCGCCATGGCGGCATCTACGCACGGCTGGCGCGGCTGCAATTCGACGCCGCCAACGAGGATGCGCTCGCCACGGCGAAATAGCCGGCATGCGTATCTCTGCAAGCAGCGACTAAAGTCTGACCTCCGCCGCGCTTCCCTGCGGTTGTTTTTCGCGCCCTCCGCCCTAACCTTTTCATTCCCCGGGGTGGGGATATTGCCGTTGAAATTCTTGGGAGGAGATAGGAATGGCGCTTTCCGATATGACGCGACGCACGGGCATTGCGCTTGGCTTTGGTGTGCTTGCGGCCTTTGCTGCCGGCGCGTCTGCCACTGCTGCGGATTTTCCCGATCGCGCGATCACCATGGTCGTGCCCTTCGCGGCCGGCGGCTCGACCGACGTCGTTGCCCGCATCGTTGCGCAGAAAATGTCGGAGGATCTCGGCCAGCAGGTGATCGTCCAGAACGTCGCCGGCGCCGGCGGCAATCTCGGCGCCGGCAACGTCGCCCGGGCCGAACCTGACGGCTACACCATTCTGATGGGCACCGTCGCAACTCACGCCCTTAACCCGCTGATCCTCAAATCGACTCCCTATGACCCCGAGAAGGATTTCGCCCCGGTCTCGCTGCTTGTCGTCGTGCCGAACGTGCTGGTCGTCAATCCGGAATTGCCGGTAAAGACCGTGCAGGAACTGGTCGCGCTGCTGAAGGCCGAGCCCGACAAATACAGCTACGCCTCGTCCGGCAACGGCACGCCGCTGCATCTTTCCGGCGAACTCTTCAAGTCGATGGCCGGCGTCAGCATGCAGCACATCCCCTATAAGGGCGCCGGCCCGGCATTGAACGACGTCATCGGCAATCAGGTGCCGATCATGTTCGACAATCTGCCGTCCTCGTCCAGCCACATCAAAGCCGGCACCCTGCGGGCGCTGGCGGTGACGACGGCCGAACGCGCGCCTTCCTTTCCCGATGTGCCCACGATCGCCGAGTCAGGCATTCCAGGCTACGAAACCTATACCTGGAACGCGCTTTTCGCTCCGGCCAAGACGCCGAACGACGTGGTGATGCGCCTGAACGCCTCGGCCAAGAAAGCGCTCGCCGACCCTGCCGTCGCGGAACGGATGAAGGAATTCAGCGCCACCATCGTCGGCTCGACGCCGGAGCAACTCGCCGCCCATGTGAAGGCCGAGCTCGCCAAATGGGGACCGGTCGTCAAGGGCGCGAATATCCAGATGGAGTGAGACGAGCAGGCAATCGCTTGCCATCTCTTTGCTTGCGTCCAATCAGAGTGGTGACAATTGGACGCTAAGCAACCCAATTCTAATTAAGGCAGTGGAAAAGCTCGCCATTTTGAACTAGCCTCCCGATGCTGATGATTGCAATCCAGCGTTTCGGGAGACATCCATGTATAAATTCGAAGTTTATAAGGATAAGGCCGGCGAGTTCCGCTTCCGCTTCAAGGCATCGAACGGGGAAACCATGTTCCTTTCCGAAGGCTACAAGGCGAAGGCGTCCGCCATGAGCGCCATCGAATCGATCAAGAAAAACACGCCCAGTGCCGACGTCGTCGACCAGACGAAGGCCGAAGCCTGAGCAGAAGCAGTGGCGGCGTGAAACGCCGCCCTGCCCGCGCCTCCGAGCGCCACTGGCCCATGAGCCCGGCGCGTTTGCCTGTGACCTTGGCGCCATTTCTCCTTTTTCGCATATTTTTTTAAGGCCATGTCGAAATGATCGCTGGCCGCGCCTCATTGTCTCGGAACGGCCGAACCGCTCCACCGGGCGTCACTATAGGATATCGGTTCTCTCCATCGGGATGCCTGCATCAACGCCAACAACGAGATCAGGAGTTTTTTATGCAATATGCTCTCATCATTCGCGAAGCCCCTGAGGATTTCGCCCGCCGTGACGATCCCGCCTATCGCGACGGCTGGGTCGCCTACAGCAAGGCGCTTGCCCAGGCGGGGATCATGACCGGCGGCGCCGGGCTGACAGCGCCCGAGACCGGCACGGTCATACGCCGCAAAGGCGAGGATCACGATGTTCAAGACGGTCCCTATCCGGAAGGCAAAGAACAGCTCGGCGGCTTTTATCTGATCGACGTTCCCGACATCGACACCGCACTCGAATGGGCGACCCGCGTTCCGATCTCCGACAAGGGTTCGGTCGAGGTGCGCCCCCGCCTGCAGATGTGAGGTGACGATGCCGCCCGATGCCGGACGCGCCGCCGAACAGGTGGCGCGTCAGTCCTACGGCAAGCTGATCGCCTTTCTCGCCGCCCGCTCGCGTGACGTGCCGGCGGCGGAAGATGCCTTGTCGGAAGCACTGACTTCGGCGCTTCGCGTCTGGCCGGAACGCGGCGTTCCCGGCAATCCGGAAGCCTGGCTGCTGGTGGCCGCACGCCGCAATCTCATGCAGGCCGCCCGCCATCGCACCGTCGCGGCCAAGGCGCAAACGACGATATCGGTCGCCTTCGAAGAAGCGCAGGAACGCATGAACGAGGCCGGCAAAGCCGTCTTTCCCGATGAGCGGCTGAAGCTGCTGTTTGCCTGCACCCATCCGGCCATCGACAGCTCCGTGCATACGGCGCTGATGCTGCAGACAATTCTCGGCATCGAGGCGAGAACCATCGCACGGGCCTTCGTCGTCTCGCCGGAGGCGATGAGCCAGCGGCTGGTGCGGGCCAAGGTGAAGATCCGCGATGCCGGCATTCCCTTCGCCGTCCCGCCTCGCCCCGCCTTATCAGGGCGGCTCGCCGCCGTACTTTCGGCGATCTACGCCGCCTACGGCCTCGGATGGGACGGTCTCGACGGCGAGGAAGAGCGCCATTCGCTTGCCGGCGAGGCGATCTGGCTCGGCAGAGCGCTTCTGGCAGTACTGCCGGACGAACCGGAGGCAATCGGCCTCGTCTCGTTGATGCTTCACTGCGAAGCCCGCCGCAGCGCCCGGCGCGACAGCGACGGCCGATATGTGCCGCTGGACGAGCAGGATATGGCTGCGTGGAACGCGATCATGATCACCGAGGCGGATGCATTGCTGCGCAAGGCCGGAGGTTTCGAGCGTTTCGGCCCCTTCCAGTGCCAGGCGGCAATCCAATCCGTGCATGCCGCCCGCCGGCTGTCGGGAAAGACCGACTGGCAGGCGTTGACGACACTCTATGCGGCGCTGATGATGATGAAGCCGACGCTGGGTGCGCGTGTCAGCCAGGCTGCGGTGATCGGCAGGGCCTCAAGCGCCGCCGCCGGCCTGGAGCGGCTCGACCAGCTCGATCAGCGCACGGTCGCAAGCTACCAACCCTACTGGGCGGTGCGTGCCTTTCTCCTGTCTGAGGCGGGCGACGATACCGCGGCGACCGACGCCTACATCGCGGCAATCGGCCTCAGCGAGAGTCCCGCCGTGCGTGACTTCCTAACAGGCCGGCTGAAGAAGGCGCGGCAGGCAATGTCACGCTGATCATTTCTCGGTCAGCTTCAGCTCGATGCGGCGGTTGGTGGAGCGCGCATCCGGCGTATCGCCCGGCGCGATCGGCTGGAACTCGCCGAAGCCCGCGGCAACCAGCCGGTCGGCCGGCACGCCCTGCGCGATCAGGAACTTGACGACCGAAATCGCGCGCGCTGAGGACAGTTCCCAGTTGTCGCGAAAGCGGCCCGTTCCGGCAAGCGGCACATTGTCGGTATGGCCGTCGACACGCAGCACCCAGTTGATCTCCGGCGGAATTTCCTTGGCGAGATCGAGAAGGGCGGCGGCAAGCTTTGCCATCTCCGTCTGACCTTCCGGATTGAGATCGGCGCCGCCCGAGGGAAACAGCACTTCCGACTGAAAGACAAAACGGTCGCCGACGATGCGAATATTCTCGCGATCGGACAGGATCTCGCGCAGGCGGCCGAAGAAGTCGGAGCGATAACGGTTCAGCTCCTGCACGCGCGCGGCGAGCGCCACGTTGAGGCGGCTGCCGAGATCGGCGATCTTCGTCTGCGAGACCCGGTCTTTCTCCTCCGACGCCTGAAGGGCGGCTTCGACGGCGGCGATCTGGCTGCGAAGTGCGGCGATCTGCTGGTTCAAGAGTTCGACCTGGCTGAGCGCCCGCTCGCTCACCTGCTTCTGCTCGTCGAGCTCCTGCGTCATGGTGCCGATCTTCTTCTGCGCCGCATCCTGACCGCCGGAACCGGCGCTCAGCAGCGCCTGCAGCCGCGAGCGATCGCCTTCGGCACTGGCAAGCGAGGCCTGCAGGTTGGCGACCGAATCCTGGAGATCCTGGTTGCTGCCCTTTTCGAGTGCCAGAAGCTGCGTCAGTTCGTTGATCTGGCTGTTGAGGCGACTGAGCACCTCATCACGCCCAGTGATCTCGCGACTGAGGATGAACTGCCCGACGACAAAGACCGTCAGCAGGAACATGATCGAGATGAGCAGCGTCGACAGCGCATCGACGAAGCCCGGCCAGTAATCCACCGTGCGTTCGCGGCGCCGATTGCGGGCAAGAGCCATGGCTTACTTGCCCTCGCTCGTTTCTGTCTGGCTGGCGCGGTCGCGCAAACGCTCGCCACGGTCGCCGCGATCGCCTGCCCGCTCCTGCACGCCGATACGTTCGGCAAGCCGGTCGAGCGTCCGGCGCATTGCCTTCGCCTCGTCCTGCTGCACCTCGATCCAGTCGCGCAACATCTGCTGCTCGTTGCGCATGTTCTTGACGAGGCCTTGAATGCCTTCGGCAAGGCTCGCCATGGCGGCGACGGAGCGCTGGTTGCCGGTGCCGCCCTCTTCGGAGACCTTGCGCAGATAATCGGAAAGCGCGCGCATGTCGTCCGAGGAAGCCCCGGCGACGGCGTCGAGGGCCGGGGCAAGGTCGGAGCCGACATCTGTGACCGAGGAGAGCCAGTTTTCCAGCTCCATGTAGAAGCGGTTCTGCGCGCGGCCGGCCTGCAGGTCGAGGAAGCCGAGAATGAGCGAACCGGAAAGGCCGAGCAGCGAGGAGGAGAAGGCCTGGCCCATGCCCGAAAGCGGCATCGAGAGCCCTTCCTTCAGCGCCGAGAGCACGTCCCCCGTGCCGTTCGAACTGGCATCGAGCGACTGGATGACGATGCTGATCGAGCCGATCGTGCCGATGAGACCCCAGAAGGTGCCGAGCAGGCCGAGGAAGACAAGCAGGCCGATCAGGTAGCGCGAGACGTCGCGTGATTCGTCGAGGCGGGTAGCAATCGAATCGAGGATCGAGCGCAGCGCCGTCGTCGACAGCGCCACGGAGGTCTTGCGGCTGCCGATCAGCGCCCGCATCGGCGCAAGCAGCCGCGGATTGCGGTTGACCTTGTCGGCACTGCCGGCGGCGCGGAACGAGTTGAACCAGCGCACTTCGGGGCGAAGCGCCAGTACATGGTTGAAAACAAGAATGATTCCGACTGCGAGAACGCCGACGATCAGGCCGTTGAGGCCCGGATTGTGCATGAAGGCGGTCTGCGTCTGCCGGAAGAGGATGGCGGCGATAAAGCCGACGATGACGAGGAAAAGCAGCATCGTCCAGAGGAAGGGCATGGGGCTGGAAAGCCTGTAGGCATAACCGCTGGCCGTCTTTTCGGTGGAGCCGATCTCCGCCACATTCACATTTTCCATAGGGTCCGCTGCCTCCGGAGTCATTGCTGGCGGAGACTAGAGCAACATTGTGCCGAATTGAAGTATGCCGGGGCGAAAAGCGTGACTTTACAACAGCCGGATTTTCGTTGGCTTACTTGGCGGGAATCGGCCGCTTGACGACTTCTATCAGCGCCTTGTGGATGATCTCGTTGCCGGCGACGATCGCGCCGCTGTCCAGAATGGCCGTGCCGCCGTCCCAATCGGTGGCGAAACCGCCGGCTTCGCGGATGAGCAGGATGCCGGCTGCCATGTCCCAGGGCGCAAGTTCCGCTTCCCAGAAACCGTCGAAGCGCCCGGCCGCGACATAGGCGAGATCGAGCGTCGGCGAACCCAGGCGGCGGATGCCCGCCACTTCGCCCATCACGTGGCGAAGCTCGACCAGGAACTTGCCGTGATTTCGCTTGCCGAGCGCCGGCACGCCACAGCCGATGACGCAATCCGACAGCGTCCGGCGCGCGGCGACCCGCAGGCGCCGGTCGTTGAGGAAGGCGCCGCCGCCGCGCTCGGCGGTATAGAGTTCGTCGGTTGCCGGATTGAAGACGACGGCGGCCACGATTTCGCCGTTGCGTTCGAGCGCGATCGAGACGGCGAAGGCCGGGATGCCGTGCAGGAAGTTCGTCGTGCCGTCGAGCGGGTCGACGATCCAGCGATGCGCGCCGTCCGTGCCCTTGATCTCTTCGCTTTCCTCGCCGAGGAAGCCATAGGTCGGCCGCGCCTTCAGGAGCTCTTCCCTGACGATCTTCTCGGCCTTACGATCGGCGGTGGAAACGAAGTCGCCCGGCCCCTTCACGGAAACCTGCAGATTCTGCACTTCGCCGAAATCACGTCCCAGCGATTTTCCTGCCTTGAGGGCAGCCTGAACCATGACATTGAGAAGAGCTGAACGGGCCATCGGCGCATTTTCCTTGGGACTGATACGAGGTGCGCGCTGCCAGGGGCGGGAAGTGTCCCTGAACATGCATGACAGACAGCGCTGCAAAGATTGGCGGCCTCAAGACCACAAAATCGGGGAAATTTCAAGGGGAGGCATGCATGGCTGCCCTGCGGCGCCGGAAACCGCCGATTATGCTGAATGGATCAAATCCGGCGCAATCGCCCGAGACCACCCGCCCGGCTTGGATTCCCTCGACATCGATCTCAGAACTTCTGCTGCGTCATCAGCACTTCGCGGGCGATCTGATCGAGCGGCAGGATACGGTCGACGCCGCCCTTGGCGATCGCCTCCTTCGGCATGCCGAACACGATCGAGCTCGCCTCGTCCTGCGCCACCGTATAGGCGCCGGCCTGATGCATTTCCAGCATGCCCAGCGCACCGTCGTCGCCCATGCCGGTCATGATGATTCCCATGGCATTCGAGCCGGCCGAGCGCGCTGCCGAGCGGAACAGCACGTCGACCGAAGGCCGATGGCGGGACACCAGCGGTCCGGTCTTCACGCTCACATGGTAGCGCGCCCCCTGGCGCTCGAGCAGCATGTGCTTGTCGCCTGGCGCGATCAGCACATGGCCGCGCAGCACCGGATCGCCATCGACGGCTTCCTTGACCTCGACCTCGCAGAGACCGTTCAGCCGCTTGGCGAAGGCGGCGGTGAATTTCTCCGGCATATGCTGGACGATCACCATACCAGGCGCATTGGCCGGCAATGCCTCCAGGAATTCGCGCAACGCTTCGGTGCCGCCAGTGGAGGCGCCGACGCAGACGACCATCTCCGTCGTCTTCGCCATGGCCCGCCCCGTCGGCGGCGGCAGCATGACATCCGCCGACAGCTTCTTGGCCGGCCCTTCCGGCGAAGCCGTGCGGATGGTTCCGGCAGCGCGGCGCACAGTGGAAAGCCGCGCATGCGAGGCACTCTTGACGACTTCGCGAATACGCATGGCATCATCGGCGAGGCTGTCGGCGGCGCCGATCTTCGATTTCAGGATGACGTCCACGGCACCGGCCTCCAGCGCCTGGAGCAGCGTCTCGGAACCCGCTTCCGTCAGCGACGAACACATCACGACGGGGATCGGCCGCTGCGACATCAGCTTGCGAAGAAAGGTGATGCCGTCCATGCGCGGCATTTCCACATCGAGCGTAATGACGTCGGGGGTCTCCTCCAGCAGCTTCCGCGCCGCCACGAAGGGGTCGGATGCGACCGCCATGATCTCGATATCGGGATCCTGCTCCAGCACATGGGTCAGCGTCTGGCGGACACTGGCGGAATCGTCGATGATGAGAACACGGATTTTCTTACGCATGAATGCTCCTGGAGCATGGTGCCGAAAGATAGAGCATGCCGGCAATTCGAAGAAAAGCGGACATGCTCTAGCTAGAGCAATTCCAGCAAAAGTGTGCAGCGGTTTTGCGTCCGGAATTGCGTTAAAACAAAGAGATAGAGCATTTTCGTGATTCGAAGAAAAACGAAAATGCTCTAGATACGCTGAAACACCGTGTTCGAGACCTGCTTCAAAGGCAGATCGAAGCCGGTGATGGATTCGGAATGGCCGATGAATATGTACCCCCCCTTCGCCAGGCAATCGCAGAGGCGGTTGAGCACACCGGCCTGGGTCTGCTTGTCGAAGTAGATGAGCACGTTGCGGCAGAAGATGACGTGCATCGGCTCGCCGATCGGATATTTCTCATCCATCAGGTTCATGCGGGCAAAACCCACCTTGCTGCGCAGTTTCGGCGTGATGCGCACCTCCCGCCGCTCCGGCTGCTTGGCCGTCAGCACATATTTGCGCTGCAGGTCGCGCGGCACCGGCGCAATGAGATCTTCCGGATAGATGCCCCGGCGCGCCGTCTGCAGCACGTCGGTGGAAAGATCGGTCGCCAGCACGCTGTAGGAGACGTCCTTGCGGCCCTCGGCGAATTCTGCCAGCACCATCGCCATCGTGTAGGGTTCCGCCCCCGTCGAACAGGCCGAACTCCAGGTGCGGATGGTCCGCGCGCCGCTGCTGACGATCACAGGCAACGCCACGGTCTGCAAGTAGTCGAAATGCTTGGCTTCCCGGAAGAAGTCGGTCTTGTTCGTCGTCACCACGTCGATCAGGTAGACGGTTTCCTGGGCGAGGCCATCGTGGTTGAACAGGAAGTCGCAGTAATCGTCGAAGGTCGAATGGCTGGTTGCGCGCAGGCGCCGCCTCAGCCGCCCTTCGAGCATCGTCAGCTTGGTTGGCGGCATCTTGATGCCGCTGTAGTCGTAGATGAACCGGGCAAGCTTTTCAAAATTGCGCTTGCTGATCCGGTCGCCCGGCGATTGGCTTTCCACCGCTGCTGCCATACTCATAGAACGCAGTACTCCAAATTGACGCGCGGTCAGGCCGCCGATTGCAGTGCCGAGGCGTCCTCGCGCGACAAGAGTCGCGCGAGATCGATGATGACGACGAAACCATTTTCACGGCGAACGACCCCGGCAATATAGTCCGAGCGCCAGCGCACGCCGATATCGGGCGCCGTCTCGATCTGGTCACGCCGGAACGGCGTGACCTCGAAGACGCGATCGGCGACGAGACCGAGGGTGAGCAGCCGGCTTTCCAGCGGCACGTCGAGGACGAGCACCCGCGTATGCGGCGTCGGCAAGGTCTTCGTCATGCCGAGCTTCAATCGAAGGTCGATCGTCGGCACGCCCTGCCCGCGCACGTCGCGCAGGCCGAGCAGATAGTCGGGACCGTTCGGAATCTTGAAAGCTTCCGCATAGTCGAGAATTTCCCGGACGACCTCAACCGGGACGGCGAAGATTTCCTCGCCGAGGCTGAAGGTCACGAATTGCGCTTCCAGAGATGTCGGAGCCATGATCAGGCGCTTTCCTTGAATTCGGCGTCCCCATCATCGGGACCGCCCATGGAGAGATCGAGAGCAAAACCCTTTGCCCGTGCCTGCTGGCCGGCGACGCTGTTGGCCGCCGGTTTCCGGACACCGAGCTTGCGGCCGGCGATGGGAGCCGAGCTGCGGACAGTCACTCTTGCAGCCGGCGTGCGGGATTGGCGGTCGCCTGTCGTATCGACCTTGAAGAAGGCGATCGAAGCCTGCAGTTCTTCGGCCTGGGAGGCAAGCTCCTCGGAGGTCGCCGACATCTCTTCGGAAGCGCCGGCATTCTGCTGCGTCACCCGGTCGAGCTGCTGGATCGCTTCATTGATCTGTGAAGCGCCGATATCCTGTTCGCGGCAGGCCGCGCTGATTTCGGAGACCAGCTCGGCGGTCTTGCGGATGTCGGGCACCAGACGGCCGAGCATGTCGCCGGCGTCCTGAGCGGCCTTGACCGTATCGCTCGACATCGAGCTGATCTCGGAGGCGGCCGACTGGCTGCGCTCGGCAAGCTTGCGGACCTCAGAGGCGACGACCGCAAAACCCTTACCATGTTCGCCGGCACGCGCCGCTTCGACAGCGGCGTTGAGCGCCAGGAGATCGGTCTGGCGGGCGATTTCCTGGACGACGCTGATTTTCTCGGCAATGGTCCGCATCGCCTGTACGGCACGCGACACCGCTTCACCGCTCATCTCCGCATCCTTGGCCGACTGGCGGGCGATCTTTTCGGTCTGTGCCGCATTGTCGGCATTCTGCTTGATGTTGGCGGCCATCTCCTCCATCGAAGCGGAAGCCTCCTCGGCGGAAGCCGCCTGTTCGCTGGCGCCCTGCGACACTTGTTCGGAACTCGAGGACAGTTCCTGGCTGCCGGCCGAAACATTTTCCGCAGCCGCGACCGCATCGGCGACCACACCGCGCAGGCGCTCGACCATTTGCTCGAGCGCGATGCCGAGCGTGTCCTTCTGCGAAAGCGGCTTCGGGGACACCGTCAGGTCGCCGTCGGCAATCTGCGTGGCGATCTCCGCGGTAGTGCGAAGGTTGCCCGTCATGGTGTTGATCATGTTGACCAGATCCTTGATCTCGTCATTGCTCCTGATCTCGACCTTCTGGTTCAAGTCACCGATGGCGACCGCGCTGGCAACGTTCATGATCTTGCGCAGGCCGCTATTGACGCCGAGCGCGATCCACAGCGCAGCGGCGAAAGCGATGAGGGAAGCCCCGATTGCGAGACCGACCAGCATGTTCCTGGTTGAGCTATAAAGAGCATCGGTATCGCTATCGGCTTGCGCCATCGACTTCTGCTGAAGAGCAACGAGTCTTCCGAAAACCTCTTCCATTTCCGTGACGAGGGCGCGAACCTCCCCTGAGGAAAGCGCCACGGCCCCTGCTCTGTCGCCGCTTTGCTGAATGGAAGCTACTTTGTTAGAGCCTTCATCAAAACGCTTGGCCAAATCGATCAGCCTGTCCCAGAGGGGCTTGCCTTCTGCCGTTGCGAGCTGCAGGCCGCTTGTCGCGAAGCCGAGCATTTCATCCACGCTTTTCGCCGAATTCTGATAGTCCTTTTTGACGATTTCGGAATCCGCTTCCAGAAGCGCGTTCTTCTGCCAGCGGACCGCATCAAGCTCGGCAGTTTGCGCCTCCAGAGCCATTTCCAGCCTTTTTGCAGGCCCGGAAACAAGGTCGCCGACAGCGTCGTTCAGTGAACTGAGGCTGATGATTCCATAGACCGCGCTGCCCACCAGTAACAGGATAACAAAGCCGAAAGCGGCTGCGAGTTTAAGTTTGATCGTAATACGCATCTCAATATTCCTCTCTGAGAGCGAGGCGATAAATATGGTCCAGGCGGCGCGGCATCATGCAGCAAAGAAATTCCGGTGGGCGAAAACATGCCACGGAAGGAAGTAAATATACTTTCAGCGCCGGCTCCCCGGGCCGGAACTATGTGTCGCGAGCCAGGCTGGCCGGCCCGCGACGGTTGCAAACGGGGATAGCGCTCATGAGCTTCCCCAGGGGAGCGCTATGCACTCTCCCGAAAATCGTCGTCGCCGGCATCAGGACCGCCCATCGACATGTCGAGAGCAAAGCCCTTGAGACGCTGCTGCTGCGCCGAAACCGTCTGGCCGCGGCCCTGCGGCGCCGGTTTACGGGCTGCGGCCGGGGTTTTGAGCACCTTGGCCGCAGTTTTCGGCTGCGCCTTGTGGGCGCCGGGCCGCGTGCTGCCGGCTGCATCGACCTTGAAGAAGGCGATCGACGTCTGCAGTTCTTCGGCCTGGGAAGCGAGCTCCTCGGAAGTCGCCGACATCTGTTCGGAGGCGCCGGCATTCTGCTGCGTCACCTTGTCGAGCTGCTGGATCGCCTCGTTGATCTGCGAAGCGCCGATATCCTGTTCGCGGCAGGCCGCGCTGATCTCGGAGACCAGCTCGGCGGTCTTGCGAATGTCGGGCACCAGGCGGCCGAGCATGTCGCCGGCATCGGCGGCAGCCTTGACCGTATCGCTCGACATCGAGCTGATTTCGGCAGCGGCCGACTGGCTGCGCTCGGCAAGCTTGCGGACCTCCGAGGCGACCACCGCAAACCCCTTGCCGTGCTCGCCGGCACGCGCCGCTTCGACCGCGGCGTTGAGCGCCAAGAGATCGGTCTGACGGGCGATTTCCTGGACGATGCCGATCTTCTGGGCGATCGTGCGCATGGCGTCGACGGCACGCGTCACCGCTTCACCGCTCATCTCCGCGTCCTTGGCCGACTGACGGGCGATCTTTTCGGTCTGTGCCGCATTGTCGGCGTTCTGCTTGATATTGGCGGCCATCTCCTCCATCGAAGCGGAAGCCTCTTCAGCCGAAGCTGCCTGCTCCGTGGCGCCCTGCGACACCTGCTCGGAGCTTGCCGAAAGCTGCTGGCTGCCCGACGAAACGTTTTCGGCAGCCGACAGTGCGTCGGCGACGACGCCGCGCAGACGCTCGATCATGATGTTGACGTTGCCCAGAAGCTCGCCGATTTCGTCGTGGCCGGTGATCTCGGCCATCTTCGTCAGATCGCCTTCCGACACTTCGCGAACCACGGTGTTGGCGCGGCCAAGGCCCTTGCTGATCGTGTTGGCGATCCATAAAGCGGTGAGGGCAGCGATCAGCAGAGCGACGGCGGCGACCACAACCATCGTCATGCGCGTCGTCTCATACTGGTTCTGGGCGCCATCGTCGGCAGCCTTCATGCGCTGCTTTTCAAGCGTCAGGATTTCGCTGAGCGTCGAGTCGATACCGTTGGCAGCCGCCCGCGCCGTCGTGACGGAGATGGTGTTTGCACCTTCCGCATTACCGGCCTTCACCAGATCACGGATCTGATCATCGGCCGCATCGAAGGTCTTGGAAAGTTCGGCAATGCGCGCCCAGCGCGCCTTGCCTTCTTCCGTTGCCAACGCCAGAACCTGGCTGAACGCACTGGCGAAGTCCTTGCGAGCCTGATCGCCCTTCGCGATTGCACCGGTCGTCTCGTCAGCGCTGCGCGCCGTGAGCAGGTTCTTCTGTTGGCGGATCGCCTCGAGCTGGGCAATATTGATCTGCTGTGCGAGATCGAGGCGGGCTGCCGGGCCGGCGAGAAGCCTGTCGATCGTGTCGTTTAGCGATCCAAGGCTGAAGACACCGTAAGCGGCGGTGCCCATGAGCATCAGAATGATGAAGGTGAACGCAGTCACCAGTTTGGTCTTGATTGTCAGTCGCATCGTCAAACCCCCATGTTGAATTCATCCAGCGTCAAGTGACGGCGCGCGCCGTATTGTGCCTCGATGAAAAAATCGCCTGCAGGTTGGGGAGAATGATGAACTCTCCGCCCCTCTTCACCAGGCAGTTGATGTAGTCGGCGCGCCAGCGCATGCCGACGCTCGGCGGCGCCTCGCTCGCGGATTTTGCAAGCGTCGTCACCTCGTTCACCTTGTCGGTTCTGAGGCCGACCAGGGTCTGCTCGCCCTGCAGATCGATCTCGATGACGATGAAGCGGCTGTCGATCGTCGCCTCTGCCGCCTCCATGCCGAAGGCCAGACGCAGGTCTGCGAGCGGAATGACCTTGCCGCGGAAATTGATGACGCTGGCAACGAAGGGCTGGCTACCCGGCACCGCGGTTTCCGGAAGCAGGTCCAGGATTTCCTGGACGATGACCGCTTCCAGCGCGAAGGTCTCGCCGTTGAGATCGAAGGTCAGGACCTCGACTTCCTCGGCATAGCTCCAATGATTGTCGAAGCGTTCGACTGCTGCTGTTGCACTCATCCTGCTACCCGCAATTGCGCCTCCTGTTGCTGACCCGCGGCAACCAGATGCCCGACGTCGAGAATGAGGGCGACGCTGCCGTCGCCGAGAATGGTGGCGCCCGAAAAGGTCGCCACGTCGTTGTGCAATTTCGACATCGACTTGATGACCGTCTGGTGGTCGCCGATGATCTGGTCGACGACGAGGCCGACGCGCTCCGTCCCTGTGGAGATGACGACGACCTTCTGGTGCACATCCGGCTTGGTGCCGGTGCGGAAGAGGTCGCGCAGGCGCAGAAACGGCACCAGGCTGTCGCGCAGCGAGATGAAGCTGCGGCCGCGCGAGCGGAGATCTTCCTCAAGCGACAATTCGAGACATTCTTCGACCGCCGAGAGCGGGATGACGTAGCGGCCGGAGCCGACGCGCACCAGCAGGCCGTCGATAATCGCAAGCGTCAGCGGGATGCGCAGCGACACTTCCGAACCCTGTCCCGGTACGCTGACGATGTCGATCGCGCCGCGAAGCGCTTCGACCGTCTTCTTGACCACGTCCATACCGACGCCGCGGCCGGAAAGATTGGTGATCGCTGCTGCCGTCGAAAAGCCGGGAGCGAAGATCAGCTGCAGCAGCTCGGAGTCGGAAAGCGCCTGGCCGGGATGGATGAGGCCGGAGGATTCCGCCTTGGCACGGACCCTTTCACGATTGATGCCGCGGCCGTCGTCCTTGATCGAGATGATCACTTCGCCGCCGGCCTGGCGGGCCGAAAGCGTCACCGTGCCGGCTTCGGTCTTGCCGGCGGCAAGGCGGTCGGCGGGCGTCTCGAGGCCGTGGTCGATCGAGTTGCGCACCAGATGCACCAGCGGATCGGCTAGGCGCTCGATGACTGTTTTGTCGACTTCGGTCGTCTCGCCCTCCGTTACCAGCTCGATCACCTTGCCGGTCTCGCGGGCGAGATCGTGGACGAGGCGGCGGAAGCGGGAGAAGAGAGTGGCGACCGGTACCATGCGCAGCACCATCATCGTGTCGCGCAACTCGCCGGAGAGGCGTTCGATTTCTTCCGAGACGGAGCGCAGCGCGATATCGGCGCTGGCGCTGGCGAGCTGGCTGAGGCGCGACTGCGCGATGACGAGCTCGCCGACGCGGTCCATCAGCTCGTCGAGACGTTCGGCCGGAACGCGGACATTCTCGGCTGCCTTCGCCTGGCTGACGGCGACGGGCGCCTCGCGCCTGGCCGGAACCGCCTCGACGGGACGGAATTCCGGGACGGCAGCCGGCGGAACCGGCGCCGCCGATACCGCGGCAATAGGGGCAGGTGTCGGCTTTGCTTCGATCGGAGCGGCGGTTGCGGCTGCCGCGCCGTCCATCTCCTCGACGCTGAGTTCCATATCATCGAGCACGAAGATGAAGACGTCGTCGATCGCCGAGCGATCCTGCTCACTGGTCAGCGTCACGTCCCAAGAAATATGGAGTTCGGTCGGAGTGAGTTCGTCGAGAGGCGGAATGGCCGATCTGTTGGCGCGCACGGTGCATTCGCCGAGATCGCGCAGCTCGTCCAGCAGGCCGAGCGGATTGGTGCCGTTGGCCATCGAATTGGCCGGCAGGCTGAAACGGATGCGCCAGCTGTTCCTCTTCTTTGCCGGCGCTTCGCGCACGGCCGCGGGTGCGGAAACAGCGGCCGCCGCTTGAGCCGGCGCCTTGCCGCCGACGGCAGCCTGCAGCTGCGCCAGAAGTTTCTGGCCGGTATCGCCATGATCGGCGTCCGGCTGGTCGACGAGGGCGCGCATATGGTCCTGGGCGGCAAGAACGGCGGCGACCAGTTCGCTGGTCGCCGCAACCTCGCCCTTGCGAACCCGGTCGAAGGCCGTTTCGCAATGATGGGTGAAGGCAGCGAGCGCCTCGAAACCGAACATCGCGCCGGAGCCCTTGAGCGTGTGCAGCCCGCGGAACACGGCGTCGACGAGATCCTTATTGTCGAGCTCGTGGGTCAGATCGAGAAGGCCGGCCTCGATCGCTTCGAGGCATTCGGCGGCTTCCATACGGAATACGGCGACCGGATCGAGCGTACTCATCTTCCGAGGACCTTTTTGACGATCTTCACGAGATTTTCCGGGTCGAACGGCTTAGTCAGCCAGCCGGTTGCGCCCGCCGCCTTGGCGCGAGCCTTGAGATCGGCGTCCGATTCCGTCGTCAGAAAGATAATCGGAACGCCGGCCTGGGCCGGCAGCTTGCGCAACTCCTCGATCATCGTCAGCCCGTCCATGACGGGCATGTTGAGATCGGTCACGATCAGATCGAAGCTGCTGCTCTTGGCCTTCGCAAGGCCTTCTGCCCCGTCGGCGGCCTCGGTGACGGTGTAACCGGCATTGGTCAGCGTGACATTGGTGGTCAGGCGAATGCTGGCGGAATCGTCAACGGTCAGGATATTTGCAGTCATAATGTCACCTTTTTATGCAACCAGAAATTTTCGTCTTCTTTGTCGAAGGATTCGATGAAACCTGCGCGCTCAAGTACCTTCAGAACCGCGCCGCTGGCCGGCGAAGAAAGTTTGAACGTCTTTCCCTTGGCTTTTGCTTGGCGACGAGCGGATTCGATGAGCTGAATGAAACTCAGATCCGCTTCGGAACTTTCGGGAATCTCGATGATGATTACATCACGGCCGTGAAATTCATCTGTAATCTTTGAATATAATTCGGACACGCAGCGGATACTCAGCAAATCCGATAACTTTATAGATTCGTAATATTGTTTTGGAGTATCCAACGCAGCCCCCTCGGCCAGAGAAATACTTGATGCCCTTAAGAGGACTCTCACGACAGCGTTAATGCGGGGTAAACAGCGGTTGTATGAAACTACCGTATAACGAGTCCTGAGACTCCCCAATTCTCATCCGGAATAAGTTGTATTTTCCTCTCAAAATTTAGAAACAAATAAAATAAAAGCAGCAGGTTAAGCAACATTAACCAACCATGCGATTCGAGCAGCGCCTCCATCCATCTTTCGTTAATCACAACGCAGACGAGTCTGGCGCGTTTACCGGACGTTTCCATCCTGCCCGTAGAAATAGAGTCAGATTAGCCTGTGTTTTAAGAAAAGGTATAAATGTTGGCACACGCTCTGGTATCGCCGACCGCTGCAGCCTACATATCCGGGCGGGACATCGGCCGGACCCTGGAATCCGCCCGCAGCCGGGTCGAAGAACGTTTCCTCGAAGGCGGTACCGTGCTGCTCTCGGTGATGGATGTTCTCAACCGCCTGTTGAATTCTCTTGAGAGCGTCACCGCGGCGCTCGACAATGGCGAGTCGAGCGATACCGGCGCCGATCTCCGTGCCACGGTGGAGAGCCTGACGGCGCTGCCGGTCACCGAAGAAAATCGTCAACAGGCACTCGTCTCGCTGGCGCAGACCGGCAGGGAGCTGCGCAAATACGTCTCCGACATGCAGGAGACGATGCGCTATCTCAGAACTTTCGCCGTGACCGTGAAGATCACCGGCGCCGGCCTTGCCGAATTCGCCGGCTTCGCACAGGAGATCCTGGAGCGAATCTATTCCGGCACCGATGAGGTCAACCGTTTCGCCACGCATCTCGACAGCCTCGACAAGGAGGTCAAACTCGCCGCCTCCTTTGGCGCCAGTGTCTCCAAGGGTTACGCCGATACCGTTCCGGCCGTCGCGGCAGCCCTGCGCGACGACGCCGCCAAGATCGCCCAACACCGCAAGCATCTCGGCGTCGTCGCCCGTGAGGTCGGCGCGATTGCCCGCGGCGTCCAGAGCAAGGTCGCGTCGACGCTCTCTGCCCTGCAGATCGGCGACATCACCCGTCAGCGCATCGAGCATGTGCAGGCCACCCTTTCACTGCTTGAGGAATTCTTTGCCGGCGTGGAGGGCGCAAAGCTCGACGCCGACGCGCGCAAGCGCTTGCAGAACGTCATCCACCATTTGACCGCAGCGCAGATGAGCGACATGTGCGCCAATTTCCAGCGGGATTCGGAGTACGTCGTCACGACGATCGCCAGTTTCGACCACGACATGCGGGAAATCCTAAAGCTGCGCGACCAGATGAGCGGTGAGAGCGGCGAGGACGGCGGCAATTTCATGCGCGCGCTGGAATCCAGTGTTTCGGCGGCCCACGAGATTGTCCGGCAGGTCGACACGGCAAGCCGGCAGGCCGACCAGGTGAGCCAGTCGACGATCGGCACAGCCGCCAAGCTGTCTGAATCGATCGCCAACATCCGCGCCGTCAAGACCGACATCCATTACATGGCTTTGAACACCAACCTGCGCTGCAGCCGCCTGGGCGAGGAAGGCAGGTCGATCAACGTCGTCACCGCCGAGCTGCGCATCTTCGCCGGCAAGCTCGACGAATCCGCCGATGCCATCGTCACCGGCCTGCCGGCGCTCGAAGCCGCGGCTGGGCGTGTTGCCCCCGCCACCGATGTCGGGGCCGGCGGTCTGGGAGAAAGCCTGACGTCGGCAGTCGGCAACATCCGCTCCGCAGCCAATGTGATGGAAAGCGAGCTGAAGGTGCTCGCCGAGGCCGGCCGCGAGGTGGCCACCAAGATCAGCCTGCTGATCGGCAAGCTCGATTTCCAGCGGGATCTCGGCGAAGTCTTTGCCCGCTGCGCCGATCTGCTCGAAAGCGCCGCCGGCACTGAGGTCGCCGATATCTCCGATCTCGCCGAGGCGATCGCCCCGCTCGACCACAAGATCTTCAAGGCCTACACGATGGTCCAGGAGCGCAACATCCATCGCGACATCTTCCCGACCTGCGAAGACAGCGCCCCCGCTCCCGCCGAGACCCCCAAAGCCGAAACCGACGAGGATCTTTTCGCCGACGCGCTTTTTTAAAGCCTCTCCCGGTCGGGAGGCCCGGCAGCCAATTATCGCCGCCGGAACTTGTTGGCGGCCTCGATCGCCGCCTTCTGCTGATCGTCCTCGATGCCGAGATAGAAATCCTCGAGTGACGGATCGGCAAGCCCGGCCCGGCGCGACAGCACATACCATTTCGCCGCCTCGACCGGGTCGGGCGGCGTGCCGATGGCGTTGATGTAGAGATGGGCGAGCTTGTTCTGGGCCGCGACGTTGCCGCCATTGGCGGCAAGTTTCAGCCATTCGAAGCCCTTGACGTAATCCTTCGGCCCGCCGACGCCGTTGACGAGCCAGATGCCGAGATCGAGCTGGGCCGTATCGAAGCCGGCGCGCGCAGCACGCGCCATCCACTCGCGGGCGAGCTGCTTCTTTTCCTCAGGCAAGTCCTTCAGCGTCGCGTAGATCTGCGCCACGGCATATTGCGAATCGGCAATGCCCTGCTCGGCCGATTTCTCGTAGAACGGCAGCGCCAACTTCAGTCCCTTCTCGCCGGGATTATCGGCGACGACGATCTGCGCCCAGTTGAATTCCGCCGAAGGATTGCCGGCCTCGGCCGCCTTGTGCATATAGTCGTCGGCCTTGACCTTGTCACGCGGCACGCCCTCGCCTTCCATCAGCATCAGCGCATATTTGAACATGGCCGCCGCATCGCCGCCTTCGGCCGCCTTGCCGTACCAGAAGGCCGCATTCTTGACGTCCTTCTTGACGCCGAGACCCTGCGACAGGATTTCGCCGATCAGCGTCTGCGCCGCCGCATCACCGAGTTGGGCGCGCGGCAGCGCCTTGTCCATTGCCGTCAGGTAGTAACCGCGCTGGAAGGCGCCGTAAGCCTCGTCGACAGGTCCCTTATAATCCTTTTCCGGCGGCAGGTCCGGCAGCTTCGCACCCATGCGATCGAACACGCCGACACCATCGGAGGGCCGCACGACCGGGCCGGTGGGCCGGTCGGTGCGGAAAGTCGAAGTCGGCCCGGAGCCTGGCTGGTTTACGACGCTATCCGTTGCTTGCGCCAAGGCGACATCCGGCCCGGCCGCAACGACGGCGGCCATGCTGGCAAGGATAAATTTCAACAGGCGGGCGGTCTGGATCGGCATGAGCGCGATTTCAATCCTCAAACCGTGGCGCTTTTTCGTCAAGCAACGCGTTGACTTCGGCGACGATGGATGGCGCCCGGGTGGGCTCGCCGAAGACTGCCAGCCGCAGGGCCACGAACTCCGCTCCGGTCTCGGCGACGGCAAGCGCCGAAGCCGGATCGGTGCCGCCCATGACGATGCAGGGGATTTCGATCATCGAGGCCCACCATTCGCCGAGCGCAAGGTTCTTCGGATGCGCCTCCGGCTTGATGTCGCCGTCGAGCTTGCCGAAGAAGATATAGTCCGGCCTGACTTCGCCGATCTCAAGCGCTTTGTGCCGGTCGGCCGCGTTACCGCCGCCGACGATCAGCTTCGGCGCATGTTTGTCGATCGCTTCCGAAAGCGCCTCCGCATTGCCGGAAAGATGCAGGCCATCGGCCTTCGCCCGGCCTGCAACACGGCTGTCGCCTGATATCAGCGCAGCCGCTCCGGCATCCTGGATCAGCGGCACCAGCTTCTCCGCATGTTTCTGGAAGGTGCCGTCGTCGAGCCCATATTGCGGCACGATCACCGAAGCGACATCGCCGCCCTTCAGCGCGTCGGCGACGATCCTCGCCTGTTCATCGGCATCGGCAATATCGGGTGCGATGAGCACCAGGCGGCAGCGGTTTTCCGGTTCGGTCATGAGGTCTTTCCGTTTCCTGCGAATTCCCCCTCGAAATCGGGGATCCGCACTCGTTTTGTGTGAGTAGTTCCGTTAGACGAGGCTTGCAAGAGGAGGACGCCGAAAGCATGCCGCAGGATTTGTCATTCTACTACGCCGCCGTGCCCGCCGTTCTGCTCGTGGGCCTCGCAAAGGGCGGCATGGGCGACGCTTTGTCGCTGATCGGCCTGCCGTTCCTCGCCCTCGTCGTCTCGCCGGTCGAGGCGGCGGCGATCCTGTTGCCGATCCTGGTCTTCATGGACATGATCTCGCTCGTCATCTGGCGCAAACACGGCGACTGGGCGACGCTGAAGATCATGCTGCCCGGCGCGGTCTTCGGCATTGCGCTAGGCTGGGCGACCTCGGCGCTCGTTCCGGGCAATATGCTGCGCATCGTCATCGGCGCGGTGACTATCCTCTTCTGCCTGCGCTATTTCTGGAACAATTACGGCCCGGGTGCCGGCAAGATCATTCCGCCGCGCGGCCAGCGGCCGGTGGCCGCCGGCCTCTGGGGCACATTTTCCGGTTACGGCAGCTTCGTCGCCCATGCGGGCGGCGCGCCCTTTCAGATCTATGCCCTGCCGCTGAAGCTACAGCCGCGCGAATATACCGGCACCAGTGTGCGCTTCTTTGCCATCCTCAACGCCATCAAGCTGATCCCCTATTTCGCGCTCGGCCAGCTCGACACCCAGAACCTTGCGACCTCCGCGACGCTTCTGCCCTTCGCCCCGCTCGCCACCCTTGCCGGCGCCTGGTGCGTGCGCCGCATGAAGCCGGCGATCTTCTATCCGTTCATGTATGCGATGGCCCTGATCGCCGCCTTGCTGATCGTGCGCGAGGGCCTTGGCTGGTAGGGGCTCCAGCACGCTGCATTGCACAATTTCCTTGCTGCGGCGGCCGGTTTGACGTAGCGTTCCCGGTATGTCGAACACGGACCCCTTCTCTGCGATTGCCGATCCGAACCGGCGGTTTCTGCTGGAGGAGTTGCGCCGCGCTCCGCGGACGGTCAACGAACTTGCCGAAGGCCTGCCGATCAGCCGTCCTGCTGTGTCGCAACACCTGAAGGCGCTGCTCGACAGCAACCTCGTCTCGGTGACATCTGAAGGCACGAAACGCATCTACACGGTCAACAACCGCGGTTTCGACAAGCTCAATTTATGGCTGGATCAGTTCTGGGCTTAAGGCGTGTTCGCCAAAGCCTAGTGGGACACGATGCATATGATGCAGCGCCGCCCGACGCCTGCGACCCAAAAGCGCCAGCCGCGATGCTGGCAGGCATCGGGCTGGCGCAAATCTGGTGTGAAATCACCGGGTCTTGCTGATTCTAGGCGGAATGGATGGATTTACCTTTTCTTTCGCAAGATGATCGACCGGCGACCCTTGGGAAGATCAGTGGACGGATGACTTGAGACGCTGAATCTCGTCCTTGATGCGCAACTTGCGGCGCTTGCATTCGGCAATTTCCGTATCGGAGATAGAGGGAGCTGTTCTGAGCGTATGCAACTCTTCCTCGAGAGCGACATGCTTTTTCTGGAGTGATTCAAGATGAGCTTGAACTGTCATTTGACCCTTCCTTCCTCTTACCCTCCCCGGCCATCATCGTCGGGGATCAAGGTGTCAACGGCCGGACTGTGACATATTTTTGAAGGCTTGTCGAAGGCCAAAAGATGAAGACTAGATGGCAATTTCATGATCAAGACTAACTAGCCGTTACCTGTATTTGGTGATAGGAGCTTGCGGAAATCATCGGCAGATCGGACAAGATCCGAAGACGATAACGGGGAATGCATATGGCCGATCAGGAACAGGCGGAAATCAGGCTCACGGTGGCGCGGCTGCGCCAGGAGCACGAGGATTTCGACGCCGCGATCAATGCCATGATCCAGATCGGATGCGATGCTCTGCGGATCCAGCGCATGAAGAAGAAGAAGCTCATCATCAAGGACAGGCTCTCCAAGCTGGAAGATCAGATCATCCCTGACATCATCGCCTGAGAGGAATAGCAGCAACGATGACAGACAGACCGCTCGTCGCCATCATCATGGGCAGCCAGTCCGACTGGGAGACCATGAAGAACGCCGCCGACACGCTGGAGGCGCTGGAGATCCCTTATGATGCGCGCATCATTTCGGCGCACCGCACAGTCGACCGGCTGGTCAATTTTGCCAAGGGCGCGCGGGCAGAAGGCTTCAAGGTCATCATCGCCGGCGCCGGCGGCGCCGCCCACCTGCCGGGCATGACCGCATCGATGACGCCGCTGCCGGTTTTCGGCGTGCCGGTTCAGTCCAAAGCCCTCTCCGGCCAGGACAGCCTTCTTTCCATCGTACAGATGCCGGCCGGCATTCCTGTGGGAACGCTTGCCATCGGCAAGGCCGGCGCGGTCAACGCCGCCCTGCTCGCCGCCGCCGTCCTCGCCCTTTCCGACGAAGAAATCGCCGATCGGCTCGACGAGTGGCGCGAGCGCCAGAGTGCTGCCGTCGCCGAATACCCGATGGACGACCTATGACGGCAACAACGATCGGCATCATCGGCGGCGGCCAACTCGGCCGCATGCTGGCCATTGCCGCCGCCAGATTGAATTTTCGCACGGTCATTCTCGAGCCGCAGACGGACTGCCCGGCCGCCCAACTCGCCAACCGGCAGATTACCGCTGCCTATGACGATCCGGCGGCACTGGCCGAACTGGCTGATATCTGCGATGTCGTCACCTACGAATTCGAAAACGTGCCCGTCATAGCCGCCGAGACGCTCTCGGCAAGCGTGCCAGTCTATCCGCCGCCAAAGGCGCTGGAAGCAGCACAGGATCGCCTCGTCGAAAAGCGCTTTCTCAACGACTGCGGCATCTCGACCGCCCGCTTCCACACGGTCGACAGCCAGGCCGATCTCGATACGGCATTAAAGGATTTCGGCGGCCAGGGCGTGCTGAAAACCCGCCGTCTCGGTTATGACGGCAAGGGCCAGAAGGTTTTCCGCTCGACGGCCGACAGCGCTGATGGCGCCTATGCCGCGTTGGGCAGCGTGCCGCTCATCCTCGAAAGTTTCGTCGCCTTCGAGCGCGAGGCCTCGATCATCGCCGCCCGCGCCACCGACGGTACGGTCGTCTGCTTCGATCCCGCCGAGAACGTCCATCGCAACGGCATCCTCCACACCTCGACGGTTCCCGCTACGATCTCGCCAACGACGTCGGACGCCGCGCGCCGATCGGCCGAGAAAATTCTTGCCGCGTTGAACTATGTCGGCGTCATCGGCATCGAATTCTTCGTGCTTCCCGATGGCGGTCTGATTGCCAACGAGATGGCGCCGCGTGTCCACAACTCCGGTCACTGGACCGAGGCCGCCTGCGTCGTCAGCCAGTTCGAGCAGCACATTCGCGCCGTTGCCAATCTGCCGCTCGGCAATGCCGAGCGCCATTCCGACTGTGTCATGCAGAACCTGATCGGTGACGATATCCTTGCCGTTCCCGACTGGCTGCGGCGTCCTGATACGCTGGTTCATCTCTACGGCAAGACCGAATGGCGCCCCGGCCGCAAGATGGGCCATATCACCACCTTGACGCGGAAATCGCCGGTTTTAACCTGAGAAAACACCGCAGCGCCTTGGGAAAAACACCTTCATGCGGTTGACATGGAAAAGGTGAAGAGGTATCTGCTCCCCCACCTAAGAGCGCGCCCGATGGCGCGCTTTTGATTGTTAAAGATACGGGCGAATGTGAATTCCCCCATAGAGATCGCGGATCAGAAAAATGAAGATCAAGAATTCGCTCAAGTCGCTCAAGGCTCGTCACCGTGACAACCGTCTGGTTCGCCGCAAGGGCCGCATCTACATCATCAACAAGCTGAACCCGCGCTACAAGGCTCGCCAGGGCTGATTTCGCGCGTCCGGATCGCCTTGCCGCGCAGTTTGCGCCGGCAGATATATCCGGTGGGTCGCTACGGTGATCACGTCAAATTTGTTTGATCTTCGGCGTTGGCGGGCTAATATGTCCGCCATGCGCTTTTTTGCTTTGACATCAGCGGCGCTGCCGCTCGCCCTCATCCTCCTCTCCGCCACTTTTCCGGCCACCGCCGCGGAAAAAGACGTCATCGTCGAGCAGACGGATGTCAACTCTTCACCAAAGCAGCACCTCGACCAGCTGTTCAGCCAGCTGAAGCGTGAGCGCGACCCCGACAAGGCCAGCAGCATCGCCAATGAGATCCGCATGGAATGGAACGATTCCGGCAGCGCCACCATTAATCTCTTGATGCAATGGGCCGACAAGGCGATCGAGGAAAAGCGCAATCCCGCCGCCCTAGACTTCCTCGATGAAGCGATCGCGCTGAAGCCCGATTATGCCGAAAGCTGGAACCGTCGCGCCACGCTGAATTTCGTCATGGGCAATTATCGCAAGTCGATGTCCGACATCGAGCGTGTGCTCGATCTCGAGCCGCGCCATTTCGGCGCGCTGTCCGGCATGGCGGCGATCCTCAGCAATTCCGGCAACGACCAGCTGACCTTGAAGGCTTGGGAGCGTTTCCTCGATGTCTATCCCGCCGAACGCACCGCGCAGGAACAGGTCAACACGCTTGCCGAAAAACTCGCCGGCAACCGCACCTGATTCCCGGGCTGACATCTTGACGTCGGATCACGCCGCGCAATTTTGGAATACAGAGGGAAACGATGTAGCGGTTTGTCCGCCCGCAGGTCATCCCGCAATTATCGCTCGTTAAGACCATGCTTGCAGAAGTTTCCGCCCTTCTCATCCCGCTCGCCGCCGCCATCGGTTACTCTTCCTACAAGGCGCGGCAATTCGAACACACCTATCCGAATATCGGCGAACTGACGGATGTCGGCGGCTACCGCATGAATGCCGTCCATATCGCGCGTCCCGAAAATGCCGACCTGCCCGCCCTCGTCTTCATTCACGGCGCCAGCGGCAATCTCCTCGATCAGGTCGTCGCCTTTCGCGCCGCACTCGAAGGCCGAGCGGAAATGCTCTTCGTCGATCGACCCGGTCACGGTTATTCCGAGCGCGGCGGCCCTGAGAACGCTTTTCCCTCCGGCCAGGCCGATGCCATCGCCAGGCTGATGGAAAAGCGCGGTATCGAAAAGGCTGTTATCGTCGGCCATTCCTTCGGCGGCGCGATCACTGCCGCCTTCGGCCTGCGCCATCCCGATAAGACATCAGGCCTGCTTTTTCTCGCACCCGCCACCCATCCCTGGCCGGGCGGCATCGACTGGTACTATCATGTCGCCACCGCGCCTGTTATCGGCTGGCTCTTCAACCATGCGGTCGTCGTGCCGCTCGGGCTGCGTCGGCTGGAGCGCGGCACGCTGAACGTCTTTCGTCCCAATCCACGCCCGGCCGACTACATCGAAAAGACCGGTCCGTCGCTGGTGCTGCGGCCGAGCGCTTTCCACAACAACGCCGCCGATTTCAAAAGGCTGCTCGCCTATGTGAAGGCACACTCACCGCTCTATTCGCAGATCACCGCCCCGACCGTCATCATCACAGGCGACAGCGACGAGGTCGTCTGGGAGCATCTGCATTCGCGCGGCCTTGCCCGCGATATTTCAGGTTCCGAACTTATCACCATACGAGGCGTCGGCCATAAGCCGGACTATCTGGCAACCGATGTCGCCATCGCAGCCATGGAAAAGATATCAGGCAAGCCGCGCGACCTGCAGGCGGCTGCCCGGAGGGCCGAGGAGAGGCTCGCCGCTTCGCGCCAGCAGACGCGCGCAACCCTGTCGTCGCTGACGCCGGACGCTTTGCGCGGCGCCTGACGTCTCCGGCTGCAAAACCGAGCTCCTTGCCTAAAGCCAGTCGCCTGCATTGTCTCGGGCCGCAGCGGCCCCATATGTTTCCATCATTGTCCATAGGAGGGGAAATCATGGGCCGCCTGCATATCGGGACGATCTCCGTCATATCGGCACTGTCGCTGAGCCTGACCTCGGCTTTCGCCGCATCGCCCGCACCAGTCGAAGCCGAGCACGGCATGGTCGTTACCGCCCAGCATCTGGCGACCGATGTCGGCGTCGAGGTGTTGAAAAGCGGCGGCAATGCCGTCGATGCGGCGGTCGCCGTCGGTTATGCGCTGGCGGTCGTCTATCCCTCGGCCGGCAATCTCGGCGGCGGCGGTTTCATGACCATCCGCCTGAAAGACGGCACCAAGACCTTTCTCGATTTCCGCGAACGCGCGCCGCTTGCCGCCACGAAGACCATGTATCTCGATGCCAAGGGCGATATCGTGCCGCGCGCCAGCCTCGACGGCTATCTCGCCGTCGGCGTTCCCGGCTCCGTCATGGGCTTCGAAACCGCACGCGAGAAATACGGCACGAAATCGCGCCAGGATCTGATCGCACCGGCGCTCCGCTTCGCCAAAGACGGCTTCACGCTGGAACAGGGCGACGCCGCAGGCCTCGCCGGCAACGCCAAGCGTCTCGCCAAGGACGAGGCGGCGGCGAAAATTTTTCTGAAGCCGGACGGAAAGCCCTATACATCGGGCGAAAAACTCCAGCAGCCTGACCTCGCCGCGGTTTTGGCCGGCATCTCTGAAAAAGGTCCCGACGCCTTCTACAAAGGCGCGCCGGCCGAAGAGATCGTCAAGGCGAGCCAGGCCAAGGGCGGCATCCTCGCCAGGCAAGATTTCGAGCAATATGCCGTGCGCGAGTTGAAGCCGATCGAGTGCAATTACCGCGGCTACGACATCATCTCCTCGCCGCCGCCCTCCTCCGGCGGCATCATCATCTGCGAGATCCTCAATGTTCTCGAAGGTTATCCGCTCTCCTATCTCGGCTACAACTCGGCTGAAACCGTGCACATCATGGTCGAGGCGATGCGCTATGCCTATGTCGACCGCAATGCCGCACTCGGCGATCCCGATTTCGTCGAGAACCCGGTCGAGAAACTGCTCGACAAGAAATATGCCTCGGAGGTCGCCGCCAAGATCGACCCTTACAAGGCCGGCACCTCGGCGAACCTGAAACCGCTCGGCGGCAAAGAAAGCACCGAGACGACGCATTATTCGATCATCGACGACGCGGGCAATGCGGTCGCCGTCACCTATACGCTGAACGGCTCCTTCGGCGCCGCGGTCGTGGCACCCGGCACGGGCGTCCTGCTCAACAACGAGATGGACGATTTCACCTCCAAAACAGGCGTGCCGAACCTCTACGGATTGGTGCAGGGCGAAGCCAATGCCATCGCGCCGAAGAAGACGCCGCTCTCCTCGATGAGCCCGACGATCGTCACCCGGGACGGCAAACCCTTCATGGTGATCGGCAGCCCCGGCGGCTCGCGCATCATCACCATCACGCTGGAGACGATCCTCAACGTCGTCGATTTCGGCATGGATATCAGCCAGGCGGTCAACGCGCCGCGTCTCCACCACCAATGGCAGCCCGACAAGGTCTTTCTCGAACCCTATGCCATTTCGCCGGATACGGAAAAGACCCTCGCCGCCATGGGCTACAGCTTCGATGGCGGCAATGACGCGCCGCAATGGGGCCAGGCCGCCGGCATCCTCGTCGGCGGCAAAAGCCTCGCCGCCATCGCCAAGGGCAGCGGCGCCCGCTACAATGGCGCCATGGACAGCCGTGCGGCGGAAGGTTCGGCCAACGGCTATTAACCTCGGCAACGAGCGCAACACCATTCATGTCACGGTGACAAACTCGCCGTTCACAAAGAGCTTGCCCGACCCTATGCATGATTAAATTCCAAGCAGGACGATTCCCGAATGGCCAGCATTGAAATGATCGTCGCCGCCCGCGCCCGCCTGCGCGGTCATATCAGGCGCACACCGCTTCTCTCCTCTCCCTTCCTGAACGAGATCGCCGGCCGGCGCCTGTTCGTGAAGGCGGAATGTCTGCAGCATTCCGGTTCGTTCAAGTTCCGCGGCGGTTGGTCCGCGGTCTCCGGCCTCGATCCGGCCGTGCGTGCGAGAGGCGTCATCGCCTTCTCCTCCGGCAACCATGCCCAGGGCGTTGCCCTTGCCGCCAAGCTGCATGGCGTGCCCGCCGTCATCATCATGCCGAGCGACGCGCCAAAGCTGAAGATCGCCAACACCCGCGCCTTCGGCGCCGAAGTTGTGCTATACGACCGCGCCAACGAGGATCGCGACGAGATCGGCGCGAGGCTTTCTGCAGAACGCGGCCTGACGCTGATCAAGCCTTTCGACGAGCCGCTCGTCATTGCCGGCCAAGGCACGACCGGCCTCGAAATCTCCGAGCAGGCGGAAGAGGAAGGTGTTACGTCTGCGGAGGTCCTGGTTCCCTGCGGCGGCGGCGGACTGACCTCCGGCATCGCCCTTGCCCTCGAAGCCAGCGCCCCCGGTTTTCGCGTCCGTCCCTGCGAACCCAGTGACTTCGACGATACCACCCGCTCGCTCGTCTCGGGCAGGATCGAGCGCAATGCCTCGATGTCGGGCTCGATCTGCGATGCGATCCTCACGCCGCAGCCTGGTAATATCACCTTTCCGATCCTGAAGCGCCTCGCCGGCCCTGGCATCGTTGTCACCGACGAGGAGGCGCTGCGCGCCATGGCGCTCGCTTTCGTCAGGCTGAAGATCGTCGTCGAGCCCGGTGCTGCAGTGGCGCTTGCCGCCGCCCTCTTCCATGATAAGGATCTGGAAAGCGACACAATCGTTGTCGTCACATCGGGCGGCAACGTCGATTCCGATATTTTCTCCACCGCCCTGGAACGCTTCGGTTGAGGTAAGTGCCCCAACCATCCGCAGCATATGCCGCGGATGGTTTTCGTCGGTAAACCATCATGCCAGCTCGTAACGCTTGGCCGGCGTGCTGCGAGACAGGTTCGGCATCAATGCCTGGCGCGCCTGCTCGTAGGCCGAAAGCAAGCCGGCATCCTCCAGCGCCGGAATCGTTGCGAACTCACCCTGCTCAAGTCCGGCCAGCGATGCATCGACCATGTCATCGGCCGACATTACGATCTCGTTCGGCAGATGCTCGATCGGCGTGCCGGCAATGCCCCAGAATTCCGTCGCCGTGGCGCCCGGTAGCACGGCCTGGATACGGATATTCTTCTCCGTCAGTTCATGTTTCAGCGACTGGCTGAAGGCGAGCACGAAGGCTTTCGTGGCGCCATAGACGCCATTCAGGCGCTCGGGCGCGATCGCGACGATCGAAGCAATGTTGATGATCGTGCCGCCGCCGCGGGCAACGAAACCGGGAACGGCGGCATAGGTCAGCCGCATCAGCGCCGTGACGTTGAGGTCGATCATCTTCTGCATCTTGTCGACATCGGCGGCAAGCAGCGGCGCCGTTCCGCCGACGCCGGCATTGTTGACCAGAAGCGTGATGCTCCGGTCCTGCTTCAGCACGCCTTCAACACGGGCGAGGTCGGCCGTGTTGCCGAGGTCGGCCACGACGGTCTCGACTGTTCTGCCCGTCTCCTCGGTCAGCCCGGTTGCCAAGGCCTTCAGCCGCTCGCCGTTGCGGGCGACGATGATAAGGTCGTAACCCTGCTTGGCCAGCCTGTGCGCATAGACTGCGCCGATGCCCGAGGATGCGCCGGTGACAAGCGCAGTACCCTTGTATTCCTGTGTCATGATCCATCTCCTTCAATTGCGCCGGCCTCTGCCCTGCGCGTGAGGAGAACCATACCCCGGATTGTCAGCGTCCTGAATGTCATATATACCACCTTTTAGGACATCGGAGCTTAGTCATGCAGACCATCGCTTTCCTGCTCTACCCCGGCTTCCAGATTATGGGCCTGGCGGCTGTGTCGGCCTTCGAATTCACCAATCTGCATTTCCACGAGAAGGTCTACGACATCCGCTACCTCTCGGAAGCCGGCGGTTCGCTGCGCACCTCGCTCGGGATGGCGATCGAGACCGAGCCCTTCGGCGATCCCGGATTCGATACGCTGATCGTCACCGGCGCGCCCGGCATTGCATTGCCAAGCCCCGGTGAAAGCGACTTCGTTCGCGCGGCTCTTGGCGCCTCTCGCCGCGTCGCTTCGATTTGCACCGGCACATTCTTTCTCGCCGAAGCCGGTATTCTCGACGGCCGACGCGCGACGACGCACTGGTGTCTCGCCCGCGAAATGAGGACGCGGTATCCAGCGATCAAGGTGGAAGAGGACCGCATCTTCATTATCGACGGCTCGGTCTGGACATCGGCCGGCATGACGGCCGGGATCGATCTGGCACTCGCCATGGTCGAGAAGGACCACGGCATAGAGGTCGCCCGCGCAGTGGCCCGAATGCTTGTCGTCTATCACCGCCGGTCCGGCGGCCAGTCGCAATTTTCCGCGCTGCTGGAGCTGGAACCGAAATCCGACCGCATTCAGAAGGCGCTCGACTTTGCCCGCGGCAATCTGAAATCGCAGCTTTCGGTCGAAGAACTGGCGGAAGCCGCCCATCTCAGCCCCCGCCAGTTCAGCCGAGCCTTCCGCGCCGAAACCGGACAATCGCCTGCCAAAGCGGTGGAAAATCTGAGACTCGAAGCCGCCCGGCTGATGATGGAGCAGAGCCGCCATCCGATCGACGTCGTCGCCGACGAGACCGGCTTTGCCGACCGCGAGCGCATGCGCCGCGCTTTCCTACGCGCTTTCGGCCAGCCGCCGCAGGCAATCCGCCGCAACGCCCAGCAGATGTAGCACCCGGCCTGCAACGGCCGGGTACTTTCTGTCCTCGCTACCGGTCCTGAAGCGCCCGGCGGATTGCGATCTCGACCGGTGAATAGGCGCCGTCCTGCCGTTCGAGCCGAAGCGGTTCGGAAGGGGCAAGGCCGGGCTGCGCCATAAAGCGCGGCTCCCTGCCGCGATGCATCTGCGCTGCGTGGATGAGGAACGGATGGCACAGATAGACCGTGCCCGCCAGGCCCGTCGCTAACGCCAGCAGCCGGTCTTCCCCGACATGCTCCAGCCAGAGATGCGCCATCCCCGCTTCGCCCGCGGGCGCCAGAAGGCGGGCGATATCCTTATGCGACCCGACGCGGATGCGGGTCGGCGCGTCCTGCTCCCCGACATCCGAGAACAGGAACAGCATCAGCAGCGCCCGCCCGCGCGAGGTGATGTTCACCCGCCAGGCCGAAAAGTCCCGTTGTTCGTTCGGATCGCAATCCTCGCCGGGAAAGCTGAGGTCGACATGCCAACCGGCATCGCCGGGATCGTCGGGATGAGGAAAGCGCACCGGAAAGCTGCCGAGCCCATTACGCGGCTCCCAGCGCCCTTTGCCGACGAGCTGGTCGAAGGCTGAATGCAAGACAGGCGTGTTGACAGCCTTTTCGAACGGCCCACCGCCATAGCCGGCAAGCCGCACGACCGGCTGCGTCCACGTGTTTGGATCATCCGCAGCGAAGGGCATGTCGCGCCACATGATGACGCGCGCCTCCTCGGCCAGCTCCTGAAGAAAAGCATCGTCGATCCTGATGAAGCCATGCTCGATAAATTGTTCGATCTGCGCGGCGTTCAGCGCCGGCGGGTAAACAGTTGGTGTCATTAAATATCTCTCTATCGCCAAACCTGCCGGCTCTTTCCTTGGCCAGATGCAGGTGGTTGCAGTTCGCGGCAACGCGCCAACCGCGAAGGCTGGTCAGCGGCCGCGTCTTCTGATGCCCGAAGGCAGAGCCTCTAGAGGCTCAAGAAGAAGACTGTCGCGATATTGAGGGTGATCATCTTCATAGCGGTCCGAAGCTACAGGCACGCGCTCGAGGGGTCAACGCGGAGATGTCAGGCCGGCACCTCGCGCAACGCACCATGCACCGACTGCAGCACCAGTTCGCCAAGGCGCGCCGCAGCCGGCTGCGGTTCGGCTTCCGCCCGATGCAGGACCAGACCGAGCTTCGGCAAATCGGGCAGGCCGACAGTCCCGGGCACCAGCGGCCGCACCTTCGCCGGCAGCCCGATCGGCGTGCGGATGGTGAGGCCGAGGCCTGCCGCCGTCGCCGCCCAGAGACCGCCGAGACTGGGGCTGACGAAGGCGAGCCGCCAGGAAATACCGGCCTCGTCAAGCGCCCGGGTCGCCGCACTGCGCAACAGGCACGGCGCCTCCAGCGAGGCGAGCGGCATCGGCTCGCCGCTAGCCGCTTGCCATGCGGGCGGCCCCTCGGCAGGCCCGATCCAGCGCATCGGCACTTCGCCGATCCGCTCGCAATGGGTGGTCAGCGTGCCATCGCTCCAGGCAAGCGCCAGATCGAGCTTGCCCGATGTGACGCGCTCGAGCAGTTCGGCATTGCGGACCACCCGCGCCTCGATCCGGACCTTCGGATGGGCACGCGCGAAGCGGCCGAGCACTTCGGGCAGCAGGGTCTCACCGAAATCCTCCTGCAGGCCGAGTCTTACCCAGCCCTCCAGCTCGACGCTGTTGACAGCCGCAGCCGCCTCGTCGTTGAGTTCCAGCAGCCGCCTGGCATAGCCGAGCATCGTCTCGCCGGCGTCGGTCAGCGCCAACCCGCGCCCCGCCTTGCGGAAGATCGGCGTACCCGCCTGCTCCTCCAGCTTCTTCAGCTGTGCGCTGACCGCCGAGGTCGAACGCCCGAGCCGCTCGGCCGCCTTGGCAAAATTGCCGAGCTCCATGCCGGTCGAAAAGGTGCGAAGCACATCGAGATCGAAGATCGTCCGCCGCATCATATAATCCCATTTTTCAGGATAATTAATCCATAAAATTCTGATTTTCAGCATCATCGTGCCGTGCGATGGTTCTGCTGTCAAGGCCGACAGACGGCCTGAACCATGGAGACCCCGATGCCCTTCGTTCGAATTTCCCTTCGCAAAGGCAAGTCGCCGGACTATCTCGGCGCAATCGCCGACAACATCCAGCGCGCCCTGATGGACACCTTCGACGTGCCCGAAAACGACCGTTTCCAGGCCATCCATCAACATGACGAGAATGAGTTGATCTTCGACCGCAACTATCTCGCCGGCCCGCGCTCCGACAATTTCGTCTATATCTCGATCACAACAGGCAGGCCTCGCACCGGCGAGATGAAGGCGGCGCTCTATCGGCGGATCGCCGATCTCCTGGCGCAATCGCCGGGCCTCCGGCCTGAGGATGTGATGATCGTCATCAGCACCAGCGCACCGGAAGACTGGTCCTTCGGCGACGGCATGGCCCAGATGATCGACCTAGACTGGCGGCTACGTGTGGCTGGAGGCCGGCAATGAGCGCTTCGAACCCGAAGACCATGACCATCAGGCGCCCCGGCAAGGCAATCCGTTCGCCGGAGAGCGTCGCGACTGCGCCCTTCTGGGTCGAGATGCTGCTCGAAGGCAGCGCCGATGGCGAGAACACCGCAATGCGCGCCGCGCTCGATCCCGGCACCCTTACGCGCTGGCACACGCATCCCAGAGGCCAGTTGCTCTATGTGCTTTCGGGCCATGGGTTGGCGCAGAACGAGGGCGGCCCGATCGAAGCATTGCGGGCCGGCGACGCCGTCTGGTTTGCGCCGGGTGAGTGCCACTGGCATGGCGCAGCCGATGACAGCCCCTTCAGCTATATCAGCATCCAGCCGGTGGAAAACGGCAGCATCGTCGAATGGCTGGAACCGGTGGCACAGTCATGATCACCATGCAGTACAGCTTCACCCTGCCCGCCGATTATGACATGTCGATCGTCGACCGCCGCATCCGCGACAAGGGTCCGTTGCTCGACGGCTTTCCCAATCTCGGTTTCAAAGCCTATCTCAGCGCCCGCAAGGGAGAGTTCGGCAGCCACGACAATCTCTATGCGCCCTTCTATCTCTGGCAGAGGCCGGAAGGAGCAAGCAACTTCCTCTGCGGCCCAGGTTTCGAGGCTCTCACCAGCGCCTTCGGCTTGCCACAGGTAAGGACCTGGATTGTCTGGCAGGCAGAAATCTCGCCTGATATCGCCTCAGCCAGGTTCGCCACACGCGATGTCCTGCAGACAGAGCCTTATGCGCCGCTCGCCGACATCCGTCGTGCCGAAAGCGCAGAGGCTGGCGCCGACGTCGCGACAGGCGACGCTCTCGCCTCCGTCTCCGGCTTCGAACCGACGACCTGGACGCGGGTGCGCTTCAGACTGTGGGGAGAAATTCCCGAGATCGGCGGACACACGCAGGCCTATCGCGTCGGTCACCTATCCCTGCCTCAACCCTGAACTCAGACGGTTGCCCGGCGATAGAAGGCGAGCGAGCCGGCAAGCGCCAGCAGCGCGCCGCCGCAGGCCCGCTCCAGCCACATGGCGCCTGAAGTTTTCAGGAAACGCACTGCCTGCGTACCGAAGAAGGCGTAGCCGAACATGATGAGGAAATCGAGCACGGCAAAAACCAGCGCCAGCAGCGCATACTGCGTTGCCTGCGGCAGGGTCGGGTCGATGAACTGCGGCAGGAAGGCCGAGAAGAACAAATAGCCCTTCGGGTTGGTCGCCGCGACCATGAAGCTCTTCAGTCCGATCGAGAACGGCGATGTCGCACTGGCAGGCGCCCCGGACTTCAGCGCCGCATCGATCGTGCCCTTCGAGCGCAGCAGCATGATGCCGAGAAAAGCGAGATAGGCGGCACCTGCCCATTTCAACACCGAGAACCAGAATTCCGACGCGGCCAGCAGCGCGCCGAGCCCGATCGCGACCGCGCCGATCAGCAGGAAATCGGAAAGCACCGCGCCGATCATGCCGGCAATCGCCCGGCGCAGACCGTGTCGCGAACCGTTGGTCAGCGCCAGCAGCACCGTCGGCCCCGGCGTCGCGATGCCGACGAAGGAAACGGCTGCAAAAGCCAGAAGCGTGACGAGATCCATGATGCCCCTCCCAGAACCAGTGCATGATGCCGAAAAGTGTCAGCGGTTTGCGGGCGACATCATGCTCAATTTTTTGATGGAAATCGAAACTTGCATGCGTCGCTAGCCTTTGCAATGCCGGCCCGCCAACGAAAAACCCGCCACCTCTTTTTGAGGCAGCGGGCTTTTGAAAGGATGCGATCGGATCAGATGCCGCTCTGGCCGTCGGAGCCGATATAGGCGATGCGGATCATGTTGGTGGCGCCAGGCGTACCGAGCGGCACGCCGGCCGAGATGATGATACGGTCGCCCGGCTTGCCGAAGCCTTCGTCGGCAACGATGCGGCAGGCGCGGTTGACCATGTCGTCGAGATCGGTCGCGTCATGGGTGACGACGCAATGCAGACCCCAGACGATGGCAAGGCGGCGCGCCGTCTTGATGATCGGCGACAGTGCCAGGATCGGCACCTGCGGACGCTCGCGCGAGGCGCGAAGGCCTGTGGTGCCCGACGAGGTGTAACAGACGATCGCCGACAGCTTCAGCGTCTCGGCGATCTGGCGGGCAGCAAGCGAGATCGCATCGGCGCCGGTCGCTTCCGGCTGGGCGCGCTGGGCATAGATGATGCCGGGATAATGAGGCTCGCGCTCGATGGCAGTGGCAATCGACGCCATGGTCGAGACGGCTTCGACCGGATAGTCGCCCGAGGCCGATTCGGCGGAGAGCATGACGGCATCGGCACCTTCGAAGACGGCGGTCGCGACGTCGGAAACTTCGGCGCGTGTCGGCACGGGTGCTGAGATCATCGATTCCAGCATCTGCGTGGCGACGACCACCGGTTTGCCCGAACGGCGGCAGGCGCGGATCAACTGCTTCTGGATGCCGGGAACCGATTCAAGCGGCATTTCGACGCCGAGATCGCCGCGGGCGACCATCAAGGCGTCGGAAAGCTCGATGATTTCCTCAATGCGCTCAAGCGCCTGAGGCTTTTCGATCTTCGACATCAGGCCGACGCGGCCCCGGGCGATCTTGCGCACTTCGGCAAGGTCGTCGGGACGCTGGACGAAGGACAGCGCCACCCAGTCGACATCGTCGGTAGCGAGCACGGCGTCGAGATCGGCGCGGTCCTTATCCGTCAGTGCGCCGACGCCGAGCAACGTGTCGGGAAGGCTGACGCCCTTGCGGTCGGAGATGCGCGTACCCGAAATAACGGTGGTGACGATGCTCTTGCCATCACATTTTTCTGCGCGGAGCGCGAGCTTGCCGTCGTCGATCAGCAGGCGGTGGCCGGGCTGCACCGATTCCAGAATCTCGGGATGCGGCAGATAGACGCGGTTCTGGTCGCCGAGCGCTTCGTTGTTGTCGAGCGTGAAGGTTTGGCCGGGTTTCAGGTCGACTTTGCTGTCTGCGAATTTGCCGACACGCAGTTTTGGTCCCTGCAGGTCGGCCAGAATGCCGATCGGCCGGCCGGAGCGCGCTTCGACCGAGCGGATGCGCTCGATGAGCGTACGCATCAGGTCGTGGCTCGCATGGCTCATATTGATGCGGAAGACATCCGCACCGGCCTGATGCAGCTTCTCGATCATCGATTCCTCGGAGGAGGCGGGCCCGAGGGTGGCGAGGATTTTAATTTTGCGATTACGCTTCATCAATTCTGGCTTTCTTGCGTCCCTGGGGTGTCGGAGAGCTGAACCATCCAGCTACCCTGGCGGCCCGTATCATATTCCTTGAATCCCATCTTCTGATAACCGCGGGCATAACAATCCTGCACACCCGTGATCTTGAACTCGTTTTCCGCCACGCACATCTGCACGTCACCCGTCCATCGTCCTCCGCGGGCAGCGTCCTCTGCGTAGAGGTAATAATAACGCGACTGCAATTCTCCCTCGATCAACGTCGCGCAGGTCGTTGCCGGCACCTGCCACCAGCCCTCCGTCATCCAGCCATCCTTGGCCCGATAGCCGATCGCGACGCCGACGAGGTTTTGCGTTCCGTTGCAGACGCGAAAATCGGCGCGTGCGGCATCTGCGATGAAAAACGGCATGATGGCTGCAAGAGCGAACAGAGCGAGACGGACCAGCGGTCCGGACCGCGTGAGGAAACTTGGCGCGGCTTGGATCAACACGGCTCCCAAATAGCTCCACGGTTATTCGTATCCGTGTCTTCTTGCGCCGCCGTCAAGCGAAAGTCAACGCAATGCTAATCGATTATATTTCCTTTCGCAAACCACCCGTCGAGGGTCCGGTTGAACCTCTGTCCGCCTGCGGCGCTTGAACCTGCCGCAGGCGCATGCGATCACTGCGCCCGACTGCACAATGACGAACGGCAATTCCTGATGGACGACTTCCAATCCTTCGAGATTCTATCCGGCAAACATGACAAAGGCATGGTGATCCTCGCAGATCACGCGATGAACCGCCTTCCCGCTCGATATGGACGGCTCGGACTGCCCGACGCGGCCTTTGCCCGCCACATTGCCTATGACATCGGCATCGAGGGGCTGACGCGCCAGCTTTCGGCGAGGCTCGGCGTGCCCGCGGTGCTCGGCGGCTTTTCCCGCCTGCTGATCGACCCGAACCGCGGCGAAGACGATCCGACGCTGATCATGAAAATATCAGATGGCGCCGTCATATCGGGCAATCATCCGATCACGCCGCAGGAATGGGACGACCGCATCGAAACCTTCCACCGCCCCTATCACAATGCCGTCGCCGCAACGATCGACAGCGTGGCGAACGCCACCGGCCGGGCGCCGCTGGTGCTGTCGCTGCATTCCTTCACCCCGGCCTGGAAAGGTATTCCTCGCCCCTGGCACGCCGCCGTGCTTTGGGATAGCGACCGTCGCGCCGTCGGCCCGTTGCTTGACCTGCTGCGCGCCGATCCCGATCTCATCGTCGGCGACAACGAACCCTATGACGGCGCACTGAAGGGCGATACCATGTACCGCCACTGCATGATCACGGGCATTCCGCATGCGCTGCTCGAGGTGCGGCAGGACCTGATCGCCGACGAGGCCGGCATATCGGCATGGGCCGAGCGCCTGGCGCCGATCTTTGCGGCGATGAATGCCGACCCCGCCTTGCACACATATGACGTGCACCTGTCGCGCACCGGCCCCTATTGAACGAAAGCCCCATTGAACGGAAGGAAAGCGAGATGACCGCGCTCAGCAAGGAACAGCAGACCGAAGCCGAGGCCGCCGCCTTCCGCCGCCTCCTCGCCCATCTCAGGGAACGCAGCGACGTTCAGAACATCGATCTGATGAATCTCGCCGGCTTCTGCCGCAACTGCCTGTCGAACTGGTATCGTGAAGCCGCCGAGGCCGAAGGTGTCACGGTCAGCAGGGACGAATCGCGCGAGATGGTCTATGGCATGCCGTATGAAGACTGGAAGAATCTTCACCAGAACGAGGCCTCGCCTGTGCAAAAGGCTGCTTTTGACCTGAACAACCCACACAAATAGCTCGGGCGGCCGACAACAGGCTTGACCGTGACGTCGCTTCGCGGCAGTCACGTGCATCCCAAATTGATCACCGAAAAATCAGGAGAACACGATGTCTGATGCTCATGGCGTCGCCCGCGACCAGCTTCGCGCTTTCATCGAGCGCATTGAACGGCTGGAAGAAGAAAAGAAGACCATCGCCGACGACATTAAGGACGTCTATGGCGAAGCCAAGGGAATGGGCTTCGACACCAAGATCCTGAAGAAGGTCGTGGCGCTGCGCAAGAAGGACGAGCAGGAGCGCATGGAAGAGGAAGCCATCCTCGACACCTACCTGCACGCGCTCGGCATGATCGAGTCGCCGCCGGAAGGCTGATCGGCCGACATTGCCGATGTCGACAAGCCGTCGGGCCTTCCGGCGGCTTTTCTTTTGCGCGCCATGGATTGCACAATATCTAAAAAGAAAAACCGCCGGATCGCTCCGGCGGTTTTTGATATTCCATGATTGGCTGGCTCAGTTCGTGTTGAACTTGCGCACTTCCATGAAGTTCACTGCCGTGCCGCTGAAGCGGGCGGGATCGACCGAAGCGGTCTTGATGTTGAAGCCCTCGGCATAGACCGCGGTCGGCTGGGCGCGCATCGTCTGGCTGACGAAACGCGGCGCCTTGACCTGCTTGGAGGCCATTTCGAGGCGGGCATTGGTCAGCGCCCACTGCGAAATCATCTTCTGCGTCAGCTTCGGCTCGGTACGGACCGTCGTGCGGCTGGCATCGGCCGCGGCGGCTTCCTTCTGCGTCGGGCGGCCGCCCTTGGCAGGAAGGCCCTGGGCCACGGCGCTTTCGGCAGCCGGTTCGTCGAAGCCGTCGCCAAAGCTTGCCGATTTGGTCATCGGCGCTAGAGCTGCGAGCTCGAGCGGCGGCTTTGCGGCGGGCGCCTTTTGCGGCATCGCGGCGTTGATCGCCTGCTCTACCGTCATCTCAGGCGCGTGCGAGGCGACCTGGTTTTCTACACCCTTGTTCTGCTGGCCCTTATTCTCCTGATCGAGCGCATCGGCAACCGCGGGAGACAGCGCGTCCTGATCGGCTTCGTCGGCCTCTGCTTCCGGATCCGCATCGGCCGCGGCAAGAAGGTTCTCGGCAACGGCGGGGCGTTCGATCGGCGTCGGAACCGGCAGTCCGTTCGCGCCCGTCAGCATGTTGGGATCGGCCGAAGCAAGTTCGGCGTCGCCGGGTGCGCGGCGCTGGCCAAGGAGCGAGGGAACCGGGATGCTGTAGGCGCTGAGATCGGCAAACTGCTGCGGCTGGGCCTGATCGGCCGGAAGCGCTGCGGCAAGAGCCTGCTGCGCGGCATTACCCGAAGACGGCGCCACCAGCGCACTTGCCACTTCGCTGCCGGCCGGCTGGTTGCTGAAGGCCGGGCGAACCTGCGGCACCGGCGCATTGAGATCGGCAACTTCGGTCTGCTGCGGCTCGGCAGGCGCGGGTTCGGCCTTCGGCGGCGTCGCCTTGGCGACGGCGACAGGCGCCGAATCGTCGTTCTCGTCTTCCTGCTCGTCCGCTCCGCCGCCGAAGAGTGCTTCGAACAGCGTCTTATGCTTCGGCGCCGATTCGGAAGCGCTGGCGATCTCGATCTGCGTGCCGCTGACGCGGCGCTTGTAGTCGGCCATCGCCTGCTGATAACCCGGCAGCGGTTTGCCGTCGGCCGGAATATGGATGGTGTTGCCGTTCGGGAAAAGCCGGACCAGCTCGTCGCGGCTCATGCGCGGCCAGGCGCGAACGCCGCCGACATCCATGTGCACGAAGGGCGAACCCGACTTCGGATAGAAGCCGACGCCGCCGACCTGCATCTTCATGCCGATACCGCGCAGGGTCGCCAGCTTGACGTCCGGAATGAAGAAGTCCATCGCCTTGCCGAGCATATGCTGGCTCTTTTCGGCGACGCCCGAGTTGCGCGAGCGGCCGCGCAGCATCTCGTTGGTACCCGGCGAACGGAAACCGCAGACGACGTTGATATAGTCCCTCGAACCGCTCTGGCGATAGACTTCCCAGATCAGGTCGAACAGGCGCGGGTCCATCTTCGTCGGCTGGTTCTTGCGCCAGTCACGCAGGAAGCGGTTCAGCTGCTCCAGACCCTTGGGGTCGAACTTGCCGTTGCGCTTGTAGGTGATGACGGCTTTTTCGCCGGTATGGATGAAATAGAGCTTGAGGCTGCGGGTGTCGCCCGCTGCCTGCGAAGGTGTACTGACGAATACCGGTGAGGAAACCGCGAGCGCCAGAAGGGCGGCCGCTGCCGTCCTTACTGCCTTTCCGCAGATGTCGGCGCACAAAGCACGCCAGCTCAAGCGCGAAGGCTTGGAATTCCCATTCAGATTCGGCAACTCGATCCCCGTCAGACAGACAATGTCCCGTACTGTCTCAGATGACTGTCAAATGCGGTCACACGATGGCAAAAATGCCACACATGATCAACCTTTTCTTTACATAGTGAACGAGCCACTAACAAGTGGTTTATGATCAGTAACAAATCGTGGTTGCCTTAGTCTTAACAAAAAGCGCTTAAGCCGCATCTTTCTGGGGATTGTCGGGGTCTATACCGTAGTCCTTGAGCTTGCGATAAAGTGTGGACCGACCAATGCCAAGTTTGCGCGCCACTTGACTCATCTGTCCGCGATAGAATTTGAGTGCGAATCGGATGAGCTCCTCCTCGACATCGGCAAGCCTACGCACGTCGCCGGCAGGATTGACGCTGGCGATCGCGTTTTCCGAGGTTTCCGACAGGCGGTGGTGTACTTCTCCTGCGATCGATGCCCTGAAGTCGTCACCATAATTGTCATCGGGATCGAGGCCGGTATTGTCGGCAACGAGCGCCAAGTGATCCACGACTTCGTATTCCGGAAGCTGGGCGGCGATCTGCGGGAAGTCGCCCTCGGTCAGTTCCGCCCCTTCGGCCAGAACAACCGCACGGAAGATTGCGTTTTCGAGCTGGCGGATATTGCCCGGCCAGTCATAGGCGGTCAGCAGCGCCAACGCGCCTGCGTTCACCGTCATGCGCCGACCACTCTTCTGCTCGCTGGAGAAGCGGTCTGCAAAGACGCGCACCAGATGCGGAATGTCCTCCTTACGCTTGCGAAGTGCAGGAATGGTGATCGGGAAGACGTTGAGGCGATAGTAGAGATCCTCGCGGAAATGGCCGTTCTTGACCTCCTCGATCAGATCCTTGTTGGTCGCCGAGATCAGCCGGACATTGACCTTGTGCGCGGTGCGCGCGCCGACGGTCTCGATCTCGCCTTGCTGCACGGCGCGCAACAGCTTCACCTGCACCTCGAGCGGCAGGTCGCCGATCTCGTCGAGGAAGATTGTGCCGCCGTCGGCTTCCATGAATTTGCCGATATGGCGCTCGGTCGCGCCGGTAAACGCGCCCTTCTCGTGACCGAAGAGGATGCTCTCGACAAGATTATGCGGGATCGCCCCGCAATTGACGGTGACGAACGGCTTGTTCGAGCGGTCGCCGCCGGACTGGATGGCACGCGCCACCAGCTCCTTGCCGACGCCGGATTCGCCTTCGAGCACGACGGGAATGTTGGACTGGGCCGCCCGCTGCGCCAGATCGATGACGCGGATCATCGCCGGGCTTGCCGAGACGATGTCGTCGAAACCGACCGCGCCTGAGCGAGATCGGCGTCCGGCCCGCGCCTTGACCTCGCGCTGGTCGAGCTTCATCGCGTTCGAGATCGAGGTGGCGATGCGTTCGGGCGAGACCGGCTTGACGACGAAATCGAAGGCGCCGGCGCGCATCGCCTGCACCACCGTTTCAATGCCGCCCTGCCCCGTCTGGACGATGACCGGGATCTGCGTGCCGAATTCGTGCAGCGCGTCGAGAAATTCGAGGCCGGTCATCTCCGGCATCATCAGGTCGAGCACGATGACGTTGAAAAGGCCGCTGTCGCGTTTGACCATTTCCAGGCCGATGCGGCCGTTTTCCGCCTGGTGCACGACATGGCCGTGGCGCTCGATTGCGTTCTTGAGCAGACGGCGCTGCACCGGGTCGTCCTCGACCACGAGGATTTGCCCTGCTCCCTTGAGCTCATTGTAACCGGTCATTGTCGCTCCACTTCATGCGAAACCATGAAGCGCACTCTGGCAGAAAGGCTTGAACATCCAGTTTTGAGAAATAATTGCATTTTAACGATTGCAACGGGTCGTTTTCGTGCCGAAGCGACGCCTTTCATGCGCTGAATGGCCCTTGATACGGGACCTTCTCACGCTTATTCAAGCAGACTGTTATGAAAGTGGAGAGGAATTGCGCCCATGAAAATCAAGCTCCCGCACGCCGGCTTTCTTTTGTCGCCAGCAGCGCCGGCTGGAGCCGCCGATCCGGCGCTCGGTGATCTGCCGGTCTGGAGGCTGCAGGATCTTTATCCCTCCGCCACCTCAACCGCTTTCGTCGCCGACATGGAAAAGGCCGGCAAGGCCGCGATTGCCTTTGAAGGGAAGTGGAAGGGCAAACTCGCCGACGCCGCGACGAAGACCGGCGCTGAGGGCATCGGCGCGGCGCTGAAGGAATACGAGGCGCTTGATGATATCATCGGCCGCCTCGGCTCCTTTGCCGGCCTCACCTATTTCTCCGACACCACCAACCCGGCGAACGGCAAGCTCTACGGCGACGTGCAGGCCAAGATCACCGAATTTTCCGGCCACCTGCTGTTCTTCGCGCTCGAACTCAACCGCATCGACGACGCAGTGATCGACGCCTGTATGGCCAATGATCCGGCCGCAGGACATTACCGCCCCTGGCTCATCGACCTCAGGAAAGACAAGCCCTATCAGCTCGACGATCGGCTGGAACAGCTCTTCCTCGAAAAGTCGATGACATCTGCGGCTGCCTTCAACCGCCTCTTCGATGAAACCATGGCGGAACTTCGCTACGACATCGATGGCGAGAAAGTGCCGCTCGAAGTGGCGTTGAACCGGCTGCAGGAAAAGGATCCGGAAGTCCGCCGCAAGGCAGCCGTGGCGCTCGCCGAAACCTTCAAGGCAAATATCCGCACCTTCACGCTGATCACCAACACGCTTGCCAAGGACAAGGAGATCGCCGACCGCTGGCGCGGCTTCGAGGACATCGCCGACTCCAGGCACCTGGCAAACCGCGTCGAGCGCGAGGTCGTCGATGCGCTGGCAGCCGCTGTCCGCGAAGCCTATCCCCGCCTTTCGCATCGCTATTACAAGATGAAGGCGAAATGGCTCGGCATGGAGCAGATGAATTTCTGGGACCGCAACGCGCCGCTTCCGGAGACTTCCAACGCCATCATTTCCTGGCCCGAAGCGAAGGATACGGTGCTTTCGGCCTACGGCAATTTCGCCCCCGAGATGGCGGATATTGCCAGGCGCTTCTTCGACGAGCAGTGGATCGACGCCCCGGTCCGCCCCGGCAAGGCGCCTGGCGCCTTCGCCCATCCGACGGTTCCCTCGGCCCACCCTTACGTGCTCGTCAATTACATGGGCAAGCCGCGCGACGTGATGACGCTTGCTCACGAGCTTGGCCATGGCGTGCATCAGGTTCTCGCCGGCGCGCAAGGCGCGCTGATGTGCCAGACGCCGCTGACGCTCGCCGAAACCGCGTCCGTCTTCGGCGAGATGCTGACCTTCCGCGCGCTTCTGGAAAAGACCAGCGACAAACGCGAGCGCAAGGCGATGCTCGCCCAGAAGGTCGAGGACATGATCAATACCGTCGTGCGCCAGATCGCCTTCTACGAATTCGAGCGCCAGCTCCACACCGCCCGCAAATCAGGTGAACTCACCGCCGACGACATCGGCGAACTCTGGCTCTCGGTCCAGTCGGAAAGCCTCGGGCCGGCGATCAACATTTCTGAAGGTTACGAGACTTATTGGGCCTATATCCCCCACTTCATCCACTCGCCCTTCTATGTCTACGCCTACGCTTTCGGCGACTGCCTGGTGAATTCGCTCTATGCCGTCTACCAGAAGGCCGAGCAGGGCTTCCAGGAGAAGTATTTCGAACTGCTGAGGGCCGGCGGCACCAAGCATCACTCGGAACTCTTGAAACCTTTCGGCCTCGACGCCACCGATCCGTCGTTCTGGAGCCAGGGCCTGTCGATGATCGAGGGGCTGATCGACGAGTTGGAGGCTTTGGACAGGGGCTGAGAGCGCGCGTCCCTTCTCCTCTCGGGGAGAAGGTGCCGGCAGGCGGATGAGGGGGCCACACGGCAGGAATATCCTTCGCATATGCCCAGGTCGCTTCGCTCCACTCCCTCATCTGCCCTTCGGGCCTCTTCTCCCCCGAGGGGAGAGGCGGAAGATATCTCACTTTCCCCATCGCACCTTGAGCAATGAGGAGCAGAACAAACTGAAAGCGTTGCGTGGCTGACCAACCCTATATTCTCTTCCGCGACGACACATCAGGACAGGTGATGCTTTTCGCCGAACCGGCCGAGATCATCGTCGCGCGAACGCGCGCCGAATTCTTTGCGGGCCTTTCCCGCATGGAGCAGGCCAAGGCCGAGAGCAAATGGCTTGCCGGCTACATGGCCTACGAGGCCGGATACTTCTTCGAAGACAAACTCGCCCCCTTCGCCGGGGAACACCGCGAGACCCCGCTGCTCTGTTTCGGCGTCTTCGACGCTCCGCAGCCGGATGCGCATCCGGTCGCCCAGCCAAAACAGCGCTTCGAGAACGAGGAATTCCTCACCGCCCCGAAAGCCGCCTGGGATTTCCCTATATATAAAGAGCGCTTCGACCGCCTCCACAATCACCTGCGGCTCGGCGACGCCTATCAGGCGAACCTCACCATGCCGGTCGAGGCCCGTTGGAGCGGCGATCCCCGCGCCGCCTTCTGGTCGCTGATCGAACGCCAGCCGGTCAAATACGGCGCGCTGGTCGATCTCGCCGGTCCGGTCATTCTGTCGCGTTCGCCCGAACTCTTCTTCCGTACCGACGAACAGGGCTGGATCGAGACGCATCCGATGAAGGGCACGGCAAAACGCGGCGCCACCGCCGCCGAGGATGTCGAAATCATCGAGGCCATGCGCCGCGATATCAAGACGCAAGCGGAAAACCGCATGATCGTCGATCTCCTACGCAACGACATCTCCCGCATCACCGAGGTCGGCACACTCGACGTCCCGAAACTCTTCGACATCGAGACCTATCCGACGGTCCACCAGATGGTGAGCCATGTGCAGGCAAGGTTGCGCCCCGGCCTTTCGATCCGAGACATCTTTTCCGCACTCTTTCCCTGCGGCTCGATCACCGGTGCGCCGAAGATCAGGGCAATGGAGATTCTCCATGCGCTCGAGGATGTCCCGCGCGACGCCTATTGCGGCGCGATCGGCATGATCTCGCCGACCGGCGCCATGCGGTTTTCCGTCGCCATCCGCACCATCACGCTTTTTGACGGCGGCAGGGCCGTCTTCAATGTCGGCGGCGGCATCGTCTTCGATTCCACCGCCGAGGCCGAATATGAGGAATGCCTGCTCAAGGCCCGCTTCGCCGTCGGCGACCAATGGATCGCACGATGATCGATTTTTCACTGATCGAGACGCTGCGCTGGCAGCCCGGGGAAGGCTTCATCCGCTTGAAGCTGCATCTCGCCCGACTTTCCCGCTCCGCCCGCCGTCTTGGCTTCCCGCTACCGATCGACGCGGCGGCCAAGCTCGACGACGCCGTTGCAGGCGCTGTCCGTCCGCTACGCATCCGCCTGACCTTCGACCCGCAAGGCCGCATCGCGGTGACGAGCGCCGCTTTCGCGCCGCTCGCGCCCGATACCACCTGGACCGTGCGCCTCGCCGGGACCCGTCTCGATTCCGCCGATAAGCTGCTGCGCGTCAAGACTACCCGCCGCGCCGTCTACGAGGCCGCGCGCGCCGAATATACGTCTGCCGAGGCCGACGAAGTCATCCTGTTGAACGAGCGCGGCGACGTCTGCGAGGGCACCATCACCTCGATCTTCCTGGATGACGGGACCGGTATGCTGCGCACCCCGCCGATTTCCTGCGGCCTGCTCGCTGGCGTGTTGCGCACCGAACTCATCTGCGCGCGCAAGGCGCGCGTCGGCCGCCTCACGCTTGCCGATCTCGATGCCGGCGCACTTTATGTCGGCAACTCGCTTCGCGGCCTGATCCGCGCAAACCTTCTGAGGAACTGACCATGTTCATTCTCTCCCTCACCTATCTCAAATCCAACGATGAAGCCGACAGGCACATGGAGCCCCACATGGCCTGGGTCAGAGAGGGTTATGCCAAGGGCTGGTTCCTGGCGTCCGGCCGCAAGGTGCCGCGCACCGGCGGTGCGATCCTGGCGATCGGCGACCGCGCCGCAATCGAGGCCTATGTCGCCGCCGATCCCTTCACCATCCACGGCGTCGCCGAATACGACATCACCGAACTTGCGGTGACGACGACGGCCGAAGGACTGGAAATCCTGAAACGCTGATTTTTGCGGGAGCCGGTCGGACATCCGTCCGCCCGATATTTGCCCTTTCCCCGTCAACGCTCTTTATTGTGACGCGGTTTTATGGTTAGAGCCGGTCACTTCGCATCTCTGCGGCAATTTCAAAAGAAATCTTCAGGCCGAGCACCTTCGTCCCCTTCCACAGGAGAAAAGAATGACGGAACAAAACTATCCGGTATATGCCGAAATCACCGGCCCGATCGTGATGATCGGCTTTGGCTCCATCGGCCGCGGCACCCTGCCCCTGATCGAGCGCCATTTCAAATTCGACAAGAGCCGGATGGTCGTCATCGACCCGCGCGAAGAGCCCTCCGACATGGAGATCCTGAAGAAGCACGGCGTTCGCCACATCAAGGAATATGTCACCAAGGACAATTACAAGGAGCTGCTGAAGCCGCTGCTGACCGAAGGCGAAGGCCAGGGTTTCTGCGTCAACCTCTCGGTCGACACCTCCTCGCTCGATATTATCAAGCTCTGCCGCAAGCATGACGTGCTCTACATCGACACCGTCGTCGAACCCTGGCTCGGCTTCTATTTCGACAAGGGCATGAGCAATGCCGATCGCACCAACTATGCGCTGCGCGAAACCATGCGCAAGGAAAAGGCGAAGAACCCGGGCGGCGCCACCGCCGTCTCCACCTGCGGCGCCAATCCGGGCATGGTCTCCTGGTTCGTCAAGCAGGCGCTTGTCAACCTCGCAAACGACACCGGCCTGAAGTTCGACGAGCCGGACCAGCACGATCGCGAAGGCTGGGCAAAGCTGATGAAGAAGCTCGGCGTCAAGGGCGTCCACATTGCCGAGCGCGACACCCAGCGCACCAAGCATCCGAAACCGCTGAACGTCTTCTGGAACACCTGGTCCGTCGAAGGCTTCATCTCCGAAGGCCTGCAGCCGGCCGAACTCGGCTGGGGCACGCATGAAGAGTGGATGCCGAAAAACGCCAAGAAGCACAAGAAGGGCAACAAGGCGGCGATCTACCTGGAGCAGCCGGGCGCCAACACCCGCGTGCGGACCTGGTGCCCGACGCCCGGCCCGCAATATGGTTTCCTCGTCACCCACAACGAGTCGATCTCGATTGCCGATTACTTCACGGTTCGCGACAAGGACGGCGAAGTGACCTTCCGCCCGACCTGCCACTATGCCTACCATCCGGCCAATGACGCCGTGCTCTCGCTGCACGAGATGTTCGGCAATGGCGGTACGTCGCAGCCGGTCCATCACGTTCTCGACGAGGACGAGTTGGAGGACGGCATCGACGAACTCGGCGTCCTGCTCTACGGCCATGAGAAGAACGCTTACTGGTATGGCTCGCGCCTGTCGCTGGAAGAAACCCGCCGCATCGCCCCCTACCAGAACGCCACCGGCCTGCAGGTCACATCAGCCGTTCTTGCCGGCATGGTCTGGGCGCTTGAGAACCCGACTGCCGGCATCGTCGAAGCCGACGAAATCGACTACAAGCGCTGCCTCGAAGTGCAGATGCCCTATCTCGGCCCGGTCGAAGGCCACTACACCGACTGGACCCCGCTTGACGGCCGTCCAGGCCTCTTCCCGGAGGATATCGACACCAAGGATCCCTGGCAGTTCAGGAACATCCTGGTTCGCTAAGATCGCCCGCACAACCTCGAAGATGCCCGCCGCAAGGCGGGCATTTTTGTAACGCCTGCTGTCTAAATGCCGCCCGCCGCCCCTCCAAGGCTTGCCTTCACAGCGGGCGCGCGCCATGTTTTGCCCGAACTTGGCGGCTGTCCGCCGCGCCGATTCGCCGGGAGAAGCCTTATGAAAATCAGAACTGGTCTCGTTCTTGTCGGCGCAGCCGCCGCTCTTGCCGCCTGCGTTTCATCCGAGCCGCGTCGTCTGCCGGTTGCAACCGCACCGGCCACTACAAATTCAGTTGAAGGTGCGTGGTCAGACGCCAACGGCTTAACGTCTACCTTCACAAGCGGACAGTTCGTAACCCGCACGAACGATGGAACAAATACACAGATGGCATCGGGGACATATACGACCAGCCCAGATGGGATTATTCAGATAAATCTGTACTCGAATATCAAAAGAACAAGCTCGCTTGTTAATTGCGCTTTGATCGGATCAAGCCAGCTGAATTGTACGACAGCAACCGGTTCGCAGTTCACGCTTTCACGCCGCGGCTAAGACGAGCGAATGGGGTTGGGTTTGCGCGGATAAATACCATGCGGGCCTTCGCCTTTTACCTCCTCCTGCTGCTTGCAATGCCGCCCGCGGCACTTGCCCTCATCTCGCCGGCCAACGTCTATCGTGCCCAGGGTATTGCCGCTCCCGATTGCGACGGGCCGCTGCAGGTGCTGATCTTCGCCGTACCCGCCATCCTGATTTATGGCGCAGGCGCATTCCTTGCCCATCGGGCCGGCCGGCGCTTTCACCGCGTCGTTTCCCTTCTCTGCCTGATCGTCGCGCTCGCCACGGTCCGAATATTGCAGAGGCCGTGCACGAACTCTACCGAAACGCCGCCGATGGCGAATGCCAGGGTTAACCCTCTGGCTTTTTTGCCCTGCCCCCTTGGAAAGCGCCCGGTCTGGCCCAGCTTTCTCTTGCGGTCGCCCATCGTCTGATGGAACATCCGCACGCCGGGAAACTGCCCCGGCGGATTGTGGAAGGGATCGGCGAGGATCGGGGGATCTCTCGCCTCAATCAGGAGAACAGGGATGACGAAGTCTTTCAGCTTCGGTCTTTTGACCGCGTCCATGCTGGCGCTGAGCGCGGGCGCCGCCTTTGCCGATTACGAACTCAATATTCTTCATATCAACGATTTCCATTCGCGCATCGAATCGATCAACAAGTTCGACTCCACCTGCTCGGCCGAGGAGGAAGGCAAGAAGGAATGCTTCGGCGGCGCTGCCCGCCTGAAGACCGCGATCGACCAGCGCCGTCAGGCGCTATCCGGCAAGAACGTTCTCCTGCTGAATGCCGGCGACAATTTCCAGGGCTCGCTGTTCTACACGACCTATAAGGGCGCCGCCGAAGCCGAATTCCTGAACCTGATGAAGTTCGACGCCATGACCGTTGGCAACCACGAATTCGACGACAGTGAAGACGGGCTTGCGACTTTCCTCGACAAGGTGCAATTCCCCGTCGTGACGGCGAACGTCAAGGCGACGGCCGCCTCCAAGCTCGGCGACCGCATCAAACCCTCGCTGGTGCTCGATGTCGGCGGCCAGAAGATCGGCATCGTCGGCGCCGTCACCAATGATACCCCCGAGCTGTCCTCCCCCGGTCCGAACGTCACCATCGCCGATGACGTCCAGAGCATCACGTCAGCCATCCAGGATCTGAAGGGCCAGGGCGTCAACAAGATCATCGCGCTCACCCACGTCGGTTATCCCCGCGATCTCGCTTTGATCGCCAAGATACCGGATGTCGATGTCGTCGTCGGCGGCCACTCCCATAGCCTGCTCTCCAATACCGACCCGAAGGCTGAAGGCCCCTACCCGACGATGGTCGATAATCCCGGCGGCTACAAGGTGCCGGTCGTTCAGGCCGCCTCCTACAGCAAGTATCTCGGCGATTTCGTCGTCAATTTCGACGACAACGGCGTCGTCAAGGATGCCAAGGGCGATCCGATCCTGATCGATTCCACCTTTACGCCCGATCCGGCCGTCGTTGCCCGCATCGCCGAACTGGCCAAACCGATCGAGGAATTGCGCAAGAAGGTGATTGGCTCCTCCGACAGCCCGATCGAAGGCGACCGCAAGGTCTGCCGCGTCAAGGAATGCTCGATGGGCAATCTGGTGGCCGACGCCATGCTCGACCGCACTAAGAACCAGGGCGTTACCATCGCCGTCCAGAATGGCGGCGGCCTGCGCGCTTCGATCGACGGCGGCGAGGTCACCCAGGGCGAGGTCATTACCGTCCTGCCGTTCCAGAACACGCTCGCGACGTTCGAGTTGACCGGCGCCGATGTCGTCAAGGCGCTCGAAAACGGCGTCAGCCAGATAGACCAGGGCGCCGGCCGCTTCCCGCAGGTCGCCGGCCTGAAATTCTCCTTCGACCAGTCGAAGCCCGTCGGCAGCCGCGTCAGCGAGGTACAGGTCAAGGACGGCGCCAATTTCGCGCCGATCGATCCGGCCAAGACCTACAAGGTCGCCACCAACAACTTCATGCGGGCCGGCGGCGACGGCTATTCGATCTTTAAAGAGGGCCTGAACGCCTATGACTTCGGCCCGGATCTTGCCGATGTGACCGCGGAATATCTGGCCGCCCATTCACCCTATAAGCCCTATACCGATGGCCGCGTCACAGAAATGGGCGCGACTGTAGCACAGGCGCCCGCTGCCGAACCCGCAGCACCTGCGCCGACAACCGAGCCCGCTCCTGCCCCCGCGGCACCCGCTGCACCAGCACCGGCTCCCGCACCCGCTGCACCGGCACCAGCAGCTCCCGCACCCGCTGCGGAACCGGCACCGGCAGCCTCCGCCCCTGCCGCGACAACACCGTCCACCCATGTCATCGCCGCCGGCGACACCTTCTGGGATCTCGCCGTGACCTTCTACGGCGACGGCACGCTGTGGCGAAAGCTTTCGGATGCCAACGGCAAGCCGAACCCGCATCACCTGACGGTCGGCAAGGAGATCGAGGTCCCCGCCAAGTAAGACGATTTGTCCCGATGCCGCTGGCCGGTCCGGGGTTTCCCGGGCCGGCTTTTCTTTCTATAGGGTGAACCACGATCTCGAGGCTGCGTATGAGCCGGCGGGACAAAAAGAGCGTTGGACCAGAATGACAGCAGATATTTCACTCCGCCCGGCGGACCATCCGGCCGTCAAGTCAGGCAAGATCGGTGTCCTGCTGGTCAATCTCGGCACGCCCGACGGCACCGATTACACGTCGATGCGCCGCTATCTCCGGGAATTCCTGACCGATCGACGCGTCATCGAATGGTCGCCGTGGAAATGGTATCCGATCCTGTTCGGCATTGTGCTCAACACCCGCCCGCAGAAGGTCGGCAAGGCCTATGAGCTGATCTGGAACAAGGAGAAGAACGAAAGTTATCTCCGCACCTACACCCGCAACCAGTCGGAACTGATGGCCGAGCGCCTGAAGGATATTGACAACGTCAAGGTCGACTGGGCGATGCGCTATGGCACGCCGTCGATCGCCGCGCGCATTGAGACACTGAAGCAAGAGGGCTGCGACCGTATCGTGCTCTTCCCGCTCTATCCGCAATATGCGGCGGCGACCACCGCCACCGTCAACGACAAGGCGTTCCAGAAGCTGCTCTCGATGCGCTGGCAGCCGGCGCTGCGCACCGTGCCTGACTATCATGACGATGAGGCCTATATCGAAGCGCTGGCCAAGTCGGTGGAACGGCATCTGTCGACGCTCGACTGGAAGCCGGAGATGCTGCTTGCTTCCTTCCACGGCATTCCGATGTCCTATTTCAAGCAGGGCGACCCCTACTACTGTCAATGCCAGAAGACCGGCCGGCTGCTGCGCGAACGGCTCGGGCTCAGCAAGGATAACTTCATGGTCACCTTCCAGTCGCGCTTCGGGCCGGAGGAATGGCTGCAGCCCTATACCGACAAGACGGTGGAGAAGCTCGCCAAGGACGGCGTCAAGCGCATCGCCGTCATCAATCCCGGTTTCGTCTCCGACTGTCTGGAGACGCTGGAGGAGATCGCCGAACAGGCTGCCCATTCCTTCCATGAGAACGGCGGCGAGAAGTTCGCGCATATTCCCTGCCTCAACGACGGCGAGGACGGCATGAAAGTGCTGGAAACGGTCGTTCGCCGCGAATTGCAGGGCTGGGTCTGAGAAATTTTTTTCAGAAAGCAGCGCCGCACGGATAGCTGGCGAAGCCCCGAATAACCCAACCGAGACGAAACCTCCGCCTCACACGGATGTGTGGCATCCGTGTGGCATTTCTTCCTCGCAAAGAACATGCTACCCCACCACATCAGTGTATGGGCGCATGCGCCGATAGGAGGAATTCTTCATGCTGTTCGGCGGCTTCGACATCGTCGTGATCGTGCTTGTCATCTTCGTCATCCTGGTGCTCTTTGCCGGGATCAAGACAGTGCCGCAGGGCTACCGCTATACGATCGAGCGCTTCGGGCGTTACACCCGCACGCTGGAGCCAGGCCTCAACCTGATCACCCCCTTCATCGAACGCGTCGGCGCCAAGTTGAACGTCATGGAGCAGGTGCTGAACGTGCCGACCCAGGAGGTGATCACCAAGGACAATGCCTCGGTTTCGGCTGATGCCGTCTCCTTCTATCAGGTGCTGAACGCCGCCCAGGCTGCCTATCAGGTCTCCAACCTCGAAAACGCCATCCTCAATCTCACCATGACCAACATCCGCTCAGTCATGGGCTCGATGGATCTCGACGAACTGCTCTCCAACCGTGATGCAATCAACGACCGGCTACTGCGCGTCGTCGACGAGGCCGTGCATCCCTGGGGCATCAAGGTCACCCGCGTCGAGATCAAGGACATCCAGCCGCCGCGCGACCTCGTCGATGCGATGGCCCGCCAGATGAAGGCCGAGCGCGAGAAGCGCGCCCAGGTGCTGGAGGCTGAAGGCTCGCGCAACGCGCAGATCTTGAGAGCCGAAGGCGCCAAGCAATCCGCCATCCTGCAGGCCGAAGGCCAGCGCGAAGCCGCCTTCCGCAACGCCGAAGCCCGCGAACGCTTGGCCGAGGCCGAAGCCAAGGCAACGAAGATGGTCTCCGAGGCGATCGCCGCCGGCGACATCCAGGCGATCAACTATTTCGTCGCCCAGAAATACACCGAGGCGCTGACCTCGATCGGTTCGGCGCCGAATTCGAAGATCGTGATGATGCCGATGGAAGCCTCTTCCATCCTGAGTTCGCTCGGCGGCATCGGCGCCATTGCCCGCGAAGTCTTCGGCGATGCTGGCAACAACCAGGCAGCGCCGCCGCCCCTGCCGCCGCGTCCGCGCCCCGCACCCGTCCGTTCGACGCCGCCGATCAATCCGCCGAACCCCAACCCTTTCAACCCCGATCCGGAGCGATAGGCCATGCTGGCGAAGATCATCGCCGAACTCGGACCGTGGAGCTGGTGGGTCGCCGGCCTCGTGCTGCTCGCCGCGGAAATGATCGTTCCCGGCTTCTTCCTGGTCTGGATCGGTCTTGCCGCCCTGATCGTCGGCGCACTGTCGCTGCTCTTCTGGGACAGTGCCTTCTGGGTCTGGGAGTTGCAGGCCATCCTCTTTGCGCTGCTTGCCGTCGCCACGACCTTCGCCGGCCGCCGCCTGACGCTGCGCAATGCCGAAACCGACGAGCCTTTCCTCAATCAGCGCGGCGAGAGCCTCGTCGGCCGCACGGCAACGCTGCACGAGCCGATCCGCGAGGGCCGCGGCCGCATTCGCCTCGACGATACGTTATGGCAGGTGATGGGACCCGATCTTCCTGTGGGAACGCAGGTGAAGGTGGTTTCGTGTCACGGCCGCGACTTGAGGGTCGAGCCGATCTGATCGGACAAGCCCGATCAGGCGACGCCGATCCGCAGCAGGTCGTGGAAATGCACCAGCCCGACCGGCCGGCGCTCTTCGTCGACGACGATCAGCGCGCCGATATGATGCTGGTTGAGCAGCGCCAGCGCCGCCGTCGCCAGCACCGTCGGCTTCACCGTCTTCGGCGTCTTCGTCATGATATCGTCGACGGCAAGCTCGGCCAGATTGCGTGTCAGGTTGCGCGCCATGTCGCCCTCGGTGACGATGCCGCAGAGCCGCCCATCTTCATCCAGCACGGCGACGCAGCCGAAATGCTTGCGCGACAGCACCGTGATCGCCTCCGGCATCGGCGTGCCCTTGGCGACGAGCGGCAGCCGCTCGCCGGTATGCATGACATCGGCGACATGCATCAGGCTGGCGCCGAGTTTGCCGCCGGGATGGAAGACGTGGAAATCCGTGGCGGTAAAGCCGCGTGCTTCGAGCAGCGCCACCGCCAGCGCGTCGCCGATCGCAAGCTGCATCAGCGTCGATGTCGTCGGCGCCAAGCCGTTGGGACAGGCCTCCTGCTCGTTCGGCACGAGCAGGATGATATCGGCGGCGGTCGCAAGCGAAGAACGTTCGCTGCAGGTGATCGCGATCAGCGGAATGGAGAAGCGCCTGGTATAGGAGATGATGCTCTTGAGCTCGGCGCTCTCGCCGCCCTTGGAAATCGCCAGGACGACGTCGTCCTGCGCGATCATGCCGAGATCACCGTGATTGGCTTCAGCCGCATGCACGAAAAAGGCGGGAGTTCCTGTTGAAGCGAATGTCGCTGCGAGCTTGGCGCCGATATGCCCGCTCTTGCCGACGCCGGTGACGATAACCCGTCCGGAGATGTCGCCGACGACTTCGACGGCCCGCGTGAAAGGACCGGCCAATCCATTGTCAAAAGCCTGTTCGAGCGCTTCAAGACCGCGTCTTTCGGTCTCTATCGTGCGTTTTGCCGATTCAAGCACGCTGTTTTCGACGAGGTTGATCGCTCTTCTGTTCATGAAGTTGCGTTAGACCTTTTCACTTTCCAAGTCCACCCCGCACTCTTTCCGAATTGTGAACAGTGCCCGCCGCCGGCAACGAATGATTAACCACGAGGCTTTACCTTTGGGTAAGAACCGAAAGCATGTCAGGCGCGAATTGCATGGGCCAGCCAAAACAGACGAGCAGTGTGACGCCGCTCCGCGCCATGAGCCGTGCCGTCTCTTTTGCTGCGTTCGGCTGCTTGCTTCTCAGCCAGACGGCAGCCCTAGCGCAGTCCGCCTCGGCAGGCACGGCAAACAGCCGCGCCGCCGCCTCCGAGAACGATCGCGCCACGAACAACGCCGCATCCGCCGCCGGTTTCGATGACGAGACCGGCGATACCGCCATTCCCACGGCAAACGGCACGACCGCGAATGCGGACGATGCCCAGAGGCCCGCCATACCCGACGCGCAATCCGGCGACGACATTACCGGCTCCATCCTCGACGAGGACATCCGCCGGCTGAACACCCGCGAAGCGCCGATCGACGAGACGCTGCCGCGCCGCAGGGCTGCCGAAAGCGCCTCGGCAGCCGAGACGCCGGGCATTCCGATCGGCACGTTCGTGCTCCGCCCGAGCGTCACCGAGAGCATCAACACCGAGACCACCAAGGACGGAAATACCAGGCAGCGGCGCGCCTTCCTCGAAACCGATGCGGCCGCGACCCTGACCTCCGACTGGGGCCGGCACCAGCTGACCGTAACCTCGGAAGGCGCCTGGCAGCGGAATATCAGCGGCGAAGGCGAAGAGCAGCCGTCCTTCAAGGTCAATGGCGACCTCAGGTTGGACCTTCCCGACGATACGGTTGCCCATCTTACCGCCGGTTATAATTTCTACCGGGAAGATACAGACGACCCCGACGCCATTGCCGATGCCTCGCAGCAATCCGACGTGCAGGAGTTCACCGCCGGCGCCTCCGTCCAACGCGATTTCGGCATCCTGCGCGGCACGACGGCCCTGGCGCTGAGCCGCTCGATCTATTCCGATGCCACGCTTTCGAACGGCACGACCGTTGCCCTCAGCGACCGAGACCAGACGACGGGCACGCTGCGCGGCCGCGTCGGCTATGAGCTGTCACCCGCGCTCATCCCCTTCATCGAAGCCTCGATCGGCCGTACCGTCTATGACGAAACGCGCGACTCCGCCGGTTATGAACGTTCCGGCCATAGCTATGGCGCCAAGGCGGGCGTCGAGGTCGATCTCGGCGAAAAACTGAAGGGTGAAGTCGGTGTCGGCTACGAGATGGCAAATTTCGAAGACAGCCGCCTGTCGTCGATCGACACGGCCACGCTCGATGCGAGCCTGCTCTGGTCGCCGATCCGGGGCACCGACGTCAATCTCGACCTGCAGACGAGCATCCAGCCCTCGACCACAGCAGGCGAAAGCGGCTACGTCTCGCACGCGCTGACGACGACGGTCACCCATCAGCTGCGCGACAATCTGGTCGGGACGATGATCGGCGGGGTGACGTGGCGCGATTATCCCACCGACAGCACCATCAACGACGAACTCGTCTATACCGCGTCGACCGGACTGACCTGGAATATCAACCGTTATCTCGATCTGACCAGCACGCTCGGCTACGAGCTGACGACGCGGAAGGAAGGGACCGATTCGCAGCAATGGCGGGCCGGCGTCGGCCTCAAGCTGAAACGCTGATGCATGTCGCCCAAAAGTGCGAAGCGGTTTGGGGCAACGATAGGCATAAAACAAAGAACCAAAACGCCGCGCATCTGGCGGGATACGCGGCGCTTTATCATTTACATGCTGTGCGGGAAGCTTACTTCAGACCGGCCAGCAATTCCTTGAAGCCGTCTTCGACGGTTGGACGGATATCGGCACGTTCGAGGGCGAAGGCGACGTTTGCCAGGATGAAGCCGTCCTTGGCGCCACAGTCGTAGGTCGTGCCCCGGAAGTGGTAACCGGCGAAATCCTGTTCCTTCAGCAGCTTCAGCATGCCGTCGGTGAGTTGGATCTCGTTGCCGGCACCGCGCTCCTGGGTTTCGAGGATCTTGAAGATCTCCGGCTGCAGGATGTAGCGACCGTTGATGAAGAAGTTGGACGGCGCCGTCCCCTTGGCAGGCTTTTCCACCATGCCGGTGATGCGGAAGCCTTCACCGATCGCCTCGCCGACGCCGACGATGCCGTATTTATGCGCCTGGTCGGGCGCGCATTCCTCCACGGCGATGATGTTGCCGCCGCTGTGGGCATAAAGGTCGATCATGCCCTTCATGCAGCCCTTGTCGCCCTTCATGATCATATCGGGCAGCAGCAGCGCGAAGGGCTCGTCACCGACGATCTCGCGGGCGCACCAGACGGCGTGGCCGAGGCCGAGCGGCTCCTGCTGGCGGGTGAAGCTCACCGTGCCTGCCTTCGGCAGTTGCTGGGCGAGAAGGGTTATCTCCGCCTTCTTGGCGCGCTCGCGCAGTGTCTGTTCCAGCTCAAAATGGATGTCGAAATAATCTTCGATGACGTGCTTGTTGCGCCCGGTAACGAAAACCAGATGTTCGATCCCGGCTTCGATCGCCTCATCGACGACATACTGAATGATTGGCTTGTCGACGACGGTCAACATTTCCTTCGGAACAGCCTTTGTCGCCGGCAGGAATCGCGTCCCCAATCCGGCCACCGGAAATACTGCTTTGCGAACTTTGTTGTGTTGAGCCACACCGGCCTCCTGCTTCGATCATATCGCTTTGGAAATAGGGCTTTTTAGCCTTAACTAGTATAGAATTGCTACTGTTTTGCAATGGTGACCGCAGCGGTTCGCTATGGTAAAGAATTTGTTGACTCCGTTCCTGTAGTCTTGGTTCTGGCGCGGACATGATGCCTCGCTGTCCCCGGAAACTGAAGATGACGGATACGACTGTCGATGACCCAGAATCACAAAAACTCCCTTCGTGGTCTTGCTCTCGCCCTCATTGTCGCCGCCCAGGTGGGGCTGGTCCCCGACAACGCGAAAGCTGATTCCCGGTTCCAGAAATGGATCGCGGATTTTTACCAAACAGCCGCTCAGAGTGGCATCAGTAAGGCAACCTATCAAAAGGCCTTTTCCGGGGTGAGCGAGCCTGATCCGACCGTACTCGAAAAGGCCGCCTACCAGCCGGAATTCACCTCGAAGATCTGGGACTATGTCGATTCCCGCGTCAATCCCTATACGGTCAAGATCGGCCGCCAGATGGCCATCAAACACGCAAGAACGCTCGATGCGATCGAGCGGCGATTCGGCGTCGACAAGACCATTCTGCTCGCCATCTGGTCGATGGAATCGAATTATGGCGCAATCCTCGACAAGGACGACCGGCTGCACTACGTGCCGCGCGCGCTGGCAACGCTGGCCTATGCCGATCCGAGCCGCGCCAAATTCGCCAAGAAGCAGCTGGTCGCCGCGTTGAAGATCCTGCAGAACGGCGACGTGCCGGCCCGCGAAATGACCGGCTCCTGGGCCGGCGCCATGGGCCACACCCAGTTCATCCCGACAAGCTATCTGCTTTATGCTGTCGATGCCGACGGCAACGGCCATCGCGACATCTGGAACTCGGTGCCCGATGCGCTGGCGACCTCGGCCAATCTGCTGATGAAGAACGGCTGGGACACCGGCAAGACCTGGGGCTACGAGGTCGTCGTTCCCGCCACAGCCGCCAAGCTGGTCGGCAAGACGCACACCCTGGCCCAATGGGCGGCACTCGGCCTGACACGCCCGAATGGCAAGGCCTTCCGCGAAAGCGCCAGCAAAGCCGTGCTGAAGATGCCGGCTGGACCCAGCGGCCCGGGCTTCCTGATGACCGCCAACTTCTTCACCATCAAGAACTACAATGCCTCGGACAGCTATGCGCTTGCCGTCGGCCTGCTCGCCGACCAGATCGCCGGCTACGGCGGCATGCAGCAGCGCTGGCCGCGCCCGGACGGCGCGCTTGATATCACCGAGAAATTCGAGCTGCAGACCCGTTTGAAGACGCTCGGCTATTACGATGGCGAGGTCGACGGCAATTTCGGCTCGGGTTCGAAGGCGGCGATATCGGCCGTGCAGTCGCGCATCGGCATGCAGCCGGACGGCGAGCCGTCGCTGCCGCTGCTGAACGCACTTCGTCGCTAGAATACACGCCAAAAAGCAGGTGCGGATTGGAAGCGGCAGAACCGTGACCTAGATAGTAGCGGGAGTGGACGCTGGCCTACCCCGCGTGCAAGATGCCGGCAGATGCGGAACTGCCCATGACGACGAAAACAGATCGGACCCCAATCCGTTGGCTTGCGCTCGCCCTGGCGGCGGCCTTGCTATGCCTTAGCGTGTCTGCGCCGGTGCATGTCGCCGAAGCCCAGGAACAGCGTTACCAGCGCCGTTCGATCCTCGATTTTTTCCTCGGCCGGCGCTATCTCGAGGACGGGCCGCAGACCCCGGACGTCCAACAGCCGAGGCGCCAGCAGCGCAAGCGCCCGCCGGCGCAGAAAGCCATCGTCAATACCCGCACCGCGCCGCCGGTCCCGCCGGTCCGCGCTCCCGTACAGGAAGAGCCGACCGTCCAGAAGCTCGGCGACGCCCGCAAAATCCTGATCGTCGGCGATTTCCTGGCCAGCGGCCTCGGCGACGGCCTCACCGCCGCCTTCGAGACCTCGCCGGGTGTCGTCGTCGAAGCCCGCGGCAATGTCTCATCGGGCCTCGTCCGCGACGATTATTACGATTGGCCGGAACAGTTGCCGAAGATGATCGACGAGCTGAAGCCGGCCATGGTTGTCGTCATGATCGGCGCCAACGACCGCCAGCAAATGGTGACCGATACCGCCAAGGAGAAATTCCGCACCGACGGCTGGTTTACCGAATACCGCCGCCGTGTCCTCTCCTTCGGCAAGGAAGTCACCGACCGCAAGATCCCGCTGCTCTGGGTCGGCCTTCCCGCCTTTGAATCCGATCAGATGACGGCCGACGCTGTCCAGATGAACCAGCTCTACCGCAACCAGGTGGAAAGCATCGGCGGCGAATTCGTCGACATCTGGGATGGTTTCGTCGATGAAAACAGCAATTTCATCGTCACCGGTTCGGATGTGAATGGCCAGCAGGTGCGTCTGCGCACCTCCGACGGCATCAACCTGACCCAGGCCGGACGGCGTAAGCTCGCCTTCTATGTGGAAAAACCGGCGCGACGTCTTCTCGGCACGCAGGCAAGCCCGGATCTGGTGCGCCTGGACGAAAGCAACCTGCCCGGTCTCGGCCTTCCCGCCAATCCGGTCGAACATACCGTGCCGATCAGCCTCTCCGATCCCAATCTCGATGGCGGCGCCGAGCTTCTCGGCGCCAGGCCGCCGCCCATCACTTTGACGCGATCGCCGCGCGACCTGTTGGTCGAGCAGGGCGAAATGACGGCAGCACCTCCCGGCCGCGTCGATGATTACCGCCTGCCTGCGGCAAAGACACCGGCCGAAGTCTCGGTGAAATGAAAGGGCCTCTTCGTTCCGTTTACTTCGCCGCCGCCTGCGGCCAGCTCAGATAATAATAGTCCGAGCCGATCAGGCCGAAGTAGGCGCTGCTGTCGTTCGTCTGGTCGACATAGCTGCCGTTCTCCTTGACAAAGGCGCCGTCGGCGCCGCGCGCGAGATGCGTGTCGAGAAAATCGCTCCAGCCGCTGACGTCGATTGCCTTGCCTGCCTTGCTCTCGGTGTCCGCCTCATCGGGATCGTCGACGTCCCAGCCGGCAATCGACACGCCCTGCGTCGGATCGGAGATGGTGAGCGTTCCAGCTTCGAGGGCGGCCAGCATGTCGTGGGCCTTGCCGTTCTTGCCTTCGGCCGCAGCCGCATCCTGCAGCTGCCGCTTCAGCTTCGCCATGAAGGAGGCGCTGGTGACGTCGGCGCCGTCCCCGGTCGCTTCGGTCTCATCAGACGCATCACCCTGGGATGAAAGTGTGTCGAGCAGTCCTGACAGGGCGTTGTTGGAAAGCAGCGAGGCGGAGCTCGAATCGAGCCCGTAGCTGCTGAGGATACTGGCCGCCGACGAACTCTGCGCATCCTGCGAACTGTCGTCGGAGGTCCGAAGGTTTTTCAGGGCATATTGGGCCGAAACCAGCCGGGTGCTGTCAAGTGCGGAAACCATTTGGATAATCCTTGTCGATCATCCGCGACGGTCAATATCCCCTTGCGCCGCGGCCGATGGTGAAATGCCTTGCGGCCGAAACGGCGGGGGCACGTCCGTTGCGGTCGCCGCCGGCTCCTCCTGAGCCCGCGTCCGGCGGAAAATCTGGCTTCCCGGCATTGCTTGAGGCTTGCGGCGCAGGCAGGCGCGTCAAGCGGTCGCACCATGAAAAAACTCCGCCGGAAGGGCGGAGTTCGTTTCTTGCAGAACGTGTGCTGCCCGCTGATCAGTTCGGCAGAACGGTTGAGCCCATCAACGCCTCGTCGATCGCGCGCGCCGCCTGGCGGCCTTCGCGGATCGCCCAGACCACCAGCGACTGGCCGCGGCGCACGTCGCCCGCCGTCCAGAACTTGTCGATCGAGGTCTTGTAGTCACGGTCGTTGGCGACGACGTTGGTCGAGCCGCGCTTGTCCGTGTTGAGCACCAGCTTGCCGTCGAGTTCCTTCAACACGCTTGATGTGAAAGGCCCGCGGAAACCGATGGCGATGAAGGCAAGATCGGCGCGGATGACGAATTCCGTGCCCGGAACCGGCCGGCGGCGCTCGTCGACCTCGCAGCACTTGACGCCGGTCAGCACCCCGTCTTCGCCGACGAATTCGAGTGTGGCCACCTGGAATTCGCGCACCGCACCCTCGGCCTGCGAGGAGGAGGTGCGCATCTTCGTCGCCCAGAAGGGCCAGACGGCAAGCTTGTCTTCCTTCTCCGGCGGCTGCGGCCGGATGTCGAGCTGGGTGACCTTGACGGCGCCCTGCCGGAACGCCGTGCCGACACAGTCCGAAGCCGTATCGCCGCCGCCGACGACGACGATATGTTTGGCGCCGGCCAGGATCGGGTCCGACGGCCAGCCGACGCTGTCGATGTTCTCGCGCCCGACGCGGCGGTTCTGCTGCACCAGGTAGGGCATCGCATCATGCACGCCGGCAAGATCCGTGCCCGGAATTCCCGCTTCGCGCGGCGTCTCGGAGCCGCCGCAATAGAGGACGGCGTCGTGATCGGCGAGCAGTTGCTCGACCTTGACGTCGACGCCGACATTGACGCCGCAATGGAAGGTGACACCCTCGCCCTTCATCTGCTCGACACGACGGTCGATGAAGTTCTTCTCCATCTTGAAATCGGGAATGCCGTAGCGGAGCAGGCCGCCGGGCTTGGTCTCGCGCTCGTAGAGATGAACGTCATGGCCGGCGCGGCCGAGCTGCTGGGCAGCCGCCATGCCGGCAGGGCCGGAGCCGATGACGGCAACCTTCTTGCCGGTATGGACCGTGGCCGGCTGCGGCCGGATGAAGCCGAGCTCATAGGCCTTGTCGGCGATCGCCTGTTCGACCGTCTTGATGGCGACCGGCGCGTCCTCGAGATTCAAAGTGCAGGCTTCCTCGCAAGGAGCCGGGCAGACGCGGCCGGTGAACTCGGGGAAGTTGTTGGTCGAATGCAGGTTCTGGATCGCCGCTTCCCAATTGTTGTTGTAGACGAGGTCGTTCCAGTCGGGAATCTGGTTGTGAACCGGGCAGCCGGTCGGGCCGTGGCAATAGGGAATGCCACAGTCCATGCAGCGTGCGGCCTGTTTCTGCACTTCCGGGTCCGACATCGGGATCGTGAACTCGCGGAAATGCCGGATGCGATCCGACGCCGGCTGGTACTTCGCCACCTGCCGGTCGATTTCCAGAAACCCTGTTACCTTGCCCATGTCTTCGTCCCTTACCCTCATGACCGCCTCACCGCGGCCAGTTGTCTGTCGTCAGTCCCCGGTGTTCCGGGCGGGTTGCTTGTCTTGACCGTCATTGGAACAGATCTCCTGAAGGACACCGCGCGATCCGGACGGTCCATCGCCGTCGTCATGTTCGTCACGAGTCATCGAGATGTTTCCGTCATCCGCCATCTGCGGTCGGCAGATGGCGAATGCTCCGGTTCAAATCATTCCGCGGCGATGCCCATCCGGCTGCGCTCCATTTCCTCAAGCGCACGCCGGTATTCCACCGGCATGACCTTGCGGAACTTCGGACGATAATCGGCCCAGTTGTCCAGAATCTGCTTGGCACGGGCCGAACCCGTATAGTGCAGATGGTTGGAAATCAGCTGGTAGAGACGCTCCTCGTCATGACGCGTCATGTCACCCGAGACGTCGACGCGTCCCTTGTGCATGAGATCGCCGCCGTGATGATGCAGCTTCTCCAGCATGTCGTCCTCTTCGGGCACCGGCTCGAGCTCGACCATCGCCATGTTGCAGCGGCTGGCGAAATCGCCGGTTTCGTCGAGCACGTAGGCGACGCCGCCGGACATGCCGGCCGCGAAGTTACGGCCCGTGGCGCCAAGCACGACGACAACACCGCCGGTCATATATTCGCAGCCATGGTCGCCGACACCTTCGACGATGGCGATCGCACCCGAATTGCGCACGGCGAACCGTTCGCCCGCCACGCCGCGGAAATAGCATTCGCCCTCGGTCGCACCGTAAAGCACGGTGTTGCCGACGATGATCGAGTTTTCGGCGACGATCCGCGAATTCTCCGGCGGCCGGATGATGATCTTGCCGCCCGAAAGCCCCTTGCCGACATAGTCGTTACCATCGCCGATCAGGTTGAAGGTGACGCCGCGCGCCAGGAAGGCGCCGAAGCTCTGACCTGCCGTGCCGCGAAGCGTCACATTGATCGTGTCTTCCTTCAGCCCGCGATGACGGTAACGCTTGGCGACCTCGCCGGACAGCATCGCGCCCGCCGAACGGTCGACGTTCTTGATGTCGACCTCGAAGGCGACGGGCGTCTTGGCGGTCAGCGCCGGCTGTGCCTGCTCGATCAGCACGCGGTCGAGAATATCGTCGATCGGGTGCTGCTGCCGGCTCGTCCAGAAGGTCTCCTCCTTGGGAGCGTCGACCTTGTGGAAGATGCGGCTGAAGTCGAGGCCCTTGGCCTTCCAATGCGCCAGCATTTCATCCTTCTCCAGCAGCTCGGAAGCGCCGATGATCTCGTCGAGCCGGGTGAATCCGAGCGAGGCGAGGATTTCGCGCACTTCGTTGGCCACGAAGAAGAAGTAGTTGATGACGTGCTCCGGTGTGCCCTTGAAGCGCTTGCGCAGCACCGGATCCTGCGTCGCCACGCCGACCGGACAGGTGTTGAGATGGCACTTGCGCATCATGATGCAGCCGGCCGCGATCAGCGGTGCGGTGGCGAAACCGAACTCGTCGGCGCCGAGCAGCGCCCCGATGATGACGTCACGGCCGGTCTTCAGACCACCATCCACCTGCAGCGCGACGCGCGAACGCAAGCCGTTCAGCACCAGCGTCTGCTGGGTTTCGGCGAGGCCGATCTCCCAGGGGCTGCCGGCATGCTTGAGCGAGGTCAGCGGCGACGCGCCCGTGCCGCCGTCGAAGCCGGCAACCGTGATGTGGTCGGCGCGCGCCTTGGCGACACCGGCGGCAACCGTGCCGACGCCGACTTCGGAGACCAGCTTGACCGACACATCCGAGGTCGGGTTGACGTTCTTCAGATCGTAGATCAGCTGCGCCAGATCTTCGATCGAATAGATGTCGTGGTGCGGCGGCGGCGAAATCAGGCCGACGCCCGGCGTCGAGTGGCGGGTCTTGGCGACCGTCGCGTCGACCTTGTGTCCGGGCAGCTGGCCGCCTTCGCCGGGCTTTGCGCCCTGCGCCACCTTGATCTGCAGCACGTCGGCATTGACGAGATATTCGGTGGTGACGCCGAAACGGCCCGACGCGATCTGCTTGATCGCCGAACGTTCCGGGTTCATCGAACCATCGGCGAGCGGCATGTAGCGGTCGGATTCCTCGCCGCCCTCGCCGGTGTTCGACTTGCCGCCGATCCGGTTCATGGCGATCGCCAGCGTCGTATGCGCCTCGCGGGAGATCGAGCCGAAGGACATTGCCCCCGTCGAGAAACGCCTGACGATATCGGCCGCCGGCTCGACCTCGTCGATCGATACCGGCTTGCGGCCGAGCGCCTCGGCGCTTTTGACGTTGAACAGCCCGCGGATGGTGTTCATGCGCAGCGCCGAATTGTTCACCATCTCGGCGAATTCGCGGTAGCGATCCTCGGCATTGCCGCGCACGGCGTGCTGAAGCGCCGCAACCGCATCCGGCGTCCAGGCATGGCTTTCGCCGCGCATGCGGTAGGCATATTCGCCGCCGATATCGAGCGTCGTCGCCAGCAGCGGATCCGTGCCGAAGGCCGCATTATGGCGGGCAACGGTCTCTTCGGCGATTGCTTCGAGGCCGATGCCTTCGATCATCGTCGCGGTCCCGAAGAAATACTTGTCGATGAGTTCGGACGACAGGCCGATCGCATCGAAAATCTGTGCCCCGCAATAGGACTGGTAGGTCGAGATGCCCATCTTCGACATGACCTTGAGGATGCCTTTGCCGACCGCCTTGATGTAGCGGTAGACGACTTCGGAAGCATCCACTTCCTTGGGGAATTCGCCCTTGGCATGCATGTCGAGCAGCGTATCGAAGGCGAGATAGGGGTTGATCGCCTCGGCGCCATAGCCGGCGAGCAGGCAGAAATGGTGCACTTCGCGCGGTTCGCCGGTCTCGACGACGAGACCGACCGAGGTGCGAAGCCCCTTGCGGATCAGGTGATGGTGGACGGCGGCCGTCGCCAGCAACGCGGGAATGGCGATTCTATCCGGCCCGATCTGGCGGTCGGAGAGCACGATGATGTTGTAGCCGCCCTTGACGGCCGCTTCCGCACGGTCGCAGAGCCGGTCGAGCATTTCGGGCATGCCTTCGGCGCCGCGCTCGATATCATAGGTGAAATCGAGCGTCTTGGTGTCGAAACGGTCCTCCGTATGGCCAATCGAACGGATCTTTTCGAGATCGCCGTTGGTCAGGATCGGCTGGCGAACCTCGAGCCGCTTGGCGTTTGCCGCGCCCTCATGATCGAGAATGTTCGGCCGCGGCCCGATGAAGGAAACGAGGCTCATGACCAGTTCCTCGCGGATCGGGTCGATCGGCGGGTTCGTCACCTGCGCGAAGTTCTGCTTGAAATAGGTATAGAGCAGCTTCGGCTTTTCCGACATGGCCGAGATCGGCGTATCCGTGCCCATCGAGCCGATCGCTTCCTGGCCGGTCGTCGCCATCGGCGACATCAGGATACGCGTATCCTCGAGCGTATAGCCGAAGGCCTGCTGGCGGTCGAGCAGCGACACGTCGCGGCGCAGCGCCCGCGGCTCCACCGGCTTCAGCTCTTCGAGGATAAGCTGGGTACGGTCGAGCCAGCTGCGATAGGGATGCGCCGTCGCTAGCTGTGACTTCACCTCGTCGTCGGAGATGATGCGGCCTTCTTCCATGTCGATCAGCAGCATTTTTCCTGGCTGCAAACGCCACTTCTGGATGATCCTCTCCTCCGGGACCGGCAGCACGCCGGCTTCCGACGCCATGATAACCCGGTCGTCATCGGTGACGAGGTAGCGCGCCGGCCTGAGGCCGTTGCGGTCGAGCGTCGCGCCGATCTGCTTGCCATCGGTAAAGGCAACGGCAGCCGGCCCGTCCCACGGCTCCATCAGCGCCGCATGATATTCGTAGAAGGCCTTGCGTTCGGCCGCCATCGACTGGTTGCCGGCCCAGGCTTCCGGGATCAGCATCATCACCGCATGCGCCATTGAATAACCGCCGCGCACTAGGAATTCGAGTGCGTTGTCGAAGCAGGCCGTATCCGACTGGCCCTCATAGGAAATCGGCCAGAGCTTGGAGATGTCCTCGCCGAACAGCGGCGAGGAGACCGACGCCTGCCGCGCCGCCATCCAGTTGACGTTGCCTCGCAGCGTGTTGATCTCGCCGTTATGGGCGACCATGCGATAGGGATGCGCGAGCTTCCACGACGGGAAGGTATTGGTCGAAAAGCGCTGGTGTACGAGAGCGACCGCACTTTCGAAACGCGGATCCGACAGGTCCTTGTAATAGACGCCGACCTGATAGGCCAGGAACATGCCCTTGTAGACCACCGTCGCAGACGACAGCGACACCGGATAGAAATTGCTCTCCTCGCCGTCGAACTCGTCATAGATGCGGTTGGAGATCACCTTGCGCAGCGTGAACAGCCGGCGCTCGAACTCGTCGTTGTTTTCGGCATCCTCGCCGGCGCCGATAAAGACCTGCACGTGATGCGGCTCGGTGGCAGCGATGTCAGGCGCTTTGGAGAGCGACGAATTATCGACCGGCACGTCGCGGAAACCGATGAAGACCTGGCCCTCTTCGGTGATGACGTCGCTGATCACCTTCTTGAAATGCTCGATCTGCTTTTCATCGCGCGGCATGAAGATATGGCCGACGCCATATTCGCCGGCCGGCGGCAGGGTAATGCCCTGCTTGGCCATTTCCTCGCGGAAGAAGCGGTCGGGGATCTGCACCAGGATGCCGGCGCCGTCACCCATCAGCGGATCGGCGCCGACGGCGCCGCGATGCGTCAGGTTCTCGAGTATGAAGAGGCCGTCCTTGACGATCTGGTGCGACTTTTGGCCCTTCATATGCGCGACGAAGCCGACGCCGCAGGCATCATGCTCGTTGCGAGGATCGTAGAGGCCCTGTTTTTTCGGCAGGCCGGAGGCGGATTTGGACGTATTGGCCGTGGCGCGCACCTTAGCAGCAGCAAACCGGTCAAATTCCATGGATGGCGTCTTCGTCATCATCTTTCCTCCTGTCGAAGCCCGCGGGGCCGCGGGCGGCTTTTCGTCTCGCGCCGCAACCAGAATAGGTTCGGCGCATGACAGCGCTGTTGCATTGTGAAGATCGGCCGCAGACATCTGCTTCTTCGGGAAAGCAAACCGTCGCGTTCCGCGCCTGCCATTTGCCCCCGCACGCCGCCCGTCCACGGGGTTCGACGCTCGCAAGAACTATAGCGTGAAAGCCCGTCTGTTCCAGGGTTTTCGGCACCTCTTCGGCCGCAAGGGCCAAAATAGGACAGCAACGCTGTCCTAATTCATCTGTTCTATGCCAGAAAGCATTCGGCTCCGCAAGAGCGCGCCTTCAAAAAACGACAATTTGCGACGGAAGATTACGGGATCGGTCGCCGCCGCGAAATAAAATTACGCACCAAGGCATTATTTTGTTTATTGATTGCGTAGTTCAATTTTTGTGATGCGTCAGGGGCAGCAGCCTTGATCCTGTGAAGCTTTGGCGTAATCTCCCGCCTCGGCCCTGCCAAACCCTTCCTTCCCAGGTTCCCTCATGTTCTTTGCTTCCGATAACTGGGCCGGCGCCCATAGATCCATTGCCGAACGTCTGCTGGCGGAATCGGCCGGTTTTGCTCCAGCCTATGGCGCCGGCGATCTCGACAAGAAGGTCGAGGCCCGCTTCTCCGAGATCTTCGAGCGTGAGGTTTCGGTTTTCTTCGTCGCCACCGGCACCGCCGCCAACTCCCTGGCGCTGGCGAGCGTCCAGCGCCCCGGCGGCATTACCTTCTGCCATTCGGAAGCCCATGTAATCGAGGATGAATGCGGCGCGCCGGAATTCTTCTCCGGCTCCGCCCGCCTCGTTGCCGTCGACGGCGAAGCCGGCAAGATCGATCCCGCCGGACTCTCGGCAAAGATCGCGCATTATCCCGAAGACGCCCTCCGTCATGGCCGCGCCAGCGCGGTGACGATCACCCAGGCAACCGAGATCGGCACCGTCTATTCGCTGCCGGAGATCGGCGAGATCGCCGCCATATCAAAAAAACGCAATCTGCCGCTCCATATGGATGGCGCCCGCTTCGCCAATGCGCTGATCGCGCTCGACGCCACTCCGGCCGAAATGACCTGGAAGCGCGGCGTCGACATGCTCTCCTTCGGCGGCACCAAGAACGGCTGCTGGTGTGCGGAGGCGATCGTCTTCTTCAATCCTGATCAGGCTCGGGAAATGCCCTTCATCCGCAAGCGCGCCGCCCAGCTCTTCTCCAAGTCGCGTTTCATCGCCGCCCAGTTCGATGCCTATTTCGAAAACGGCCTCTGGCTCGATCTCGCCCGCCATTCGAACGGCATGGCCGACCGCCTGCGCGCCGGGATCAGAGACAATGCCGCCGCCCGCCTCGCCTGGCCGACCGCCTCCAACGAAGTCTTCGCCGTCGTCGGCAAGAATGCAGCAAAGGCCGCGGAGGAAAGGGGCGCAAAATTCTACGAATGGCCGGTGCCGGCGGCAACGCCCGAGCTCGTTTCCGAAAACGAGATCCTGATCCGCCTCGTCACCAGCTTTGCGACGACGGAAGCGGAGGTGGATGGTTTCCTGAAGTGCCTGGCCGCCTGAGCGCGGGAAGGCCGGCCTCCGGCGGGCCTTTTGGTGACGGCCGTGGCTTACGCCGACCTCAGCCTCCTCACCTTTTGCAGAATATCGTCCGAAAGGGCGGCGACCAGCGCCTGATCCGCGCCCTTGCGCGGCACCAGCACGAATTCCACATCTTCCAGCACCGGAAGTTTTGTCACGGCGATCTCTTTCAGCCCCGAGGGCGCCATGCTGCGCGGCTGCACCAGCACGCCCATCCCGGCCCGCGCCGCCGCCGTCAATCCGCTGAGGCTCCCGCAGGTGCAGACGATCCGCCACGCCACGCCGTTCCGTGCCAGCGCCTCGAGCGCGATCGCCCGCGTGACGCTCGGCGGCGGAAAGGCGATCAGCGGCAAGAGGCCGGAGGCGAGCACATGCTCCGGATCGCGCGCCAGCCAGACGAGCGGTTCGCGATAGACGAGTTTTCCGCGTGCATCGCCGAGCCGCCGCTTGGCGAGCACCAGATCGACTTCGCCATTGTCCTGCATCTCGTAGAGAACGCCCGATAATGCCACCGTCAGCTCCAAGTCGACGGAGGGATGTGACCGAACGAAATCCTCCAGCACCGCCGGTAACTGGCTGGTGACGAAATCCTCCGACACCCCAAGCCGGAGGCTGCCGCGCAGGCTGTTGCTCCGAAACAGTGACTGTACCTGCCCCTCGATCGACAGCATGCTGCGCGCATGCGACAGCAACGCCTCGCCATCGCCGGTCAGTATGACCTTATGCGTATCACGCGCCAGCAGCTTGCGCCCGAGGGCCGCCTCCAGCCGCTGGATGTGCTGGCTGACCGTCGACTGGCCGAGGCCGAGTCTTTCCGCGGCGAGCGTGAAACTGCCCATCTGCTCGACGGCAACGAAGCTACGCAATTGCGAGAGGTCCAGCATGAAGATCCAGTTTCTTAATAACTGTTATTCCTTGCATCCTGGATCATAATGCACGACAAAACAACGACTGTTTTATCACGCCGCGAGACTGCCATGCGTAAATTTCTGCCTGACACCTTCACGATCCTGCTCGTCTGCACCGTCATTCTCGCCTCGCTGCTGCCGGCGCGCGGCACCTTCGCGGGGTATTTCGGCATCGCCACCGATCTTGCCATCGCGCTGTTGTTCTTTCTGCATGGCGCCCGGCTCTCGCGCGACGTCGTCGTCGCCGGCCTGTTGCACTGGCGCCTGCATCTCGCCATCCTGCTGACGACCTTCGGCATCTTCCCCTTGCTTGGCCTGGGGCTCGGAATGATCCCCGACACGATCCTGCCGCAGCCGCTTTATCTCGGCATCCTCTTCCTCTGCGTGCTGCCGTCGACGGTGCAGTCGTCGATCGCCTTCACCTCGATGGCGGGCGGCAACGTGCCTGCCGCCATCTGCTCGGCCTCGGCGTCCAACATCTTCGGCATGTTCCTGACGCCGCTGCTCGTCGGCCTGCTGTTTTCCGTCGGCGGCCATGGCGGCTTCTCCTTCGACGCGCTGGAGCAAATCCTGCTGCAGCTGCTGGCCCCCTTCATCATCGGCCAGATCCTGCAGCCCTGGATCGGCGACTGGATCCGCGCCAAGAAGAAGATCCTGATGCCGGTCGACCGCGGCTCGATCCTGATGGTCGTCTATCTGGCCTTTTCGACGGCTGTGGTCGAGGGCCTGTGGCATACCTTCTCGATCGCCGATATCGCCGTCGTCATCGTCGCCGATATGGTCCTTCTGGGCATCGTGCTTGTTTCGACGATGTTCGGCAGCCGCTGGCTGGGCTTCGACAAGGCCGATGAGATCACCATCACCTTCTGCGGCTCGAAGAAGAGCCTGGCAAGCGGCGTGCCGATGGCAAACGTCATCTTCGCCGGCCAGTCGATCGGTGCGATCGTTCTGCCGCTGATGCTCTTCCACCAGATCCAGCTGATGGTTTGCGCCGTCATCGCCCAGAAATACGCCGCCGCCGCGGCCCGCCGCGCAACAGAAAAAGAGATAGAGGAAGCCGCCAGCCCGGCCTGAGCCGCAAAAAAACGGCGCCCCGATCGGAGCGCCGTCCATTTACCCATAAGGGATCAATCAGCCGTTGATGATCTGCGCCTCGATGGCCTTCGGAGCCTCGACCGGTTCTGCCGCAATCGCGATCTTGCGGGGCTTCATGGCCTCGGGAATATTGCGCAGAAGGTCGATATGCAGCAGGCCGTTCTTCAGCGAAGCGGCAGTTACCTCGACATGGTCGGCAAGCTGGAAGCGGCGCTCGAAGGCACGCTTGGCAATGCCGCGGTAGAGGAATTCGCCGCCTTCGGCAGGCTCTTCGTTCTTTTCACCCTTCACGGACAGCACATGGGCATGGGCTTCGATCGAAAGTTCGGTCTCGTCGAAACCGGCAACCGCCATGGTGATGCGATAGGTGTTTTCACCCGTGCGCTCGATATTATAGGGCGGATAGGTCGGCGCCTGCTCCGGCTGGGCAAGGCTGTCGAGCATGGTGAAGAGCCGGTCGAAACCGACGGTGGAACGATAAAGGGGAGAGAAGTCTACGTGACGCATGATGTCCTCCTGTGGAAGCGACGTGTTGCGATGGAATGCCCCTGAAACCCCATTTTTGGCGGCCTCGGGACGGTTGCGCGGGCCCTTTTCGGCGCCCGCAAAAAGGAGATGGTGATGGGATTTGACGAGTTCAAGACCTTTCCGGAATCGCCTTGATCGGCCCGTGAACCCCGCATGAACGACCGGTTCGGAGCGCGTTCAGGCGCATCCGCTAGAGATTGCAGCGTCGGGTGAATCTGGTCCCGATGGCTGAAGTGCATCGTCCCTTCTTCTTCAGTCTCAACTTCGGCCGGCCGCGAGCACCCTCATGCTCCTGCCGGCCCTTTTCCCCACCGCTTTCCAATCCGGATGCCGTGCGCTATCCCTGAAGGCGAAGCAGTCAACAGCGGCGCATTGGCAAAGTCATGGATCAGGTTCTCTATTCGACGCCCGACAATCCCGCCCCGGAAAACCGCTCGGCGGGGTTCTTTGAAACCCATGACGGCCACCAGTTGCGTTACGCCGTCTTCCGCTCGAGTGCTCAGGTTGCCAGAGGCACGGTCGTCATCCTGCATGGCCGCAACGAATATATCGAGAAATACTTCGAAACGATCCGCGACCTGACGGCCAGAGGCCTCTGGGTCGCCACCTTCGACATGCGCGGCCAGGGCGGTTCGCCGCGGCTCCTGAAGCGCCGCAACCACGGCCACATCCGCCGCTTTGCCGATTACGAACGCGACCTCGACACCTTCCTCGAAAAGGTGGTGCTGCCGGATACCCGCCTGCCATTCTACCTGCTCGCCCATTCCACAGGCGGGCTGATCGCGTTGTCCGCCGCTCCCTATCTCACCACCCGTATTGATCGCATGGTGCTGTCGGCGCCCTTCATCGGCCTGACCGGCCAGGCGGCTTCGCCCCGCGTCATCCGCGCTCTGGCAGGCACGCTGACGGCCCTCGGCCTCGGCTTCCTGCCGCTGACGTCGAAACTGAAGGAGCCGGATTTCCTCGACAACCCGCTGACCTCGGACGAACACCGCTTCGAGCGCAATGTCGCGATGATGAAGGCCCATCCGGAACTGACGCTTGGGCCGCCGACAGCCCGCTGGCTGATCGAGGCTTTTCGGACGATGGACCGGGTCACCTCGCCCTACCATCTCTTCTCGATCACCATCCCGACCATCGTCATCGCCCCGACGCGAGACGGTGTCGTGCCCTACACGGCGCAGGAACGGCTCTCGCGTTATTTCCGCGCAGGCCAGCTGGTGCCGATCAACGGCGCCCGCCATGAGATCTTCCAGGAACGGGATACCTACCGCGCCGCCGCCCTTGCCGCCTTCCACGCCTTCATTCCCGGCAGCGATGCCGAGGAGAACCAGGACGTCGCCGCCCTCGGCACGTGATATCGGAGCAGATTGCTGACCGAGGGATCGCTGGTGGCCGAGGGATTAGCGTTGCAGGACGGCGATCGCCTGCTCGTAGACCGCCCGGCTGCCGGCGGCGATAATCGAGCCGCCGTTTTCCGGCCGCCCTCCGTCCCAGGTGGTGATGATGCCACCCGCCCCCTCGATGACGGGAATGATCCCGCCGACATCATAGGGCTTCAAGCTGTTTTCGATGACGAGATCGATATGGCCGGCGGCAAGCAGCGCATAGGCGTAGCAGTCGCAGCCGTAGCGGAAGAGCCGCACTTGGCTCTCGATCTCACGGTATTTCTCCATCTCCTCGCCGACGAAGAGATGTGGTGAAGTGGTGAACAGGATGGCGTTCGAAAGCGCGTCGCATTGCCGTGTCTTAAGCCGCCGTTCCCCCTCCGGCCCGGTATAGATCGAGCCGTTCTGGTCGGCGAAATAGCGCTCGCCGGTAAAGGGCTGCTCGATCATGCCCATGATCGCCCTGCCCTCTTTCTGCAGGCCGATCAACGTTCCCCACACCGGCACGCCGGAGATGAAGGCGCGCGTGCCGTCGATCGGATCGATCACCCAGACATAGTCCCGGTCGAGCCCGACATTGCCGTGTTCCTCGCCGAGAATGCCATGGCCGGGGAAACTCTCCTCGATCAGCGCCCGGATGGCGAGTTCGGCGGCCCGGTCACCCTCCGTCACCGGGTCGAAACCGGAGGAAAGCTTGTTGGTGACATCGAGGCCGGAGCGGAAGCGCGGCAGCGTCTCGGCCCTGGCGGCCTCCGCCAGACGATTGAAGAACGAGCGGTCAGGAAGCATGATCAATCCGTTTGGCTGGCGAGAATGGTGCTTTTCATAGCGAAAAGCAGCGGGAATGCAAACGCAGCAGGCAATTCCAGCGACGCTGCCCAAAGATGTCGCAGCGCAATATATTGCTTGACATTTGTGCAATGCAATAGTAGCGTCCTTCTTACAGTCTTCTGACTGTAAATACCCTCCTTGGGTGTTTCCTCCCTAGACTTAGGCCGCCTCACGGCGGTCTTTTTTTGGCCGGGAAGACGACGGCCAGGCGTCAGCGAAATCGAAAAAGAGATTTATTCGGCTGCCAGCGCTCGATCGCCGGAGAATTTCTCGACGTAATCCGCCATCTGCTGCATGAAGGCGGTGACGGCATCGGCCACCGCGGCAAAATCCGCGCGTTTGTCCAGCGTCACTTCATCGACATAGATCGCCCGGTTCACCTCGATCTGCAGCGCATGCAGGCCGCGCGAAGGCCGACCGTAATGTTCGGTGATGAAGCCGCCGGCATAGGGCTTGTTGCGGATCGCCGCGAAGCCCATTTCCTCGAGGATGGCGATGGCCGCCCGAGACAGTTCGGCCGACGCGCTGGTGCCGTAGCGATCGCCGATGATGAAATCGGGCCGCGCGGTGCTGCCGGCGACGCGCACATTGCCGGGCATCGAATGGCAGTCGATCAGCACGCCGAAGCCGAACTGCACATGCGTTCGCGCGATCAGCCGGCGCAGCGTCGCATGATAGGGCTTGTAGACCGCTTCGACCCGATCGAGTCCCTCCTGCACCGGCAGGCGCCGCGCATAGATCTCCATGTTCTCGGCAACGATGCGCGGAATGGTGCCGAGCCCGCCTGCCACCCTCAGCGAATTGACATTGGCATAGGGCGGCAGCAACCCGTCGAACATGCGCGGGTCGAGCTCGTAGGGCTCGCGATTGACGTCGAGATAGGCGCGCGGAAAGTTGGCCGCCAAGAGCGGTGCGCCGAGTGCGACCGCCGAACCGAAGAGCTCGTCGACGTAATGATCCTCCGAACGGCGGATGGCGATGCCCTCGAGCCTGGACTGGGCGATAAATTCCGGTGGATAAATGCGGCCGCTATGAGGGGAGTTGTAGACGAAGGGAATGGTCTGCGACACGGGCTCATGAACCTCAAAAAGCTCGTATTCGCGTATTTCCGGCACTTTCGGCCCTCTTTACCATGTCATGAACTGGCTGCTTTGCACATGTTGCCAGTTGCCCGGCCTCAAGTCCATACTATGTGGAAGGGATGGCGGTCGCGTACAGGCAATTCACCGGTTGTTTACCGGGTAAAGACTAGTGTAAACGGCGGGCAGCCCACCAAAAACTTATTGATCAGCGGTCTGGATTGATGACTCAGAAGATACTTCTCGCCGAAGACGACAACGACATGCGCCGCTTCCTGGTGAAAGCGCTCGAAAAGGCCGGTTACAAGGTCCTTTCCTATGACAATGGCGCCAGCGCCTATGACCGGCTGCGCGAGGAACCGTTTTCCCTGCTGCTGACCGATATCGTCATGCCCGAGATGGACGGCATCGAGCTGGCGCGCCGCGCCACCGAGCTCGACCCCGACCTGAAGGTGATGTTCATCACCGGTTTCGCCGCCGTGGCGCTGAACCCTGATTCGAAGGCGCCGAAGGATGCCAAGGTCCTTTCCAAGCCTTTCCACCTGCGTGATCTCGTCGACGAGGTCAACAAAATGCTTGCCGCGTAAGGCTTGCCGGGCGGCATGTCACAAAACTGAAAAAAGCCTATTGACGGCTCCAAAGGTTTTGTGATCTATGCGCCGCCATCGGATGGGCGTGTAGCTCAGCGGGAGAGCACTACGTTGACATCGTAGGGGTCACAGGTTCAATCCCTGTCACGCCCACCATCCGATCCCCCTGGCATCGTTGATAAATCCCCGACCTGGGGTTTTCGTTTGCCGAGATGGGCACGCGCCGCGATATTCGCGGTTGGCGTAGCGATCCTCTGGGACGATTTCAAAAATCCGGGATCAAACACCTAGCGAGGCGATTGCTGTTCCCGTTTGAGCGTGTCGCCATCGGTCAGCATGTCCGGGCAACCTGGTTGCCTCGCCCTCTCCGACTCGTGCAGATGGCAGCTACGGCGTGTTTGCATATGAGGACGCACTCATTCGAGCGTCAATTGCATCCCTCCTGCTAAGCGCTCAGCCCCTCGTTGCACACCCATTCGGAAGCGCGTTTTTGTGACGAACAGATGACGGGTTTATGACAAAACGCGTGTTATTTCAGCAACATAGCTGCGCCAGCCTGCTGTCATGGTCGAGATCATTATTGCGGCGCAACATCCCCTGTGTAAGTTCCGCGGCGAGGCAGGCACCGAGCCAAAAAGGTGCCGCTTCGGTCACACGGGTTGAAGATCGTAGGGACTGCCGATGGCAACGGTCTTCATCCTCTTGCATCTGAACTGGAGGTTATTCCATGAACATCAAGAGCCTTCTTCTCGGCTCCGCTGCTGCTCTCGCAGCAGTATCCGGCGCCCAGGCTGCTGACGCTATCGTTGCTGCCGAGCCGGAACCGGTTGAATACGTCCGCGTCTGCGACGCCTACGGCACCGGCTACTTCTACATCCCGGGCACCGAAACCTGCCTCAAGATCAACGGTTACATCCGTTTCCAGGTTGACGTTGCTCCGAACGCCAGCTCGATCGGCGCTGCCGGCGGCGGTTCTGTCGCCAACGACTCGGATTGGGACGCACGTACGCGCGGCCAGGTTCAGTTCACCGCCAAGAGCGACACCGAGTACGGTCCGCTGACCGGCGTCATCGTCATGCAGTTCAATGCTGACAACGCTACGGCTCAAAAGGCCCAGCTCGACTCGGCTTACATCGACATCGCCGGCTTCCGCGCTGGTCTGTTCTACAGCTGGTGGGACGACGGCCTCTCCGGCGAAACCGACGATATCGGTTCTCCGGTCACGCTGCATAACTCGCTGCGTTATCAGTACGAAACCGACGCCTTCTACGCCGGCATCAGCGTTGACGAGCTGGAAGACAGCCCGTTCTTCAATGGCGAAACCGCCAACAACGTCGGCGTTGCCGTCGGCCTCGGCGGCAAGGCTGGTGCATTCAGCTACCAGATCACTGGCGGTTACGACACCGACAACGAAGAAGGCGCCGTCCGTGCTATGGGTACGGTTGCTGTTGGTCCGGGCACGCTCGGCCTCGCAGTTGTCTACGCCAGCAACCCGAACGCCTACTACAACAAGGCTGAATGGGCGATTGCTGCTGAATACGCCATCAAGGCGACCGACAAGCTGAAGATCACCCCGGCTGTTCAGTACTACGACAACTTCGGCATCACTGCCGGCGAGTTCAACGATGACGTCAACGCCTGGAAGGCCGGCGTGACGATCGACTACCAGATCGTTGACAACTTCTCCGCAAAGGTTTCGGTTCAGTACCTCGATCCGGACAATGCGACAGACGTAACCTCGGGCTACTTCCGCCTGCAGCGCTCGTTCTAATAAGAGGCTGCCGGCAATCAAATACCACAGCGCCCTTTGTGCATCTGAAGAGACGCGCGGCGCCGTGGGCCGGCGGCCACAAATTCCTGATCTGACTTGACCTCCGATCGGGAAAGAATGGGCCTGGACTTCCCTGCCTGGGCCCATTCCCCTTGACCAGAAGTGCGTCGAACCCGGAACTACGTTCAAGACGGCAGGCGCTCGATGAGCGCCTGCCGCCGTCATGTCACATCGGTTCGTTGTCGATGTCGGCATCCCAAGCCATCCGGGCCTTGTATCCAGTCAGTTCAAAAAACCTTCCGCTCATTCGCCACCGATCGCCGATCCGGCCGTCGACGAAATCGTGATGCCGTCGATAACAGAGCCAAATTCGGACACAGAACCATGCCATGGCGAACCGAGGCTGAGGCACTGATTCGCTTCGCCAGAATATGGCGCCAGGACGTGGCGTCACGACATGGGGTTTGAGATCGAAATGAAATTATCCGCGCTTGTTGCCGCCGCAATTTTTTCCACCGCCCTTGCCTTGCCGGCCTCGGCAGCGCCGGCTGCTCCTGCCGAGACGTTCCCCGGCGCGCCGGGCGTCATTACGCTTTCCGGCAAATGCGCCAAGCTTGTTGTCGCCAAGTTCGACGCCACCAAGGGCTGCAAGAACGAGCTTGCCAGCGTCACGCTGGCCAACGGCCTGGTCACCTTCATCTTCACCTCGGATGGCAAGGCGCTCGGCTTCCAGGGCGATGGCAGCGGCATCAAGCCCGCTTCCAACGGCAATGCCCGCCTGCCGCTCAGCCTCGTCACCACGGGTGTCGGCAACAAGATGACCGGGGAGGTCAAGGTCGCCGGCTTCTGCACCTTCGGCAATCCCTATTCCGGCAAGCCGATCGCGATCGAATGCACGGCCGAAAGCAAGGATTCCTCCTTTACCGGCAGCTTCCGCACCGGCGGCAAGCTGGTGAAAAAGGGCAAATAGCCACCGTCCCTCAGGCGCACCAGGCGCCGCCGGCAGCCCCCGGTTTGCGTGCCAGCCCCTCATTGATCAGCTGCGCGCCGAAAGAGCGCCCGTCACGCGAGACGACGCGCGGTGCGCCCGAGGAATCGGTCTTGCCCGCCGCATTCATGGTGAAGGGGCCGGCGTTCAGAAGCCCGAGCAGACGCGACTTGGCGGCAAAGGCGACCCGGCGCTCGCCGTCACAGCGCGCCTGGTCGACGACAGGGCTTGCCATATCGGCGATGACGATCTTCTCGCCTTTGTACCAGAAGACGCCGCCGTCGCCGACGCAATTGATATGCGCGCCCTGCCCGCAATAGCCGAAGGCCGCCGTCCCCGTTTCCGCAGCGCCTGTGGAGGCCGGAGCCACCGCCTTGACCGGCTGGATGGTCGGCGTCGGGATCGTCGCCGGCGGCAGCAGCTGCGACTGTGGCACCGGCTGTACGGCTTTCGGCATGGGTGTGGCCAGCGCCACCTGCTCCGTCGGCACGTCCTTCCTGAGGGGAGGTTTCGGCTCCGCCGTTTCCTGCATGACCGGCGCCGATTGCCTTGCAAGCATCGGCTGGATCTTCTTCCAGTTGTCGTGGGCAACGATGCCGCCGATTGCGGCAATGCCGATCACCGCCCAGGGCAATAATCCACCACCGCTGCTGCGGGCTTTGCTCTTTCCTCTCGCCGGCGCCTTGCGGCGGCCGCGTGTCGCTGTCTTGGCCATCTGTCCGATTCCCGTGAGGCCGCAATTATCGCCGCCCAATCCTTTCTGAAAGGTTGGCGCCGCAACAGGATGATGCTTGATCCCCGATCTTTGGTTCGATGACATGCAATCGCCGGGGCTGCGTCGAAAAAGTCGCGCAACGCTGGAGCGCAACGACCCACGTCCTTGAGTGAAAAAAGCTGAACAAATTCCGCGCCCATACGTTAGCCAGCGAAAAATTCCGTATGTTCTGGGGAGAAATCCATGGATCTGATCATCGCCGACATGATACCGGCGTCGCGTATCCACTATCCCGTCATCTTCGCCCGCCTGCTCGGCGCCATCGTCTTCGGCGGGCTGATCGGCTTCGAGCGTGAGGCCCGCGACCGCCCGGCAGGCTTCCGGACCCATATCCTGATCAGTCTTGCCGCGGCCCTCTTCGCCATCATTTCGATCGAGGCCGTGCACATGCCGGGTTTTTCCGATGACGAGCAGGTGCGCATCGATCCGCTGCGCGTCATCGAAGCCGTAACCGCCGGCGTCGCCTTCCTTGCTGCCGGCATGATCGTCTTTGCAAGAGGCCGGGTGCACGGGCTGACGACGGGGGCCGGCATGTGGCTTTCCGGCGCGATCGGCCTCGCCATGGGCTTCGGTTATTGGCCGATCGCCTTCTTCACGACGCTGGCGGCCATCTGCGTGCTCTTCGCCTTCGGTAAGCTCGAACAACGGTTCGGCTACAATTCCGGACAGCGTGTCGATCGGGACAAAGGCCAATAAAACGGCGCCCGGCATCGTGCCGGGCGCCCCTATCGGCGTTAATCTCTGTTGCTCACTCGGAGCATGCGACCGAAGGATCGCTTCTTCCAGCCGCTGCCGTGCCGTCCATGGACGCGGCAAGCGGTTTCTGGCGTTTGCCGATATTGATGCGCTCGTCCGCCGCCTCGCGGACCGCCTGCCATTCATTTTCGTGCCGGATGAAAATCTCGCGGGGCACAAAGTTGATCGTCATATGTTTCTCACCCTTCAAATTTAGCGTCGGCGCGTCAAAGAGGCTTCCCGAATGCTGGTCATTTCTTGGTCTCTGTATTGCCTTTGATGTCGGGACCACCCTTGGAAAGATCTGCACCGCTAACGTGGGCCGGCACGTGAATGTCGTGATAGACGCCGGGCGTCAGCGTCAGGTCGACATGATGCGGCGGCAGTACCTGCGCCTTCTGCATGCGGTTCGGCTTTGCCCGCTTCATGCGGTCGGACGCCTCCGTGCGTTTGTCGGGAATATGGGTCGAAGTGTGCATCATCGGCCTCCTTTTTTAAGCTCAACCAGAGCCTAACGGGCAGGCACCGAGATGGTTCCCAAAAAAATCACCTGATGTCGAAGGGCGGCCGGCCTTGACTGGCTGGGGAAGTTCATTACCTAGGGCCTATCCCGCAGCCTTCCAGACATCGGCTGACGGGGAACTTTGGTGCCGGGCCCCTCTGGCGAGAGTTTTAACGGCGCTCTCGTGATGTCGGTACCGCCTGCAGCTTAGCCGGCGGATTTTTCATCGATGAACAAGCTCACCATGCCTGACCCGCATGCCCGTGGTGGCGTGCCGCGTCTTTCCAGCATAGCCACCCTCGTCAACACGATTTGCGGCCGCGAGGTGCGGCCATGAACCAGCCCGCGACCCCATCCTCGCTCAGCTATTTCCGCTGGGCCTTCATCGTCACTGCCCTCGGCCTCGTTCTTGGCGCCGTGCTCGGTTGGCAGACCACAGGCACGATCGGCGGGATGGCGACCGTCTTCTTCATCTGCACCGTGCTTGCGGTGCTGGAGATTTCGCTGTCCTTCGACAATGCCATCGTCAATGCCAACAAGCTGAAGGAGATGACGCCGGTCTGGCAGAAGCGCTTCCTCACCTGGGGCATCATCATCGCCGTCTTCGGCATGCGCATCGTCTTCCCGCTGGCGATCGTCGCCATTGCGGCACAGATCGGCCCCTGGGATGCTCTGGTGCTTGCCGCCCGCGAGCCGGCCGAATATGCCCGCATCATGAACGATGCGCATCTGCCGATCGCAGCCTTCGGCGGCACCTTCCTGATGATGGTCGGCCTCAACTACTTCTTCGACCACAAGAAGGAAATCCACTGGCTTCCGGGCCTGGAAAGGGTGATGGCGCGTTCGGCCACCATCAAGGGCATCGAGATCGCCTTCGTGCTGGCGCTGATGCTGGTTTTCTCCTGGCTGATCGGCGGTGAGGAAGCCACCGTCTTCGTCCATTGCGCCATCTACGGCCTGCTCACCTTCCTCGCGGTCGAAGTGGTCGGCGGACTGCTCGATGCCTCGCAAAAGACGATGAGCGCTGCCGCCAAGGGCGGTCTCGGCGCCTTCATCTATCTCGAGGTGCTGGATGCCAGCTTCTCCTTCGACGGCGTCATCGGCGCCTTTGCGCTGACACAGAACCTCTTCGTCATCGCCATCGGCCTCGGCATCGGCGCCATGTATGTGCGCTCGATGACGATCATGCTGGTGGAAAAGGGAACGCTTGCCGAATACCGCTATCTCGAGCATGGCGCCTTCTACGCCATCCTGATCCTCTCGGTGATCATGTATGCGCAGACCCTGGTGCACATCCCCGAGGTGATCACCGGCCTCGGCGGCGCGGCGCTGATCGGCTTGTCGCTCTGGTCGTCCATCCGCCACAACAAGCGTGAGCGGGTGGAAGATCAAGCCGCCGGACAGGAAGAGCTTCACGCCTGATTTTACGGGCCGCGGTGCTCGGCACTACGGCACCCTTTCAGAAAAATAAAGCCCGCGACCATCCGGTTGCGGGCTAATTCATTCATGCATGGCTGGAAGGTCTAGCGGATGACCTGACCGAAGGAGACCGGATCAATGCCGAGTTCCTTAAGGTCGCGGGCACGCGGACGGCGGCCGGCTTCGACGGCGGCGCTGACGGCATTTGCGGCGCCGAGCGCAGCAAATGCGCGGCCAAGGAAACCGGTATGGATTGAACTGCGGGTAGCGGACATTGTCTTCTTCTCTCACTCTATGATTGACCATTCATAGGTGGGCACCCGAGCGCGCCGCAACAATGCACGTAAAATCACCGCAGCCATGCAAAAAGAAGAGGCCGGCGCATGTCTCCATGGCCGGCCGCGAGGCAGGGGTAAGGTCGTCTTTTTAGTCTTCGTTTGCCGCCAGCTGCGACAGCACCTGGCCGCGGCCGCGCAGCCGCAGGATCAGCGGGATGAGGAAGGCCGCCGCCGCAACGATGAGCAGACCCGCCGCGATCGGCGACATGACAAGCATCGTCACATCGCCCTGGCTGATCGCCAGCGCCCGGCGCAGCTGCTGCTCGGCAAGCGGCCCGAGGATCAGGCCGACGACGGTGGGAGCGATCGGATAGCCGAAGAGCCGCATCACATAGCCGAGCAAGCCAAAGGTGAGCAGCATGCCGAGCTCGAACACCGATGGATTGGCACCGATCGTTCCAAGCGTCGCAAACAGCAGGATGCCCGCATAGAGCCATGGCTTGGGAATGGTCAGCAACCGCACCCAGAGCCCGATCATCGGCAGGTTCAGCACCAACAGCATCGCATTGGCGATGAGCAGGCTGGCGATCAGTCCCCAGACGAGTTGCGGATTGGTGGCAAACAGCAGCGGCCCCGGCTGCAAGCCGTATTGCTGGAAGCCGGCCAGCATGATCGCCGCCGTCGCCGTCGTCGGCAGGCCAAGTGTCAGAAGCGGCACCAGCGTGCCGGCGGCCGACGCGTTGTTCGCTGCCTCGGGACCGGCCACGCCTTCGATCGCGCCATGGCCGAATTCCTCCGGGTTCTTCGCCAGCCGCTTTTCGGTCGCATAGGAGAGGAAGGTGCCGATTTCGGCGCCGCCCGCCGGCATCGCGCCGATCGGGAAACCGATCAGCGTGCCGCGCAGCCAGGGCTTCCACGAGCGCGCCCAGTCCTCAGCGGTCATCCAGAGCGAACCCTTGACCGCCTCGACCTTCTCGGCGATCCGGTTGCCCTGCGCGGCGATATAAAGCGTCTCGCCGATCGCAAACATCGCCACGGCAAGCGTCGTCACCTCGACACCGTCGAGCAGGTCGGGAATACCGAAGGACAGCCGCGCCTGCCCGGTCTGCTGGTCGATGCCGACCATGGCGAGCGCAAAACCGATAAACAGCGAGGTCAGCCCTCTCAATGCCGAATCGCCGAAGGCCGAGGAAACGGTGACGAAAGCAAGCACCATCAGCGCGAAATATTCGCGCGGCCCGAAGACCAGCGCCAGCTTGACGATATAGGGAGCGATGAAGGCAAGCCCGAGCGTGGCGATCAGGCCGGCGACGAAGGAGCCGATCGCCGCTGTCGCCAGGGCCGGTCCGCCACGCCCGGCGCGCGCCATCTTGTTGCCCTCGAGCGCGGTGACGATCGAGGCGCTTTCACCCGGCGTGTTGAGCAGGATCGAGGTCGTCGAACCGCCATACATGCCGCCGTAATAGATGCCGGCGAACATGATCAGCGAACCGCCGGGATCGAGCTTGTAGGTGACCGGCAACAGCAGCGCCACGGTGAGTGCCGGGCCGATGCCGGGAAGCACGCCGACGGCGGTGCCGAGCGTCACGCCGACCAGCGCATAAACCAGGTTCATCGGCTGCATCGCAACCAGGATACCCTGCCATAGGAATTCGAATGTGCTCATCTTGGTGTCCCAAGCGGCGTTCCCGACCATCCGATTTCGGGGTCAGGCGCCGCGCAAAATCAAAAGAGCTGACAGCGCGTCCGCGCGGTCAGAAGAACAGATGTTCGAGCGGGCCGGCGGGCAGCGTCAGTTGCAACAGCTGCGAGAAGATTGCCCAGACGGCGAAGCTGAAGACGATGCCAAGCGGCAGCGAGATCCAGAGCTTGCGTTTGCCGAAGCCGCGTGCCGTCAGCGCGAAGAGGATGCCGGTCGCGATCGAGAAGCCGGCGACGCGCAAAAGCAGCATCTGGCCGGCAAGACCGGCGACGATCCAGATGACGGGTGCGACTTCCTGGCGGTCACGTTCCGGAAAATCGCCGCGCCAGGCTTCGAAGGCGGTCCAGATCCCGAGACAGAAGAGGCCGAACGCCACCACTTGCGGCACGGTCGCCGGACCGATGCGGTCGTACTGCGCAATGGTTTTCAGATGCAGGGCATCCCAGGCCATCACGCCGGCGACGACGAAGAGGAAAACGGCAATGATGAACGCCGCCCAATCAGGGCGGCGCTCGGTTGCCGAGGATGTGTTATCCTCGCTCATTGAACAAGTCCGATATCTTTGAGAATGCCTTCAGTGGCGGAGACATCCTTCTCGAGCTGCGCCTTGAAGGCGTCGCCGGACAGATAGGTGTCGGCCCAGCCCTTGGTCTTCAAGGTTTCCTGCCAGGTGGCGGAGCTATGCAGCTTCTCGAAATCGGCGGTGATGCTTGCCACCTGCTCGGCCGACAGGCCGGGCGCAGCGGCAACCATGCGCCAGTTCTGGATGGTGACGTCGGTGCCGGCTTCCTTCAGCGTCGGGGCATCGACGCCGTCGATACGCTTGTCGCTCGATACGGCGAGAAGACGGAGCGTGCCGGATTTCACCTGCGATTCGAACTCGCTGTAGCTCGAGACGCCTGCTGTGACCTGGCCGCCGAGAATGGCGGCGAGCGCCTCACCGCCGCCGGAGAAGGCGACATAGTTGATCTTCGTCGGATCGACGCCGGAGGCCTTGGCGATCAGGCCGACCGTGATGTGGTCGGTACCGCCGGCCGAACCGCCGCCCCAGGAAACCGAACCCGGATCCTTCTTCAGCGCCGCGACCAGATCGGCCATGGTCTTGATCTCGGAAGAAGCGGGAACGACGACGGCTTCATATTCGCCGGTCAGGCGGGCGATCGGCGTAACGTCCTTGAGCGTCACCGGCGATTTGTTGGTGAGAATTGCGCCGACCATGACATAGCCGCCGACGATCAGCGAGTTCGGATTGCCGGCAGCCTGGCTGCTGAACTGTGCAAGGCCGATGGTGCCGCCGGCGCCCGGAACGTTCTGGACCTGCACGTTGCCGGAGATTTTCTCCTGCTGCAATGCGGTCTGCAGCGAACGGGCCGTCTGGTCCCAGCCGCCGCCCGGAGCGGCAGGCGCGATGATGGTGTAGTCGGCCGCATAGGCCGGCAGCGCGATGGTCGCGGCAAGAAGGGTTGCGATGAATGTATGCTTCACGATGTGTCCTCCGTGGGCGGCTGAGCAAACCGCCTGTTATTCTCCAGGGAATCGGGAGGAATGGCTGATCAGCGGACACAAATGTCCTGAATGACGAGCGGAAAACCTCCCAAAGCTTCAGCTCTCCGCCTCCACGGAGAAGAAGTAGCCAAAGCGACCACAACAAGCTGTCATTTAGCTGACATCGGCGAGATATCCAGAAGCACAGGACACTTTTTTGCCGTAATTGGGGGGTGGCGGTCCAATTTCCGGTTTAAAGTAAACGGTTGCAAGCTGACATCTTCACTGCGCCCGCAGGACCTCGTTCCAGTGCGCAATCAGCCGTGCCCGTTTAACCTGGTCGAGATAGACCATCAGCCCGGGGCTGACCGGCACCGGCCGAAGTTGGGCGCCGAGCAGTTCCTGCAGCGTATTGGCGGTATTTTCCCCCGCCACCTCGGGACTGACGGCCGGGATCTGCAGCTCGCGGGCCATGATCGTCTGCCCTTCCCTCGACATGAAGAAGGCGAGATAACGCCGCCCGAGTTCCGGCTCGGCGGCCGCCTGCGGCACCAGGCCGATCCGCGACATCACCACCGTATAATCCTTCGGCAGCACGATGCCGACATCCGGATAGCGTGATGCCCAGTCGGCCGCATAGGAGCCGAGAATATTGTAGCCGAGCACGAAGCGCCCGTCGGCAACACGCTCGAGGATCGCCGAACTCGTCGAATAGAGCTTGACGCCGGCAGCCCCCATCGCCCCGATCACCGACCAGATGTCGCCGAATTGCTCCTGGTCACGCGCCATGAACAGAAAGCCGACCCCGGAGCGCTCGATATCGTAGGTGCTGATCCGGCCATAAACCGCATTGCCCTTGCGTTTCAGATAGTCGACGAATTCCGCCCGCGAACGCGGCACCGGCTCATGCGCAAAGCTCGGCTTGTGATAGACGAACACCGCCGGCTCGAAGGTCAGCGCATAGGCGGTGTTGCGCCAGTTCGCCCATTTCGGCCATGCCGCACTCATCGGCAGATTGCTGACCTGCGCATACCCATCGTTGGACAGCTTCACCTGCAGATCCATCGCCGAGGAAAAGGCGAAATCCGCCGTCTTGTTGCCGGCATCCGTCTCCTTGACGATCCGGTCGTAGATATCGCCAGTCAGCATGTCTTCGTATTTGACCGCGATGTCGGGATTGGCCTCCTGGAAACCCCGGATCATCGGCTGCGCCAACGGTTCGTCAAGCGAGGAATAAACCGTCAGCACCGCCGCATCGGCATTGCCCGACTTTGCCGGATAAAAGGTCTGATCGGCGAGCGCAAAGCCCGGCCAGAACGCCAGCAGCAAGATGAAAACTCTCCTCATGTCGCAACAATGCCTGAGCATGCCGGGAGGAGCAACCGGATCTAGAGCCTTTCCGGGTTAGATTGCGGCATTCTGCCGGAGCAGGTTTTCGTCAGGGCAGAGGCGATTGGCGAAGGGCATACCCCCAGGTACGTCCGAGCCGATCGCCTTTGATCCTGGCGGAAAGATGCCCGGCCCTTCGGGTTGGCTGAAACGGGCCGGCTGATCGACCGGCCGGCTTGGCCGTAGAACTGGGCTACGACGCGCGCCGGCCGGTCGACCATCCGACTCCGTTTGAGCCAACAGAATGCTGCAATCTAACCCGGAAAGGCTCTAGGCAATGACCCACTCCATCAGCGCATTTTGCGCATGGAGCAGAAAGGCCTTGGCGGCGCGGCTTTGGCAGCACGGATGCTCCATCGCTTCGGCCGTCACCTCCTCGCCGCGCCTGACCGGCGGGCATGGCAGGAAGATCGCATCCTCCGACAAACGATCGAGCACATCGGCGCCGATCCGGTAGCTGGCAAGCGCCTCCGAGGCGGCATCGCCCGGCCATGAATCGGTGATGACGATGTCGGCATCCAGTAACTCGCCCATATCGGTGCTCACGCGAAAACGCCTGTTGCGCAGCGCGGCGTCACTGATATGCCAGCTTTCGGGAAAGACTTGCACCACCTCGATCGGCAATGCGATCGACGCTTCGACCCAGGAGCGCAGGATATTTGCGTCCGCCGCCACGCCAACGACCTTCAACCTGTCGATCGAGCCCCGCCGGCTGTTGATATAGGCAAGGTCGCCGAGCGTCTCGCAAGGGTGGTTGGAGCGTGTGCGCGCATTGATGACAGGCACCGGCGAGGCTGCCGCCACTGCCTTCAATGTCGCAAGCTCTTTCGTGCGGATCACCAGCATGTCGAACCAGTTGCCGAGATAACCCGCAAGATCACCGGTCTCCTCCCTGACATTGAAGCCGATCGGCACATGCGCGCAGATACCGCCCATCGCCTGGATGCCGAGATCGAAGGCGCTCGTATTGCGCCAGCCACCATCGTCGGCAATCAGCGCGACGCGTTTGCCCGCAAGGCTCTGCGGCATGGCGCGCTCATCCCAGGCTTTGGCAAGCGCACCGGCACGCGCGACAATCGATCGAAGCCCGGCCTCCGAAATATCGTGAAACTCCAGAAAATTGCGGGCCGAACCGGTCATCCAAAATCTCCTTGGCGCATGAACGTCGCCACGATAACCGGCGCCGGCCTGACAGCAACCGCGAATCACCCTCCATACGGTGCTGCATATCCCTCACGATCGTCTTCCAAGCGATGCATTGGGTCCGGTTCACGCCCCAACCGATCGACAGCTACTTCTCTAATGCCGATCTTGAAGCATCTCCGAAGAAGATCCCTTCTCTTTCTCCGATTAGAATCGTCATTTCATCACAAAGGATTAGCGCTGAAGGCCATCCTTCACCCATTCAGAGTATTGATGAAGATCGGCGACGATATATGGTCGCGCTGCCGTGTCATAACGTCGAATCCTCCAGAATTTTTATTCAGGGGGCGACTCTACACGACAAAAACTCTATAAAAAGCTGGACTAAACTGGGAAGATCCTGGGAGGGGTCATGGAACGACGACTGAGCGCTATTCTTGCTGCGGATGTCGTCGGCTACAGCCGACTGATGGGCATCGATGAGTCAGGCACGCTGCAGGCTCTGAACCGTCATCGCTGCGAGCTGGTCGACATTCGTATCTCGGATTACAAGGGCCGGATCGTCAAACTCACCGGCGACGGCATCCTTGCCGAATTCCAGAGTGTGGTGAACGCGGTCGCCTGCGCCGCCGAAATCCAGCGCAGCATGGCGGCCCGCAACGAGAGCGTGCCCAAGGACGAGCGCGTCGAATTCCGCATCGGCATCAATCTCGGCGACGTCGTGGTCGAGAATGGAGACATATTCGGCGATGGCGTCAATCTCGCCGCCAGACTCGAGCGTATCGCAGCGCCCGGCGGCATCGCCGTGTCCGCCTCGGTGCGCGATCAGGTCGGCTCGCGCCTCAATCTCGGCTTCGAATTCATCGGCGAACATACGTTGAAGAACATCCGGCAGCCGGTACAGGTCTATACCGTCACCCTGGCGCCGCCCTCCTCAGCCAGGTTGGTCGCACAGAACCGCAATACCTGCTTCATCGCGGTGCTGCCCTTCACCAATATGAGCGGCGATGCCGACCAGGATTATTTCTCCGACGGCATTACCGAAGACATCATCACCGATCTCTCCAAGATCTCCAGCCTGAACGTTGTGCCGCGCAACACCATCTTCACCTATAAGGGCATATCGGTGAAGGTGAAACGGCTCGCCCAGGAACTTGGTGTGCGCTACGTGCTCGAGGGAAGTGTGCGCATCTTCGGCAATCGCGTGCGCATTTCCGGCCAGCTGATCGACACCGCCAACGGCGACCATCTCTGGGCCGAGCGCTACGACCGCGACCTCACGGACATCTTCGCCATCCAGGACGAGATCACCCATGCGATCGTCGGCCAGTTGAAGGTGCGTCTGCTGCCGGAAGAAAAGAAGGCGATCACCACTGAGCCGACCGCCAATGTCGAGGCCTATACCTATTATCTCCGGGGCCGCCAGCTCTCCCACACCTGGACAAAATCCTATCTGCAGCTCGCCAGGCGCATGTTCTGCAAGGCGGTGGAGCTCGATCCGGATTATGCCCGCGCCTATGCCGGTATTGCCGATTGCGACGCGGCGATCCGCGATTGGGCCCCTGACGACGTGCCGCTGCGGCGCATCCTCGACATGAGCGCCCGCGCGCTCGCGCTTGATCCCGACCTTCCCGAGGCTCACGCCTCTCATGGTCTCGCCCTGCATCAGAGCGGCTTTGACGACAGGGCGGCGGCGGCCTTCGAACGTGCCTTGGCGCTCGACCCGAACCTCTTCGAGGCGAATTTCCATTATGCCCGGTTCTTCTTCATGCACGGCAACTTTGCCGAATCGGTTCAATATTTCACCCGCGCCGCCGAGATCCGCCCCGACGATTACGTCTCGCCGATCCATCTGATGTCTGCCTATCGCTCGCTCGGCCGTCTGCTGGATACGGAAAACTGGGCGCGCCTCGGCCTGCTGCGCGCCGAACGCGCGCTGAACCTCAATCCGGAAAATTCCGGCCCCGCCCATCGCGGCGCGCTGGCGCTTGCCCATATGGGCGATGTGACGAGAGCACGCCATTGGGCCGCCCGTGCGATCGCCATCGATCCCGACGACATCGTCGCGCAGTATAATCTCGCCTGTGTCTATTCCGTCCTCGGCGATGTCGATGAGGCGATCGATCTCTTGCAGAAGCTGCTGCCGAACAGCTCCGTCTACCATATCAAATGGTTCAATAACGATTCCGATCTCGACAATATCCGCGACGATCCCCGCTTCCAGCAACTCCTCACCGCCGCAATGACGCAGCGTGAACGGGTCGAAAGGACCGGCAGCTAAAGCGCCTTTTCACGGCGCCGTTCACCCATTCCGGAAAATCGCTGTGACATCAGATCGGCACCTCTGTAAGCTCGCTGAAAAACAGGGGAACCATCCGTGCGTATTCTGCTCACCGAAGACAATATCGCGCTGGCCGACGGCCTGTCGGCGATCTTGCGCGGTACGGGCCATGCCGTCGATGTCGTCCATGACGGCGCATCCGCCAATGCGGTCATCGCCGCGGAAAATTTCGATCTTGTCATTCTCGACCTCAACCTGCCCGAGATGGACGGGCTCGACGTACTGCGCGCCATGCGCGCCCGGCAGAACCAGGCAGCCGTCCTCATCCTGACGGCACGCGGCACGCCGGAAGAACGGGTGAAAGGTCTCGATCTCGGCGCCGACGATTATCTGATCAAACCCTTCGACATCGCCGAATTCGAGGCCCGCGTGCGCGTGCTTCTGCGCCGCCAGGCCGGGCTGCGTTCGGCGACCGTCGGCTTCGGCGGCATCTCCTTCGACCTCAACTCCCGCACCTTTTCATCAGGCGCGACACCCCTCGATATTCCCGCCCGCGAGCTTGGGTTGCTCGAAATCCTGTTCATGCGGGCCGGCAAGGTCGTCGCCAAGGAAGCGATCATCCAGTCGCTGACGGCCTTCGACGACGACATTTCAGCCAATGCCATCGAGCAATATGTCAGCCGCCTGAGGAAACGCCTCTCGCCGCACGGCCTGACGGTCAAGACCGCCCGCGGCATCGGCTATTATCTCGACAAGCTGCCCGAGGCCTCATGAAAGCCGCCTATTCCCTCAGGCGCCGGCTGCTCTTCTGGCTGCTCGTCTCCACCGCCGTGATCGGCACGCTGGCGCTCGCAGACACCTATCGCGAGGCCGTCCAGACCTCGAACATCGTCTCCGACCGCGTGCTTGCCGGCTCCGCGCTGGCTATCGCCGAACGCGTCGTCGTCGCCGAGGACGGCACTTTGCAGGTCGACATTCCCTATGTCGCGCTTGAAATGCTGACCTCGGCCGCCCAGGACCGCGTCTTCTACCGCGTCGACGGGCCGCCGGGCCAATTCATCACCGGCTACCAGTCGCTGCCGGTCCTGAAAAAGACGCCGCCCAATGCCGCCGCCTTCGCCGACGACACCTTCCGCGGCGAGCCGATCCGCGTCGCCACCCTCGAACGCTCCGCCTCGACAGGCATCCGCTCCGTGCCCTTCGTGGTGACGGTCGCCGAAACCACCATCGCCCGCCGCCAGCTGGCGCGGGCGATCCTCATTCGCTCGGCGCTGCGTCTCGCCTTCATGATCGCGGGTGCGGCCGTCATCGTCTGGATCTCGGTCACGGTCGCTCTGCGCCCGCTCTATAAGCTCGGCGACGCCATCGGCGAACGCAGCCCCGATGACCTGCATCCGATCGAAGAGATCGTGCCGAGCGAGGTCGAGCCGCTTGTGGATACAGTGAATTCCTTCATGGTCCGCCTGCAATCGGCGCTCGATGCGCTGCGCCATTTCACCGGCAATGCCAGCCATCAGCTGCGCACGCCGCTGGCGATCATCCGCACCCAGCTTGCCCTCTCCGCCCGCGCCGGCTCGCTTGACGAGGCGCAGGCGGCAGCGCTGAAGGGCGACCAGGCCGTGGCGCATGCCGAGCGCATCCTCGCCCAGCTGCTGCTGATGGCAAAGATCGACGCTGCCACCGCCAAGGAAGCGCTGACCGCGTCTGCCATCGATCTCGCCGCCATCGCCCAGGAAATCACCGGTGAGCAGATCCCGACGGCTGCCGTCGCCGGCATTGATCTCGGCTTCGAGGGCGAGAGCCCGGCGATGATCCGCGCCGAGCCGCTGCTGATCGGCGAAATGCTGCGCAACCTTGCCGGAAATGCCATCGCCTATGCCGGCGAGGGGGCCGAGGTCACCGTCCGCATCATCGCAGCATCAGAGACGATCCGCCTCGAAGTCGAGGACAACGGCCCCGGCATTCCACGCAACAAGCTGGAGGCGGTGCGGGGGCGTTTTTCGCGCGGCAACGAAACAGGTGCGCCGGGCGCCGGCCTCGGCCTGCCGATCGTCGAAGAAATCGCCAATCTGTTCAATGCCGACCTGACGCTGGAGCCGGGGCCGAACGGCAAGGGCCTGAAGGCGGCCGTCACTTTCGCCAAGTCGGCGTAAAAGCTTCAACCCTCCTTGCTTTCTCTCGCTGCATTGCACACACTGATTTTGGGAACAGCAAGCCGCACGACGATGCGCGCCGGATAAAAAGAGAAATATGTCGATCAAAGCCAGCATCTATCATCTGACCCACTACACTTATGACAAGCCAGTCCGCCTCGGTCCCCAGATCATCCGGCTGAAACCGGCCTCGCATTCGAAGACACGGGTGCTCAGCCACTCACTGAAGGTCACGCCCTCCAACCATTTCGTCAACCTGCAGCAAGACCCTTACGGCAATTACCTCGCCCGCTACGTCTTTCCGGATCCGGTGACGGAGTTCAAGATCGAAGTCGATCTCGTCGCCGACATGACGGTCTACAATCCCTTCGACTTCTTCGTCGAGGAAGAGGCGACCAAGTGGCCGTTCGGATACCCTGAAACGATCCAGGAGGATCTGTCGATCTACATGACGCCGGAGCCGGCCGGTCCGCGCTTGAAGGCGCTGCTTCCGACGCTCGACTGGTCGCCCGGCCAGCCGACGGTCGATATGGTCGTCGGCCTCAATGCCCGCCTGCAGCGGCAGATCGGCTACGTCATCCGCCTGGAAACCGGCGTGCAGACACCGGAGGAAACCCTGGAAAGCGCCAAGGGCTCCTGCCGCGACACCAGCTGGCTGCTCGTCCAGATCCTTCGTCATCTCGGCCTGGCCGCCCGCTTCGTCTCCGGCTATCTCATCCAGCTGACGCCTGATCTGAAGGCGCTCGACGGCCCCTCCGGCACCGAAGTCGATTTCACCGACCTGCATGCCTGGGCGGAGGTCTATCTGCCCGGCGCCGGCTGGGTCGGCCTCGATCCGACCTCGGGCCTCTTGACCGGCGAAAGCCATATCCCGCTGGCCGCCACGCCGCATTACCGCAACGCCGCGCCGATCTCCGGCGGCTATTTCGGCGAGGCCGAAACCGAATTCGCCTTCGACATGAAGGTCTCGCGCGTCGCCGAACATCCGCGCATCACCAAGCCCTTCTCCGATGAAAGTTGGGACGAACTCAACGAACTCGGCGAGAAGGTCGATCGCGTCCTCGAAGCCGAGGACGTGCATCTGACGATGGGCGGCGAGCCGACCTTCGTTTCGATCGACGATTTCCAGTCCGAGGAATGGAACACCGCCGCCGTCGGCCCGACCAAGCGCGAAAAGGCAGACAGCCTGATCCGCCGGCTGCAGGAACGCTTCGCCCCCGGCGGCTTCCTGCATTACGGCCAGGGCAAATGGTATCCGGGTGAAAGCCTGCCGCGCTGGACCTTCTCGCTCTACTGGCGCCGCGACGGCAAACCCATCTGGCAGAACCTTGATCTGGTGGCCGCCGAAGGCAAGGATACCGGCGTTGCGGCCGAGGATGCCGAGAAGCTCCTGACGGCGATCGCAAAAGAGCTGGCAATCAAGCCTGAGATGGTGCAGCCGGCCTATGAGGATACTGCCGACTGGATCATCAAAGAGGGCAATCTTCCCGAAAACGTCGATCCGTCGAATTCGAAACTGAAGGATCCCGAGGAACGCAACCGCATCGCCCGCGTTTTCGATCGCGGTCTCACCGTCCCCACGGGTTACATCCTTCCGGTCCAGGCATGGAACGCCAAGGCGGCTGAAGCCCGGGTCTGGGTCAGCGAGAAATGGCGCACCCGCCGCGGCAAGATCTTCCTCGTTCCGGGTGACAGCCCGATCGGTTACCGCCTGCCGCTCGGCACGCTGCCCTATGTCCCCCCGGCACGTTACCCCTATATCCACCCCGCCGATCCGACCATCCCGCGTCAACCGCTGCCCGATGTCTTCGTACCGGCCGGCCGCGCCATGCCGGAAGCCTCCTTCCACGCCGACGAGAACCATCGCGGCCGAATTGAACAGACGCTCGGCGACATCGGCGGCGCCGTGCGCACCGCCATGTCGGTCGAGCCGCGCGACGGCAGGCTCTGCGTCTTCATGCCGCCGGTCGAGCGCATCGAGGATTATCTCGAGCTGATCGCCGCCGCCGAAAACGCCGCCGCCGAGCTTAAGCTTGCCGTCCACATCGAAGGTTACCCGCCGCCGCAGGACGAACGCATCAACGTCATCCGCGTCGCCCCGGATCCCGGCGTCATCGAGGTCAACATCCATCCGGCCTCGAACTGGAAGGAATGCGTCGACATCACCACGGCGATCTACGAGGAGGCGCGCGCCACCCGGCTCGGTGCCGACAAATTCATGATCGACGGCCGCCACACCGGCACCGGCGGCGGCAACCATGTCGTCGTCGGCAGCGCCAATCCGAACAACAGCCCCTTCCTGCGCCGTCCCGATCTCCTGAAGAGCACCGTCCTCCACTGGCAGCGCCACCCCTCGCTCTCCTACCTCTTCTCCGGCATGTTCATCGGCCCGACCAGCCAGGCGCCGCGCATCGACGAGGCTCGTCACGACAGCTTGTACGAGCTGGAGATCGCCATGGCGCAGATCGCTGCCCCCGGCCGCGGCCAGCAACCGCTGCCCTGGCTCGTCGACCGCCTGTTCCGCAATCTGTTGACCGATGTCACCGGCAATACCCACCGCGCCGAGATCTGCATCGACAAGCTGTTCTCGCCCGACGGCCCGACCGGACGGCTCGGTCTGATCGAGTTTCGCGGCTTCGAAATGCCGCCGAACGCGCGGATGTCGCTTGCCCAGCAATTGCTGGTGCGTGCGCTGATTGCCCGCTTCTGGATCAACCCGGTCGACGGCAAATTCGTCCGCTGGGGCACGACCCTGCACGACCGTTTCATGCTGCCGCATTTCGTCTGGGCCGATTTCCTCGACGTACTTGCCGACCTCCGCGAAAGCGGCTTCGATCTCAGCCCGGAATGGTTCAAGGCCCAGCTCGAATTCCGCTTCCCCTTCTGCGGCGAGGTCGAATACGAGGGCTCGAAGCTCGAATTGCGCCAGGCGCTGGAGCCTTGGCATGTCATGGGCGAGGAAGGCGCGCCGGGCGGCACGGTGCGCTACGTCGACAGCTCCGTCGAGCGCCTTCAGGTCCGGCTCGAAACCAGCAATACGGCGCGCTACACCGTCACCTGCAATGGCCGCATGCTGCCGCTGACGCCGACCGGCACGTCGGGCGTGTCGGTCGCCGGCGTCCGTTACAAGGCATGGCAGCCGGCCTCCGGCCTGCATCCCGTCCTGCCGATCAACACACCTTTGACTTTTGACATTTATGATACATGGTCGAAGCGTTCGATCGGCGGCTGCATCTATCATGTTGCCCATCCGGGCGGCCGGACCTATGACACCTTCCCGGTCAACGGCAACGAGGCGGAAGCAAGGCGGCTCGCCCGCTTCGAGCCGTGGGGACATACGGCAGGCGGGTATATCCCGCGCGTCGAAACGGGTTCGCTTGAATTCCCGCTGACGCTGGATCTGCGGCGGCCCGCCGGAATTTAAGGCCTCGGGTGAGGCTGAGGTTAAGGCCGGGGGTTTAAGGCTTGGGTTTTGATGGGTAAGAGGCCGGCAGTTGAGCGCAGGGGAGAGGCAGAGGACCGCATCGGCAAGGATGCGGCCTTCGACTATGCGCCGATTCCTGGCATCGCCGACGAGATGGTCGACAATAAAGGCGTCGTCCGCCCGGTCTGGCAGCGTTTCCTCTCGCATCTCGGCGTAATGCCGGAAAAGGATCTCGCCGAACGTTTCGCCCGCGCCGACCGTTATCTCAGGGATGCCGGCGTCTTCTACCGCGCCTACGGCAGCAAGGGCACCGGTGAACGCGCCTGGCCGATCTCGCATATCCCGGTGCTGATCGACGAGCGTGAATGGCAGACGCTTTCGGCGGGCCTCGTCCAGCGCGCCGACCTGCTGGAGGCGATCGTCGCCGATATCTACTGCGCCAACCGGCTGGTGGAAGAAGGGGTGCTGCCGCCGGCGCTGATCGCCGCCAATCCCGAATTCCAGCGCCCGCTGACCGGCATCCGGCCGGCCTCCGGCCACTATCTGCATTTCTGCGCCTTCGAGATCGGCCGCGGGCCCGATGGCAATTGGTGGGTGCTGGCCGACAGGACGCAGGCGCCGTCAGGCGCCGGTTTCGCGCTGGAAAACCGCGTCGCCACGACCCGCGCCTTCTCGGATATCTACGCCGAAACCCCCGTCCATCGCCTCGCCTCCTTCTTCGGCGCCTTCCGCGACGCGCTGCAGGGCATGAAACATTCGGGCGACGACCGCATCGCCGTGTTGACGCCGGGGCCGGCCAACGAGACCTATTACGAGCACGCCTACATCGCCCGTTATCTCGGCTTCATGCTGCTCGAGGGCGAGGACCTCACCGTCGTCAAGGGCCGCGTCATGGTGCGCACCGTCGCCGGCCTGAAGCCGATCGGCGTGCTCTGGCGCCGCCTCGATTCGGCCTTTGCCGACCCGCTGGAACTGAACCAGAATTCGCATATCGGCACGCCCGGCCTCGTCGAAGCGCTGCGCGCCGAAAGCGTCACCATCGTCAATGCGCTCGGCACCGGGGTTCTCGAGACCCGGGCGCTTCTGGCCTTCATGCCGACGATCTGTCGCCGTTTGTTGGGGCAGGATCTGCAACTGCCTTCGATCGCCACCTGGTGGTGCGGCCAGAAGGAAGAGCGCGAGCACGTCGCAAAGAATATCGAGAAGATGGTGATCGGCCCGGCCTATTCCCGAGCCCCCTTCTTTGACGACAACGGCGAATCCGTGCTCGGCGCGTCGCTGCGCGCGACCGCCAAGGATTCCATTACCGATTGGCTGCGTTCGGACGGCCCGAAACTTGTGGGACAGGAGGTCGTGACGCTCTCGACGACGCCGGCCTGGGTGGACGGCAAGCTCGTGCCGCGGCCGATGTCGCTGCGCGTCTTCGCCGCCCGCACGGCAAACGGCTGGCAGATCATGCCCGGCGGTTTTGCCCGCATCGGCTCGGGCGCCGATGTCGCGGCGATCGCCATGCAGTCGGGCGGAGCCGCCGCCGACGTCTGGATCGTCAGCGACAAGCCGGTCGAGCGCCACACGCTGCTGCCGGCTGAGGGCAGCTTCACCCGCAACATGCCGGGCAGCCTGCCGAGCCGGGCGGCCGACAACCTGTTCTGGCTCGGCCGCTATATCGAGCGCGCCGAGGGGGCCCTGCGCATCCTGCGCGCCTGGCATGCACGTTTCGCCGAAGCCGCCGATCCGAGCCAGCCGCTGCTCGCCGACGTCTCCGAATATCTCGCGGCCGTCGATATCGATACCGCCGAACCCGTGCCGGAAAGGCTCCTGCGCAACATCGACAGCGCCGTTTATTCGGCGAGCAATATTCGCGACCGTTTCTCGCCGGACGGCTGGCTGGCGCTCAACGATCTCGCCAAGACCGCCCGCCGCTTCCACGTCAGCGTCTCTGCCGGCGATGACGCCAGCCACGCAATGACGATCCTTCTGCGCAAGCTCGCGGGCTTCGCCGGCCTCGTGCACGAAAACATGTACCGTTTCATGGGCTGGCGCTTTCTCTCGCTCGGCCGCTACATCGAGCGCGGCCTGCATATGACCCGGCTGCTCGGCCACATGTCCGGCCCGGAAGCGCCCGACGGCGCGCTCGACATGCTGCTCGAGATCGGCGACAGCGTCATGACCCACCGCCGCCGCTACAACGTCAACACGGCCCGGCTGACCGTCACCGACTTGCTGGCGCTCGATCCCCTCAACCCCCGCTCGGTGCTCTTCCAGGTGAACGAGATCCATCACGAGGTCGAACAGCTGCCGAATGCCCTGATCAATGGCCAGATGTCGCCCTTTTATCGCGAGGCGATGCGGCTCCATTCCGGTCTGGCGGTGATGACGCCGGAGGGCATGGGGGTCGAGGTCTATCAACGGCTCGAACGGGAATTGGAACAGCTTTCCGATCTGCTCGCCCAGACCTATCTCGGGTGACATCAATGCTCTACGATCTCACTCTCCGCATGGGTTACAGCTACGATGTGCCGGCCTCCGGCGCCCGCCACATCATGCGCCTGATGCCGCTGTCGCTGACCAACCGACAACGCCTGGTGGCCGGCTCGATCACCATTTCCCCGACGCCGGACGAGCAGTCGCATTTCGTCGATTTCTTCGATCATCCCGCCACCTCGTTCATGCTGCGCGCGCCGCACGAGACGCTCGACATTCGCATGCAGGCCCGCGTGCAGGTGGAAAGCCAGCCGATCGCCGCCGATTTCTCGCCGCTGCTTGCCGATCTGCCGGAGGAGATTTCAGGCATCTGGTCGCTGGCGCCGGATTCGCCGCATCACTTCCTCGGCGACAGCCCGCGCCTGGTGCAAGCGCGCGAGATCAGCGACTATGCCCGAAGCTGCGCCGTGCCCGGTCTGACGGCGATGCAGATCGCCCATGCGCTCTGCGCCCGCATCAACAAGGACTTCACCTACGACCCCGAGGCGACGACGGTGGACACGACGCCGCTCGAAGCGTTCAGGCTGAAACGCGGCGTCTGCCAGGATTTCACCCACATCATGATCCTGGCGCTCAGAAGCCTCGGCATTCCGGCCGGTTATGTCTCCGGTTTCCTGCGCACCATCCCGCCACCGGGCAAGGAACGGCTGGAAGGGGCTGATGCCATGCATGCCTGGGTCAGGATCTGGTGCGGTGAAACGATCGGCTGGATCGAGCTGGACCCGACCAACAACATCCCCGCCGGCACGGACCACATCGTCGTCGCCTATGGCCGGGACTATTCCGACGTCGTGCCCGTCATCGGCGTGTTGAAAAGCTATGGCGGCCAGCGCGCCGTTCAGGCGGTCGATGTGATCCCGCTGAAATAATCCCAAAACTGGAAAAATCCGCCGATTCGTTAGAATTGAATGGACGCCGTAAGGACGGCGTAAAGAAGTAGCGATACCTAATGTAACCCACTGGGTCCATTTCGGGTGAACATGATGAGCACCTCCTCTTTGCATCCCTGCCTGCGTCGCATGTTGCGCGACCGTGGCGGCAATTTCGGCATGATGACGGCTATCCTGCTGCCCGTTCTTTTCGGTGCAGCCGGCATGGCGATCCAGGTAGGCGATATGCTGCTCTCGAAGCAGCAGTTGCAAGAAGCCGCTGATTCGGCGGCGCTCGCCACCGCTACAGCGCTAGCGAACGGCACGATCTCAACTGCTGAGGCCGAAACGTTTGCACGGAATTTCGTCGCGGGGCAGATGGCGAACTATCTGCAGAGCGGCACCGATATCAAGAGCTCAACGGGCGTGAATGTCCAAACAACGACATCGGGCAAGTCGACATCCTATCAGGTGACGGTTTCACCGAGTTACGACCTCACGGTCAACCCGCTGATGCAGGCGGTCGGCTTCAGGACGCAGCATCTCTCGACGTCAGGCACGACGGTCGGTGGTCACTCACAGACCCAAGGCTCGATCTCTATGTTCCTCGCACTCGATAAGTCGGGGTCGATGGGAGAGGATACCGCGACCCTCACGACGGAATCATACACCTACAAATGCAACCCTCACCCCAACAAAAACGGTAAGACAATCTACGACACCTGCACCGGCACGCGTACGCGTTATTACACAAAGATAGAAGCGCTGAAGCTCGCCGCCGACAAACTCTTTGGTCAGCTCGATAGCGCGGATCCCAATGCCGAATATGTGCGCACAGGCGCGGTATCCTATGATATTGTTGAATACCCCGCCAGCAGCCTCGCCTGGGGAACTGCCGCTGTCACGAGCTATGTCAACGCGCTTCAGTCGGGAGGTGGCACGAATTCCAGCGGCGCAGTGAACACGGCTTACACGTCTCTCACCGCCAAGAACGCCGCGGGCAATGACGCCGAGGACGCCGCCCACCGGCAGAAGACCGGGCAAGTGCCCAAGAAGTACATCGTCTTTATGACGGACGGCGACAATAACAATGATAGCAGCGGCGGCCGTTCCTACGACACCGCGACGAAGAAGACATGCGACGACGCGAAATCTAAAGGCATCGAAATCTATACGATTGCCTTTATGGCACCCCCAGGCGGACAGGCGCTGTTGCATTATTGCGCCTCCGATGACTCCCATTATTTCCAGGCTGAAAAAATGGAAGACCTCCTTGCGGCCTTTCAGGCGATCGGTGCGAAAGCCTCCGCTCAGCTGACACGTCTGACGAACTGAGCATACAGCTACGAAAAAGGGTAAAGGAAAAGCCGCTCCGGAACAAACCGGCGCGGCTTTTCGTTATCGCTGTCCCACGCATCAGATCGGGAAAAGTGATTGTAATCAATCCCCTCGAACCCGCTGATTATGAAGGTTTCGCAAATTTTTCGTTTGTCCAAATCCCTTGTTGCAAGTGCTTACTAACGATGCATAAACTGTCGCTGACACACGCGACAAATCGATTAGATCAGGCTTAACAGCCTGAAACCAAATTAAAATTGGCGAGATCTGACCATGAATACCGTTTCCAAGCCAGTTATCCCTTCTCCCGCCCCGCGCAGCTCAAGGCCGGAAATTCTCGCCGAGGAAATCATCGAACGCCTGACCTACCGCATCGGCAAGGATGCCAAGGTGGCAAAGCCGCATGACTGGCTGACGGCGACGATCCTGGTGGTCCGCGACCGCATCATCGATCGGTGGATGGCCTCCACCCGCGAGGTTTATGCAACCGGCGCCAAGCGCGTCTATTATCTTTCCCTCGAATTCCTGATCGGCCGCCTGATGCGCGACGCCGTCTCGAACCTCGGCCTGATGGAAGAGGTGCGCGATGCGCTTGCCTCGCTCGGCGTCGACGTCAACGTCATCGCCGGTCTTGAGCCGGATGCCGCGCTCGGCAATGGCGGCCTCGGCCGCCTGGCCGCCTGTTTCATGGAAAGCATGGCAACCGTCGACGTTCCGGCCTATGGCTACGGCATCCGCTATGTCCACGGCCTGTTCCGCCAGCAGATGGCCGACGGCTGGCAGGTGGAGCTGCCGGAGAACTGGCTCGCCCACGGCAATCCCTGGGAGTTCGAGCGCCGCGAGAGTTCCTATGAAATCGGCTTCGGTGGCGCCGTCGAATTCGTCACCACCCATGACGATCAGCCGCGCTACGTCTGGAAGCCGGCCGAGCGCGTCATTGCCGCCGCCTTCGACACACCGGCCGTCGGCTGGCGCGGCAAGCGCGTCAACACGCTACGCCTCTGGTCGGCGCAGCCGATCGATCCGATCCTGCTCGATGCCTTCAACGCCGGCGACCACATCGGCGCGCTGCGCGAAAGCAACAAGGCCGAAAGCCTGACCCGGGTTCTCTACCCCGCCGACGCCACGCCTGCGGGCCAGGAGTTGCGTCTACGCCAGGAGTTCTTCTTCTCGTCGGCCTCGCTGCAGGATATCCTTCGCCGCCATCTGCAGCAATATGACGATTTCACCTCGTTGCCTGATAAGGTGGCGATCCAGCTGAACGACACCCATCCCGCGGTCGCGGTCGCCGAACTCGTGCGCCTGCTCTGTGACGTACACGGCATGGATTTCGACCAGGCCTGGGACATCACCCGCCGCACCTTCTCCTACACCAACCACACGCTTCTGCCCGAAGCGCTGGAAAGCTGGCCGGTGCCGCTGTTCGAGCGCCTGCTGCCGCGCCACATGCAGATCGTCTACGCGATCAACGCCAAGATCCTGATCGATGCCCGCAAGGGCAAGAATTTCTCCGATGGGGAAATCCGCTCGATCTCGCTGATCGACGAAAGCGGCGATCGCCGCGTGCGCATGGGCAACCTCGCCTTCGTCGGCTCGCACTCGATCAACGGCGTCTCGGCGCTGCACACCGACCTGATGAAGGTCACGGTTTTTGCCGACCTGCACAAGCTCTATCCCGATCGCATCAACAACAAGACCAACGGCATCACGCCACGCCGCTGGCTGCAGCAATGCAATCCCGGTCTCACCGGCCTGATCCGCGAGGCGATCGGCGACGAATTCCTTGACGATGCCGAGAAGCTGACGCCGCTCGACAAGTTCGCCTCCGACCCGACCTTCCAGCAGAAATTCGCTGCGGTGAAGCGCGCCAACAAGGTGGCGCTCTCCAATCTCGTCGCCAGCCGCATGGGCGTCAAGCTTGATCCCTCGGCGATGTTCGACATCCAGATCAAGCGCATCCACGAATACAAGCGCCAGTTGCTGAACATTATCGAGGCCGTCGCGCTCTATGACCAAATCCGCTCGCATCCCGAGCTCGACTGGGTGCCGCGCGTCAAGCTCTTCGCCGGCAAAGCGGCGCCGAGTTATTACAATGCCAAGCTGATCATCAAGCTGATCAACGACGTCGCCCGCACGATCAACAACGACCCGTCGGTCCGCGGCCTGCTGAAGGTCGTCTTCGTGCCGAACTATAACGTCTCGCTCGCCGAAGTTATGGTTCCGGCCGCCGACCTCTCCGAGCAGATCTCGACCGCCGGCATGGAAGCATCCGGCACCGGCAACATGAAGTTCGGCCTCAACGGCGCGCTGACGATCGGCACGCTCGACGGCGCCAATGTCGAGATGCGCGACAATGTCGGCGAGGACAACATCGTCATCTTCGGCCTCAAGGCCGACGAGGTGTCGAAGGTCCGCAGCGACGGCCACAACCCCCGCGCCATCATCGAGGGGTCGCGCGAACTCGCGCAGGCGCTCGCCGCCATCGGCTCCGGCGTCTTCTCGCCCGATGACCGCAATCGCTACACGGCGCTGATCGACGGCATCTATTCGCATGACTGGTTCATGGTCGCCGCCGATTTCGACGCCTACGCCCAGGCTCAGCGCGAAGTCGACCAGATCTGGACCAACCAGTCCGCCTGGTACACCAAGACGATCAACAATACGGCGCGGATGGGCTGGTTCTCTTCCGACCGTACGATCAGGCAATATGCAGACGAAATCTGGAGAGCCGGATGAAAACGCCGAAAACCGTCCCTGAAGTAAAGCTTTCCTGGGAAATTTCGGCAGATGAAATCGCGGCGATCCTTGCCGGCTCGCATTCCAATCCCTTTGCCGTCCTCGGTGTGCACCAGGCCGGCGACGCCTTCGTCGCCCGCTGTTTCATTCCGGGCGCAGAGGAAGTGACCGCCATGACGCTCGACGGCGGCGTCATCGGTGAGCTGAAACAGCTCCATGCCGACGGCGTCTTCGCCGGCCCGGTTTCCCTCGTAAAGCTCCAGCCGGTGCGTTACCGCGCCCGGCGTGGCGATGCCGAATGGGCTGTTACCGACCCCTACAGCTTCGGTCCGGTACTCGGGCCGATGGACGATTATTTTGCCCGTGAGGGCTCGGACCTGCGCCTGTTCGACAAGATGGGCGCCCACCTCATCAAGCATGACGGCGCCCAGGGCATCCATTTCGCCGTCTGGGCCCCGAATGCGCAGCGCGTCTCCGTCGTCGGTGATTTCAACAATTGGGACGGCCGCCGCCACGTCATGCGCTTCCGCGCCGACAGCGGCATCTGGGAAATCTTTGCCCCTGATGTGCCGGTCGGCGTCGCCTACAAGTTCGAGATCCGCGGCAAGGATGGCGTATTGCTGCCGCTGAAGGCCGATCCATTCGCCCGCCGCAGCGAGCTGCGGCCGAAGACGGCCTCCATCACCGCTGCCGATCTGATACAGGACTGGGAGGACGAAGCCCATCTGAAGCACTGGCGCGAGACCGATAAGCGCCGCCAGCCTATCTCGATCTACGAGGTGCATGCCGCCTCATGGCAGCGCCGGCAGGACGGCACGATGCTTTCCTGGGACGAGCTTGCCTCCAGCCTCATCCCCTATTGCGCCGACATGGGCTTCACCCATATCGAATTCCTGCCGATCACCGAGCATCCCTATGACCCCTCCTGGGGTTACCAGACGACAGGCCTTTACGCACCGACCGCTCGTTTCGGCGAGCCGGAAGGCTTTGCCCGTTTCGTCAACGGCTGCCACAAGGTCGGCATCGGCGTCATCCTCGACTGGGTGCCGGCGCATTTCCCGACCGACGAGCACGGCCTCGGCTGGTTCGACGGCACGGCGCTCTACGAGCACGAAGACCCGCGCAAGGGATTCCACCCCGACTGGAGCACGGCGATCTACAATTTCGGCCGTACCGAGGTCGTTTCCTATCTCGTCAACAACGCGCTCTACTGGGCCGAGAAATTCCATCTCGACGGTCTGCGCGTCGATGCCGTCGCCTCGATGCTCTATCTCGACTATTCCCGCAAGCACGGCGAATGGATCCCGAACGAATATGGCGGCAACGAGAACCTCGAGGCGGTCCGCTTTCTCCAGGATCTCAATATCCGCATCTACGGCAATCATTCCAACGTCATGACCATCGCCGAGGAATCGACCTCCTGGCCGAAGGTCTCGCAGCCCGTGCATGAAGGCGGCCTCGGCTTCGGCTTCAAGTGGAACATGGGGTTCATGCATGACACGCTGAGCTATATGAAGCGCGATCCCATATACCGCGGACACCATCACAACGAGCTCACCTTCGGCCTGCTCTACGCCTATTCGGAAAATTTCGTGCTGCCGCTCTCGCATGACGAGGTCGTCCACGGAAAAGGCTCGCTGATTGCCAAGATGCCGGGCGACGACTGGCAGAAATTCGCCAATCTGCGCGCCTATTACGCCTATATGTGGGGCTATCCCGGCAAGAAGCTCTTGTTCATGGGCCAGGAATTCGCCCAGTGGAGCGAGTGGAGCGAGGAGAAGGCGCTCGACTGGAACCTGCTTCAGTATCGCATGCACGAGGGCATGCGGCGCCTGGTCCGCGACCTCAATTTCACCTATCGCAGCAAGCCGGCGCTGCATGAACGTGACTGCGAGGGCGAAGGCTTCGAATGGCTGGTCGCCGACGACCACCAGAATTCCGTCTTTGCCTGGCTGCGCAAGGCGCCGGGCCAGAAGCCGGTCGCCGTCATCACCAATTTCACCCCTGTCTACCGCGAGAACTACTCGATCCGCCTGCCGTCCGCAGGCCGCTGGCGGGAAATCCTGAACACCGATGCCGACATCTATGGCGGCAGCGGCAAGGGCAATGGCGGGCGCGTGCAGGCCGTCGATGCCGGCGGCAACATCACCTGCTCGATCACCTTGCCGCCCTTGGCGACAATCATGCTTGAACCTGAAAATTAGTGACTGGTGGGAGGAGAAAATGGTAGAAAAACGCGTTCAGCCACTTGCCCGCGATGCAATGGCTTATGTTCTGGCGGGCGGCAGGGGAAGCCGTCTCAAGGAACTCACCGACCGGCGTGCCAAGCCCGCCGTCTATTTCGGCGGCAAGGCCCGCATCATCGATTTCGCCCTATCGAACGCCCTGAATTCCGGCATCCGCCGCATCGGCGTCGCCACGCAATACAAGGCGCATTCGCTGATCCGCCACATGCAGCGCGGCTGGAACTTCTTCCGCCCCGAGCGCAACGAGAGCTTCGACATCCTGCCCGCCAGCCAGCGCGTCTCCGAGACGCAATGGTATGAAGGCACCGCCGACGCCGTCTATCAGAACATCGACATCATCGAGGATTACGGTGTCGAATACATGGTCATTCTCGCCGGCGACCACGTCTACAAGATGGACTATGAATGGATGCTGCAGCAGCACGTCGATTCCGGCGCCGACGTCACCATCGGCTGCCTGGAAGTGCCGCGCATGGAAGCGACCGGATTCGGCGTCATGCATGTCAACGACAAGGACGAGATCATCGCCTTCGTCGAGAAGCCGGCCGATCCGCCGCCCATTCCCGACAAGCCGGATTTCGCCCTCGCCTCGATGGGCATCTACGTCTTCCACACCAAGTTCCTGCTCGATGCGCTGCGCCGCGACGCCGCCGACCCGACATCGAGCCGCGATTTCGGCAAGGACATCATCCCCTATATCGTCGAACACGGTAAGGCGGTCGCCCACCGCTTCGCCAAGTCCTGCGTCCGTTCCGATTTCGAGCACGAGCCCTACTGGCGCGACGTCGGCACGATCGACGCCTATTGGCAGGCCAATATCGACCTGACGGCGATCGTTCCGGAGCTCGACATCTACGACAAGTCCTGGCCGATCTGGACCTATGCCGAGATCACCCCGCCGGCGAAATTCGTCCATGACGACGAGGATCGCCGCGGCTCGGCCACCTCCTCCGTCGTGTCGGGCGACTGCATCATCTCGGGCGCCAGCCTCAACAACAGCCTGCTCTTTACCGGTGTCAGGGCCAACTCCTTCTCCAAATTGGAAGGAGCGGTCATCCTGCCGAACGTGAAGATCGGGCGGCGCGCGCAGCTCAAGAATGTCGTGATTGACCATGGCGTCGTCATTCCGGAAGGCCTTGTTGTCGGCGAGGATGCCGAGCTCGACGCCAAGCGTTTCCGGCGGACGGAAAGCGGCATCTGCCTGATCACCCAACCGATGATCGACAAGCTGGATATCTGACTTATGAAAGTTCTTTCGGTTTCGTCCGAAGTCTTCCCTCTGATCAAGACAGGGGGCCTGGCCGATGTCTCAGGCGCCCTGCCGATTACCCTGAAAGCCTTCGGGGTCGAGACCAAGACCCTTCTGCCCGGCTATCCCGGCGTCATGAAGGTCATTCGCGACCCCGTCGTCAGGCTCGAATTCCCCGACCTGCTCGGTGAGCGGGCGACCGTGCTGGAAGTTGAGCACGAGGGCCTCGATCTGCTCATCCTCGATGCGCCGGCCTATTACGACAGGCCGGGCGGTCCCTATCTCGATCCGCTCGGCAAGGACTATCCCGACAACTGGCGGCGTTTCGCCGCGCTATCGCTCGCCGCCTCCGAGATCGCTGCCGGTCTGCTGCCCGGCTGGCGGCCGGATCTCGTCCACACCCACGACTGGCAGGCGGCGCTGACCTCGGTCTATATGCGCTATTATCCGACGCCGGAACTGCCGAGCGTGCTGACCATCCACAACATCGCCTTCCAGGGCCAGTTCGGTTCCGAGATCTTTCCCGGCCTGCGGCTGCCCGCCCACGCCTTTTCCACTGAAAGCATCGAATATTACGGCACTGTCGGCTTCCTCAAGGGCGGCCTGAAGACCGCCCATGCGATCACCACGGTCAGTCCGACCTATGCCGACGAGATCCTGACGCCGGAATTCGGCATGGGGCTCGAGGGCGTCATCGCCAGCCGCATCGACGATCTGCACGGCATCGTCAACGGCATCGACACCGATATCTGGAACCCGGCGACCGATCCTGTGGTCCACACCCATTATGGTGCGACGACGCTGAAGAGCCGTGAGGAGAACCGACGCTCGATCGCCGAATTCTTCCATCTCGACAATGACGATGCCCCGATCTTCTGCGTCATCAGCCGTCTCACCTGGCAGAAGGGCATGGATATCGTCGCCAACGTCGCTGACGAAATCGTCGCCATGGGCGGCAAGCTCGTCGTGCTCGGCTCCGGCGAAGCAGCACTTGAAGGCGCGCTGCTCGCCTCCGCCAGCCGCCATCCCGGCCGCATCGGCGTCTCGATCGGCTATAACGAGCCGATGTCGCATCTGATGCAGGCCGGCTGCGACGCGATCATCATTCCGTCGCGCTTCGAACCCTGCGGCCTGACCCAGCTCTACGGCCTGCGTTACGGCTGCGTGCCGATCGTCGCCCGCACCGGCGGGCTGAACGACACGGTGATCGACGCCAATCACGCCGCACTTGCGGCGAAAGTGGCAACCGGCATACAATTCTCACCCGTGACGGAAACGGGCATGCTACAGGCAATCCGCCGTGCGATGCATTTTTACGCGGACCGAAAACTCTGGACCCAATTGCAAAAGCAAGGCATGAAATCGGATGTCTCCTGGGAGAAGAGCGCCGAACGCTACGCTGCCCTCTATTCAAGCCTCGTCTCGAAAGGCATGTGACCTAAAATGATCAAGTCCGTACCCACCACGCCCTATCTGGACCAGAAACCCGGCACGTCGGGACTGCGCAAGAAGGTTCCGGTCTTTCAGCAGCCGAACTATGCCGAGAACTTCATCCAGTCGATCTTCGATTCGCTGGAAGGTTATCAGGGCAAGTGCCTCGTCATCGGCGGCGACGGACGTTACTACAATCGCGAAGTCATCCAGAAGGCGATCAAGATGGCCGCCGCCAACGGCTTCGGCAAGGTCATGGTCGGCAAGGGCGGCATTCTGTCGACGCCGGCCGCCTCCCACATCATCCGCAAATACAAGGCTTTCGGCGGCATCATCCTCTCCGCAAGCCACAATCCCGGCGGCCCGACCGAAGATTTCGGCATCAAATACAACATCAACAATGGCGGCCCGGCGCCGGAAAAGATCACCGACGCGATGTATGCGCGTTCCAAGACGATCGACAGCTACAAGATCGCCGATTTCGCCGACGTCAACCTCGATCGCATCGGCAAGGACGAACTTCCCGGCGGCATGATCCTCTCGGTCATCGACCCGGTCGAGGACTATGCCGCACTGATGGAGGAACTGTTCGATTTCGGCGCCATCCGCAATCTGATCAGCCTCGGCTTCCGCATTGCCTTCGATGGAATGAGCGCCGTCACCGGTCCCTATGCCAAGGAAATCTTCGAAAATCGTCTCGGCGCTCCCTTGGGCTCGGTGCGCAACTTCATGCCGCTGCCGGATTTCGGCGGTCATCATCCCGACCCGAACCCGGTTCACTGCAAGGAACTCTTCGATGAGATGATGGGCGATGACGCGCCCGATTTCGGCGCCGCGTCCGACGGCGACGGCGACCGCAACCTGATTATCGGCCGCGACATCTTCGTCACCCCCTCCGACAGCCTGGCGATTCTTGCCGCCAACGCCAATCTCGCCCCCGGCTATTCCGGCGGTCTCGCCGGCATAGCCCGTTCGATGCCGACATCGGGTGCGGCCGACCGCGTCGCCGAAAAACGCGGCATCGGCATGTACGAGACGCCGACCGGCTGGAAGTTCTTCGGCAATCTGCTCGACGCCGGCATGGCGACGATCTGCGGCGAAGAAAGCTCCGGCACCGGCTCCAGTCACGTCCGCGAAAAGGACGGCCTCTGGGCGGTGCTGCTGTGGCTGAACATTCTTGCCGTGCGCGGCGAGAGCGTCGTCGATATCGTCACCCAGCACTGGCAGACCTATGGCCGCAACTATTATTCGCGCCACGATTACGAAGGCCTCGACACCGATGCGGCGAACGGTCTTGTGGACAATCTCCGCAGCCAGCTTTCCACCCTGCCCGGCAAGAGCTTCGGCAGCCTGAAGGTCGAGAAGGCCGACGACTTCGCCTATCACGATCCGATCGACAAATCGGTGAGCGAGCATCAAGGCATCCGCATCCTGTTCGAAGGCGGTTCCCGCGTTGTCTTCCGCCTGTCCGGCACCGGCACGTCTGGCGCAACCTTGCGCGTCTATATCGAGCGTTACGAGCCGGATTCGACTCGCCACAACATCGAAACGCAGGAAGCGCTCGCCGATCTGATCGCGGCCGCCGAAAGCATTGCCAGCATTCGGGAACGCACGGGACGCAACGCGCCAACCGTGATCACCTGATCCGGGGGGAACATGCGGGGGTCCAGTTCGGCGCAAAGCGGCGCGATCGTCTTCGAGACCGGCGTCGAATTTGCCGTGTGGTCGCATGATGCCGCACAGATCGAACTCTGCCTCTTCGACGATGACGGCAACAGGGAATTCGCGCGCCTGCCGATGGCGTGCGACAGCAACCACACCCATCGTCTCTTCGTCGACGGGCTGAAGCAGGGCGCGCGCTACGGCTATCGCGCCGACGGTATCTACGCGCCGGACAACGGCCTCTGGTTTGACCCCTCCAAACTGCTGATCGACCCCTACGCCAAAGAGATCGACCGGCCGTTCCGCTACGATCCCCGTCTCGGCATCTATGGCGAGGACAGCAAGGATCTGATGCCGAAGGCGATCGTCACCACCGATACCCCAGCCGCAATCGGCAAGCCGCTCTTCAAACCGGGCGGCTTTATTTATGAGGTGGCGGTACGGCCCTTCACCATTCTCCATTCCGATGCGCCGGAGGCAGAGCGCGGCACGGTCGCAGCCCTTGCCCATCCCTCCGTCGTCGCTCACCTGAAGCGGATCGGTGTCGACGCCGTCGAACTGATGCCGATCACCGCCTGGATCGACGAGCGCCACTTGCCGCCGCTCGGCCTCACCAACGGCTGGGGCTACAATCCGGTCGCCTTCATGGCGCTCGATCCGCGGCTGGCGCCGGGCGGCATGGAGGAACTGCGAAAAACGGTCGCCGCTCTCCACGCCGAAGGCATCGCCGTCATCCTCGATCTCGTCTTCAACCATACCGGCGAGAGCGACCGTTACGGAACGACGCTGTCGCTGCGCGGTCTCGACAACCTGCATTATTACCGCCACGCCCAGAATGGGCCGGGTGAACTCGTCAACGACACCGGCACCGGCAACACGCTCGCCTGCGATCATCCTCAGGTCCGACGTCTGATCATCGACAGCCTGCGCCATTTCGTGCTGAACGCCGGCGTCGACGGCTTTCGCTTCGATCTCGCCCCGGTGCTCGGCCGCACCGCGACTGGCTTCGAACGCGACGGCGGAACGCTTGCCGCGATCCTGGCCGACGACGTGCTTGCCGACCGGATCATGATCGCCGAGCCCTGGGATATCGGCCCGGGCGGCTACCAGCTCGGCAATTTCCCCAGTGCCTTCCTCGAATGGAACGACCGGGTTCGCGACGATCTGCGCTGCTACTGGCGCGGCGACGACTGGAAGACCGGCGCGCTGGCCACCGCCCTTGCCGGCTCCTCCGACATCTTCTCCCGCAACGACGGCCGAGAGACGCGCAGCGTCAATTTCCTCGCCGCCCATGACGGCTTCACGCTGACCGATCTCGTCTCCTACGCCGGAAAGCACAATGACGCCAATGGGGAGTACAATCGTGACGGCCACAACGAGAACCATTCCTGGAACAACGGTGTCGAAGGGGAAACCGTCTATCCCTCGATCCGCAAGCGTCGCAAAGACGACGTGATGGCGCTGATATCGACGCTCTTTGCCACCCGCGGCAGCATCATGCTGACGGCGGGCGACGAGGGCGGCCGCAGCCAGCACGGCAACAACAATGCTTATTGCCAGGACAACGAGATCACCTGGCTGGAGTGGAAGGCATTGGACGAGGATCTCGTTGCCCATACCGCCTTCGTCGCAGGACTGCGCCGCCGCTTCACGGTCTTCTCCGAAACGGGCTTCCTGTCAGGAAATGGCGATGTCGAATGGATTTCGCTCTCCGGCGAGCCGATGACCGTTGCCGAATGGGAGACGCCGTCGCTTTCCACCCTCGGCATGCTGCTGTCAACCGGCGACCGTGCCTCGCGTGGCAGGCAGACCCGGCTCGGCGTGCTCGTCAACCGTTCGGGCGACCGCCAATTTTTCACCCTCCCATCCGGGGCTGAGACCGGCTGGCGCCAGCTGGCACCGGATGGAGCGAAGGAAATCGGCGACCGCGCGACCGTCGAGCCACGTTCCGTCGCATTTTTTGTAGAAAATTGACTGCCTCCCCTCGCTGGCGCAAATCCTTGTCGCAATCGTCACAAATGCACGATAAGGCTTGGCCGCGGCGGCTTGTTTCACGAGGAATGCATGGGCACGGAAATTTCACTCTCCGACGTGCGGGGATTGATCGGCATGGAAACGGGCCTTTCGGATTGGGTCACCGTCGACCAGACAATGATCGACGCCTTCGCGGCGGCGACCGACGACCATCAATTCATTCACGTTGATCCCGCACGCGCGGCGGCCGAGAGTCCGTTCGGCGGCACCATCGCCCACGGCTTCCTGACATTGTCTCTGCTGTCGACGATGAACTACAACTGCCTGCCGAAAGTGCGCGAGCAGACCATGGGCATCAACTACGGTTTCGACCGAGTCCGCTTCATGACGCCGGTGAAAAGCGGCGCCCGCGTCCGCGGCCGCTTCCTGCTCTCCGACGCCCGATTCCGCGGCGCCGGCATGTTGATGACCACCTATGACGTGACCATCGAAATCGAAAACGAGAAGAAGCCGGCGCTGACGGCAAAATGGATCACCATCATCCAATTCGACCCGAAGGACCGCCCGGAGGACGTGTAAGCACAACGCTGCTCTTATTGCTCCGGCGAATTGAAGACCGCTTCAAGAGCGTGTCCGTCCGGATCGATGACGAAGGCGGCATAATAATGCTCGCCGTAATGGGGCCGCAGACCGGGACCGCCGTTGTCACGGCCGCCATGCGCGATGGCCGCCGCATGAAATCGATCGACCGCCGCTCGGCTTGGCGCGGCAATGGCCAGATGAAAGCCCGGACCGGGCGGACATTGGCCCTCCGGCCGATGCTTGATCGCCAGCTTGTCTCCGCCGCCGGGAGGCCCGTAGCCGACCGCCTGCCCTGTTTGCCCCGGCCGGATATCGTCCCAGACCCTGACATAACCGAGCGCGGCGAAGGCAGCATCGTAAAATGCCGCCGATCGCTCGATATCGGAAACGCCGAGGGAAGCATGATGCAGCATCCACTTATCCCTTGAACAGACGACTATGCAGGAATTGCCCCGGCCTCAATGTCCCGCATCACCGGCCGCTTCGGCCAGCAGCCCGAAGACATAGTCGGAAAACGACCGCCAGCATTCCACCCGGAACGTATCCTCCTCCGTGCGGAGAAGGACGATCTCCGCCTTGCCGAGAATGGTGCGCGACGCGGCGCCGACCGGAAAGGAAGAAAGCGACAGATCCTGCGGGCAGCCGGCCGCAAGTGTGGTTTCGGCGCCCGGTCCCGAGACGATGATCGCGACATTGCGGTGGGAAACGTCGGTCGCCGAATGCAGCGCTCCGGCGCCGGCAAATACTGCCATCAGGTCGGCGCCGGCCTCATCGATGACAAGCCACTCATCCGGCCCGATCCAGAGCGCCGATCGGGCACCGGCCCGGCCCGATGTCTTCGGGGCGGTCGGCACGGACAAGCCGAGAGCGGAGGAAAGTGCTGCAAGCGATTCCGCCGGCGCGCGCAGCGCCACCCGGCTGGCAGCGGGTGCGGTCGTCAGTCGCACCGTTGCGGAGCCGCCGAGACGGCCGGCAAGCGCCGGTTTGCGAATTGCGACATCAGCCATGGATGCGGCCCCCTTCCTTGTCAAAGAATACCAGATCCGTCACTTCGACGGCGATCGTCCGATCCGGCATCGGTACATACAGCGTCTCGCCCATCCGCGCCCGGCCGCCGGCGACCAGCGCAAAGGCGATCGACCTGTCGCAATTGTCCGACCAATAGGCTGACGTGACGTGGCCGAGCATGGTCATCGGCTTCGGCTCGTTCGGGTTCGCGACAATCTGCGCGCCTTCTTCGAGCACCAGCTTTGGATCCTTGGTGACGAGGCCGACCAGCTGCTTGCGCCCGTCCTTGACGAGATCCGGCCGCTTCAGCCCGCGAATGCCGACGAAATCGGTCTTTTTCTTCGAAACCGCCCAGGAAAGTCCGGCGTCATCGGGGGTTACGGTTCCATCGGTATCCTGCCCGACGATGATGTAACCCTTCTCGGCGCGAAGCACGTGCATCGTCTCCGTACCGTAGACGCAGGCGCCGAGCGGTTCGGCATTGGCCCAGACCGCTTCGAGCACCGACTGACCGTAATCGGCCGGCACGTTGATTTCGAAGCCGGTCTCGCCGGTGAAGGAGACGCGGAAGAGCCGCGCCGGCACGCCACAGACCGTGCACTCGGCAACGCTCATATGCGGGAAGGCCTCGTTCGAAAGATCGAGCCCTTCGACAAGCGGCGCAACGATCTCGCGCGCCTTCGGTCCCTGCACGGCGATGACGGCCCATTGTTCGGTCACCGAGGTCAGCCAGACCTTCAGATCCGGGAATTCCGTCTGCAGGTAGTCTTCCATGTGATGCAGAACGCGCGGCGCGCCGCCGGTCGTCGTCGTCACATGGAAACGGTCGTCCGCCAGGCGTCCGACGACGCCGTCGTCATAAACGAAGCCGTCCTCGCGGGTCATGATGCCGTAGCGGGCTTTGCCGGGCTTCAACGTGTCCCAGGCATTGGTGTAGATGAGGTTGAGGAACTTCGCCGCATCCGGACCCACCACCTCGATCTTGCCGAGCGTCGAGGCGTCGAAGATGCCGGCCGACTCGCGTGCCGTCCGGCATTCGCGGGCAACCGCCTGATGCATGGTCTCGCCGGCCCGCGGATAGAACCAGGCGCGCTTCCAGTTGCCGACATCCTCGAAAACAGCGCCATGGGCTTCTTCCCAATCATGCAGCGGCGTCTTGCGTGTCGGATCGAACAGCTCTCCGCGCGAGTGGCCGATCAGCGTGCCGTAGGTGACCGGCGTATAGGGCGCACGGAAAGTGGTGAGCCCGACCTGCGGGATTTCCTTGCCGAGCATTTCGGCGGCAATCGCCAGGCCGTGCATATTGGACAGCTTGCCCTGGTCCGAGGCCATGCCGTTGGTCGTGAAGCGCTTGATATGCTCGATCGAATGCATGCCCTCGCGCACGGCAAGGCGGATATCCTTGGCACAGACGTCGTGCTGGAAATCGATGAAGGCCTTGGCGTTGGTCTTCGGGCCGGCGCCCTCGGCGGCACCGATCATGCCGCCCGTCCAGTCATAGGCTTGCTCGGCCGAAATTGCGATCTTCTCGCCACCGCTTTTGCCGGTGGCCTGCGCCATCAGCTCGCCGGCAGCAAGCGATTCCTCGATCGTCCGCTGGAGGTCGTCGGTGCCGTTGCAGGCGCCGACCGAGAGGCAGTCCTGCGCATAGGAGCCGGGCAGGAAGCGCTGGCTTTCGGCATCGAAGGCCACTTTGCCGCGCGACTGCGAGAACAGATGCACGGACGGCGTCCAGCCGGCCGAAACCAGCAGCGCATCGACCGCAATCTTGCGCAGCGAGCCGCCGCCGTTGCGCGCCACCGTCATCGATGAGATGCGCAGCCGCCCCGCCGTGTTGACGACCGACTGGCCTGTGAGAACATCAATGCCAAGCGCACGCGCCTCTTCCAGCACCGCCGCTCCCGGCGCCTGCCGGCTATCGACGATGGCGGCGATCGAAACACCGGCTCGTTTCAGATCGAAAGCCGCTTCATAGGCCGAGTCATGCGCCGTGTAGATGCCGACCTTGGTCCCGACCGCGACGCCGTAATGATTGAGATACATCCGTCCTGCCGAGGCGAGCATGATGCCGGGCCGGTCGTTGTTCGGAAATACCATGTGCCGCTCGATCGCGCCGGTGGCGAGGATCACCCGCTTGGCCCGGACCTGCCACAAGCGCTCGCGCGGCAGATCGTGGGAAGGCTTGGCGATATGATCGGTGACGCGCTCGGCAAGACCGACGAAATTGTGGTTGTAGTAGCCGAAGGCGGTCGTGCGGGTGAGCACGTCGACATTGTCCATCGCCTTCAACTGCGCCACGGCCTTCTGTGCCCAGGTATAGCCGTCCTGTCCGTCGATCGTCACGCCGGCATCGTAGCGCAATGCGCCGCCCGCTTCCGCCTGCTCGTCGCAGAGGATCACCTTGGCGCCGGTCCCGGCCGCGGCCAGCGCTGCCGAAAGCCCGGCAATACCGGCGCCGACCACCAGCACGTCACAATGGGCGTAGCGGCTGGCATAATGGTCGGGATCCTCCTCCGTCGGCGCAACGCCGAGGCCGGCGGCGCGACGGATGATCGGTTCGTAGACGTGTTTCCAGGCGGCACGCGGCCACATGAAGGTCTTGTAATAGAAGCCGGCGGCGAAGAACGGCGACATCAGATTGTTGACCGCGCCGATATCGAAGGCCAGCGACGGCCAGCGATTCTGCGAGCTGACGATCATGCCGTCGAAGACTTCCTGCACCGTGGCGCGCACGTTCGGCTGCTTGCGCGCCGTATCGCGGGCGACGTCGATCAGCGCGTTCGGCTCCTCGGCCCCCGCCGACAGGATGCCGCGGGCCCGGTGATATTTGAACGAACGCCCCACAAGGTGCACGCCATTGGCGATCAGCGCCGAAGCGACGGTGTCGCCTTCGAGCGCCGTATAGGTCTGGCCGTCGAAGCTGAAGCGCGCGGTCCTGGCCGGGGTCAGGCGCCCCTTGCCGACGATACGATTTGCGCCGCTCATTGCGCCTCTCCTTCCACGGCTTCATATGTCTCGACAGGCCCATGCTGCTGGGCTGCAGCCCCGATCTCCGGCTTCGGCTCACCCGCCTCGTAGGTCATGATGAACTTGTCGGTCACGGTATCGCGCGCCGCATTGAAGAAGCGTCCGCAGCCGTGAATATGCCGCCACCGTTCGAAGATCAGCCCCTTCGGATTGTCGCGCAAAAAGAAATAGGCTTCGAATTCCTCGTCCGAGATCGAGGCGATATCGGTGGGCCGCGCGATATGCGCGTCACCCGCGCCACGGAATTCGAGCTCGGAGCGCTCTTCCTGACAGTATGGGCAATGGATCAGCAGCATGTAAGTCTCCCGGCGCATAGGGTCGGTGCAACGGGGAACGTAACGCTCCCCCACAAAATCTCGGCCATAATGAACGTCATCAGTGCGCCACCGCCGCCGCCGCCGCTTCGTCGATCAGCCGGCCGGTGCGGAAACGCTCCAGCGTCAGCCCGGCATTGAACTTGTGCGGCTCGTCGCGGGCGATCAGATGCGCGAAGAGATTGGCCGAGCCCGGCGTCGCCTTAAAGCCGCCGGTGCCCCAGCCGCAATTGACGTAAAGCCCGGGAACCGGTGTCTTCGACTGGATCGCCGAACGGTCCGGCGTATTGTCGACGATGCCGCCCCATTGCCGCATCATCTTGACGCGCCGGAACATCGGGAAGAGTTCGCAGATAGCGTCGAGCGTGTGCGTGATGATCTGCAGCCCGCCCGTCTGGGAATAGGAATTATACTGGTCGGTGCCGGCGCCGATGACGAGCTCTCCCTTGTCGGACTGGGAGATATAGGCATGCACCGTGTTCGACATGACGACGCAGGGAAAGATCGGCTTCAGCGGCTCGGAGACCAGCGCCTGCAGCGGGCTCGACTGCAGCGGCACGCGCACGTCGGCCATGTTCATGATGGTCGTCGTATGGCCGGCTGCCGACACGGCGACCTTTTTAGCGCCGATGAAGCCGCGCGAGGTCTCGACCCCGGTCACCCGTCCGTCGGGGCCGCGGCGGATGCCGGTCACTTCGCAATTCTGGATAATGTGCACCCCGCGGTCCGAGGCCGCCCGCGCATAACCCCAGGCGACCGCGTCATGCCGCGCCGTGCCGCCGCGCCGCTGCAGTGCCGCCCCGTTGATCGGGTAGCGCGCGCTGGCCGAGATGTCGAGCGGTGGACAATAGGCCTTCGCCTGCTCCGGCGTCAGCCATTCATTGTCGATGCCGTAGAGCCGGTTGGCATGGATATGCCGCTTGAAGGACTGCTGGTCGTGAATATTGTGCGAGAGCATCATCACGCCGCGCGGCGAATACATCACATTGTAATTGAGCTCCTGGGAAAGCCCTTCCCAGAGCTTCATCGAATGCTCGTAAATGTGCATGCTCTCTTCGTAGAGATAATTCGAGCGGATGATGGTGGTGTTGCGGCCGGTATTGCCGCCGCCGAGCCAGCCCTTTTCGATCACCGCCACATTGGTGATGCCGTGCTCCTTGGCGAGATAATAGGCAGCACCCAGCCCGTGGCCGCCGGCGCCGACGATAACGACGTCGTATTCGGCGCGTGGCTCCGGCGAAGTCCACTGCTTCTCCCAGCCCTTGTGGCCACGAAGGGCCTCCCTCGCCACGGCAAAAACCGAATATTTCCGCATCCGCCTTCTTCTCCTTCGGGAAAGGGCTGTTCTCCGTGCCCATACAAATCGCAAATCCAAATGCGGCACAACGGCTCTTTTGCGACGCGTAAGAGCTTTGCTTTTGACACTAAACGACATGCCGCCGAAAAGCGCGCGGTTTCGGGCGGCATCGTGCCGTGCCTCCGAAGGCCGTTCGCCAGGATGAGGCAACTGACCTTTCCCGGGCCGCCGACCCGCTCCTAGCCCAAGTGGGCGAGAAGACAAGCAGTTACTAAAATGTTAATCCACCCTATGTTCCCGGGGTTGTTGTATCATGTGGGGTCGGCGTTCATTACTCCAGGCGCTTTGCATAGTGGTGGGCGCGCAACCGGCACTTGCCGCCGAGCCGGTCGGCCAAGCCGTCCTGATCAAGACGGAGGTGACGGGACAGAGCGGCCCGATCGAGGTCGACACCAGCGTTCATCGCAACGAGCGCATCAAGACATCCCCATCCGGGCTTGGCCAGTTCCTGTTTCGTGACGGCACGAAGCTTGCGGTCGGCTGGGGTTCATCGGTCGTGATCGACAAATATGTCTTCGATGATTCCCAATCGGTCAAGAAGCTCACCATCAGGGCGGCAAAGGGGACATTCCGCTGGGTGAGCGGCAGTTCCAACTCCTCGGCCTACCAGATCCTCACGCCCGCCGGCACGATCGGCGTGCGCGGCACCGCTTTCGATTTTTACGTCGGTCCGGATGGCACGACCGCCGTCGTTCTGTTGAATGGCGCGGCCCAGTTTTGCGGTCCTGGCGGCTGCCGGCAGTTGCAGCAGCGCTGCGATTGCGTGGTGGCCAAGCCGAACGGCAATATGTCGGCAGCACGCCGGGTCGATCCCAGTGTTCTCGAGACGCTCGGGAATCCCCGCGCCCTCCCTTTCCTCTCCGGCAATCAGCGGCTTGCAGGCGGTATCGGCATGCTCGGCGGCTGTAATATGGCGTCAGTCGCGCCGGAAAGAAAAGACAGACAACGGCCTCCGCCGGCGATTGCGCCCGCTCCGCAAAGGCAGGACCCGCCACAGAAGCAGGCCGAGCCGCAAAAGGAGCGGCCGACCAAGCCCGACAAGCCGCATCACGATAGGCCGCATCACGATAGGCCGTATCATGACACGCCGGATAGGCCTGACAAGCATGAGGGCCATGGCCGCCATGACGATGACGGAAAGCCGGGAAATCACGGCGAGGATCATCGCGGCCACGACCGCGACCATCATGGACATCGCGATCGCGATCATGACAACGATCGGAGCCACGACATGGGGCGGAATTTCAACCGCGGCCGTTGAGGCCTATCAGTCGGCGGCGCTCTTCTCGATCACCTCCGGCACCTCGCGGAAATGATCGGTCCTGCCGGATATGCGCTGGTAGAATTCCGTCAGAGCGCCGGTCACCTGCACCGCCCTCAGCTTTGCCGTACCGATAAGCTTCCGGCTGTTCCGCGAATGCGATTGCAGGGCCTGCATCAACTGTCGATGAATGACTTCGAGCGCGGCGAATTCCTGGGATGCCGCCACCCGTTCATCGCCGACAACAGCAAGGATCTGCGTCCGGCTGCTCTTCCCCTTGAGCGGAAGGGCTCCCGCCTCGATCAGCGCCATTCCCCGCACTGACCGTGCCGTGCTGTCGGAGATGAGGATATCGAAGCCGACTTCCTTGCAGCATGACTCGATGCGGGCCGCGATGTTGACGGCATCGCCGACCGCCGAATAGTTGAAGCGGGTCTTGGCGCCCATATTGCCGACGCAGGCAAGGCCGGTATGGATGCCGATGCCGATGCCAACCTCCTGCTCGGGCCCGAAGCCGAAGGCATCGCCGGCGTTCAATTCGGCGAGCGTTTCACGCATGGCAAGTGCGGCGCGAACCGCCTTGGTTGCGTGATCGGCCACATCGACGGGCGCATTCCAGAAGGCCATGATCGAATCGCCGATGAACTTGTCGAGCGTGCCTTCATTGGCCACAACATGGCGGCTCAGCGCATCGAGCAGGGTGTTGAGGAACGCGACGACATCCGTCGGCGCCAGCCGCTCGCTGATTTCGGTGAAGCTCCTGACATCGACGAACATCACCGTCAGCTCGCGGTCGTCGCCGCCGAGGCGCAATGCATCGCGGGTATGCTCGATGCGATGGAGCAGCGATGGAGAAAGATATTGCCCGAAGGCGCGCCGCACCGCTCGCCGCTCCCGGTCGATCACCAGGATTCGGAACGAAGTCGCGGCAAAATGGATGATCGATCCGCTGACGATCGGCGCCAGCGGGTCGAAAAGGAGCCCCGCATAGAGAAACGACAACCAGGATGCCAAAAGTGCCATTGCCGTAATCAGCAGGCCGCAGATCAGCGCGACCGCCGGGCTGACGAAGGTCGTCACCACGACGAGCAGGCATCCGAGTACGGCAATCATCAGGATTTCCAGCCCGTCCGCCCAGTCCGGCCGCGACAGGAACTGGCCGGAGAGGATCTGCTCGACCGCCTGCGCATGCAGCGAAACGCCGGGAACATTCTCGCCGAGTGCGGTGACGCGAATGTCCTGCAGGCCGGCCGCCGATGTGCCGACGAAGACGATGCTGCCGTCGATGGCGGCCGCGACCTCGGGAGAGGCCCCTTCGGCCGCAAGCACCTGCCGGGCGGATATGTAGCGCTCAGCCCGGTCGGGGCTGACATAGAGCCAAAGTTCGCCCGCAGCCGTCAGCGGCACGACGAAATCCCCGATCTTTACCGATGCCATGATGCCGGCGCGATCGGGCGCGCCTGACAAGACATAGGTCGATACTCCCTGCGCGACGCGAAGAGCTTCGATGGCGAGATTGGGATAGAGCTGCTGGCCGTCGGTCAGGAAGAGCGGCACCGCCCGCACCACCGGCGAGGGGTTGCCGGGATTGAGGCTGATATGGCCGAGCCCCGCCGCATTGGCCTCCAATTGCGGCCTGAGCGGCGTCGAGGCGCCGAGATAGGGAGGAGCCGAGACAGGGCTTTCGCCTGTGAAGGCGAAACCCGCCTTCACAGGCGGCCGGTATTTGCCCTCGTTGGAAAGGCCAAAGCCGAGGACGACAGGCTTCTCGGCAATCGAGCGGGCGAATATCTCATCATTGTCAGGCAATTTCCTAGCAAGGGAAGGATCGACGCCCGCGACCTCGCGGACGACATTGCGCGGCGACAGCCGGTCCGGCTCGGCGAAAAGAATGTCGAAGGCGATGGCCGAAGCGCCCATTTGAGAAAGCCGGTCCACCAGCAGCGCCATCCGGTCCCGCGGCCATGGCCATTGGCCGAATTCGCGCAGGGAAGCTTCGTCGATGTCGATCACCCGGACAGGCATCGGTTCGAAGGTCCTCGGAACCAGCCGCTGATATTCGTCGAACGTCACGCCGCGGATCAGCTTGAAAATCCCGGGATCGCCTGCCCGCAGGACCGTGAGCAGAGCCACGATCGCCAGGCCGATAACGACACCGATTTGCTGCGCGCGCGTCATCATCTCTCCACGCGTCCCCTCCCTCGGCCGACCGAGTAGAGCGGCCCGCATCTGCCGACGGACAGGCTACGCCGCTTTCGGTCCGAACGCCATTCGCACATGCTTCGCAGCACGCTCTTTTCGGTCTCCCCATTCTGCTTTTCACGGGGCGGCAGGGAGGACTCGTCAATATCGGCCACCCGCCAGTTTTGCCCGAGCTTTTGCCGGGATACCAAGGCTTCGACCTTGCCGGGCGCGCGGCGAAATGTTCTTGTAGCGATCGAAAACCGCATGTTTTTTCGAGAGGAATGGAGGTCGCCTTGATTTCCGAAACCGCCGCGCGTCGCAGCGGCTACTGGCTGATCGTCGTCGTGCTGGCAATGCTCGCCGGGCTGCCTCTGGCCGTCTGGCTCGATATCAGCGATCTCTCCGGAAATACCCTTCGGCGTCAGGCGCGCGACATGAGTTCGCTGATATCGAGCATCCGCTCCTATTATTCGGCCAATGTCGTGGGCCGTGTTCTGGCCGCCCACGCCAGCGGCGCGACCGAAGGCACTGTTGTCTCTCACAACTACGCCAATATTCCAGGCGCCATCCCGCTGCCGGCCACTCTGTCCCTGGAGCTCGGCGACGTCATCAAGGAGCAGCAGGCCAATATAACCTACCGTTTCGTCTCCGACCTGCCGTTCAAGAGCCGCGCATCCCACGAGCTCGACGATTTCGAGACGAAAGCGCTCGCCGCGTTGCGCGCCGATCCGCAGCAGACGCTGAACGACCTCACCCGTGTCGGATTGACCGATACTCTGCGATTCATTACCCCCGTGGTCATGGGCCAGGCCTGCGTTGCCTGCCACAACAGCCATCCCGAAAGCCCGAAGACCGATTGGAAGGTGGGCGACGTGCGCGGCATTCAGGAGGTCATCATCAGGCAGCCCTATGCGGGCAACGTCTTCGCCTTCAAATACCTGCTCTGTTATTTTCTGTTCGTCGCCATTATCGGCATCAGCTTCATTCTACTCCAGCGGCAGCAGGCGCGCGCGATCCACAGCGCCAACCGGGATCTGGAAACGGCGAACGAGTTCCTCGCCAGCGTTTCCCTGAAGATTTCGCGTTATCTCTCGCCGCAGATCTACAAAAGCATCTTCTCCGGGCAGAAGGACGTCGTCGTCCATACCGAGCGCAAGCGCCTGACGATCTTCTTCTCCGACATCAAGGATTTCACCGCCACCACCGAGCGCCTGCAGCCGGAGGCCCTGACGGAGATGCTCAACGAATATCTGACGGAGATGTCGAACATTGCTCTGGAACATGGCGGCACGGTGGACAAGTTCATCGGCGACGCAATGCTGGTGTTTTTCGGCGATCCGGAAACCAAGGGTCCGGAGGAGGACGCGAAAGCCTGTCTGCGCATGGCCGTCGACATGCAGCGCCGTCTCGGCGAACTCAAGGACAGATGGCGCAGAAACGGCACCGAAGAGCCTTTCGTCGTCCGCATGGGCATCAACAGCGGCTATTGCAACGTCGGCAATTTCGGCAGCAACGACCGCATGGACTATACGATCATCGGGGCGGAGGCCAACCTCGCAGCCCGGCTGCAATCGATCGCCCAGGGAGGAGAGATCGTCATCAGCTACGAAACCTACGCGCTGGTGAATGAAATCGTCGCGGCCCATCCCCTGCCGCCGATCACGATGAAGGGTATACAACGCGAGATCGTGCCCTATGCGGTGGATGGGCTGACGCTCGGTGCAGATCATAAGAGCCGCGTCCTTAGCGAACACCTCGCGGGCCTCGATCTGCATCTGGATATGAGCCGGCTGGAGCCTGCCGATCGCTTCCGGGTCAGGTCGGCCCTCAAGGAGGCGATCGCCGCGCTGGACGAAGCCGCGGGATCGTGACCGGATGGGGCAAGCGTGATTTTTCCGCCCGCTTCCCATATCCATCTGGACTTCCCGTACCCGATCTGCTATCTCGCATCACCAATCGCAAGGCTACGGCCGCGCGAACGTTATAGTTTTGCCCCTGGCGCTGCGCCGCCGCAGGCAGCAACCAACCAAAGGAACGTGATTCTCGTGCAGGTACTTGTCCGCGATAATAATGTCGATCAGGCTCTCCGCGCTCTCAAGAAGAAGATGCAGCGCGAAGGCATTTTCCGCGAAATGAAGATGCGCGACTACTACGAGAAGCCGTCGCAGAAGCGTGCTCGCGAAAAGGCAGAAGCTGTTCGCCGCGTTCGCAAGCTGGCCCGCAAGCGCGCCCAGCGCGAAGGTCTGGTCGCAGCACGCTGAGCGTTGCTGTCGTTTTTTTGACGTTTTCAGATGCATTGTGGCGGGGGCGATAGGTTCGCCGCCGCCTTTTTAGTTTGCCGCTGAATCGCATGTCCGCATAGCGGATGTGCCGCATGGGGAAAGCGAGCCCGAATGGCAGTCATCACCTTCAATCCGTCCCGCGCTTGGCGCTTGCAGAAAACCGCCTTCCTGCCGGCTTTGGCGCTGGCGGCAATATTCGGCCTTGCAGGCTGTGAGACGACCCCCACCTCCGATGCTGTCATCAGCATCGACAAGGCGCAGGGCTCGGAAGAGAATATCGCGTCGCTGACGGCTGTTATCAACGCCAACCCCAGGGATCCCGAGGGCTACAATGTCCGCGGCTCCGCCTATGGCCGCGGCGGCGAATTCCGCAAGGCGCTGAACGATTTCAACACGGCGCTGCAGATCAATCCGCGGTTTTTCCAGGCTTACGCCAACCGCGCCCTCGTCTATCGCAACATGGGCCAGCAAGCCCAGGCGATTGGCGACTACAATGCTGCCCTGCAGATCAATCCGAGCTATGACGTCGCCTATATCGGCCGCGGCAATGTCTATCGCATGGCCGGCCAGGACGATCAGGCCTTCAACGACTTCGACAAGGCGATCCAGCTCGGCACCACCGATGGCCGCGCCTATCACAATCGTGGCCTGATCTATCAGAAGCGCAATCAGCAGGACAAGGCGATCGACGACTTCTCGAAAGCGATCTCGCTCGCGCCGAATTCCGCCGAGCCCTATAACGGCCGTGGCATTTCCTATATCGCACTGAACGACGACGACAACGCGTTTGCCGATTTCAACCATGCGATCGAGCTCAACGGCAACATCGCCGAATCCTGGGCCAATCAGGCCCTCGTCTACGAACGCCGCGGCGACAAGGCGAAGGCCGCTCGGTCCTATCGCCACGCGGTCGGCCTCGATCCCAAATACCAGCCGGCTCGCGACGGCCTTGCCCGCGTCGGCGTCGCCCCAGCCGGCTAACGATATGGTCGGGCGGCAGGAGCGATCCTGCCGCAAAAGCGGCCGCACGACCTCAAAACGAGACGCAGCAAAAGATCCGCCGCTCTCGACCACCTGTCATAGTATGTTGCAACCTGCTCTTGCTCCCCCTAACATGGCGCTGCTTCGATAGCCCGCTATCGGGCATTCTAAAACGAGTTGAGGGCGGTTTGCGAGAGATGCGGATCTTTGCTTTCCTGGCCGCAAACGAAAACCGTTGCGGGCCGCGCGCATTACAGCGCCGCGCGTCTTTTCAGACGGGCAAAAGACCCTGTAACACTCTGTGGCGCACCAGATGAAGATTGTCGCGCTGTTCTTTCCCAAAGCCTCGATCGGCACCTATCTTGTCGCCATGGCGGTGGCGATCGCCCTGCCGATCTTCGCCTTTGTGACGCTGCTTCTGCTGCAGCTGGAAGACAACCAGCGTTCGACGCTGCGGCGCGAGACGGCCCAGGATGCGCTTGCTCTTTCGCGCATCATCGACCGCCAGCTTCAGGATATGGCAACGACGCTGCGGCTGCTTTCGAGCTCGCCGGAGCTTGAAAACGGCAATCTCGCCGCCTTCCATCAGCGCACCGAAACGGCTCTCAGAGACAATACGCTCTATGTCATCGCCGTCGACCGCAGCGGCCAGCAGTTGCTGAACACGCGCCGAGCGTTCGGCACGCCGCTTGGCGAGATAGCCAACACTGCCGCCCTCCAGTCGGCCATGACCTCCGGTCGCATCGAAGCATCAGACGTCTTTCGCGGCCGCACCAGCGGCGACTGGGTCTATAACGTCACCCTGCCGCGGAAAAATGATCCCGTCGCAGCCCTCATCATCACCCAGGACGCCAAGGATCTGGGCAAGCTCGTGACGACAGAGGGGCTTGCCCCCGGCTGGTCGGCCGCCGTCATCGATCAGAGCGGCCACGTCGTCGCCGCCACCGGCCCCGCCAATCTCGAACCCGGCACGCCCTTCGATCCGCGCATCCTGCCGGCCTTCACTGCTTCCCGCGGCGTCTTCCAGGACGAGACGATCCTGCCGCATATGCTGCTCGGTTATGCCCGGATTCCCGGCTGGTCGTGGAAGACGGTGATCTGGGGACCGATCGCCCAGGCATCGATCCTCAGCACCTGGCGTTTCCTCATCATCGGCGGCGTGGCCCTTGTGCTCGTCGCCGTGCTGGGCGCCTACGCCGTCGCACGGCAGGTGCGCACCACCATCCGCGATATCGCCGAAATGGCGAACCGCATGGGCGAAGGCCATATCGTCTCGCCGGTCGAGACCAGCGTCATCGAGGCGAACCAGGTGGCGATCGCCCTTTCGAATGCCTCTTTCGATCGCAGCCAGACCGAGGACCGGCTGCGCTTCGTCATGCATGAGCTCGTCCACCGCACCAAGAACCTTCTGACACTTGCCCAGGCAATGATGCGCCAGCTCGCCAAGCAGGCCGACAGCGTCGAGACCTTCCAGGCCGCCGTCGCCGATCGCCTCGACGGGCTGGTCCGTTCGATCGAGCTCCTGACCAGCGAGCAATGGGGAGGGGTGTCGCTGCGACGGGTCGTCGACATCCATCTGCAGGCCTTCCCCCAATCGCGCGAACAGATCGACATCACAGGCGACGATTTCGTGCTGAAGCCGGATGCGGTGCAGAATCTCGGCCTCGCCTTGCATGAACTCGCCACCAATTCGGTGAAATATGGTGCACTCTCGGTGCCGCAGGGCCGTGTCCGCTTCGAATGGCATGACGTCAAAGAGGAGGACAAACCGGATGCCTTGCTCCGATTCACCTGGGAAGAGCGCGGCGGCCCGCCTGTTGTCGAGCCATCGCGCTCGGGCTTCGGCACTACCGTTATCAAGGCTCATGCCGCCTCGGCTTTCCGCGGTACGGTGCAGGTCGATTTCCTGCCCGAAGGCCTGCGCTGGGTGCTGACGGCGCAGCGCGCCATGCTGGAACGGGATTAGACTCCAGGAACAATCACCATCTCCACCCGTTTCGGACAGGTCGTTCCAAAGGAGAAAGACCATGTTCAAGCAAACCATGATCGCAGCCGCGGCACTGGCGGCCGCTGCCTGGGCAGGCCCGGCGGGCGCGGAAAGCTATGTCACGCTTGGCCGTCTGGTCTGCGGATCGGATGGCGGCCAGGGCCTGATCGTCACCTCGCAGAAGAACCTCCTCTGCACCTATACGCCGGCGTCCGGCGGCGCCAAGGCGGTCTATGCCGGCAAGATCGAGAAATTCGGCATTGATATCGGCCAGACCGGCAAAAGCGTGATGATCTGGCAGGTGCTGGCCAAGACCGGCACGGATGTCCCGCAATTCGCCCTTGCCGGCGAATATTACGGCATCGGCGCCGATGCGAGCGTGGGCGCAGGCGCCGGCGCCAAAGTGATCGCCGGCGGCACCAACAAGGCCTTCATGCTGCAGCCATTGAATGTCCAAGCCCAGGAAGGGCTGAACCTGGCGATCGGCGTCGAGAAGATGACCCTCGTGCCGGGCGAGATATGACGAACACCCGGCCTGAATCGAACAGCCGCCCAAAGGCGGCTGTATCTGCGTCGATCAATGCGCGATGGCCTTGTTGATATCCTCGGTCATTTTCTTGGCGTCGCCGAGCAGCATCATCGTGCCGTCCTTGTAGAACAGCGTATTGTCGATGCCGGCATAACCCGAGCCGAGCGAGCGTTTGACGAAGAGGCAGGTCTTTGCCCGGTCGACGTCGAGAATCGGCATGCCGTAGATCGGCGAGGTCTTGTCGTCGCGGGCGGCCGGATTGGTGACATCATTGGCGCCGATGACATAGGCGACGTCGGCCTGGGCGAATTCCGAATTGATGTCCTCGAGCTCGAAGACCTCGTCATAGGGAACATTCGCTTCGGCAAGCAGCACGTTCATATGGCCGGGCATGCGGCCGGCGACCGGGTGGATCGCATATTTCACCTCGACGCCGTTCTTCTTCAGATTGTCGGCGAGTTCGCGCAGCGCATGCTGCGCCTGGGCGACCGCCATGCCGTATCCGGGCACGATGATGACCTTGGATGCATTCGCCATCAGATAGGCCGCATCCTCGGCGGAGCCGAGCTTGACCGTCTTATCAGAGGTATCGGGCCCACCGGACGCCGTCTCGCCGCCGAAACCGCCGAGGATAACCGAGATGAAGGAGCGGTTCATGCCCTTGCACATGATGTAGGACAGGATCGCGCCGGAGGAACCGACGAGCGCGCCGGTGATGATCAGCGCCAGATTGCCGAGCGTAAAGCCGATGCCGGCCGCGGCCCAGCCGGAATAGGAATTGAGCATCGAGACGACGACCGGCATATCGGCGCCGCCGATCGGCACGATCAGCAGGACGCCGAGTGCCAGCGACAGCGCCACGACAGCCCAGAAGTCGAAATGGCTTTCGGTGACGGCAAGTCCGATGATGAAGAGCACGATCAGCACCAGCAGGCTGGCATTGATCACATGCCGGTAGGGCAGCAGGATCGGCTTGCCGGACATGCGTCCGTCCAGCTTCAGGAAGGCGATGATCGAGCCGGTGAAGGTCAGCGCTCCGATCGCCACGCCAAGCGCCATCTCGATGCGCGCCTCGGTGTGGATCTGACCGATCTCGCCGATGCCGAACGAGGCGGGCGTATAGAGCGCCGAGGCCGCGACCAGCACGGCGGCGAGGCCGACCAGCGAATGGAAACCGGCGACCAGCTGCGGCATCGAAGTCATTGGGATGGTGCGAGCGACATAGGCGCCGACGCTGCCGCCGATGGCAAGGCCAAGGACGATCAGCACGAAGCCGCCGAAGTTCGGTGTGGCCAGCACGAGCGTGGTCAGGATGGCGATCCCCATACCGATCATGGCATAGAGATTGCCCTTGCGGCTGGTGGCCGGATGGGAGAGGCCGCGCAGCGCCAGGATGAAGAGAACGCCGGAAACGAGGTAGAGGAAGGCTGCGATATTGGTCATCACTCGCTTACCTGTCCTTCTTGCGGTACATCGAAAGCATCCGCTGCGTCACCAGGAAGCCGCCGAAGATGTTCACCGAGACGAGCACGAGGGCGACGAAACCGAAGCCGGTCGCAAGCCCGCTTGTAGAGATGCCGACCGCCAGCAGCGCGCCGACGACGATGACGGAGGAGATCGCGTTGGTGACGGCCATCAGCGGAGTATGCAGTGCCGGCGTTACCGACCACACGACGTAATAGCCGACGAAAATCGACAAGACGAAGATCGCCAGCTGAAAGACGAACGGATCGATCGCCCCGCCGGTCGCAGCACTTGCCGCTTCCGGTGCCTGGGCCGCCGCCGTGATGACGGCGGTCACCGCCTGGTCGAGCTGCTCCAGCGCTCTGTCCATTGCTTCACTGGCCATCACATGTCTCCCTTCCTCGCGCCGCCGAAGGCGGGATGAACTACGTCGCCGGCATAGGTCAGCATCGTCGCCTTGACGAGTTCGTCGTCGAGATTGGCGACGACCGTCTTGGTTTCCTTGTTGACCATGGTCTCCAGGAAGGTGACGAGGTTCTTGGCGTAGAGCGCCGAGGCGCTGGCCGCGACCCGGCCCGGCATGTTGGCGAAACCGATTACCCTGACACCCTCGACATCGGCGATCTCGCCGGCAACGACACCCTCGATATTGCCGCCGCGTTCGACCGCGAGATCGACGGCGACCGCCCCCGGCTTCATCGCGGCAAGCATGGCGCGCGAAACGAGCCGCGGCGCCGCACGGCCGGGGATAAGCGCGGTGGTGATGACGATATCCTGCTTGGCGATATGTTCGGCAACCAGAGCCGCCTGCTTCGCCTGGTAGTCGGCCGACATTTCCTTGGCATAGCCGCCGGCCGTTTCCGCCGCCTTGAACTCCTCGTCCTCGACGGCAATGAACTTGGCGCCGAGCGAGGCGACCTGTTCCTTGGCGGCCGGGCGAACGTCGGTGGCCGAGACCGCGGCACCCAGGCGACGGGCCGTCGCGATCGCCTGGAGGCCGGCAACGCCCGCCCCCATGACGAAAACCTTGGCGGCCGGCACGGTGCCGGCTGCCGTCATCATCATCGGCATGGCGCGGTCATAGACACCAGCCGCCTCGATGACGGCCTGGTAGCCAGCGAGATTGGCCTGTGAGGAAAGCACGTCCATGGACTGGGCACGGGTGATGCGCGGCATCAGTTCCATCGCGAAAGCCGAAAGCCCGGCACTTGCTAGAGCCGCGATCGCTTCGTCATTGCCGTAGGGATCCATGATGGCGATGACGACAGCGCCGCTCTTGTAACCGGCGATTTCCGACGGGCTCGGACGGCGCACCTTCAGCACCACATCGGCGGAGGCGGCATCGGCAAAGCTGCCGATCCTGGCGCCCGCGGCCTCGAACTCTCCGTCCGGAATGCGCGAAGCCGCACCGGCGCCGGCTTCGACGACGACGTCGAAGCCGAAACTCTTCATTTTCTTCACGGTCTCGGCGGAGGCCGCAACACGCGTCTCCTCGCCCGCAATTTCCCTTGCAACGAAAACGATATTGCCCAACTGCCCCCTCCTCCGGGTCAGCCAGACCGCCGCAGGCTTGCCTGCGCGGGCCAAGCACCTAGTTCACATAGCTTCGGAGAAGCTCTCCTCCCTCAGAGCGCCGTGCGTCCTTCCGGACGCACAAAGGACGCTCCGCCCCTCTGAATCGACGCGATCAGCGGAACAGGAAGATGCCGATGGCAAGAAGAATGATGAAGACGAAGAGGCCGCCGAGAAGGCCGGCGCCGCCGAAGAAACCGGCGGTCATCGCCAGCAGGAGGACGATTAGAAGCATCGAGCCGTATTTCGCGCCGGCGATGAACATGTCGTAGGTCTTTTCATGTTCCTTGTAATCCATCGGCGCGCCGGTCTCGACCGGTCCGGTATGATGTTCGGCCATAAATATCGTCTCCCTCAAATGCCTTTGCGCAGCCTGATTCCCTCGCCGAACGAGGGAAATCCCTGGCTGCAGGGATTACACAATGACAGGCGAAAGCGCAATGCATGAGAATGCCGCAGCAGCCGCCTCGCAACCACCTTCTCTTGAGCCGGAGGGAAGAAGAAATCAGAGCGGCAGATCGGTGCCGAGCTCGCCTGGCGGTACGAAACGCGCCGTCGGAATGATGGTGAGCGGCGGCAGCGTGTCGTTGGGATTGCGCGAAAACATCATGCGCTGCTCGCTGGCGCTGGAGATGAAGAAGGGATAGCGCGTCAACAGCTTGCGCCCGACCTCGATCACGTTCGTCGCCATCAGCGTCACGTCAACCCCGTAACTCTCCGCCAGCCGGCCGGGCACGATGGTATCGGCATAGAAAACCCGCTTGTAGAAGGCGGCATGTGGGGGGCGGACGGACTGAATAACGCGGTCCGCCCGGAAATACGCTGCGGCAACGATGGCGGGTCTCAGCGTCAGATAGGGAACCCATGGCATGTCGGCGGCGAAATCCGGATCGGCCGCGAAACGCGCCGGGTCGATCAAGGTCAGTCCGGCGTCCAAAAGCTCATCCATCGCCTCGGGAAAGGCCTCTCCGGACCGGCTGACACGATGCTCCGGCGTCACATAGTGAAGTCGGATCGTACTGACCAGTTCACCATAATGGTACAGACCGAAGATATAGGCATGGCTGTCGAAATCGACATCGTCCAATAGGCCTCCCGGGGCAAGCGACAGCGCGTCGTGGGCCTTGTAGGCCTTGTAGCGCAGCCGCTCTACCTCCTCCATGTCTTCGCCGCTTTCGACGCGGCGATATTCGACGTGATCCAGAATTTCCAGGATTTTCCTGCTGAAATCACCACGCGCAAAAAGTGTATCTGACATTCTCTCGATCCGCTTGTTAACGGATCATTAATCATACGCCACCGACATTTAGGCAAGGAAATCCGATAATTCGCTTTGTATATAAAGTATTAAGGTTAACGGCAGGGGGGATTTTCAGCAAAAAATGCGGCCGCTGCACGGCGCTCAGGCGACCTTGTTGCGACGGCGCGGGACGGTGCGGCGGCCGATTCCCTCTTGCAACAGCCTGATGTTCTGGGAAGGCACCGGTTGCGAGAAAACATAGCCCTGTACCAGATCGGTGCTGCGGTGTTTGTTGAGCAGGGCCAGCTGTTCCTCGGTCTCGACCCCCTCGATGACGATCTTCAGGCCAAGCTCCCGAGCGAGATGGACCGTACCGCGCAACAGCTTGAGGCGGCGGGTATCCTCGACGATGTTGCGCACGAAGGAGCGGTCGATCTTGACGATATCGAGCGGCAGGGTGTCGAGATAGCTGAGGCTGGAGAAGCCGGTACCGAAATCGTCGATGGCGATGGTGATGCCGCGGGCCCTGAGCTCCGCCAGGATGGCGCGAACGGCCGCCGGCTCGTCGATCAGGCAGCTTTCCGTGACTTCGAGATGCAGCCGCGCCGCGTCGAGGCCGGAATGAGCAAGCGCTTCGGCGACCACCTGGAGGATGTCGGCATCCCTGAGGTCCCGCGCCGAGAGGTTGACCGAGACGGCGATATGGTCCGGCCAGTTCATGCATTCGCTGCATGCCTTGAACAGGACGAAGCGGGTGATGTCGGAGATGATGCCCATATCCTCGGCGAGCCGGATGAAGACATCGGGCGGGATCGAGCCCCTCTCCGGATGCACCCAGCGCGCCAAGGCTTCGGCGCATTCGATCCGCGAGCCGTCGGCCCGGAACATCGGCTGGAAGACCAGATGCAGCGCCTGTGCCGAAACCGCATCGCGCAGATCCGCCTTCAGCTTCTGCTGCTCGATATAGCGGCCATCCATCTCGCGCTCGAAGCCTGAAATGCCGCCCCTGAAGCGCGACTTGCTTTCGAACAGCGCAAGATCCGCCTTGACGCTCCATTCGTCCATCGCGAAGGCGGTGCTTTCGAGGATCGCGTAGCCGGCGCTGAGCGAAACGAGGAAGGTCAGCTCATCGACCTCGTAGTTCCCCTGGATCGCGGCGTGCACGCGGCGGATCTCGATATCGAGCGAGGCCGGCTCCTTCGCATGCGGGAAAAACAGGATGAACTGGTCGCCCATCAGCCGGCCCAGAATAGCGTTGCCGGAAGCCTGCTTGATACGAGCGGCGATCGCACAGAGCAGATGGTCGCCGGTAACATGGCCGCGCATGTCGTTGACATGCTTGAACTCGTCGATATCGAGCACCATGAAGCCGAGCGGTCCCGACTTCCTCGGATGTTTGGCGAGATAGTCCTGCACCAGCTGGCCGAAATATTCCCGGTTGGGCAGGCCGGTCATCGCATCGAAGCGCACCATGTGCAGGATCTTCTGCTCCGCCTTCACCCGGCTCGACACGTCCTCGAAGATTAGCACGGCGCCTCCGTCGGCCCTGCGGCTGGCGGAGAATTCGAGCGACAGGCTCTCGGGAAAATGAATGAGCGTGCGCGACAGGTTGCCTTCGGCCACCTGGGTCAGCTGGCGCAGGATCAGCTCCGGCTGCGAGGCGTCCATGAAGCTGTAGCGCGCGCCATAGCGCAGCACGGCGCCGAGGTCGCGATCCTTCAGCCGCTCCGGCGCGCCGATCTTCAACAGCTCGCAGGCCTTGCGATTGACGACCTGAATGCGGTTTTCGGCATCGACCATGACAAGGCCGTGCGGCATGTTGTTGAGCGCCGTATCGAAACGATCGGCGATAATGGTGATTTCCCGGCGCGCGATGACGTTTTCATAGAGAAACTCGCGCACGCCGTTCGCCATGGCCCGCGTCGTCAGCCAGAAAGGAATGAGGAAGATCGACAGCACGCCGCGATAGAAATCCATCGCCAGCAGGCTGCAGACGATCATCGGCAGGCAGCAGAAGAAGGTCTGGAGGTCGACTGCGAAGCGCGAACCGTAATTGCGGCCGACGACGGAAACCATGGTCGCCATGGTGACGGAAATGCAGGCAAGTTCCGCAAAGGAATCATGCACGACGAAGATGGCGTAGCCGCTGGCGATGCCGAGGAGCGCGGTGGTGCAAGCTCCACTGGTAACGAGAATCCGCTCCCAACGCTCGATGTCGGCGCGCGACAGGCTGTCCTTGTCGACGCGATCGAACCGTCGGAAGATGACCATGCGAGCGCCGAAGACCAGAAGGAAGGCGGCCGACAGCAGGACATAGATGGAATACTGCGTCTTGGCGGCCACTGCTAGGCACGTCGCAATATGCACGATGACGCCAACAAGAAGCGTCATGCGGTTCCCGGAAAGGGAACTCACAAACGACAGATACACATCTAAAGGGACCCTGTTCGGGTTATCTGGCTTCATCCACACTTTCCCTGTGCGCGGGAATTCTAAGCCCAACCCTTTAAAAATTGATTTCAATGGAATCAAACATTTGGTCAAATTTTCTAAAACTAGAGGATGAACTGCACAGCCTAAGCGCGCTGACGCAGCCTATTGGCGAGATTGTTGAAATATTTTATCCACGCCTGGGTTGCTGAAATATTCGACGGTCGGATGAGCCGACCCGCACAGGTAAGACTATACTCCTAGGCAAGGCATTTATCCTTCCAATTTCAAAGGCCGTGGTCTACATCGATTGCAAGAGGGAAAGCTGCCGGAAAACCGGCAAGACAAGAACAAGGGGAGGCGAATGTCGGTACTTCTGGCAGCAAGCCGGCTGATCGACCGGATCAGCCAGTTCATGGGCAAAATTTCCGAATATATGGTGCTGTTCTGCTGTCTGATCAGCGCCGGAAACGCCATCGTTCGCTATGCCTTCAATTACAGTTCGAACGGCTGGCTGGAGATCCAGTGGTATCTCTTCGCTTTCGTCGTGCTGCTCGGCGCCTCGCATGCACTGCGCAACAATGAGCATGTCCGCGTCGACCTGATCTATGGCTCGGTTTCCGACAGGGCGAAGATCTGGATCGACATCTTCGGCCTCATCCTCTTCCTCATCCCCGTCTGCATCTTCCTCGCCTGGGTCTCCTGGCCCTTCTTCGCGCTCTCCTACCGGCAGGGGGAAATATCGGGCAATGCCGGCGGGCTGATCCGCTGGCCCGTCAAGCTGGTCCTCGTCGCCGGTTTCGCGCTGCTTTCCCTGCAGGGCGTTTCCGAACTGATCAAGCGGATCGCAGCCGTTACCGGCCATATCAGCATCGATACAAAATACGAAAAGCCGCTGCAGTAACGCGGGCTGGGAGAAACGGATTTGTTTGATTTCGGCATCATTCCGCCGGCGATGTTCCTGGGCATGGTCATCTTCATGCTCTACGGCTTTCCGGTCGCCTTTTCGCTGGCCGCGGTCGGTCTGTTCTTCGGCATTATCGGCATCGTCACCGGCCATTTCAACGAAGCCCTCCTGCAGGCGCTGCCGCTGCGTTTCTTCGGCATCGTCTCCAACGACCTCCTGCTCGCCATTCCCTTCTTCACCTTCATGGGTGCGATCCTGGAGCGCTGCGGGTTGGCCGAGGATCTGCTCGAAGGCACCGGCAAACTCTTCGGCGGCATACCCGGCGGTCTCGCCTATGCCGTCATCCTCGTCGGCGCCGTGCTCGGCGCGATTACCGGCACGGTGGCCGCCTCCGTCATCACCATGGGGGTGATCTCACTGCCGATCATGCTGCGCTATGGCTACAGCCCGCGGCTTGCCACCGGCGTTATCGCCGCGTCGGGCACCATCACCCAGGTGATCCCGCCCTCGCTCGTGCTCGTCGTTCTCGCCGACCAGCTCGGCCGGTCGGTCGGCGACATGTATCTCGGCGCCATCGGCCCTTCGATCCTGCAGGTGACGATCTTCATCCTCTTCATCCTGGTGATGTCGATCATCCGGCCGAAATCGATGCCGCCGCTGCCGAAGGAAGTGCGCGGCGACTTCAACTGGGCGCTGCTCGTCAAAGTGCTGATGGGCATGGTGCCCTCGATCGTGCTGATCTTCCTGGTGCTCGGGACGATCTTCATGGGGCTTGCGACGCCGACGGAAGCCGGCGCGCTCGGCGTCGTCGGCGCCATGCTGCTCGCCGCCATGAATCGCCGCCTCACCTGGCCGCTGATCCGCGAGGCGATGACATCGACAACGCACATCACCTCGATGGTGGTGATGATCCTGATCGGCTCCACCTGTTTCAGCCTGGTCTTCCAGGGCATGGACGGCTCGCGCTGGATCGAGCACATGCTGTCGGGCATACCCGGCGGCCCGGTCGGTTTCCTGATCTTCGTCAACATCTTCATCTTCGTGCTCGCCTTCTTCCTCGATTTCTTCGAGATCGCCTTCATCGTCATCCCGATGCTTGCCCCCGTTGCCTCCAGTCTCGGCATCGATCTGATCTGGTTCGGCGTGCTGATCTGCGTCAACATGCAGACGAGCTTCATGCACCCGCCTTTCGGCTTCGCGCTGTTCTACCTGCGCTCGATCGCCGGCAAGGATGTCAAGACCTCCGATATCTACATGGGCGCGCTCCCCTGGGTCGGCATGCAGCTGATCCTGGTGGCGATCGTGATCTTCTGGCCGCAATCGGTCACCTATTGGCTGGATCACGGCCCGAAGGTCGACCCGAACTCGATCAAGATCGAAATCCCCGCCTTCGGCGGCGGGCAACTCGGCCTGCCGCCGCTGGGCGGCGGCAACAACAGCTCACCGCAGATTCCCGGCCTCACCCTGCCGCCGCTGAACGGCCTGCCCGGGGGCGCACCGCCGGCGCCCGCCAAATAGCGTGGAAAGAAAAACCCCCGGACCGAAAGATCCGGGGGTTTTGTCATCGGCTGAAATCAAGCGTCGGCGAAAGCTTAAAGCTTCCCGGCCCGCTGCTGGATCATCATAAACGTATCGAAAGTATATTCCGAAAGCTGCATCCAGAGATAGGCGTCCCGCTTAAAGGCGGTCTGGTCGTCGTAGATCTTCTTGAAATACTGGTTGGTGCCCGAGATTTCGGCGTAGATGCCGGTCGCCGCCTGGAAGCAGGCTTCCATGATTTCCTGGCTAAACGGGCGCAGCGTCGCGCCTTCCGCAACCAGCTGCTTCAGCGCCGTCGGGTTCTTGGTGTCGTACTTCGCCAGCATGTTGGTGTTGGCGAAGGCGCAGGCATCGGTCAGCGCTGCCTGATAATGCTTGGGCAGGCTGCTCCATTTTTCGAGATTGAAGAACCCGTGCACCGTCGGGCCACCTTCCCACCAGCCCGGATAGTAGTAATACTTCGCCACCTTGTGGAAGCCGAGCTTCAGGTCGTCATAAGGACCGACGAATTCCGCCGCATCGATCGTGCCTTTTTCCAGCGCCGGATAGATGTCGCCGCCGGCGATCTGCTGCGGGATGACGCCGACTTTCTCCATGACGCGGCCGGCAAGGCCGGCAATGCGCATCTTGACGCCCTTGAGATCGTCGAGCGTGTTGATTTCCTTACGGAACCAGCCGCCCATCTGCGCACCGGTATTGCCGGCCGGCAGCGCATACATGCCCTGTGTCGCATAGAATTCGTTCATCAGCTTGTTGCCGTTGCCTTCATAATACCAGGCATTGGTCAGGCGGCTGTTCAGGCCGAACGGGATGGCCGTTCCGATGGCATAGGTCGGGTCCTTGCCGACGAAATAATAGGAGGTGGTGTGGGCTGCCTCGACCGTACCGGCGGCCACCGCATCGACGGCCTGCAGGCCCGGCACGATTTCACCGGCCGCGAAGGGCTGGATCGTGAAATTACCGTCCGTTGCGGCGGCAACATGCTTGGCGATATCCTCGGCACCGCCATAGATCGTGTCCAGGCTCTTCGGAAACGACGACGTCATGCGCCATGCGATCTTCGGATTTTCCTGCGCGATCGCAGGCGCTGCCAATGCCGTTGCGGCTACCGCACCGGCGCTGGCGGTCCCCGCCTTCTTGAAAAACGAACGACGATCCATCAAAAACCTCCCGTATAGATGGCACTGCGCGGCCGATCTTCACCCCTACCCGCAGCAAGGGCAAACCTAAGCATGGCGAAGGCCGCGATTCAAGCTTTAGTCTATTAGCCTTTGGCATCAAGACGACAATAAGACAGTGCGAACGTGCCCATCAAAATCAGCGGCTTAGCAGCAAGCACGGTAGCCTCGGCACCATTTCCGCCGCAATTTGGCCGCCTGATACAGCCAGGCGTTGACTTGACGACCCTTCTGGCGGCAGAAACGACAAGCATCAAGATTTGACCGGGGCTGATATGACGAAACCGATCGTTGCCATTCCTGCCGATATCCGCAGCTTCGACGGCGCGACCTGGCATGCCGTGCAGCATCAATATCTGCGAGCCGCATTGAACGCGGCCGGCGTCATGGCCTTCATCATTCCGGCCTTCGAAGAGGGTTACGACACCGACGCGATCCTCGACCGCGTCGACGGCCTCTTGGTTTCCGGCTCGGCGAGCAATGTGCATCCCTCCCTCTACGGCGCCGAGGCCAATGACAAGGACGGCCCCTTCGACCCTGCCCGCGACGCCACCAGCCTGCCGCTCATCCGCCGCGCCATCGACCGCGCCATCCCGCTGCTCGCCATCTGCCGCGGCATCCAGGAGCTGAACGTCGCGCTCGGCGGCTCGCTGGCAAGCGAGATCCAGGAGCAGCCCGGCATCTGGGACCACCGCCGGCCGGAAGGCGTCGACCGGGACGGCATGTACGCCATTCGCCAGAGCGTCCACGTCAAGGAGGGATCCTGCATAGCAGGCATTCTCGGCCCGGGTGAGGTCCGCGTGAACTCCCTGCATCGCCAGGCAATCGCCAGGACCGCGCCGCGCCTGCAGGTGGAAGCGATCGCCGAAGACGGCACGGTGGAGGCCGTCTCCGTCATCGACGCCAAGGCTTTCGCCGTCGGCGTGCAATGGCATCCGGAATATTGGGCCGAAACCGACAAGCCGTCGAACAAGCTGTTTGCAGCCTTCGGCGACGCCGTCCGCAGCCATGCCGCCGGCAAGCAGCCGGTCATCGCGGCCCAGGCGATCGCCTGACACTGCACTGGCCGCACCGATAATAGATAGCGTGCTGGAGCCGGGCGCAGAGTTCTTTGCGGCGCGCCTAAGCCTTTTGCGGCGTCTCCGGCACCGGCGTCAGCGCCGACCCCTTCTCGAACCAGGCGATGAGATTATCGGCGACGAGATCGGCCATCGCATTGCGGGTCGGCACTGACGCGGAGGCGACGTGCGGCAGCAGCACGGCATTCTTAGGCGCGAGCAGGTCAGCCGGCACCGTCGGCTCGTCGTAGAAGACGTCCAGGCCGGCTGCCCCCAGCGCGCCGGAGGCAAGGGCGGCACTCAGCGCCTCTTCGTCCACCGTCCAGCCGCGGCCGACGTTGACGAGAATGCCGTTCGGGCCGAGTGCGGCCAGAATTTCGGCATCGATGGTCTTGTGCGTCTGGGGCGTCTTCGGAACGATGGCGATCAGCGTATCCACCGCCTCCGCCAGCCCCTTCAGCGTCGGGTGATAATCATAGGGCGCATCGACATGGCGCGAACGGGTGTGATAGCTGATCTTCACCTTGAACGGCTCCAGCCGCTTGGCGATTTCAAGCCCGATGCGGCCAAGGCCGTAAAGCCCGATATGACGGCCCTTGAGCGAGAAGCGCGACAGCGGATAGGCCGTGCCCGGCTTCCAGTTGCCGGCGCGCAGCCAGGCTTCGGCCCGCGGCAGTTCGCGGATGGTGTTCAGGAGCAGGCCGATCGCCGTATCGGCGACCTCGTCGTTCAGCACATCCGGCGTGTTGGTGACGACGATGCCCTTATCGGCGGCACGTTTCACATCCATACCGTCATAACCGACGCCGAAGCTGGCGATCACCTCGACATGAGGGAGCTGATCCATCCAGGCGCCGGGAAAGGCGCCGGAGACGGCAACGCCGCGAATGCGGGCGGCGGTCTCACCGTCGAGTGCAAGCCTTTCCGCCCGCGGGACAGCGACAATCTCAAAACGATCCTTCAGGCTATCGAGAACACGATCGTGTATCTTCCCGGGAACGAGAATGGCGATGCGGGACACGGCTTTTCCTCTTGGGTGGCGGTCTAGGGTCAGGCGCGGGGCCGATGGGGGCTGGTGGACTGGCGAATGCGCATTTCCGGTTTGATCAGATGCATGCCGTCAGGCTCGTGGCTGCCGGCTAGGCGATCAAGCAGCGCCCGGGCGGCCAGGCGCCCGACCTCGGCCTGGCCGTTCCAGACGGTCGTCAGCGCCGGCGTGGCGATCGAGGCCTCCTCGAGATCATCATAACCGGTGACGGAAATGTCGCGTCCCGGCATCAGGCCGGCGCGCGCAATGCCGTTCATCAGCCCGATCGCCACAAGATCGTTCCAGCAGACGGCCGCCGTCGGCTTTTGCGGCAGCGACAGGAAATGCACGGCGGCCTCGAAGCCGCCCTGTTTCGAGCGCGGGCCGGGAATGCGCAGGTTCGGATCGACCTCGATACCGGCCTTGCGCAACGCATTGACATAACCCTGGTAGCGGTCGCGGCCGGTGGAGGTCTGGTCCGTGCCGCCGATCATGGCGATCGAGCGGTGGCCGAGGCCGATCAGGTGGTTGGTGGCAAGCGAGATGCCGTAGCTGTCGTCGCCGCGATAGGTCGGCAGGTCCTGCCCTTCCATCGAGCGGGCAACCAGGATCGCCGGCATGCCGTTTTCTTCCGCCAGTTGCACGTCCTCAGGCGGCGTGCCGATCGCCGGCGACATGATGACGCCGTCGCCGCCGAGCTGCAGCAGCGTCTCGATGAAGGTGCGCTGCTTTTCGACATTGTCGTAATGGTTGGACAGGATGAAGGTGTGGCGGCTGCGATCGAGCTCGCTTTCGATCGCCTTCAGGATCTCCCCGTAGAAGGGGTTCATGATGTCGTGCACGACGACGCCGATGATGCCGGAGCGCGAGGTGCGAAGACTGGCGGCGCGGCGATTGTAGATATAGCCGAGCGCGCGCGCCTGTTCCTTGATCTTCTCCCGCGTATTGCCGGCGACGAGCGGGCTGTCGCGTAAGGCAAGCGATACGGTCGCCGTTGAAATGCCGAGCGTTTCGGCAATCGTCGAAAGCTTGATCTTCTGGACCACGTGTCCTCCTCCAGGCAGCACGCAAGACAGCGAGACCCCGCCGGAAAACCGGCGCGGCCCCTTAAAATGTTTAATTAAAAGATTTAATCGGTGGAGGCAATTCGTCTTTCAGGGAAATTTCAGTCTTCGTCCGGTTCTTCGATGTGAAGGGCCTCGGCCTGCAGATTGCCGTCGATCGCTTTCAGCAGCCGGACGAGATTGCGGATTTCCTTGTCGGAGAATTCCAGCGTCGCCAGCCTGTCGCAGGCAGACGCCGCCATCTCGATCGCCTGCACGCTGCCGCGGCCGAGTTCGGTGAGATAGACCTTGGTGAGTCGCGCATCCTCGGCATCGGGCTTGCGCTCGAGGAAACCCTGCGCCTCCATGCGGCCGATCGTGCGCGTCATCGTCGGCGCCTTGACGCCGAGCTTCTGGGCAAGGCCGCCGGCCGTCATGCCGTCGCTTTCGGCGAGCGAGAGAATGACGCCGTCCTGGCCGGCATAGAGGCCGCTTTCGAGAAGGTTGCGCGACAGCACCGTACGCATGGAACGAGCCGCCTGGGTCAGCGCCGGAGAGAGGTCGACGAGCGTATACTCGGTCTGGTCCTTCTTCTTGGACTTGTTCTTTTTGCCGTCCTTATGCTTCTTTCCCATGGCCATCCCTTTGATCTTTAAGCCCCGGCACCGCTGCGATATGACATTGCCCAGGATCTCGTCATAAACAAGAGGCTACGACCGGATGATGACGCCTTCGCCGCGCTTCGAGGACAGCAACCCGGCCTTTGCTCCCGGCGAAGGCCGGCTGATCGCCGTGCTGCCGCTCGGCGCCCATGAGCAGCACGGCCCTCACCTGCCCTTCGAAACCGACACGCTGATTGCCGAAGCCATCGCCGGACGATTGCAGATGGCCTTGCCCGCCGGCCTGCCGGTCACCTTCCTGCCCGCCGAATCCGTCGGCTATTCCATAGAGCATATGGATGTCGAAGGAACGAAGACGCTTGCTTTCGACAAAGCGGTCACCCGCTGGCTCGGCATCGCCGAAGACCTGGCGAAGCAGGGCATCCGCAAATTCGTGATGCTGAATGCCCATGGCGGCAATTCGCCTGTCATGACGATCGTCGCCACCGAGGCGCGGGTCCGCTTTGCCATGCTGGCGGTGGCGACGAGCTGGACTCGCTTCGGCCTGCCGGATGGCGTGATCACGCCGGAGGAGAAGGCGATCGGCATCCATGGCGGCGATATCGAGACCTCGGTGATGCTGGCGCTTCATCCCGACAGGGTCGATATGGCGAAGGCTGCGGATTTTCCCTCGCGGCAGACGGAATTTTCCGAGCGCTTCAAACATCTGCGCGCCTACGGGCCGCATGCCTTCGGCTGGAAGATGTCGGATCTCAATACCACCGGCGCAGCAGGCAATGCCGCGGCGGCGACGGCTGAAAAGGGTGAGGCGCTGATTGCGCATGCGGTGAAGGGGCTGGTCGAATTGCTGGAGGATGTCGACGCCTTCGACGTCACGCAGCTCCGCTGAAGATGGAACCTGCACCGGGCAACCGATGTGATCTTATAACATTATAAAACCCTTTGAACTGCCGCGCCCATGCCATTATATGAGACCAACCGTTCAAGCAGCCGATCCCAAGCCGCTCGGCCGCACGCCTAATCCTAGAGGTTCTCATGACCGACGCGATCTCCACCCTGAAGCCCATTCCCGTCACCGTGCTCACCGGTTATCTCGGCGCCGGCAAGACGACCTTGCTCAACCGCATCCTTTCCGAAAATCACGGCAAGAAATATGCGGTCATCGTCAATGAGTTCGGCGAAATCGGCATCGACAACGATCTGATCGTCGAGTCGGACGAAGAAATCTACGAAATGAACAATGGCTGCGTCTGTTGCACGGTGCGCGGCGACCTGATCCGCGTCGTCGAGGGCCTGATGCGCCGTCCCGGCCGCTTCGACGGCATCATCGTTGAGACGACGGGCCTCGCCGATCCGGTGCCGGTCGCCCAGACCTTCTTCATGGATGATGACGTGCGCGCCAAGACCGAGCTCGACGCCGTTGTCGCTCTGGTGGACGCCAAGCACCTGCCGCTGCGCCTGAAGGACAGCCGCGAGGCAGAGGACCAGATCGCCTTCGCCGACGTTGTCGTCATCAACAAGAGCGACCTCGTCACCCCGGAAGAACTTGATGTGATCGAGGACATCGTCCGTGCCATCAACCCGGCCGCCCGCGTCTACAAGACCAGCCGCTCCGGCGTCGACCTTGCCCGCGTGCTCGACCAGGGCGCCTTCAACCTGGAGCGCGCGCTCGAAAACGATCCGCATTTCCTGGAACACGGCCATGACGACCATGTCTGCGGACCGGACTGCGATCACGACCACCACCATCATGATCACGATCATCACCACGGGCACGACCATCATGACCATGGCGCCCATAACCACGGTGCAATGTCGGCGATCCATGATGTGACGGTGCAGTCGGTGTCGCTGCGCGGCGGTCAGATGAACCCGGAGCGCTTCTTCCCCTGGATCCAGAAGGTCACCCAGACACAGGGGCCGAATATTCTCCGTCTCAAGGGCATCATCGCCTTCAAGGACGATCCCGAGCGTTACGTCGTTCAGGGCGTGCACATGATCATCGAGGGCGATCACCAGCGGCCATGGAAGGAAGGCGAAAAGCATGAAAGCCGTCTCGTCTTCATCGGCCGCGATCTCGACCGCGAAAAGCTCGAAGCCTCCTTCAAGGCCTGCGAGGCAGCCGCCTGATGCCGACAGTTGCACCGCTTGATCTCGACGGCCACGTTCTGGCCGTCGAATTTTTAGGTGATGTCCCCTTCTTCGCAAACGCAAACGGCACGTTTCACCGGCTGGATGGCGGCGACAGGGTCTGCGAAGCCCACCAAGGCATGCTCACCGTCATCCGCGATCCCTATAGCGAGAGCCTGATCTCGGGCGGCGAGGACGGCAAGGTGCTGCGCATCGCCGCCGATGGCAGCGTCAGCGAGATCGCCACGGCGCCGCGCAAGTGGATTTCGCAGGTCGCAGCCGGCCCGCAGGGCGCCGTTGCCTATTCCTACGGCAAGAGTTCGCTGGTGCGTCTTGCCGATGGCACGACCAAGGAATTCCCCGAGGAGCGCACCGTCGAAGGCCTTGCCTTCGCGCCGAAAGGCCTGCGCATCGCGGCGGCGCGTTATAACGGCGTGTCATTGCACTGGGTCGGCATGAGCGCCAAGCCGGTCGATCTTGAATGGAAGGGTGCGCATACCGGCGTCACCTTCTCGCCAGATGGTAATTTCCTCGTCACCTCGATGCAGGAAAATGCGCTGCACGGCTGGAAACTCGACAGCAAGCCGGGTGCCGAGGCTCGCCACATGCGCATGACCGGCTACCCTGCCAAGGTGAAATCGCTCTCCTGGTCGGTCAAGGGCAAGTGGCTCGCCTCTTCGGGCGCGCCGGCGGCCATCGTCTGGCCGTTCCAGGGCAAGGACGGGCCGATGGGCAAGGCGCCGCTCGAACTCGGCACTCGCGCCAATATCATGGCGACCGCGGTGAAATTCCATCCGCTGGAGGATATCCTCGCCATCGGCTTCATCGACGGCATGATTCTGGCCGTGCGCATCGCCGACAGCAAGGAGGCGCTGCTGCGTCGCCCCGGCAAGGGCGCAGTCACGGCGATGAGCTGGAGCAAGGACGGCAAGCTGCTCGCCTTCGCCTCCGAAGCCGGCGATTGCGGCGTCGTCGATATTTCGGCCTGAGCTATATTGGCGGCAATGGACGACCCCCCGACGGAAGCTGAGATCGTAGCGCTCTCGTCCGATCACATGCAGGCGGCCGCAGCGATCAGGCGTGTCGCCCTGTGGCAGCGGCTCCCCTGGCTGCCGGATCTGCATACGCCTTGGGAAGATGAGCAGTACTGGCGCATGCACCTGCTGCCGAACTGCACGATATTAGGTGCCGCCATGGGCAACCGGCTCATCGGCGTCATCGCCTATGGCGACAACTGGATAGAGCAGCTCTATATCCTCCCCGACTTTCAAGGCATGGGCATCGGCTCCCGGCTTCTCGGCTGCGCCAAGGAGGAGATGGACGAGATCAGGCTCTGGACGTTCCAGCGTAATATCGGCGCACGTGCCTTCTATGAACGGCACGGTTTTGCCGCCACGGAGGAGACCGACGGTGTCGATAACGAGGAAAGAGAGCCGGATGTGCTGTATCATTGGCGCCGGCTTGCGGAGTTGACCCCGGTCCTGCAGCCGTCAAGTGGCTAGACTGTCGGGGCTTGCCAAATGCCTTGCCCGGGCGAAACATGAACTGCACGCAGCGGGCGCTTGCGCCGCCGTCGCTGACAGAGGAAACGGAAATGGCGAAATCAACCGGCCTCGGTTTGGCCGAGCAACAGCCGCAGCCTTTGGGCGGCGCATCGGTCTGGGCCGTGATCCGCACCGAGGCGGCCGAGCTTGCCGCACGCGAGCCGATCTTGCGGCGGCTGCTTGCCGCGGAGGTAACGGACGCCGCCGACAACAAGGAGATCATTGCCCGTGTTCTGGCCGCGCGGCTTTGCGTGGCCCAGGTGGAAACGGGCAATCTGTTTGATCTCATCCTCTCCACACTGAACGACGATATCATGCGAAAGGTCGAGACCGATCTCGCAGCCGTGCGCGAGCGCGATCCGGCCTGCACGACGTTTCTGCACGCGCTTCTGAACCTCAAGGGCTTTCATGCGCTTGAGACGCATCGCATCGCCCATACACTCTGGAACGCCGGCCGGCCGGAGATCGCCAGCTGGCTCGCCAATCTCGCCTCGTTGGTATTCGGCCCGGATATCCACCCCGCCGCCCGGATCGGCGCTTCCATCATGCTCGACCACGGCTCGGGCATCGTCATCGGCGAAACGGCTGTCATCGAGGATGAAGTCTCGATCCTGCAGAATGTCACGCTAGGCGGCACCGGCAAAGAAAACGGCGACCGCCACCCGAAGATCCGCCACGGCGTGATGATCGGCGCCGGCGCCAAGATCCTCGGCAATATCGAGATCGGCGCCTTCAGCAAGGTTGCCGCCGGCAGCGTCGTGCTGAAGCCGGTCCCCGAGCATTGCACGGTCGCCGGCGTGCCGGCAACACTCGTGCGCGTCCACCGCGCCGACGAAATCCCAGCAGAGACGATGGATCAGAATATTTAGAGCAGATCCTGTGATCGACGAATCGATTGCGATGCGACGACGGAGCTCGAAGCTGTTTCAACATCCACGGCTCAGGCCAGTTTGGACAACGGAAACGGGAAAAATTCGCCAGTCGGACACTTTTCAATCAACGAGAGTTCGGTATTTTGAGCGCATGCTTTCGAAAGCGCGTCTCGGAGCAAAAACGGTTGCAGGCGCCAGCTTCGCGACCGTTCAGGGTCTGTTGATGGAATGACGAATGGCACCCGATCACATCGTTGACGCAATTACGATTTCCGGGGTGGAAAAGAAGTTTGGACGCGGACGGCAAGCAGTGATTGCTCTTGATGGGCTGTCGCTGCGTATTCCGCGTGGAAAGATATTCGGTCTGCTTGGCCCAAACGGCGCCGGCAAGAGCACGTTGTTACGGATCATTGCTGGCCTCGTCCGGCAAGACAAGGGAAGCGTCGAATTGTTCGGCCGCCGCCCGGACCAGGCTTCCCGGCGCAGGGTCGGCATGCTGATCGAGGCGCCGACCATCTATCCGTTCCTGACCGCACGAGAGCATCTGCGCATGCTGGGATCATATTCGGAAAGGCGCCTGCACGTCGACGCTGTCCTTCGACGTGTGGGGATATTTGCTGCGGCAGACAAAAAGGCGGGAGAGTTCTCGCTGGGAATGAAGCAGCGGCTCGGGATTGCATGCACGCTGATTTCCAGACCCGATGCCATCATCCTCGACGAGCCCACGAACGGCCTCGACCCAGACGGCATCCTGCAAATGCGGGCTCTCTTGAGAGAATTGGCAGAACAAGATGGAACAACGGTTCTCTTTTCCAGCCATCTCCTTGATGAGGTCGAGCGCGTCTGCGATCACATCGCGATCTTGCGGCAAGGCCGGGTCGTCGTTGAAGGAGATGTTGCCCATCTCCTCGATCGGGAAGGACGGTTTTGGCTCGATGTCGATCGACCGGCAGAGATCGTCGACCGCCTCGGCGCGATTGCCGAGCTTGCCGATGGCGGCCTCTATGTCCGGCTCGAGCGCAAACATATCCCAGATCTCCTGAGATCCATCGTTTCTGCGGATATCAAGGTGTATGAAGCGAAATGGGTGAAGCCGGACCTGGAAACTGTGTTCTTGTCCCAGACGAGGAATGATTGATGACAGGCCTCGTTCGCTTCGAGCTGCTAAAGCTTGCCAGACAGCCGGCGCTGCTTTTCTGGGGGTTCTTTTTCGTCCCGTTGGCGGTGACGGTGTTCAAACTGTTCCTGATCTTATTCATCTTCATACGGTCACTCCAGTCTCCGGCAACGGGATCCGATTTGATCCTCGCAGCAGCCAAGTCGCTCAGCATCTCCGGAAACTCGCTGGCGCAGCTCTTGTTTGCAATCGGCATAGCGGGCGTGTTTCACCTTGAATATCGTCTGGCGACCTGGCGCCTCGTGGTGCCGAGAGCGTCACGGGTTTCGATTTGGCTTGCCAAATTCCTGACCTGTCTCTTTTGCATTTTCATCAGCCTGTCCGTGCTTGTGCTTGGCGACTTTTCGGTTGATATCGTCGCGGCTTTCACCAGCCCCGGTTCGTCATCGCTGGAAATCCATCCTGATAGCGTTCAGATGCTGATCATCTCGTCGGCAATTGCCACGATGGAACTGACCGTCTTGATTGCGCTCGGCAATGGCGATCCTCACACGCTCATTGATTGCAGCGGTCCTGCCGGCCTTCATGCTCGCAATCGTTTCGTCAATCATGCAAGTCTATCTGGGAACAACGACATCTCCCGTCCCATTGCCCGCGTTCGGCGCAGAAATGCTGCGGACATGGTTGTTTGACCAAAGCCGCGACGTCACTGACGCCTATGCATGGAGCGGACTTGCGATTTTGACATTATGGCTCCTTGTGGGAATTGCGATTGGGTCAATCGGCTTTGCAAGGCAGCAATTGTATTCCGAGTGAGCTATTGATGTGGGTGAGGACCTGCCGCAGACCGCTCCAAGGGCTGGTCGAACGCATGCCATTTTGTGAAACTGATGAGTTGCCACGAGTGCGTAGCTTGTAACAATGCGATGCTCTTGAGAGGACTCGAGCTGCAGGCCGGACGGATCGCTCCGAGATAGGAGACTCACCCCTTCTCTAAGCAGCCTGCTGATTTTCTCCGCAGGCTTCGACCCGGTTGCGGCCTTCGCGCTTCGAACGATAGAGCGCCTCATCCGCCTTCTGCATCAGCCGTTCAAAATCCCCGTCGTTTTCACGACGCGCGGCAACACCGATACTCAGCGTCGGAAAGACGGCCAGATCCAGCCGTTGCATGACGGCGGCGGCAAAGGTGAGACGGAGGCGGTCGGCAATCAGCACCGCATCTTCGCGGGAGACATTTTTCAGCACGACCAGAAACTCATCCCCACCTTGACGGGCGAGCAGATCGCCGGACCCCATGATGTCTCGCGCAACACCGGCGAAAAGCCGCAGCATTTCGTCGCCGGCGGCATGACCATGCCGGTCGTTCAACTGCTTGAAATGGTCGATATCGATGATCAGCAGCGATACCGGCCGGGAACCGAGAGCGGGCAGATGCTGGGCAAGGCCGCCGCGATTGAGCGCACCGGTTAGTGGATCGTGGTGAGCGAGTTCGGTCAGCTGATTTCGGCTGCGCTCAGCGGCCATCAGCACCATGGCCATGCTGCGCAGCATGATGAAAGCGACCGCCGATACCGCCATCCAGCTATGAATTGCACTGCCGCCGAAAGGATCCGGCCCGCCGATCTCGCCGGTCGCCGCAAGAATGCTGCGAACCGCAAAGATCATGGCAGTGCAGGCATAGAGGCCGACAAGCAGGGCTGCCGAATAAAGCTTCTCGCGCCGGACGATGCTGACGGCTTCCCTTGCGACGGCAAGATCGCACAGGCAGCAGATGACGGAGACGTAGAGGAGCCGGGCCGATACGGCCGAAGGGTTGCTGACGATAAGCACGACAGGCACGCTGACGAGAAAGATGGCGAGCCAGAAAGTCCGCTGGTCGAGCGCTCGTCCCGAAAAGACGCGCACGGCAAAGAACATCAGCATGTAGCCCGCAATGGTGACGATATTGCCGCCATCGATCGAGACGGAATAGGGAACGAAATTGCGCAGCGCGACGAGGAAGGACCCGACACCGACAAGCAGGTTGCTCAAGCCCCACCACAGCGGCCACCTCTCGAAGCGGCCGGTCGCATAGGCTGCGAGCTGGAGAACGCCCAGCACGAAACAACTCACGGCAACAATGAAATAAATAGTCCTGAGATCCAGCAGCATGACGCTTTCCCGAGGTTCTGGCGGCGGAACCTACAGCAAGCATTTTTCAGTTTGATTGGGGGCTTCGCTAAAAATTGAACGATTGCTGGTTTTCCTGCTGCGTGACTCAAGGTGTTACAGCATCCGCCGCCAAAAAACTGGCGCTAAATTTCAAACAGGAAAGCCGGCCAGTGGCCGGCTTTCCTTCTGGTTTGTAACCCAGACCTTTTCGCTTGTTGATCAAAACTCGTGATATGCTGTGAGCAACGCTTGGACTTGGTCGTTGTTCATTGCGGCAATTTGTTGAGCTTTGAAGCCGCCAATTTGATCTTCGCTGAGGCCAGCGATGTCCGCCACCTCAAGACCTGTGATTGCTTTCGTGTTGATTGCGCCGATGTCATCAACAGAGAACTTTGCCAGATCGGCGGTGCTCATTGCTGTGATCTGAGCCGCGCTTAGCGACGCTGTTTGCGCAGTGGTGAGCGCTTCGATCTGGCTCTCGGTCATCGCATCGATCTGCCCGGCCTTGAGACCTGCAACCGCCTTGACGTTGATCGCCGCGACCTGACCTTCCGTCAGCGCACCAATCTGGCCAGTCGTCAGCGAGCCAACCTGACCAGACGTCAGAGCACCGACCTGAGCCGTGCTCAGTTTGGCGACCTGTGCCGTCGTCAACGCGCCAATCTGTTCGTTCTTCATGGCCGCAATCTGCGGAGCCTTCAAACCAGCAAGCTGATCGTCGGTCAGAGCAGCAACAGCCGTGGTCGAAAGACCGGTGATCGCATTGGCGCTGATCGCGCCGATCTGTTCCGCTGAGAACTTGGCCAGACCGCCGGTGCTGATGGCACCGATCTGGGTCGAGCCCAGAGCGCCGATCTGGCCAACGGTCAGGGCACCCGCCTGCGTGTCCGTCAGAGCGCCGATCTGCCCGACCGTGAGACCTGCAACCGCCTTGACGTTGATCGCCGCGACCTGACCTTCCGTCAGCGCACCAATTTGGCCAGTCGTCAGCGAGCCAACCTGACCAGACGTCAGGGCACCGACCTGAGCCGTGCTCAGTTTGGCGACCTGTGCCGTCGTCAACGCGCCAATCTGTTCGTTCTTCATGGCCGCAATCTGCGGAGCCTTCAGACCAGCAAGCTGATCATCGGTCAGAGCAGCAACAGCCGTGGTCGAAAGACCGGTGATCGCCTTGGCGCTGATCGCGCCGATCTGTTCCGCTGAGAACTTGGCCAGACCGCCGGTGCTGATGGCACCGATCTGGGTCGAGCCCAGAGCGCCGATCTGGCCAACGGTCAGGGCACCCGCCTGCGTGTCCGTCAGAGCGCCGATCTGCCCGACCGTGAGACCTGCAACCGCCTTGACGTTGATCGCCGCGACCTGACCTTCCGTCAGCGCACCAATCTGGCCAGTCGTCAGCGAGCCAACCTGACCAGACGTCAGAGCACCGACCTGAGCCGTGCTCAGTTTGGCGACCTGTGCCGTCGTCAACGCGCCAATCTGTTCGTTCTTCATGGCCGCAATCTGCGGAGCCTTCAGACCAGCAAGCTGATCATCGGTCAGAGCAGCAACAGCCGTGGTCGAAAGACCGGTGATCGCCTTGGCGCTGATCGCGCCGATCTGTTCCGCTGAGAACTTGGCCAGACCGCCGGTGCTGATGGCACCGATCTGGGTCGAGCCCAGAGCGCCGATCTGGCCAACGGTCAGGGCACCCGCCTGCGTGTCCGTCAGAGCGCCGATCTGCCCGACCGTGAGACCTGCAACCGCCTTGACGTTGATTGCCGCGACCTGACCTTCCGTCAGCGCACCAATCTGGCCAGTCGTCAGCGAGCCAACCTGACCAGACGTCAGAGCACCGACCTGAGCCGTGCTCAGTTTGGCGACCTGTGCCGTCGTCAACGCGCCAATCTGTTCGTTCTTCATGGCCGCAATCTGCGGAGCCTTCAGACCAGCAAGCTGATCATCGGTCAGAGCAGCAACAGCCGTGGTCGAAAGACCGGTGATCGCCTTGGCGCTGATCGCGCCGATGTCCTCGGGAGAGAACTTGGCTAGGTCGGCCGCACTCATAGCGCCAAGCTGGCTAGCGCTTAACGCCGCCGTCTGTACAGGGCTGAGCGCTTCGATCTGGCTCTCGGTCATCGCATCGATCTGCTCGGCCTTGAGACCTGCAACCGCCTTGACGTTGATCGCCGCGACCTGACCTTCCGTCAGCGCACCAATCTGGCCAGTCGTCAGCGAGCCAACCTGACCAGACGTCAGAGCACCGACCTGAGCCGTGCTCAGTTTGGCGACTTGTGCCGTCGTCAACGCGCCAATCTGTTCGTTCTTCATGGCCGCAATCTGCGGAGCCTTCAGACCAGCAAGCTGATCGTCGGTCAGAGCGGCAACAGCCGTGGTCGAAAGACCGGTGATCGCCTTGGCGCTGATCGCGCCGATCTGTTCCGCTGAGAACTTGGCCAGACCGCCGGTGCTGATGGCACCGATCTGGGTCGAGCCCAGAGCGCCGATCTGGCCAACGGTCAGGGCACCCGCCTGCGTGTCCGTCAGAGCGCCGATCTGCCCGACCGTGAGACCTGCAACCGCCTTGACGTTGATCGCCGCGACCTGACCTTCCGTCAGCGCACCAATTTGGCCAGTCGTCAGCGAGCCAACCTGACCAGACGTCAGGGCACCGACCTGAGCCGTGCTCAGTTTGGCGACCTGTGCCGTCGTCAACGCGCCAATCTGTTCGTTCTTCATGGCCGCAATCTGCGGAGCCTTCAGACCAGCAAGCTGATCATCGGTCAGAGCAGCAACAGCCGTGGTCGAAAGACCGGTGATCGCCTTGGCGCTGATCGCGCCGATCTGTTCCGCTGAGAACTTGGCCAGACCGCCGGTGCTGATGGCACCGATCTGGGTCGAGCCCAGAGCGCCGATCTGGCCAACGGTCAGGGCACCCGCCTGCGTGTCCGTCAGAGCGCCGATCTGCCCGACCGTGAGACCTGCAACCGCCTTGACGTTGATCGCCGCGACCTGACCTTCCGTCAGCGCACCAATTTGGCCAGTCGTCAGCGAGCCAACCTGACCAGACGTCAGGGCACCGACCTGAGCCGTGCTCAGTTTGGCGACCTGTGCCGTCGTCAACGCGCCAATCTGTTCGTTCTTCATGGCCGCAATCTGCGGAGCCTTCAGACCAGCAAGCTGATCATCGGTCAGAGCAGCAACAGCCGTGGTCGAAAGACCGGTGATCGCCTTGGCGCTGATCGCGCCGATCTGTTCCGCTGAGAACTTGGCCAGACCGCCGGTGCTGATGGCACCGATCTGGGTCGAGCCCAGAGCGCCGATCTGGCCAACGGTCAGGGCACCCGCCTGCGTGTCCGTCAGAGCGCCGATCTGCCCGACCGTGAGACCTGCAACCGCCTTGACGTTGATTGCCGCGACCTGACCTTCCGTCAGCGCACCAATTTGGCCAGTCGTCAGCGAGCCAACCTGACCAGACGTCAGGGCACCGACCTGAGCCGTGCTCAGTTTGGCGACCTGTGCCGTCGTCAACGCGCCAATCTGTTCGTTCTTCATGGCCGCAATCTGCGGAGCCTTCAGACCAGCAAGCTGATCATCGGTCAGAGCAGCAACAGCCGTGGTCGAAAGACCGGTGATCGCCTTGGCGCTGATCGCGCCGATCTGTTCCGCTGAGAACTTGGCCAGACCGCCGGTGCTGATGGCACCGATCTGGGTCGAGCCCAGAGCGCCGATCTGGCCAACGGTCAGGGCACCCGCCTGCGTGTCCGTCAGAGCGCCGATCTGCCCGACCGTGAGACCTGCAACCGCCTTGACGTTGATTGCCGCGACCTGACCTTCCGTCAGCGCACCAATTTGGCCAGTCGTCAGCGAGCCAACCTGACCAGACGTCAGGGCACCGACCTGAGCCGTGCTCAGTTTGGCGACCTGTGCCGTCGTCAACGCGCCAATCTGTTCGTTCTTCATGGCCGCAATCTGCGGAGCCTTCAGACCAGCAAGCTGATCATCGGTCAGAGCAGCAACAGCCGTGGTCGAAAGACCGGTGATCGCCTTGGCGCTGATCGCGCCGATCTGTTCCGCTGAGAACTTGGCAATGCCGTCATCGCCGAGCGCAGCAATCTGCGTAGCACTAAGCGCACCAATTTGCTTTGCAGTCAGATCACCGACCTGGTCGGCCGTGAGCGAATCAAGCTGAGAGTTATCCATCGCTGACACTTGCGAAGCGTCTAAGCTTTGGATTTTGGCGGCATCGAGAACAGCCAATTGAGCAACGGTCAGACCCTTGATGGAAGATGCCGAAATTGATGCAAGCTGGCTGCCGTTCAACTCGGTAAAGTCCTCAACCTCCAGCGCGGCTACTTGATCCTTGCTCAAGGCCTTCACCTGGGTCGCATTCAAGGAACCTACTTCTTCCTTAGTCAAAGAAGTAATCGTCGCGGTGGAAAGAGATTTGATCTGAGTTGCGGTAAGAGAAGAAACAATGGAGGTCATCTATGGAGCGCCTTTAGGTTGACCGATTGCGATGTTATTCCTGCCAGCGGTGTCGCGAGAAGCACCGCCGCTTGGAGCGGATCCTGCGCTTCGACGTCGCTCGCCGTCTAGCCGATACGGAACGCACCGACGACTCGGATCTTGGGAACATGAAAGTGACGAAACATCGCTCGGCGGAGCCAAGGCGTCGGGAAGGCATCATGCTCACAGGGCGAAAATGGACCCTGTCTCCCTAACCTGAAAACACCATGACTTGCCAATCAAGCCGGTGTCCTCGAATTCGATTACCGAGTACGCAAATATTTTGGACATCAGAATTCTGCTCAAATAACTATCCGGCAAATGTCTAATTTCAGGTTAACGGCGACGCGGTCTAGAGCAGATCCTGTTCAATCCGGGTCATATCCTGCAGCTCTCAAGTAGTTTGCGCATTCTCCAGGGGGGAACGGGGGTAGCAAGGCGCCGACTGCGTCCCATAGCGCATCAATCTTTCGCTCCGCTCTTGCCCGCAACATCGCTTTCAATTTCGAGAATGCGTTTTCGATGGGATTAAAGTCGGGACTATAGGGCGGCAGAAACACGCGTTTGGCGCCGGTGCGCTCGATGGCTTCGCGCACCCCGGCTGCCTTGTGGGCCGGCAGGTTATCCATAACGACGACGTCGCCGGTCTGAAGGGGCGGCGAAAGCACTTACTCGACACAAGCCATCGCTCCATCGTAGACGAAGGGTGCGGTCATGCCTGTGAGGCGGAGCGCGCAGGTGAATGTCGTTGTTTTCCAATGGCCGTGCGGTATGCCAGTCCGATAACGCTCGCCTCGAATTGCGCGTCCGCGCAACCGTGCCATTTTGGTCGACAGGCCGTTCGACGGGCAATCGATTCACTGGATCGATTGCTTCTCCGTCTCACCATCTATAAAGATCAGCCTATCGGGATCGAGATCAAGCTGACCATCGAACAGGCACATCGCCGCTTCAGGACATCCGGCCGATCCTAATGCATGTGCGGACTTTTTTAAACGTCCAGCCGCAGCGTGGCAGCCAAGCACCAAGCGCGCTACCGCTGATGCGCATCTGCCGCTCCGCGCAAAGCCACTCGACCATTTCATCGAGCGTCACGTCCTTGCGATCATCGATCATTTCGATAACGAACGCTTCGTGTGCATCCAAGCTCGAGGATCTTCGCCAACCTTGTGGACGTGCCGTTTGCTCGCCTTCTCTGCCAATGCCTCCGCACGCATCCAACCCGTCTTGCGCCGCTCTTCTCCCAGCAAACCGTCCAGAAATTGGCTCGCTGAATTCGCTACCCGCTCCTGCGTGAACAGCCGTCGCATTCGCACTTTCACATCACGCAACGAGGACGCTCAAGGCTCCAGTGTCGTCTCTATCGATACACCTGCCATCCACGACCTCCAAATCATGGAGACCTATAGATTCAGACAATGCACGTCGCCACATCCGCGGGGCTCAGGGCCGCAATCTGCAGCGAACTGAGGACGCCGACTTGGGATGACGTCAAAGCCTCTGCTTGCGCCGTCGTCAGCGCGCTGATCTGCTTGGTCGTGATTGCTGCGATCTGCAGCGAGGTTAAACTTTCGATGGCGGACGTCGTCAGTACGGCCAGTTGATCAAGAGTGAGGCCGGATACGGCACCTTGCGAAATTGCGCTCAACTGCTGAGAGCTGAGGACCTCTACGTCTTCCGTCGTCCAGGCAGCGACAGCCGCCGTCGAAAGCGACCTGATCTGAGTGAGACTGTAGGAAGAAACTATCGAGGTCATAGACAAGACTCTTTCAGCAGCCGATATGAACGGGATCGGGATGTCGCAGCCTGGCAAGGCGCGTCTTACCGATTCGCAGGAAATGAATGTCTCCAAAATTCGCCGCCAGCCTAGAGCGGTTCATTGCTTATCGGAATCGAGGTGGGATTCCCAAATCAGCAGAATTGTGATTCATCCTGGGTGCTGGAATGGAGGCCAGCATCGATGACGCGACCTTATTCGAATGATCTTCGTGAACGCGTAGTGGCTGCAGTTGCAGGCGGTCAGAGCTGCCGAGTGGTGGCTGAACGGTTCGACATTGCCGTCTCCTCTGTGGTGAAGTGGTCGCAGCGCCATCGGGTAACCGGCAGCGTCTCACCCGGCAAGATGGGTGGCCATCGCCGGCGGGTGCTGGAGCCGCATCGCGCCTTCATTGTCGAGCGGATCGAGCAGATCTCGCACCTGACGCTGCATCGGCTGAAGGACGAACTGGCCGCCCGCGGTATCGCCGTCTCCCATAATGCCATTTGGCAGTTCATGCGCCGTGAAGGTCTGAGCTTCAAAAAAAACGCTATTCGCCCTTGAGCAGGGCCGTGCCGACATTGCCCGGCACAGGCAGCGCTGGAAGACTTGGCAAGCCCGCTTCGATCCGAAGCGGCTCGTCTTTATCGACGAAACTTGGATCCGCACCAACATGGCGCCGTTACGCGGCTGGGGACCGAGGGGCAAGAGGCTGCGCGGCTTTGCCCCACATGGACGCTGGCGCACACTCACTTTCCTCGGCGCTCTGCGCTGTGATCGGCTCACTGCGCCCTGCGTCTTCGATGGCCCAATCAATGGCGAGTGCTTCGAGGCTTATGTCCGCCAACAGCTGATCCCGACACTTAAGCCCGGCGACATCGTCATCCTCGACAACCTCGGCTCTCACAAAGCTAAGGCCGTCCGCGATGCCATCAAGGCGGCCGGCGCCAGACTATGGTTCCTGCCGAAATATTCCCCTGACCTTAATCCGATCGAACAGGCATTCGCCAAGATCAAACATTGGATGCGCCAGGCCCAAAAGCGAACCATCGACGACACCTGGCGTCATCTCGGAGACCTCGTCGGCACCATCAAGCCTGACGAATGCGCAAACTACTTCACAAACGCTGGCTATGCTTCCGTCAAAACGTGAATGTTCCTGCTGGAGTCCTGATCGCCGCTTGATCCCGACCCAACCGTCTGCAGCTGGAAGGCGACCGCACGCGCGCTCGCGAAACGGGCAATCGACCAGATCGGGTGCCTGCGGCTCGGATGACGCTCCCGTCAAAACCTGGAATTACCACGCGTCGGGATATAGAAGCCGGCGAGACGCCAAATGCCGATCATCGCAGACATTGCATATGAGCGGACGGAGACGCAATGTCCACGCAAATGATGCGCGGCGCGGCGCGCCGACAAGGGCTACGACGCGGAAGACTAGGCCAAGACGAGGCCGGGCGGGCGCAGCTCAAGCTGCGTGGCCTGGGCAAGGTGAAGCTGGCCACCGGCTGAAGCGCGTCGCATCAAATTTGATTCATGCGATGCGCTTCAGCTGTTTGTTTTATGCATGCCGTTATCCCGGAACCGCTGCACACTCCGGGCGACACGCATTGGCTTCAGGCGGCGCGGCGAACCGGCGCGCTGGCCAGTATGCGTCCCGAAGGGACGATCATGCCGGCCGCGCCGTCAAGCCAGCCTTCCGTAAGCTCGAGCGCCAGAAAGCGCGAGCGTTCGAACGGGCCTGGCATGACAAGATGGCGAGCCTTCTCGGCAAAAAAGCCGAAACGCTCGTAATAGGCAGCATCGCCGACGAGCAGGACGGCGCCATGCCCACGCTTCTTCGCTTCGAGGATCGCCGCGCGCATGAGCGCCGAGCCGATGCCTTTGCCGCCGCAATGCGGCGCAACGGCGAGCGGCCCGAGCAGCAGCGCATTGATCGGCGTGCCTTCGTCGTTGACGCCGGCCTCGATGTTCCAGAGCCGCACCGAGCCGATGACATGGCCGTCGCGATCGCGCGCGACGAGCGCGAGGCCCTCGGCCGGCACGCGATTGCGGCGGATCTTCTCCGACGACTTCTTGCGGCGATCCAGGCCCATGACGCGGTCGAGCAGGTTTTCACGGGCAACGACATCCGAAGGATTTTCGGCATCGATGGCGAAAGTGGTGGGCGCAAAGAATGCGCGGACAGAATCAAGAACAGCGGCCATCTTGGCCTCCCGTACCCAATACCGTTATCAGCGGCGATGAAGGAAAATTGTGAAGTTGCCGCCCCCGCTGGTTACGGGGCCGGCGGAAACGACCTTAGATGACGTAGGCCTTCAGCGGCTCGAAACCGTTGAAAGCGACCGCCGAATAGGTCGTCGTATAGGCGCCGGTGCCTTCGATCAGGACCTCGTCGCCGATCGAAAGGGAGATCGGCAGCGGATAGAGGTTCTTCTCGTAGAGCACGTCGGCCGAATCGCAGGTCGGGCCGGCAATGACGCAGGGCTCCATCTCGTCGCCGTCGTGCTCCGTACGGATCGGATAGCGGATGGCTTCGTCCATCGTCTCGGCGAGACCGCCGAACTTGCCGATGTCGAGGAAGACCCAGCGCGCATCGTCATTGTCCGACTTCTTCGAAATCAGCACGACCTCAGCCTTGATGACGCCGGCATTGCCGACCATGCCGCGGCCCGGCTCGATGATCGTCTGCGGGATCTGGTTGCCGAAATGCGTGCGCAGCGCCTGGTAGATCGACTTGCCGTAAGCTTCCGCGGACGGAACGTCGCGCAGGTACTTGGTCGGGAAGCCGCCGCCCATGTTGACCATCTGCAGGTGGATGCCCTGCTTGGCAAGCGAGACGAAGACGCGCTTGGCATCGGCAAGCGCCGAATCCCAGGCATCGACCTTGGTCATCTGCGAACCGACATGGAACGAGACGCCGTAGGACTGCAGGCCGAGCTGATGGGCGTAGACGAGAACGTCGACAGCCATCTGCGGCACGCAGCCGAACTTGCGCGAGAGCGGCCATTCGGCGCCTTCGCCGTCCGTCAGCACGCGGCAGAAGACGCGGGCGCCGGGAGCGGCGCGCGAGATCTTCTCGACTTCCTCGTGGCTGTCGACGGCAAAGAGGCTGACGCCGAGCGCATGCGCGCGGGCGATGTCACGTTCCTTCTTGATCGTGTTGCCGAAGGAGATGCGGGCGGCGGTCGCACCGGCTTCGAGCGCCATTTCGATTTCGGCAACGGATGCGCAATCGAAATTGGAGCCGAGGCCTGCGAGCAGCTTCAGCACTTCCGGGGCCGGGTTGGCCTTGACGGCGTAATAGATGGCGCTGTCCGGCATGGCGTGACGGAAAGCGTGGAAATTGTCGCGAACCACATCGAGGTCAACCACGAGGCAGGGACCGTCGGGACGTCGGGTTGCGAGAAAGTCGCGGATGCGCTGGGTGGTCATATCGATTCCCTCTTCCAATTCCAGAGCTCCGGCATGAACCGGAGGACAAAGGGCATACGAGAACTCGCATTGGAACCAGCCGGTGGAGACCCCGGAACCATAGCAAGCGCTCGATGCGCGGATAGTGAACCAACGCCGCGGATGCGGTGTAAGTTCGGCTTTGTCTGCCATGGATTGGAGGGAGAATCCCAACCGCACTTCCGGCAATGATGGTGTGCCTCTTCAGTAACCCCCGCTGATGGAAAGCAGGGAGAGAACAAAAAGGCCCGCACCGTCGTTGCTTCAGGCGTCCTCGCATTTTCCGGTTGGCCGGAATAGCGACTGGAGGGGTTAATTCCAGGTACCTTACCGATTTCCTCACCAATTCGAGGGTTCGGCGGACACCCATGGGCACGTGCGACTTTGGGCTGAGTGGGAAATAAGAATATTCGCCTTCACAATCAAGCGTTTTTTTGATCTCGAGGCTAAAAAAAATAATTGAACAAAACAAGCCAATTTGTTCAATATTCCGAAACAGCCTGGAGGGGTGCCATGGATACCTTGACCCGCATACGCGCCTTCATCGATGTCGTCGAAGCCGAAGGCTTTTCCGCTGCGGCGCGACGCACCGGCCGTTCGAAGGCGCTGCTCTCCAAATATGTGCGCGAGTTGGAGGATGAGCTCGGCGCTCTGCTGCTCAACCGCACCACCCGGCAGTTCTCGATGACCGAGGCCGGCCACACCTATTACCGCACCGCTTCCGATATCCTCAAGGAGATCGACAACCTCGCCGACCTCGTGCGCGAGAACAATGCGCAGCTCAAAGGACGGCTGCGCATCTCGGTGCCGCGCACCTTCGTCGACGCCGATGTCGGCCAGTCGCTGATTGATTTCGCCAAAGAGAACCCGGACCTTTCGCTGGAGATCGCCGCCGACGACCGGTTCGTCGATCTGATCGAAGAAGGCTTCGATGTGGCGATCCGCGTCACCAAGCTCGAGGATTCCGGCATGATCGCCCGCAAGATCTCGGATTTCCGCGTCCATCTCTGCGCCACTCCGGAATTTCTCGAGCGCCATCCGAACATCGAGCATCCGACCGATATTTCCAACGTCCCCTTCATCGTCGATACCAATGCGCGGAGCCAGGCGAGCATCCGCTTTCACAATCCCGACAACACCTCATTCGCCGTCGCCGTTTCCGGGCCGATCGAGGTCAACAGTCCGCATGCGACATTGCGCGCAGCACTCGCCGGCATCGGCATCGCCCTCATCCCGGATTTCATCGCCCGCAAGCCGATCGAGAGCGGCGAACTGGTGACGCTGTTCAACGACTACCTCCCGACCGACCGCGGCATCTACGCCGTCTATCCGCACCGGCGCTACTTGCCGGCCAAGGTGAGGATCTTCGTCGACTACCTGCACAACTGGTTCAAAAAGCATCCGTAATGCCACCCTTCTCAAGCGATGCGACATTCCGTCCCGCTTCAGCCTCCGGTTCCGCGAATCCGATGCGGAGCCCGGTCCCAATTCCGTCCCAATTTCTGGCAAGAAGTCAGGGTCACCGAACAGGGCAGCGGGATAGATGAGATATTCGACGATACTGATGGCCGCGCTTCTTTCGCTGGCGCCGGCCGCCGCCTTTGCCCATCCGCACATCTTCGTGGAGGCTCGCCTCGAGGTCGTGGCCGACAAGGACGGCAGCGTCGAGGAATTGCGCAATGTCTGGCGCTTCGACGAGGTCTTCTCCTCCTCGGTGGTCATGGATTTCGACAAGAACACCGATCTGAAGCTGGAGCCGAACGAGCTCGCGGAGGTCGGGAAAACGGTGAAGCAGTCGCTTGCCGAATACGATTACTACATGAACCTGACGATCAACGGTAAGAATATCACCGTCCAGAAGCCCGATATCATCCATGTCGACTACAAGGACGGTCAGCTGCTGATGTTTTTTGCGGTGAAACCGGCGGAGAAGATGCCGCTCAAGGGCAGGCTCACCTTCGGCGTCTACGACCCGTCGCTTTATACCTCGATCGATTTTCCGACAGACAACGAACTTTCATTGGTCGGCGACGGCTTCAAGGCCTGCAAGCATCAGGTGGTAAGACCTGATGCCGACCAGGTGATCTCGCAGAACAAGCAGTCGCTGACCGACGCCTTCTTCAACGATCCCACCGGCACCAACATGTCCAAACTCTTCGCCACCCGGCTGGAGGTCACATGCTGATGAGACGCCTGACCCTTTCCGCTGCAGTCCTCGCGCTCCTGACGGCGGCAAGTCTCGCCCATGCGCAGTCGCCGCTCGGCATCGGCACGGCGGAGCCGAGCTTCCAGCCGACCGGCGGGCCGCTCGCACCGCTTTTGCTCTATGTGAATTATGAACAGCAGGCCTTTTACCGGGCACTGACCGAAGCCTTGAAGGCGATGCGCCAGGATCCGTGGCAGCTGGCATCGCTGATCGGCCTCTCCTTCGCCTACGGCGTCTTCCATGCCGCCGGCCCCGGCCACGGCAAGGCGGTCATCTCCTCCTACATGATCGCCAACGAGATCGAGCTGAAGCGCGGCGTCGTCATTTCCTTCATTTCGGCTTTTATCCAGGGCGTCGTCGCGGTGGCGCTGGTCGGCGGTGCCTGGCTGGTGCTGCGCGGCACCGGCATCACGCTGACGGCGGCGACCCATGCGATGGAGATCGCAAGCTTCGTCATGGTCATCCTCTTCGGCGGCTGGTTGCTGTTGCGCAAACTGCGCTCGATGGTGGGCAACATGCCGCGCCGCCGGCTGATGGCCACATCTGCCGGTCCGGTCAGCATGATGCTCGACTGGAAGGACAATGCCGCCGAACGCCAGACCTATGCCTTCAACGGCAAGGCGCAGGCCGTCGAAGCCGGCCACACCTTCGTTCCCGGCATGGCCTGCGAGACCTGCGGCAATGCCCATGTGCCTGATCCGGCCCTGCTCTCCGGCGACAGGTTCAGCGCACGCGAGGCCTGGTCGGCGATCGTTGCCGTCGGTCTTCGCCCCTGCTCCGGCGCTTTGCTGGTTATGACCTTCTCGCTGTTGAACGGGCTATATCTCGGCGGCGTGCTTTCCGTCGCCGCCATGTCGCTCGGCACGGCGATCACCGTTTCCCTGCTTGCCACCCTTGCCGTCACCGCCAAGAGTGCCGCCGTCCGCCTCTCCGGCCACGGCTCGACCGCCTCGGTCTGGATCGGCAACACCATCGAAATCCTCGGCGCCGTGCTTGTCATCCTGATGGGCGCCCTGCTGCTCGGGGCCTCGCTGCAGGGCTAGCAATTCCAGCAAGGCTGCGCAGCGGCTTTGCCAGGCAAAGCGTGAAACGCTTTTGCCGGGAATTGCGCAACGCTCAATGCTGTCGGCCTATTTCTCCTGGCCGCGCTGATAGCGCGCCCGCAGCCAGAAGACCACGAAGAACGCCAGGATCAGGCAGACGCCGACGGCAATCGCCAGCGTCGGCGAGAAATTGCCGATCCACAGCACGATGGTCGGCAGGAAATAGATGACGAGGCTGGCGCCGAGCAAGATGATGCCGGCGGCGATTGCCTGCGAGCGGCTTTCCGGGCTCATGCCAGCCTTTCCTTTTCCAGATCGGCGCGGATATCCTGCAGGCGGCGGATCTGGTTGCCCTCGGCGTCGAAATTCCCCGGCGAAAGCCAGGCCTCGAAGGCGTCGTTGATCGTCGGCCATTCGGCATCGATCATCGAGAACCAGGCTGTGTCGCGGTTGCGATGCTTGGAGATCATGTGCTGGCGGAAGACGCCTTCGAAGCTGAAACCGTAACGCGCGGCCGTCGTCTTGCTCGCCTCGTTCTTATTGTCGCATTTCCATTCGTAGCGGCGGTAGCCGAGTTCCTCGAAGACGTGCTTGGCCATCAGATAATGCGCTTCGGTGGAAAGCGGCGAACGCTTCATCTCCGGACCATGCGCCACGCCGCCGATCTCGACGACGCCGTTTGCCGGGTCGGCGCGCATATAGTTCGCCATGCCGACAATCTTTCCGGTGGCGTTGTCACGGAAGATATGGGTGAGCCAGCCGGACTTGGTGTAGACCGTTTCCAGCCAGTTGGCGAAATCGTCGATACCGGAAAAATCGTCCTGCGCGAAATAGAGAAGCAGCGGGTTGATACCCATGCCGCCGAGCCCGTCCCACAGGGCCTCGAGATGTTCCGCGCGCCGATAGGGCTCGACGGTGACGAAACGGCCCTTCAGCATGACCGGCTTCGGCGCCGGGCAGCCTTTGAAATTTGCAAGATCCCGCATGTTCACTCCCCTTGTCTAGGAGTGGATAGGCCAGCCGCCCGACAAAGGCAACCGGCCTAAAGCGCGTCGCAATCTTTCAGTTTCGCTCCTCGCGCTTTAGGACTTTATTTCTAAGCATGTCGTTATCGCAAAACCGCTGCACACTTTTGCGCGCCATGCCTTAGATGTCACTGTGACAAGGTCACCTTGGCGGAGGAGACCGTCGCCTCGATATGGTCGACCAATTGGTCGGCAAGGCCAAGCCGGCCGGCGAGGAGATCGAGATAACCGCGCTCGGCGCGCGAATCCCGCTCGATGGTGAGCCGCGAGGCGGTGTAAAGTTCGACGCGCTGTTCTTCCGTCCTCGCGGCAGCGACGAGTGCATCGAGATCCGTCGGCGAAGCGAGTTCCCGCTCGATGAAGGCCGCAGCCTCGCCGCTGACATCGGCCGCCTTGACCTTGTCCATGATGAGGGCGCGTTCGGCATCGTCGATATGACCGTCGGCCTTGGCGGCGGCGATCATCGCGCGGATCAGCACCAAAACGAATTCATTGCTGCCGGCAGGCGACGCCGGCCCGAAACCGGATTCGACCGGCGGCGGCAGGAGAACCGGATTGTTGGCCGAGGGCGCATCCGAGGGGGCTGCGGGCGCCTGCCCCGCCTGGTGATTCTTGTAGGCCTGGTAGCCGAGGCCAGCAATGGCGGCAAGACCGCCGATCGCCAATGCATTGCCGGCAATACCCCGGCCGGTCTTAGTGCCGAGAAGCGCGGCGGCAATCGCACCTGTCGCCAGCGGGTTGTTTTTAGCCGTCTGAACAGCGTCGCCCGCCCTGTCGCGGACCGAACCGCCGAGACCCGGCACCTGCGAACCCAAGAACTGGTCGAGAAGCTTCTTTGCGTCGAACATTCCTCGTCATCTCCCTGTTTGAAGCTGGAGAGGTACATAGGTTTGCGACGGCTGAAATACAAATTGAGGAGTGGGGATTATGCCCGAAGGCCGACCCCACCCTGCCGAAACTCAGGCCTTCAGTGCCGCCGCTTCTGCCGCGAGCCTGGTAATGCCAGCCCAGTCGCCGGCTGCGACCAGTTCTTTCGGCGCCACCCAGGAGCCGCCGACGCAGATGACATTCGGCAGCGAGAGATAATCATTGGCGTTCTTCAGCGAAATGCCGCCGGTCGGGCAAAACAGCGTGCCGGCGAGCGGCGAAGAGAGCGCCTTTAGCAAGGCCGCGCCACCGGCCTGCTCCGCCGGGAAGAATTTCAGCACTTGATAGCCTTCTTCGCGCAAAGCCATCACTTCGCTGGCGGTCGCAGCCCCGGGAAGCAATGGCACATCGGAGTCGGCGGCGGCATCGAGCAGTTCCTGTGTCGTGCCCGGGCTGACGATGAACTTCGAACCGGCCTCGACGGCGGCTTGCCAATGGGCGGCATTCAGGATTGTGCCGGCGCCGACTTCGGCGCCCTCGACCTCGGCGGCGACGGCGCGCACGGCATCGAGTGCCGCCGGCGTGCGCATGGTGATCTCGATCGCCTTCAGGCCGCCCGCGACGAGTGCGCGGGCCAGCGATACCGCCGACTTCGCATCGTCGACGATCAAGACCGGAACGACAGGCTGGAGTTTCAGGATGGAAAGGAGCTTTTCGGTTTTCTCGCCCATGGTCGTGCGACTTCCTTGAAACGATTGAATTCGGATCCCGAATAACGCTCCCGCCGACCCTTGTCGAGATAAAACCAGACCATATGACAAGATGGGTATGAAATGCGTGGAAATTGGTCTACCGTGCCGCAATCGTCACAAAAGGTTCACCGATATGGCGAAAGAGATCGAGCGAAAGTTTCTTGTACGCAGCGATGGATGGCGTTCCGCCGTCGAGGCGAAGTCTGTCCTGAGGCAGGGTTACATCGCCTCGATGGACGACCGTTCCGTCCGGGTGCGCATCCTCGACGGCAAGAGTGCGAGACTGACGATCAAGATCGGCCGCAGCGCCATCACCCGGGACGAATTCGAGTACGACATCCCGATCGCCGATGCCGAAGAGCTGTTGCAGAATGCGATCGGCATCGTCATCGAGAAGACACGCTACCGCGTTCCGCATCAGGGTTTCGTCTGGGAGGTCGACGTCTTTGCCGGCGAACATCGCGGGCTTGTCATCGCCGAGGTGGAGATGACGGCCGAAACCGACAATCCGGCCCTGCCCGCCTGGCTCGGCCGCGAAGTAACCGGTGATTTCCGCTATTCCAATCAGGCCCTTGTCACAGAATACGAGCACGACAGGCATGGCCTATCGCATTCGGCCTGACGCCGATTTCACCGATGAGTTCCGCAGTGTCGCGACGGAGCAATTGGAACGCGCCGCCGCGGTTCTCGAGGAACGCCCGGACGGCGCGCATGAGGCGATCCATTCCTTCCGCAAGAACCTGAAACGATTGCGTTCGCTCTACCGCCTCGTGGCCCGCGAGGTACCGGATTTCCAGGCCCGAGAAAACGCCAGGCTGCGCGATGCCGCGCAGTCGCTGTCAGCGATCCGCGATGCGGCCGCCCTCATCGGCACCGCGCAATATCTGCAGCAGTCGGCCCGTGGGCCGGAGGAGAGCGAGGCGCTCGGCCGCATCGTCACGATTCTAGAAGGACGCCGCGACTGGATGGCGGCTGCCGAAAGCGACCTGGAACAGCGGCTGACGGAAACCTCCGGCGTTCTGCAGGAGGCGATCGCTGCCCTGGGTGGAGTCTGTTTTGATGGCGGCCATCGCAAGACTGCCCGCAAGCTGGGGAAGAGCTGGCGCCGAACCGCGCGGAAGGCGAAGGCAGCACTGGCGGCCTGCCACGGCGAGGCATCGGCCGACGATTTCCATACTCTGCGCAAACGCACCTACGACTACCGGCTCTATCACGGCCTTTTGCGCGATGCCTGGCCTGGCGCGATGAAGGCCAAGCGCGATGCGGCCAGGGAACTCGTCGAGGATCTCGGCCATATCCACGATCTCGCCGTGCTCTCCGAACTCGTCGAAGCCGAGCCGCAGCTCTTCACCCGCAACGACGATCTGGCCCATCTGCTCGACGCCATCATCTTCCGCCAGCAGGAAGACCGGCGGCAAGCGCTTGTCAAAGCCGAAACCGTCTTCACCGATGATCCCGACGAGGAAGCGCAGCGGATCGAGCTTCTGTGGCTGACGGCCGGGAGTTGAAGGGCGGCGAAATCGAGCGGCTTGTGCGCTGACGGGTTTGCATTGCGCCGGCGCGCCTAAGAAATTTTCACAGGAAATGCCATTGACCTCAAGCAATCTTGAGGTCCTACCCTCCGGAGGTCGAACAAGCAGAGACCTGACCCGCGAGGACGAAATGACCGCCAAAAATGCCGCGATGCCAAAGCTGCTCGGACTCTACGAGACCCATCTGACCGTTGCCTATCTCAAGACCTCCACGGATTTCTATCGCGATGTCGTCGGGCTCGAACCGGCGGCCTCATTCGAGGAGCGCAAAGTCGCTTTCCTCTGGGTGGACGATAGAAAGACCGGCATGCTCGGCCTCTGGGAAACCGGAACCGGACCGCTGAAGATGCGGTTGCATATCGCCTTCCGCATGACCGCCGACGGTGTGCTGCAGGCTCCCGCCATTCTCAAGGCGAAGGGCGTGGAGCCTCTCGGCTTTACCGGTGAACCGGCAACGGAGCCGGTGGTTCTCGGCTGGATGCCGGCGCTGTCGATCTATTTCAAGGATCCAGACGGGCACTCGATCGAGTTCATCAGCATTCTCGACGACACCCCCGACCGGAGCTTCGGCGTGCGGCCGTTTTCCGAGTGGCAGGCGCGAGCGTAGTCGGCCGCCTGTCGAAGCCGCCGCTGGCAAGGGCAATTGCGCGGCCCGCCGATTTTCTGTATTTCCTGGCGCATGACCGACAGCCTCACACCCACCAGCCCGTTCCTCGTGGCGGCACTCTATCATTTCGTTTCCGTGCCGCGCTTTGCCAGCCTGCAGGATCCGCTGCAGACGCTTTGCGAAGAGAATGGCGTCAAGGGAACGCTGCTTCTGGCGCATGAGGGCATCAACGGCACGATCGCCGGCCCGGATGCCGGCATTGGCGCCGTGCTCTCCTTCCTGCGCACCCAGCCGGAATTTTCGGGTCTGGAGCATAAGGAAAGCCGCGCATCGAAAATGCCCTTCCTGCGCATGAAGGTGAAGCTGAAAAAGGAAATCGTCACCATGGGCGTCGAGGATATCGACCCCAACAAGGTGGTCGGCACCTATGTGGCGGCGAAGGACTGGAACGCGCTGATCTCCGATCCCGATACGATCGTCATTGATACCCGCAACGACTACGAAACGGCGATCGGCACCTTCCGCGGCGCGATGGACCCGAAGACGAAGACCTTCCGCGAATTTCCGGATTGGGTGCGGAACAATCCCGGCCTGCACAACAAGCCGAAGGTCGCCATGTACTGCACCGGCGGCATACGCTGCGAAAAGGCCACCGCCTTCATGAAGGCTGAGGGCTTCGACGAGGTCTATCATCTGAAGGGCGGTATCCTGAAATATCTGGAGGACGTGCCGCAGGAGGAAAGTCTCTGGGACGGCGCCTGTTTCGTCTTCGACGAGCGCGTGTCGGTCGAGCACGGGCTGAAGGAAGGTGAACACCGCCTCTGCCACGCGTGCCGCAACCCGATCACTGCCGAGGAGATCACCTCGCCGCTCTACGAGGAAGGTGTTTCCTGCAGCCATTGTTATCCCAAGCGCACAGAAGAAGACCGGCTGCGCTACCGCCAGCGGCAGCACCAGATCGCCCTCGCCAAAAAGCGCGGCCAGCGGCATATCGGCAGCTGAGCCGGGGTGCGGATCAAGCCTGCTGTCTGAAGATCAGGCCGCCGGTCAGGCTGCGCCAATGCGACGCCAAGCCTCCGGCGGCGGCGCTGCACGCCGCTCGTTCAGCATCTCAGTGATAAGGTCTGATGTAACCGGCTTTCCGAACAAATAGCCCTGCAGGCAATCGCAGCCGAAGAGGCGCATGGCGATGGCCTGTTCCTCGGTCTCGATGCCTTCGGCCGTCACCGGAATGTCGAGCGAGCGGGCAAGCGCCACCGTCGCCTGCAGCATCTCGCGCTGGCGCTTGTCCTCGTTGACACCCATGACCAGCGAGCGGTCGATCTTGATCCGGTCGAAGCCGAACTGCCTGAGATAACCGATCGAGGAGAAGCCGGAGCCGAAATCGTCGAGCGCCACCTTGACCCCGAGCGCCTTCAGCCGTTCGATCGACTGGCGGGTGCGTTGCGGGTTCTGGATCATATAACCTTCGGTGATCTCAAGCGTAATGCGCCCGGTCTCGATCTCCGTCTGCTTCAGCACGTAGCGCACATAGTCGGCGAAGGCGGGATTGCGGAACTGGCCGGGCGAGACGTTGACCGAGACGTTGAGGTCCGGCCATTGCTTGGCCGTCTCGCAGGCCTTGCGCAACACGAACAGGCCAAGCGATTCGATGAGGCCGCTGGTCTCGGCGATCGGGATGAACAGCTCGGGCGAAACAGGGCCATGGCCCGGACGATTCCAGCGCACCAGCGCCTCGACGCCGGTGATCGCATGTGTGCTTGCATCGATCAGCGGCTGATAGGCGAGCGTAAGGTCGCCGCTTTCGATGGCGATCCTGAGATCGAGCTCCAGCGCATTGCGCTGCTCTCGATCCGCATCCATCGACGGATCGTAAAGCATCATGCGCGCGCGGCCGGCCTCCTTCGCCTTATACATGGCAAGGTCGGAGCGCCGCACCAGTTCTTCCCGCCCGATCGTACCGAGAGACGACATGGCGATGCCGATGCTGGCCCCGACGACGACGACCCGGCGGCCGATCTCCAGCGGCTCGACAAGAAAATCGAGGATCTGCTCGGCAAGCTGCAGTGCGGCGGCATTCTCGCTGTCGGAGAGAAAGGCGATTGCAAATTCATCGCCACCGATACGAGCGAGGACCGCTCCTTTCGGAATGAGCACGTCGAGCCCGGCCGCGACGGCACGGATCAACTGGTCGCCGGTGCCGTGGCCATAACTGTCGTTGACTTCCTTGAAACCATCGAGATCGAGATAGAGGAGCAGCACGTTGCGCTTGGTCTGGCGCGCCTCGACGACAAAACGGTCGACGGCGAGCCCAAGACCATCGCGATTGGAAAGACCGCTCAGCCGGTCGCGCAGCGCCTCTTCGCGGGCGTTGTTTTCCTCGCTTTTCAGCCTGCGGCCGGCAAGCCAACCGATGAGCAGCAGCACCACGAAGAACAGGCCGACGAGGCCGAGCGCCTGAATGACCATCGGCCGCACCTGTGCATAGCCGGCATCACCAGGCGAACGCGAGGTCCAGACGAGCTTTTTGAGCGTCGCCCCCGCCGGATCGGCGATCGGCACGAAATAATCGGCCTCGAAGTTCGCCGGCGCCAGCCTCAGCCCGCCGATGACATAAGTCTGGCCAAGCGCCGCCACCCTGTCGTTATCGAGATGGCGGGCGAAAACCAGATAGCGGTGCTGGCCGGCGGGCACTTCAAGGGCACCGGATTTTTTCCGCACCAATGCCACGCCGACAGCCGCAATACCCCTTCTGGTGGTGACGAAGCCAACCGCCTGCGGAGTACCGGTCGGGCCGATGGCCTTCACCGTCTCGAACAGGGTCCAAAGCGTAGGCGCGAAGAAATCCGTGAGCGGCTCCTCCATCGGCTTGCCGTCGCGATAGGCCATGATCGCCTTCTTCTCGTCATCGATGACGATCGCCATGTCGAACAGCGAGCTGTTGGCAGACACTTCGCCATAATTGCTCACGGTCCAGGCCATACCATCAGGCGCGTAGACATTGACGGCGGCATCGTCCCAGGCGGCGTAATCGTCGAGCGTCGCGCCGAGCTGATCCTCGAAGGTCTTCACCGCGCCGATCGTCGTTTCGCGCGAGCGCTCGTCATCGAGGAGATTGGCATTTTCGGCCACCCGTTCGAGCGCCGTCAGCACCATGAAGGTGACGACGGCGACAATGACGGCAAAGGAGAAAAGCACGCCCGTGACGGTGATGTGACGGCCTATTTTCGATCCCTTGCTCTGCGATTTTCCGGCTGTCTGCATCACGGCTCCCTGACCGTCGGACTTTGCCAGCTAAGGGTTCAAAAACGTTTAAGCAAGCACTGCAGATCTTTGTGCCCGCTGCGTGAGGGCAATGGCTAACCCGCCTTGTGATTGCCCTTTGGGAATTGCGCTGCGAGTTTGCTGTACCACTTGCCGCTGTTCTTCACCGTACGCAGCTGCGTCTGATAATCGACATGGACGAGGCCGAAGCGCATGCGATAGCCTTCCGCCCATTCGAAATTGTCCATCAGGCTCCAGGCGAAATAGCCGCGCAGGGGATAACCGTCCTTGATGAGGTCGGCCACGACATCGAGATGGTCCCCGAGATAATCGAGACGCATCGTATCATCGACCGCGCCGTCGACGACGCCGGTGTTGTCGCAGGCGCCGTTCTCGGTGATGTAGCATTCCGGCAGGTCGTAGCGGCGGTAAAGGTCCTCAACCGAAAGCTTCAGGCCCGGCGCATAGATTTCCCAGCCGATATCGGTCTTGACGTCGCTTGCCGGCGGCGCTTCCACAGTCCAGGGGAAATCGCCCTTGCGTTCGGCATCATCGGTGATGCGCTCGGGCTTGTAGTAGTTCAGGCCCCACCAATCGAGTTTCTGGCTGATGAGTTTTAGGTCGCCATCCTCGATGACGGGCATACGGTCGCCGAGCGCTTCGACGAATTCTCTGGGATATTCGCCCTTGAAGACGGGATCGAAGAAGGCGCCGTTGTGGAACTGATGCGCCCGCTCGCCGGCGGCAAGATCGGCCGGGCTGTCGGAGCCCGGGATGATCGAGGCGGCGTTGAGCACCAGCCCGACGGGCACATCAGGGGCTTCCGAGCGGATCGCCTCGACGCCGAGGCCATGGGCAAGGTTCATGTAATGCATGGCATGCAGGGCGGCCTGCATGTTGCGTTCGCCCGGGGCATGGATTCCATAGAGATGGCTGAGCCAGACGATGCACCAGGGTTCGTTGAAAGTCGCGACCCGGTCGAGGCGGTCGCCAAGGCGGTTCATCACCGTCTTGGCGTAGCGCTGAAACGCATAGGCGGTCGAGCGCGCGGTCCAGCCGCCGTCGCCGGCAAGCAACAGGGGCAGATCCCAGTGGTAGAGCGTCGCGAAGGTCTTGATCCCGCGCGCCTTGCAGCCGTCGATAAGCCGATCGTAGAAATCGAGCCCGGCCTCGTTCACCGGACCCGTGCCGTCGGGGATAATGCGCGGCCAGGCAATGGAGAAGCGATAGGCTTCGACACCCATCTCCTTGATGAGATCGAGGTCCTGCTCCAACCGGTTGTAGTGGTCGCAGGCAACGTCGCCGTTATCGCGATTATAGACGCGGCCGGGCATGTTGCAGAAAGCATCCCAGATGGATGGCTTGCGGCCATCGGCCTTGCTGGCGCCCTCGATCTGGAAGGCGGCGGTGGCAACGCCGAAGGTGAAATCGCCGGGAAGGCGGGCTGCAAGCGTCTTTGCATCGATCATTGGTAAACCCCGTCTTTCGGCTTGTCGACTGACCGTCTGGGTTCGGATTTAGCCAAGCCGGAAAGCAAAGTACAGGCCCGGAAGAAGAAAAACTGCAACGTTACAGTATGGCGACGGAACGGTGGTACCTGCACCGTTCAATCGTCCGAGCCAGCGGACTTTCCGCCTCCGACTGCTCTTATAACGCGAATGTCAGCAGTCGTGATTTGCCGCCGAGCCGACGATCACCGACACAGCCATCATCGCAAACATGAAAGGAATCCGATGCTGTCTTCGATCCATCTGCTGCAGCCGCATCTGCTGAGCCTGTTGCGCATCGTCTCGTCACTCGTGCTGTTCAGCTACGGAACGCAGAAGATCCTGCATTTTCCGGTTGCGGCAAGCGTACCGCCCGTCGGCTCGCTGTCCTGGGTTGCCGGCCTGATCGAACTCACCCTCGGCTTCCTGGTCCTGGTCGGATTCCAGACCCGGATCGCCGCCTTCGTGCTCTCGGGCCTCATGGCCTTTGCCTATTTCATCGGGCATGCGTCGAAAGGTATCTACCCCGCGCAGAATGGCGGCGTCGCGGCGATCCTGTTCTGCTTCGTGTTTCTTTATCTGGTGGCGGCGGGCGCCGGACCATTGAGTGTCGACAACCTGCTCAAGCGCGGCCGCACGGCCGCGGTCTGATCGACCATAAACAAGAACGCCGAGGCGATTCGAGCCCGCCTCGGCGTTTTCATTGGGCAACCGGGATCGATAGACTCAGACCTTGACCCATGCGCCGTTCTTCTTCGAAGACGCGACGCAGGCTTCGACGAAGGCCACGCCCTTCACGCCGTCGTCCACGGTCGGGTAGACCACGGCCTTGTCGACGGCCTTGCCCTTCTTGCGGGCATTGATCGCATGGGCAGCTTCGGTATAGATCGTCGCAAAGGCCTCGAGATAACCCTCGGGATGCCCTGACGGCACGCGCGAGACGCGGCCGGCGGCCGCGCCTGAACCGGCGCCGCCCCGGGTGATCAGCCGCTTCGGTTCGCCGAAAGGCGTGTACCAGAGATAGTTCGGGTCCTTCTGGGTCCATTCCAGCCCGCCCTTGCTGCCGTAGACGCGGACCATCAGGCCGTTTTCATGGCCGGGCGCCACCTGGCTGCACCAGAGCATGCCCTTAGCCGGCTTCTCCGAACCCTTCGCCTTGAAACGCAGCATGACATGGGCATTATCGTCAAGCCGGCGGCCGGGAACGAAGCTGTCGAGATCGGCGGCCAGGCTGTCGAGTTCCAGGCCTGATATGAACGAGGCGAGATTATAGGCATGCGTGCCGATATCGCCTGTGGAGCCGCCGACGCCGGACTGCGCCGGATCGGTGCGCCAGGCGGCCTGTTTCTGGCCGGTCTGCTCCACGGCTTCGGTCAGCCAGTCCTGCGGATATTCGGCCTGGACGACTCTTATATCGCCGAGTTCGCCGTTCGCGATCATCTCGCGCGCCTGGCGGACCATCGGATAGCCGGTGTAATTATGCGTCAGCACGAACAGCGCGCCGCTCTCGTCGGCGATTTTCTTCAGCTTCTTCGCATCGGCAAGGTTTGACGTCAGCGGCTTGTCGCAGATGACGTGGATGCCGCGCTTCAGGAATTCCTTGGCCGCATCGTAATGCACATGGTTCGGCGTGACGATCGCCACCGCCTCGATGCCGTTCTTCAGCTTTGCCTCGCGGATCGCCATCTCGCGATAGCTGGAATAGGTCCGCGACGGATCGAGACCGAGATCGCGGCCGGACTGCACGGCCTTTTCGGGCGTCGATGACAGCGCGCCGGCGATAAGATCGTACTGATCGTCGATGCGCGCCGCGATACGGTGCACCGCGCCGATAAACGCGCCCGCGCCGCCGCCCACCATGCCAAGCCGGATGCGCGGCTCGCGGGTCTGTTCGGATGATGCTTCGATTGCCATTCTGTCCTCCTGGAATTCAACTTGGTGCGGATGCGTGCCCCTCATCCGGCTGCCGCCACCTTCTCCCCGCAAACGGGGCGAAGGGACTGTGTCGCACCCTCTCCGTTCCACCTCACTCTCGCAAGGCACGCCCCCTCTCCCCGTCAGAACGGGGGTGCGAAGGACGGGTCGAGACGAGTGGCTCGACCCGGTACGGTCAGGGTGAGGGGCAGCCTCGCGTCAAGACCTATATCTTAAAGCCCCAGCATCCGCCGGTTCGCAGCCTGATCGGTGCCGCTGCCGGCGAAATCGTCGAAGGCCTTTTCCGTGACGCGGATGATATGAGCGGCCACGAATTCGGCCCCTTCGCGGGCACCATCCTCCGGATGTTTCAGCGCGCATTCCCATTCGACCACGGCCCAGCCGTCGAAATTATTGGCGGTCATCTTGGAAAAAACCGCGCCGAAATCGACCTGGCCGTCGCCCAGCGAGCGGAAGCGGCCGGCGCGTTCCACCCAGCCCTGATAGCCGCCGTAGACGCCCTGGCGCCCGGTCGGATTGAACTCCGCATCCTTGACGTGGAACATCTTGATGCGGTCCTTGTAGATATCGATATTGTCGAGATAATCGAGGCACTGCAGGACGTAGTGCGAGGGATCGTAGAGCATGTTGGCGCGCGGATGGTTCTTCACGCGCTCCAGGAACATCTCGAAGGTGATGCCGTCATGCAGGTCCTCGCCCGGATGGATCTCGTAGCAGACGTCGATACCGTTCTCGTCCGCATGGTTGAGGATCGGCGTCCAGCGGCGGGCGAGTTCGTCGAAGGCCGTCTCGACCAGACCGGCAGGACGCTGCGGCCAAGGATAGATGAAGGGCCAGGCAAGGGCGCCGGAGAAGGTCGCATGCGCTTTGAGCCCGAGGTTTTTGGATGCCGTCAGCGCCAGTTTGACCTGCTCGACCGCCCATTCCTGGCGCGCCTTCGGATTGCCCCGCACCTCGGGTGCGGCAAAGCCGTCGAAAGCTTCGTCATAGGCCGGGTGCACGGCGACGAGCTGGCCTTGCAGATGGGTCGAAAGTTCGGTGATCTCGATGCCGTTTTCGCGCGCCTTGCCGGCGAATTCGGCGCAATAATCCTTGGATGTGGCAGCCTTTTTCAGATCGATCAGCTGGCTGGCCCAGGTCGGCACCTGGACGCCCTTGTAACCGATGTCGGCCGCCCATTTGGTGATTGCGTCCCAGGAATTGAAAGGAGCGGTATCGCCCGCGAACTGGCCAAGGAAAAGGCCGGGGCCCTTGATCGTCTTCATGTCAGATTCCTCCCTGAATATCGACCGTAAACGTTTCTGAAGTGTTGTAGCACGCAATTTGGCGGGCGCAAGGCGCCTCCTTGCCCTGGGCTCGTGATTGGCGCGAAGCCGGATGCGATATGGCGGCGAGCTAATCATGATGGGCTGTGGCGGGCAAGAGGTACGTGCAGCATATTCGGCGGGGCACGGTATGGACGCATAAAAAATGCGCCCATCCCTAACGAATGGGCGCATCTCTCCAATCGATGGATCAGAACGGAGAATCCGGGAAATAGAAGTCCTTGGCATTCTCCTTGGTGACGAGCGTTGCGTCGAGGATGTAGCTGCCGTGGACCGGCACCTGATCATAGAGCGCCGCCGCCGTCAGCTCCATTGCCGTACCGACCATTGCCGGCGGATAGAGAACGTCGACCGGGATCAGCTTGTCGCCGTTCATGACCTTCTTGACCATATCCTTGGAGCCGGCACCGGCGACGACATACTTGATGTCGGTGCGCTTGGCCTGCTCGATCGCCTGCAGAACGCCGACGGCCATGTCGTCGTCCTGGCACCAGACGACATCGATCTTCTGATACTTCGTCAGGTAGTCCTGCATGACCTTGAAGGCATCGTCGCGGTTCCAGTTGCCGTACTGACGGTCGAGAACCTTGACCTTGGAGCCGGCAATACCCTTGTCGAAACCGTCCTGGCGCTGCTGGTCGATCGGGATCGGCAGTCCGCGGATGATAACGACCTCAGCTTCCGGGGTCTTTTCGGCAATGTACTTGCCCGCGACTTCGCCGAGCGCCGGGTTGTTGCCGGCGACATAGAGGTCGCGCACGGAATTGTCATTGTTGCTCGGCGCACGGTCGACGAGGGCGACGAACTTGCCCTTGCCTTTGACTTCCTTGATGGCGTTGACGAGCGGATCCGGATCCGACGGCAGAATGACCAGGGCGTCGATGCCCTGCGTCTCGAGATCCTGCACGGCGTTTGCCTGGCTTGCGGCATCCGGCGAGGTCTTGACGATAACGTTGAGACCGGGATGTTCGGCCATCAGCAGTTTGGCGACGCGTTCGGCATGGAAGACAACGCCCGAGGTCCAGCCGTGGTCGGCGGCCGGGATGGAGACGCCGATCGTGAATTTCTTGTCCTGGGCGTAAGCGGCGCCGGCGAATGTCACCGCCGCAACCGCGAGACCCAACATCAATTTCCGCATGCTATTTCCTCCCAATGATTTCAGGGACTTTTCCATACCGGACCGGACGCCCTGTAAACCCGGTCAAATGCAAGCGGTCAGATCATGATTTGCGCACCAGCGAGCGCTGCACGAACATGGCGATGATGATGATCGCACCCTGGATGGCGCCGATCAGATACTCGCTGATGAAATTCGAAAGCAGCATGATGTTGCCGACCAGTTCGAGAATGAAGGCGCCGCAGATCGTGCCCCAGACCCTGCCCGCGCCACCCTTGAGCGCCGTACCGCCGACGACGACAGCCGTAATCGCCTGCAGCTCCCACAGGATGCCCGTTGTCGCCGACGTCGAGCCGAGCCTGGGAACATAGAGCAGCACGGCAATGGCGACGCACAGTCCCTGGATGACGAAGGCGATCGTCCTGACACGGTTGACCGCGATACCGGAATAGCGGGCGACATCGCTGTTTGATCCCACCGCGACGACGTGGCGCCCATAACGGGTGCGATAGAGGATGAAGGCCGCAACCGCGGTCACTGCCAGGATCACCACGATCGGCACCGGTATGCCGGCGATATTGCCGAAATAGGCAGGACGATAGAGCGTCTGGATATCGGCGGAGCGAAGGGTGATCGCGCCGCCCTGCGACAGCCATGTCGTCAGACCGCGATATATGCCCATCGTGCCGAGCGTCGCGATGAAAGGCTCGATCTTGCCCACCGTGGTGATCAGGCCGTTCGCCAGACCGCAAAGCGAACCGGCGACCATCGTGAAGACGACCGCAACCGTCAGCATCAGGGCCGGGTTTTCGATGGCGCCCGAATTCATCAGCAGGATCATCAGGCTGGCGACAAAGGCCACCATCGAGCCCACCGACAGGTCGAGATCACCTGCCGAGATCACGAAGGTCGCGCCGACCGCAATGATAGCGATGAAGGCGCTGCGCGTCGCGACATTGGCAAGGTTGGTGATGCCGATGAAATTGGGATTGACCAGAGCTCCGACGATCAGGAGCAAGGCCAGGGCGACGAAGGGTGCCACCGCTCGCAGGTCGACATCCCGCCAGGACCGGCGCCGGATTTCCCTGGTCTCCTCGTTGACACTCATTTCCAAAACCAACCTCCCGTCCCGTATTTTATGGGCATCTTATCTCTCGTCCTGATCGGCGAAGCCCTGCTGTCGCCCTCAGGCGGCCGCCGTCTTCTTGAGCCCGGCGGCGTAACGCATGATCTCCTGCTCGGAAATCTCGTCTCCCTCGAGCATGCCGACGATACGTCCTTCACGCATCACCGCCACTCTCGTGCAGAGGCCGATGACCTCCGGCATCTCCGAGGACACGACGATGATCGACCGGCCGTCCCGGGCGAGCGCCGAGATGAAATGATAGATCTGCTGCTTGGTGCCGACATCGATGCCGCGCGTCGGCTCGTCGATGATGATGATCTGAGGCTCGGTCTCCATGACCTTGGCCAACAGCAGCTTCTGCTGGTTTCCCCCCGACATGCGGCCGGCGATGATATTGCCGTCGCGAACCCTGATGTCGAAGCGGCGCTTGGCCTTTGCCATCGCGGCCGCCTCGCTGCCCGGGCTGAGATAGCCGTGGCGAGCGTGCCTTTCGAGCGATTGCAATGTCAGATTGGCCACCATGCCGGAGCGCAGCAGCAGCCCCTTCGACTTGCGGTCCTTGGTCATATAGGCGAGCCCGCAGCGATTGGCGGCATGCACGTCGCCGGAGGGAACCGTCTCACCCTTGATGACAACCTCGCCGTCAAGACGGCTTCGCAAGCCGGCGATCGCTTCCATCAGCTCGGTGCGGCCGGAGCCGATCATGCCGGAGAAGCCGATGATCTCGCCCTTGCGCACCTCGAAGCTCGCATCCTTCACATAGCCCGTCGACACCGAGGCAACGCGGAGAACGACCTCCTCGTCCACGTCAGGTTCGACCTTGGCGGGATAAAGGCTGGAGAGTTCGCGGCCGACCATCAGCTGCGCGATCGATTCCCCGTCGAGAATGGAGGTCGGGGACGTCTTGATCCACTGGCCGTCGCGCAGCACCGTGACCCGATCGGTCAATTCCATGACCTCGTCGAGCTTGTGCGACACGAAAACGAAGCTCGTGCCCTGATCGCGCAGCTTGCGGACCTGCTTGAACAGCATATTGGTCTCTTCCCGCGACAAGACGGCGGTCGGCTCATCCATGAACACGACCCGCGCATCGCGGCTGATGGCCTTGGCGATTTCGACCATCTGTTTGTCGGCGATGGAAAGCGTGCTGATCAGCGCATTCTCGTCGACATGCGAACCGAGCACATCGAGAACCTTGCGGGTTTCCGACCGCATATATTTGCGGTCGAGCACACCGAAGCGCGTCACTTCTCGCCCGAGGAACAGGCTCTCCGTGACGGTCAGATGGTCGGCCAGGTTGAATTCCTGGTGAATGATGACGATGCCAAGCGCCTCGGCAGCGCCGTTGGGCGGCAGCACCACGGGCTTGCCGTCGAGCAGGATCTCGCCGGAACTTGCCTGCTCGAAACCGGACAATACCTTGACGAGAGTGGATTTGCCGGCGCCGTTTTCACCCATCAGCGCATGGATTTCGCCGGCCCGGAGATCGAAGTTCACGCTGAAGAGGACCTGCACCCCACTGAAGGATTTGCATATGCGCCTAGCGGACAGCACCACGGGTGCGGTGTCGGCGGCTTCCACGGTCATCTGTTCCTCCCCCAAGCGGCTCTCCATCCGCTCTGGATCTTATGTAAACCTTTACATACATCGTGTAAAGGTTTACATCATTGATTTGCACAGATCCGTTGAAGCCTGCCTTTGACCTCTCGACAAGTCTGTGTAGTGTCGCGGCGAAGACAGCCCAAGGCAGAGCTCAGTGTCGAATTCCACGCCCGCAACAATCGAAGACGTCGCCCGGATCGCCGAGGTCTCCATTGCGACGGTGTCCCGGGCGATCCACATGCCCGAGAAGGTCGCCAACTCCACCCGCCTCAAAGTCAACCAGGCGATCGCCATCACCGGTTATACGACCAATGCCATGGCCCGCAGCCTGAGGCTCGGCCGCTCCAACATGATCCTGGTCGTGGCGCCCGATATCGGCGACCCCAATTTCTCCAATATTCTCGTCGGGCTGGAGAACGAGGCGCGCGCGCACGGGTACGGCATCCTCATCGGCCACACCCAGAACGACGCCCAGCGCGGGCTGGAATATCTGAAATTCTTGAATTCCAACCAGGCTGCCGGGCTGATCCTGTTCACCGGCATCCTGCCCTTTGGGCATCAGACGATGACGGCGCGGCTGCCGCCGAGCGTCGGCGTTTTCGAGCCCGTCTTCAATGGCGGCATTCCCTATGTCGGCGTCGACGACACCGAGGGCGCTCGCAAAGCGGTGGACCTGCTGCTGGCCGAAGGGCATCGCAAGATCGCCTTCATCGGCGATTCGCGCACCCGGCTTGCCTATACCAGACGCCGCACGGGTTATGATGCCGGCCTCGACGCCGCCGGTATCCCGCCCGACTTGCGGATCGTTCTCGAAGGCGACGGCACGATCGAAAGCGGGCGGCATGCGGTCGAACAGCTTTTCATGCGCGACACGCTTCCCACCGCCTTCATGTGCGTCAACGACCAGACCGCGATCGGCGTCATGATCGGGCTCGGCGCGCGTGGCTACGACATTCCGCGGGATTTCTCGGTGACCGGTTTCGACGACGTGCCGCAGGCCGTATTCATATCCCCGCCGCTGACCACGATCCGCCAGCCGAGAACGGCAATCGGCAAGCAGGCGATGGCGCTGCTGCTGGAACTCCTGTCCGATGGCCGCCCGACCGAAACGGAAATCCTGCTGAGGGCGGATCTGGTGGTTCGAAACTCCGTCTCCGCGCCGTCGCGCAACTGGTCGAAGCGTTGAACGGATTAGGCTGAAAGCTTCCCGCCGCACCCGGTCGGAAAGGGTTTGCGCCGGCGGCGGGTGACCGCCGGCGCATTTTATCAGACGTAACGGTTGACGATATTCTCGAGCAGTTCCTGCTTGCCCGATCTCGGCTGTGGGTTGACATCCTTGCTCTCGACCCAATGGGCGATCTCGCCCAGCGAATATTCGCCGCGGAAGAGCTTTTGGCTTTCAGCCGAATCCCATCCGGCGTAGCGGTCCGCGAGCGGCTGCGAGAGCGCCTTGTCCTCGATCATCTTGGCCGCAGCCTTGAGGCCGCGGGCGCAGCAATCCATACCGCCGATATGGCCGATCAGCAGATCGGCTGGATCGAGCGACTGGCGGCGCAGCTTCGAGTCGAAGTTGGTGCCGCCGGTCTTGAAGCCGCCGCCTGCCAGGACGTGATAGTAGGCAAGCGCCATTTCGGGAACATTGTTCGGGAACTGGTCGGTGTCCCAGCCGGACTGGTAGTCGTTGCGGTTCATGTCGATCGAGCCGAAGATGCCGAGCGCATTGGCGAGCGCCAGTTCATGCTCGAAGGAGTGACCGGCAAGGATGGCGTGGCCCTGCTCGATATTGAGCTTCACCTCGTTTTCAAGGCCATGCCTCTTGAGGAAGCCGTAGACGGTGGCAACGTCGTAATCATACTGGTGCTTGGTTGGCTCCTGCGGCTTCGGCTCGATCAGGATGGTGCCCTTGTAGCCGATCTTATGCTTGTATTCGACGACGAGGTTGAGGAAGCGTCCGAGCTGGTCGAGCTCGCGGCCGATATCGGTGTTGAGCAGCGTCTCGTAGCCTTCGCGGCCGCCCCAGAGCACGTAGTTCTCACCGCCGAGCTTCTGCGTGGCGTCGATGCAGGTCTTGACCGTCGCAGCAGCGAAAGCAAAGACATCCGGATCCGGATTGGTGGCTGCACCCGACATATAGCGGCGGTGTGAAAACAGGTTCGCCGTGCCCCAGAGCAGTTTGGTGCCGGTGGCGGCCTGCTTTTCGGCGAAATAATCGACGATCTCGTTGAGGTTCCTGGTGTTCTCGGCAAAGTTCTTGCCCTCGGGACGCACGTCGGCGTCATGGAAGCAATAATAGGGCGCGCCGAGCAGCGAGAAGAATTCGAAGGCAACGTCGGCCTTCAGCTTGGCGGCCTTCATCGTGTCCTCGAACCAGGGACGCAGGAAGGTCTGGCCGCCGAAGGGGTCGCCGCCCGGCCAGGTGAAGGTGTGCCAGTAGGCCACCGCAAAGCGCAGATGGTCTTCCATGCGTTTGCCCAGGACGATCTCGTCCGGCTGGTAATAGCGGAAGGCCAGCGGATTGGTGCTGTCGGGGCCTTCGTATTTTACTTTCTGGATATCGCCGAAAAATCCGGTGCTCATGTCAGGTCTCCTTGGGTTCGTATCTTTTCGAAGTTCTGAATTGTTGGTCTACGCCAGAGGCCCCCTCATCCGACCCTTCGGGCCACCTTCTCCCCGGGTCCGAAGGACGGGTCGAGACGCGTGGCTCGACCCCGGTCGGTGCCGGCAGGCGGATGAGCGGGCCGCTGGTTCCGGTTTCTAATGCGCCAGCGACTTGATCGCCGGATAGAGCGCCCGATAGCGCTTGTAGGCATCCTCGTAAGCGCCGGTCAGCGCCAACACCGGTTCGATCGTGCCTGACGTTACCGGCGGCGTGCAGACGGCGATCGGGTCTGCCCCTGTTGCGGCGATCAGGCCGAGGCGGGCGGCGCCGAAGGCCGCGCCGAAATCGCCGTCGGCGGGCAGGTCGACGGGAACGCCGAGGGCGGTCGCGATCGACGCCAGCCAGTAACGCGAGCGCGAACCGCCGCCGATTGCCGTGACCCGGGATATGTTGGTGCCGGCCGAACGCAGCGCTTCGAGATTGTCACGGATGGCGAAGGCGACACCTTCGAGCACCGCCTGGGTGAGAACGACACGGCTGCTTTCATGTTCGAGGCCGATGAAGACGCCGCGGATGACGGCGTCATTGTGCGGCGTGCGTTCGCCGGAGAGATAGGGTAGGAAGGTGACGCCTGTGGGCGCCTTCAGCGTCTCGCCGAGCTCACCGGTAAGATCGGCGGCCGATTTGCCGGTGACGCCGGAATGCCAGTTGAGCGCATCGGTGGCCGACAGGATGACGCCCATCTGATGCCAGGTGTTCGGCAGCGCATGGCAGAAGGCATGCACGGCGCTTTCCGGCTTCGGCAGGTAGGAGCCGTTGGCGGCAAACAGCACGCCCGAAGTGCCGAGCGAAACGAAGGCGGCTCCGTCGCTGACCGTGCCCATGCCGCAGGCCGAGGCCGCATTGTCGCCCGCGCCGCCGGCAACGACGACATCGCCTGATATGCCCCATTGCGCCGCGAGTTCAGACCGCAGCTTGCCGGCCTGCTCGGTGCCTTCGACGAGCGCCGGCATCTGCTCTTGGGAAAGACCGGTGGCGGCAAGCAGCTCGGACGACCACGCGCGCTTGCCGGTGTCGAGCCAGGAGGTGCCGGCCGAATCCGACATTTCGGAGATATATTCCCCGGTCAGCCAAAGACGCAGATAGTCCTTCGGCAACAGCACCTTGGCGATCTTAGCGAAGACAGCGGGCTCGTGCTTTGCGACCCAGGCGAGCTTCGGCGCCGTGAAACCGGGGAAGACGATGTTGCCGGTGAGCGCGCGGAAGCGCGGATCGGCATCGAGTGCCGCGGCCTCGATGTAGCTGCGCGTGTCGTTCCAGAGGATGCACGGGCGCAGGACCTTGTCGCTGGCATCGATGAGCGTCGCGCCGTGCATCTGGCCGGAAAGGCCGATACCCCTGACCGCGGCCAGCTCTTTCGGATGCTTCGCCTTGAGGCCGGCGACAGCCTTCTCGGTGGCACGCGCCCAGTGGGCCGGCTCCTGCTCCGACCAGCCGGAATGCGGACGCGAAACGTCGAGCGAACCATTGGCCGAGCCGACGATCTTTTGATCGCCGTCGATCAGCATCGCCTTGACGCCGGAGGTTCCGAGATCGAGACCGAGATACATGGGGTATTCTCCTTTGCCGTTACGGCAGATTGTCTTTCAGGAATATGTCGAGGCGGATGCGCTCCTGCGCTTCAATGACGGCAAGCCCGTCTGCCTTGGCTTTCAGCACCCGGATCGCGCTGCGCACCTCATGGCCGGCGTCCTGGTTGAGGATCGCATCGATCGTGTTGTCGAGGAGTGCTGCGCGGGTGTGGGCGGTCAACTCGTGGGCAATCACGGTCAGCGTCCGATCGACGGCTTTCTCCTTCAACGCCCGGATCAGCCCGCGATTGCCGGCGCCGAGGCTGTAGACGCCGACGATGCCGGCATTCCTGGCGAGCGCATCGGCAACGAGCCCATGGGCGACCTCCGGGTCGTCGCGGCCTTCGAGAACCGACAGGATCGCCAGATCCGGAAATTCCTCTGCTATAACGGCGGTGAAGCCCTCCAGCCGCTCGCGATGGTCGCGCACCAGCATGGAGCCGGCAAGCACCGCAATCTCGCCTTTTCGCGGCCCGAGAAATCGCCCGAGCAACCGGGCGGCGGTGCGGCCGGCAGCGATATTGTCGACGCCGGCATAGTGATGGCGCAGCGAGCCGGTGAGATCGGAAACCAGGGTGACGATGGGAAAACGCTCGCGCACCAGCCTGTCGACGGCGGCGCGTACTTCGGCCGCATCGGTCGCAACCAGCGCAATGCCGCAGGGCTTTTCCCGGGAAAGCCCTTCAAGCACGGAGACGAGGGCGGCGGGATCGAAGGCCGGCACCTCAATGGTGCGGATATCGGTACGCTCGGCCGACGAACGGACGATCGCCTGCCGGATCTCGGCATTGAGCCCGTGCATGAAGGAATTGTCGCTGGCCGGAAGGATGAAGACCAGCGGATAGGTGCGCCCCTTCGCGAGATTGGCGGCGGCGACATCTCTGATATAACCGAGCTCACGGATCGCGTTCTCGACCTTCGCCCGCGTGACGTGACGCACACCGGGACGCTGGTTGAGAACCCGGTCGACAGTCGCGAGACTGACACCGGCGGCGGCAGCGATATCGTGAACAGTTGGCCTCATCATTCCTCCTGACGAGACCATTAACGCCAAATTTGATGTACGTAAATCAAAAAATCGAACAGGCCGGTTTCCTTGTCGATTTTCCGCATGGATGGCCCGGTTCGAACCGATCCGCCAGCGATCATTTTCCCGATGGCACGGAAGCTGGAAACCCGCAACAAAAAGGCCCTCCGGAGAGGGCCTTTTCAAACGGCGGCAGGCCGGAGGTCAGTGGCCGCCGCCGCCTCCCCCGCCTTGCGGCGCGGGTTTCTTGATCATGGCGACACCGAAGATCATCGCGACAAAAAGCACGGTCAGGATCAGGAATATATCGCTGAAAGAGAGGATGACCGCCTGCTTGGTGGCAAGGCCGACCATCTGCTTGACCGCGACCGAGGCGCCATCCATGCCATAGGTGTTGAAATTGGCGGCCATGTTGTTCATCTGGTCGACCGCCGCCGGATTGCCCCAATCCATATTCTCCCGCAGCCGCTCGTAGTGCACGTCCTGCCGGTTGGTGAGCACAGTGTTGATGACGGCAAGGCCGACGGCGCCGCCGAGGTTTCTGGTCAAGTTGAACAGGCCGGACGCACCGCGAATGCGCGATGGCGGCATCGTGCCGAGCGCGATGTTGTTGATCGGCACCATGCACATCATCAGCCCGAAGCCACGCAGAATCTGCGGGATGAAGAGTTCGTAGAAATCCCAGTCCGCCGTCAGGTGGATCATGATGTATGTGCCGGCGGCGAAGCTGATGAAGCCGATCACCATCATCAGCCGCAGGTCCATCTTGGTCGACAGCCGGCCGGCGATCGGCGCGGTGAAGAACATCGCAAGCCCGGAGACGAACATCGTCTGGCCGATCATCAGCGAATCATAGCCGCGGATACGGCCGAGATAGACCGGATAGATATAGGTGAGACCATAGAGGCCGATGCCCATGACGAAAGAGAAGATCGAGCCGAAGGAGAAATTCCGGTTCGCAAAGGCCTTGAGATCGACGACAGGAAAATCCACCGTGAAGGCGCGATAGAAGAATACGATGGCTGCAACGCCGGAAGCGACGGCAGCAATCGCGATGGAACTGTCGTTGAACCAGTCGTTCGAATTGCCCTCTTCGAGCACATATTCCATCGCACCGAGGAAGATGCCCATCGAGAACAGCCCCCACCAGTCGAACTTCTTGAAGAGCGACAGTTCCGGCTTGTCGAAATCGATGAAGTTCCAGGTGACGATCGTGACGATGATGCCGGGGACGATATTGACGAGGAACAGCCAGTGCCACGAAAATGCATGGCTGAGATAGCCGCCGACGGTCGGGCCGATGGTCGGCGCCAGCGTCGCGATCAGGCCGATGATCGGCGAGACGATGCTGCGCTTCGACGGCGGGAAAATGGTGAAGGCGGCCGCAAACACCGACGGGATCATGCCGCCGCCGATGAAGCCCTGGATGGCCCGGTAGACGATCATCTGGTCGATATTCGTCGCCGTCGCCGCAAGCGCGCTGGCCATGGTGAAGCCGGCGGCCGAGATCGCAAAGAGATAACGCGTCGAGATAATGCGCGCCAACGTGCCCGATAGCGGGATCATGATCACTTCGGCGATCAGATAGGCCGTCTGCACCCAGCCGACCTCGTCGCTGCCGGCCGAAAGGCCGGCCTGGATTTCGGCAAGCGAGGCCGAGACGATCTGAATGTCGAGGATCGACATGAACATGCCGAGCACCATCGCGAAGAAGGCGATGAGCTTCTTCGGATCCATGCGCTCGTCGACGTGGGCAGGCGCTGCGGGAATCGTCCCGGCTGTTGCTGTCGCGCTTCCGGCCATCAGACCACCTCCGCCTTCCGCCTTTCGAAAGGCTTACTTGCCCGGCGCCGTGCGGGTATCGACGTCGACGACGACGCTGAGGCCCGCGCGCAGACGCCCGCTGTCGAGCGCATCCTGCGGCAGCGCGATGCGTACCGGCACCCGCTGGATCACCTTGGTGAAGTTGCCCGTGGCATTTTCCGGCGGCAGCAGCGAGAAGACCGAGCCGGAAGCCGGCGAGATCGACTCGACGGTGCCGACAACAGGATGGTCGCTATAAGCGTCGACATGGACATTGACCTTCGAGCCGGGAACCAGATGCTGGATCTGCGTTTCCTTGAAGTTGGCGTCGATATAGAGCTGACGCACCGGAACGAGCGCCATCAGGCGCTGGCCGGGCGAAACGAGATCGCCTTCCTGGACCGAGCGGTTGCCGACAATGCCGTCATAAGGCGCTTTGAGCACGGTGAAGGAGAGGTCGCGGGCGGCTTTGTCGCGCGAGATCTCAAGCGAGCGGACCGAGCCTTCGGCCTCTCGGCGTTGGGACTGAAGAATGGTGACGTTGGCATGCGCAACCGCGATGTTGGCGTCGCCGCCGGCCAGATTGGCCTTCGCCTGGTCAAGGGCGATATTGGCGTTGTCGAGATCGGCAGCCGTACCGACCGACTTCGCCTGAAGCTCGCTTTGGCGCTTCTGGGTGATCTCGGCGCCGCGAACGGCCGCTTCGAGTGCCACCTTCTGCGCCCGCGCCTGCACGAGGCTGGCATTGGCGCCTTCGATCTGTGCGTCGATGCGCTGCAGCGAAAGCTGTTCGGTGGCGATCTGGGCCTGGGCCAGGTCGAGGGCGTTCTGATAGTCGCCGTTATCAAGCGTGGCGAGCACGTCGCCCGCTTTGACTTCCTGGTTGGCGACCACATTCACCTTCGCGACGTAGCCCGTGACCTTCGGCGAAATCGTTGCGATATCGCCCTCGATATAGGCGTCGTCGGTCGACACCATGAAGCGGCCGTTCGTCCACCATTCGTAACCATACCAGCCGCCGCCGGCGAGAAGAGCAAGCACGACGATCGGCAGCACCGGGCTGCGGCGCTTCTTCGCAGCCGCGGGCGTGGCAACCGAAGCCGGCGCCGACTGCGCGGGGGCAGACGGCTTTTCCAGGACTTCCGCCGTCGGCGCCTCAGCAACGGTCACGACCTCGGCCTCTTCGGGTCGGGCGTTTTCGCTGACGATCCGCGCGACGTTACTTTTCTGGTTGCTCGACATGGCCACTTTACCGATTTGGAGTAAATAATCGAACTGAACGGTTCGGTTCAGTTGACTTAAACCTGTTTTCCCGTCATATCAAGGTGTATAGAACCAATCGGTTCGATTTCTTTTAATGAAAATACGAAATCGTGAACACGGTTAAGGAGACATGACGCTGAAACCCGACCACGCCGCCGTCTTGAGCCCCCCCGTTGGGGGAGGCCGATTTGCCGCGGGCGAAGATCCGGCCAAACGCCAGCAGATTCTCGCCGGCGCCAAGCGCGTCTTCATGAAAATGGGTTTCGACGCCGCCAGCATGAACGACGTGACGCGCGAGGCAGGAGTCTCCAAGGGAACGCTCTACGTCTATTTCACCAACAAGGAAGAGCTGTTTTCGGCGATGATCGAGACCGAGCGCGCCGCCTTCGTGGCGGCCGTGCGCACAGCGCTTGCCGAACATGACGATCCCGAAGCCGGCCTGTACGAATTCGGGATAAGCTTCGTCACCTATATGACCGATGAAAAGGTCATCAACGCGATGCGCACCGTTCTCGGCGTGCGCGACCGCATGCCGGTGCTCTCTCAGCGCTTTTTCAAGGGCCCGGAAAACCTGCGCACCATCATGCGCGACTTCCTGGAACGGCACGTCGCCGAAGGCAGGCTCGAGATCGACGACATCGACCTGGCCGCCGGCCAGTTTCTCGATCTCGCCAGCGGCAGTTTTTTCAAGCTCCGCCTGTTCGGAAGCATGGAAGAGCCGCCGCCCCGCGAGGAAATCGACCGTGTCATCCGCGGTGCGATCCGGGTCTTCATGGCCGCCTACGGCGCGCGCCGGCACGAGACCACCTGACCGCACCCTTGACCGCCGCTTCCCGTGGGCCAAAATCCCGCAATAGCGATCAAATCCGGCTGCCGGCTTTTCTTTAAGGAAGAAGCTGCAATCAGGAGAATGAGGATGAGCGCCGTCGCACGGGCGATCTGGTTCATAGAAAGCCATTTCGAAAACGATCTATCGCTGGAAGAGATATCGGAAGCAGCCGGATTGTCGCGCTACCATCTGTCACGTGTCTTCGGGCTCGTCACCGGCCACTCGATCAGCGGTTATATAAGAGGGCGGCGTCTCAGCCGCGCCGTACCCGCGCTCGTCGACGGCTCATCCACCATTCTCGAGGTTGCGCTTTGCGCGGGCTACGGCTCGCACGAGGCTTTCACCCGTGCCTTCCGCGACCAGTTCGGCATGACGCCGGATGCGGTGCGCAGACAGGGCCACGCCCGTAACCTTATCTTGCTGGAGCCGATCAGAATGGACCCCGCCCACCTCAACGACCTCGAACCGCCCCGCTTCGAAACCCTGCAGCCGATGCTCGTTGCCGGCCTGCAGGAGATCTACCCCTATGGCGGCAATGCCGCCATCCCTTCTCTCTGGCAGAAGTTCAATGTCCATTTCGGCCATATCTCCGGCCAGAAGGGCAACGTAGCCTATGGCGTCTGCACACATATCACAGGCGAAGCGGAGAAATTCCGCTATATGGCCGCAGTCGAAGTCTCCGATGCCGGCGATCTGCCAGCGGATTTTGCAACGCTCAAGCTTCCAGGCCAGCGCTACGTCGTCTTTGCCCATCGCGGCCATGTCTCGGGTATTTCAGCGACGATGAACCGGATTTTTGGCGCATGGTGGCCAACCTCGGGCCTGGAGCACGGCGAGACACCCGACATGTTCGAACGTTACGACGAGCGCTTCGACCCCTATACCGGCATGGGCGTCACCGAAATCTGGCTGCCCATTAAGGAATAAAAGTCACATCGATTTCGTATACCCCCTTGCGGCGCTTGCGTGGCGGGCCGCCGACACTACATTGCGCGCGTCCTCCAATCATGTGACGCAAGAGGGATATAAGCTGATGCAGGAAATCATGACGCTCATTCAGGATCCGGCCGCCTGGGTGGCGCTCATCACGTTGGTGGTGATGGAAGTCGTTCTCGGGATCGACAACCTGATCTTCATTTCCATTCTCACCAACAAACTGCCGCCTGAGCACCGGGAGAGGGCCCGCAAGATCGGCATCGGTCTCGCCCTCGTCATGCGCCTGGCGCTGCTCGGCACCATCGCCTGGATCGTGCAGCTGACCGAACCGCTGTTTACGGCCTTCGGCCACGGCTTCTCCTGGAAGGATCTGATCCTGATTGCCGGCGGCTTGTTCCTCGTCTGGAAAGCCACCAAGGAAATTCACCACACCGTCGATCCCTTGGACCACCAGGAGGATTTCATCGCAACGTCGGCAACGACAGGCTTTGCATCGGCGATCGGCCAGATCCTGCTGCTCGACCTCGTCTTCTCGGTCGACAGCATCATCACCGCCGTCGGCATGACGCCGCATCTGCCGATCATGGTGATTGCCGTTATCGCCGCCGTCACCGTCATGCTGGTCGCCGCGAACCCGCTTGCCAACTTCATCGAGAGGAACCCGACGATTGTCATGCTGGCCCTCGCCTTCCTGCTGATGATCGGCACGACGCTGATCGCCGACGGCATGGGCTTCCATGTGCCGAAGGGCTACGTCTACGCCGCCATGGCCTTCTCGGCACTGGTCGAGGTGCTGAACATGTTCGCCCGCAATGCCCGCAAGCGGAAGCGCGAAGGCACGCATTGAGGCTGAAGTGGGAGGCGCGGCGAAACCGGCGCGCCTCACCTCGCTGCCATCGGGCCTTTGCAGGTGTGGTTTTTCTTGACGCGCCCGGTTGAATATGGCCTAAGGCCAGCCGAACGGACGATCGGCGAATGGTGCGGGCGAATGCCCTTTTTCGGCCGGTTTGCCGATGAAGATATCTGCATCCTTCCGGCCGAACATCGCTTTCCCGCGAATACCGTCCGGCATTCATTGACGGGCACACACAATGACAGTTTCCGGGACAGCTACCGGCGTCCGCGTCCGCATCGCTCCCTCGCCGACCGGCGAGCCGCATGTCGGCACCGCTTACATCGCTCTCTTCAACTATCTCTTCGCCAAGAAGCACGGCGGCGAGTTCATCCTGCGCATCGAGGATACCGATGCGACGCGCTCGACCCCGGAATTCGAGACGAAGGTGCTGGACGCCCTGAAATGGTGCGGGCTGGAATGGAAGGAAGGCCCCGATATCGGCGGCCCCTACGGCCCTTATCGCCAGTCCGACCGCAAGCAGATGTACCAGCCCTACGCACAGGAACTGCTGGACAAGGGACATGCCTTCCGCTGTTTCTGCACGCCTGAGCGCCTCGAACAGATGCGCGAGGGCCAGCGCGCCGCCGGCAAGCCGCCGAAATATGACGGTCTCTGCCTCAGCCTGACGGCCGAGGAAGTCACCTCGCGCATGGCCGCTGGCGAAACGACCGTTATCCGCATGAAGATCCCGGCCGAAGGCTCGTGCGACTTCACGGACGGCGTCTATGGCGATGTCTCCATCCCGTGGGATTCCGTCGACATGCAGGTGCTGATCAAGGCCGATGGCATGCCGACCTATCACATGGCCAATGTCATCGACGACCATCTGATGAAGATCACCCATGTGGCGCGCGGCGAAGAGTGGCTGGCTTCGGTGCCGAAGCACATCCTGCTCTATCGCTATTTCGGCTGGGACCAGCCGGTCTTCATGCATCTGTCGCTGATGCGCAATGCCGACAAGTCGAAGCTGTCGAAGCGCAAGAACCCGACCTCGATCTCCTATTATTCCGCGCTCGGTTATATTCCCGAAGCGCTGATGAACTTCCTCGGCCTGTTCTTCATCCAGATCGCCGAAGGCGAAGAGCTGTTGACGATGGATGAGCTCTCCGAGAAGTTCGATCCGGAGAACCTCTCCAAAGCAGGCGCGATCTTCGACATCCAGAAGCTCGACTGGCTGAACGGCCGCTGGATCCGCGAGAAGCTCTCCGAAGAGGAATTCCAGGCGCGCGTGCTTGCCTGGGCGATGGAAAACGACCGCCTGAAGGAAGGTCTGCGGCTGTCGCAGACGCGGATCTCCAAACTCGGCGAACTGCCCGATCTCGCCGGCTTCCTGCTGAAATCAGATCTCGGCCTGCAGCCTTCCGATTTCGCCAAGATCAAGTCGCCGCCGGAAGAGATCCTCGAGATCCTCAACACCGTTCAGCCGGATCTCGAAAAGATCCTGGAATGGAATGTCGAGACGATCGAAGCGGAGTTGCGCGCCATCGCCGACCGCATGGGCAAGAAGCTGAAGGTCGTGGTCTCGCCGCTCTTCGTCGCCGTGTCCGGCTCGTCGCGCTCGCTGCCGCTCTTCGACTCCATGGCCATTCTCGGCCGCTCCGTCGTGCGTCAGCGCCTGAAGCTTGCCGCGCAGGCCGTCGCCGCCCTCGTCGGCTCGAAGTAAGAACAGTCAGAGGATTTCGACAATGGCTGACAACAAGACCGAAAACACGCTCTCCTCCGACGCAACTGAGGTGCGCGCCCAGAAGCTGAAGCTGCTGCGCGAGCAGATCGGCGACGTCTATCCGGCGCATTTCCACCGGACGATGACCAATGCCGAGCTGGCTGCGAAATACGACGGGCTGGAGCCCGACACCGAGACGCAGGATGTCGTCACCGTTGCCGGCCGTGTCTATTCCTCGCGCAACTCCGGCATGTTCATGGACATCCACGATGCGGGCGGCAAGATCCAGATCTTCAGTCACAAGGACACGACTCCGGAAGAAGCCCGCGCCCTGCTGCCGATGATCGACATCGGCGATATCATCGGCGTCACCGGCATCGTGCGCCGCACCAAGCGCGGCGAACTAACGATCAACGCCCAGAAGATCGAAATGCTGACCAAGTCGCTGCTGCCGATGCCCGAGAAGTGGCACGGGCTCTCCGACATCGAGCTGCGTTATCGCAAGCGCCATCTCGACATCATGACCAACGAGGATTCGAAGCTTCGCTTCCAGCAGCGCTCGAAGATCGTCTCCGGCATCCGCCGCTTCATGGAGAATGACGGCTTCATGGAAGTCGAAACGCCGATGCTGCAATCGATCTATGGGGGCGCCACCGCCGAGCCGTTCAAGACGCATCACAACACGCTGAAGCTCGACATGTATCTGCGCATCGCGCCGGAACTGTTCTTGAAGCGCACGCTGGTCTCGGGTCTCACCGACAAGGTCTTCGAGATCAACCGGAACTTCCGCAACGAAGGCGTCTCCACCCGGCACAATCCCGAATTCACGATGATGGAATGTTATTGGGCCTATGCCGATTACGAGGACATGATGGACCTCGTCGAGCGGCTGTTCGAAGGCCTGGCGCTCTCCATTCACGGCACGACGGAATTCGATTTCGGCGACAAGCGGTTGTCCTTCAAGGGGCCGTTCAAGCGCGTGCCGATGCCCGATGCCGTCAAGGAAGCCACCGGCATCGATTTCCTCGCCATCAAGACCGATGAAGAGGCGCGCACCGCCGCCAAGGCTGCCGGCTTCGCGGTCGAGAAGGATTGGACTTGGGGCGAATGCCTCGCCTTCATCTTCGAGGAAAAGGTCGAATCCACGCTGATCCAGCCGTCGCATGTCACGCATTTCCCGAAGGATATCTCACCCTTCGCCAAGGAAGTGCCGGGTGAGCCACGCCTGGTCGAGCGTTTCGAGACCTATTGCAACGCCTGGGAACTCGGCAACGCCTTCTCGGAGCTCAACGATCCCGAAGAGCAGCGCCGCCGCATGGTCGAGCAGCTCGAACAGGCGCATGCCCGCGGCGAAAAGGAAAAGCAGCTGGACGAGGAATTCCTCGACGCGATCGACCAGGGTATGCCGCCGGCAGGCGGCCTCGGCATCGGCGTCGACCGCCTGATCATGCTTCTGACCAACGCGCCGTCGATCCGCGACGTCATCCTCTTCCCGGCCCGCCGCAACAAGGCCGACTGACCGGAAGAAAACAGAGAAGAACGAAGCGGAGTGCCAGCCGGCGTTCCGCTATTTTCATGCCATCCGTTCAGTGGGCCTTGGCGGGCGCGGTTTCCGGCGGCTCTTCGGCCGGGGCTTCAGCCACCACATCGGCGCTCCCGCCCTCCGGCGCAGGCGCCGCTTCGCGTTCGGCCGGAGGGGCGGCACCATGACCGCCACCCGCAGCCTTCGTTTCCTTAGCTTTTTCGCCGTTCTTCGTCGAGCCAACCGCAACCGGATCGACGCAATCCTCCGGATCCTTGAAAGCGGCGCTGATCATGGCGACCTCGTCTGACGGCATGTCTATCCGCTCGCCGAAGAACAGCCCGTTTTCGCTGGCCTTGCCGTCATAGTAGCGCGCCGTATAGGGCTTGTCGTCGAGGCCGGGAACGGCCTTGTCGGGATGCGGGATATAGACGACATCGGCGCCGATCGCCCGGCCGCGAATGTCGGCGCGCAGGGTGGGGCCGTTCTCGTCGAGGACCACCACCTGCACCAGATCCGGCTTCTGCGCGGCATAAACGGCCTGGGCGACACGAAGTGCGGTCGTGACGCGCGTCATCCCGTCGGTCGGTTCTGTCTTGATGTATTTGCGCACCCAGACGCGGTTCTGCTTGCGGATCGTCACCAGGTTGACGTCGCTGCATTCGAGCCCGTAGCCACCACCGGCGGCACCGATCAGCCTGTCCTTGCCGACATAGATGGCCGCACCGCCGGAAACGCCCGCCAGAAGAGCGACTCCACCGATGATGATTGCCAATTTCCGGGAAGGCCGGAAGATGCGCAGTAAGGCCTTCACGCCAACTGCTCCGCCATCTGAAACTCCAACGCAGGACAAGTGCTGAGAACGTTAAGGAAATCACGTTTCCGAAAGTTTAAGTGGGCGTGTGAAGCCTGCGCCATTTAAAGAAAACACCAAAAAAGGTCCGCTTCTCCAAGCGGCTTGCCACGGCCTATTCCACCATGCTCTAAACGCTGATGGCCTTCACGCTTCGCCAGGTTCAATATTTTGTCGCCGTCGCCGAACAGGGTTCGGTGACTCGCGCTGCACAGAACCTTTCGATCTCGCAATCCTCGGTGACGGAAGCGCTGAAGGAGCTTGAAACCGACCTCGGCGTCGCGCTGTTCGAGCGCCATCCGCGCGGCCTGACGATCACCCATAACGGCCACCAGTTTCTGCGCCATGCGACCAAGATTCTGGCCTCCGTCTCCGATGCACGGACCAGTTTTTCCGGCCAGCAAAGCGCCCTCTCCGGCACGCTGAATATCGGCGTCACTTCGCTTGTCGCCGGCTACGTGCTCTCCGACCTTCTGGCGCGATACCGGCGCGCCTGTCCGGGCATCGAGGTCAGCGCCATCGAGGACAATGGCGGCTATCTCGAACACCTCCTGGTCGGCGGCGAACTGGATGTTGCCGTCATGGTGATCTCGAATCTGCGCGATCGCATGGCGCTGCAGGCGGAAATCCTCGAAACCTCGCCCTACCGTCTATGGCTGCCGATGGGCCATCCGCTGGTATCGGCCGACATCATCTCGGTCGCCGACATCGCCCGCGAACCGCTGATCATGCTGACGGTCGACGAAATCGAGGAGAACACCGGCAAGCTGCTCTCGGCGCTCGGCGCCCGCCCGCATGTCGCCTTCCGCACCCGCTCGGTGGAGGCCGTGCGCAGCCTGGTGGCGACAGGCGCCGGCGTGGCGCTGCTTCCCGATCTCGTCTATCGCCCTTGGTCGCTGGAAGGCGATCGTATCGAAAGCCGTGACGTCTCCGGTTCGCTGCCGGTCGTCCAGGTCGGCATGGTCTGGCGCAAGGGCTCCAGCCTGCCGCAGGCGGCACGCGATTTCGTCGGCATCGCCGAAAGCCTGCGCTCCGGCCGCATCCGCTGATATCGGAATTTCCGATAACGCCTTTCTGATAAATGAATTTGCGAAAGCGGCTTTTTCGCGTCACCTTTTCATCCGGGAACAAACCGCCACGGAAAGTGGCACCAGACCGGGAGACGGATGATGACCAATCTGTTGAAATCCTGCACGGCGGCACTCGCCTGCCTGAGCTTCGCAACGCAGGGGATCGCCGCCGAACCGCTGAAGGCGCTCGGCAAAGCCGAAGGCGCGGTCAGCATCGTCGCCTGGGCCGGTTATATCGAGCGCGGCGAAACCGACAAGAACTACGACTGGGTCACCGATTTCGAAAAGGAGACCGGCTGCAAGGTTTCCGTCAAGACCGCCGCCACCTCGGATGAAATGGTCTCGCTGATGAACGAGGGCGGCTTCGATCTCGTCACGGCATCGGGCGACGCGTCGCTGCGCCTCATCGCCGGCAAACGTGTCCAGCCGATCAACACCGATCTGATCCCGAGCTTCAAGACCGTCGACGAGCGCCTGCAGAAGGGCCCGTGGTATACGGTCGGCGGCGTGCATTACGGCGTGCCCTATCTCTGGGGGCCGAATGTGCTGATGTATAATACCGATGCCTTCAAGGACAAGGCGCCAACCAGCTGGAACGTCGTCTTCGAGGAGCAGACGCTGCCCGACGGCAAATCGAACAAGGGCCGCGTCCAGGCCTATGATGGCGCGATCTATATCGCCGACGCCGCCATGTATCTGATGGCCCACAAGCCGGATCTCGGCATCAAGGATCCCTATGAACTGACCGAGGACCAGTACAAGGCCGCCCTCGACCTCTTGCGCGGCCAGCGCAAGCTGGTCTCCCGCTACTGGCACGACGCGATGATCCAGATCGACGACTTCAAGAATGAAGGCGTCGTCGCCTCCGGCTCCTGGCCCTTCCAGGTCAACCTGCTGCAGGCCGACAAGCAGAAGATCGCCTCCACCTTCCCGGAGGAAGGCGTCACCGGCTGGGCCGACACGACCATGCTGCACGCCGACAGCGAGCATCCGAACTGCGCCTATATGTGGATGGAACATTCACTGAAGGCCAAGGTCCAGGGCGATGCAGCCGCGTGGTTCGGCGCCGTGCCCTCCGTTCCCGCCGCCTGCAAGGGCAACGAGCTGATGGGCGACACCGGCTGCGCCACCAACGGCTTCGATCACTTCGACAAGATCAAGTTCTGGAAGACCCCGGTCGCCAAATGCACGACGCAGAGCGAATGCGTGCCCTATCATCGCTGGGTGTCGGATTATATCGGCGTGATCGGCGGGCGGTGAATCGGGCCGGTCCGCGGGGGTAAAGTCCCCTCCCCAACCCCTCCCCACAAGGGGGAGGGGCTGCGAGTGGCACCGTCGAATCCTGCCGAAACGCCAAGGTATTTGCGAAAGGCTACGGCAGGTTAAGCCCCTCCCCTTGTGGGGAGGGGTTTGGGGCGGGGTCTTCAATAACCAAGACCGAGCCCTCTCTAAACATCCAAGATCTGGAGCCCTCAAATGACGTCAGCCGTCCGTTTCCAGCAGGTATCGCGCCATTTCGGCCAGGTGCGCGCCGTCGACGGCGTCGATCTCGAAATCGCGCCGGGCGAATTCTTCGCCATGCTCGGACCCTCCGGCTCCGGCAAGACGACGTGTCTCCGATTGATCGCCGGCTTCGAACAGCCGACATCAGGCCATATCCAGATCTTCGGCGAGACGGCCGACGGCGTTCCGCCCTATCGCCGCAACGTCAACACCGTGTTCCAGGACTACGCGCTCTTCCCGCATCTCAACATTCTCGACAATGTCGCCTATGGGCTGATGGTCAAGGGCGTCGGCAAGGCGGAACGGGTGAAGGCTGCCGGCGATGCCCTCGAACTCGTCAAGCTGCCGGGTTATGGCGGCCGCCGCCCCGGCCAGCTGTCCGGCGGCCAGCGGCAGCGCGTGGCGCTCGCCCGCGCGCTGGTCAACAAGCCGAAGGTGCTGCTGCTCGACGAACCGCTCGGCGCACTCGACCTGAAACTGCGCGAGCAGATGCAGGAGGAATTGAAGAGCCTGCAGCGCGCCCTCGGCATCACCTTCGTCTTCGTCACCCACGATCAGGGCGAGGCGCTGTCCATGGCCGATCGCGTCGCCGTTTTCAACGACGGCAACATCGTTCAGCAAGGCACGCCGCAGGATATCTACCGCTGCCCGAAGACCCGCTTCGTCGCCGATTTCGTCGGCTCCTCAAACGTCATCGCGCCTGATCTGATGGCCTCGCTCGGCGGCGAGAAGCGCTGGGCAAGCCTCCGTCCCGAAGCGATCCGGCTGGCAAGCGACGGCGTCGAGGCGAAAGTCGAAAACGCAAGCTTCCTGGGCGCAGCCACCCGTCTCAGCGTCGATCTCAAGGGCAGCCGGCTGCACGTCATGCTGCCTGCGGGCGCGCCCGTGCCCGATGTCGGCGCCGGCATCCGTCTCGCCTGGCAACCTGCCGATATCCACTATATGGATGATGCGGCATGACAACCCTCACCATGTCAGGCGGCAAGACATCGATCCTTCCGGGGCGCGGCGGTTTCTTCGGCCAATTGTCGGATGCTTTCTGGCGGCGCCCGAAGCTGCTGCTCTTCCTGATGCTGACGCCGCCGCTGCTCTGGCTGGGGATCATCTATATCGGCTCGCTGATCGCCCTGCTTCTGCAGAGCTTCTTTTCGATCGACGATTTCTCCGGCCTGGTGAATTACGAATTCACCCTCTCGACCTATGCCCAGCTTCTCAGCCCGACGAATTTCGACATCATCATCCGCACCGTCGTCATGGCAGCGCTGGTCACCATCGCTTCTGCCCTGATCGCCTTTCCGATCGCTTACTACGCGGCGCGTTATGCGCAAGGCAAATGGAAGGCGCTGTTTTATCTCGGCGTCATGCTGCCACTCTGGTCGAGCTATCTCGTCAAGATCTATGCCTGGAAGCTGATCCTTGCCAAGGAAGGCATCCTTACCTGGATCTTCGAAAAGCTCCATCTCTCCCGGCTGCTCGACGGCATCCTGAACCTGCCTATCATCGGCGGTAACTCGCTGTCGGTGAGCTACCTCGGCACCTTCATCGTCTTCGTCTATATCTGGCTTCCCTATATGATCCTGCCGACGCAGGCAGCCCTCGAGCGTGTGCCCGGCAACCTGATCGAGGCTTCGGCCGATCTCGGCGCCACGCCACGCCAGACGTTCCGCACCGTGCTGCTGCCCTTGGCGCTGCCCGGCATTGTCGCCGGCTCGATCTTCACCTTCTCGCTGACATTGGGCGATTACATCATCCCGCAGATCATCGGCTCGTCCAGGCTATTCATCGGCCAGGCGGTCTATGCCCAGCAGGGAACGGCCGGCAACGTGCCGCTGGCGGCCGCCTTCTCGGTCGTGCCGATCGTCATCATGGCGCTCTATCTCTCGCTCGCCAAGAAGATGGGGGCTTTTGATGCGCTCTGATCTTAAGACCTCGCCGCTGCCTTTGAAGATCGCAGCTGCCGTCGGCCTCCTCTTCCTGCACCTGCCGATCCTGCTGATCTTCGTCTATGCCTTCACCACCGAGGAAAAGAGTTATCAATGGCCGCCGCCCGGCCTGACGCTGCAGTGGTTCACTGTTGCGTGGAACCGGCCGGATGTCTGGTCGGCGCTCGGGCTTTCCGTGCAGGTCGCCGTCATCGCCACCGCGATCGCGCTGATCCTCGGCACGCTCTGTGCGGCAGCCGTCAGCCAGACGAAATTTTTCGGCCGCGAGGCGATCTCGCTGCTGGTTATCCTGCCGATCGCCCTTCCCGGCATCATCACCGGCATAGCGCTGCGCTCCGCCTTCAGCCTGTTCGACATCCCGTTTTCGGTCTGGACCATCGTGCTCGGCCACGCCACTTTCTGCGTGGTCGTCGTCTACAACAATGCCGTCGCCCGCTTCCGCCGCACATCCGGCTCGCTGATCGAGGCGTCGATGGATCTCGGCGCCGACGGCTTTCAGACTTTCCGCCATGTCATCCTGCCGAATATCGGCACCGCCCTTCTGGCCGGCGGCATGCTGGCTTTCGCGCTGTCCTTCGACGAGGTCATCGTCACCACCTTCACCGGCGGCCAGCAATCGACCTTGCCGATCTGGATGCTCGAAGAACTCATTCGCCCGCGCCAGCGCCCCGTCACCAATGTGGTCGCCATGGTCGTGGTGCTCGTCACCTTCCTGCCGATCCTGGCAGCCTACTACCTCACCCGCGACGGCGACCAGATCGCCGGCGCCGGCAAATAACAGGGAGAACATCATGGATATCCAAATGCTGATCGGGTCCCGCTTCGAAAAAGGCACGGAGACGGAAGAGCACATCCTGAACCCGAAGACCGGCGAGACGGTGATCGACCTTCCCGAGGCCTCACTTTCCCAAATCGACGCCGCCGTCGATGCCGCCGAAAAAGCCTTCGCAAGCTGGTCGCAGACGACGCCGGGCGAGCGTTCCGGTTACCTGCTGAAGATCGCCGACGCGATCGAAAAGGATGCCGCGGGCTTCGCGACGCTGGAGGCTTTGAATTGCGGCAAGCCGATCAATTCCGTGCTGAACGACGAGATCCCGGCGATCGTCGATTGTTATCGCTTCTTCGCCGGCGCCGTGCGCAACCTGCACGGCCCGGCCGCCGGCGAATACCTGCCCGGCCACACCTCGATGATCCGCCGCGATCCGATCGGCATCGTCGGCTCGATCGCGCCGTGGAACTATCCGCTGATGATGATGGCCTGGAAGCTGGCGCCGGCGATCGCCGGCGGCAACACCGTCGTCTTCAAGCCTTCGGAACAGACGCCGCTGACGGCGCTGAAAATGGCGAAACTACTCTCCGAAATCCTTCCCGAAGGCGTCGTCAACGTCATCCTCGGCCGCGGCGAAAGCGTCGGCAACGCCCTGATCAACCACGCCAAGATCGGCATGATCTCGATCACCGGCGATGTCGCGACCGGCAAGAAGGTGCTGCAGGCCGCCGCCAAGACGGTCAAGCGCACCCATCTGGAACTCGGCGGCAAGGCGCCGGTCATCGTCTTCGACGATGCCGATATCGATGCCGTCGTGTCCGGCATCCGCACCTTCGGCTATTACAATGCCGGCCAGGACTGCACCGCCGCCTGCCGCATCTATGCCGATGCCAAGGTCTACGACAACTTCGTCGCCGACCTCTCCTCGGCCGTCGCGAGCATCCGCTTCAACCAGGCCGACGATACCGAAAACGAAATCGGTCCGCTGATCTCCAGGCGCCAGCGCGACCGCGTCGAAAGCTTCGTCGCCCGCGCCTCCGAACACAAGCACATGGAGATCACCACCGGCGGCAAGGTCTCCGGCGACAAGGGCTTCTTCTTCGCCCCGACCGTCATAGCAGGCGCCCAGCAGGACGACGAGATCGTCCGCCGCGAGGTCTTCGGCCCGGTCGTCTCGGTCACCCGCTTTTCCCAGGCCGACGATGCCATTGCCTGGGCAAACGACAGCGACTACGGCCTCGCCTCCTCCGTCTGGACCAGGGATATCGGCCGCGGCATGAAGACCGCCGCCCGCCTGCAATATGGCTGCACCTGGATCAACACGCACTTCATGCTGGCCAACGAGATGCCGCATGGCGGCCTCAAACAGTCGGGCTACGGCAAGGACATGTCGGTCTACGCGCTGGAAGACTACACCGCCGTGCGCCACGTGATGATCAATCACGGCTGAGCGTCTGCATCGAAAGGCCGGGAGACGCCACGGTTCTATCGCGTTATTCCGTTCTACACGATCCGGAACAATTTCCCGGCTGCGGCGTCTTTCTCAGGCAAACGAAAAGGATGATGTCATGCTGAAATGGGCTCTGATTTTTTTCGTGATTTCGATCATCGCCGGCTTCTTCGGCTTCTCCGGCGTCTCCGCAGCCACCGCAACGATCGCCCGCGTTCTCTTCGGGATTGCACTGGTGATCTTCCTGATCTTCCTGGTCCTTGCGCTGATGGCCGGCCAAGCGATCTTGTGAGCAGAAACGCAGCCCCTCCGTCACCTTGTTTCTAATGACAGGGCGCGGTGAGCGTCTGGGGCGGCGTCCCTTTAGCACGTGGTCTTTCAAGATGATATCGCTTCGGCGCATGCTTACGACAATACCGCCCTAAGCCAGGGATGCATTCTGTTTGTTCGCTTTCTCAGCAGCCTGTCGATCGATATCGATCCCGCACCTGAAGCCGTCAGCACGAACATGCCGCCGGCAATCGCCAGGTCCTTCTCGAAATGCAGCAGCTCGTTCTGGCTTGCGAAATTCGTGTGGAAGAGCAAGGCGGTCGCCAGGCAGAAGAGCCCCAGCGCCAGTGCACCAAGCCGGGTGAGGAAGCCTGTCGCAAGGGAAAGGCCGGCACCGAGCTGAAGGGCAATGGTGGCAAATGCCACCGGCGCCGACAGCCCCAGTTTTGCGAAAGTGTCGAGCGTCGCGGTGATATCCGAGGCGAGTACCAAGCCTTCGTGCAGGAAGATCAGCGACAGCAGCAGCCTGCCCAGGAGAAGAATGAGATCGGCCGGCCGGGGCCGGCTTGAGGCGCTGTCCATCATACCCTCCGTTTTGAAGAGCAGGTGATTGGCCACCCGCTCCGGCAAGGCCGCATTATAGCAGGCTCGCCCCGACATTGATCGCCAGCGCCAGGATCGTCGTGTTGAACAGGAACGACAGCACGGCATGCAGCAGCGTCAGCTTGCGCATGCTGGTCGAACTGACCGCGACATCCGCCGTCTGCGCGGCAACGCCGATGGTGAAGGAGAAGTAGAGGAAGTCCCAGTAGCCCGGCTCTTCGATCCCGTCGGGAAACTTGAGGCCGCCCTCCTCGTCCGCCCCACCATAGAAATAATGGGCATAGTGGATGGTGAAAAGCGTATGCAGGAAGATCCAGGAGATCAGGATGGTCAAAATCGCCGCACCTGCCCGTGCCAGCGCGACGTCAGGTGCTGCCTCCTTGATCGAATGAAGCTCGATGCCGATGCCGGCGATGCTGGCAAGGGCGGTACCGATCGAAAGAGCCAGGAGGACGGTGTCGGAGAAATCGAGATCCGCGGAGCGTTTGCGGATGCTTTCGACCGTCGCCCGCAGCATCTTGCGCCAGCTGAGCGCGACAAAAACGCCGGCGCTGACATTCCAGCCGAACAGGATATTGCCGGCGCTGACCTCGCGCGAGGTCACAGCCAGGAAGACCGCCAGTCCGGCAAGAGCGGCGATGATGAAACTCGCATGTTTATAGGCAAATGCCGCGAGCGAATTTGCCCTCTCCTCATCCGCCATATCGGCCCCCGGCAGCATATGCCCTTGATAACAGCACGAAAAAGGCGCGCCTGCCAGCCGGCAGCCGCGCCTCCGATTGCATGCCGTGCCTATCAGGCGGCGGCGAGCTGCAGTTCCTTCTGCACCATGCTGCGCAACGTTCCCAGATCCTTGGCAAAGGCGCGGATGCCTTCGGCGAGTTTTTCCGTCGCCATCGCGTCTTCGTTCATCAGCCAGCGGAAGGTCTTCTCGTCGACCGAGACCTTCGGATCCGGCTTGCGACTATCAGGCGAGAGCTTGCGCTCCAGCTTGCCCTCATCCTTGGCGAGCTCGTCGAGCAGGTTCGGGCTGATCGTCAGGCGGTCGCAGCCGGCAAGGGCTTCGATTTCGCCGGCGCTGCGGAAGGAAGCGCCCATGACGATCGTCTTGATGTCGTTGGCCTTGTAGTAGTTGTAGATTTCACGGACGGAGATGACGCCCGGATCTTCCTCGGCGGTGAAGTCCTTGCCGGTCGATTTCTTGTACCAGTCGAGGATACGGCCGACGAAGGGCGAGATCAGGAATACCTTGGCGTCGGCGCAGGCAATCGCCTGGGCCTTGCTGAAGAGGAGCGTCAGGTTGCAGTCGATGCCTTCCTTCTGCAGCACTTCCGCGGCGCGGATGCCTTCCCAGGTGGAGGCGAGCTTGATGAGGATGCGGTCCTGATCGATGCCGCGATCCTTGTAGGCGGCGATGATCGCGCGCGCCTTGGCAAGCGAAGCCTCGGTATCGAAGGAAAGATCGGCGTCGACTTCGGTCGAGACGCGGCCTGGGACGAGCTTCACCAGGGCGGCGCCGACGGAGATGGCGAGGCGATCGGCGACGGCCGATGAAACGGCTTCAGGATTGCCGCCCTGCTTCTTGCCCCAGGCGACGGCTTCCTTGATGGCGTCGGCGAACATCGGCGTGCCGAGCGCCTTCAGCACGATGCTCGGGTTCGTCGTGCAATCCACCGGCTTCAGGCGGGCAACGGCCTCGATGTCGCCGGTATCGGCGACGACGGTGGTAATCTCGCGAAGTTGGTCAAGCTTGGATGTCATGGTCAATAATCCTTGTTGAACTTGGGCTGCGACCGGCGCGCGTTCCGCCCGGCAAAGGTGATCTACCGACAGGTTGTTTGCAAGCTGCAGGCGAAAATGCGCGCATCCGTCACGGATGATTCATAAACGTGAAGGACAGTCGCCATGTTCCGGCCGCCAGCGAACGGCGGCTCGAACACCAGCGATGCCGCCTGCGGCTGGAAGGCCGGTCGTGACTTTCGGGATGCCCGCACTATGTCCTCCTCGATGGACAAGAACGACTTGTGTCGTCAGGACTATCGACATTCGCCCAGGGAAAAGTCAAGGACATTTGTGCATTTCAATTGACATAAGTGTCACACCCGTCATTATCCGCCCAACAAAATGACGTCACGCCTTTCATCCCAGGGGGGATCTGGGGCGAATTCGTGCGGAGGCGATGTGGTCAAGCTCAAACGCGGCACACACACGGCTTATTCCGAGGCATCCTCGCTGCGGCTCAGGGCGGCATGGCTCTATTATAACGAGGGGCTGACCCAGAAAGACGTCGCCGAACAGCTCGGCATCAGCCGTACCACCGTCATCCGCCTGCTCGACGAGGCGATGAAGCGCAGCGAAGTCCAGATCTGGATCAACGATTCGATCGGCGACTGCGTTGAACTTTCGGTGAAGCTGGAGCGCGCCTACGGCCTCGACGAGGCGATCGTCGTGCCCGCACCGTTCAATGGCGACGTCAATGCGCTGGCGAAAAATGTCGGCCTGGCGCTTGGCCAGTTCCTCTCCGAAGCCATCCCCGACGACTACACCATCGGCGTCGGCTGGGGCCGCACCATGACCGCCTCGCTGTCGAGCTTCCGGCCGCCGCGCCGCACCAATTGCAAGGTCGTTTCGCTGCTTGGTGGCATCGTCGCCGTGCACCAGACCAACCCGATCGATTACACATGGCGGCTGGCAAATCAGCTCGGCGCCGAATGTTACATGTTCCTGGCGCCGCTTCTCGTTGATTCCATCGAGACCAAACGCAATCTGATCGAGAAATGCGGGTTAGACACGATCTACCGTCTGGCCGAGAATCTCGACCTGGCGATCGTCAGCTGCGGCGATATCGGCCCGCATTCGACCTCGCTGTCGGAGGGCTGGATCTCCAAGGCCGAGCTGCAGGAACTGATCGATGCCGGCTGCGTCTGCGACACCATGTTCAACTTCCTCGACAAGGATGGCAATTCGGTCGACCACTCGATCAATCGTCGCGTCATGTCCGTCGATCTCGACACGCTGAAGGAGGCCAAACATATCGTGCTCTCCTCCGGCGGCGCCCACCGCGCCGTGGCGATCCGCGCCACGATCAAGCGCATCGGCTGCAACACGCTGATCACCGATGAAAGTGCCGCACGGGCGCTGCTCGAACTGGCAGAGACCGCGCCGCCCGTCTCTTCGCCCCAGCGGGAAGAAGTGTCAGAGCGATAGCGAACGACGTAAGTGGAAACGACGGCCGCTCCGCCCCGGGAAACGCCATCAGGCGTGCGCCGATTCCCAGCCGAGCATTGCCCGTTTGCGGGTGAGGCCCCAATGGTAGCCCGTCAGCGCGCCGTTCTTGCCGAGCGCCCGATGGCAGGGCACCACGAAGGAGATCGGGTTTGCCCCGACCGCCGCACCCACGGCGCGCTGCGCCGTCGGCCGTCCGATATCGCTGGCGATATCTGAATAGGTGACCGCCTTGCCGAACGGGATCTTCAGCAGGCTCTGCCAGACACGCACCTGGAAGTCGGTGCCGATCAGCACGACGCGCAGCGGCTGTTCGGAAGACCACTTGCCGGGCTCGAAGATACGGGCGGCATAGGGCACCGTTGCCTGCAGGTCCTCGACATAAGAGGCGTTCGGCCAGCGGCAGGTCATATCCTCGAGGCAGGCCCTCTCATCGCCGGAATCGCTGAAGGCGAGGCCGGCAAGGCCGCGGTCGGTCACCATGATCAGCGCCATGCCAAAAGGGCAGATGTGGAAACCGTAGCGGATGGTGAGACCGCCGCCCTTGGCCTTCCATTCGCCGGGCGACATTGCCTCATGGGTGACGAAAAGGTCGTGCAGCCGGCTCGGCCCGGAGAGGCCGACCTCGATCGACGTCTCGAGCAGCGGCATGTCTTCGCTGCGCAGCAGCCGCTTGGCGTGGTCGAGCGTCACCGCCTGCAGGAAGCCTTTGGGCGACAGACCGGCCCAGCGGGTGAAGGTCTTCTGCAACTGCGTCGGCGACTGATTGAGCCGCGCGGCGATCGCCTCCAGCGAAGGCTGGTCGCGATAGTCCTCGGTGATGAGTTCGATGACCCGACGGACGATATCATAATCAGGGCCTTCAGGCGTGATGTCTGTCTGCAGGTTCGCAATCATATCCATGGTCTTTCTCCTTGTCACAAGGAGATAATCAATAGGCCCGGGGTAAACCACCCGATTCTTGCGCGCGCCTGATAGTCTCAGATCCGCTGCTTGACCGTCGCGAGCGCTCCCTTGAAGGCTTTGGCGAAGCTTTCGCGATCATCGGGATTGAGGAAGGAGCCGATATCCGTGCGCCGGCCCTCGCCGAAAATATGCATGGACAGGATGCCGATCTCCTGGTGCCGGCGCACGCGGAAGCGCGCCCAGAACGGATTGAAATGATGCTCCACCATCCGCCCCGACGGCGCAAACTTGCGCACCGAAACATCCGTGCGCGACACCGTGACCTCCTCGCGGGCCCTTCCGGAGCGGTAGCTCAGCCAGAAGGCGCCATAGAGAAGCACGAAGTCCAGACCGAAGAAGAAGCCGATCGGCCAGGCGCCGGTCGCGACGAAGAACATGCCGTAGAGAAAACAGACCGCACCCGATAAGGCAAGCAACACCTTGAAGCCCCGGCGGCCGAGCGACCGGTGGGGGAAAAGCGCAGCGGCGAAAACAGGCTGCTCGTTGGAGCTGTTGGCGTTGCTTTCCATCATAGCCGGTGAGTATAGATTCCCCATGGCGAATCCGAAACTTAAATCCGTTGGCAAATCGTCGCAAAACTCGAATGTGATCGCCCGCCGCAAACCGGCGGCGGCGGTGAAGACCGCCTATTCACTGGCCGAGCGCGAGGAGATCTTCCGCCGCTTCTCGGTGCAGCGGCCGGAACCGAGGGGCGAGCTCGAGCACAGCAATCCCTTCACCCTCGTCGTCGCCGTCGCACTGTCGGCGCAGGCCACCGATGGCGGCGTCAACAAGGCGACACGCGCCCTCTTCAAGGTTGCCGATACGCCGGAAAAGATGCTCGAACTCGGCGAGGAGCGGCTGCGCGACTATATCAGGACGATCGGCCTTTATCGCAACAAGGCGAAAAACGTCATCGCGCTCTCGCAGATGCTGGTCGATGAGTTCGGCGGTACGGTGCCGGAAACGCGTGACGAACTGGTGAAATTGCCGGGCGTCGGCCGCAAGACCGCCAACGTCGTGCTGTCCATGGCCTTCGGCCAGGCGACGATGGCCGTCGACACCCACATCTTCCGCATCGCTAACCGCATCCGGCTTGCCCCCGGCAAAACGCCCGACGAAGTCGAGGCCCGGCTGATGAAAGTGGTTCCGCAACACTACCTCTACCACGCCCATCACTGGCTGATCCTGCACGGACGCTATACCTGCAAGGCACGCCGTCCGGAATGTGAGCGCTGCGTCATCGCCGATATCTGCAAATCGCCGGAAAAGAGCTGGGATGTGGCGGCGCCGCTCGTCGAGCTACCGCCGCAGGTGATCGGCGAGACCGTCGAGTAGAACAGCGATCGCCTGCTCGTAGTGACCCCTTTCCGCGCCAGCCTCGATCGCAATCGCCGCGCGGTCGAAGGCCCCGCCGATAACATCGACGTCAGCGGGTCGAGCATAGCGCCGGCCTCCGGAAGCATGGCGGCAAGGCCTGCCTGCAGCGTCGCTTCCGCATTCTCGGCATCGATCGCCACCACTACCGCTTGCGCCTAGCATTCGACCACCGCGCGAAAAAGCGCCTTCTTGTCTTCATCTTCAAAATGATGATAGAGCGCGCCACGCGTCACACCCGCCTCCGTCACGATCTCCGGCGTCGCCGTTTCGGCATAACCTTTCTCGACGAATATCGCCCTTGCCATCCTCGATGGCAGCCACGAGGCCATCCCGGCCATCGCCCGCGGCAAGATTTCAGGCCTGCTGCTCAATTTCGAGGTCGCCGATGTCGACGCGATCTATGCGGCCTGCCGGAACGCCGGCCTGCCGATTTTGCGGGAGATCCGCGATGAGGATTTCGGCCAGCGGCATTTCATCACCGCCGATCCGAACGGCGTGCTGATCGACATCATCATACCGATGCCGCCGAGCGCCGAATTTGCAGCGATGTACGACGCTCCGCCCTGCCCGGCTGAGCCTCAGGTGTCGCGTGCAGAAATCAGCTTGTGCAGATGCACCATCATGCCGGCGGCAAAGAGCGGCGTCAGAAGATTGACGAACGGGATCGCCAGGAAAAGGGCGATCACCAGCCCGCCGAGAAAGACGGTGGAAGCATGTCTGGCGCGGAAAAGCCGCGCCTCCTGAGGCGAACGGAAGCGCATGGCGGCGAATTCGAAGAATTCCCGTCCAAGCAGATAGCCGTTCACCAGAAAGAAGGCGACCAGATTGACGCCGGGGATGAACAGCAGCAGCAAGGCGACGATATTGCCGAGGATCACCACGCCGAGGAACTTGATCGAGCTTGCCATCGCCGGGCCGAGCGGCATGGCGGTGCCCGGCGCGTCCTTGGGATAGTCGCGTTTTTCGATGACTTCGGCGACATCGTCGAGAAACAGGCCGGCGATCAGCGCCGTGACCGGCGAAAGCAGCAGCGCCAGCATCAGCGCAAGGCCGATACCGGCAAGGATTGCGAAGATGAAAGCGAGCCATCCCGCCCAATCCGGCACATCGGGAAAGAAGCTCGTCAGCCAGGGAAAGAGGAAAGCCATGAAGGCCCCACGCAGCGCGAACCACAGACCGACCAGCACGAGGACTGTCAGGCCGAGCACTTTCCAGAAGACTGCGCGTGTTTCCGGCGCGAACAAATTGGCGAGCGATAATCGAGCGGCGGCAAGAATCATTGTCTCAGGCGTCTCCGGTTGCGCGGAAGATGTAGGAAAGATGGAGACCGGCCACAAGAGAGAATAAAATTGCATGTGGTAATAGAAAACTTGTCGAAAATTAAATGCTAATATAGTATTGTTACGTATCCAAATATGCATGAGCCTGAGAAGCAGCTTCCGAAATAGTTGCAAAGACGAGGGGTCGCAACAGCGCGTCCGCGGAACGCCTCTGAGGAAAAACGGGGGAGGCTGATGTGGAAGACTTTGTGCAAAAACTCAGGCAATACGCAAAAACCGGCACGCCGGCCGAACGCCGTATCGCGAAATATTTCACCGAACACCTGAACGACCTGCCGTTCGAGACAGCGGCGTCCGTCGCCGACCGGCTGGATCTGTCGCCGATGACCGTCGGGCGCTTCCTGCGCGCGCTCGGCTATCAGGGATTGGACAGCGTCAAAGTAGAGATACGCGAGACCGTGACGACATCGCCGGCGCAATTGCAAAGCGCCATGAGCGAGCTGCATCAGGACGCCGCGGAGGGCAAACCGCTCGCCGTGCTGGTTGCCGAGCAGATCCAGGCGCTCCACCATATCTATCATCTGACGGCGCAGCCGCACTGGTCCGAAGCCGTCAGCTTGATTAGCACGGCCCGCGAAATATCGATCGCCACGCATGCCCGGCTGGCGAGCCTTGCCCATCATTTCTGCCAGCGGCTGACGCAAGCCCGTGACGGCGTGCGCACGCTCGACGGCGCCGACAACCGTTTTGCCGAACTCTTCGCCCGGCTGGCGGTCGACGACGCGCTGCTCGTCATCATCGATTGTCGCCGCTTCGCCAAGGCGCGCCTGCTTGCCCGAACCGCTCGGCGCTACGGCTATAAGGTCGTGCTCATTTCACCGCAGCAAGCGGACTGGATGGCGGATCAGTCGAATGTGATGCTGCCCTTGCCGCCCGCGCGCGCGCCCGATCTGGACAATCTTCCACCGCTGATCGCGTTGCTCGACTGCCTGTCGGAATCGGTCATCCTAGAAGTCGGGGAAGAGGCCGCCCTTCGCCGCCGCCGCATGATGGAATTCGCGACCGTCCTCGGTGAGACGGCGAACCACTAATCCGATTGAACACGGCGCTTTTGGCGGCTTGTGCGGTTCAGCTTTTAACGGAAGCGCAGAACCGCTCTATCCTTTTGTTTTTGCGCAATTCCGGACGGAAAACCGCTTCGCACTTTTCCTGGAATTGCTCTAAAGCACGTCGCATCAAACCTGATTCATGTGACGTGCTTTAGGTCTTTGTTTTTACGCATGTCGTTGGCGCAAACCGCTGCACACTTTTGCGCGACATGCTTTAATCCATCATTTCCAACTCGGCGCGGTGCCGATGCATGGCGAGAAGACGCCGGTAGTCGCGGTCATAAAGCGCCTGTTTCGCTTTGTCGGGAAGCCGTTCGTCGCCGCCCGGATACATCGCCTCGCCGGCTGCGGCCAGATCCCCATGCAAGCCGCAAGCGACGGATGCTGCGATCGCCGTGCCGAGCAGCACCGCCTCGTTCATCTTCGGCACCACGACCTTGCAGCCGGTGGCGTCGCTGTAGAGCTCCATCAACACCGGGTTCTTCACATGCCCGCCGGCAATATGCAGCGTATCGGGCACATAGCCGTATTCCTTCATCTTCTCCAGAATGTGGCGGATGCCGAGCGCAATCGCCACGGCGGTGCGCCAATAGAGCGTGCAGAGCCCGTCGAAGGAGCTATCGAGCGTCAGCCCGCTGACGACGCCGACGGCATGCGGATCGGCGAGCGGCGAGCGGTTGCCGTGAAAATCCGGCAACACGAAAATCCGCGCGCCGAAAGCATCGCCCTCCTCGGCCCGCAATTCGGCAATGCGCGCGACGATCTTCTGATGCAGCGCCGCCGTCGGCTCGCCACCGGCCGCATGCATGCGCACGATGTGGTCGAGCAGTGCCCCGGTTGCCGATTGCCCGGCCTCGACCAGCCAGGATTGCGGGAAGACCGCCTCGTAATAGGGACCCCACATGCCATGGCTCGGCTTGCGTTCCCTGGAGAAGGCAACGATGCAGCTCGACGTGCCGGCAATCAGTGCCAGCTGGCGCTCACGTTCTACAGGATCGGCAGCGTAGCCGCCGAGCGCACCGAGCGCACCGGCAAAGGCGTCGATCATGCCGGCTGAAACGCGGCAGTCCGTCGTTAGCCCGAGCGCCTCGGCCGCCTCCGCTGTCAGCCGGCCGACGCTGCCGCCGACAGGCGTGGTCTCATCCGGCAGGTGGCCGCGCGCCTGAAGGTCATCGAGGCCGATCCGCTCCAGGAAATCCTGCTGCCAGCCCTTTTCGAGATGAGCGAGATAGTTCCACTTCGCCGTCAGCGTGCAGCGCGAACGAGCAAGCGATCCGGTCGATTTCCACGTCATGAAGTCGGCGAGATCGAAGAAATAGCCGGCCTTTTCCCAGGTGGCGGGCAGCTTTTTCTTTAGCCACATCAGCTTCGGCATTTCCATCTCGGGCGACATCACATGCCCGGAATGCTCGAGCACCCGGTGTTCTGTCGCCGTGCAGAAATCGGCTTCCTTCAGCGCCCGGTGATCGAGCCAGACGATCGTGTCGAAGCGTGTCTCACCGCCTGTCGAAACGCTGATCTGGCCGCCTTGGACGTCACGCACGACAAGCGAACATGTGGCGTCGAAGCCGATCGCACCGACCGCGGCGGGATCGATGCCGGATTGCTCCAATGCCCGGCGCACTGCCATGCAGGCGGCGGACCAGATATCTTCGGAATCGTGCTCGGCATGGTTTTCGCGCGGCCGGTTCATCACGATCGGATGTTCGGCCTTGGCAAGCAGGCGACCGCGTGCATTGAAGACGCCGGCGCGCGCACTGCCCGTGCCGATATCCACCGCAACCACATGATCACGCATCAAATCTTGGTCCCGTCCAGCTTATGGTTGCGGACAAGGTGTATCAAATCCGGCATGGCGTCAAACACCACGTCAGGCGAAAGACGATCGAGTTCGGCGCGATATCCGGCGAAGTTGGCGTGCGATCCGCCGGTGAAGGCAAAGACCGTCATGCCGGCCGCCTTGGCGGCGGCAATGCCGGCCGGGCTGTCCTCAACGACGAGGCAATGCGCCGGCTGGACCTGCATTTCACGCGCCGCATGCAGGAAGAGATCGGGCGCCGGTTTGCCGCGCTTGACCATCGTCGCGCTGAAGATGTCGGGCAGCCGGTCGAGTAGCCCGGTGACGGACAGCGACAGCCGAATCCGCTCCATCTGGCTGGACGAGGCGACGCAGCAGCGAACACCAAGCCCGTCGATCGTCGCCGCGATACCGTCGATCGGCTTCAGTTCCGTGCGGAAACGGGCGTAAAGATCGGTGCGAATGCGCTCGAGAAATTCCTCGCCGGCGTGGACGTTGAATTCGGTTTCCAGCGTATCGATGAGCGTCGACAGGCTGCGGCCGAGAAAGCGCTCATAGGCCTGGTCTTCGGTGATCGAGACGCCGAGATCGTTCATCGCCGCGACCAGCACGCTGATCGAGATCGGCTCGCTATCGACGAGCACGCCATCGCAATCGAAGATGACCAGCCGTGGTTCAGCATCAGCCATGAAAGACCCAACCTGAGTTCAATTCGGACGCGTCACCGTCCCGCTTCGCTCGCAAGGCCGGACGGATGACGGCAGCGGACACCGCCATCCAATTTCCCTTACACTGCGAGCTTGCCGTCGAGATAGAGTTGCAGCGTCTCCCGCGTGCCTTTTTCCCACAGGGTTTTAAGCGCATGGGCAAAACGCTTGCGAAAAAGCTCGGATTTTGCCACTTCGCCGAAAACGTCGTCGAAGACGAGGAAGGCTGAAGGATCGTCCTTGGCTTTCAGCGCCGCTGCATGCAGGCGCTCGGCGCTGGCGTCGTTGAAGACGATATCCTTGCCGCTATCGGTCTTGCCGGCGAAATAACGGCACCAGAGTGCAGAAACCAGCGCCAGGCCGACGACATCCTTGCCCTGGCGCAGATTGTCGAGCGTCGACGGCAGGATGAATTTCGGCTGACGGTTCGAACCGTCCTGCGCCAGACGCGGAATGGTGTCGGCAATCTTCGGATTGAGCAGGCGATGCTCGATCAGGGCGAAATACTCGGTCAGCGACGTGTTCGGCACCGGCGGCACGATCGGAATGATCTCGTCGTTTTCGAGCTTGGCAAGGAAAGCGCGAATGAGCGGATCCTCCATGGAATCATGGACGAAATGAATATCCATCAGCGCCGCCGGATAGGCGATCGCGGCATGCCCGCCATTGAGGATGCGGATCTTCATATGCTCGTAGGGCGTGACATCGGGAACGAAGGTCACCCCGACCTTTTCCAGCGCCGGCCGGCCGGCGGTGAACTTATCCTCCAGCACCCATTGCTTGAATTCCTCGCAATAGACCGGCCAATTGTCCTCGATCTCAAAATTGTCCCTGAGGAAATCGATCTCCCGCTGGCCGGTTGCAGGCGTGATGCGGTCGACCATCGCGTTCGGGAAGGCGACATTTTCCCGGATCCAGTCGGCAAAACCGGGATCCGAAAGGGCAGCCGTGCCGACCACGGCATTGGCGGTGACGATGCCGTTATGGGGAATATTGTCGCAGGACATGACAGTGAAGGGACCGATACCCCTGGCGTTGCGCGTCTTCAGGCCGGCAACGATCAGGCCGAACACCGTCTTCGGCGCGTCGGGATTCTGCCCGTCGGCGGCGATCGCCGGATGGGCCGGATTGAATAGGCCCGATGCATCGATGAAATAACCACCCTCGGTGATCGTCAGCGAGACGATGCGGATTTCGGGATCGGCGAGCCTGGCGATGATCGCGGCGGGATCGCCGACCGGCAGGATATCGATCATCGGCGCGGTGACGCGCGCCGCCGTTTTGTTGTTGTCCTGCTCGACCACAGTCGTCAGGAAATCCTGTGCCGCAAGCTTTTCGCGCATAGCGGCATCCGACGGCAGCACGCCGGCGCCGACGATCGCCCAGTCGTGATCCGTGCCAGCGTTGAAGAGATCGTCGAGATAGATCGCCTGATGGGCACGGTGGAAATTGCCGACGCCGAAGTGCACGATGCCGGCTTTCAGCGACGCCCTGTCATAACAAGGGATGGCGGCAGTGCGCGCCACGTCCGAAAGCGTTGCCAGCGATAATTTGCACGTCATGTTCCAGTCCTCTTGAAGGTCTTGCCGAGACGGCCGGGCGCCATCGTCCGGCTCGCATGCTTGCCCCCAGCCCGGCAGTCCGCCCTAGATGGCAAGACCGCCCTCGTTGAATTTGTGAATACGCGAACGGTCGGGCGTCAGGTAGACGGTATCCCCGGCCTTTGCGGCGAAATCGCCGCTGCCGCGCGCCGTCACCATGCCGATGTCTTCGGCATCGATATGCAGGAAGGTGTCGGAACCGAGATGTTCGGCCACCACGACCCTGCCCTTCCAGTCGCCGCTCTCCATCGACAGCAGCATATGTTCGGGACGGATGCCGATCGTATGCGCTCCAAGCTGAGCCGCGTTCTGCCCCTTGATGAAATTCATCTTCGGCGAGCCGATGAAGCCGGCGACGAACAGGTTGCGCGGGCGGCTGTAGAGCTCGAGCGGCGAGCCGACCTGCTCGATATTGCCCCTGTTCAGGACGACGATCTTGTCGGCCATGGTCATCGCCTCGACCTGGTCGTGGGTGACGTAGACCATCGTCGTCTTCAGCTGCTGGTGCAACTCGCTGATTTCGAGGCGCATATTGACGCGCAGTGCCGCATCGAGGTTCGACAGCGGTTCGTCGAACAGGAAGGCCGAAGGCTGACGCACAATGGCCCGGCCGATCGCCACGCGCTGGCGCTGGCCGCCGGACAGCTGGCGCGGCTTGCGTTCGAGATAGTCGGTAAGGTTCAGCACCCGGGCGGCATCCGTCACCTTGCGGTCGATCTCCGCCTTGTCGACGCCCGCCATCTTCAGCGGGAAGGCGATGTTGTTGCGCACGCTCATATGCGGATAGAGCGCATAGGATTGGAACACCATGGCAAGCCCGCGCTCCGACGGCGCCTTTTCGGTGGCGTCCCGGCCGTCGATGACGATCTTGCCGCCGGAAACGTCCTCGAGCCCGGCGATCAGCCTGAGCAGCGTGGACTTGCCGCAGCCCGACGGACCGACGAAGACAACGAATTCGCCGTCCTTGATGTCGAGATCGATCGAAGGGATGACCTTGGCTTCGCCGAAGACCTTGGAAACCTTCTGAAGGGTAATGCTGCCCATGTTTCTCTCCCTTTATCTTATTTCACTGCGCCGAAGGTCAGGCCGCGGACGAGTTGTTTCTGGCTGAACCAGCCGAGGATCAGGATCGGCGCGATAGCCATCGTCGATGCCGCCGACAGCTTGGCATAGAACAGGCCTTCGGGGCTGGAATAGGAGGCAATGAAGGCGGTCAGCGGCGCCGCTTTGGAGGCGGTGAGGTTGAGCGTCCAGAACGCCTCGTTCCAGGCGAGGATGATGTTCAAAAGCAGCGTCGAGGCAATGCCGGGCACCGCCATCGGCGTCAACACGTAGACGATCTCCTTCATCAGCGATGCCCCGTCCATACGCGCCGCTTCGAGGATTTCACCGGGGATTTCCTTGAAGTAGGTGTAAAGCATCCAGACGATAATCGGCAGGTTGATCAGCGTCAGCACGATCACAAGGCCGGTGCGCGTATCGAGCAGGCCCGAATTGCGGAACATCAGGTAGATCGGGATCAACGCGCCGACCGGCGGCATCATCTTGGTCGACAGCATCCACATCAGCACGTCCTTGGTCCGCTTAGTCGGCGAAAACGCCATGGCCCAGGCGGCCGGAATCGCGATGATCAGGCCGATCAGCGTCGAGCCGAAGGAGATGATCACCGAGTTCATGAAGTGGCTGAGATAGTTCGACCGGCTCTGCACCTCGGCATAATTCTCCGTCGTCCAGTGGAAGAACAGGAACTGCGGCGGCGAGGCGATGGCGTCGGCTTCCGACTTGAAGCTGGTCAGGAAGGTCCACAGAATCGGGAAGAAGATCAGAATGCCGAGCGTCCAGGCGATCGCGGTGACGATGAGCTTGCGCTTCGTTGTGACTTTTCTGGCCATCTCAAGCCTCCAGATTCTTGCCGACGAGGCGCACGAGAAAGATCGCGACGATATTGGCGAGGATAACAGCCACGATGCCGCCGGCCGATGCGCCGCCGATATCGAATTGCAGCAATGCCTGGGCATAGACGAGATAGGTAAGGTTGGTGCTGTCGGTGCCCGGCCCGCCATTGGTGGTGACGAGGATTTCGGCGAAGACCGAAAGCAGGAAGATTGTCTGGATCAGGATCACCACGGTGATGGCACGGGCCATATGCGGCAGGATGATATAGATGAATTTCGAGATCGGCCCGGCGCCGTCCATCTCGGCTGCTTCCTTCTGCTCCTCGTCGAGCGACTGCAGCGCCGTCAGCATGATGAGGGTGGCAAAGGGCAGCCATTGCCAGGCGACGATGAGAATGACGGAAAACAGCGGCGCATTCGCCAGCCAGTCGATCGGCTGCAGGCCGAGCGCCTTGGCAAGATGGGCAAAGAGGCCGTTGACCGGGTTCATGAACATGTTCTTCCAGACCAGCGCCGCCACCGTCGGCATGACGAAGAACGGCGCGATCACCAGGATGCGCACGATGCCCTGGCCGTACATCGGCTGGTCGAGCAACAGCGCAAAGGCGATGCCGCCGATGACGGTGATCAACAGGACGCCGGCGACGAGCAGCAGCGTATTGATCAGCGCCGCGATGAAGGCCGGGTCGGACAGGAAATATTCATAGTTCAGGAAACCGACGAAGTTTTCCATGCCGGGGTTGAGCAGATTGTAGTTTAGCAGCGAGAAATAGATCGTCATCGCCAGCGGGACGATCATCCACGCAAAGAGCAGCAGCACGGAGGGCGCAATCATCAGGCGCGCAGCGGAGCGGGTATGTAAAGTTGCCATGGCAATCACCGATCTGAACTGAAGCGGGGAGCGGCCGCAGGAAAGCTTTGTCTGAAAACAGAGGCCGCCGATGCAGTTCGGGCAATCGGCGGCCCAGAGGGGCGAGGTGTCAAGGATCCGCCCCTTGCTCGGGAGGCTTTATTTGATGTAGCCGGCCTTGGTCATTTCGCGGGTTGCCAGCTGCTGTGCACTCTGCAGGGCCTGGTCGACCGAAATCTGACCGGCAAGGGCTGCCGAGAATTGCTGGCCCACCGCCGTGCCGATACCCTGGAATTCCGGGATCGCCACGAACTGGACGCCAACATAGGGGACCGGCTTGACGGTCGGCTTGCTCGGGTCGGCCGAGTTGATCGAGTCGAGCGTCGTCTTGGCGAAGGGAGCCGCCTTTTGGTACTCCGCATTCGCATAGAGCGAGCTGCGGGTACCGGGAGGTGCATTCAGCCAGCCTTCCTTCTCGGCAACGAGGTTGGTGTAATCCTTGCTCGTGGCCCAGGCGACGAACTTTTCGGCGGCTTCGGCCTTCTGCGAACCCGCCGGGATGGCGAGGCTCCAGGCCCACAGCCAGTTGCCGCGCTTGCCGAGACCCTTGTCCGGAGCGAGCGCGAAGCCGACCTTGTCGGCGACGGTCGATTCCTTCGGGTTGCTGACGAAGGACGCAGCGACGGTCGCGTCGATCCACATGCCGCACTTGCCGGTCTGGAACAGTGCCAGGTTCTCGTTGAAGCCGTTGGAGGAAGCGCCCGGAGGGCCGGCATCCTTCATCAGCTTGACGTAGAAATCGAGCGTGTCCTTCCACTCCGGCTGATCGAACTGCGGCTTCCACTTTTCATCGAACCAGCGCGCGCCGAAGGAATTGGACATGGCCGTCAGAAAGGCCATGTTCTCGCCCCAGCCGGCCTTGCCGCGCAGGCAGATACCGTAGACTTCCTTGTCCTTGTTGGTGATCTTGCGGGCAGCATCCGCAATGAAGTCCCAGGTCGGGGCGTCGGGCATCTTCAAGCCGGCGGCGTCGAACAGGTCCTTGCGGTACATGACCATCGAGCTTTCGCCGTAGAACGGCGCCGCATAGAGCTTGCCATCCAGGGTCAGGCCGCTGCGGATCGCCGGCAGCAGGTCGTCGACGTCGTAGTTGGCGCCGAGATTGTCGAGCGGCACCAGCCAGCCCTGCTTTGCCCAGATCGGAACTTCATAAGTGCCGATCGTCAGAACGTCGTATTGGCCGCCCTTGGTCGCGATGTCGGTCGTGACCTTCTGGCGCAGCACGTTTTCTTCGAGGGTTACCCATTCAAGGTCGATGCCGGGATTCTTCGCCTTGAAATCATCCGTCAGCTTCTGCATCCGGATCATGTCGCCGTTGTTCACGGTTGCGATTGTCAGCGTCTCGGCCGAAGCCATGCCGGCAAACGCCAGCGCTGAGCAGGCGCCCAGCAGAAAAGTTCTCAATGTCATATCTTCCTCCCAGAAGATGAGGTGTGAGCATTCGCTTTGCTCATGAGCAATTACTCACCATGCGGCGAAAAATGTCAATCGGCAATCGTTGCTGCAATGCCGAAGGATATATCTATACTATTGATTTTAAATAATAATTTTTTGCTCAGCTCCTGAGCAAAAACTCAGCCGTGTCTTCGTCGGTAATGAGGCCGTTGATCTGATGGCCGACAACGGCCGCCCTGATCGCCTTGAATTTCCGCTTGCCCTTGGCCAGCCCAATGACCATCGACGCGTCGCGGGACGGGATCGGCGCCGATGCGACGCGCTCGTTGATCGGGTTGTCGAGCAACCTGCCGTCGACATCGAAGATCCAGCCGCAGATCTCGCCGACGGCGCCCCCGCGCATCAATTCCATCATCTCGTCCTTCTCGAGAAAACCGTCGACGCAGAGCGGACCGTCGATGCCGAGCTCGCCGATGCCGACGAAGGTGACGTTGGCCTGGGCGCTCATGTCGAGCGTCGAGCGCACGAGTTGCTGGCCGTGCAGCAGCTCCCGCTCCTCGGCCGAGGTGACGAGCACCGGCAGCGGCATCGGAAAGTGCCGCGCCTTCACCGCATCCGCCATGCTGAAGATGACGTTGTAATAGGCCGCCGATCCGTCCGGTGCGATATTGCCGGTCAGCGAAACGATGCGGTGATTGGGACATTCGATCACCGGAAGCTGATCGACGGCCGCCTTCAGCGTGCGGCCGGTACCGACCGCAAGCACGATCGGCTCCGGCCGCTTCAGCCAGCGCTCGATCTCGGCTGCCGCCGCCTCGGCGATTCCGACGGTGGTCGACGACGAGCCGGGATCGCTCGGCACCACCTCCACCTGTTTCAGTCCGAATTTTCGCCGCAACTGTTCGGCGAGTTCAAGACAGGCAGCGATCGGATGATCGAGCCGCACCTTGATCAGACGCTCGGCGACGGCAAGCGACACCAGCCGCTGCGCCGACTGTCGCGAGATACCCATCGAGGCGGCAATTTCGTCCTGGGTGCGCCCGGCGACGTAATAGAGCCAGCCGGCCCGCGCCGCATCGTCGAGCCGTGCGGGAGTCTCGGATCTTTTTGCCATCTAATGCCTACCGCGCAAAGTGAGCCGGCTTGTCGCCGCCGAACATGATTTCGAGTCTCTATCGCGCCAGATCAAAACAAAAATCCGGCAAATGTCGAGCCTGTTGAAAAGAGCGCCGCCAAATAACCGCGGTCGCTGATGCAAATCAGGCAAACCATTGCACGATGAGATAGATCGCCGCCTTCACCAGACCGTAGATCACGCCGCCGGCGATGACGAGCGACACCGCGGTCATCACGAAACCGACGAGCGCAAAGAGCCCGTCACGGCCCAATATGCCGAAAGCAAAGACCGAAATGGTGATCGCAGGCAGGATGTTGCCGAGCGGGACCGGCAGCAGCAGCACGATCGACAGCAGCAGGCATGCGGCCCCGGCGAGATATTCCGCCGGCGGCTCGGCAAAGATCGCCAGCCTCGGCTTCAACATGCGCTCCGCCCAGGCGAGCCAGCGGTGAATGCGGCCGACGATAGTCTCGAAATCCTCCCGCCGCATCGAACGGTTGGCAATCACCTTAGGCAGCCAGGGTTTCATCCCGAAGGTCAGTTGCGCTGCCAGGAACACCAAGGGCGCGCCGAGGACGGCGGACGTGCCCGGCGGCGTGGGAAAGGCGTTCGGCAGAGCAAAGATCAGCATCAACGCGCCGATCGCCCTGTCACCCATCGTGTCGAACAGGTCGCCGATCGAGATCCGCTGACGGCTCTGATCGGCGGCCATCTGCCGTAAAATGGATGAGAGGCGGCGGCCTTTGGGACGTGGTCTTCGGATGGTACTGTTTTCTCTCGTATCGATGGTCGTGGGTCCGGCAGTTTGTGAAAGTGTAGGGTCGGATTCTGGCGATGCAATATGCCAATTGAATGACTTGCGGGGTTAGAAATTGTGGATGCGATCGGAGTCGATCCGACCATCCGATCTCCCCACCTGTTGGCGATGTTTGGCAGAACGGAAGGGCGCCACACGGCGCGTCCCTGAAGCAGGCGACATCGCTGCCGAATGAGCGCTTGAAATTCCCCGCCAACAATGCAAGCAGACGCGGGAGACCAGAGAAACGGCGGAGTGGCAATGATCATTTCATTCGATATCGGTGGCTCCGCCATCAAGGGCGGCATCGCCCGCTCCGAGACGGATATCGTTCCCCTCGGCCGCCGCCCGACGCCCAAGGATGATTTCGCCGCTTTCGTCGAGACCCTGCGCGCCATCATCGCCGAGACCGGCGAAGAGCCGAGCCGCATCGCGCTGTCCATCGCCGGCGTCGTCGATCCCGATACGCAGCGGCTGATCTGCGCCAACATTCCCTGTATCCACGAACGTAGGCTCGCAGCCGATCTCGAAGCCGAACTCGGCTTGGCCGTACTGGTCGCCAACGACGCCGACTGTTTTGCCATGGCCGAAGCCGGCCTCGGCGCCGGCCGCGGCCACCGCATCGTCTTCGGCGCCATCCTCGGCACCGGCGTCGGCGGCGGCCTGGTTGCCGACGGGCGCCTCGTCAACGAGGCCGGCGGTTTTGCCGGCGAATGGGGTCACGGGCCGATCATCGCATCTGCAGCCGGCAATCCGCCTGTGGCCATCCCGGCCTATGCCTGCGGCTGCGGCCAGAAGGGCTGCGTCGACACCGTCGGCGGCGCCCGCGGCCTGGAGCGGCTGCACCAGACGCTGCACGATCTCGACCTTTCCAGCGAGGAGATCATCGACCAGTGGCAACGTGGCGAGGAAAAGGCGACACGCACCATCGACGTCTACGTCGATCTCGTCGCCTCGCCCCTGGCGCTGACCGTCAACATAACAGGCGCGACCATCGTGCCGGTCGGCGGCGGGCTTTCCAATGTCGAGCTGCTGCTTACCGAGCTCGACCACGCCGTGCGCGCCCGCATCCTGCGCAAATTCGACCGCCCGCTGGTGGTATCAAGCGAATGCCGCATCGAACCCGGCCTGATCGGCGCCGCACTGCTGGGACTGAAGGCCGAGGCGGCCTAGAAATCATCCGGACCTAAAGCACCGGCCACATCCGCACGATCGCAGCGAAGCGATCCCAGTCCTTGCGCGCCGAAGGCGTCCAGGCAGCCTCGGCAACGGCCGAAAGGCGCGGAAAAACCAGCCGGTTGAAATAGGCGCGGGACAGGAAGTTCTCCGTCCAGATGCAGGCCTGGATGCCGCGCATCTTCTGCCGCAGCACCTCCGGCAACTCACCCTCGGCCTCGTAAGCATAGGTGTATTCCGGGGGGCTGAAGCCCGCCCAGCTCGCGCCGGGCTCAGACCAGGCTTCGGCCTGCGCCATGTCGAGATAATAGGCCTGGCCCGGCGTCATCACCACCTCATAGCCTTCCTCAGCCAGCTCGATGCCGACGGCAGGCTTTTCCCAAGCCATCAGCAGCGTGCCGCCGGGCTCGACGCCGCCGCCATGCGAAACCTCGTTCCAGCCGGCGAGCTTCCTGCCGCGCTCCGACAGCAAGGCTTTGACGCGTTTCAGGAAATAGGATTGCAGCTCGGCGGTGCCGGCCAGTTTCTCCCGTTCCATCAGCGCCTTGCAGAGCGGCGAGGAAAGCCAGGCACCTCGCGCCACTTCGTCACCGCCGATATGAACATATTCGCCGGGAAACAGCGTCACCATCTCATCGAACACCTTGCCGAGGAATTCATAGGTGAAGTCCACCGCCGGGTTGAGGGCGTTGTTGGGATAACCCTGCACTGCGCGGTAGCTGTCCGGCGCCTCCTGCCCGTCGACGAGCGCGGGCAGCGAGAGCAGCGTCGCGGTGCTGTGGCCGGGAATATCGATTTCCGGCACCACCTCGATATGCAGCGAGGCGGCATGCGCAACGATCCGCCTGACATCGTCCTGCGTGTAATGGCCGGAGCGCGGTTCCGCCCCGTCGCCGAGCTGCGGCACCAGCACGTCATCGGGCCCGCGCCGGGCACCGATCTCCGTCAGGGCGGGATAGGCCTTGATCTCCAGCCGCCAGGCTTCGTCGTCGGTCAGATGCCAATGGAAGATGTTGAGCTTGTTCCAGGCGAGGATGTCGATCAGCCGCACGACGTCGGCCACCGGATAGAACTGCCTGGACACGTCAAGGTGGCAGCCGCGCCAGTCGTAACGGGGCTGGTCGGCGATCGCGCCGAAATTCGGAAATTTGAAGCTTTCGCGATCGGTGCGAGCACCATGCAGCAGTTGCGCCAGGCTGATCAGCCCATAGTGCCGCCCGGCGGCATCTGCACTCGACAGCACGATTTCATGCGAGGAGAAACGCAGTTCGTAAGCGAAGGCGGCGATCGACGATTCGGTAACGAAACGAATGGCTCGCCCGCCCTTGAGTGCACCGAGCGAAAACGGCGCGTTCTCGGCAGGATAGAGCCGCTGGTAAAGCGCCAGAACCAGGGAGAGCGCCTTGATCGCATCGGGCCGGCTCCTTTCGACGGGATAAAGAACATCAGGCAAATCTCCCGCCTTCAGCCCGAGCGCCAGCGGCCAGGGCAGGAGCGCATATGGCTCCTCGGCCCGGCCCGGCGGCAGAAGCGGCGGCGCCACGCCGCCATCCCGGCCTTCGAGCATGAGATCGCCGAAACCGACAGGAACATGGCCCCCGTCGCCAAGTGTCAGATAGGCCGATTTGATGCCTGAAGTCGCATGTTTCGGCTCTCTGGTCAGCCCCTCGATGGTGAACCGCCAGCGGCCGCCCGGCGACACGCTCAGGCCGTCGGGCGGCAGGAATTGGTGGAAATGCGCGATCTGTCGCTTCAGGCTGCCGCCATCGCAGACATGTTTGTCCGCAACGCGCGTCTCCGACGTATAGGCGAGCGAGAAGCCGGACAGCGGCTCGGTCGAAAGATTGAACAGCGTGAAGGTCAAGCGCCCAAAGCTGCCCTCGATCGGGCTCCAGCTTGCTTCCAGATGGTAATCGGCCATGGTCGTGCCCTGCCCGTTCGATGTGTGACCGGGATCGCGACTGGCCTCCCGGCTGCTTTCCCAGCTTAGCTTTTTTGAGGCGGCAATGGAATCGGCGCGCAGGTTCGGGCGGCGGCGGTGACAGCCCGTTGAGGAGCAATTCCAGCAAAAGTGCGTCGCGGTTTTGCGTCCGGAATTGCGTTAAAACAAAGAGATAGAGCATCTCCGTGATTCGGAGAAAAACGGAAATGCTCTAGAGGCGAACTGTCAGGCCCCGCGGGTTCAGCAGCGGCGCGTTTTGATGGGGGCCCGCGACCGCGCAAAGGAAAACGGCGCGGCTTTCGCCGCGCCGCCCTCACTCTGCTGCCAACGCCGGCGGATGTCTGTCATCCGCCTGTTCCTGGATGGCGTCGGCATCCCTGCCTGGCTCATCCTTCGCCTTCGGCTCCCGGCCGAAGAAAAGAGCGTAACCGGCGGGCAGAACCAGAATGGTCAGCACGGTCGCAACCAGGATGCCGCCCATCATCGCGTAGGCGAGCGGACCCCAGAAGACGCCGCGCGAGATCGGGATCAGCGCCAGCACCGCGGTCAGCGCCGTCAGCATGATCGGCCGGAAACGCCGCACGGCCGCGCCGACGATCGCCTCCTGCCGGTGCATGCCGGCCTTGATATCCTGGTCGATCTGATCGACCAGGATGATCGAGTTGCGCATGATGATGCCGAGCAGCGCGATGACGCCGAGGATCGCCACGAAGCCGAAGGGGGCGCCGCTGATCAGCAAGGCCGCAGCCGCACCGATGATCCCGAGCGGTCCGGTGGCGAGCACCAGCATCGCCTTGCCGAAGTGCTGCAGCTGTATCATCAGCAGCACGATGATGACGGCGAGCATGATCGGCGCCTTGGCGGCGATCGACATCTGGCTTTCCGCCGCATCCTCGGCGCCGCCCTGGATCTCGACCTTGTAGCCGGCCGGCAGGCTGTCGCGCAGGTCCTTCATGTCGGCATACATCTTCATGACAACGTCGTTCGGCTGCACACCATCAGGCAGCGTCGCACGCACGGTGATCGTCGGCAGGCGGTTGCGCCGCCATTCGATGCCCTGCTCCATCACAGGCACGACCTTGGCGACCTGCGAGACCGGCACGAAGCCGCCGAAATCCGTCGGCACATAGACGGAATTGACCGCCGACAGCAGCGAACGGCTGGCATCCGGCTCGCGGGCGACGATCGAGACCGTCTCCTCGCCGTCGCGGAAATCGTCGAGTGCCGCACCCGACATGGCGGTCTGCAGCATCTGGCGCACGCGCTGCGAGGTGACGCCGAGCGCCCGGGCGCGGTCCTGGTCGATCACCAGCTTCATCGCCGGCACCTCTTCCAGCCAGTCGTCATGGATGGCGCCGAGCATCGGATTGGCCTGGAAGCTCGCCTTCACCTGATCGGCAATCGCCCTGACTTCCCCGCGGTCCGGTCCCATGACACGCATCTGCACCGGCCAGCCTGTGGGCGGGCCGAGGAAGAGGCGGTCGACCTTGCCGCGAATGTCGGGGAAGTCTTCGGAAAGGATCGTCCGCAGCTTGACGATCAGCCGTTCGCGCGCCGGTTCGTCATTGGCCATGACGAGCAGCTGGGCGAAGTTCGGATTGCGCAGCTGCTGGTCGAGCGGCAGGAAGAAACGCGGTGCGCCTTCACCGATATAGGTGGCGATGAACTTCTTGTCGGGGTCGTCCATCATCTTCGCTTCGAGCGCCTTTGCCTGGACCTCGACCTCCTTGATGCTGGTGCCCTCGGGCAGCCAGAGATCGACGAGGATTTCCGGCCGCGAGGATTGCGGGAAGAAATTCTGCGGAATGAACTGGAAGGCCCAGAGGCTGGTGACGAAGGTGCCGAGTGTCAGAAGCAGCACGATGACCCGGTGGCGCACCGCCCAGCCGACCGTGCCGCGCAGCCGGCGATAAAAACCGGTGTCGAAGGCATCGTGATGCTCGCCGGCGTGATGGCGCTGCTTGAGGATCATATAACCGAGCCACGGCGTGAAGTAGACCGCGACGAACCACGAGGTGACAAGCGCGATGCCGACGACATAGAACAGCGAGCGCACATATTCGCCGGCTGTCGATGCGGCAAAGCCGACCGGAATGAAGCCGGCGGTGGTGATCAACGTGCCCGTCAGCATCGGGAAGGCGGTCGAGGAATAGGCGAAGCTTGCCGCCTCGATCTTGACCAGCCCCTCCTCCAGCTTCCGCTCCATCATCTCGACGACGATCATCGCATCGTCGACAAGCAGGCCGAGCGCGATGATCAATGCCCCGAGCGAGATGCGCTGCAGGTCGATGCCGAGTTCGTACATCAGTGCGAAGGTGGCGGCGAGCACCAGCGGAATGGCGATGGCGATGACCAGACCCGAGCGCCAGCCGATCGACAGGAACGAAACGACCAGCACGATGACCAAGGCTTCGCCGAGCGCATGCATGAATTCGCTGACCGCATCCGTCACCACGTCGGGCTGGTTGGCGATCTGATCGACGGCAACGCCGTAAGGCAGCGCCTCCTCGAAGCGCTGATAGGTCGCCTCCACACCCTTGCCGACATCGGTGACGTTGAAGCCCTTGGCCATGACAACGCCGACCTGGACGCTGTCGTGGCCGTTGAAGCGGTATTTGCGCTGATAGGGATCTTCGAGCCCGGAACTGACGGTGGCGATATCGCCGAGCCGCGTCACCTGGCCGCCGGCGCGCAGGCGCAGCTCGCGGATATCGACCGCCTTCTTCACGTCGCCTTCGACGGAGATGCGCACCGAACGCAGGCCGGTATCGACGGAGCCCGCCGCATCGACATTGTTCTGGCCCTTGATGGCGTTCTGCAGATCGAGGATCGTCAGGCCGCGTTCGGCGAGCGCCTTGGACGAGACGTCGATATAGATCTTCTCAGGCTGGTCGCCGATGATGACGGCCTTCTCGACGCCGGGCGTCGTCAGCAGCATGTCGCGCGCCTGGATCGCGAATTTCTTCAGCTCCGGATAGGAATAGCCGTCGCCGCTGATCGAATGCAGCGTGATGAACGTGTCGCCGAACTCGTCGTTGAAATAGGGGCCGAGCAGGCCCTGCGGCAGCTCGCTGGAGATGTCGCCGACCTTCTTGCGCACCTGGTAGAAAGCATCAGCCACATCCTTCGAATTCGTGTCGCCCTTGACCTGCAGGGTGATGATCGCGCTGCCCGCCCGCGTATAGGACTTGACCCAGTCGATATGCGGCGTTTCCTGCAGCTTGCGCTCGATCTTGTTGACGACCTGATCTTCCATTTCCTGGATGGAAGCACCTGGCCAGATCGCCTGAACGACCATGACACGGAAGGTGAATTCCGGGTCCTCGCGCTGGCCCATCCGCATCAGGCCGAGCACGCCGGTGATGATGATCAGCCCGAAGAGGAAGCGGGCGATGCTCGGATGCCCGATCGCCCAGCGCGACAGATTGAAGGGGCGCTTCTCGGTGGTGGTGGCGTCCATGGTCTTGTTCCCTATCCTATGGCGCGATCAACGGACCGTTTGGTCCGTGGCGGCCAGGGCCGACTGCTGGTCCGGCACCTTCACCTTCAGATTTTCGCTCATGAACTGCGTGCCGGCGGAAACGACGAGATCGCCGGTATCGAGGCCCTCGGTTACATGCACGCCGTCGCCGGTGAAATCGGCGACCTTGATATCGCGGCCATGCACGGTCGCCGTGTCGCGGTCGACGGTCCAGACCATTTGCTTGCCGTCTTTCTCGGCGAGTGCGCTGAGCGGAATCGAGACATAGCTGTTGCCGTTTCTGACATCGGCCTCGATCGTCGCCGTCATGCCGAGCAGCACCTGCGGATCGTTTGGCAGGCTCACCCGAACCGCAAAGGTGCGCGACTGCTGGTCGGCGCTGCCGGAAACCTCACGCACCTTGCCGTCGAGCACCAGCCTGTCGTCGGCCCAGAAGCTGGCCTTGACTGTCTTGCCCGGCTTGAATTCGGCAATGTCGTTTTCCGGAACCGCGATCTGCACTTCCTTCTCACCGTCGACGGCAACGGCGACGACTGCGGTGCCCGACGCAACGACCTGGCCGACATCGGCATTGATCGTCGTGACAATCCCGTTGTAATCGGCCTTCAGCTCCGCATAACTCACCTGGTTCTTCGCCTGATCCAGCGCCGAGGCGGCGGCATCGCGGCTTGAAACGGCCTGATCGTAACTGAGCGACGCCTGCTCGAGCTGGGATTTTGGCGAAACGTTCTTGTCGAAGAGCTGCTGATTGCGCTTGTTGACGAGATCGGCGGTTTCGACGCCTTTTTCAGCGGCTGCGAGATTGGCTTCCGCCGTCTTGACCGCCAGCTGGTAATCGGTGGCATCCATCCGAGCGAGCACGTCGCCCGGCTTCACCTTGTCGCCGATATCGACGAGGCGTTCGGTGATCTTGCCCGCGACGCGAAAGCCAAGGTTCATCTCCGTGCGCGCCTTGACCGAGCCGGAATAGTCGAGCTTGCGCGTATCGCCGGCCTTGGCGATCTCGACGACCTTCACCGGCCGGATGACTTGTTTGACCTCAGCCTTCTCTTCCGAGCAGGCGGAAAGACCGATGACGCCGACGAGCACGAGGCTGGCGACGGACGGCATGCGGTGGCTGAGGGTCTTGAGCGAAAACATCTTCCGCACTCCTGGATCGTTTCGGGGGGTCCGACGGCGGCTGCCGTCCATTATTTCTTCAGCGCCCTGATGACGTAGTCGATCAGTTCGTCGACGCTTGCGCGGTTGGTTTTGGCAAGGCATTGCGCCACCATTTGCGGATGGCAGAGATTGATCGTCGCCGCGCCGAAGCAGCGCGAGGCAATGACCGGGTCCTGCTCGGCGAACTCGCCGGCGGCAATGCCTTCGGCGATGATTTCGGCAATGAGATCATGGACGCGGTCGATATGTTTTTCGATGACGTGCCAGTCGCGCTCGATCGCAACGATGATCATCTCATGCACCTTCATCTCATCGAGCATCAGATCCAGCGTCAATTGATGCTGGGTCTCGACATAGCGGCGCAGCCGTTCGCTGGCGCTGAGCGGCTGATGGCGGATGTCGTAGGCAATTTGATAAGCGGTGGCGAGCATGCGTCCGCAGAGCGCCTGGTGGATTTCCACCTTGGAGGCGAAGAAACGATAAATATTGGCGGGCGACATGCCGAGATCGCGGGCGATATCGGCCACCGTCGTCTTGCTGTAACCATAGTGCCGAAACAGCCGCTCGGCCGCATCGAGAATGCGTGTGACATTCTCCTGTCGGGTGATGTCGAGCGTGTTTTCCGCAATCTCGTCCATGACTTTCGATGCCTCGAATTACGACTGACGAATTTTGAATTTCGTCAGTCGTAAAATATCAGCCGTCATTTGTCAATCCCGCCGCGCAACGCTACGCTCGAACGTAAGGAGTTCGGTCGCTTGCTGTGGAAGACCTTGTGGAGCAAGTGGAGGATGAGGATCGAGCGCAATTGAAAAGTGCCGCGACGCGAGACGCGCGCGGCACCTCGTCGGCGGCAGCCGGAAATCAGCCGAGCTTGACGTCGAGCGTGATCGGAACGGAGGCGAGCGCCTTGGAAACCGGGCAGCCGGCCTTCGCCTTGTTGGCGAGTTCGGTGAAGGTCGCCTCATCGGCCCCGGGAATACGGCCGGAGAGCGAAAGATGGATGGCGGTGATGGCAAAGCCGCCCTCGACGCTTTCAAGCGTCACCTTGGCGGAGGTTTCCATGTACTCCGCCGTAAAGCCGGCTTCGCCGAGGATCAACGACAGCGCCATGGTGAAGCAGCCGGCATGAGCGGCACCGATCAGCTCTTCCGGGTTGGTGCCGGGAATGCCCTCGAAGCGGCTGGCAAAGCCGTAGGGATAGTCTTTCAGGGCGCCGCTCTGCGTCGAGATCAGGCCTTTGCCGTCCTTGAGGCCACCGGTCCAATGGGCCGAAGCCGTACGATTGATCTGCATGCCATCCTCCTGTTTTCGATTGTGTCTTCAGGAAGCGGCAGGGCGCCGCTCCAAGCCTGCGGGAGATCAGATTGCCCCCGATGAGCAATATAATGCTCTATCTTCAGAAGACGACAGGCTTGTAAAAAAGCGCCTCAGACTGGATGCTGCAATACGCTAAGACCACCGTCGATCGTCAGGCAGGTGGCATTCATGAACGGGCACTCGTCCGAAATCATGAAGACGGCCGCCATGGCGATCTCTTCCGGCGTCGCGATGCGCCCGCCTGGATGCAGCCGCATCGTTTCGGCCTTTGCCGCTTCCGGATCGGGGAAGCCGTTCCAATAATCGATCACCTTCTGCGTCGAGACATAGCCCGGCGCCAGCGCGTTCACCCGGATATTGCGGGCCGCATATTCGAGACCCAGGGATTTCGTCATCCCGAGCAGCGCGTGTTTTGCCAGCGGATAGGGAAACGTGTGCGGGATGATGGTGAAGGCATGCGTCGAGGCGATGTTGAGGATGACGCCGCCACCCTGTCGGATCAGACCCGGCAGCACCGCCTTGCAGCAGTTCCATGCACCCTTGAGATTGATCTCGAAGCAGCGGTTCCATTCCTCGTCCGTCGTCTCGAGCGGCTCGGCGAAAACATTCACCCCCGCATTGTTGACCAGCGCGTTCAGCTGTCCGATCTCTTCATTCGCCTGGGCCACCAACGTCGTGATCGTTCCGGCATCGGTAATATCGGCCGGCAGATAACCAAGCCGGCCGCCGCTGCTCTCAAGCTCTTTCGCCGTTTTCGCCAGCAGCGCGGCGTCGCGATCCACGAGAAAGACGGCGGCATCCTCCCGCATGAAAGCCTTTGCGATCGCAAGACCGATACCCTGCGCGGCACCTGTGATCAGGATGTTCTTGCCCTGCAGGCGGCTGCCCATCTATCTCACCTCCGATTGAACCGGCAGCGCCGACATCAGCATCGTCACCGTGCCGGCAAGGGCCTCCCCCGGCGCAAGCGGCCTGAGCCCACCGAAATCGGGCAGGTGGTGGCCGTTCGGCAGATGGCTCATCGGCTCGAGACAGAAGAAGTCGCTCCGGTTGGTCGGCATATAGAGCATGAAGCGGTCGAGTGCCCCATCGGCTTTCAGCGCCGCCCGAATTCCAAGCTCCGGCCAGGCGATAACAGCCCGCCCATTCCAGCCCTCGAAGGCATTGTTCATCCATTTCTGCGGTAACAGCTTGCCGGACTTGAAATCGACATCATCAGGCACGGGGCCGGGCATATCGGGAAGATGATCGGGCCGCTCGTTCCAGTAGCGATCGGCCGCTATCGTCAGTCGCGTCTTTGGCGTCCGCGCAAAGAAGGGATGCTGACCGAGCCCGAAGGGAAGAGCGGTTTCGCCGCGGTTTTCCACCGACAGGGTCAGCACCAGCGCATCGCCGGCGAGACGGATCTCCTGCCGGGTCCGATAGGCATAGGGTGAAACCTTGTCGGCGCTCCGGGAAAAGGAGAACTGCGCATGCTCCACGCTGGAGTCTTCAAGCTGCCAGAGGTTGAGCCAGCCGTCGCCGTGCCGATAGAGCGGATCGGACGTGTTCGGCTGGAAGGCATAGTCGCGTCCGGCATAGGACATGGCGTTGCCTTCCACGCGGTTGCCGAACGGCACCATCGCAAAATTCGCCATCGCACCATCCGGCCCGCCGGCGGCGACGAGAAAGGGTATCGTTCGATACGTCGCGGCGGTAACCGCTGCACCCCGACGGCTGACCCGGACGGAAAGATCACCGTGCCTGAGTTCGATGTCGCTCCCGCTTTGTCCTTCACTCATCCACGCCGTCCCGCAGCCGAAGACCTCAAATTGTCGAGCAGCACCGCGATCAGCAGGATCAGCCCGCGCACGACATACTGGTAGAATGCCTGGATATTCGCCGGATTCATAACGTTTTCGGCAATACCCATGATCAGCACCCCGACGATGACGCCGCTCATGACAGCTCGGCCGCCGGCCAGCGAGACACCGCCGAGGACGCAGGCCGAGATCACCGAGAATTCAAGGTCCTGCAGCCCAAAGATCCAGATCCGCAGTTGACGACGTTGATAGGATTATTGCCGAGGCGCCGGGAGGAAGCGTCGCAAAACGGATCGAATTCGGATAATGAGGTTCGATTGCTTCGCGCCGGAGTTAAAGCGGAGAGGTGAGTTGAAAAACGATCGAGCGACAGGACGAGGCCTAAAAGGCAATCGGCAGAACGAAATGACGGATCACCATAATACTGCGGACATGCCGCCGATCGCAAACTCGGGAAGAGACTGAAAGACAGCGATGAAGATCACCAAACTCACCACCTATATCGTTCCGCCGCGCTGGCTGTTCTTGAAGGTCGAGACCGACGAGGGCATCGTCGGCTGGGGCGAACCGGTCGTTGAAGGCCGCGCGCTCACTGTTCAGGCCGCCGTCCATGAGCTGGAAGACTATCTGATCGGCAAGGATCCCTTCCTGATCGAGGACCACTGGACCGTGATGTATCGCGGCGGCTTCTATCGCGGCGGCGCCGTCCATATGAGCGCGATCTCGGGCATTGACCAGGCGCTATGGGACATCAAGGGCAAGGCGCTCGGCCAGCCGATCCATTCGCTGCTCGGCGGCCAGCTCCGTGATCGCATCAAGGTCTATTCCTGGATCGGCGGCGACCGCCCCTCGGATGTCGCCAACAATGCCAGGGAGGTGGTTGCCCGCGGTTTCAAGGCGATCAAGCTCAATGGCTGCGAGGAGATGCAGATCGTCGACACCAACGAGAAGGTGGAGAAGGCGGTCGAGACTATCGCCGCCATCCGCGAGGCGATCGGCCCGCATATCGGCATCGGCGTCGATTTCCACGGCCGTGTGCACAAGCCGATGGCCAAGGTTCTCGCCAAGGAGCTCGACCCCTACAAGCTGATGTTCATCGAGGAGCCGGTGCTTTCGGAAAACAAGGAAGCGCTGCGCGATATCGTCAACCATACCTCGACACCGATCGCGCTCGGCGAAAGGCTGTTTTCGCGCTGGGACTTCAAGCAGGTTCTGTCCGACGGCTATGTCGACATCATCCAGCCCGACCTATCCCATGCCGGCGGCATCACCGAATGCCGCAAGATCGCGGCGATGGCCGAAGCTTACGACGTGGCACTGGCGCCGCATTGCCCGCTCGGCCCGATTGCGCTCGCCGCCTGCCTGCAGGTCGACGCCGTCAGCTACAACGCCTTCATCCAGGAACAGAGCCTCGGCATCCATTATAACAAGGGCAACGACATTCTCGACTACATCGCCAACAAGGAGGTGTTCCATTATGCCGATGGTTTCGTCTCGATCCCTCAAGGGCCCGGCCTCGGCATCGAGGTCGACGAAGCCTATGTCATCGAACGCGCCAAGGAGGGCCATCGCTGGCGCAACCCGATCTGGCGGCACGCCGACGGCAGCTTCGCCGAATGGTAGGAGTGGAGGGCCGCGCAAGCGGCCCTTTTTCATTGGCCCTGTAGGATATCGCGTATCTCTTGCGTCATAATGGAAGCTCAAAGAGGAGATTTCATGATGGCCAGAGCTATCGCAATCATCGTCGCCCGCATCATCTTCAGTTTCATCTTCTTCATGGCCGCCGGCTTCAAATTCGCCGATATCGGCGCAACAGTGGGCTACATTACCGCCGCCGGCTTTCCGATGGCGACATTCCTGGCCTGGGTTGCCGCCTTCTTCGAGATCGCACTGGCGCTCGCCTTCATATCGGGGGCCTTCTTCACGGAGGCCAGCCTGCTTGCAGGCACCTATGTGATCTTCCTGGCTTTTGCCTTCCACGGCCCATCCCATTGGCAACAGAACCAAGCCGAGTTCGGCTTCTTCGTCGATCACTTCACCTTCCTCGCCGGCCTGCTCTTTGCCGCGGTTCACGGGCCGGAGAAATGGGCGTTGAGGCACAGCCTCCTCAGATAGATCAAACGACCCGCTCCCGTTGCGGAACCAACAGCCATGCCGAACATTGGCCTACCGGCAAACGGCAAGGAGAGCCCGCTCATGGAGCTGAAGGGAAAGATCGCATTGGTCACAGGCGCTGGTTTCGGCATCGGCAAAGCGGCTGCATTGCGGCTCGCCGCCGAGGGAGCAAGGGTAGCGGTATTGAGCCGCACCGCCGAAGAGGTCGAGAAAACCTGCACCGAGATCAAGGCCGCCGGCGGCCAGTCCCTCGCGCTGGTCGCCGATACCAGCGATGAAGCGCAAATGCGTAGCGCGGTGACGCAGCTGATCAACAGTTTCGACGGCCTCGACATCGTTGTCGCCAATGCCGGGATCAACGGCGTCTGGGCGCCGATCGACGATTTGAAACCGGATGAATGGGACAAGACCATCGCCGTCAATCTGCGCGGCACCTATCTGACCCTGCATCTGACGGTTCCGCATCTGAAGCGCCGCGGCGGTTCGATCGTCGTCGTCTCGTCCATCAACGGCACCCGTACCTTCACCACGCCGGGCGCCACCGCCTACACGGCAACCAAAGCCGGCCAGGTCGCCATGGTCCAGCAACTCGCCCTCGAACTCGGGCGCCATGGCATCCGCGTCAATGCCGTCTGCCCCGGCGAGATCGACACCAATATCGGCGAGAATACCAACAGCCGCCACCGCGAGGAGACGGAGGTTCCGGTCATCTGGCCTGAAGGAGATATCCCGATCGCCGGCGGCAGGGCAGGCAAGAGCGAGGATGTCGCCGAAACCATCCTGTTCCTCGCCTCCGAGCGCGCCCGACACATCACCGGTACGCCGATCTGGATCGACGGCGGCCAGGGTCTGCTGCGATAGCCCTTCCCTGATTCTGCTACGTTCAGCCGTTCAGCCGGGCGCTTTCCAGCGTGTAAAGCTGCTGGGCGCGCTGCACGCCGCGCAATGCGTAGCGCCCGATGCAGGCGAGTGTCGCGCGCTCCTCCTCCGGGATCGCCGAGGCGAAATCGGAGGACATCAAAACGTTGAGATCGACCGAGCGGCAGATCGAGGCGATGCGGCTGACCTCGTTGACGGCAGGGCCAATGACGGTGAAGTCCAGCCGGTCTTGGCTGCCGATATTGCCGTAGAAGACGTCGCCGATATGCAGGCCGATATAGACGTCGGTCACGGCCCGGCCGGCGGCCCGGCGTTCACCGTTCAACGTGCGGAGCTTTTCCCGCAGAAGGGATTCGGCGCGTAGCGCCGCGGAACACGCCTCCGCCGGAACCTCGCCCTTGAAGATCGCCAGCACGCCGTCGCCGATCAGCTTCAGCACGTTGCCGCCGGATGCGTGGATCGCCGTGATCACAGCCTCGCTGTAGTCGTTGAGCAGCGGGATGATCTCCTCCGGCGGCACGCTGTCGGAGATCTTGGTGTAATTCAGCAGATCGGAAAACCAGAGTGCCGCGGAAATCCGCTCCGACTTGCCGCGGCTGATCTTGCCTTCCATCACCTGCCGCGCGGCGTCCTCGCCGAGATAGACCTCGGCGATGGTGCGGGCAATACGCCCAAGCGCGGTGCATTTGATCGCCAGCCCCAGCACTGGCACCAGCTTGCGCAGGATGGCAAGGTCGTGATCGGAAAAGCCCTCGGGATGTTTCGTCGCGAAATGCGAGAAGAAGCAATCCATTTCACCGATCGTGCCAGCCTCGCTGAAACGATGCATCATCGCCACGAAATCGGTATGACCGGCTTCAGCGATCGTATCGAGCAGGCTGAAATCGATCGGATCGCCAAAGCCGAGGCGTCGGCGTATCTCCCGTTCATCCTTAGACCAAAGATAATAGAAGGCCGAACGCTGCCAGTTCGACGCCGCCTCCCCAGAGCTCGTCGAACCATATTCGAACTCCGTCTGGATCTCCTCTACGCTGTCCCAGCGGAAGGCACGACCCTCGTGCACCGGATGCAGCGTATCCATCAGCGCCAGACCGCGGTCGAGCGGCAGGCCGGCATTGCGGCAGGCCGCGCAGAAACCGGTCATGAGCTCGGCTTCGGAAACACCTTTCAGTCCCTGCTCGGTCACCCAGGCTGCAATCGTGCTGACGTCGCTGTAATCCATGGCGCTCACCTTCACTCGTGCTTAGTCTGAGCAGTAGCCCGAATTCGGCCCGGAAGGAAAGTCAATTGGCTCAATCGCTCGCGGGCATATTGTAGGGCGTGATGACTTCGACTGAGGAAAGCGAGGCCGGCACCGCCCGCCCCGATGCTTGTGCCCGGCTCATGATCGCCCGGAAGGCCGAGCGCGCATCGGTTCTGAGATCGTGATGCAGCACGAAGCCGATCCGGCGCGCCGCAAGCAGGGCACGATTATCTGCATCGAGATCATGGGCGACGAAGACGCCGACGGCACGTTTGGCCGCATCGAAGGCCGCAAGCACCGCCCGGTTGCCGCCGCCGATCGAATAGACCGCGTTGATGGCCGGATCGGCGGCAAGCGCTGCCGACGCAAGCGTTCCCGTCGCGGCATCCGTGCCGTGCCCCTCGCTGATTTCGGTGATGCCGATGTTGGGATACTGAGCGCGAATGCTGCGGCGAAAGCCGATTTCGCGCTCCTCCTCGCCGCGGAACCGGCCGCTCGACAACGTCACCAGCACCTTGCCGCCATGGTCCCCAAGGAATTCGCCGATCAGATAGGCGGCGGTCTCTCCGGCCGCCCGGTTGTCGGCGCCGGCATAGGCGATGCGCGCCGAATTCGGCAGGTCGGTCACCAGCGTCACCACGGGAATGCCGGCCGCATCCGCCCGCGCAACCGCCGCCGCCACCTCGGCAACGTCAGGCGCCTTGAGCACGATGCCGTGCGTGCCGCGCAGCCGGATGCGATCGAGAAGCTGCACCAGTTCGGCCGGCTTCATCACCTCGGCGAAATGAAACCGGCAGCGGAAGATCCCGGGCAGGAAGGTCGCCATCTCAGCCTCGAAGGCGGCGCGCACCGCGTCGCTGAAACGCTGTGGCGTCTCCATGACGATATCGATCGCCAGCACCCGCCCGCTGCCCATCGCCCCCGCCTGCTGCTTCTCCAGCTCCGCGATTGCCGCCTTCACCCGCATCTCGGTTTGCCGGCGCACGCCCGGCCTGCCGTTCAGCACCCGGTCGACGGTCGCGGTGCTGAGCCCCGCCTGGAAGGCGATGTCCTTGACGAGAAAGAGATGTGCCATGGGGCTCGAGCTGATGGTTTTTTGATGGTTTCCTGATCTATATCACTCGGCATCGCGGCGTATAGTGCCTCCATCGGAATGAGGGAGGAGCCCGCCATGAAAACCGACAACTGGCAGAAACTGCGTGCCGACCGCGTCTGGCTGAGCGAAGAGGCCTGCGATCTCGACGATTTCCGCAGGCTTGCGGAAAAAACGACTGCGCTTGCCGATTATCCCTCGGCGTCTGCGGTCGAAAAAAACGTGCTGATCTATGACAGCCGTAAGGTGATGGCGGCGGCCGCAACGCCGGAAGGCCGGCGCGCCGTGCTGGCGGAAATCTGCGAAGCCTTCGGCGAAGGTCCCGGTGTCGTCGTCTTCAAGCACGCTTACGAAGACCCCCGCACCATCGATCGCGCCAGCGCGATCTTCGACGCGATCATCGAGGAACAGCACCGCACCGCGACCGGCGGCGGCGATCACTTCGCCAAGCCTGGCGCCAACGACCGCATCTGGAATTCGCTGGAGAAGCATTGTCTCGCCGATCCGGCAAATTTCGCCGAATATTACGGCAACGCCATTATCGCGCTGGCCAGCGAAGCTTGGCTCGGTCCGAGCTACCAGATGACGGCGCAGGTCAACCGCGTCAATCCGGGCGGCGCGGCGCAGTCGGCCCACCGCGATTACCATCTCGGCTTCCAATCGTCAGAGGTGATCGAACAGTTCCCGGCGCATGTGCACCGGCTCTCGCCGGTGCTGACGCTCCAGGGCGCGGTCGCCCATTGCGACATGCCGCTCGAAAGCGGCCCGACACTCTTCCTGCCGCACAGCCAGACCTATGTGCCTGGCTATCTCGCGCTGAAACGGCAGGAGTTCCGGGATTATTTCGAGAAGAACCATGTCCAGCTGCCGCTCGAAAAAGGCGACGTCGTCTTTTTCAATCCCGCCCTCTTCCATGCCGCCGGCACCAACCGCTCGGCCGGCATCAAGCGTGTCGCCAACCTCCTGCAAGTCTCCTCCGCCTTCGGCCGGGCGATGGAAACCGTCAACCGCGAGAAGATGAGCGCCAGATTGTTTCCCGCACTAAAGACGTTGCGGGGCAGGCTCTCACCAGCCGAAATCGCCAACGCCGTCGCCGCCTGCGCCGAAGGTTATTCGTTCCCGACCAATCTCGACCGCGACCCGCCGCTCGGCGGACTGGCGCCGAAGACCCAGGCGCAACTGATGCACGAGGCGCTGAAGGAAGGCTGGAGCGACGAGGCCTTTACGGCAGCACTTGCGGAGCAGGCGCAGAAGAAGCTGAGCTGATTGGAAGCGTAAGTCTTCTCGTATCCGCACTGACACAAGCCTCCCGCACCCGCGGGAGGCCATTCGCACATCACCAAGGAGGAACCACATGAGCACAGACCACGGCCGCCTCGACGGCAAGATCGCCATCGTCACCGGCGGCACGCAAGGATTAGGTGCCACCATCGCCCGTCTCTTCGCCGAGCGCGGTGCAAAGGGCATCGTCATCTGCGGCCGCAACGAAGCCAAGGGTAAGGCGAAGGCCGCGGAGATTTCGGACGTGACCGGCGCCAGGGTCGTTTATGTGAAGGCCGACCTCGGCAAGGTCGAGGAGGCGCAGAATGTCGTGCGCGCCTGCGACGAGATCTTCGGCCGTGTCGACGCGCTGGTCAATGCCGCCGCCATCACCGATCGCGGCACCATTCTCGATACCAGCCCGGAGCTCTTCGACGCCATGTTCGCCGTCAATGTGCGCGCGCCGTTTTTCCTGATGCAGGAGGCGGTAAAGGTCATGCGCCGCGAAAAGATCGAGGGTACCATCGTCAACATCGGCTCGATGTCGGCCAAAGCAGGTCAGCCCTTCATCGCCGCCTATTGCGCCTCCAAAGGCGCGTTGGAAACGCTGACGAAGAACACCGCTTATGCGCTCCTGCGCAACCGCATCCGCGTCAATGGCCTTAACATCGGCTGGATGGCCTCCGAAGGTGAGGATCGCATCCAGCGCGAATATCACCATGCGCCTGCCGACTGGCTGGAGAAGGCGGCGGCAAGCCAGCCCTTCGGCCGCCTCGTCGATCCGCACGAGGTGGCGCGCGCCTGCGCTTACCTATCCTCTTCCGAATCCGGCCTGATGACCGGCTCGGTCATCTGCTTCGATCAGTCGATCTGGGGCGCTTATGACGGCTCGCCGCATCCTGTCGCAGCCCTCTGAAAGGCGGAGCCCGGCAATTCTTCGCCGGGCTCTGGCACCTCCAGGTTTTTGCCGCTAGGAAAAGAACGGCAGCATTCAGGGAGGAAACTGGCATGGGCGACAATCCGATTTATGAGATCCGCGACGAACGCTTCGGTGCAATGATCATCGGCAGCGCCGCCCTCGAGGAGCTTCATTCCGGCTGCCGCTGGACGGAAGGTCCGGTCTGGTTTTCCGATCTGAACTGCCTTCTCTGGAGCGATATCCCGAATGAACGCATGATGCGCTGGACGCCCGATGGGACGGTCTCCGTCTTCCGCTCACCGTCCAACTACGTCAACGGCAACACCCGTGACCGGCAGGGCCGGCTGGTCTCCTGCGAACATGGCGGCCGCCGCGTCACCCGCACCGAGACGGACGGCACGATCACCGTTCTCGCCGACAGCTACCAGGGCAAGCGGCTGAACTCGCCGAACGACGTCGTTGTGCACTCCGACGGCGGAGTCTGGTTCACCGATCCGACTTACGGCATCCTGTCGGATTACGAGGGTCATAAGGCCGAGCCCGAGCAGCCCAAGCGCAACGTCTACCGGATCGATCCGGCAAGCGGCGCGATCGACGCCGTCGTCGAAGATTTCATCCAGCCGAACGGCCTTGCCTTCTCGCCCGATGAGACGAAGCTTTATATTGCCGATTCCGGCTCCGCAAAACACGACGTGCCGCGCCATATCCGCGTTTTCGACGTCATCAACGGCAGGGCGCTTGCCAACAGCCGCTATTTCTGCAGCCTCGATGTCGGCCATCCCGATGGCTTCCGCTTCGATATCGCCGGCAATCTCTGGACGAGTGCCTCCGACGGCGTGCACTGCTTTTCGCCCGAGGGAACCTTGCTCGGCAAGATCAGGGTGCCGCAGACGGTGTCCAACCTCACCTTCGGCGGCCCCAAGAAAAACCGGCTCTTCATCACCGCAACGCGTTCGGTCTATTCGATCTATCTCAAGACGACCGGCGCACAATATCCATAGATCAGGCCTTCGGTCTATCGGAGCGGCCGTGCAGCGGCTCGGCCCGATGCCAGTTTTCCAGGATGCGGCCGTCGATATGTTTCTGCTGTGCCCAGCGGATGCCGTTCGAGATCACCTTGTGCACGGTCTTGTCGTGATAGATCGGGTAGGTCTCGTGGCCGGGGCTGAAGAAGAAGATGCGCCCGCGCCCGCGCTGGAAGGTGCAGCCGCTGCGGAACACCTCGCCGCCGGAATACCAGGAGATGAAGACAAGCTCGTCCGGCTGCGGAATATCGAAGGGCTCGCCGTACATTTCCGAGGCATTGACCTCGAAATAGGGCGGCAGCCCCTCGGCGATCGGATGCGAAGGATTGACCACCCAGACACGCTCTAGATCGCCATCCGGCGTCTCACGCCAGGAGAGGTTGGCATTGGTGCCCATCAGCCGCCGGAAGAGCTTGGAATGGTGGCCGGAATGCAGCACCAGCAGGCCCATGCCCTTCAGCACGCGCTGCTGCACGCGGTCGATCAGCCCGTCGCTGACCTCGTCATGCGCCATATGTCCCCACCAGAGCAGCACGTCGGTATCATCGAGCACGCTGTTCGGCAGGCCTTCATCAGGATCATCCAGCGTGCCGCGGCGGATTTCGAAATCCGGATGGGCGATGCCTGACGCGATCGCTCCGTCGATACGATCAGGATAGATCTCCTGAACCTCCTTATGGAGCTGCTCGTGGCGTCCCTCGTTCCAGATGGTGACCTTGATTGTCATGGCATTCCTCGATGTCTAGGCTTTGATGTTTCAGGCGAAATTGTCAGGCGGTTGCCGGACGGATCACCCGGCCGGCGGAATCGAACAGATGGCAGGCGGCGGGATCGGCCGTCAGCGCCACGCGGTCACCCGGGCGCACGGCGATATCGCCCTCGGCGCGCACGACGATCGGCTGCTGCTGCGAGCCGACGGTCAGGTAGGTCTCGACGCCGAGGCGCTCGACGATGACGACTTCGGCCGTAAAGTGGTCCTGGCCCGCGGCGGCGATCTTCAGATGCTCCGGCCGGATGCCGAGCTTGGCATCGCCCTGCGGCATCGCGCCGTTGGCATCGGCGAGATCAAGCGAAAGCCCGATCGGGCTGTTGAGATGCACCTTGCCGGCCGCCGGCCGCGTTATAGTGACGGGAATGACGTTCATCTTCGGCGAGCCGATGAAGGTCGCGACGAATTCGTTGTCCGGCTCATGATAGAGCGACATCGGCGCACCCTCCTGCGCCACCACACCCTTGTTCAGCACGACGATGCGGTCGGCCATCGTCATCGCTTCCACCTGGTCGTGAGTGACGTAGACGACCGTCGCCTTCAGCTCGCGGTGCAGGCGTTGCAGCTCAGCGCGCATCTGCACGCGCAGCGCCGAATCGAGGTTCGACAGCGGCTCGTCGAACAGGATCAGCGCCGGCTTCTTGATGATGGCGCGGCCAATCGCGACGCGCTGGCGCTGGCCGCCGGAAAGAGCGGCCGGGCGGCGGTCGAGATAGTCGGTGAGCTGCAGGATCTCGGCGACAGCTTCGACCTGCCGGCGGATTTCCGCCTCCGGCACTTTCTTCAGGCTGAGCGAGAAACCGATATTTTCGGCAACGCTCATATGCGGATAGAGCGCATAGGACTGGAACACCATGGCGATGCCACGTTTGTCCGGCGGCACATCGTTGATGCGCTTGCCGTTGAGGATGAGGTCGCCCTCGTCGATGCCTTCGAGGCCGGCGATCATCCGCAGCAGCGTCGACTTGCCGCAGCCGGACGGGCCGACGAAGACCGCGAATTCGCCGTCTTCGACGGTGATGTCGACGCCCTTGATGACCTCGAGCGCACCGTAGAACTTGCGAACGTTTCTGAGATTGATCATCTGTTTCTCTTTCTTGATCTCAGCCCTTCACGCCGCCCGAGAATGTCTGGACGAGGAAGCGCCGCGCAAAGCCGAAAGCGACGACGGCAGGCAGCAGGTAGATGAAGGCCAGCGCTGTCAGCAGGCCGTAATCGATCTCGTTGATGCGCAGGAAGGCGCGGAAGAGACCGAGCGGCAGCGTCTGCAGCTCCGGTGACGACAGGAAGATCAGTGGCAGGAGAAAGTCACCCCAGGCCGACATGAACGCGAAGAGCCCGGCGGCCGCAAGCCCCGGCAGCGCCAGCGGTATCAGCACCCGGCGGATGCGCTGGATGAGTGTCGCCCCATCCATCAGCGCCGCCTCCTCGTAGTCCCGCGGCAGCCCATCGAAGAAGGTCTTCATGATCCAGAGCGCCAGCGGCAATTGCATCGTCGCCAGCACCAGGATTAGCCCAAGATAACCGTCGATGAAGCCGGTCCAGCGCATGATGTCGCGGGCATAGCTGCCGAAGATCGGCCTGAGCACCGCCGCCTCCGCATTGTTCAGCGTCAGCAGGAACTTGTAGAGCGGCACGACCAGCGCCGTCGGCGGCAGCACCCGGATGAGCAGGATCGCGTAGAGGAAGGGCAGCTTCCACCAGGCCCGGGTGCGCGACAGCGCATAACCACCAAGCCCGGAAAGCACCATGACGAGCAGCGTGGCGCCGCCGACCACGAAAAGCGAGTTGAACAGCCACTTCGCCCCGTCCTCCTTGGTGAAGACCCTGATGTAATTGGCGAAAGTCCACTGCTCCGGCCAGTGCAGGAAGAGCTGCGCATTGCCGTCGAACGAGGCGAGCAGCACCCAGAAGAAAGGCACGGCGCAGAAGATCGAAATCAGCGACAGCGTCGCATAGGCGATGAGGTCGGAGCGCACCTTGTTTGCGGTCTCGCTCGGGGAAACGACGGCCATGTCAGACCTCCACCTTCATCGCTCGGACATAGGCGATGCCCAACATCAGCGAGATGACGAGTGCGACGACGGCGACCGCAGCACCATAGCCCAGCTGGAACGCCGTGAAGGACTGGTTGTAGATATAGATGCTGACCACCTCCGTCGCCCCGCCCGGCCCGCCACGCGTCAGCGCATAGACGAGGCCGAACACGGCGATGGTGGAGACGGCCGAGATCAACATATAGAGCAGGATCGTCGGCATCATCAGCGGCAGGGTGATGCGGCGGAACATCTGCGATGGAGTGGCGCCGTCCATGCGCGCTGCCTCATAAATCTCCGCCGGAATGGTACTGAGGCCGGCCGTCAACAGGATCATCGCCGTGGCGATGCCGCGCCAGGTGTTGACGACAATGATCATCGACAGCGGGAAGACCTGCAGCCAGTCGGCCGGCGTGATGCCGAAGAAGCTGACGATGCGGCTGAGTGTGGCATTGTCGCCACCCGCCAGCATCGATATCCACATGAAACCGGCGACGACTTCAGGGGCTGCGTTCGGCAACAGGATGATCGACGAGAACACCCGCCGAAAGCGGATCGGGCGGCGCAGCGCAATTGCCGAGATCAGGCCGAGCACGAACTGGCCGATCACCGCCGAACCGATGACGAAAACGAAGGTGACGAACAGCGAATTCCAGAACTTCGCGTCGTTGAAGAGCCTGACATAGTTCCTGAAGCCAACGAAGCGGGGCCGAAGGGCCGCCGCCCCGGTCAGCGCCTCGTTGGTGAAGCTCAGATAGATGGAATAGAGGGCCGGATAGATGACGAAGGCCAGAAGCAACACCAGCGAGGGCAGCAGGATCAGCAGCCATTGCCGCTCGGCGCGCTTTTCATGAGAGTTTCGGGCCATGGAAGCTCACAACCTTATCGGCTTATCGAATGAAAGCGGGAAGACGCGGGCGATGGTGCCGCGTCCCCGTCCTGGCGGAAGAGCGGGTGTCGGCGCTTACTTGACCATGTCGTCGCCGAGCGTTTCCTTGACATAGTCGACGAGGATCTTCTGGGCGCCGGCGGCATCGGTTTCCTTGCGCAGCAGCGCTTCGGTGGCCCGCGCCACACCTTCCGAAACCGTGCCGAAACCGGAGGCCTGTTTCAGGAACACGCCGTTTCCGGCCGCTGCATGGATCGGAACCAGTTCCGTTAGCTTCTGGAAGTCAGCATTGTCAGCCGCATCCTTGCTGGCCGGGATGTTGCCAATGCGGGCGGCGTAGGAAACCTGTGTCTCGATCGAGCCGATCTCCATCAGCGCCTTGATCGCCAGCTCGGTATTGGCCGACTTGGAATTGACCGCCCACGGTGCGGCGAGGTTGGCCAGCACATACTGGCCGCTGCTCTGACCCGGAACGGTCCAGGTGCCGACCACCTTCGTCACGTCAGGGATCGGGTTCTTGCTTTCACGGCCCCAGTCGAAAATATAACACCAGGAGCCGCAGGTGGTGGCGACGAGCTTGCCGGCCGGGAACATCTGATACTTCGGCACGACCCAGGGCTCGGGCCCGAGCAGCGGTTGGGTCGGCATCAGATCCTTGTCGATCAATTCCTTGTAAACGTTGAAGACATCCTTGATGCCTTCGCCATTGAGGTCGAGCTTGCCGTCGGCATCGACAAGCTGCGGCGTCTTGGAACCGACGAGCAGGTGTTGGAAGCCTTCATCGAAGGCACCGCTTCCCCAGGAAACGCCGGCCGGGAACAGCAGGCCGTAAGCGCCGGTCTTCTGTTTGATCTCGGCCGCACGATCGAGAAGCTCCTGCCAGGTCTTCGGCTGTTCGGTGGAGATGCCGGCTTTTTCGAGAACGTCCTTACGGTAATAGATTTCCTGGATGCCGAGCATGAACGGCATCACATAGGTTTCACCATCCGGGCTGACGGCAAGTTCCTTGGCGACCTCATAAAGGTTGGCGTAGCCATCCCAGGCCTTGAACTCCTTGGTAACAGGCGCGAGATAGCCGGCTTCCACCATGTCGGCGACGGCGGCCGTCGTCGGAATGGAGAACAGGTCGGGCGCGTTGCCGGCGCCGAGCTCGGTCAGGAGCTTGGTCAGGTAATCCTTGTCGGGTGCCGGATATTCGATGACCTCGACGGTGACGCCATATTTCTTTTCGATCCGCTCGACCGTCGACTTCATCGCGTCGATGCCGGCCTGACCATGATTTGCAATTCGGATTGTTTCTGCCTGCGCCAGCGTCGAAACCGCGCCGAGCAGAACGGCGCACAGGCCGCCAAGAATCATCTTCTTCAACGGAAGTCCTCCCTTTTGTAGAGACACGGCGCCCTCCAGCACCGGCTGCGAAAATGTACACGCATTCCTAACGCTGACAAGGCGGTTTTTGAAAGGATTTATATGTGAGTTTTAATATACTGATATTGCTTATCTATTTAGACATTGCCATCACCAAACCGTTTGTGTAATCGTGTGCACAATACATTCAGGGAGGAAATTTCATGACTGGGAAATTACGCCTTGGCGTCATCGGCGCCGGCTTGAAGGCGGCAGAATATGCCGAGAGCTGGGTCAAGATGCCGGAGATCGAATTTGCTGCACTCGCCGACACCACGGCGGCTTCGCGCCAGCGCCTGATCGACGTCTGCCTCGCCGCCGGCGCACCAGAACCGAAGAGCTTCGAGGATTATCGCCAGATGCTCGCGGAATGCCGGGGCGATCTCGACATCGTCTACGTCTCCACCCCGCATGCCTTCCATGCCGAGCAGGCAACCGCCGTTGCCGAGGCCGGCCTCGACCTCTTCCTGGAAAAGCCGATGGTGACGACGGTCGACGAGGCCGAGAGGCTGATCGCCGCGCAGAAAAAGAGCGGCGTCACCATCGTTACCGCCTTCCAGGGCGGCCTCTCGCCGCTGGTGCTCGACACACGCCGGCGGACTCTCGCCGGCGAATTCGGCGAGTTGATCGTCATATCCGGCATGATCTGGGAAAGCTGGTCGTCCAACTACGACGGCCATTGGAAGCAGCAGCCTGAGATATCAGGAGGCGGCTTCATGTTCGATACCGGCGCCCACATGATGAACACCGTCTGCCTGCTCGCCAATTCCGATTTCGACAGTGTTTCGGCCTATATGGCCAATCATGGCAAAAAGGTCGACATCGCCACCGCCGTCTCAGCGCGGCTGAAGAACGGCGCGCTGGCGACATTGACGGCCGCCGGCGAAGGCCCTCCGGGCTGCGCCTCCTACATCACCTTCTTCTATTCGAAGGCGATCGTGCGCATCGACGCCTGGGGCGGCTGGCGCGAGATCAGCGTCGGGCGCACCGCCGAGCCGCGCGAGGAGGCCGAGATTCTCGGCAATCCGATGAAGAATTTCCTCGCCATTCGCGAGGGAAAGATGGAAAACTCCGGCTCCGTTGAAATGGGCCTCAGATTCGCTAGGCTATGGGATGCAATCAAGGAATCGGCAGCGGCCGACGGCGCTTCCGTCAGGATCGTCGCCTAACAGGCGCTGAAGATGAGCGGTATGAGCAGACGGCGGATCACCTCGAAGGAACTGGCGAAACTCGCCGGCGTCTCCTCCGCCACCATTTCCCGCGCCTTTTCGCCGGATTCGCGCATCGGCAGCGCCACGCGCGACCGCATCCTCGCCGTCGCCCGTGAACATGGCTACCAGCCGAACGCGATCGCCCGCTCGCTGAACAACCAGCGCTCGCGCCTCGTCGCCCTTGTTGTCAATGCGATCGGCAACCCCTGCGAGGCCGAGGAGCAGCAGCTTCTCGTCCACCGCCTGCAGGCAAGACAATTGCTGCCGATCATCCTCTGCTGCGCCGATCATTCCGACCGGCTGCAGCTGATGCGCCTTGCCTCCACCTATCAGGTCGATCACGTCGTCGTCTTCTCCGACATGGTGTCGATGCAGGATGCCGTCGACATCTTCCACACGACCAAGCCGATCATCGTCTCCTTCGAGCCGCTCGACAACGGAAACGTCTCCAGCATCCGCATCGACGGCTCTGAGGCCGCCGACGAGATCATCGACAAGATCGTCCGTGACGGCAAGAAGCGTTTCGCCTACCTCTCCGGCACCAATTCCAGCTGGATCGACAAGCTCAGGCGCAAATGGTTCGCCGATGCGCTGGCCAAGCGCGGCCTCGCCTTCGAGGCGCAAGCCGTCGGCGATTATTCCTATGATTCCGGCTTCAAGGAAGCCGTGCTCCTGCTGCATCGAGACAAGGTCGACGCCGTCATCTGCGGCAACGACGTGATGGCGATCGGTGCGCGCGATGCCGCCCGCCGGGTGCTCGGCAAGAACACACCGGATGATATCGCCATCGTCGGTCAGGACGGCATCGCCATGGCTGCCTGGGACTGCAACGACCTCACCACGCTGAGCCTCGACCACGTCGCCTTCATCGATGCCGTCGTCGAACTGATCGAACGCCATGACGCCGAGATCGAAGGCCCGCACAGCATCACACTCACCTGCACCGCCCGCTGGGGCTCGACCGCATAGCGGCACACATCCATTGCATCGAGGAGGAATACCGATGACCAGATTTTCACGCGCTGAAAGGCGCCGCAGCGTTTCTGACGCCCTTGCCGGAGGAGCCTGAAATGCGTTCCGTCGTCTCCTTCAACGAAGGCTGGAGTTTCCATGAGGGCTTCGGCCAGCGATTGCTCGAAACTTTCGATGCCGCCAAGTCAGTCAGCCTGCCGCATACCGCCGTCGAATTGCCCTTCAACTATTTCGATGAGACCAGCTATCAGCGCGCCTTCACCTATCAGAAGATGCTGCGTTGGCTGCCGGAATTCGAGGGGCGCGAGGTCTCGCTCGTCTTCGACGCCGCCATGGCCGACAGCGTCGTCTATTTGAACGGCGAAGAGATCATCGCTCATAAGGACGGCTACACCCCTTTCGAGGCCCGCCTCACCGGCAGGCTCCTCAAGGGCGAGAATCTCGTCACCGTCAAGATCGACGGCAGCGAAAACCCCGCCATTCCGCCCTTCGGCGGCCGCATCGATTATCTCACCTATGCCGGCATCTACCGCGACGTCTGGCTGAAGGTCACCGACCCGGTGTCGATCGGCAATCTCAAGATCGAAACCACAGACGTTCTTCGTCCGGAAAAATCGGCGAGCGTGCGCGTCGACGTCGCCAATCCCGAGAGCCGTAGCTTCTCGGCGACCGTCACCGCCACGCTGAAGCAGGCAGACGGCACGGTGGTGGCCACCGCCGCCACCGAAACGATCGGCAGCCGCACGACCCTCTCCTTCGGCAGCCTTACCGGCATTGCCCTTTGGGACATCACCGATCCCACGCTCTACGAAGTCGCCGTCGAGCTCCGGACCGAACACGGCTCCGACCGTCTCTCCGCCCGCTTCGGCTTCCGCACCGCCGAGTTCACGCCGGAAGGCTTCCTCTTGAACGGCAAGCCGCTGAAGCTGCGTGGCCTCAACCGTCACCAGGCCTTCCCCTATGTCGGTTATGCCGCCGGCCGCTCCGCGCAGGAGCGCGACGCCGACATCATGAAGTCGGTGCTGAAATGCAATATCGTCCGCACCTCGCACTATCCGCAGTCGAAATGGTTCCTCGACCGCTGCGATGCGATCGGCCTGCTGGTTTTCGAGGAGATTCCCGGCTGGCAGCATATCGGCGATGCCGACTGGCAGCAGGAATCGATCGAAAACGTCCGCCGCATGATCGAGCGCGACTGGAACCATCCCTCGATCATCATCTGGGGCGTGCGCATCAACGAATCGCAGGACAATCACGATTTCTACGCCGAGACCAACCGGCTGGCTCGTGAACTCGACAGCACCCGCCAGACCGGCGGCGTGCGTTATATCACCGAGAGCGAGCTGCTCGAAGACGTCTATACGATGAACGACTTCATCCTCGGCAATGAAGAACTGCCGGGCGCCAACCGCCCGCGCACGGCGCTGCGCGCCCAGCTGGAAAACACCGGCCTGTCGCGCAAGGTGCCGTACCTCATCACCGAGTTCAACGGCCACATGCACCCGACGAAGATCTACGACCAGGAACAGCGCCAGGCCGAGCATGTGCGCCGGCACCTGGATGTGCTGAACGCCGCCTATGGCGACCCCGATATATCGGGCGCCATCGGCTGGTGCATGTTCGATTACAACACCCATAAGGATTTCGGCTCGGGCGATCGCATCTGCTATCACGGTGTCATGGACATGTTCCGCGAGCCGAAATTCGCGGCCTATGCCTATATCAGCCAGTGCGATCCGTCCGACGAGATCGTCATGAAGCCGGCAACCTTCTGGGCGCGCGGCGAACGCAATATCGGCGGCGTGCTGCCGCTGATCATCCTCACCAACTGCGACGAGGTGGAGCTGCGATATGGCGCGCTTTCGAAGCGCATCGGTCCGGACCGCGAGAATTATCCGCATTTGCCGCATCCGCCCGTCGTGCTCGACCATCGACACTTCACCGCCGACGAACTTGGCACCTGGGGTCTCGAATGGATCGACGGCACCTTGACCGGCTATATCGACGGCCAGCCGGTGACGAGCCTGACGCTGGCGGCCGATCCCTTGCCGACGACGCTGGAAATCATCGCCGACAGCTCGACGCTGAAAGCCCGCGAACGCGACAGCACCCGTGTCGTCATCCGCGCCCTCGATCAGTGCGGCCAGCGCCTGCCCTTCATGAATGACAGCATATCGCTGAAGGTGCATGGCCCGGCGAAAGTCATCGGCCCGACCAATGTACCCTTGCAGGGTGGCACGGCCGGTTTCTGGCTGGAGGCGACGGGGTTCACTGGCGAGATCACCGTCGAAGCGGTCTCCTCGCGTTTCCCTCCGGTGACAACAATCGTGACGGCCGCCTAACGGCCGTCACCCGATCCGCGCCTGGCTCTCGGGATCGAAGAAGACGGCCTTGTCGAGATTGAAGGCGAGGCGGGTGTTTTGTCCTGGAGCGATGCCGGTATCGGCGCGCAGGCGGGCGATGACGGATTTGCCGCCGAGCTTGGTGACGGCGAAGGTGTCGGAGCCGGCCGGTTCGACCACCTCGATCAGGCAGTCGCCCTCGCTCAGCATGCGCGCCTTGCGGTCGGCGCCATCGGGATCGGTCAGCGCCTCCGGCCGGATGCCGAAGATCACCTGCCTGCCGGTATAGCCGCTCAGGCCATTATTGCCCGAGATGACCGGGAGCCTCAGCGGGGCGGCATTCGGCCGCTCCAGCGAGACCTCAAGCCCGCCGGCGCCGGTCTCGACGGTGGCGGTGAGCAGGTTCATCGCCGGCGAGCCCATGAAGTCGGCGACGAAGATATTGGCGGGGCTGTTATAGATCTCGGCCGGCGTGCCGAACTGCTGCAGCACGCCGTCCTTCAGCACGGCGATCTTGGTCGCCAGCGTCATCGCCTCGATCTGGTCATGGGTGACATAGACGAAGGTGGTGCCCATGCGCTGGTGCAGCCGCTTGATCTCGGTGCGCATGTCGACGCGCAGCTTGGCATCGAGATTGGAGAGCGGCTCGTCGAACAGGAAGACCTGCGGATTGCGCACCAAGGCTCTCCCCATGGCGACACGCTGGCGCTGGCCGCCCGACAGCTGGCTCGGCTTGCGGTCGAGCAGATGGCCGATCTGCAGCATGTCGGAGACCTGTTTGATCGCCTTTTCCCGTTCCTCCTTGGGAACGCCGCGGATCTCCATGCCGAAAGCGATGTTTCCCGCCACCGTCATGTTCGGATAGAGCGCATAGGACTGGAACACCATGGCGATGTCGCGCTTGGAGGGGTGCAGACCGCTGATGTCGCGCCCGTCGATCCTGATATCGCCAGAGGTGATCGTCTCCAGCCCGGCAATGGTGTTGAGCAGGGTCGACTTGCCGCAGCCGGACGGGCCGACCAGCACGAGAAAGCCGCCCTTGTCGAGTTCGAGGTCGATCCCCTTGAGAATGTCGACGGCGCCGAAGCGTTTTTTAAGACCGGAGATTTCGAGGAAGGCCATGGATTACCCTTTGACAGCGCCCGCCATCAGGCCACGCACGAAGTAGCGGCCGGCGAGGATATAGACGATGAGCGTCGGCACGGCGGCGATCATCGCCGCCGCCATGTTGACATTGTATTCGACCACCCCGGTCGAGGTGTTGACGACATTGTTGAGCGCCACCGTCATCGGCATGGAGTCACCGGTGCCGGCGTAAGCCGAGGCAAACAGGAAGTCGTTCCAGATATTGGTGAACTGGTAGATGACGGTGACGACGATGATCGGCAGCGAGTTCGGCAGCATGATGCGGCGGAAGATCTGGAAGAAGCTGGCGCCATCGACCTGGGCGGCCCGCACCAGTTCGGTCGGGAAGGCCTCGTAGAAATTGCGGAAGAACAGGGTGGTGAAGCCCAAGCCATAGACGACATGGACGAAGACCAGATTGACCGTCGGATTGCCGAAGCCGAAGTTCCAGCCGGTGGCATTCTGCAGCGTCATGCCGAAGCGGCCGAGGCTGCCGAGGATCGTCGCCATCGGCAGCAGCACCGACTGGAACGGGATGAAGCAGGCAAACAGCATCAGCCCGAACACCAGCGTGTGGCCGGGAAAGCGCCATTTGGTCAGGATATAGCCGTTCAGCGCCCCCATGATGGTGGAGATCGCGACAGCCGGCACCACCATCTTGATCGAGTTCCAGAAGTAGCCCTTGATGCCGGCGCAGGTGAGCCCCACACAGGTCTCGCCCCAGGCCTTGATCCAGGGGTCGAAGGTCGGCGCCTGCGGCAGCGCCAGCATGTTGCCGTTCTGGATCTCGTCCATGGTCTTGAACGAGGTCGTCAGCATGACGAAAAGCGGCATCAGGTAGAGGATCGCGAAGATCACCAGCAGGCCGTAGATGACGATGCGGCCGATCCAGCGGGCATTATTGTTGCTGTCGTTCCTGTCGTCGCTGGCCTGCGAAAGCGTTGCTGCCGAGGTTACTGTTGAAGAGGTCAGACTGCTCATCGGGCCTTCTCCTTCAGTTCGGAATAGAGATAGGGAACGATGATTGCCGAGATGGTCATCAGCATGATGATGGCGCTGGCCGAGCCGACGGCCATCTCGTTGCGCTTGAAAGTGTATTCGTACATGAAGTTGGACGGCAGCCAGGCCGAGCCGCCGGGGCCGCCCGAGGTCAGCGCCACCACCAGGTCATAAGACTTGATCGCCATATGGGCGAGCACGATGAAGGCGGAGAGAAAGATCGGCCGCAACAGCGGAATGACGATGCGGCGGTAGAGCTGGAAGGGCGAGGCGCCGTCGATCTGGGCGGCCTTCATGATCTCACCGTCGATGCCGCGCAGGCCCGCCAGGAACATCGCCATGACGAAGCCCGACGCCTGCCAGACGCCGGCGATGACGACGGTGTAGATGACGAAGTCCTTGTTCTTGATCCAGTCGAAGTGGAAGCTCGTCCAGCCGAAGTGGTGCAGCGTCTGTTCCAGCCCGAGGCCGGGATCGAGGAACCATTTCCAGGCAACCCCGGTGACGATGAAGGAGAGCGCCATCGGATAGAGGAAGATCGGCCTGAGCAGCCCCTCGCCGCGGATCTTCTGGTCGAGCAGGATGGCAAGCAGCAGGCCGAGGCCTAAGCAGGCGCCGACATAGAGGAAGCCGAAGATCGCCATATTGGTGATCGAGGTGTACCAGGAGGACGGCGGATCGCTCTCGAAGGTCCAGCGCCACAGCCGCTGATAGGCGCGCGCGCCCGTCAGCGCATAAGACGGAAAGGTCTTGGAATTGGTGAACGACAGATAGGCCGTCCAGACGATGAAGCCGTAGACGAAGATGATGGTGATGACGAAGCTCGGCGCCAAGACGATCTTCGGCAGCGCATCCTGCAGTCGGCCCCGCAGCGAGATCCCCGTCGATTGCCGCGGCGTCAGAACCGGATCGGTGGTCGCAACTGTGCTCATGGAATGTCATCTCCCCTACATTCTCGGCCCCACATGATCGGCGCGGCGCCTGAAGCTTCCCCGCGACGATGCGGGGAAGCGTTTGTCACAATGGTCTCAGCGGGCGTCGTCGATCGCCTGGACGAGCTGCTTGACGGCCTCGTCGGAGGTCTTGATCTGGCCGTGGACGAACTTCGAGACGACATCCTTATAGGCATTGGCGATGGCCGGAGGAGCGCCGTAGCCTTGCGCCAACGAGCCGAACAGCGTGCCGCCCTCATTGGCGGCCTTCAGGTCGGCGATGCCCTTCTTGCCGCAGGCGTCGAAGTCGGTGTCGGGAACGTCGGTACGAGCCGGCACCGAACCCTTGACGACGTTGAAGGCCGACTGGAAGCTCTTCGACAGCGTCGCCGTCGCCAGCGCCACCTGCGCCGCCTTGCGGTCGTCGGGGACGTTGAACATGCCGAACATGTCGGAGTTGTAGATCACGCTGCCGTCGGTGCCGGGGAAGCGGTAGCACAGGAAGTCGGTGTCCGGCGTCTTCTTGGCGGCGACGAATTCGCCCTTGGCCCAGTCGCCCATCACCTGCACCAGCGCGTCACCCTTGATGACCATGGCGGTGGCGAGGTTCCAGTCGCGGCCCGAGAAGTTCGGGTCGACATATTTGATGATCGTCGCCAGATTGTCGAAGGACTTCTTCATCGTGTCGGACTTCAGCGATTCCTCGTCGAGGTCGTTGAAGGCCTTCTTGTAGAACTCCGGACCGCCGGTCGACAGTACGATGGAATCGAACATCGTCGCTTCCTGCCAGTTCTGGCCGCCAAGGGCGAGCGGGATGACACCGGCGGCCTTGGCCTTGTCGAGCAGGGCGATCAGATCCTCGAAGGTCTTCGGCTGCGTGCCGCCGATCTTGTCCATCACAGCCTTGTTGATCCACAGCCAGTTGACCGAATGCACGTTGACCGGGGCTGCAACCCATTTGCCGTCATAGACCGAGAACTTCTGCAGCGCTGCCGGCACCGACTTGTCCCAGCCTTCCTTCTTCGCCGTCTCCGTCAGATCGCCCATGACGCCGGCCTGGGCATAATCGAGCACGGTATAACCCAGCATCTGCGAGGCTGTCGGATAGGTGCCGGCCGCAACCATCGCCTTCAGCGCCGTCATCGCCGCGTCACCGCCACCGCCGGCAACAGGAACGTCCTTCCAGGCAAAACCTTCCTTCGACAGATCCTGCTTCAAGACGTTCAGCGCCGCTGCCTCACCGCCAGACGTCCACCAGTGCAGCATCTGCACTTCCTTCACGTCGGCAGCCTGCGCCGCACCGAGGCCAGCCATCATCACGACGGCAACAGCCGCCGAGCTCAAAAACTTGCGCATGAATTTCCTCCCATTTGAAGATCGGCGGCGGGCCCTCCCTGCCGCCCGATGTTTTCCGCCCGTTGGCGGTCGACATACAGCCGCGCTCCTCCGCGCGGTTGCTAATTTAAAACGTTATAAGTCACGGATCGTCAAGCCCTTTCTCGACTCCCGAGAAAATATAGTCATTTCGATATCCGATTGAATTTTATAGTAATTATCATACTAGCTAACAGGTGGTGAAAATTTAAAACGTTTTCATTCCTCGATTGCGCGCCTGAGTCATCGTGTTATTGTATCGCCAATTCCAGCACGGAAAGCCGAGAGTGACCGAACCGTCCCGGCCGCGACGCGGCGAAAATCTCGATATCACCCACAAGCGCGACAAGCCGACCTTGCGAACGATCGCGACGATCGCCGGCCTGGCCGTGACGACGGTGTCACGGGCGCTCTCCGATGCACCGCAGATTTCGCTGGAGACCCGCCAGCGTGTGCACCGTATCGCCCGTGAGATCGGCTATCTCCCTGATCGGGCCGCGCAGCGCCTGAAGACCGGCCGCACCAACGTCATCGCCATCCTGCTGGATTCGCACGAAGAAGTGGTCGGTTTCAGCACCTCGATCATGTACGGCATCGCCAAGGCATTGAAGGAGACCTCCTACCATCTCGTCGTCGCCCCGAACTTCCTGTCGACGACCGATGTCGAGGCGGCCGAATACATCATCCGCAACCACCTCGCCGACGGGCTGATCTTTACTCGGACCGAACCGCTCGACGCCCGCGTCCGCCTGCTGCTCGAAACCGGCTTTCCCTTCATCTGTCATGGCCGCACGGAATTTTCGACGCCGCACCCCTATGTCGACTACGACAATTTCAGCTTTGCCTATGAGGCCACACGCCGGCTGATCGCCAAGCAGCGCAGAAAGGTGGCGGTGATCCTGCCACCGAAACGGCTGACCTTCTGCCAGCATATCCTGCACGGCTTCATGACGGCGGTGCGGGAGGCAGGCATTGCCTATGAGATCCCCGAAACCGTCGATCTCGATACGCCGGCGGATGTGCTGCGCGATTTCATCTGCAGCCGCGCCGCCGCTCCGGATGCGCCCGATGGCTTCATCTGTCCCGGCGAAGTCTCCGCACTCGCCGTCATCAGCGGCATGAGCGACGCCGGCCGGACACTCGGGGTCGATTACGATATCGTCGCCAAGGAAACGTCCCGCCTTCTCACCCAGTTGCAGCCGAAGGTCGATACGATCCACGAGGACCTGACGGCGGCGGGCGAGGATCTCGGACGTATGCTGCTGCAGCGCATCAACAATGTTGACCTCGAAGATTTGCATCTGCTGCTGCCGCCGCAGATCAATTTCCCGATCGGTTAACCCCTCTGAAGGCTCGTGCCTCAAGGCTATTCCCAACAGGCGTGATTTGTCCTAGAAGCACGCCGTAATCCGGTCGCAGCCCACCCGGTCAAAACAAGGGATCCAAAATATGAAAACCATCGTCGTCTGCTCCGGCGGACTCGACTCCGTTTCGCTTGCCAACAAAATAGCGGCGGAACAACAGCTTATCGGCCTCGTCTCCTTTGACTACGGCCAGCGGCATCGCAAGGAACTCGACTTCGCCGCCCGGTGCGCCGCACGCCTTGCCGTCCCCCACCATATCATCGACATCGCCGCCATCGGCGGCCATCTCAGCGGATCGGCCCTGACCGATAATGTCGAGGTTCCGGACGGCCATTATGCCGAGGAGACCATGAAGGCCACGGTGGTGCCGAACCGCAATGCCATCATGCTGGCGATCGCATTCGGCCTGGCGGCTGCCCAGAAAGCGGATGCCGTCGCCGTCGCCGTGCACGGCGGCGACCACTTCATTTACCCGGACTGCCGGCCCGGCTTCATCGACGCCTTCCAGCGCATGCAGAACGAAGCGCTGGACGGTTATGCCAGCGTCAAACTGCTTGCACCCTATGTCGAGGTTTCCAAAGCGGCGATCGTGATCGACGGCGCGAAACACAGCACACCCTTCGCAGAGACTTGGTCCTGCTACAAAGGCGGCAGGCTCCATTGCGGACGCTGCGGAACCTGCGTGGAGCGCCGCGAAGCGTTCCATCTTGCCGGCATTCCCGATCCCACCGAATACGAAGACCGCGATTTCTGGAAAGCGGCGGTGTCGCAATATTCTGCCACGGAGGTGCGTTGATGTACCGCATCACCAAGGAGTTTCATCTCTCCGCCTCGCACCAGCTGGATCACCTGCCGGCCGATCATCAATGTGCCAGGCTCCACGGCCACAACTATGTCGTGGTCGTCGAGCTCGCTGCCGAAAGCCTGAATGATGACGGCTTCGTTCGCGACTATCACGACCTCTCGCCGCTCAAACGCTATATCGACGAAACCTTCGATCATCGCCACCTGAACGACGTCTTCGGCCACTCGAAAGTCACCTCCGAATTCCTGGCAAAGCACTTTTACGACTGGTGCAAGCAGCGTTTCCCGGAAACATCGTCCGTCCGCGTCAGCGAGACGCCGAAGACCTGGGCGGAGTACCGGCCATGAGCGGCGAGACCATTCGCGTCAGCGAGATCTTCGGCCCGACCATCCAGGGCGAAGGCGCTCTGATCGGGTTGCCGACCGTGTTCGTCAGGACAGGCGGCTGTGACTATCGCTGTTCCTGGTGCGACAGTCTTCACGCGGTCGACAGCGCGTTCCGGGATCAATGGATTCCGATGGCGGCCGATGCAATCTGGCAGGAGGTCACGAAGCTCTCCGGAGGTAAGCCGATGACGGTTACCCTTTCCGGAGGCAATCCGGCGATCCAACCTCTGGGGCCGCTGATCGAGCTCGGCCATTCCCAGGGATACCGCTTCGCGCTGGAAACGCAGGGAAGTGTGGCCCGGAACTGGTTTCGCGATCTCGACATGCTGGTCTTGAGCCCCAAGCCGCCGTCAAGCGGAATGCTGACCGATTGGGACCAAATCGATAACTGTCTTCGGCTCAGCGCCGGCGGGCCGGAGATCGCATTGAAAATCGTCGTCTTCGACGATGCCGACTATGCGTTCGCTCAAGAGGTGGGTAAGCGTTATCCCTATATTCCCTTGTTCCTCCAACCGGGAAACCACACGCCGCCGCCACCCGATGACGACGACGCCCGCATCGATATCGACGGCGTGATGGATCGGATGCACTGGCTTGTCGACAAGGTAACGGCCGACCGATGGTTTAAGGCCCGCGTGCTGCCGCAACTGCACGTGCTGTTGTGGGGAAACAAGCGAGGGGTCTGAGCTACCTGCCCTGAAAACCTTTCGTTTTACGCAATTCCCGGCAAAAGCGCTTCGTGCTTTGCCTGGGAAAACCGCTTCACACTTTTCCTGGAATTGCTTGCTCCGGAAAGGCGAAGACATCGACAGGCTCTCCGAGCCCGCGCAGCGGGAAGGTGCCGAGACTGTCCATGTCTTCCGCACAGCCCGCCATTTCGACGAAGGCCCGCGACAGCAGCACCGGACGCTTGACCTCCTTGGTCAGGCTTTCCAGCCGCGAGGCGACATTGACCGCCGGGCCGATGACGGTGAAATCCAGCCGCCGGCGCGAGCCGATATTGCCGTACATGACGTCGCCGACATGTACGCCGACGCCGTAGCGCAGCGGCTCGCGTCCGTTGCCCGCATACTGCTGGTTCAATTGCGCCATCAACGCCTGCCCTTCGCGGATCGCCTGCAGCAGATCGTGACAGGCCGTGTCCTTGCTCAGCGGGAAGATCGCCAGCAATCCGTCGCCCATGAATTTCAGGATCTCTCCGCCATAGCGTTCGATCGGGTCGGACATGGCGTCGAAATAATCATTGAGCAGATGGATGACATCGTCACGCGGCCAGAGATCGGAGATCGCCGTAAAGTCGCGCAGGTCGCAGATCATGATTGCCGCGCCGACGGTGGCGCCGCTGCCGCGCGTCGTGACGCCCGACAGGATCTGTTCGCTCGCATGCGGACCGACATAGGTCTGCAGCAGCGTGCGCGCCATGATGTTCTTCAGGCGGATTTCGCTGACAAGGGTCAGGGCCGGCAGGAGATCGCGCAGGAAATCGACATAGTCGCTCGTAAAACCGCCCGGCCGGCTGGTGGAAAATGTCACAACATGCCGTTTGCCGAAGGTGTGCTCGACCGGCCAGGCGATATACTCGGTCAGGCCGTCATCATGCAGTTCCTGATAGAATGAATCCAGCTCGCCGTCGGCCTTGCCTTCCAACTGTTTGCGGACCTCCTCCGCACCCTGATGGATCGCGTTGACGGGACTGTTCAGGAACTCCGGCGTGTTTTCGACACCATAGGCGAATGTGTTGATCTTGGCCTCCGCCAGGCCTTCCTTCCAGAGGATGCGGGCACCGATCCATTGCGGATGGTTCGTCCGGAAATGCAACGTCGCCCGCGCCACCGGCACCCCTGCCGAAAGCAGCTTCTCGCACATCTCCACCAGGATGTTGTCGATGAACCGCTCGCCGCGCGTCTCGTTCACCAGCCAATCGAGGATACGTCTCCTGCGGATCGGCCAGACGCCCCCCTCCGCGTCGACGGCAGTCCCGGCTTTGTTTGGAAAAGACGACATTAAAAACTCCGCTGCGCCACATCATCGGCGGGTGCCGAATTCGGTTTCGCTGAATGTGGGCGATAGGGAAGCAAATGATAAGGGGCAGACCGCAATCAAGTCTCAGAAATTTAAAGCAGAGCGAATTTGTAAAGTGAGAGAGAGAACACATTATCTTTCAGAGCCTTACGCCCACCTTATTTACGGCACTTCGATTACTTTGTAAATTACAACCAGCTCATTTCACCTAATGGGGCACCAAGTTTACGTTTCTGCCAGTATCATGAGCAAGACGCCCGGCCGGGGTTTCCCTCAGCTACCCCGCGACGAATCTCAGCGCTTTCGAAACGAGCCGACGGTCTCGTTTCGATTGCCTGCGGCAACCAGCGCTTCCGATTAGTCACGTGGCCCCGCGCTTCGGTGACGTCCGCCCGGCGCGCTTTTCTCACGCGCCTTCGTCGCTGCGGGCATCCCCCTTGCGGGGCATGCCCTTCGAAAGAGCCTATGCGCGCCGGGCGGACGTCAACCCCGACCTCCCAACGAACCAACGAAGCCTTTTCACGGCAGTCTTATGCCCGGGCATCGTGCCACAAACCAAGTGCCACTTCCCGGCTCAGGGAACTGGGGTATGGTTCCACTGCTCTGATTAGGTCGGCGGCTGCCCCCACTAAAATGACGCGGTCCGTCGCGCGGGTTAGCGCAGTGTAGATCATTGCCCGATCCATGTTTGCGGTTCGCTGTAGGGACACCACTACGTTTTTGAACTGACTACCCTGCGCCTTGTGTACACTTACGCAGTATGCCAAGGCGAGCTTGTCGATCTCATTCGTCGCGATCCGATGCCGCCCGTCTTCAAAGTCGACGACCACTAGGTCACCCTCAAATGTTGCTACACGGCCCATCGATCCATTCCATAGGTTCCGATCATAGTCATTGACCGTCCAGATACACGGGTCGCCCTCTGCGAAGCCGAGTCTCGCTCGTGCTCCAGTGGCAACACGAGCATTGTGGAAGTAGGCATTTATCGCATCGATCCCGGCGGGGCCCGCGTAGACAGAGCCGAGAACCTGAACCTCTTCGCCCCGCAGGTCGTGAAGAACATCCTCTATGGCATCGATGGCCTTCGGTCCCGCCGCGTGGATGAAGCTGCAGCCGGATTCACCTGATGCGTACGTCGGCAGATTTGGCACTTGCCCATTCCTTACGGCGACCGAGACCTTCGGAATCCCCGATTCCTCTGACGCCCTCAAGATGCGGGTCAGCTCTGTTTTGGGGATCATGTTTTCCCGGACGAGCCGATGAAGCGTCAGACCAAATCCGATCGGCGGAAGCTGCGCTGTGTCGCCAACCAAGAGGCAACGAGCATCCTCAGGCAAGAAGAAGAGGATGCGGTATAACGTTGGCAGGTCGACCATCGACGCCTCGTCAATGATGACGAAGCTATGTCGGCCGAGTTCGATCCGCCCATCAGCTACAACCCGAAGCCACGAGGCAATGGTTTGAGCTGGCTGGCCGGTTGTCTCTGTGATCCTCTTAGCAGCACGCCCCGCCACCGCGAGCTGGTACACCGTCATTCCGAAGTGGCGACCAGCCGCATTGATTGCCTTCAGGGCAGTGGTCTTCCCGACGCCTGCCCCGCCGATAAGGAGGGAGAACGAGCTAAGGATCGCCATTCTAACAGCGTCACCTTGCTCGGAGGTCAGGTTTTCGCTCGGGTCGAAGCGTTGGAGGAACGCCGCCACGTCGGCCGTAGCGATGCCATCGAGGAAGAGGTCGTTCCCTGACGAGCGCTCGACGTGCGCTCTAATCCGATCCTCGATGAAGCGCTCCATATAAGCCGCGCCGGCAGGCTGGTATCCGCCATCCACAATGATCGCAGCCCCGTCTGCAACCGCCGCCTGGACTGCCTGCTCCGCTCGCGCCGGATTGACACCCAGCCGCTTGCCTACCTGCTCAAGCAGGGTCTGACGGCTGCACCAGGTATGTTTCCGATCAATGCGGTCGTAGAGAACGGATTCCACCGCGGCGACCTTGCGGCGCAAGTCCTCAGCAGGAAGGCCAAGGTCAAAGGCAACTCGGTCCACCTGACGCCAAGCGCACACCGAGAGCAGGCGGTAAGGGTTATCCCGGATTTTCGAAAGGGCCTCGTCACCCCAGAAGTCGATCGCCTTGCGTGCGACCTTCGTATCGATCCCTTGTTCGTCGAAGAATACCACGCAGTCAGCCAGCGCGATCTGGTTACGCCAAGCCTCTGTGACGATGGCGGCTTGGTTGCGATCCAATACCTCTGCCAAGCGATCGACGTCGCCATTGCCGAGGATAGCATAGAGATCACTCCCGAAGGCGTCCCAAAGCCGCATTGCGGTCGCTTTCCCCACACCGACAAATTCCGGCCGGGACGCCAGGAATTCCACGATGTGCTTGCCACGCGGGACGGCGTTCAAGGAATCACCCTCCTGCCCGTCACGGTCGAGTGTTCGTATCGAGCTAGCTTGCGGCGCAGCTCGTAGTTTTCACCCCGCAAAGAGGCGAGCTGTTGCTCGAGAATCGTTATCCGCGCCTTGTCACCCGCGTCGCGTCGCGGGATTTCAGAAATGGTTCCTTCAAGGCCGAGTTCATCAACTGCGTCCGTCAGGGCCTTTTCAAATCGCGCGTTTTGATTAAACGTCTCGCGGTTGAACCCGCAGGCGGTGGCCACAGCAGTCTTGTTGACCCGACCGCCGCGACAGGGAAGCTTGAGGCCAGCCGACCGCATCCGCTCGATATAAGCTTCGAGCTTGCCGAAGTTCTCTTCGCTGATTTGCTGGAAGGTATTGAGTGTCACGTCGTTTTCTCGCTGTGACGGCGATCTATCAACGGCAGCTTCGCGTTGAGATCACGTTCAGATATCCCACGACTACGGGCGTTGTAGGTCCAAGTCGCGAAGCGTTCCATAAACAGAGCCTTCTCGGCTTTCAGAACTTTTATTTCAGCGCGAAGGTTCGCGATCGTCCGAAGTGCCGAGGCTAGTTCAGGCGACGTATCCGGGTCTGTCTCTCGCTTGCTACGACGCTGGCTTGATCGCTTCTTGGCCTGCTTGAAGGCTATGCGGATGGATTCGTGTTTGTCGAGCCCTTGCCTTGTAAAGCTTCTCTTGAGCAGGGCTTCCACTCTATCGACAACTTTTTCCCATCTTAACACCCCAGACCAACTGGTCAGCAGAGCGACAATCGTTTCAATTTCTTGCTGGGACAGGCGCGATTTTGCCATGCCTAGTTCTCCCAAATATCCAAATCGTCGCTGTTGAACGTCTTGAGCGATCTTATCTTCGAGCCCGGAAACGAGGTTCCTGTCGCCTCCCGATCACGGAAAGCCATAGCGATTGGATTATCCTGACGGCCAACATCCATATTCACCACGGTTCCATCTACGATCATTGGATCACCGTGAACGGCCAGCATGCGTCGCATCAAATCGATGCTCCGAGCGTGCAAGGTCAACCAACGATCAGCTCCTCTGAAAGATTCGTTTACAGCGGCCTCGGCCTCCAATTGCTGTGACTCCGCGATAGATAGTCGTTTTTCGATTTTATCTCGGTGGCTTGTGTCCCCTTTTATGAACACATTTTCAGAGCAGCCGAGGCAGTCAGCGTAGTTCTGACAGGGGAGGAGTGAGTAGTCATGTACGCAAAATCCGGCGTCCGTTAACAATGCGGAGCCGATCTGAGTCTGAAGGAATTCCTGTTTCGTTACGGGCGAGCGAACTTCCCGCTGTATCTCACCTTCGAAGAGGGGGCCGACCACATTGCCTCCATCCACCGCGTCCCTAATCTGCGTCAGAATCTCCTCGGAGGTAACGTGGTTGTAAGCCTCGTTTTGTGACGGATCGCGACCGCTCCATTTAGCGATATCCAAATCACTGAGGCCTTTCAGTTGTGCGATTGTGTTTAGCCAGTGCCTGAAGGCGTGGGTGTTGACCTGCATTCGATTGCCGTCCGGTTCTTCAAAGCCCCAGCGATCAAACACGTTGGCCTTACCTTCACCGCCGTTTAGCCACAACTGCATCAGGCTGACGGTGCAGGTCTCGATCATGCATTGATACGTCGCGCGGGTGGCGTGGAACTCATTGTATTTGACGAGGATCAGGGAGTTAGAGAAGAGCTGGTCGTCGTAGCCGTTAAAGTAAGGAAACCCGCGGGGCAATAAGCCTAGTATTTCGCGTTCAATGTCGGCGAAATTGACCAAATCCAGCCGGGAATCGGCAGTCGAAGATTTCCGTCGAATGAGAGGACGCTTCTTAACCCAGTTATCGACAGAGTCGCGCGAATTTATCCCGAGGATTTTAGCCAGGTCCATCCGGTGTATCCACTCTAGCTCGCGGAGGTGGGCTACTTCGGCCGGCAGGAAAATCTTCGTTGGATGCTGCTCGTACCACAGCGCCATCTCTCGGCCGGCTCTACCCATGTCGACGAGGGTCCTGATCGCCTCTTGAACGATGGAAACCATCGCCGTTGGCACCCATTTCACCTGCGGAGGATTTCCCTTTCCGGGCCAGACACGTAGTCCATAGGTTTCGATGTCTTCGTCACGTTTCGACTTAGTCGTTCCGTAGACTTCGCAATCCAGTCGCAGCTGCAGGACCTCGTGCACGCGTATCGGCACCGAGATCATGATCGCGCAGACCGAAGACATCAATCGATCGGGAACCGTAATTGCATGACGGAATATGTGCCCGAGAGCCTGAAAGGAGCTTACGCTGGGTAACCTGTTTTCTCGCCACGTCTTTGCCCCTTTGTCTAGCCTCTGGGCTCTTGGCTCGGGACGTTGGATGGGCTGACGCCATTCAAACGGCCCGTTTAAGAACATTCGCTCTCTACAGAACTGGTAAACTTGCTGGATGCAGACCGCCAAACTGTATTGCCTGCTAGCGCCACCGATAGAGCGCACGGCATCAATAGTGTGGTTCAAAACCCCAACGCTGAGATTTTCGATCCTTGGAGTAAATCCCAGCGCTCGAAACGAGTGCTCGATCACACGTAGGGCTTCAAGCCTTACCTTCGTCGAATCCCACGTAACCGGAGCGGTTGAGTGCAAATAACGCACGTAAGCTTTCGCAAACTGCGCGAACGTCTCATCTAACGGTTCCCCGGCGACCACCTTTCCTAAGCGAAGCTTGGCAAAGAATTCGTGAAAGTAGAGGTTGAAGGTCGTACGGTTCTGACCTTTTACGACAAAGCCTTCGCACGCCCAGACTTTTTCATCCCACTTATCGGAATGTATGAGCACATCTGAAAATTTTCTTGCGAGAGAGACGAATGCCTCGACACGCTCATGCGGAAGAGGTTCCGTATCAAGCTGATCCGCTGCCTTAGCCATGAACGTACGCGAGCCCCGATCGTCTTTCTGCACACATCTGAATAACCTGCGCTATCGCGAGAATGGTTCTGTCTCTGATCGAATAGATTTTCGCAGAAAGGCCTTCGTCCAGCATTCGCTCACGTTCGACGAGAAGAACCGCAAGGAGCGCCTCATGGGGACCGTCAATCCACGGCTGGAAATGACGACAGGTGTAGCAAGCATAGGGCACAACGAGGCCGCAGAAACTCATCTGCCCGCAGTTGCCGAGCCTCGCGTCAACATTGTCACGGAGTGATCGATCATAGATGCGGCTGCCTAAATCGTCGCCTCGCTTGGCCTCCCTTTCGTCCTCGACAAGAACGCCCGCAAACGCCTGTGCGACGGGTGCCAATTCAAGGGCGAGGTGCTTATCCAGTCGGGCTACCAGAGCAGGGCTCGCTTCGTAATAAGCTTTGACTGTCTGGGTGTCTGAATGGTCCAACAAGTCGGCAACAGTGAACCTGTCCTTCCCGTCGTCCACGGCCCGCTGCCCCAATGTGATGCGGAACCGACGAGGGTTGGTCTTGAAGCCCATCACCGCGCCAAGAGCGCCGCCGACCAACGACGAGATCGCTTTGGAGTCCAAGTGAAAACCGATTTCGGGTTTTGCTTCAACAGTCATGAACATTGGCCAGTCTTCCCCAGCGAGGCCGTGTTCGGCTCGAATTTGGCGGTTGTGCTCGATAACTCGCTCCAACAGTCCGCCGATCTGCCTGCTGCAGTATCGAACTTTAAACTCGTCTCGAAAGCTCTTGCCTTTCTGTTTCGCCCTCGGAACTCGCAATGCGTACGCGGTTGTCTCCCCCTCTCTCGAGATCAATAGGTCATGTTCTTTAAGTGACGCGATCTGGACGGAGCGTGATCCATACCCCAGCAGAAGCCATACAATGGCGTAGGCATAAAGGCTGATTTCGCCCTCAGCAAACTTATCATTTAGAACCGCTTGTATCTCGATGAGTTCAAGATCGTTGAATGCTCCCGAGTTGGGGTCGCGCGTCCTGATAGACGTTCCCATGGGATTCTTGGGGATAGACATGCTCTCCAAGTAAAGCAGCGCCTCAGCTGAGGTTATTCCATAGCCAAGGGAACTCATCATCCGTAGTAAAATCCGGAGAATGCCCAGCCTCCACATGGTCGCCTTGGACAGCTTGGATGCAAAATGTTGGATGTGGACAATTTCTATAACGTCGAGAGATGAATATTTCTCTTCCGATATCCGCAAGAAAAACCGTAGGCACTGGTTCAGATTAGCCGCGTGGGAAACTGAGTGATTTCTGATGAGCCAAAGGAACACCAGTCTAAGACAGTGGATATTGCGCTCCGGAAGTACTGCCAATTGGTCGAAACGGAGCTTGATTGTTCCAACAATGCTGGGGATAACCCACACGGCTTCGCGAGGATCGATCGTCGCGCCTTCTTTGGTGAGCACGGAACTGGGCAAGCCAGGTAAATCGGGAAACGGCCCGGATGCGACTACCTTCATCTTATTCCGCCTTGTCGGGTAGGGTCAGATTATCTTGTATCTCTCGCACTACCTCGTTTGAGCGCGCTCGAACTGTCCTGGCTAGGTAATGCTTTGCAGAGTCCTTATCGCGCCACCCCATAGAATGTGCTCTCCATGTAACCTCGTCGTCCGGCGAAAAACCCTTCCGATCTGCGGTTTCGGAGAATAGGTCGTTCCAGGTATGACGAAGCACGTGCGGCGTTACATGCGTTAGGCCGCTAACTTTGCGTCGGAGCGAGGCAAAGATTTTGTTCACGTTGTCTAATGACATCGGATCGCCATCTGGGGTGCTGACAATGAGGAAGTCGTGGCGACGTGCATTGGTGTAGGTCCGTCTATGCTCAACAATCCATCTGTGAAGAATGTCGGACAGACGGTCGCCGAGTTCGAGAAGCCTTGCTTCGGTTTTAGTCGAAGGCTTGTTATGGCGAGGATCGTCCGGGTCGTCGGGTCGTCGGTGAATCGTGATGAAAGCTGCTTCCGACCCGAATGAACAATCGGATACTTTCAATCCCAAAAGCTCACCGCGCCGCATCCCAAGCTCGATCAGCAGTCGCACAATTACAAAATTGCGAAAACGAACCTCTTTAATGAACGGATTATCGGGATGGTCGGGCTCGATCACTTCGAGCAACCGCCTCAAAACGGCTTTGGCTAACCCTTCTTTCCCGAAAATTTTCGCGCTCTTCGGAACCACCAAGGCGTCACGGTATCCAGCTAACGTATCCAGAAACTGCTTCCGCATGGCATTGTGGCGATCCCACGCGGGCGTTCCCTGCAGTTCAGACAAGCAGTCCGCGCTTGTGAACGAGAGGTATCGGTGGATGGCCGCGAGGCGGTTACGTCTTTCCCCGGCGCGAACTGATGCGGCCTCTGGTACAGGAAGTGCGACTACGTTCCCAGTTTCAACGTGAAGCTCTGTAAGGATCGCATCAACAAAACGCCCACACAGATTTACAAGATCGAGAATCTCGGAGAGCGTTAAGAATCTCCCGTTAAGAATTCTCTCCTGAACATTGATACCTCTGAGGTCGCTCCAAAGAAACAGATAGACAAGCGAACGAAGATCGTTCGCGAGGGTGTTTGGCTGAACACCCAACGGCCGCCGGCTGGCAACAACCCAAAAAGTGGGCTCCTGCAAAGGCAGACCTGTCTCGGCCTTGACCAGAAAAGGCATCCGCTCGCCGTTCTCGAACGAAGTCCATTCAATGCGGTAAGGATTGACATATTTTGACAAAACGAGACGCTCCGCCCTAGCCAAGAGGCAGGACTAGGGCAAAGCTCTCAATGTGTCAATGCTATCCCGTTGTTTTCACCGGCTGTTTCAGCACTTGGTTGACAAAATGGGGAGGCCTCTTCACTCGAAATCCCAATCCTCGTCCTCGGTCGCAACCGCCTTGCCGATGACATAGGAGGAACCGGAGCCGGAGAAGAAGTCGTGGTTTTCGTCGGCATTCGGCGAAAGCGCAGACAGGATCGCCGGATTGACCTTGCAGGCCTCGGAGGGGAAAAGCGCCTCGTAGCCGAGGTTCATCAGCGCCTTGTTGGCGTTGTAATGCAGGAACTTCTTGACGTCCTCGCTCAGCCCGACGCCGTCATAGAGCGCCTCGGTATATCTCGCCTCATTATCATAGAGCTCGAGCAGCAGGTCGAAGGCGAAATCCTTGATCTCCTGCCGTCTCTCCTCGGAAAGCCGCTCCAGCCCGCGCTGGAACTTGTAGCCGATATAATAGCCGTGCACCGCCTCGTCGCGGATGATCAGCCGGATCATGTCGGCCGTATTGGTGAGCTTGGCGCGGCTCGACCAGTACATGGGCAGGTAGAAGCCGGAATAAAACAGGAAGCTTTCGAGGAAGACGCTGGCGACCTTCTTCTTCAACGGATCACCGGAGCCGTACTGCTCCATGATCAGCGTCGATTTCCGCTGCAGGAATTCATTCTCCTCCGACCAGCGATAGGCATCGTCGACATCGGGTGTCGAGCAGAGCGTCGAAAAGATTGAGGAATAGGAGCGGGCATGCACCGCCTCCATGAAGGAGACGTTGGAAAGCACGGCCTCCTCATGCGGCGTCGCCGCATCCTCCATCAGCCTGACGGAACCGACACCGTTCTGGATCGTATCGAGCAGCGTCAGCCCGGTGAAGACGCGGATGGTCAGCTGCTGCTCGGCCGGCGTCAGCGTCGCCCAGGAGGGAATGTCGTTCGAGAGCGGCACTTTCTCCGGCAGCCAGAAATTGCCAGTGAGCCGGTTCCAGACTTCGAGATCCCTATCGTCCTCGATGCGGTTCCAGTTGACGGCGCGCACCCGGGAGGCGGGTTTGATTTGCATGTTCATAAGGTGGTCCTTCCTGAGAAGTCGGTGTGCGCAGCGCCCTCATCCGCCTGCCGGCACCTTCTACCCGCTGGGAGACTTGCGGCAGCGTCATCGCCTCTCCCCGGCGGGGAGAGGGTTAGGGTGAGGGGCCTCTGGCTCGAAGGCCGAATTCAAATCATAGCGTACAAGACACGCAGCCCTGCACCTCGGTGCCGGACAGCGCCATCTGGCGAAGGCGGATGTAGTAGATCGTCTTGATGCCCTTCTTCCAGGCGTAAATCTGCGCCTTGTTGATATCGCGCGTCGTTGCCGTATCGCGGAAAAACAAGGTCAGCGACAGGCCCTGGTCGACATGCTGGGTCGCCGCCGCATAAGTATCGATGATCTTCTCCGGCCCGATCTCGTAGGCGTCCTGGTAATAATCGAGATTGTCGTTGGTCATGAACGGCGCCGGATAATAGACGCGGCCGATCTTGCCTTCCTTGCGGATCTCGATCTTCGAGACGATCGGATGGATCGAGGAGGTCGAGTGGTTGATGTAGGAGATAGAGCCTGTCGGTGGCACCGCCTGCAGGTTCTGGTTATAGAGGCCGGAGGCCATCACCGCCGTCTTCAACGCCACCCAGTCTTCCTGCGTCGGAACGAGGATTCCGGCATCGTCGAACAGCGCCTGCACCTTTTCGGTCGCAGGCTTCCATTCCTGCTCCGTATATTTGTCGAAATAGTCGCCGGAGGCATATTTCGAATTTTCGAAGCCCTTGAAGCTCTGGCCGCGTTCGACCGCCAAAAGGTTCGAGGCGCGGATCGCGTGATAGGTCACCGTATAGAAATAGATGTTGGTGAAATCGACGCCTTCCCTGGAGCCGTAGAAGATGCGTTCGCGGGCGAGGTAACCGTGCAGGTTCATCTGACCGAGGCCGATCGCATGGCTCTCGTCATTGCCCTTCTCGATCGAGGGAACCGAGGAGATGTGGCTCATGTCGGAAACGGCCGTCAAAGCCCGGATCGAAGTCTCGATCGTCTTGCCGAAATCGGCGGAATCCATCGCCGCGGCGATGTTCAGCGAGCCGAGATTGCAGGAAATGTCCTTGCCGAGATATTTGTAGGAGAGGTCGTCGTTGTATTCGCTCGCCTCGCTGACCTGCAGGATTTCCGAGCAGAGATTGCTCATCGAGATGCGCCCGGCGATCGGGTTCGCCCGATTCACCGTGTCCTCGAACATGATGTAAGGGTAGCCGCTCTCGAACTGGATTTCGGCGATCACCTGGAAGAATTCGCGCGCCTTGATCTTCTTCTTCGAGATGCGGGCGTCCGCGACCATCTCGCGATACTTTTCCGTCACCGAAATCTCGGTGAAAGGCACGCCATAGACGCGTTCCACGTCATAAGGTGAGAACAGGTACATGTCCTCATTATTCCTAGCGAGCTCGAAGGTGATGTCCGGCACGACGACGCCGAGCGACAGCGTCTTGATGCGGATCTTCTCGTCGGCATTTTCGCGCTTGGTATCGAGGAAGCGCATGATGTCGGGGTGGTGGGCGTTGAGATAGACGGCACCCGCCCCCTGGCGCGCGCCGAGCTGGTTGGCATAGGAGAAACTGTCTTCAAGCAGCTTCATCACCGGGATGATGCCCGACGACTGGTTTTCGATCTGCTTGATCGGCGCGCCCGCCTCACGGATGTTGGTCAGCGACAGCGCCACGCCGCCGCCGCGCTTCGACAATTGCAGCGCCGAATTGATCGATCGGCCGATCGATTCCATATTGTCTTCGACCCGCAGCAGAAAGCAGGAGACCAGTTCGCCACGCTGCTTCTTGCCGGCATTGAGGAAGGTCGGCGTCGCCGGCTGGAAACGGCCGGAAATGATCTCGTCCACTAGGTCGCGGGCAAGTGCCTCGTCGCCGCGCGCCAAGGCCAGCGCCACCATGCAGATGCGGTCCTCATATCGCTCGAGATAGCGCTTTCCGTCGAAGGTCTTCAGCGTGTAGCTGGTGTAATATTTGAAAGCGCCGAGGAAGGTCGGGAAACGGAATTTCCTGGCATAGGCCTCGTCGAACAGATCGCGGACGAAATTGAAGGAATACTGGTCGAGAACCTCCTGCTCGTAATAGCCCTCGGTCACGAGGTAATCGAGCTTTTCCCTGAGATTGTGGAAAAACACCGTGTTCTGGTTCACATGCTGCAGGAAATATTGCTTGGCTGCCAAACGATCCTTGTCGAGCTGGATCCGCCCCTCATCGTCATAGAGGTTCAGCATCGCGTTCAGCGCGTGGTAGTCGACCGCATCAGCCGCTTTCAAAGGGCGTTCGCCGGCGGGATGAGCAAAAGTGTTATGCGGTTTTGCGCCCGCATCCCGCGTCAGAGTTGTTCCCGTGTCCAAAACCGTTCCATTCCGTGTTTGACGTTGGCGAGGTCGTCTTCGGTGCCCAGCAGCTCGAACCTGTAGAGGTAAGGTACCTGGCATTTCCGCGAGATCACGTCGCCGGCGAGCCCGTATGTCTCGCCGAAATTGCTGTTGCCCGCGGCAATCACGCCGCGGATGTGTCCTCGGTTTTCCGCATCGTTCAAGAAACGGATCACCTGCTTGGGAACGGCCCCCTTGCCGCCGTCGCCGCTATAGGTCGGCACGATCAGCACGAAGGGTTCGCGGATATGGAACGCGTCTGCGCCGCTTGAGGGAATGCGCGCCGCGCGCAGTCCGAGCTTGGCGACGAACCGATGGGTATTCTCGGACCGGCTGGAATAATAGACGATCAGCCCCATCGCTTTTCCGATCAGGAAAGTGCGCTGATCATGTCGGGACGGAAGCCCGCCCAATGCTGCTCGCCGGCGATGACGACCGGAGCCTGCATGTAGCCAAGGCTGCGGACGCGATCGAGCGCTTCGGCATCCTGCGAGATATCGACGATGTCATAGTCGACGCCCAGCCGGTCGAGGGCGCGGTAGGTGGCGGTGCATTGGACGCAGGCAGGCTTGCTGTAGACGGTAATGGTCATGATATTCCTCGTGACGACGCGATTGGGACGCAGGACATCGATCGGAAATCTCTTGATATCCGTCGAAAAACACTCTGATGTTTTGCAGCTATGCGGCTTGTTCAGCCGCCGGGCGTGATCCGCCCTCTTGGTGCGGGTGGCGGCCTGGACTGAGATACTGACATGACTTCACCCCGAAGTGGCTCAATGCGAAGGTTTCGGGGGCGAAGGTTCGGGCCTGCGAAACGCGATGCGGAGACATCCCCGCAGCCATGCAACGCGACCATCCGGACACCCCGCCCGTGGACGTTTTGTTCGAGGCAGGTCTCCTGGCTCACGGGTCAAAGCACCCTGCCCCAGCCTTCCCGGAGCATCATGCTCCAGTGACCTGAAATCGGACAGTTGCTCACCGCTTACAGTTGCGGGGGCAGCTCCGGCATTGCCGCGCCATGATGGCGAAGCGCACCGACCCGTCTTAGCCGCCGATCCTCACGAATCGACGGAACCTCGAACACTAGATATAGTACCTCAATCCAAATTCGCGTCAACGGATGGTTTTTGCCTTGCGTTACGACAGGTTTGAAATTGCTGCATTCCTGTGAAAAACAGGGATAACCAAAGCTTAAAGAAAGCGGGCTGTGGAGAAAGCCTTGATGAGAGCCGGCTATGGCCGGCGCCAAGATTTCGATTCGAGATCACGCCCGAATCGTCGATGGGACATCCCGCCGGTGACCCGCGATGTTATATCTTTATCCGAAGCAGCCTGAGCGCATTGATCGTCACCAGCACGGTGGCGCCGGTATCGGCGAGGATCGCCGGCCAGAGTCCGGTGATACCGGCGATCGTCGTCACCAGGAACACCGCCTTCAGCCCGAGCGCGATGGTGATATTCTGCAGGATGTTGCGCATCGTGCGTTTGGACAGTTCGATCATCCGCGCCACGTCGCCGACGCGTCCGTGCAGCACTGCGGCATCCGCCGTCTCCAGCGCCACATCGGTGCCGCCGCCCATGGCGATGCCGATATCGGCAGCCGCCAGCGCCGGCGCGTCGTTGATGCCGTCGCCGACCTTGGCGACGACAAAGCCCTCGCGCTTCAATTCGCCGACGACCCGCTGCTTGTCCTCCGGCATCATCTCGCCGCGCCAGTCGATGCCGAGCATGACGGCGACGGCCGCCGCCGTCCGCTTGTTGTCGCCCGTCAGCATCATCGCCTTGACGCCGGCCGATTTGAGCGTGGAAAGCCCCGCCTGCGCATCCTCGCGCGGCTCGTCGCGCATGGCGATCAGGCCGGCCGTGGCACCGTTGACGAGCAGCACCGATACGCTCTTGCCCTCGTCGTTCAACGTCGTGATGCGTGCATCCTGTTCGACGCTGAGCACCCCGCGCTCGCGGCCGGCCGGCGGTGACAACAGGTCCAGCGTCTCGCCGCCGACCTTGCCGCTGACACCCTTGCCCGGCAGCGCTTCCAGCTCGAAGGCCGGCGGCACGGGAACGCCGTCGGCCTTGGCACGGTTGAGGATCGCCAACGCCAAGGGATGGCTGGAACCCTGCTCCAGCACCGCCGCCCGTGACAGCAGCTGCGCCTCGCTCAGGCCAAAGGAAATGATGTCAGTCACCTGAGGCTTGCCTTCCGTCAGCGTGCCGGTCTTGTCGAAGGCGACCATCGTCACCTTGCCGAGCGTTTCCAGCACCGCTCCGCCCTTCATCAGCAGCCCGCGCTGGGCACCTGCCGAAAGCGACGCGGCGATCGCCGCCGGCGTCGAAATGACAAGCGCGCAGGGGCAGCCGATCAAAAGGATGGCAAGGCCCTTATAGACCCATTCATTCCAGAAGCCGCCGAGCAACAGCGGCGGAGCGACCGCAACGAGTGCGGCGACCACCACCACGCCGGGCGTGTAATAGCGCGAGAAGCGATCGATGAAACGTTCCGTCGGCGCCTTGGATTCCTGCGCCTCCTCCACCAGCTTGACGACACGGGCAATGGTATTATCGGCAGCGGCCGCCGTGACGCGAACCCTGAGTACCGCATCGCCATTCACCGTGCCGGCAAAAACGACGGCATCGACACCCTTGCGCACCGGCGTGCTTTCGCCGGTCACCGGCGCCTCGTCGATCGCGCTCTCGCCCGAGACGATGATGCCGTCCGCCGAGATCCGGTCGCCCGGACGCACCATGATGATGGCGCCGACGGCGAGGCTTTCCGCCGGCACGTCGCGCGTCTGGCCATTGTCTTCGAGCAATGCGTTCTTCGGCACCAGGGCCGTCAGCGACTGGATGCTTTCGCGCGCCTTGCCCGCCGCCACGCCCTCCAGCAGCTCGCCGACGAGGAACAGGAACACGACGGTTGCCGCTTCCTCGCCGGCATTGATGATGACGGCGCCGACGGCGGCGATCGTCATCAGCATCTCGATTGAAAACGGCGTTCCCGAGAAGGCAGCCATGACCGCGCGCCGCGCGATCGGCACCAGGCCGACCAGCATGGCGATGATGAAGGCGTAGGAGGCGATCGCAGGCACCAGATGGCCGATGGCATAGGCGGCAATCAGCGCCGCACCTGAAAGGATGGTCAGTCTGCCCTTCTTGCTCTGCCACCAGGGACCGGCCATCAGCGCATGGTCGTGCCCATGCAGACCTTCGATTTCCTTCCCGCCGCGGGCATGGCCATGATCATGGCCCGCATGATCGTGATTATGACCTTCGTGATCGTGATGGTCATGGCCCGCGTGATCGCCGTGGTCGTGATGATCGTGCGCGCCACGGTCATGCGCGGGTGCTGCGTTTCCGGCAAAGGGCGAGACCGAATAACCGAGCCCCGTCACCTTCTTCTCGATCGCCTTGAGGTCGCTGCTGCCGTCATGCCGGACGGTCATCGTGCCTGCCATCACCGAGACGGAAACATCGGCGACACCGGCAACGCGTCTGACCGCGGTATCGATCTTGGTCGCACAGGAGGCGCAATCCATGCCGCCGACCCGGTATCGTGTCTCGCTCGTCTCAACCATCATCCGCTTCCTTGTCAAACAGAAGCATCCCTCCTACATCCTCTAGCGACTAGAGGTGCAAGAGAGAAATCATGAAAAAGATCACGATCGGTGAAGCTGCGCGCCGGAGCGGCGTCAAGGTGCCGACGGTGCGTTACTATGAAAGCATCGGCCTGCTCGCGGCCCCGAGCCGCAGCGAAGGCAACCAGCGCTCCTTCGAGCCCACCGATATCAACCGCCTCGCCTTCATCCGCCATGCCCGTGAACTCGGCTTCGAGATCGAGGCGATCCGCACGCTGCTCACCCTGCAGGACGATCCGCACCAATCCTGCGCCTCGGCCGACGCCATCGCCAAGGCCCGCCTCATCGAGGTCGAGCAGCGCATCCGCAGCCTGATGGCGCTGAAGGCCGAGCTCGAAACCATGGTGGAAGGCTGCGGCCACGGCCGCGTCGACCAATGCCGCGTCATCGAGGTGCTCGCCGATCACGGCCAGTGCACGCATCCGCACCACTGATCCCTGCCCTTGCAGGCAATCCCAGCCCGCGCCAAAACTGCATGCAGACAGAATCGGGCGAGATATCAATGAACCAGAAGCAGATTGCCATCATTGGCGGCGGCCCGGCGGGCCTTGCGGCCGCCGAACTGCTCTCGCTCTCCGGTCATGCGGTGACGGTCTACGACGCCATGCCGACCCTCGCCCGCAAATTCCTGCTGGCCGGCAAGTCGGGTCTCAATATCACCCATTCCGAGGATTATGCCCGCTTCACCACACGCTTCGGCACCTCCGCCGCCCCTCTGCGCCCCGCGCTCGATGCCTTTACCCCTGACGATATCAGGGATTGGGCCACGGGCCTCGGGACCGAGACCTTCGTCGGCTCGTCCGGCCGGGTCTTTCCGACGGTGATGAAGGCGTCTCCCTTGCTGCGCGCCTGGCTCAGGCGATTGGAGGCGCAGGGCGCCACGCTGCGCACTCGCCATCGCTGGATCGGTTTTGCCGACGAGGGTTACACTTTCGAAACGCCCGAAGGGCGCAGCATCGTCTATTGCGACGCAGCCCTGCTGGCGCTCGGCGGCGCAAGCTGGCCGCGCCTCGGCTCCGATGCAAGCTGGCTGCCCTGGCTCTCGGAGAGGGGCGTGGAGATCGATGCCTTCCAGCCCGCCAATTGCGGCTTCGTCGTCGACTGGAGTCAAAACTTCAGCGATCGTTTCGCCGGCGAGCCGGTGAAGTCGGTCACCGCCACATCGGAAACCGGCACCTTTCCCGGCGAATTCGTCATCACTGCAAGCGGCATCGAGGGCAGCCTGGTCTATGCCCATGCGGCGAGCCTCCGCGACCAACTGCTGAACCGTGGCTGCGCTGTCCTGACGCTCGACCTCGCCCCGGGCCGAACGATCGAAAGGCTGACCCACGACCTCAAGCGGCAGGACGCCAAATCGAGCTTTTCAAACCGCCTGCGCAAGGGAGCCGGCCTCGACGGCGTCAAGGCGGCGTTGCTGCGCGAACACGCTCCCGAGCGCGACCGGACCGATCCGGAACGTCTTGCCGGCATGATCAAGGCCCTGCCGGTGCCGGTGATCGAAACCCGGCCGATCGCCGAGGCGATCTCGTCGGCGGGTGGCATCCGCTGGAGCGGCGTCAACGAAGACTACATGTTGAAGGCACTGCCGGGCACTTTCGCCGCCGGCGAGATGCTCGACTGGGAAGCGCCGACAGGCGGCTATCTCCTCACCGCCTGCCTGGCGACCGGCCGGGCGGCCGCGCGCGGCATCGAGGCCTGGTTGCGGCGCTAGGTTCGGTGGTCGCAGCGCTTGGACAAGCTTGCTGCTCAATCGGCCGCCAGCGCCGGCCGATTGCCAACCAGCCGCTTTTCCATCAGACTATGCTGACGTTCGGTGGGAGGAGCCGATGCACGAACACTCAGCACACGCCGAGCACGTCTACACGTCTGCCCAGCGCGATTCCGCCGCAGCCAGTTCCCCGGTTGTTGCCTCATGGCGGCGATGCATGACCATGCATCAGCTCGCCCCCGAGGACGCACGGGCGCCGTTGCGCCTTACCGACCAGGAATTCCAGAGCGCGCGCGAGCAGTCCGAGCAGCTGATCGCCAGCGCGACGGAAGAGCTCGACCGTCTCTTTACGACAGTGGGCAAAGCCGGCTGCTGCCTGCTTCTAACCGACAAGAACGGCATTGCCCTGGAGCGCCGTGGGGCTGCCGGCGACGACAAGGAATTCCGCGAACTCGGCCTCTGGACCGGCTCGGTCTGGACCGAGGCGAGCATCGGCACCAATGGCATCGGCACCGCCCTTGCCGACGAGCGCGCCGTCGCCATCTTCCGCGATCAGCATTTCTTCTGCACAAATACCAGCCTCAGCTGCACGACGGCGCCGATCCGCGATCATTGTGGCCGGCTGGCCGCGGCTCTCGATATTTCCACCTGCCGCGACGACGTCAACGAGATGACGCTGGCGATCCTGACGCAGACCGTGCGGGATGCGGCGATGCGCATTGAGCTCAACCTCTTCCGCTCGGCCTTTACGGGCGCCCGCTTCCTGATGGTCCCGGCCGGCGCCAATTCCGCCGCCGCCCTGCTTGCCGTCGACAGGCACGATCTGGTGCTCGGGGCGACGCGCGCCGCCCGCATCGCGCTGCAGTTGGACGACAAGCGCATCGCCGCCGGCATTCCGGCCGCCGATGCCCTGCATGAGGCCGGCGTTTCCCAGCAGGACGAGATCGTCGAGGCGGAAAAGGCGGCGCTGCTGCGGGCTCTGTCGCGTGCCGGCGGCAATGTTTCGCAGGCAGCCATAGCACTCGGCATCAGCCGCGCCACGCTGCACCGGAAGATGAAGAAGCTCGATCTCCACTGATCGGGCTGAAGGTTCCGCTGCTGCGGCAATCGTGAGCCCCTCCTGTCGCAGGTCTGCGACAGTGTGCGCTGCGGTATTGATCCCCCACCCTGTTCCCTTCGACAAAACACGCACATTTTCCTCCCACTGGTTCGTTTGGGAACCTGGATCATCATGGGAGGATGACATGCTTCATCAGAAAATCGTCGAGTCGCCATTCAAGCTGAAATACGGCAACTATATCGGCGGCGAATGGCGCGAGCCGGTCGAGGGCAAATATTTCGAAAACCTGACACCCGTCACCGGCGGCAAGCTCTGCGACATTCCCCGCTCCAATGAAAAGGACATCAATCTTGCCCTCGACGCCGCCCATGCGGCTAAGGAAAAATGGGGCCGCACCTCCGCCGCCGAGCGCTCCAACATCCTCATGAAGATTGCCCAGCGCATGGAGGACAAGCTGGAATTGCTCGCCCAGGCCGAGACCTGGGACAACGGCAAGCCGATCCGCGAAACCATGGCCGCCGACATTCCGCTGGCGATCGACCACTTCCGCTACTTCGCCTCCTGCATCCGCGCCCAGGAAGGTTCGATCGGCGAGATCGACCACGATACCGTCGCCTATCACTTCCATGAGCCGCTCGGCGTCGTCGGTCAGATCATCCCGTGGAACTTCCCGATCCTGATGGCCACCTGGAAGCTGGCGCCGGCACTCGCCGCCGGCAACTGCGTCGTACTGAAGCCCGCGGAGCAGACACCCGCCTCGATCCTGCTGTGGGCCGAACTTGTCGGCGATCTCCTGCCGCCGGGCGTGCTCAACATCGTCAACGGCTTCGGCCTCGAAGCCGGCAAACCGCTGGCGACCAGCCCCCGCATCGCCAAGATCGCCTTCACCGGCGAAACGACGACCGGCCGGCTGATCATGCAATATGCCAGCCAGAACCTCATTCCGGTGACGCTGGAGCTCGGCGGCAAATCGCCGAACATCTTCTTCGCCGATGTGATGGCCGAAGACGACGATTTCCTCGACAAGGCGCTCGAAGGCTTTGCGATGTTTGCCCTCAACCAGGGCGAAGTCTGCACCTGCCCGAGCCGCGCCCTCGTCCAGGAATCGATCTATGACCGCTTCATGGAAAAGGCCGTCAAACGCGTCGAGGCGATCAAGCAGGGCAACCCGCTCGACAGCGCGACGATGATCGGCGCCCAGGCCTCGTCGGAGCAGCTGGAAAAGATCCTCGCCTATCTCGACATCGGCAAGCAGGAAGGCGCCGAGGTGCTGACCGGCGGCGCGCGCAACGATCTCGGCGGCGAACTGGCGAACGGCTACTACGTCAAGCCGACGATCTTCAAGGGCCACAACAAGATGCGTGTGTTCCAGGAGGAGATCTTCGGACCGGTGGTTTCGGTCACGACCTTCAAGAACGAGAAGGAAGCGCTCGAAATCGCCAATGACACGCTCTACGGCCTCGGCGCCGGTGTCTGGAGCCGCGACGCCAATCGTTGCTACCGTTTCGGCCGCGAGATCCAGGCCGGCCGCGTCTGGACCAACTGCTACCACGCCTACCCGGCTCATGCCGCCTTCGGCGGCTACAAGCAGTCCGGCATCGGCCGTGAAACCCACAAGATGATGCTCGAGCATTACCAGCAGACCAAGAATATGCTGGTGAGCTACAGCCCGAAAGCACTCGGCTTCTTCTGAGAGCAGCCAATGGTGATATGATGAAAGCCTTCTCCCCGACACGGGGAGAAGGCCTTATCTTTAGAGCACCACGCATTCCGTAGGACGCTCTAACACATTGAATTTGCCTACAATCTTTCCGAAAATCGATCCGATTTTCGGGGTTATGCGCTGGAGGAGACAGCCATGGAAACCACCGTCAACGGCGAAGAGCGTGTTCTGGCAACCGACACAGCCCTCGATTTGATCGCAGAAATCAAGCGGGATCATCCCGAGATCCTCTTCCACCAGTCCGGCGGCTGCTGCGACGGCTCCTCACCCATGTGTTATCCGGCCAACGAATTTACGATCGGCGACAGCGACGTCAAGCTCGGCGAGATCGGCGGCGTACCGGTCTATATCAGCGCCAGCCAGTTCGAGGCGTGGAAGCATACGCAGCTGATCATCGACGTCGTACCCGGCCGCGGCGGCATGTTCTCTCTCGACAATGGCCGGGAGAAGCGCTTCCTCACCCGTTCCCGCCTCTTCGGCGGCGGCGAGGCTTGCGCAGTACCTGACGTGAAGGTCAGGGCGGTTTAATGCCGTCGCCTTATCGAGTACGAATTTTGCCTGTAGTATTCCCATAGTACCTGCTCTCCACAGCTCTTTGCTACTCTCCGCCAGTTGGTTTCAAAGGGAGGAAACGATGCCAGCCTCAAAGATCCTGATGATAACAGGTGATTTCACCGAAGATTACGAAACGATGGTGCCGTTCCAGACGCTGCTCGCCTGCGGCTACACGGTCGACGCCGTGTGCCCCGGGAAGAAGGCCGGCGATACCGTCGCCACCGCCATCCACGATTTCGAGGGCGACCAGACCTATTCCGAAAAACGCGGTCATAATTTCGCGCTGAACGCCACCTTCGACAGCGTGCGCGCCGAAGATTACGATGCGCTCGTCATCCCCGGGGGCCGCGCACCCGAATATCTTCGCCTCAATGCCGACGTCATCAAATCCGTGCGGCACTTCTTCGACGCCGGAAAACCCGTCGCCGCTATATGCCACGGCGCGCAGCTGCTTGCCGCTGCCGGCGTTTTGAAGGGCCGCACCTGCTCGGCCTATCCCGCCTGCCGGCCGGAAGTCGAACTTGCCGGCGGCATTTATGCCGACATATCAATCAGCGATGCAGTCTCGGACGGCAATCTGGTCACGGCGCCCGCCTGGCCGGCGCATCCGTCGTGGCTGCGCCAGTTTATGGCCGTACTCGATGCCGCAGCCCTGCTGGAAACCAACGCCGCCTGAGAAGGGTGACACGGGGAGGACGACATGTGTGAACTGTTCATCAAGGCGGATGCGCGACTTTGGGAAAGCGCCACCCGGTCGCTGCGCATCGATGGCATGGTCACCAGCGTCAGGCTGGAGAACTTCTTCTGGTCGAAGCTGGAGGAGATCGCCCGGCGCGACGGTATGAATGTCGTCCAGCTGATCACCCGGCTCCATCATGAATCGATCGATGCCGGCCATGATCTCGGCAACTTCACGTCCTTCCTGCGAGTCTGCTGTGCCCGCTATCTCGACCTGCAGCTCACCGGCGACATTCCGGCAGACGTCAGCCGTCCAATCTCCGGCCTCGACGCACCTGTCATCCTCGGCCGCGAACGGGCGAAGTATCATTGAAAGCCAGGCCCGACAGGACTATCGGGCAATGAGAACGGAACTGCCCGCGGATAGCTTCGCCGGCAGTTCCGCAAGACGTCTCGACATTACCCCTGCGGTGGCCTTGCACTGCGGCGCAGGCTGGATCAACAATGCGCGGCATCGTCCAGCACCGGCACCATCAGGAGATCGATTGCCATGAATAGCCAGAAAGCGGTGATCGTCACCGGAGCCGGCGGCAACCTCGGCAGCGCCGTTGTCCGCGAGCTTGCGAGCGCCGGCGCGAAACTCGTCTGCATGAACCGTTCGAGTCAGGAACTGGAAGCCTTGGCCGTCGATCTTCCTGCCTCTACCGAGTTTCTGTCGATCGCGGGGACGGATCTCACCGACTATGCCTCCTGCGCTGCCGCCGTCGCCCGGGCCGTCAAGCGCTTCGGCGGCGTTGGCGCCTTGGTCAATACCGTCGGCGGCTTCCAGATGGGACCGGTCGGCCCGGATGCCCCCGCCCAATGGGACACGATGATGACCGCAAACGCCCGCACTGCGCTGACGATCAGCGCCGCAGTTCTCCCGACCATGAAGGCATCAGGCTACGGCCGCATCGTTCATGTCGCTGCCGCGCCCGGCCTGAAGGCCGGCGCCAATCAGGCCGCTTACGCCGCCTCGAAAGCCGCCGTCATCCGGCTGACGGAAGCGCTCGCCGCCGAATGCCGCGACGACCGCATCACCGCCAACTGCATCCTGCCCGGGACGATCGACACGCCTGAGAACCGCGCCGCCATGCCCAATGCGAAAACGGACGGCTGGGTATCGCCGCAATCGATCGCCCGCCTCATCGCCTTCCTGATTTCGCCGGCCGCAGCCGTCGTCACTGGCGCAGCAATCCCGGCGACCGGCCGCGAATAATAGAAGACGCGGCGTGAGCGGCAGCCGCAACGCGCTGCAACCGCCCGCGTCGAGCTTTGACCGGGTCTCACCTTACCCTCTGTTTCGGCGGCAGTCCCTTGTCGGGAGCAATGGGTGATAAGAATAGGGAGACCTGCAAGTTTTAGTCAGTGACACACGATCTGGCTTGAGCTTCGCTTCGCCTTGAGGCAGCCTCGTCTCCGCCTGCTCATGTGACGGGCACAAGACAGCAGGCGGACACAATGGTCTTGAGGATCGCATTGCGGCGGCATTTGCCAGAAGGCGGGTGGTTTCGATGACGGACGGTCCGGCATTGCGCGCTGTCGGCGCAAGCAGCCTGATACGCGAGGAATGGTTCCTCGGCGTCAGCGTCGCGACGAGCTTGGCGTTTCTTGTTTTCCAGGAGCAGCTCTTCGGGCAGCTTTCCGATCCGCTTTGGTTCACTGTCGTTTTCGCGTGGCTGTTCGCTGCCGTCCTTGGTTCCGCTCTGTCGGTTGTCCGGCACGCGGATCATTTGGCGGAGCGGCTGAAGGAGCCTTACGGCACGCTCATTCTGACACTTGCCATCACCTCAATCGAGGTGATGGCAATATCAGCCGTCATGCTTCACGGCGAAAACAATCCGACGCTTGCGCGCGACACCCTGTTTGCGGTCGTCATGATCATTCTGAACGGCATGGTCGGCCTGTCCTTGCTGCTCGGCGCCTGGCGGCGACCGGAACAGCAGCATAATTTGCAGGGCGCCAACGCCTATCTCGGAGTGATCGTGCCGCTGGCGACCTTGAGCCTGGTGATGCCGACATTTCTTGCAGGCCCGGACGGACAGCATCCGTCGGCAGCAAGACAACTGATACTGGGCGTCATATCGGTCGGCCTTTACGCCACGTTTCTGTTTCTGCAGACCGGCCGCCATCGGGACTATTTCGCTGACGACACCGACCGTCACGAACCTCGCGGCGGACATGTCCCTCACCATGGACCGGTTTGGCCTCATGCCATTCTGCTTGTCGCCTATATGGGGCCTGTCGTCTTCCTGGTCGAACAGCTTGCGCGGCCGATAGACTACATCATCGAAACCCTGCACGCGCCAACCGCATTTGGCGGTGTTGTCATGGCCGTCCTTGTCGCGACGCCCGAGGCAATCAGCGCCGTGCGTGCATCCATCGCCAACAATCTTCAGCGTTCCGTCAACATCTTCCTTGGTTCGGTATTGTCAACGATCGGGCTGACGGTGCCGGCGATGCTTGTTGTCAGTCAACTCTACGGACACCCCGTGACACTCGGCCTGGAGCATGGAGATCTGGTGATGCTGCTGCTCACTCTTGCGGTCAGCATCATCACCTTTGCCAGCGGCCGCACGCATCTGATGCAGGGTGCCGTCCACCTGGTGCTTTTCCTGGCTTACGTGCTGCTCATTTTCCAGCAATGACACCAGGCCGTGCAAGACCAGGAAGGCAAAGGGTTCCGCGCCACCGCTGTCTTCCGCTATGCTGACAAAGGCTATTGCACCGCTTGCAGGCATTGCACCGCGGGATAGACGTGACGATACGGAGACTGGACTTGAGCTCACTGTTGCTTGGCGGGCTTGTATTTGTTTTTCTGTCGGCGGCAACATCGATAGGAATGATGGTGCGCGGCCGCTTGCCCGATCATCATCTCAGCTCGGAATCCAAGGACGTCATCAGGCTGGCGACCGCGGTGGTGGGGACGCTGTCCGCCTTGGCGCTCGGCCTGCTGATCGCATCCGCCAAATCGGCCTATGACAATGCCGAGGTGGAAATGAGAACGGCGGCAGCGCGGGTTCTCCTGCTGGATCGCGTCATGGCGCAATACGGCCCGGAAACCGACGATGCGCGCCGGCTGCTGCGCCAACTCATCGAAAGACGGCTGAGCCGCGGCTGGACTGCCGAGACCACCGACGCGTCATCCGGCAAGGCACTTGGAGAATATCAGGATATCGAGGCCGTTCAGGGCGACCTTCGATCCTTGTCGCCCAGGGATGCCGTCCAGCGCTCTCTCCAGACGCGCGCTCTTGATGTCAGCGGCATGGTGGCGGAAACCCACTGGCTGCTGGTCGAATCCGGCAGCGAGGGCCTGCCCTGGGCATTTCTCGCCGTTCTCGTCTGTTGGCTCTCCCTGCTTTTTGCGACTTTCGGATTGCAGGCGCCACCGAACCCGACGGTGATGTCAATTCTCTTTGTTTGCGCTCTCTCTGTCGCCGGCGCGGTCTTCCTGGTCTCGGATATGGCCAATCCGTATATCGGGCTGGTCCGCGTTTCCGACGCACCCTTGCAGTCCGCCATAGAACGGCTCGGGAAACCGTAACCGCGGTACACGCCCCGGCCTCGGCTAGTCCGGCCCCAACACAGTTCAATTGTGCACCAAGGGCTATTGCAATTTTTAGCAATGCCGCGACATAATATCGCATGCCTAAAACCTTCGGCAGGTCGATTGGGGGCCGCCGTCGAGGCACGCATGAAGACGACAGCGCCGCGCGTCTTTCAGACATGCAAGGGACGCTGTCGCATTTTGAAATGCAGCATCATTTATCCTTCAATCGATTCCGATTGAAGGAATTATGCAGTGGGCTCTTGACCTGTCGAGGCGGCGGCAATGTGTGGGAGATTGCATCAGGATCTGCGACTTTTTTTGACATTTGCCGGCATGGCCATTCTCGCCGGCTGTGGGGAGAGCGGCAACAGCTATATTCCCCCACCGCCGCCTGCGGTTCGGGTCGCGCAGCCGGTCCAGCAAGCGGTGACGCTCTATTTCGAGCTCACCGGCAATACCGCACCGCTCAATGCCGTCGATATCGAGGCGCGCGTCCAGGGATATATCCAATCCATCGACTACCAGGACGGCATGATGGTGAAGAAGGGCACCAAGCTTTTCGGCATCGAGCGCGACACCTATCAGGCGCAACTGGATCAGGCGAAGGCGTCACTCGCCTCGCAGCAGGCCTCCCAGGTCGGCGCAAAACAGGAATATGACCGCCAGCTCAATCTGTCGAAGCAACAGGTCACCACACAGACCGCGGTCGACAGCGCCAAGGCGACCCTCGACGAGGCGAATGCGGCCATCCTCAACGCCCAGGCCAATGTCGAACTCGCGACGATCAATCTCGGCTATACCGAAGTGCTCGCCCCCTTCGACGGCATCGTCACCGATCACCTCGTCGATATCGGCACGCTGGTCGGCGTGTCCGGCCCCACCAAACTCGCCAGCATCGTCCAGACCGATCCGCTTTATGCCTATTTCAACGTCAGCGAAACGCAGGTGCTGATGATCAAGGAAGCCATGGCAAAACAAGGACATACTTTCAGGCAGACGGACCTTCCGAGCATACCGGCAGAGATCGGGCTGCAGACGGAAGAAGGTTACCCGCACAAGGGGCATCTCGACTACGCATCACCTCAGCTCGACGCCTCCACGGGCACGCTTCAGGTCCGTGCCCTGTTCGACAACAAGGATCACGCCATGTTGCCCGGCCTCTTCGTCAGAGTTCGCGTGCCGGTCGGCCACAACGACAAGGCTCTGCTGGTGCGTGACGATACGATCGGAACGAACCAGCTCGGCAGCTACGTGCTGGTTCTCGGCAAGGACGACGTCGTCGAGCAGAAGCAGATCAAGACGGGCCAGCGTGAAGGTCCGCTTCGGGTTATCCAGTCCGGGCTCGACCCGGCTGACTGGGTGGTGACCCAAGGTATCCAGCAGGCCATTCCCGGCAGCAAGGTCACGCCGGAGAAGATCGAAATGAACCCGACGGCCAATGCCGCCGGCGATGCCAAGGCCAAAACCACGACGCAATGAATTCGCCGCCATGCTTCATCTGAACGTCTGAGGACAACAGCATGATCTCGCGTTTCTTCATCGAGCGACCGGTACTCGCCAACGTCCTGGCATTGGTCTTCGTGCTCGTCGGCGCGGTCGCCCTGTTCCAGCTGCCTGTGGCGCAATATCCGAATGTCGTCCCGCCGACGGTGCAGGTGACGACGCGTTTTCCCGGCGCCAGCGCCCAGACCCTCGTCGACACCGTGGCGCTGCCGATCGAGCAGCAGGTCAACGGCGTGCAGGACATGCTCTACATGCAGTCGACCAGCGCCAGCGACGGCACCTATTCGCTGATCGTGACCTTTGCCATCGGAACGGATCCGGATCAGGCCCAGGTTCTGGTGCAGAATCGCGTCGCCATCGCAATGTCGTCGCTTCCCGAAGCGGTGCAGCTTCAGGGCGTCACGACGCAGAAGAAATCAACGGCGATCCTGGGCTTCGTCAGCCTGACCTCGCCCGACAGCCGCTATGACAGCCTGTTCCTGTCGAACTACGCCGTCATCAACCTGCAGAACGAACTCGCCCGCCTGCCGGGTGTCGGCAATGTCACCGTGTTCGGCGCCGGCCAGTATGCCATGCGGATCTGGATGGATCCGAACCTGCTGCAGGCACGCGGCCTGACGCCGCAGGACGTCGTCAATGTCGTGCAGCAGCAGAGCCAGGAGGTTGCCGCCGGCCAGATCGGCATTCCGCCGGTGCCGAAGGGGCAGGTCTTCCAATACACGCTGAACGTCAATGGCCGGCTGAACGAGGCCGCCGACTACGAGAACATCGTCGTCAAGGTCGAGAGCGGACAGGGCGGCCGCATCACCCGTGTCCGCGATATCGGCAGCGTCGAACTCGGCGCCCAGACCTACAGCCAGTCCTTCATGCAGAACGGCCGGCCGGCGGCCGGCATCGGTATTTTTCAATTGCCGGAGGCCAACGCCATCGCAGTGGCGCAGGCGGTCAGCGCAAAAATGGAAGAGCTCTCGAAGAGCTTCCCGGCGGGCCTTGAATATCACTTGCCGTTCGACACGACGAAATTCGTCGAGGCCTCCATCGACGAGGTTTACGTCACCTTGATCGAGGCCGGCATTCTCGTTCTCATTGTCATTCTCGTCTTCCTGCAGGATTGGCGGGCAATGCTGGTGCCGGCGACCACCGTTCCGGTCACCATCATCGGCGCCTTCGCGGCCATGGCCGCATTAGGCTTCACCGTCAATTTGTCGACGCTGTTTGCCATCGTCCTCGCCATCGGCATCGTCGTCGATGATGCCATCGTCATTGTCGAAGGTGTGGCCCGGCACATTGAGGCCGGCATGTCCGGCCGAAAGGCCGCCGAGAAGGCGATGGAGGAATTGCTCGGCCCGGTCATCGGTATCACGCTGGTGCTGATGGCGGTTTTCATTCCGGCCGCTTTCCTGCCCGGCCTGACCGGGCAGCTCTACCGGCAGTTCGCCCTCGTGATTGCCGCGACAGCGCTGATCAGCGCGGTCAATGCGGTCACCCTCAAACCGACGCAATGCGCCCTTTGGCTGCGCCCACCGGCGCCGCCCGAGAAACGCAACATCCTCTATCGCGGCTTCAACAGGGTCTACGACAAAGGCGAACGCGGCTATGCCGGGTTGATCGGATCGATGACCCGTCATGCCGGCATCATGGCGATCGCGGCACTTGTGCTGATCGCGGTCGCCGTCTGGGGCCTCGCCCGCCTGCCGACCGCATTCCTGCCCATCGAGGATCAGGGTTATGTGCTGATCAGTACGCAATTGCCCGACGGCGCCTCGAAGGAGCGGACCGATGCGGTCATGGAAGAGGTCGGCAAGATCGCCGAGGCCACCCCTGGCGTCGATCAGGTACTGACCATCAGCGGCCTCTCCGTTCTCGACAACAATGCCAGCCTGCAGAATGCCGGCGTCGCCTATGTCGTTCTCAAGGATTGGGACGAACGCGGCAAGGAGAAAGGACAGGACCTGCTGTCGATCTATCAGCATTTGAACGACGCGCTGCAGCATGTGCTGACCGCCAAAACGCTGGTGGTCGTTCCGCCTCCGATCCAGGGCGTCGGCAATGCCAACGGCTTTACCATGCAGGTGGAGCTCCGCAACGGCGTATCCGACTATCCGCTGCTGCAATCGCTTGCCGATACAATCGTCAAGAACGGCAATGCCCAATCATCGCTGCAGAGGCTGAGCACGCCGTTTCGCTCGAACGTGCCGCAGCTTGCAGTATCCGTCGATCGCATCAAGGCGGAGACGCTGGGAATTACCGTGGGGCAGGTCTTCTCCGCACTCTCCGGCTATGTCGGATCGAGCTATGTGACCCAGTTCAACAAATTCGGCCGCACCTTCCAGGTCTATGCACAAGCCGCTTCCGATTTCCGTGTCAGCCCTGACGACATCCGCAATCTGAAGGTCAAGGCGGGCGACGGGACGATGGTGCCGCTCGGCACCGTCGTCGATGTCACCGCGACGCGAGGCCCCTCGCTGATCAGCCTCTACAATCTCTATCCCACCGCCACCATCGTCGGTGGACCGGCCGCCGGTTTCAGCTCCGGCCAGTCGCTCGCGGTCATGGAGCAAATCGCCGATCAGACGCTGCCGACAGGGACGGGCTTCGAATGGACGGCGCTCTCCTATCAGGAGAAGGCCGTGGGCGGGCAGATCTACTTCATCTTCGCGCTCGCCATGCTGCTCGTTTATTTTGTGCTCGCCGGCCAATATGAAAGCTGGATCCTGCCGCTGGCGGTCATATCAGCCGTGCCGCTTGCTTTGCTCGGCACGGTGGCGGCACTCACGGCAGCCGGCGTCGCCAACAATCTCTACACGCAGATCGGCCTCATCCTGCTGATTGCGCTGGCAGCCAAGAATGCCATCCTCATCGTCGAATATGCGCGGGAAAAACGGGCAGAAGGCCTGGAAATCCTGGAGGCGGCGGTCGAGGCGGCCCGGCTGCGTTTCCGGCCGATTCTGATGACGTCCTTCGCCTTTATCCTCGGGGTCCTGCCGCTGGTGCTGGCGACGGGCGCCGGCGCATCGGCCCGTAAGTCGATCGGCATATCGGTCTTCAGCGGCATGATCGCCTCGACCTGTCTCGCCATCCTCTTCGTTCCCTCCTTCTACGTGCTGCTGCAGCGCCTCGAAGAATACTGGAAGCGGCGCGGCGCGACCGTAAACACGGCCGCGAGCGTGGCGGAGCCGGAGATATCGAACGTCCGGTAAGGCGATCGCAGCATTATTGCACGATCACCTGCACATAGACGTTGCCGCTCTTGGCGTAATAATACCCGCAGCATCGGTAATAATAGCCGCCGTAATAAGGACCATAGCGGCAGCCCGCCGGAAGCACGGCAATGGTCGTCGTCGTGCGTGTGACGACCCGCCGCGTCGTCCGGCGGGCCACGCCCGCATAAGAGAGCGGCGTCAGCGGCCTGCCGATGACGGCGCCCGCCGGCGTGGCCAAGCCGATCAACGCCGGCATGGATCCCTGCCCCTCGATGTGAAAGCCGGTGAATGTCAGAACTCCGGTCAGCCCGAGGGCGAAGAACAGCTTCCTATGGGTCATTTTACCTCTCCCGTATCGGCAGCCTCAGGCAGCTCATCTAGCGATTGCAGCTCACTGAGATCGACTGTCTTGGCGCTAGCCGGAACCTCGATGGTGTAGGAAACGGCCGCGACATCCGCTCCACTTTTGAAATCGCTGATTTCGAGCGTGTATTGCGGAGCCTGGACGACGTGTTTGCTGGTAATGACGTAACGGCGGGGTATCGGTTGCGGGCCACTCTGTATCCAGATCTGCCAGTCGATTTCAGCTGTCCGAAAGGCCAGATATTCGCATTCGACCCCGTCCACGAAAGCGCTGGAAATATGCTTGCCCTCGGTCACATCGGACATCAGCGTGTCGTAGACGTTGGTGGACAGCAGATCGGCGCCGGGAGCCTCGACGCCGGCGGTCATCAGCCTGTCGATCAACTCATCGAGCGAACCTTTGCCATCGATCTTGGCATAGGCGTCGAGATTCTTGCCATGCACCGTCAGCGACGAACCGTCGAAACTGACGTCGAGGTCGGCAAAGCCGCCGGTCCTGGTGACGCGCAGCTTGTCCGGACGCGTCAGGTTGGCCGTGCCCGAGCTTACGAACTGGAGTTTCTCGAAGGCAGGCGTTACCGCTTCGAGCGACGATTGGTAGGTGAAGGATATCGTCTTCTGCGCCGTCAGAAAATCGGATATCGTCTTGAGCAGGGCTTTCGCATCATCCGCCCATGCGTTGCCCGCCGGCGCGAGGCTGGCGGCAAGCGAAGTATAGAGGAGGATCCGCTTCAATCGCGGCAAAGAGAAAGTCGATGACATGGCAATGCCTTTCGTTGGTGTCGTCATTGATTTCATCGAATTGCAGATGGCGGCTGCCGGACCTGCCGCAGCCGGACATGAAATGTGAGAGATGCAATGCATGCATGCGGAAAAACGGCCGTCAGCCGGCCTTTGCAGGATCGCGCACCGAATTTCTCGCTGGCGCGCGATGAACTCTTTCAGAGTGCAAATTTCAAACGCGCACTACAATCCCGAGGTCAACACGCGATGGCAGGCCGGTGACACGCGTTGCAGATTGTCGCGCAGGCAGGCAATGCCCCGCCCTCCGCCTAAAGGCACCATGCGGCACAGGGCCTGGAAGTCCGCTCCGCAGGTTTCCCGCAGGATCATCACTTCCTCAGGTGGGGAGAAGGCCGGCATCATTGCCCGAGGGGCCGGCGTAATCGCACCGGTGGCAGCCGCATCGCCAGTCGTCGGCGCCGACGATCCCCCCAATGCTGCAACCGCTTGCTGACATGGCGTCGATAGAGCAGCGTTATGCTGTTGCAGACAGCTGAGCGCCGCTGCACCTCCCGGCGTGACACCGGAACATTGCGCCATGAAATCGCGCTGGCAGGCCGATTTGACCGCATTTCGCTGCGCCTGCGTCGGTTGAGCCGCCGGCGTGCCGGTCGCAGGCGCCGGGGCGGTCACTGCTGTATTTGCAGGTGCAGTCGGCGTTGGCTCCGCGGATGTCGATTTAGGTTTGACGTTCACCGCCGAAACTGCTTTCCGGCAGCCCGCCGAAAGCGTCGCGCTATGCTGCTGCAGACAGGTGAGTGCCTCGATGCCTCCCGGTGTCACCCCGGAGCATTTTGCGATGAAATCGGAGCGGCACTCTGCCCTGATGGCATCGCGCTGCTCTTCGGTCGGCGCTTGCGCTGAAGCAATCCCGGCGAAGAACACCACCGCGCAGGACGCGGACAACCCGGAGATTACCGATAGAAGACGACGCCTCCGATACGGAGAGGTCGGTAGAGAAGATCGCCATTTTCGCATGATTCCCCCCTATAAATCTCTGATCTACTTCATGAAATCGGAATGCCCTCTGAATAGGATAATAGGCGCCGCCGAATGGGCGGACGTTGCTTGCTTTCATGGAAATATAAGAAGCGCCTGATCTACGTATATTAGAATATTATCTCTTTAGCAACTATCTAGTCGCCGCGCGAAGATCGATCGCAACTCGGAGGACTATCGTTTCTGACGTCTAGCAACGCAAAAGCCCGCACGCGGCGGGCATTTGTGTAGCTTATCTTTGAAGGCATTTGGTTGCGGGGGCAGGATTTGTGGTTTTCTGTCCCGCCGCGTCGGCTTCGCCTTCTTGCGGGCCTCTGACGAGGCGTTAACTCCTCGACCCATTACCAAACAAAAAGCCCGCTTTGCAGCGGGCCTTTTTGTTTGGTTGCGGGGGCCTGATCGCACAGAGGCTTGTAAAATTGGTCGAGATTCGAGGGTGTCTCTGAGGCGTAACGCTTATTTATCGAACTCATGTCATTCGTGGCGGATTGCGGCTTCCCTGTCAGCACAGGGTGTCCGCGACTTGAATCGAAATCTCCCGGATGTGCTGACGGAAAACCTGTAGGAAGTCCCTGAAGTTATCGAACCCGAGCAGTTGGCAGCCGACTCGCAAACGGTCGCGTCTTCTGCCACTTCGACAACGGCATTCCGGACGGCATCCGCACCGATGTGAACGGAACTCTGGTCGAGCGCAGCCGATGGCGTCTTTTGCTTCGACACGACGGGGAAACTGATCGGCAAGATCCGTGTCCCCCTGACGGTTGCAAACCTCAGCCGCCACCCGCTCACTCTATTCGGTCTACGTCGCAGCAACCGGCGCCCAGACGCGTAGGCTGGCGAACTGGCGCCTATATCGGGCCACCCGGCGGACACGGCACGTTCCGACTTCCTGTATGACGGGATTCTCATCGAGGCGTGCCCCCGGCGGCCGTCGCCCTATCTGGCTATTGGCAGGGCACTGAAACAATGCGAGCGCCGGCCCAAGCGCGACAGTTTAATAAGACTCCACTAACTTACGCTTAAGTTTTAGTTAAAATGCGATTCACTATGTTTGCAGATGATGGGCGACGTTTTCGGCAACTGACGCGTTAAGACGCCATGCAACAGATTTACCGCCAATGGCAGCTCTCTTCCCAGAACGCGATGAGCTACCGCGCCAAATTCATCCTGGCGACGGAGATCCTGAAATCCGATATGTCTTCTCGTGAAATCCGCCGAGCTGCCCGCCGTGTCGTTCGTGCGCTCGAAGCCGTCATCGATCTTCCTATTGCCGGCGCTGATGTACTGCGGACGGCGCGGGAGCATTTTGGAGCATTGACGGAACTCCTCGCAGCCACCGAACCCCAGCCAGCCGATGATGATGCGCATTGTCCCGAGCGGCGAGGGCCGCGACAGCAAGCTGATGCAACCCTTGGCCATGGGAGCCGGGAAGACTTCGGCTCCTGACATGGCGCCGAGCGGGTTTGAGCTGACCCAGCAAGATCGCCACGTCGGTCAGCAAAGCGTGAACAGGCTAACCCTACGTCCGAACTGACCTCTCCAAAACCCTTGCCAGCCGTTGCGCGAATTTTCGGGGATCTTGTGGCCGCTCCCCGTCGAGAATGCGCGCTTGGTCGAGCAACAGGAACGTTGCGTCCTCTTGATAGGGCGCATCGTCCTCGACGGCCGCGATGGCTTTAATCACGGGATGTGCCAGGTTGATTTCGAGGATCGGTTTGGTGGCTCCCTGGAGACGGCCTGCGTTTTGCAGGATCTTTTCCATCTGCCTGTCATAGCCGTCCTCCGGCGCAACCAGGCAGACCGCGCTCTCCGTCAAGCGGTCGGATGCCCGAACATCGGCGACTTGACCGGCCAGTTTTTCTCTAGCGAAGCCAATAAATGTCGCCAAACCGGCGCTGTCCTGTTCGGGCGGCGTTTGATTGTCGAGCCTTGGAAATTGCGCCAGATCCGCAGTTCCCTGCGTGATCGATTTGAACGCCTTTCCTTCGAATTCCGGCGCGTTCACCACCCAGAAGCTGTCGACCGAGTCTGTTAGCAGCAGCACTTCGATGCCTCGCGCCCGGAAACCTTCGAGCTGCGGCGACGCCTTCAGCTGGTCAAGGCTGCCACCCGCAAGATAGTAGATGGCATTCTGGCCTTCTTTGGCGTCTTTGACGTATTCGGCAAGTGAACGGTGCCCTTCCGGCGAAGCCGACGTGTGAAATCGTGCAAGCGCCATCAATTGCGCGCGCCGCTCGTAATCCTCGTAAATACCCTCCTTCAAGACGGGTCCGAAATTCTCCCAGAACTTGAGATAGGTCTCCGGCTCGCTGTCAGCCAGTTTCTCGACCGCTGTGATAACCCTGTTGGTGACACCCTTGCGGATTGCCGCCAGGATGGGGCTCTCCTGGATCATCTCGCGGGAAACGTTGAGCGGCAGATCAGCCGTGTCGATCAGCCCTCGCACGAAGCGCAGATATCGGGGCATCAGTTCCGCATCGTCGGTGATGAAGACCCGCTTGACGTAAAGCTTCATCCTTCCTTTGCGTTCCGGATCAAACATGTCGAACGGCTGCGTTCCCGGTACAAACGCCAGGGCTGTGTATTCGTGCCGCCCCTCGGCACGAAAGTGCACGGTCAGGGCCGGTTCGTCGTATTGCCCAGAGAGGCCGCGGTAGAAGTCGGTGTAGTCTTCCTTGCTGACTTCGCTCTTCGATTTGGTCCACAGCGCAGTCCCGTCCGTTATCTGGACCGGCTCGCCACCGGGTTTGTCGATAATGCGGATCGCGACCGGGACGTGACCGGATTGTTCTTTGACGATTCTTTCGACGGTCCACCTTGAGGTGTACGTCTTGGCATCTTCCATCAGATGCAGGACGATGCGCGTACCGCGGGGTGGCGCTTCGACGAGGTTTGCCGCCTCGACACTATAGCTCCCCTTCCCGTCCGAGGACCATTTCCAGGCCTCCTCTGAGCCGGCGCGACGGGAAATCACATCGACATGCTCGGCGACCATAAAGCAGGAATAGAAGCCGACGCCGAACTGTCCGATCAATTGTGCGCCTTCAGCGGCCTTGTTTTCTGCGATCCGCTCCATGAACGCCCGCGTCCCCGACCTCGCGATCGTACCGAGCGCCTCAATCATCTCGTCACGCCGCATCCCGATGCCGTTGTCCTCCACGACAAGCTGCCGGCGCTCTTCATCAAGCCGCAGCGTGATGCGGCTCTCGGGATCGGCCGCCAGCAGCGACGGCGTCTCGATCGACTCATAGCGCAGCTTCTCGCAGGCATCGGCGCCATTCGAGATCAATTCGCGGAGGAAAACGCCCTTGTCCGAGTAAACGGAGTGGACCATCATCTGCAAAAGGCGGGCAACATCGGCCTCAAAGACGTGGCTTTCAGCGGTCTGTTCGACAGTTGTCGTCATGTGCTCGGATTCTCCAAAGAAATGCAATTTGCGCCGATCAATTGGCGAAACCAGGCTCAAAATTCAAGATCCAAAAACAGGTAGTCGCGGGCCGAAATATACCCTCGCGCAGTGCGATTTTCGTTGCAACGGCTGAATGGCCGGTATGAAGACACATTGCATCAGTCCCTCGTTCCCTTGTGTGTGGCCCGAAGGTATCTATTGTCGACGAATACCGGGCGGTTGGGGAGTATGTAATGTCGGCAGTGCCGTTCTCAAAGATTTCGACGCCGCTCAACGCGCTGTTCGCTACAATCGGTCTCTTGGTCGTTGCTACACTGACGACGCAGGGCCTTAGTCGTCAGGAGAGGCTTGTCTTTGAGCTGCTACTTGGGGCAATTTGGCTGGCCTATGTCCTCCAATTGAGCGGCACATTGCTTTCACGGCGACACCGCTTGTCGGGCGGGATGCCGGCCCTCGTGATCGATTTACTCGCGGTTCTGGTTCCGGCTGCTGCATTCTTGTTCGTCGGGTCCCGTGATCGAAACCTCTATTGCGCCATTTGGCTTCTCAAGCCGTTGCGCGACTCGACCTTTTTCAGGCTGCTGGCAAAGGTGGTCGCGAATGAATCGCGCAATCTGCTTGGCGTGACATCGGTGTTCGGCATCGTTCTTTTTGGCGCTGCGTTGGCCGGTTATATCATCGAGCGAGATGCCCAACCCGAGAAATTCGGCAGCATTCCGCAGGCGATGTGGTGGGCGGTCGTGACGTTGTCGACGACCGGCTACGGTGACGAGATCCCTCAGAGCCTTGCAGGTCGAGTTCTGGCCGGATTGGTGATGATGAGCGGGATCGGTATTTTTGCACTTTGGGCCGGCATCCTCGCCACCGGCTTCTACGAAGAGGTTCGCCGCCAAGACTTCGTTCGCAACTGGCAGTTGGTAGCTGCCGTACCCCTGTTCCAGAAGCTTGGTTCCGCTGCACTGATCGAGATCGTTCGGGCGCTGCGAACGCGCATTGTCCCCGCTGGTGCCGTGATCTGCCGCAAGGGCGATATTGGCGATCAGATGTTCTTCATTGTCGAGGGGCGGGTCACCGTGGCGACACCCGACCATCCAGTGGAACTCGGTGCCGGAAACTTCTTTGGCGAGATGGCGCTGATCAGTGGCGAACCGCGCTCAGCGACGGTCAGCGCAGCAACCGAGGTATCGCTGCTGTCGCTCTATGCCGTGGATTTCCAGATGTTGTCGAGCAGTAGTCCGGAGATCGCGGAGACCATCCGCAAGACGGCGCTGGAGCGGCGGGGCGGGCCGCCGAAGGAATAATCCAAGCCTGATGGCTGCGGCATTGCCGCAGCCGGTGGGGTTACGCACTGACCGACTCATAGCGCAGGATGACTGCGCGGGCCGCCGTCGGCGGGGAGCGTCGGCCGGCTCATGATGCTGCTCCCTACGAGATTAATCTTCAGCGCCATATGCTGGACTTCGTCGAGGCAAACAGGGGGGCGAAGGAATGATCAAGGCGTCCCGCGCGACCATCGTTGTAGGCAGCCCGAGAGGCTAAATCACAAGGCCAGCGGCAGCTACGGCAAGTCTGAGGCCGATTATGCCCGCGTGATTGCTGCCTTCATCCACGCTCATCCACCCCCTGGTAAAGGAAGCAGTGCTGTTTCGATGTCCTTTCGGAGGTTCCCAGCGGGTCCATTATCGCCACCTCTTTTGAGCAAAGGCAGCGTAAATGGACAGCTCGGAAAAATTGGTAAATCGAAGTCGTCCGAAGCGTCGCAATGGCAGCTTCGGGCCCCAAGCTCATTAAAGGCCTCTCCACACTTTGGAGAACAAGTTCGCGCCGTCTCCAATTGACCGCGTTCTCTTCGGACCTCGCCAGATTGTGAACTATTCGTAACTTGAAACACAACAGGCAAAGCGCTTTATCCAAGCGATGAATCCGAAGCACTTCATCTCGGCGATGAGCATCGCGGCTTTGACGGCATGCTCGCATATCGAGCCGCTTGAGACGCCCCTCGCCCAGTCAGCAATTCAGCACCAGCCGCCTTTGACCGATCAGGCGGTGATCGCAGATACAGTCGTCGCGGTGCTGTCGGTGCAACTGCTCTTGCATGGGCCAACCCATCGACGGGCAGCGCGGGCGTAATCGAACAGATCGATGCCAGTAACGATGGGCCGAACGGATGTCGCGGTTTTGTAACTAGTCGGCAATCGCTCGACGGCATGACGCGCTTCAACGGCGTAGCCTGCCCGTCTGGGGACAGTTGGAAACTCGGCGGGCAATAGGGGTAGCGCTCGACGTCCGGTCTCGCGTCTAGGGCATCTCGGTCCATCGCTCGGAAAGCAGCGAGCAATCCATCCGGTACCGTATTGCCTGGAAGGAGCTGCTCGGCAATCGACCAGGGGAATATGTCTACGACTGGAAGAAGGCGCGGTCGGATCACAGGGACTGCCTCGTCCGCGGACAAGGCAACGCCGCGCGGCCGCCTAACGGCGACCAATCTCGGCCTCGACCTTCTTCCGTGAGTTTCCAGCGCTCTTCACGGCCTTCTTGACGGCACCTTTCGAGACGGCTTCCTTCATTGCTTCGTACCCTGCTCCAACCGATCGGGGTCGATGCCAGCAACGCTTCGCAAAATCGTATCTACATTATACGCGGCCTCTTGTCGAAGCTCGAGGCAACATTCAGGCCCCAGAGAATGCCGGTCCTCCGCTCAAGTTCGGAAGGCTATGCGTCGTCCGAATGAGATCAGCCGCCCGCTCCCCAATGACAACGCAGGGTGCCATCGTATTTCCAGTTGTGATCCGCGGCATGATCGAGGAGTCTGCGATGCGCAGGCCATCGATACCGTAGACCTTGAGTTCGTTGTCGACCACGGACATGCTGTCGCGTCCCATTTTGGCTGTGCAGGATTGATGCCAATAGGTCACGGCCGAACGCCGGATAAAGTCGATCATCCCCGATCGGTCGTGTGCGCATGGTGCAGTCTCTCTGGATACCAGCGAGGTGAATGCTTCGCTGTTTCCCAGTTCGCGGCATAGCTCAACCGCCGCCAACGCGGCACCCATGTCTTCCGGCTCACTGAGCGAATTTGGCTCAATCAGGATCTGGTCGTATGCATTCGGGCCGGAGAGCCGCAACCGACCGCGGCTTTTCGGCTGGGCGAGACCATTAAACATTGTCCAGCCATGTTGCGGGGTTTCGAGACCCGTCTCGATCGGCGACGGCACAGCGAACTCCAACTGGCACTGAAGAATGTCCGGCTGCGCGAGACGCGAGACGCTTTTCCAGTAGAGTTTTGCTTCGCAGCCGCTACCACCGACGGCTTCTGGTTTTCGATATGCCCAGGTGCAGCCGAATGCGAGATGATCCTGATGATTGCGCCCAACGCCAGGTAAGTGTTGAACCACGGGAATGCCGTGGGCTTGCAGCTCATCTTCCGGACCTATGCCCGACTGCATCAACACTTTCGGAGTGTTGATCGCGCCTAGCGACAGTACGGTCTCGCAACGCGCCGTGAATTGACGTCGCTGATCATCGACGAGAACCTCCACCCCCGTCACGCGCTTGCCATCGAAGATGAGGCGCGTGACCAGTGCGTCGGTCAGCACAGTCAGGTTTGGGCGCGACATGAGCGGGCGGACATAGGATCCAAAGACAGACTCCCGCTTGCCATCCCGGATCCGCAGTTCAGCGATGGATGCGCCGCCCGGGCCCTCCATCATTTCACCGTTCGGGCTATCGTAGACCGGAATGCCGATAGTGGATGCCGCACGCAACAAGGCCTCTGCGATCGGTTGGGGGGCCTGCGGCTGCGCTACGTAGGCCGGTCCTCCCACGCCGCGACGCGTTGGGTCCGGAGCGCCCTGCCAATCTTCGATCCGGCGATAGTAGCTGAGGATAGACTGATAGCCCCACGCGTCATCGCCGGCTTCAGCGGCAAAGTGGTCCCAATCTCCCTTGTGTCCTCTGGCCCACACCATGACATTGATGCTCGAACCGCCACCGAGCCCTTTGCCCATGCTGAGAGGAAGACGTCGACCGTCCAGGCCAGGTGCCGGTTGTCCGACAAAACCCCAGTCCCGGATCGAGCCGAGATTGAGCGGCCACTGCGCAGGGTTTGTAACGGTCTCGGCCGCATCGTCCCCGCCTGCCTCGAGCAGCAGGACACTTGCGTTTCCATCCTCTGCCAGTCGTGCGGCAACAACGGAGCCGCTGGACCCGGCGCCGCAGACGATGAAGTCGAAAACAACACCGACCTCGCTCTGAGGAATGGGCGGATTTTCGGGTGCATTCTTGTCATGACTATTCAGCTTCACGTGGTTACCTCCGTGAATGGATTGAGGAAAATTGCAAAAGTGTTGGGGAATGCGGGCAAGTCCGAGATCGTGCGGCCTTTTATGTGCTCGCTTTGGGCCGACCTCGCTCGGTTCGACAGCCCTTGCTCGTCGTCATCGGGACAGTGCGGGCTGTCCCGATGAAACTGCGTCTGTCATTACTTCTTCGCTGAGACAGTCTTGGCGGCCTGATCAATGGTATCCGCGACCACCGTCGGCTGCGTCATGAACAGAGCGTGGCTCGCTGACACCTTGGTGATCTTCGCCTTGATGCGTTCCGCCATGTGGATCAGCATGGCCTGATCGAATGCCTTATCCTCGGTAGCAATCACAGCCCAGCTGGGCTTGGTGTGCCAGGCAGCATGTTCGAGCTTCGTGCCGAACGCTGACATGTTGATCGGGACTTGCGCATCCCTCATGAACGCAACATCCGCATCGCTGACGTCATGAGCGAAACCAGCCTTGAACTTTTCCGGACTGACATATCCAAAGCCATCCTTCGTGGTCTCGATGACGAATTCCGATGCGGCAGCAAATCCTTCGTATTGTTGAGCCGTCGTCTCGCCTGCATCAGGAGAGAGAGCCGAGACGTAAACGAGGCCTGCAACCTTTGCATCAATGCCAGCTTCCGTGATGACCGTGCCGCCCCAGGAATGTCCAACGAGAATGACCGGACCATCCTGCCGTTCCAGCGCACGTTTGGTGGCCGCGACATCGTCTTCGAGAGACGTCAGGGGGTTCTGGACAATGGTAACGCGATAGCCCCGCTTCGTGAGGTTGTCATAAACACCCTTCCAGCCAGAACCGTCTGCAAAGGCGCCGTGGACGAGCACTACATTTCTCACGGATTGGCCTTGAGAGATGGTGTCCGCGGCGTTCGCCGGCAATGCGGCAGCGGACAGTGAGGCCGCAGCAGCGATTGCGGCTACGGTGGTCGTGGTCTTGCGTGTCATGGCTGTCTCCTCGTTAATCGCGATAATTGTTATCGCAATATACATAAGCTGTCAGATTTTAGATTCCGCGTCAACATAATTCTTATCGCGATATTTAATTTTGCTATTGCATAGGTTATATGGAGATCCACAGGAGCTCAGAATGACCGAACGCCATAACGACCCACCCCCCCTGCACGATCAACTGTGCTACGCGATTTATACTGCCGGAATTGCAATCCAGCGCGCCTACAAACCTCTTCTCGACGAGTTGAGCCTGACGTACCCGCAGTACCTCGTGCTCAACGTTTTGTGGAGCGAAGATGGGCAGACGGTGGGTGCCATTGCCAACGCCCTTGCCCTGGAATCCAGCACGCTGACGCCGCTTCTAAAGCGCCTTGAGACATCCGGCCTGCTGCGTAGGACGAGAAACCTGAGCAACGAGCGGCAGGTGCTGATTGCGTTGACCGACGAAGGCCGGGCGTTGCAGCATAAGGCTGGTTGTCTCAGCGACACCTTGCTTGCAGCTTCGACCCAGACGCCACAGGAATTGGGCGCTCTGAACCGCGACGTCCGTCATCTCCGCAACGCGATCTATTCCCAGATCGGCGGATGGGACGCACCGACCTGATTTGCCGTGCATGTCGGCACCTAGAGCGTTTCACGTTTTGACGGAAGCATAGCCAGCGTTTGTGAAGTAGTTTGCGCATTCGTCAGGCTTGATGGTGCCGACGAGGTCTCCGAGATGACGCCAGGTGTCGTCGACGGTTCGCTTTTGGGCCTGGCGCATCCAATGTTTGATCTTGGCGAATGCCTGTTCGATCGGATTAAGGTCAGGGGAATATTTCGGCAGGAACCATAGTCTGGCGCCGGCCGCCTTGATGGCATCGCGGACGGCCTTAGCTTTGTGAGAGCCGAGGTTGTCGAGGATGACGATGTCGCCGGGCTTAAGTGTCGGGATCAGCTGTTGGCGGACATAAGCCTCGAAGCACTCGCCATTGATTGGGCCATCGAAGACGCAGGGCGCAGTGAGCCGATCACAGCGCAGAGCGCCGAGGAAAGTGAGTGTGCGCCAGCGTCCATGTGGGGCAAAGCCGCGCAGCCTCTTGCCCCTCGGTCCCCAGCCGCGTAACGGCGCCATGTTGGTGCGGATCCAAGTTTCGTCGATAAAGACGAGCCGCTTCGGATCGAAGCGGGCTTGCCAAGTCTTCCAGCGCTGCCTGTGCCGGGCAATGTCGGCACGGCCCTGCTCAAGGGCGAATAGCGTTTTTTTTGAAGCTCAGACCTTCACGGCGCATGAACTGCCAAATGGCATTATGGGAGACGGCGATACCGCGGGCGGCCAGTTCGTCCTTCAGCCGATGCAGCGTCAGGTGCGAGATCTGCTCGATCCGCTCGACAATGAAGGCGCGATGCGGCTCCAGCACCCGCCGGCGATGGCCACCCATCTTACCGGGCGAGACGCTGCCGGTTACCCGATGGCGCTGCGACCACTTCACCACAGAGGAGACGGCAATGTCGAACCGTTCAGCCACCACCCGGCAGCTCTGACCGCCTGCAACTGCAGCCACTACGCGTTCACGAAGATCATTCGAATAAGGTCGCGTCATCGATGCTGGCCTCCATTCCAGCACCCAGGATGAATCACAATTCTGCTGATTTGGGAATCCCACCTCGATTCCGATAAGCAATGAACCGCTCTAGGCTGTTGGCACTGTCCCTCCATCGATCGTATATTCGGTACCAGTGATCGATGCAGCCCGGTCGGAGGCAAGGAACGCAATCAGGTTTGCGACCTCTTCCGGTTTTGCCGGACGACCGAGCGGAATGCCACCAAGCCCGTCCATGATGATCTTTTTGCCCCCCTCAAGGTCTGTTCCGGCCTGCTTCGCCAAGCGCTCTGCAAGGTGAACCGAAGCTTCCGTTTCGATCCAGCCTGGCGACACCCGAACGACCCGGACACCTTTGGGCGACACTTCCTTCGACATCGCCTTGCTGTAGGTGGAAAGTGCCGCCTTGGCCGCAGCATAGGCGGTCGTCGATTCCGGAAGCGGCAGGACTCTCTGGATGGATGTCACATGCACCACCACACCGTTTCCCCGGGCGACCATGTCCGGAACCAGTTGCCGATCCAGGCGAACGGCCGAAAAGAGGTTGAGCGACAGTTCCTTTTGCCATTCGTCGTGCGTAAGAGCACAATATCCACCGCCAGCTGCTGAAGAGCCACCCAGCATATGGACGATGACGTCGACGCCGCCGAGACGTTGGCCCGCGACGTCTGCCACGATTGCGCAGCCTTCCTCGGTGGTCAGATCCGCTTCGACGAACAATTCTTCCGGCAGGTTTTCCGGACGGGCCCGCGCTGTCGTCAGCACCTGCGCGCCTAGTTCCCGAAACAGTCTGACGGTCGCGGCACCTGTACCTTTGGTTCCGGCCGTAATGAGGGCCCGTTTGCCTCTCAGGTTGAGAAAGTCGGCCATTATAAGATCTCCAGCCTGACGATCTTGTCGCCCTTGATAGTGAAGGCGTGGGTGAGAGTCACCGGACTACCGGGAAACTGGCCGCTCACCTTGGCGCGAACAACGGCCTTGTTGCCATCGACGGTGGATTCCACAGGTTCGGCAACGTAGTGCGTCGCCTCCTTCGCCGCCACCCACCATTCGCGGATTGAGACGGCCCCCTGATGGCGAGCTCCCTCGTCTTCGACGACCGCTTCAATCGCAAAGGTGTTCAACAGCGTATCCACGTCGCTGCGGCTGTCTGCGTCAAAGTAAATGTTCACAATATCGGGCATATCCATCCTGTTTCTCCTCATGATCTGACCCGATAGTTAGCGCTCGACCATTGCATGAATAAGTGGGATAAACCGGCATGCGATATTGAACAGATCGGGACAATGGAACAGGCCAGCCTGAAGGAACTCGAAGCGGCCGCCGCGATTGCCCGGCGCGGGACATTCCGCGCAGCCGCCATAGATCTCGGCATGTCCACGACCGCGCTGAGCCACACGATAGGCAGGCTTGAGGCGGGACTGGGTGTGCGATTGTTCAACCGCACCACGCGCAGCGTGTCGCTGACAGATGCCGGCAGGATCTTTGTGCAGCAGGTCGCGCCATCGCTCCAGGATCTCCATGCCGCTCTGGATCTGGTGCGCTCGCAACGCGAGACACCTTCAGGAACGATAAGGATCAACGCCGCGCCGTTTGCGGCGCGCGCCATCATCTCACCGCTCGTGCTTGAGTTCCTGCGCGGCTATCCCGACATGAATGTCGATATCGTCACCGAAGGAAAAATGGTCGATATCGTCAAGGACGGTTTCGATCTGGGCGTCAGGGTTGCAGGCCTCGTTCCCAGCGACATGATCGCCGTTTCGCTCGGCCGCCCTCAACGACACGCCGTGGTTGGTTCTCCCGAGTATTTCGAGCAGCATGGCAAGCCCGTGGTTCCTCCTGACCTCCTCAATCACAGATGCATTCGTGTTCGGTTGCCGGACGGCTCCTTGTTTAGATGGCGTTTTGAGAAGGACGGCGAGCAAGTGCAGATTGACGTGCGGGGACCGCTTGCGCTCGATGAAGCCAGCCTCACAAGGACTGCGGTGCTTGAAGGTGCCGGCGTCGGCTATATTTTTGAACAAGACATTCTTTCGGAGATCGAGGCGGGGCGCGTCATCCGTATTCTGGAAGATTGGACGCCCCCATATCCGGGGCTTTGCCTGTATTACCCCGGGCGCCGAAACCTCTCGGCCGGAGTCAGAGCGTTCTTGGAATTAGCTCGTGAACTCTCGCGACCGGCAGCCGGGTGAACCGCTCACGAAGCGCCCATTAAAACCAACTACCTCGCCTTGAAGGGATTCGAACCGTCGGTCCATAGATTGGTTTGCTCAAGCCTCTGATTTGTCTGTTCGAGTCACGGGATCTTGTCGAGCGAATGGACGCGATCTTTGCCGTAGAAACCGATGCGGATTTGAGCTATCCCCTAACGCTCGAAAAGGGATCCGTGCGGTGGCTTAAGGTCGTCGACGGGAAAAATACTCTCCTCCGAGTCGAGCCGGATGCCGGGATTGCCCGGCGCGTGACAGCCTGGCTGATCAAGTGGCTGCCGCTCGAATCTCAGCTATAACCGTGACGACTGGCGTCGCCATGAGAGGCCAAGCTGACCTGTGAGAAGCTGCTCGGCATGAGACGCCCCGATCGTAGGGGAACGTGGTCTTGGACGTAAGCGAAGCATTCATCTGGATCGAGGCCGGCGAGACCGATCAGGTCATCAACAATCCGGCAGAGAGAGGCCTCGCGCGAAACTTCGGGTCGAGGCCAGTTATCGGCCGCTAACCCGTTTTGGTTGTACTCAGCTGGTCCACATGAAACGGCGCGCCATGAAGGATTCATCAAACCCCGCAGGCACACAAAGATTGGCCTTTTGTCAAAAATTACAACGTGTTATTTGTTTCTCAGAGTGTCAATCTGGTTGCAAAATGGCTGAAGTGATGCCAAAATGATGTCATTCTGATAGATCAGCGGGTAGGCGGAAAACAACCTAAGGTAAATTAAGAACTGCTTCTTTGACCTCTCCTAACGTCTCCTGTTCACCGCTCTGCGGCGTTAATGGCGGTGAAGGCAGTGACGATCAGGGCGATTCTATTGTTGGAAACATCGCGTTCCAAACGCTGGTCGCTTCGAACCTCCAACTGAATTCAGGAATAAAGCGGCAATCCGGCATGCTGATCACGGTTTCGACAAGCAGTTGTGCGTCGCGTAGCTTCAAATTGACATTGTTGGCACGCAGGACTGCCAGCACAGCACCCACGCGATCAGCGTCCTGAATCGCAGATCGCACAACGCGGCGATAGGTCCGATCCTTGAAGAAGATCCCCACTGCGGCGTTCTGCAATTGATCGTGTTCAGCGCTCGTAATCTGCGCGCGTTGCAAACATTGCGAAATCGTCGCGCGAACGTTGACAAGAGGTTCACTGAGGGGAAGGAATCCCATTTCAGCCGGAGCATGTGATTGAGCGACATCCGCATCGTTTTCCAATACGCCGCTTGCAAAGCCCTCATAGATTTCTCCGAGGCCGACCATGCCGAACGCGGAACACTCCGCTGCTCGCAGCGCCCCCATGCTCGCAGCTCCGAAGATATGGACGCCCTGAGAAAGTCCAAACAGAATCTCCTTATGCCAGATGGCAGGAACATACTCGTAAATGCCGTCAATGAGCCCGATAATGTTGGCGCCGTCTTGAATGGCTCTGAAGAAATCACCCTGCCTTGCGGGGGGACGAAGCTCATAGTCAGTATTTGACGGCAAAATGGCACCATGGAGTGTCGGTCCCGCAAAGATCACTTTCATCTGGTTCTCAATATCCGTTTCAGCGCGCGGGGGCCAAACCGTCGTTTCCGCCTTCCGTCCAGGTTTTCCAATTGTGGAACGAGCATTTTCACAACGCTGAAGTCCTCCTCCCCTGAGTTCATGTCCACGGCGATCGCCGACGTAACCCCAACCGCCATGAGTCGCGCGATAACGTCGCGCAGCATGTCATGGATCGTGCCTCCGGTCGTAGTGTCGAGGGCATGCGCTTCGTGGGTCGGTTCGATGAAGAGCACCTCCCGCAGATGAGCGGGAAGCGGACGCGCAAAGGTTTCAGGATGGATGTCATCTCTGGCACCGCTGATGAAGGTCAGCCTCGATTGCGCTGCCTCGGTGACCGCCCTGATCGCCGCGCGGCCGGGATTGGGATGCGCGCCCGCGCCGTAAGTCACTTCGATATAGCGCAATTCATCCCCAGACGGCGCGTCGGGCGCAATGAAGGCTTCAAAACACGGCACACCGATGTCGCTGGTCCGATTGAACATTTGAAGCCTGAAGCCGACATCGCGAATCCGTTGCGCAAGGCCGCTCAGAACCGGGTCACGAAACGAGCTGATATCGATGCAGTTTGTGCTTTTCTCCGCGACGGACGCGAACTGCCAGAGAACTTCGGCGTCACGCTCGATCCGTTCCAGCAATCCGTGGAAAGTCGCTTCAACGCGAATATTTCCTGACGCAAGGCCATCAGATGACTGCCAGAATCTGTTCGACTTTGTGTCGTCGAGCAGGACTGCCTCGTAAGGCACCCAAACATGTCTATCCGCAATGATATCGTAGCCTTGGACCCAACGGAGCGCTTCCTCGGGGCGCACATCGTCTTGACCCGCCAAAATCAGACAATCCAGGGGCTCAGCAAAGGAGCCCTCCGATTCCAGCTGCCGGATGCTTGCGAGGCGGACTTCGATTTGCGGATTTCCGCCGACTGCGCGCTCCAGCGCTTCCATTGCCGCCGAGACCTTGGCGTCGATATCTTCGATCCCCTTGCCCTGATTTATGACGATCGATCGGGAGTTGGGCGCGATGGCATTCCAGACCGGGATGCCTATCCTGTCGAGATCCGTCAGACGAGCGAGACGGGTGATGCCGTATTTCGAAAGTGAGGGCGTTATTCGTGCCAGGGTCTCATGCGGTGAGCAACTGCGGTCGGAATAATACGTCAACCGTGCAACAGAAGTCATACCGCCACCAAAACCGAATGCGGCGGAATCAAAGCGCAGGCCATCCTGTTCGAAGCCTATGCAGAGCAGATTCCGCCGGTGATGTTACTTAGTTCACCTTGGTAGCAGGAGCGTCAACCGCCGGAGTTCGGTAGACATGACCGGAAAAGGCGGCTTCCTTGGGCTCGAAACCAACGGCGAGATCGACCGCCGGAGTCCTCCAGACGTGGCCGGAGAAGGCCTCGTCCTTGGTCTCGAAGTACTCCGCAAAATCGAGCGCTTCATTATCCGTGGGTGCCGGGCCGGCGGCTGAAATCAAGTAGTCTTCGCGTTTTCCGGCCATCGCGGTGACGGCTCCGGCGTCGAAGTCAACAAGCCAAAGGCCTTCTTCGCCCTTCACGCCCATAATCATCATCCTAGACATGGAATTCTCCTCTAAAGATAATTGGGATAAGTCGATTGCGAAAATTCATTTCTGCTAGTTAGCCTAGAAAACATAGCACAACGTTTACCACGTACAAGCCGGTTGAATTTCTTAACACATTGGGACAAAGTGCCGGCACAGGGATACAGTTTACCACTTCTGCTAGTGCAATGCGCACACTGCATCGTGCGAAGGGCTTTCGGCGCAAGACAATGGGAAAATCTGATCAATTCTTGGACATTTTTGCACAACCCAAGCTGTCCGGATCATCGTGTACCAACGTTGTTATTTGATGTCGTAACGCAGCCGCCGCATTGGTGTTCAAAATGGATGTTGACTCGTTCCTGCGCATTCGAGCGCTGACTGAATAGCCTGGCGGAGCGCTAGCTTTTGAATCGGAGCGCCTCGACGAGCAGCGCGAACGCAGCCGTATGCTGACGTCGGCTTGGGTAATAGAGATGATAGCCGGAGAACGGCTGACACCAGTCGTCGAGAACGCGGATCAGCCGGCCATCATTTATGTACTGTGCGACCTGGCTTTCGAATGTATAGGCGAGCGCCAAGCCGTCCAAGGCAGCCGCCTCCAGCATTTCGCCGTCGTTGATGATCAAAGGGCCGTTCATCCTGACCTGGAGTTCTTCCCCGTCGCGTTCGAACTCCCAGGCATAAAGCCCTCCACCGGTGGACTGCCGATAGCTTACGCCCCGATGCTCACCGAGATCGCGAGGGGTTTGCGGGATTTTGCGCTTCGCGAAATAGGACGGCGATCCGACGACGGCCATGCGGAGATCCGGGCTGATCCTGACGGCCACCATGTCTTTCTGGACCTGTTCGCCAACGCGGATACCCGCGTCGAACCGGCTGGCCACGATATCGGTCAAACCCTCATCGACACTGACTTCCACGTCGATATCGGGATACTCCGCCAAGAACTTCGTGATGACAGGCCAAAGCACGGTTCGGGCGGCATGCCGGAATGTTGTGATGCGAATAGTGCCGGCGGGTTTGTCGCGAAGTGCGGTGACGGCCGCGATCTCGCTCTCGATGTGTTCAAAGGCGGGGCGAAGGCTTCGCAGCATACGGTCGCCGGCATCGGTCAGTGACAGGCTTCGTGTGGTGCGGGAGATCAGCCGTACCCCGAGCTTCTGCTCGAGCATCCTTACCGAATAACTGACAGCGGACTGTGAAAGCCCGAGTTTGGCGGAGGCGCGGGTGAAACTTCCGGCCTCTGCGACGGCGATGAAGGCTGCAAGTTCGCTGAAGTCACCGTGTCTCATTTATCAGCTCCATTTCTAACTTCATGCAGATTACAGCGGCTAATCATCGTTTGTCTTCATCGCTATCTGTCGCTTCACAAACCGTTGAACCGGCAACAAGAGAGACCATTGCTCATGGAAACTAGGCCCAAAATGTTTGAACCGTTCGCCTTCGCCAACGGGCTCACGCTTCGAAACCGGGTCGCCATGGCCCCGATGACGACATGGTCGGCGAATGACGATGGAACCGTCTCGGATGAGGAAGTTTCGTATTATCGACGCAGGGTAAACGGCGTTGGCCTCGTTGTGACAGGCTGCACGCACGTCACGCCCGATGGCATCGGCTTCACGGGCGAATTCGCCTCTTATGACGACAGCTTCATGCCAAGTCTGCGGCGGCTCGCGGAATCCGCCAAGAGCGGCGGCGCACCCGCGATTCTTCAGATTTTCCACGCTGGGAACAAGGCCGTGCCGGAGCTGATCCCGGACAGGGACGTGGTCAGCGCCAGTGCGCTCGAAGTTCCCCCCGGCCCGTTCAATCCTGGTGGGGTCGCTACACGTGCTCTGAGCCATGACGAAGTCCTCGATGTGATTTCGGCGTTCGGGCAAGCAACTCGCCGTGCCATCGAAGCAGGCTTCGACGGTGTCGAACTCCATGGTGCCCATGGCTTCCTGATCCAGAACTTCTTCTCGCCGCTCTATAACCAGCGCAACGACGAATGGGGAGGCGCGCTGGAAAACCGGATGCGGTTCCCGCTCGCAGTGGTCCTCGAAGTCAAGCGGGTAATGGACACATACGCGACGCGGCCCTTCCTTTTGGGATACCGGATCTCCCCGGAGGAATCAGAACCGGGCGGGCTTCGGATTGAGGACACCTACGGGCTTATCGATCGTCTCATCGATTGCGGTCTGGACTACATCCATGCATCGCTGTCGAGCGTACTCGATGCTAAGCCGGTCGACGCTGGCGATGATCGGATGATCGCTGAGTTGGTCGCCGCCAGGGTTGCGGGGCGCGTTCCAGTCCTTGCCGCTGGCCAGGTCAGAACGCCTCAACAAGCGGAGCGTGCCCTCGATCTCGGCCTCTCGCTTGTAGCTGTCGGCCAAGGGCTGGTGATCAACCCGGACTGGGTCGAACTGTCAAAGAGCGGCAACGGCGATCTGATCGAGACGGAGATCAGGACGACGACGATCCCAGAAATCTCGCTTCCCACCAAGCTCTGGGGCGTCATCGAGGCAGCCGGCGGCTGGTTCAAGATCAACGATGATCATGCGGCGCAGCGGCGGAAGGCCAACGCATAAAGTGTCGGTACACAACTCACCATCAAGGAGAATTCTATGAGTAAAGTCTGGATGATCACAGGCGCTGGACGCGGCATGGGGCTCGATTTCGCCAAGGCGGTCCTGGCGTCCGGCGACAAGCTCGTCGCCACCGGCCGAAATCCTGAGCGTGTTGCCGCGGCCATCGGTCAATCGGAAAACCTGCTGGTCGTCACGCTGGACGTGACAAAGTCTGCCGATGCGGACTCCGCTGTCAAAGCGGCATTAGAACGTTTTGGTCGCATCGACGTCCTGGTCAACAATGCCGCGAACTTTTACGCAGGCTATTTTGAGGAATTGACGCCGGCCCAGATGGATCTGCAGTTGGCCAGCAATCTCATCGGTCCCATGAATGTCACGCGGGCCGTATTGCCGGTGATGCGCAAGCAGGGCTCCGGCAAGATCATCTCGATCTCGTCGACGGCCAGCCTGCTGGGCTTTGAGTTCTGCAGCGCTTATTCTGCCTCGAAGTTCGCCCTCGATGGCTGGATGGAATCGCTGCAGCCGGAAGTGGCGCCGTTTGGTATTGAAACGATGATCGTCAATCCGGGCTTCTTCCGCACCGAATTGCTGACCGACGAATCCACTCAATACGCCCCGCTGTCTGTCAGCGGCTATGACGAACGGCGCGCCCAGCACCGCGCGTTCTGGAAATCCGCCAATGGCCGGCAAAGCGGCGATCCCGCAAAACTCGCCCAAGCACTGATCACCCTGGTCAACGAACCGGAGCTGCCTCGCCGGTTCATCGCCGGAGCTGATGCTATTGGCATGGTGGAACAGAAAATCGCGCTGCTTCAGCAGCAGATTGATGCCTACCGGGACCTTTCAAGTTCACTTGACTTCGACGAGAAGGCTTAGGGTTTCCTTGCGGGGGCGCCAGGAGTGCCCCCGCTCGCGCCGATTCAAAGTGTCAACGTCGTTCCAAGATCTCGAGCACGAGCTGGCAACTTCCCTGAACCGAAGGCCACCTGACTTCGACATCAACAAGATGAGCCTCTCAAGGTGGGTCGGGACGGTTGAGGAAATCATGCTCGATTGTCGACGACGAGGAAAAAAACGGCCCTTGCTTCATCGCACACCTCTCAGATCGCGTTCCGCATAAGGTAGGGAGATCGCTCGACGGAACCTGCGCGATGGTTTTCATCACGAGCGCGACATCAGGAAGAGACCAAAACCCTCCGTCTTTGTATATGACCCGCACGGGGCCGGCCTGCCGTCGGATTCAAGTTCGACAATCGTCTTTGAATGAATCAGAAACGGCATCTTACGCTGCCTCCCCTGCGCCGCAGCATGACCACGATCACCCCCCCGCCGCACACACTTGAGCGACGACGACGCTAAGCAGGGGCGTCCGACATCAGAGGTGCTCATAGTCGGATCGGAAGTACCGTCTTTGGGCGCCGCGAGAGATCAGGGGCCAGCCGATCGAACAGGAACCCACACCGAGCCAACGCTGGTGGCGTGATGACACGACTAGGCTGCCGACGATAGCGACCATAGCGAAAGGATGACAATGATGGGAAGCGCGACGCCGCACGGCTTATCTTCATGGTAGATCATTGATTGTTCCTGCGGCCCGGCGGCGCATAAGAAGCCGCGGGAGACGCAAGATGCTGATCTTTGAAGGTGTTGGTTTCACTGGCAGGATTTGTGGTTTTCTGTCCCGCTTTGTCGGCTTCGCCTTCTTGCGGGCCCCTGAAGAGGCGTTAACTCCTCGACCCATTACCAAACAAAAAGCCCGCTTTGCAGCGGGCCTTTTTGTTTGGTTGCGGGGGCAGGATTTGAACCTGCGGCCTTCAGGTTATGAGCCTGACGAGCTACCGGGCTGCTCCACCCCGCGAGATATATTTTAACACGAAAGGCCGCTTTGAGAGCGGCCCTTTTGTTTCGGCTATGGGCCGTTGTCTGTGAATGAGAAGATTGTTTTCAAAAAGTTGCGTTTTGCAGACCTGGCAGCGACCTACTCTCCCGCGTCTTAAGACGAAGTACCATGGGCGCAGGGGCGTTTCACGGCCGTGTTCGGAAAGGGAACGGGTGCAGCCACCCCGCCATAACCACCAGGTCGGCAAAGCGCAACTTAATGTTTGAGAAGCTGGCAGGCGTTAGCCTGTTTTTTTTGAACACGTCTTACCTTTCGCAAGGCACCGTCGGCCAGAGGCCGCAAGCGCAAAGCGCGTCGCCAATCGTTTGGCGCGCCGTCCGCAGCGCTTTCAGCGCGTGAGGACAGAAGGTCAAGCATCATCAGCCTCTGGCTGATGAGCATAGTCAATGAGAACGATCAAGCCGATCGAGCTATTAGTACCGGTAAGCTTCATGCGTTGCCGCACTTCCACACCCGGCCTATCAACGTGGTCGTCTTCCACGGCTCTGATAGGGAATACTCGTTTTCAGGTGGGTTTCCCGCTTAGATGCCTTCAGCGGTTATCCCGTCCATATATAGCTACCCTGCTATGCCCTTGGCAGGACAACAGGTCCACCAGAGATATGTCCATCCCGGTCCTCTCGTACTAGGGACAGATCCTGTCAATATTCCTACACCCACGGCAGATAGGGACCGAACTGTCTCACGACGTTCTGAACCCAGCTCACGTACCGCTTTAATTGGCGAACAGCCAAACCCTTGGGACCTGCTCCAGCCCCAGGATGCGATGAGCCGACATCGAGGTGCCAAACAACCCCGTCGATATGGACTCTTGGGGGTCATCAGCCTGTTATCCCCGGCGTACCTTTTATCCGTTGAGCGATGGCCCTTCCACGCGGGACCACCGGATCACTATGACCGACTTTCGTCTCTGCTCGACTTGTCAGTCTCGCAGTCAGGCGGGCTTATGCCATTGCACTCGACGACCGATTTCCGACCGGTCTGAGCCCACCATCGCGCGCCTCCGTTACTCTTTCGGAGGCGACCGCCCCAGTCAAACTACCCACCATACACTGTCCCGGACCCGGATGACGGGCCGCGGTTAGACATCCATGACGATAAGGGTGGTATTTCAAGGATGGCTCCACGGAAACTGGCGTCCCCGCTTCAAAGCCTACCACCTATCCTACACATGCCGACACGAATGCCAGTGTAAAGCTATAGTAAAGGTGCACGGGGTCTTTCCGTCTGACCGCAGGAACCCCGCATCTTCACGGGGAATTCAATTTCACTGAGTCTATGTTGGAGACAGCGGGGAAGTCGTTACGCCATTCGTGCAGGTCGGAACTTACCCGACAAGGAATTTCGCTACCTTAGGACCGTTATAGTTACGGCCGCCGTTTACTGGGGCTTCGATTCAAAGCTTGCACCTCTCCTCTTAACCTTCCAGCACCGGGCAGGCGTCAGACCCTATACGTCGTCTTGCGACTTCGCAGAGCCCTGTGTTTTTGATAAACAGTCGCTACCCCCTGGTCTGTGCCACCCCATCATACTTGCGTAAAATGGGGTCACGCTTCTTCCGAAGTTACGCGTGCAATTTGCCGAGTTCCTTCAACATAGTTCTCTCAAGCGCCTTGGTATACTCTACCTGACCACCTGTGTCGGTTTCGGGTACGGTCTATACGGTGGAGCTATTTCCTGGAACCGCTCCGCTGCCCTGATAATCCAATAAACCAGAACAACTTGTGCAATCCGTCACTACCACCAGGCCCACGAATATTAACGTGGTTCCCATCGACTACGCATTTCTGCCTCGCCTTAGGGGCCGGCTAACCCTGCTCAGATTAACTTTAAGCAGGAACCCTTGGTCTTTCGGCGAGAGGGTCTCTCACCCTCTTTATCGTTACTCATGTCAACATTCGCACTTCCGATACCTCCAGGAGCCCTCACGGGTCTCCCTTCATCAGCTTACGGAACGCTCCGCTACCACTCCTCAAAGAGGAATCCTCAGCTTCGGTGCATGGCTTCAGCCCCGTTACATTTTCGGCGCAAAGACCCTTATTTAGACCAGTGAGCTGTTACGCTTTCTTTAAATGATGGCTGCTTCTAAGCCAACATCCTGGTTGTTTTGGGATCCTCACATCCTTTCCCACTTAGCCATGACTTGGGGACCTTAGCTGGAGGTTAGGGTTGTTGCCCTTTTCACGACGGACGTTAGCACCCGCCGTGTGTCTGCCGAGTAGTACTCCCCGGTATTCGGAGTTTGGTTAGGATCAGTAAGACGGTGAGTCCCCATAGCCCATCCAGT
>NZ_CP118713.1:3735000-4217500 GCF_028994275.1 Rhizobium binxianense
GCGTCGACACGCCGATCGCCAAGGCGCTGACGGATTCAGGCTATCCGCAGCAATATGCCGATGGCATTGCCGGTTTTATCTCGCAGCAACTGGGTTCCACCGATCTCGACAAGGGCGACGTGTTGCGCATCGGTATCATTCAGAAGGGCGAACAGGCAAAGATCATCCGCGCCAGCGTCTATCGCGGCACCCGCCATCTCGTCACCGTTGCTGTTGACGACAAAGGCAGATACGTGCCCGGAAGCGAGCCGCCGATGCTGGATGCCATCGCCACCGCCTTCGATGACAATTCCTTCGCGCCGCCGCCCGGCCAGAACCTGCCGCGCGTCTATGACGGCATCTATCGCGCCGCCCTTTCCTACGGCATGACCAAGGATATGACGGCGCTGATCATCAAGCTGCTTGCCAGCAATGTCGATTTCCAGGCGCAGCTGCGGTCGACCGACAGTCTCGAGGCCTTCTTCTCCGTCGCCGATAGCGCCGGCCAGGCAACCGAGGATTCCGAACTGCTCTACGTCAATGCCCGTTTCGGCGACACGCAGACGCGCTTCTACCGCTTCCAGGACCCCGACGACGGCACGGTCGATTATTTCGACGAGAACGGCAAGAGCATCCGCCAGTTCCTGCTGCGCAATCCGGTTCCGAACGGCATCTTCAAATCCGGCTTCGGCATGCGCCGTCACCCGATCCTCGGTTTCGCCCGCATGCACACCGGCGTCGATTGGGCGGCACCCCGCGGCACGGCGATCATCGCCGCCGGCAACGGAACGGTTGAAAAAGCCGGCTGGGATTCCGGCGGCTACGGCAATCAAACGATCATCCGCCATGCCAACGGCTATGAATCCTCCTACAATCACCAGAGCGCCATCGCCAAGGGCGTCATCCCCGGTGCCAAGATCCGCCAGGGCCAAGTGATCGGCTGGGTCGGAACGACGGGCGAGTCCACCGGACCGCACCTGCATTACGAGCTGATCGTCAACGGCACCAAGGTCGATCCGCTGCGCATCCGCCTGCCGGGCGGCAAATCGCTGCAGGGCGAGGCGCTGGCGAAATTCGAGGACGAGCGCAAGCGCATCGATACGCTGCTGAACAACCAAACGGCGGATCAGGTGGCGAGCAAGTAGCCTCCCGCAAACAAAAATGGCGGCCGAAGCCGCCATTCCCAATTCTCATTCATCGGCCAAACCGGCTTACGCCGCCTCGTTCACCGTCTGCCGCGTCCTGAACTGCAGCCGGTCTGAACCGCTCGTCACCTTCACCGTCGATCCGTCCGGCACTTGGCCGGACAGAATCTGCTCGGCCAGCGGATCCTGCACGAACTTCTGGATCACCCGCTTCAGCGGCCTTGCGCCGTAGACCGGATCGTAACCCTTGTTCGCCAGCCAGTGGCGGGCTTCCTCGTCGAGATCGATGACGATCTTGCGTTCGGACAAGAGCGCCACCAGCCGCTTCAGCTGGATATCGACGATCGCGCCCATCTCCCCACGCTTCAGGCGGTGGAAGAGGATGATCTCATCGATGCGGTTCAGGAATTCCGGCCGGAAATGCCCGCGCACGACCTCCATCACTTGCTCGCGAACCGTGTCGCTGTCGTCACCGTCCGGGAGCTGCGTCAGATATTCGGCACCGAGGTTCGAGGTCATGATGATCATCGTGTTGCGGAAATCCACCGTCCGGCCCTGGCCGTCCGTCAGGCGTCCGTCGTCCAGCACCTGCAGCAGGATATTGAAGACGTCGGGATGCGCCTTTTCGATCTCGTCGAACAGCACGACCTGATAGGGCCGGCGGCGCACAGCCTCCGTCAACGCCCCGCCTTCGTCATAACCGACATAGCCAGGAGGCGCGCCGATCAGCCGGGCAACGGAGTGTTTTTCCATATATTCCGACATATCCATGCGCACCATTGCCGTCTCGTCGTCGAAGAGGAAGCGGGCGAGCGCCTTGGTGAGCTCCGTCTTGCCGACGCCGGTCGGGCCGAGGAAGATGAACGAGCCGATCGGCCGGTTCGGATCCTGCAGGCCGGCGCGGGCGCGGCGGACGGCGCGGGAAACGGCCTGAACCGCATCACCCTGGCCGATCACCGATTTCGCCAGCTCGTCTTCCATCCGCAGCAGCTTGTCGCGTTCGCCCTCCAGCATCCTGTCGACCGGAATGCCGGTCCAGCGGGAAACGACGTGGGCGATGTTGTCGGGGATGACGACCTCCTGCACCATCGCGCCGCGTTCGCCATCCTGCTTTTCGGCATCGACGAGCTGCTTTTCGAGATCGGGAATGACGCCGTAGGTCAGCTCGCCGGCACGCTGGAACTCCCCCTTGCGCTGGGCGATCGCCAGTTCGTTGCGGGCATCGTCCAGCTGCTTCTTGAGATCGGCGGCAAGGCCGAGCTTCTGCTTTTCCGCCTGCCAGCGGGCCGTCAGCGCATCGGCCTCTTCTTCGAGACCGGTGAGTTCGGTCTCCAGCCGCTTCAGCCGGTCGGCCGACGCAACGTCGGTTTCCTTCTTCAGCGCCTCGCGCTCGATCTTCAGCTGGATGATGCGACGGTCAAGTTCATCGAGCTCTTCCGGTTTGGAATCCACCTGCATGCGCAACCGCGCCGCCGCCTCGTCCATCAGGTCGATCGCCTTGTCGGGCAGGAAACGGTCGGTGATATAGCGGTTGGAAAGTGTTGCAGCCGCCACCAACGCCGCATCGGCGATGCGCACCTTGTGATGCTGCTCGTATTTTTCCTTCAGGCCGCGCAGGATCGAGATCGTGTCTTCGACCGTCGGTTCGTCGACGACGACGGGCTGGAAGCGGCGGGCAAGGGCCGGATCCTTTTCGACATGTTTGCGATATTCGTCGAGCGTGGTCGCACCGACGCAATGTAGCTCACCGCGGGCAAGGGCGGGTTTCAGCAGGTTGGAAGCGTCCATCGCCCCATCCGCCTTGCCGGCGCCGACCAGCGTGTGCATCTCATCGATGAACAGGATGATTTCGCCGTTTTCTGCCTGGACCTCGTTGAGCACGGCCTTCAGCCGCTCCTCGAATTCGCCGCGATATTTCGCACCGGCAATCAGCGCGCCCATATCGAGCGCCATCAGTTTCTTGTCCTTGAGCGATTCCGGCACGTCACCGTTGACGATGCGCAGCGCCAGGCCCTCGACGATCGCCGTCTTGCCGACGCCGGGTTCGCCGATCAGAACGGGATTGTTCTTGGTGCGGCGCGACAGCACCTGGATCGTGCGGCGAATTTCGTCGTCGCGGCCGATCACCGGGTCGAGCTTGCCCTCGCGGGCTTCGGCCGTGAGATCGCGTGCGAACTTCTTCAGCGAATCGAAACCCTGTTCGGCATTGGAGGAATCCGCCGTCCGCCCCTTGCGGATGTCGTTGATGACCTGGTTGAGGCCCTGGGCCGTCACGCCTGCGTTCTTCAGCGTCGAAAAAGTCGAGGCCGAGGATTCGATCGCCAGCGCCTGCAGCAGGCGCTCGACCGTGACGAAGCTATCGCCGGCCTTCTTCGCCGCCTCTTCGGCGGTTGAAAGCACTTTGGCGAGCGGCTGGGCCAGATAGATATTGCCGTTGCCGCCTGATATTTTCGGCAGTTTGGCAAGGGCCGCGTCATTGGCCAGGCGGGCAGCCTTGGCATCGCCGCCGGCGCGCTCGATCAGCGACGCCGCCATGCCCTGATCGTCGTCGAGCAGGACTTTCAGCACATGTTCGGGCGTGAACTGCTGGTGACCCTGCGCCAGCGCATAGGTCTGCGCCGACTGGATGAAGCCGCGCACCCGCTCGGAATATTTCTCGATATTCATATTCTACCTCCATGGATCGCTCTGCCCTGACGAGGCACAGACCGATGATTGAGATCGACCCCCTGAAAAGGCAGGCCGCGCTTGGCCCGTAAGGGATTCGGGCGAAGCAGTTCGAGGAGAATATGGTAGCCTGTGCTACGAGTTTAAAGAGCCCGTAAAAAATGAAAATCCCCGGCGCGAGGCCGGGGATTTTCAAGGCAATTCTGAAGATGGCATGACCTTCCGCTCTCCCCCGAAGGAGAGGCAAAATCCTCATTCCGATGCAGCGTCAGCCAGTACAGGCGCCTCGCCAGAGGCACCCTCGCCTTCAGCTGCTTCGCCTTCTGCGCCGCGGCGCGGGCGACGGGGACGGCTGCCGGTGGCGCGACGGCGGGGCTGGCGCTCGCGCGGCTGACCGCCCGAGCCTTCCTCGTCCATGGCGACTTCGGCCGGAATGCCTTCGATCTCCGGCTGTGGGCCGGTTCCGTCGATGACCTCGGCCTGGGGCACCACTGGCGCGGGAGCGGGAGCCGGCTGGGACCGGGACTCGGGCTGCGGCCGCGACTGATGCTGCCTGTTCTGTGGCGGCTGGACGATGACGACATCATCACCGTCATTGTCGTTGTTATCGATGTCGTCGCCGTCGCGGTCCGCGGCGTCATTGTATTCGCCGCGATCGTCGCGCTGGAAACGTTCCTGCATCTGCGCCTGGGCGCTGGCAATGATCCGATTGTAGTGTTCGGCGTGCTGGAGATAATTCTCGGCAATCACGCGGTCGCCGGAGCTTTGAGCGTCGCGGGCGAGCTGCGCGTATTTTTCGGCGATATGTTGGGCAGTGCCGCGAATCTTCACATCGGGGCCGGAGCTGTCATAGGTTCGGGTCAGCGGATTGCCGCCCTTGCGGTTGAAATTGTTGTTATTGTTATTTCCGCCGCCGCCGCCGTTGTTATTATTGTTACCACGCCCTCGACCGCGCTTGTTCTGCTGTCCTGGCCTCATAGATCGTTCACCTGAATTCTCTGTTTGTGATGGATACATGGCACCAACCGCCATGACCGAAAAGCGGGTCAGGACCTTTGTGCCGCGAGCATACTGCGCCTTTGCGCCGACCTGCCGCTTGGTTCTCAAGTCAGATTGACTGATTCACGCATTGGGTCGTGTTCAACCGTTGAAACTCTCGTTTAAAAGAGCGGACCCCCGAGGCAAACCAAGTACCGAACGAATCTCGTTCATTCCTATCTGCCCAACACGTGACCGCAACCTATATCGCTTCCCTGGGAAATCCAAGCCTTTTCTTCGCAATAACAATAATGTCCTGTTCAACGCAGCAATTATCGCCTGTCACACGAGCGCGAACACGAGCACCCTGTCGTTCTGACCATAATCTTTTACGGATTTGAGGCACTTGAAGCCTTTCGCTTCGAAGATCGCCGTCACATCGTTTCGCTGATCGTAGCCGATTTCCAGTCCGAGAACCCCATCGGGCCTCATGAACCTTGCCGCATCCTTGGCTATGGCTTTATAGGCGTCAAGCCCATCCGGGCCGCCATCCAGAGCCGCAACCGGATCAAATTTCATCACTTCGGGAGCGAGATCGTGAATGACATTGGAAGCAATATAGGGCGGATTTGAGACAATCACGTGAAAGGAACCCTGGATGCTCTCGAACCATCTCGATTGTATGGCCTCAAAACGATCCTGTAATCCGTTTCTTTCTGCATTCGATCTTGCCGTCTGAAGTGCATCCGCCGATATGTCGCTGCCGATACCTGACGCCTCCCGACACTCGCTCAAAAGCGCAAGGCATATCGCCCCGGTCCCGGTTCCTATATCAAGAATATGGAGATCGTCTTGCGCCTTTGCAAGCTCCTTGAGATAGGCAAGCACCGTATCGACCAGGATTTCCGTATCCGGCCGCGGTTCCAGCGTTTCCTCCGAGAGCCGCAACGGAAGCCCATAGAATTCCCGCTCCCCGAGAATGCGATGCACCGGCTCGTGGCCGAGCCGCCGTTCCACCGCCTTGTAAATCGCCTCGGCCTGCTCGGAAGAAAGCCGCGCCGCCGATCGCGTCAACAGCTCGGTCGGCGACAGTTTCAGAAGACCTGCAACAAGCAGACGCGCGTCGGTCGCCGGATCGACGATACCTGCTTCGGTGAAGCGGCGGCGCGCTTCGGCAAGCGTGTCGGCGACCGTCGAGCTCATTGTTGCTCGCCGAGCTGCGCCAGCTGGCTTGCCTGGTAATCGGCCATCAACGCATCGACGACCTCCTCGATCTCGCCTTCCATCATCCGGTCGAGTTTATAGAGCGTCAGATTGATGCGATGGTCGGTCACCCGCCCCTGCGGGAAATTATAGGTTCGGATACGTTCAGAGCGGTCGCCGGAGCCGACCTGGCTCTTGCGGTCGGCCGAACGCTCGCTGTCGGCCCTCTGCCGCTCGGCATCATAGAGCCTGGAGCGCAGCACCTGCATCGCCTTGGCGCGGTTCTGGTGCTGTGATTTTTCCGAGCTGGTGACGACGATGCCGCTCGGCAAGTGGGTGATGCGCACCGCCGAGTCCGTCGTATTGACATGCTGGCCGCCCGCGCCCGAAGAGCGCATCGTGTCGATACGGATATCCTCCGGCCGGATCTCGATGTCGATCTCCTCGGCCTCCGGCAGCACGGCCACCGTTGCGGCCGACGTATGGATGCGCCCGCCCGCCTCGGTTTCCGGCACACGCTGCACGCGATGCACGCCGGATTCAAATTTCAGCTTGGCGAAGACGCCCCTGCCGGTGATCGTCGCGATGATTTCCTTGTAGCCGCCGGCTTCACCCTCGCTCGCCGAGAGCACCTCCGCCTTCCAGCCCTTCTCCGCTGCAAACCGCTCATACATGCGAAACAGATCGCCGGCAAAAAGGGCGGCTTCCGACCCGCCCGTGCCGGCGCGGATTTCGAGAATCGCGCTCTTTTCGTCTGCCGCGTCCTTCGGCAGAAGCAGGATCTGCATCTCCTGCTCGAGCGCCTCGATCTGCCCCTTCACCTCGGGCAGTTCCAGCTCCGCAAGGTCGCGCATCTCGCGGTCGACCGACTTGTCTTCGAGCAGGGTTTCGAGATCGGCAAGCTCGGCAATCGCCTTCTCATAGGCGCGGATCTTCGTCACGACGGGCTGCAGCTCGGAATATTCGGACGCGAGCTTCACATAGACATCGGCGGCAGGACCTGCCGACATGCGCGCCTCGATCTCGCCGAAACGGCGTTCCAGCTCGCGCATCTTTTCAACGGGAAGCTTCGCCACCCTTCACTCCGATTCTTCTTAATCTCTGTCTAAAGGGGAATATTGTGGCTTTCGGCGAAGCGGGCAAGCACCTCGCGCATCGGCATCATGGCATGGACATCGTCCAGCACCTCGTCCATCGCCGTCTTCAGCGCCCCGACATCGAGCCCGAGCAACATTGCCTTCACCGGCCCGATCGAGGCCGGCGACATCGAGATCGAGCGGAAGCCGATGCCGAGCAGCGCCATCGCCGAGATCGGTTTGCTGGCAAGTTCGCCGCAGAGCGTCACCGGCGTCTTGTTCCGCTCCGCCCCGCGCACGATATCGCGCAGGATGCGCAAAAACGGTTTGCCGAGTGGATCGAACCGGTCCGAGACCCGCGCGTTGCCGCGATCGACGGCCATCGCGAACTGGAAGAGGTCGTTCGAACCGACCGAGACGAAATCGACTGCCTCCATCAGCTCGTCGAGCTGCCACAGCAGTGCGGGCACCTCCAGCATTGCTCCGAATTGCAGCTTGCGCGGCAAGCCGTGGCCGAAGCGCGAGAGATGCTGCACTTCCTTCTGCAACAGCTCGCGCACCATCCTCAATTCGGAAACCTCGGTCACCATCGGCACCATCAGCTTCAGCTCGGTGCCCGCCGATGCCTTCAAGAGGGCGCGCAACTGAGTGCGCAACAATCCCGGCCGGTCGAGCGACAGCCGGATGGCGCGCCAGCCGAGTGCGGGATTTTCCTCCTCATGGCCGCGGAAATACGGCACGACCTTGTCGCCGCCGATATCGAGCGTGCGGAAGGTGACGGCGCGGCCCGCCGCCTGTTTGATCACATTGCGATAGAACTGCTCCTGCTCCTCCGCCTTCGGCATGGTGGAGGCAATCATGAACTGGAGTTCGGTGCGAAAGAGGCCGATGCCCTCGGCGCCCGATTCCGAAAGCTGCGGCAGGTCGACCAGCAACCCCGCATTCATCATCAGCGCGATCCGCTGCCCATCCCGGGTCACCGGCTCGACGGCGCGCAGCGCCCGGAACTGCTCCTGCCGCCTGGCGCGGAAGCGCACCTTTTCCTCGTAGGAACGCCGGTGATCGGCCATCGGCCGCAGATGCACGTGTCCCTCGTCGGCGTCGATGATCACGGCATCGCCGTTCTCGGCAAGCGCCACCACACCCGCTGCCTGGCCGATGACCGGAATGCCCATGGCGCGCGCGACGATCACCACATGGCTTGTCACTGCCCCTTCTTCCAGCACCAGCCCGCGTACGTTGGCGCGGGGATAATCGAGCAGCTCGGCCGCCCCCATGGCGCGCGCCAAGATGATTGCGTCGCTGGGGAAACCTTCGGCGGTCGTCCGCCCGGTATAACCCGTCAACTGCCTGAGCAGCCGGTTCGCCAGATCCTCGAAATCATGCATGCGTTCGCGCAGATAGGGGTCGGTCAACCGCATCATCCGCGCTTTGGTGTCGCTCTGCACCTTTTCGACCGCCGCTTCCGCCGTCAGGCCGTTGCGAATCGCCTCCTCGAGCTTGCGCACCCAGCCCTGGTCATGCGCGAACATGCGATAGGTTTCGAGCACCTCACGGTGTTCGCCTTCCATCGAGACGTCGCGACGCGACAGCATGTCGTCGATCGAGATCCGGAGCGAGCCCATGGCTTCGGCCAGCCGCCGGATTTCCTTCTCGGCATCTTCATTCAGCAGGTTGGTCACGACGATGCGCGGCTCGTGCAGCACGACGTAACCGAGGCCGATGCCGTCATTATAGGTGTCGCCGTCGATCGTCACCGATCGTGTCAGGTCGAGTTCGAGGCCCGGCTTGGTGATCTTCTTGAGCTCGCCGGTGGCGATCATCTCGGCAAGCACCATCGCCGTCGTTTCGAGCGCTTCCACCTCCTCGTCGCGATAGTTGCGGCTCGCCTTGTTCTGCACGACGAGAACGCCAAGCGAGCGGCCGGTCCTGAGGATCGGCACGCCGAGGAAGGAATGGTAGATTTCTTCGCCCGTTTCCGGCAGATAGCGGAACGCCGGATGCGACTGCGCGTCGGAGAGGTTCAGCGGCTGCGCCGAAGCGGCGATCGTACCGACGAGGCCCTGCCCCATCTTCAGCTGCGCCAGGTGCACGGCCTCTCGGTTGAGGCCTTCAGTCGCGTAGAGTTCGAGAACGCCGTCGGCGCGCAGCACATAGACGGAGCAAACCTCCGCCACCATGTTGCCGGCGATCTGGCGGACGATCCGGTCAAGACGATCCTGCGGCTCCAGCGGCTCTGCCATCAACTCGCGCAGCCGCCTGAGCAGCACGCGCGGACCGCCGGAAAGGTCTCTCATGGCGTCTCAAGCTCCCGAAACAACGCACTCAGTCGCGGCAGGCCTGCCTTCGTCTCCTCAACCTGAAGGGGCAGGCAGGCCGCTGGGAATCAATTCTTATCCAGACCGTAGCAGGAATGCAAAGTCCTGACAGCGAGTTCTGCATAAGGACCGTCGATCAGGATGGAAATCTTGATCTCGGAGGTGGTGATCGCCTTGATGTTGATGCCTTTTTCAGCAAGTGCACGAAACGCGGTCGCAGCGACGCCCGCATGGCTGCGCATGCCGATGCCGATGACCGACACTTTCACCAGCCCTGATTCGTTCTGCACGACATCGTAGCCGATCTTCTCCTTATGGTCGCCGAGCACCTTGATCGCTTTCTCCACGTCGCCGGACGGCACGGTGAAGGTCATGTCGGTCTTCGACCCGTCCTCGGAGATATTCTGGACGATCATGTCGACATTGATATGGGATTCGGCGAGCGGCCCGAAGATCGCCGCGGAAACGCCCGGCCGGTCGGCAAGACGGCGAAGCGAGATCTGAGCCTCATCCTTGGCATAGGCGATGCCGGTGACTACTTCCTGTTCCACGATTTCATCCTCGTCACAAATCAGCGTTCCGGGCGGGTTTAGCAGATCGCCCATGCCCGGAGCATCGGGATCTTCGAATGACGAGCGCACGAAGGTGCGCACCTTGTGCACCATGGCAAGCTCGACCGAGCGCACCTGCAACACCTTGGCGCCGAGCGAGGCCATTTCAAGCATTTCCTCGAAGGCGATCTTCTTCAGCCTGCGCGCCTTCGGCACGATGCGCGGGTCGGTCGTATAAACGCCGTCGACATCGGTATAGATATCGCAGCGATCCGCTTTGACAGCTGCCGCGATGGCGACGGCCGAAGTATCCGACCCGCCGCGCCCGAGCGTCGCGAGGCGGTTGTCAGGACCCAATCCCTGGAAGCCGGCGATGACGGCAACCTGCCCCTCGCCCATGCGTTTGACGATGTCGGAGCCGTCGATTTCCAGGATGCGCGCCGCGCCATGGGCGTTGTCGGTCTGGATCGGAATCTGCCATCCCTGCCAGGAACGCGCATTAATATCCATCGCCTGCAAGGCGATCGCCAGCAGCCCCGAGGTCACCTGCTCGCCGGAGGCGACCACCGCATCATATTCGCGCGCATCATAAAACGGAGAATTGGCGCCGATCACCTTCGGCATGCCCTGCACCCAGCTGACCAGCTCATTGGTTTTGCCGGACATGGCCGAGACCACCACCGCCACCTCGTGGCCGGCGTCGACTTCACGTTTCACATGGCGGGCAACGTTCTTGATGCGGTCCAGGTCAGCGACGGACGTGCCGCCGAATTTCATTACGATACGTGCCATATGCCTCTACCACGACTGGCGCCGGAAAACGGAAACCCGGACCCGGCATCACGAAAGCTCTGGGGCGGACCGCTTGGCGAAAGAGCCGGATTCCCATTTTTTGGAACCGCTCTAAAAGCCCAGGCCCTGAAGGCCCCAAGTTGCGGCGTCTCTTAGCGAGTTTGGCGGGGGGAGGCAAGCGCGCGATAAAAGCAATCGCCGGGCGTCTGCGCCTTCGTCAGGTGGCCGATACCCACGCCCCTTGACTTATGCCCCCGATCATCCGACTTCACTTGTCACGAACGAAGGAGTGGACGATGACGGAAACCGCCAGAAGCACGATCGACCAGGGCGAAGTGGACCGCTTCTCGGCGATGGCGGCGGAATGGTGGAGCCCGACCGGCAAGTTCAGGCCGCTGCACAAGTTCAATCCCGTCCGTCTCGCCTATATAAGAGACAAGGCCTGCGAGAATTTCAGCCGTGACCCGAAAAGCGCTCGCCCGCTCGAGGGCCTGCGCGTCCTGGATATCGGTTGCGGCGGCGGCCTCCTGTCCGAACCTGTCGCGCGCATGGGCGCCTCTGTCGTCGGCGCCGATCCCTCCGAAAAGAATATCGGCATAGCCTCGACCCATGCGAAATCCTCCGGCGTTTCAGTCGACTATCGCGCTGTCACCGCCGAGGCGCTTGCCGAGGCCGGCGAAACCTTCGATATCGTCTTGAACATGGAAGTGGTCGAACATGTCGCCGACGTCGAATTCTTCATGGCGACCTGCGCGAAAATGGTCCGCCCCGGCGGCCTGATCTTCGTCGCCACCATCAACCGCACGATGAAGGCGGCAGCCCTTGCCATCTTCGCTGCCGAAAACATCCTGCGCTGGCTGCCGCGCGGTACCCATCAATATGAAAAGCTGGTGCGTCCGGAAGAGTTGGAAAAGCCGCTGGCGGCAAGTGGCCTCGAGATTACCGACCGTACAGGGGTCTTCTTCAATCCGCTGTCGAACCAGTGGAACCTGTCCAAGGATATGGCCGTGAACTATATGCTGCTGGCCAAGCGGCCTGCATAGCTTTCAACGGCAATAAGCCGACTACACTTTCAGCATTTGAATGCAGGCAAGCAGATCCTTTTGGGTTTCCGCGTTGCAAGCGGCAAGTTCCTTGACTCGATCGCGATCGATTGTCGTCTTCGCTCCGTCTGGGCGATGAAGCCCCAGGCCGGGCGGCGGCTTCGAAATTCAAGGGCTCGCGCAGAACGAAGCCTTCAACCGTTTCGCTTCGGCAGGTGCAACGTGCAGGCCGAAATTGTAGAAGGCCAGACGCGCGGAAGGCATTTCAGTTCACATCCTCGGGCAGAACAGGGATGGCGGCGATCTCGATGCCCTCTTCCACGAGCGCCTGCGCCTCATTGAGCGTCGCCTGGCCGATGATGCCGCGGGCGTCCGCCTCGCCATAATGGATCTTGCGGGCCTCCTCGGGAAACTTCGCGCCGACATCCTCGGAATTGGCCTTGACGGCCGCAACGGCCTCTTTCAGTTTTTGCAGGGCCTCCTGGCGCATGGCATCCATCGCCAGCGTCTGCCTCTCGTCCTTTTTCCGCGCCGTCGACACCGAAGGCGCCATCAGCAGCTTGGACACGGCGGCGGAATGGCAGACCGGGCAGGTCAGGAAACCAGTCGCAACCTGGCGGTCGAAATCGGCGCTTTCAGAAAACCAGCCTTCGAATTCATGGGCATTGTCACAGGTGAGGGAATAACGGATCAAGCGGCAACGCCTCCTGCGACTTCCCCCGCAATCCTCTCGACCGAAAATTCCCGGCCATTCCTCAGGTTCGGGATCTTGTCATGCGCGGCCTTGACCGCGCCGGGATCGATCTCGGCGACGATGACCGCCTCGCCGGTGGCGCCGGCCGACGCCAGCACCGTGCCCCAGGGGTCGATGATCATCGAATGGCCGAAGGTCTCGCGTCCGTCCTCGTGCCGGCCAGCCTGCGCGGCGGCAATGAGGAAGACACCGTTCTCGATGGCGCGGGCCCTGAGCAGGATCTCCCAATGCGCCTCGCCGGTCTGCTTGGTGAACGCGGCCGGAACCGTCATCACCTCGGCGCCGGCAACCGCTTGGGCGCGGAAGAGCGCGGGAAAACGCACGTCGTAGCAGATCGCAAAGCCCATTTCGGCAAAGGGCAGTGAGAGGACGCGGGCCTCCGAGCCGGCGGTGTAGGCCGCACTTTCACGCCAGCTTTCGCCATTGTCGAGGTCGACGTCGAACATATGGATCTTGTCGTAGCGATTGAGGATTCGGCCATCGGGACCGAACAGAAAGCCGCGATTGGCGATCTTGCCGTCCGCAAGGGCAATCGCCGTCGAGCCGACATGCATGTAAATGCCGAGTTCGGCGGCGAGTTCGGAGCCGGTCTTGACGATGATGTCGTGCGTCTCGTCGGTGAGCACGGCGCGCGCCGCCGCGCGGTCGCGCTGCAGCATGCCTGTCATCTCGGGCGTCTGCACATAGGTCGCGCCCTCGGCGGCGGCTTCACGGACCAGCCGCGCCATGGCGGCGGCATTCTTCACCGGATCGACCCCGGAACACATCTGGATGGCGGCGGCCTTGAAGCTCATCGGTTCGTCCTCAGGCCGCCAGCATCGGATCGAGCTTGCCGGCCCGATCGAGTGCAAAGAGATCGTCGCAACCGCCGACATGATCGACGCCGATGAAGATCTGCGGAAAGGTGGTGCGCCCGTTCGACTTGCCGATCATCTCCTGGCGAAGATCCGGCGAGTTGGTGGCGTCGTGCTCGACATATTCGACGCCCTTTTCTTCGAGCAGGGACTTGGCGCGGCTGCAATAGCCGCAAAACTGCCGTGTATAGATGGTGACGGGTACCATGATCTCTCCAGACCGATGCCGAGTATTTCTGTCATATAGGCTCGGACAGAGCCCTTGCAAAGGTCAAAACCGTTATCTCGGCCGCCCCCGCCTTGCGCAATGTCCGGCTTGCTGCAGCGACCGTCGCCCCTGTTGTATAGACGTCGTCGACAAGAACGATGCGCTTGCCGAAAATGTCGTTTTCGCAACCCTTAGCAATCGCGAAAGCGCCCCTGACATTATCTTCGCGCGCCTTCGCGCCGAGGCCGACCTGCTGGCTCGTGCGCTTGACGCGGATAAGCGTGGCTGCAAGCAGCGGCTTGCCCGAAAGCCTTGCCATATGGCGGGCAAGCTCGGCTGCCTGGTTGAACTTGCGCGCCAGCATGCGGGTACGGTGCAGCGGCACCGGGATCAGCGCATCGCAGCTTTCGACCGTCCCGTCGGAGGCGCGCAGCATCCAGGCGGCCATCATCGGCGCCAGATCGGTGCGATCGCGATATTTCAGCCCATGAACGAGATCGCGGGCCGCATGGTCGTGGGTCGCAGCCGACCGCAGCCGGTCGAAAGGCGGCGGGTGGGCGATCGCCTCGGCGCTGAGGATGCCGGCACCGAGATCGTGCGAGAAGGGAATGCCGAGCACTTCGCAATAGGGCCGTTCGATGAAGCGGATGCCGGACCAGCACTTTGCGCAGAGCCCGCGATGGCCGCCTGTGGAAATACCGCAGACCGAACAGGCTGGCGGATAAAAGAAATCGGCAAGCGCCGAAAACGGCCGCAAGAGATGCGTCCGCAAGACCTTTGACGGACTTTCGAAATCGATCGGCCCCATGCCAACGAGGCTAGCGCATAATCTCGAAAAGGAAAATCATCTTGCCGCTTAAACCGTGCCGGACTAAGGACATCGCCATGGAAACGATTTTCGACAAGGCCCTGATCGCCGCGCATCGCCATCGCGCGCTTGTCAACAACGACCCGAAAGCCGCCTTCCTGCTCAACATCGCCGCTGAAGAAATGGCCGAGCGGCTTGCGGTCGTCGAGCGGACCTTCGAGACCGCCGTCGAACTGCATGGCGCAACGGGGGCTGCCGCCCATGCCGCGCTGGCGACGGGCAAGATCGGCACGATGATCCGCGTCGAGAGCGAGAGGGCCTATGCAATCCCGGGAGAAACCCTGATTGAGGCGCCGCTCGAGGACGTGCCGCTCGAACCGCAATCGGCCAATCTCATCCTTGCGCCGCTCAGCCTGCATCTGACCAACGATACGCCTGGCGTCTTCATCCAGATCCGTCGCGCCCTGAAGCCGGACGGCCTGTTCCTGGCTGCGATCCCCGGCGCCGGCACGCTGCAGGAATTGCGCGACGTGCTGCTGGCCGCCGAGGTCGAGATGACAGGTGGAGCAAGCCCGCGCGTCATCCCCTTCGCCGATGTGCGCGATGTCGGCAGCCTGATGCAGCGCGGCGGCTTCGCGCTGCCGGTGATCGATGCAGAGAACTACACGGTACGATATGATTCGCTCTTTCCGCTGATGCGGGATCTGAGAGCGATGGGCATGAGCAATCCGCTTGCGGCCCGCGGCCGGATGCCGCTGACGCGCGCCTTCTTCCTGCGCGCGGCCGAAATCTACGCCGAGCGTTATTCCGATCCCGACGGACGCATCCGCGCGACCTTTTCGATCATCTATGTCTCGGGATGGGCGCCGCACGAGAGCCAGCAAAAGCCGCTCCAGCCGGGCTCGGCCAAGGCGCGCCTTGCCGATGCGCTGAAGGTGGAAGAGCACAAGCTCAGGCAGTAAACGCCCACAGCTTCTTCAATTCGCAGGCAGATTGTTGTTGATCACGTTGAAGACGTTCTGCAGGGCATTGGTAAAAAAGCCCAGACCCGAGATGAGCGCGGTGCAAATGATCGCGGCGATGAGACCATATTCGATCGCCGTCGCCCCTCTGTTATCCGCAAAAAATGCTTTCAAAAGACGCATTACCCCAACCTTTAGCGCGAAGACGACAAACGACCATTCCACGACCATCGGGCGATGGCCGGCACTTTCAGCAACCGGCGCCGACGCCGTAGCCCTGGACGACGCAGACCGAGCCGGGCGTATCCTGGAGGACGCTGCGGCGGATCGTATAACGCTTGCCGCTTTCGTTCTTCGGGATCGATCCTGTCGTCATCGTGTCGAATTCAACCGGCGCGCTGGCAAAGACGCTCTTCTTCGAGGAATCCGCAAGCATCGGCGTCAGGATGAGCGTCAGCGCCACCACTGCCGTGCCGAACAGAAGGGCGATATTGAGCGCACCCGTCCTGCGCGAGGCAGACGAAACCCGTTCCTTTTCCCGGACAGCTTTCCAGAAATCATCGTCCATGACGTCAAGCCTTTTAATACACGCACGCCAGATGCTTGATTGAGGCCGATCTTTGGCAGAAGGTGTTAAACGATCCATTAATATCCACAGCCGAAAACGGCGTGGCACAATAATAATCAGCTAACGCTAATGCATGTCGCCTGGAAGTGTGCAGCGGTTCCAGGATAACGACATGCATTAGAATAAAAATTTAAAGCGCGTCGCACCAATCAAGTTCAACCGGATGCGCTTTAAAGTAAATCCTGCAGCATCGGGATGAGCGGCTCGTCGGCCGGCGGCATCGGGTAATCGCGAAGCGCCTGCGGACGCACCCATTTCAGCGCCTGGCCCTCCCGGCCCTGAGGAATGCCCTCATAGCGCCGGCAGATATAAAGCGGCATCAACAGGTGGAAAGTCTCGTAGGAGTGGCTGGCAAAAGTGAGCGGCGCCAGACAGGCGATCTTGGTGTTGATCCCGAGTTCTTCCTCAAGCTCGCGCACCAGCGTTTCCTCCGGCGTCTCGCCGGGCTCCACCTTGCCGCCGGGAAACTCCCACAACCCCGCTAGCGACTTTCCCTCGGGACGCTGTGCCAACAGGATACGCCCGTCGGCATCGATCAGCGCGCAGGCGGCGACCAGCAAAATCTTCCGGCCTGCATCGATCATCGCGGCTCCCGCTGCCAATAGCAATAATGATAGGCATCGCGAAAGCCGAGGCGTTCATAGAGGGCGATGGCCGAACGGTTGGACAGCTTCACCTGCAGCCAGGCCGATCGGGCGCTGCGCATGCGCGCCCAGCGCAGCGCCGAGGTCAGGATCTCGGTGCCGAGTCCCTCGCGCCGCCGCGTCTCGGAGACCGAAAGCGACATGATGCCGGCAAGGTCGTTGTCCTGTACGCAGAGCACGGTCGCAAGCGGGCCGTCCGCCGCATTCTCGATCATGAACAGGCCCGATGGCGGCTTGATCGCCGAAATGATTTCGGCGAGCGCCGGCTTCAAGCTCAGTGGTGCCCGCTCGACGGCAAGGTTGGCGTCGACGAAACGGCCGACATCATGGGTCGGCAGGTGATCGAGCGTATCCGGCAACGCGGCCTCGGCAAGGTCGCAGGTCATCACCACAGTCTCGTCGAACCGTGTCCAGTTCTGCGCGCCGAGAAGCTCGATCAGGACAGGCGAAGCAAGCGGCGTCTGGCGGATGACGGCGGCGCGGCCATAGGCCTCGAACTTCCGGCTCGCCTTTTCCAGGCGGATTTCGACGTCGCGATGATCCGAAGGATCGAGCGGCACGATCGAATTCAGCCGGTTGGACGGATGGCCGGCCGTCAGCCGCACCTGCCAGCTGCCGTCATATTGCACCGACGCCGCCGGCCAGGCACGGAAGCCGACGGCCTCCAGCCTGCGCACCAGCGGCAGATTCTGTGAAGAAATGGATGCCTGCGTCAATGAACGATCAGCTCCGATAGTCGCCATTGATCGCAACATATTCCTTGGTGAGGTCGCAGGTCCAGACGGTTGCGGTGCCGGCGCCGAGGCCGATATCGACTTTCACGGGGATATCCTGCGCCTTCATGACGGCAGAGGCGGCCGCCTCGGAATAATCCGGGTCACGCTCGCCATTGACGGCGACCCTGATGTCGCCGAACCAGATGGCAAGCCGGTCTCGGTCGGCCATCTCGCCGGATTTGCCGACGGCCATGACGATCCGGCCCCAATTCGCGTCTTCGCCGGCGGCTGCCGTCTTGACCAGCGGCGAATTGGCGATCGACAGTCCGATGCGCTTGGCGGCGGCATCGCTTTCGGCGCCCGTCACGGTGATTTCGAGCATCTTGGTTGCACCCTCGCCGTCGCGCACCACCTGCAGCGACAGATCCTTCAACACGTCGTTGAGGGCGGCGCGGAAGGCGGCAAGGCGCGGATCATCGGCGCGTTCGATGCGGGCCTGGCCGTCCTCGGCCGCGGCCCCCGTCGCAAACAGCATCAGCGTATCGGAGGTGGAAGTATCGCTGTCGACGGTCATGGAATTGAAGGTCGGACCGACGCCGTCAGACAGAAGCACCTGCAGGGCGTCGGGCGCGATGTCGGCATCGGTGACGACGAAGGAAAGCATCGTCGCCATGTCGGGCGCAATCATGCCGGCACCCTTGGCAATGCCGTTGATCGTGACAGTGACGCCGCCGATCTCGGCGCTGCGGGTCGAAACCTTCGGATAGGTGTCGGTCGTCATGATCGCCTTGGCGGCCTCGAACCAGAAATCGCCGGTCGCTTCGATCTGCATCCGGTCGAGGGCGCCTGCGAATTTGGTGGCGTCGAGCGGCTCGCCGATGACGCCGGTCGAGGCCAGATAGACTTCGTTTTCGGCGCAGCCGACGGCAGCGGCAGCAGACTTCGCCGTCAATGCAGTCGCCTGGCGGCCCTTTAGGCCGGTGAAAGCATTGGCATTTCCGGAGTTGACGACGACGGCGCGGGCGCTGCCATGAGGGAGATTGGCCCGGCAGAAATCGACTGGCGCCGACGGGCACTTCGAACGAGTGAAGACGCCGGCAACCGCCGCCGGTCTATCGAAGACCATCATCAGCACGTCGGTGCGGTTCTTGTACTTGATGCCGGCGGAAGCCGTCGCCATGCGCACACCGCGCAGCGGCGGCATCGAGACGAAGGATTTCGGAGCGAGCGGAGAGACGGAACCGGACATGATGAGACCTGCCAATGAGCATTTCCGGGCGAAAAATGGAACCGGCTCGCCATCGGGAAATGCGACAACAACGACGATAGTGAAGGGCCCGGAAGAACCGGGCCCAGATGCAAATATTACGGCTTCGGTGCCGGTGCGGCAGGCTCGCTGCCCGGCTCCGGCTGCTTGTTGGCCTGGTCGTAACCCTTGCGCAGCGTCTCGTCCGTGATCTCGATCTTGGCCGAGGCCTTCGCCTTGTTCAGAAGCTCGAGATACTTGTCACGCATGACGAGCTGACGAACCTGATCCTGCACCTGCTCGAAGGGGGGCGGCGGGGCGTCGCGCTTATCCTCGACCTTGATGACGTGATAGCCGAAATCGGTCTTGACGGGCGTCTTGGAATAGGTGCCCTTCTCAAGCGCGAAGGCTGCGTCCTCGAATTCCTTGACCATGCGGCCGCGCGAGAAATAGCCGAGATCGCCGCCTTCCGACTTGTTCGGATCGGTGGATTTTTCCTTGGCGAGCTCGGCGAAATCCTTGCCGGCATCGAGCTGCTTGATGATGTCCTTGGCTTCGTCCTCGGTCTTGACGAGAATATGACGGGCGTGGACTTCTTCCTGCTTCGGCAGGGCGGCGACTTCCTTGTCGTAGCGGGCCTTGACTTCTTCAGGCGTCACGACGTCGACGACATGCTTCTTGAAATAGGCGTTGTGCAGTTCGCGATCGGCGAGATACTGCATGCGCTTCTTGAATTCGTCGGTCTGATCGAGCTTCTCGGCCGCAGCGTCGGCGGCAAGCAGCTTCACGTCGATGGCTGCGGAAAGGGCTGCGACCTTCTTCTGGTCATCGGGAAGCTGGGCCAGTTGCGGATCGAGATTGGCGACCGCGAGGTCGAGTTCCGACTGGTGAATCTCCAGATTGCCGACCTTGGCGATGACGGCGTCATCGGCATAGGCCGGAGCTTGGAGCGCAACAAAAGTTGCAAACGCCAGAACGGCAAGTTTGTTGGTGGTCAACATGAAATACCCTTCACAGTTACATCGCCGGTTTCAGCATCGCCTGAATCCAGCCCAAAATAGCCATCAACACCGGATTGTGGCCTTTCTGTATCCGCCAAATCCGTTGACATCATTCGACCCCCCTCTTATCTGTCACGCAACCTCGCGTCCAGAACAGTTTCCGGGCGTTTTAAGGCGCGCGCCTGATTTTCGGCTGGGCCGCGAACAAGAAACGTCGGGGATGAATATTGAGAAAGGACCAGTCATATGGTCAGCTTTGGCGGTATAGCCCGCAAGTTATTTGGGTCTTCCAATGACCGCCGTGTGCGGTCCTACCAGCCGAACGTCATCGCCATCAACTCTATCGAAGAGAAGACCAAGGCCCTGACGGACGAGCAGCTCGCGGCAAAGACCGTGGAGTTTCGCGCCCTGCTCGCCGAGGGCAAGACGCTCGACGACATTCTGATCCCGGCTTTTGCCGTCGTGCGCGAAGCTTCGCGCCGCGTTCTCGGCCTGCGACCTTTTGACGTACAGCTGGTCGGCGGCATGATCCTGCATTCGAATGCGATCGCCGAGATGAAGACCGGCGAAGGCAAGACCCTCGTCGCCACCCTGCCGGTCTATCTGAACGCGCTTTCCGGCAAGGGCGTGCACGTCGTCACCGTCAACGATTACCTCGCCCAGCGCGATGCCGCGACCATGGGCCGCGTCTACGGCTTCCTCGGCATGACCACCGGCGTCATCGTCCACGGCCTCTCCGACGAAGAGCGTCACGCGGCCTATGCCTGCGACATCACTTACGCCACCAACAACGAACTCGGCTTCGATTATCTGCGCGATAACATGAAGTACGAGAAGAACCAGATGGTCCAGCGCGGCCACAACTTCGCGATCGTCGACGAAGTGGACTCGATCCTCGTCGACGAGGCGCGCACGCCGCTGATCATCTCCGGCCCGCTCGACGACCGCTCCGAACTCTATAATACGATCGACGCCTTCATTCCGATGCTCGTCCCCAGCGATTACGAGATCGATGAGAAGCAGCGCTCGGCCAACTTCTCCGAAGAGGGCACCGAGAAGCTGGAAAACCTGCTCCGCCAGGCCGGCCTCTTGAAAGGCAATGCACTCTACGACATCGAGAACGTCGCGATCGTCCACCACGTCAACAACGCACTGAAGGCCCATAAGCTCTTTCAGCGCGATAAGGACTATATCGTCCGCAACGACGAAGTCGTCATCATCGACGAGTTCACCGGCCGCATGATGCCGGGCCGCCGCTATTCGGAAGGTCAACACCAGGCACTCGAAGCCAAGGAAAAGGTGCGGATCCAGCCGGAAAACCAGACGCTGGCCTCGATCACCTTCCAGAACTACTTCCGCATGTACGCCAAGCTCGCCGGCATGACCGGTACGGCGCAGACGGAAGCGGAAGAATTTGGCAACATCTATAATCTTGATGTCATCGAGGTTCCGACCAATCTGCCGATCAAGCGCCTCGACGAGGACGACGAGGTTTACCGGACCTTTGACGAGAAGTTCAAGGCGATCATCGAGGAGATCCTCGACGCCCACAAGCGCGGCCAGCCGGTGCTCGTCGGCACGACCTCGATCGAGAAATCGGAACTGCTCGCCGAGCGCCTGCGCAAGCAGGGCTTCGACGACTTCAAGGTGCTGAACGCCCGCTACCACGAGCAGGAAGCCTATATCGTCGCCCAGGCCGGCGTGCCCGGTGCCATCACCATCGCCACCAATATGGCCGGCCGCGGTACCGACATCCAGCTTGGCGGCAACCTCGACATGCGTATCGAGCGCGAACTCGGCGAAGTCGAAGCCGGCCCGGAGCGTGACGCCCGAATCCAGGCGATCGTCGAGGAGATCAAGGAACTCAAGCAGAAGGCGCTCGCCGCCGGCGGTCTCTATGTCATCGCCACCGAACGCCATGAAAGCCGCCGTATCGACAACCAGCTGCGCGGCCGCTCCGGCCGTCAGGGCGACCCCGGCCGCTCGAAATTCTATCTCTCGCTTCAGGACGACCTGATGCGCATCTTCGGCTCCGACCGCATGGACAGCATGCTGACCAAGCTCGGCCTCAAGGAGGGCGAGGCGATCGTTCATCCCTGGATCAACAAGGCCCTGGAGCGCGCCCAGAAGAAGGTCGAAGCCCGCAACTTCGATATCCGCAAGAACCTCCTGAAGTATGACGACGTTCTCAACGATCAGCGCAAGGTGATCTTCGAGCAGCGTCTCGAACTGATGGAATCGACCAATATTTCCGAGACCGTTTCCGACATGCGCCGTGAGGTGATCGAGGACATGGTCGAAAAGCATATCCCCGAGCGCGCCTACGCCGAACAATGGGATGCCGCCGGCCTGAAGACCGGTGCCTTGAATATCCTCAATCTCGACCTGCCGGTCGAGGACTGGGTGAAGGAAGAAGGCATCGGCGAAGACGATATCCGCGAGCGCCTGACGGAGGCGGCCAACGCCGCCTTTACCGAAAAGGCCGAACGTTTCGGCGACGATATCATGCATTATGTCGAACGATCGATCGTCATGCAGACGCTCGATCATCTCTGGCGCGAGCACATCGTCAATCTCGACCATCTGCGCTCCGTCATCGGCTTCCGCGGTTATGCCCAGCGCGATCCGCTGCAGGAATACAAATCGGAAGCCTTCGAGCTGTTCACGGCGCTGCTCAACAATCTGCGCGAGGCCGTGACGGCCCAGCTGATGCGCGTCGAACTGGTGCAGCAGGCCCCTGCCGAGCCGGAACCGCCGCTAATGCAGGCCCATCACCTGGATCCGACGACCGGCGAGGACGATTTCGCCCCGGCGATCTACCAGGCGTCGGAAGTCATCGTTTCTCCTGAGAACCGCAACCCCGATGACCCGGCCACCTGGGGCAAAGTCGGCCGCAACGAGACCTGCCCCTGCGGCTCCGGCAAGAAATACAAGCATTGCCACGGCGCCTTCGAGCAGGTCTGAGGCAAGCCGCAAGGATCCAGAAAATGCCGCCTTCGGGCGGCATTTTCTTTTGTGCGGCAACGCCTGACAATCGCAATTTCGACGTCGGGCAGCAGGCCCGATCCGGAACCGTTTCTTAACCCTGTTCTGTCAAGACTTCGGCTGCGATTTGCCTGACCTTTAGAGTTTTGCGTGTTCATCATGGCGGTCATAGAAACAGCGGAGAAGATGCTGCCCGCGGGTCTGCGCCCGATCGGCAGCCGTACGCTGCGCATGCTTGCGGCCTTGCTCACCGAACGCGGAGAGAAGGCCGCCGCCCAGCGCATGGCGCTGACGGCCTTTTCGATCCGCATCCTCAGTGCAGCCCTTGCCTTCGTCTCCCAGATCGTGCTTGCCCGGCTGATGGGCGAATATGAATACGGCATATTCGTTTTCGTCTGGGTCCTGGTCGTCGTCTTCGGCGATCTCTCCTGCCTTGGTTTCCACACGGCAATCGTTCGCTTCCTGCCGCAATACAGGGCAGCCGGCGCCTTCGAGGAAATCCGCGGCCTGACCGGCACGGCGCGCATCTTTGCGCTGCTTTCCGGCACGGCGGTGCTCGTCGCCGGCATGCTCGGACTGCATTTCTTCGGCCATATGATCCAGGTCTATTATCTCATCCCGATCTTCCTCGGCCTGCTCGCCATGCCGATGATCGCGCTCGGCGACATTCTGGAAGGCACGTCGCGGGCGAACCATTGGCCGGTGATGGCGCTGAGCCCGGTCTATATCGTCCGCCCGATCCTCATCATCGCCTTCATGCTGATCGCCATTGCCATCGGCGCCGAGCATACGGCCGTCACCGCGATGCAGGCAGCGCTCGCCGCGACCTTCGTCACCGCACTTGGCCAGTATGCCGCAACGCTCTATCGCCTTCGACGGCATTATGACGAAGGCCCGCGCAAGGTCGAATTCCTCGCCTGGTTCAGCGTCGCCTTTCCGATTTTTCTGATCGAGGGCGTGAGCTTCCTGCTCACCAATTCCGATGTCGTCGTCGTCGGCATCTTCCTGGAGCCGCACGACGTCGCCATCTACTTCGCCGCCGCCAAGACGATGGCGCTAGTGCATTTCATCAATTTCTCGGTCAAGGCAGCCTCCGGCCCGCGCTTTTCCTCGATCATCGCCGAAGGCGACCATGCACAGCTGGCGGTCGCCGCCGTCGACGCCGCCCGCTGGACCTTCTGGCCGGCGCTCGGGGTCGGCCTTGCGGTGCTCGGCGCCGGACATCTGCTGCTGTCGCTGTTCGGCGGCGCCTTCACATCAGGTTATGTGGTGATGGCGATCCTGCTCGCCGGCATCCTCGCTAAGGCGTTGGTCGGCCCGGCCGAAACGTTGCTGATGATGGCCGGCAAGCAGAACCTCTGCGTTGCGCTCTATGTCGGCGCATTGGCCGCCAATGTCGGCCTCAACCTTGCTTTGATCCCGCATTACGGCATCGAAGGCACCGCGATTGCCACGGCCTCGGCCATGGCGGTCGAGGCGATCCTGCTGCATCTCGCCGTGCGCCGCGCGCTCGGCATCGTCCTTTTCGCCTTCGCCAGCCCCTCCGCCGCAACGCCAGAAATGAGAGTTCGATAGATGGTGCGTATTCCCCCCGTTACCGAAAGCACCGACAGCATCGCCAACCGCATGGTGCATGATCTCGCTGCGCTGAATTTCGAAGCGCCGCGGGCCGAGGCGCGCGCCGAGATCGGCCGGCCGGGGCGCGAGCTCTGCCTCTATCCCGGCAAGCTCGGCTATGAGCTTCAGGAAGAGCTCGATTTTCTCTCCAACCGGGCGATGGAGCCGAACGTCTTCTTCTCCGGCCGCTTCCTTGCACCCGCCATGCCGCGGCTCGAAGACCGGCAGGTGAACTTCGCCCTGATCCGCGACCACAATGGCGGCGGCCGCAGCCGCATGCGCTTCCTGATGCCGTTTTCGATCGACAAGCCGGGCTTTGCCGTCGGCCCGTCGATCATCCGCGGCTGGTCGAACAGTTTCGGTCCGCTCGGCACGCCGCTCGTCGACAGCGAGGATGCCGCCGAAACCCTCGACAATCTCTTCGAGGGGCTGATCGCGCGCGATCTCAATCTGCCCGGCATACTGGTTCTGCCGGATCTCAGGCTGAACGGCATCTTCGTGCGCATGCTCAAGGCCGTGGCGCTCAGCCGCAATCTCCCCGTCACTGTCACCAATCCCTATCTGCGCCCGATGCTGCAGAGCGACGAAGAGGCGCCGGCCTATCTCAGCAAAACCGTCTCCTCCTCGCATATGCGCGAGATGCGCCGCCAATGGCGCCTGCTGGAGGAACAGGGAACGGCGGTCTATGCCGTCGCCCGCCAGCCGCGCGAAATCCATATCCGCTTCGAGGAATTCCTGGCAATGGAAGCCGGCGGCTGGAAGGGCAAGCGGCGAAGCGCGCTCGTCACCGATCGCTACCACACGGCCTTCGCCCGCGAGGCGGTATCGAATCTTGCCGCCGTCGATGCCGTGCGTGTTCACACGATCGATCTCAACGGCAAGGCGATCGCCGCCATCGTCGTGCTGATAATGGGCGGCGAAGCCTATACCTGGAAGACCGCCTATGACGAAAACTATGCCCGTTATTCGCCGGGCAAGCTGTTGATGAGCGAACTGACCGAATGGCATCTCGACGACGCCAATATCGTCCGCTCCGATTCCTGTGCCGTCTCTGACCACCCGATCATGAGCCGCTTCTGGCGGGAGCGTGAAGAGATGGGAACACTGGTGATCGGCCTGACGCAGAACAGCGACCGCGACATGCGCCAGGTCACAGCCCAACTGCACATGTACCGCAGCACCCGCAACATGGCGAAGATGCTGCGCGAAAAGATCATGTCGCTGGCCGGCCGGGGCTAGAGCCCTTCCTGGTCAGCTTGAAGCATTCTGTTGGCTCAAACGGAGTCGGATGGTCGACCGGCCGGCGCGCGTCGTAGCCCAGTTCTACGGCCAAGCCGGCCGGTCGATCAGGCGGCCCGTTTCAGCCAACCCGAAGGGCCGGGCATCTTTGCGCCAGGATCAGAGGCGATCGGCTCGGACGTACCTTGGGGTATGCCCTTCGCCAATCGCCTCTGCCCTGACGAAAACCTGCTCCGGCAGAATGCTTCAAGCTGACCAGGAAGGGCTCTAACCTTCGGCCGCCGCCCTCTCGCGCAGCAGCCGGCGGATCACCTTGCCGGTGGTGGTCAGCGGCAGGGCATCGATGAATTCCACCTCGCGTGGATATTCGTGCATCGAAAGCCGCGTCTTCACCCATTCCCTGATATCGGCGGCCAGCGCCTCGCTTGGCGGATGGCCCGGTGACAGCACGATATAGGCCTTGACGATCTCGGTGCGCACGGCATCGGGTTTGCCGACGGCCGCGGCAAGCTGCACGGCGGGATGGCCGATCAGGCAGTCTTCGATCTCGGCCGGGCCGATGCGGTATCCCGACGAGGTGATGACGTCGTCGTCGCGGCCTTCGAAGGTGACGTAGCCCTCGCTGTCCTGCCGGCCGATATCGCCGGTGAGCAGCCAGCCTTTGGCGAATTTTTTCTCGGTCGCCGCCGCATCGTCCCAATAGCCGAGGAACATCACTGGGTCGGGACTGGCGATGGCGATCTGGCCCGGTTCGCCCACGGACAATTCGTCGCCCGCCTCGCTGACGATCGCGACGCGATGCCCGGGCACCGCCCGTCCGATGGCGCCTGCCTTGGTGACACCATAGGCACCACTTGAAGCGAGCACGAAATTGCACTCCGTCTGGCCGTAGAATTCGTTGACGGTGATGCCGAGCGTGCGCCGCGCCCATTCATAGGTCTCGCGGCCGAGCGCCTCCCCGGCCGAACCGATGGTGCGCAGCACCAGATCGTATTTGGACAGCGGATCGGCAACGGATCGCATCAGCCGCAACGCCGTCGGCGGAATGAAGGCATTCCGCACCTTCATCTCCGCCATGATGCGGTAGGCCATGTCGGCATCGAATTTCTGCGCCGGCGACGAGACAACAGGGACGCCGAGCAGCAGGCTCGGCAGCAGCGCATTGAGCAGCCCGCCGGCCCAGGCCCAATCGGACGGCGTCCAGACCTTGTCGCCGGCTCGTGGAAACCCCTCATGGGCAAACTGCATGCCGGGAATATGGCCGGGCAGGACGCGGTGGCCATGCAACGCACCCTTCGGCGGCCCGGTCGTTCCCGAAGTGAAGATCATCAGCGCCGGATCGTCCGGGCCGGTCCTGGCGGCGTCGAAGACGGGGGAATGGCCACTCACCAGATCACCAAAGGCAGCCGCATCGGCACTCGCCCCGTCGATGCTGACCACGTGCTTCAGCATCGGCAGGCGACCGCGGATCTGCCGGATGCGCTCGAGGCCGAAGCCATTGGTGATAGCGGCCGCCACGCCTGCCGCCTTCAGCCGGTATTCCAGCGCCTCGACGCCGAAGAGCAGCGCCAGCGGCAGCGCAATCGCGCCGGTCTTGTAGATCGCTACATGCGCGATCACCGTCTCGAAGGATTGTGGCAAGAGCAGCGCGACGCGATCGCCGCGTTTGATACCAAGCGAAACGAGCGCATTGGCGAAGGCCGAGGACTGGTCGGCGAGCGCGCGATAAGTCATTGCGCGGTGACGGCCATCCGGGCTGAAATGTTCGAGGCAGACGCGCGCCGGCGCCCGGGCCGCCCAGTCGTCGCTGACGGCGCGGCCGATATTGAAAACTTCGGGAACCCGCCACGAGAAATCGCGATAGAGATCGTCGTAGCGATCATGGGGCGGCAGTATCATAGGCGAAATCCGGTGAATGTTGCACCAGCTAACACCTTGTGCTGTAAATGCGCAAGCGGCCGGTCCGGGCGGCGATCACAAGCGCGGCTTCACAGCCCATCACGCATTGTTGTGCGCATGGCAGAACGGATTCTTCGCCAAGCGCCCTGCGACTTTGCCGGTTTCCGCACTAGATCTTGGGAAGCCGCCTGGGGGCATCGGAATTGGGTCCGCCAATTCATCACGGAGTCGTTTCATGGAATACGCGAAATTTGGAAAGACCGGTCTGGAAGTGTCGAAAATCTGCCTCGGCTGCATGACCTTCGGCGATCCCGGCCGCGGCAATCATGCCTGGAGCCTCAGGGAAGAGGAAAGCCGAGCGATGATCAGGCAGGCGATCGACCTCGGCATCAATTTCCTCGACACCGCCAATACCTATTCCAACGGTTCTTCAGAAGAGATCGTCGGCCGCGCCATAAAAGATTTCGCCAAGCGCGAGGACATCGTGCTGGCAACCAAAGTGTTCAACCGCATGCGGCCGGGTCCCAACGGCGCCGGCCTGTCGCGCAAGGCGATCTTCGACGAGATCGAAAACAGTCTGCGCCGCCTCGGCACCGACTATGTCGACCTCTACCAGATTCACCGTTTCGACTATACGACCCCGATCGAGGAAACGCTGGAGGCGCTGCACGACGTCGTCAAATCGGGCAAAGCGCGTTATATCGGCGCCTCCTCCATGTATGCCTGGCAGTTCGCCAAGGCGCTTTACGTCTCCAGGCTGAACGGCTGGACCGAATTCGTCAGCATGCAGGATCACCTCAACCTGCTCTACCGCGAGGAAGAGCGGGAAATGCTGCCGCTCTGCGAGGATCAGAAGATCGCCGTCATCCCCTGGAGCCCGCTTGCCCGCGGCCGCCTGACCCGCGACTGGGACGAGACGACCGCACGCAGCGAAACCGACGAATTCGGCAAGACGCTCTATACCCAGTCCATCGATGCCGACCGCAGAATAGTCGAGGCCGTCGCCGAGATCGCCAAGGCCCGCGGCATCTCCCGCGCCCAGGTGGCAACCGCCTGGATCCTGCAGAAGAGTGCGGTGACCGCCCCAATCATCGGCGCGTCCAAGCCGAACCACCTGACCGACGCTGTTGCCTCGCTCTCGGTGAAGCTTGCCGCCGAGGAAATCGCGGCCCTGGAAGCACCCTACATCCCGCACGCGATCGCCGGCTTCAAGTAGTCGCTGGTCGGCTGCCGGGGTCGAGCTGCCGGCGCATCGTCACCAGGAACTGCTCGGCAAGCGCCCGGTCCTCGACCGCGCGGGCGAGAATGACGGCGCCCATCATCGAGGAGAGCGTCGTCGCGGCATTGGCGCGGCGTTCTTCTTCGGTCTCGCCGGGAACGATATCGGCGAGCGTGTCGACCAGCACGGATAGCCCGTCGCTAAAGACTGCGCGGACAGCGCCGCGGCTGCGGCTCACCTCCTGGATCAACGTTGCGAAGACGCAGCTGCCGCCCGGATCGTCGACCGTACGCCAGTGGATATAATGGTCGAGAAGTGCAGCCAGCGGCCGGTCCGGCGCTTCGGCGATATGCTCCTTCCAGCGCGTTTCCACCCTGTCGATCAGCTTGCGGCTGACCTCCAGCGCCAGATCGTCCTTCGAATCGAAATGACCGTAGAAGCCGCCATGGGTCAGGCCCGCCGCCTTCATGATGTCGGCGACGCCGACGCCATCGAAACCGTTTTCGCGGAAAAGCACGCCGGCAACGCTCAGGATCTTTTCGCGGTTTTCGGCAAATTTTTCGCGGCTGACCCGCATTGTCGTCTCCAGAAATAGTCGCTTGACAAAATATATGACGTCCATCATCAATACGCAAGAAATATGATGGCCATCATGTAAATCGGCCTGTATCTTCCCGAAGCTGAATTCGAACGGAATCTTGCCCATGGTTTCCACAGCCCTCGCCTCCACCCTCGCCCGGCGCAACATCCATTACGGCTGGGTCGTCGTTGCCGCCACCTTCCTCACCATGCTGGTCACCGCCGGCGCCATGGGCGCACCCGGCGTGCTCATCAAGCCGCTGCAGGACGAGTTCGGCTGGGAGACCTCGCAGATTTCCTCGGCGCTGGCGATCCGTCTGATCCTGTTCGGCTTCATGGGACCGTTCGCCGCGGCCTTCATGAATTATTTCGGCGTGCGCAAGGTCATCGTCTTCGCGCTGGCGCTGATCGGCGCCGGCTTCATCGGCTCGCTGTTCATGACGACGCTGTGGCAATTGCTGCTGCTCTGGGGCATCGTCGTCGGCTTCGGCACCGGCCTGACGGCCATGGTGCTCGCCGCGACGGTCTCCTCACGCTGGTTTACCAAGCACCGAGGCCTGGTCGTCGGCATGCTTTCGGCAAGCTCGGCCACCGGCCAGCTCGTCTTTTTGCCGCTGATGGCGGAGTTGACGGAACGTTATGGCTGGCGCTCGACGGTGTTTTTCGTCTGCGCCATGATCATGGTCGCGGCCCTTGCCGTGCTGGCTTTCATGCGCGACCGCCCGGCCGACCTCAACCTGCCGGCTCTCGGCGAAACGCAGGTCACGCCGCCGCCGGCAAGCACCTCGCTCGGCGTCGCGTTGATGACGCCGATCACCGTGCTTAAGGAAATCTCGAAGACCTCGACCTTCTGGATCCTCTTTGCCACCTTCTTCATTTGCGGGCTCAGCACCAACGGTCTCATCCAGACCCATTTCGTCACCCTGTGCGGCGATTTCGGCATCGTTCCGGTGGCGGCCGCCAGCGTGCTGGCGGTCATGGGCATCTTCGATTTCTTCGGCACCATCGGCTCCGGCTGGCTGTCCGACCGCTTCGACAATCGCTGGCTGCTGTTCTGGTATTACGGTCTGCGCGGCCTGTCGCTACTCTACCTGCCCTTCAGCGATTTCAGCTTCTACGGCCTTTCCATCTTCGCCGTCTTCTACGGCCTCGACTGGATCGCCACCGTGCCGCCGACCGTCAAGATCGCCGCCGATCGCTTCGGCCGCGAAAAGGTCGGCCTCGTCTTCGGCTGGGTCTTTGCCGGCCATCAGCTGGGAGCCGCCACCGCCGCCTATGGCGCCGGCCTCTCGCGCACCGAGCTGTCGAGCTACCTGCCCGCCTTCTTCGTCGCCGGCGCCTTCTGCCTGTTGGCCTCGATCCTGGCAATCACGCTGAAGAAGTCCGGCCTGAGCAATCCCGCGCCCGCCGCCGCCCACTGACACAAACAGGATCCGGCCTCGAAACGAGGCCGGGTTCTCCACCGGATCAGTCCGATAACTTCGCCCAACCGTCTTGCGCGCGCGGGCGCTCGCATGTTAGACAGCCGCCCGGTCCGTATCCGTTGCCCCATTGGCGGAATTGGTAGACGCGCTCGACTCAAAATCGAGTTTCGAAAGAAGTGCTGGTTCGACCCCGGCATGGGGCACCAGCCTTCGCTCTGCGAGCTTTGGCGCGGCAGGCCGAAGAGCAGCTAAGCGAAAGCGGACTGGTCCGGTAATGCTCCGGTTAGCTGCACATTATCTTCGCGTGCAGGTGAAACTACTTATTCTTCAGCAGCCACATCTTGCCGGCCATGGTGATGCCGTAGACGTCTTTTGAAACGTCGTCATCCAGGTGCCGCCGCTCAAGGAAACCCGGCTCCTTCAACTCGCCCAGCGTCTTGGCAGTAACTGATTTAATTTTCTGCGGCCGCTCTTTCCAACGGTCGGTTTTTGCGTAAGTCACTGTCGCGTTCTGGTGCGTCCATTTATTGGCCGGCTGGGGATAAAGGTCTCCATCCCTGGCGAGTTTGAGGGCGGCAATCTGGGACGGTGTAAGCTCAATCATAGTGATAATCCTGTGCGGGAGGTGTTTGCGCCGGGAGCGCGCATATACCAAAGGCGTGCTCATAACACCGACGGACCACTTCCACCACCCATTCAGATCGTCCTGCCGCGAAAGGCGAAAACCCGGCTTGTGGAACCGGGCTTCGTCCTTGTCGCATATTCCAGTTAATTGCAGCGTCTCACCGTCTTGGTGACCTCGCCTTCGTCGGTCTGGCGGGTGACGCTCCTGGTTTCGCAGCCGTTATCGCGATAGCGGCGGTGCTCACGTTCGCGCACCGCACCGAAAGTGACGCCACGCTCGCTGATGGTGATGCCGGGCCTTACTCGCTCATGACGATAACCGTCATCATAGGAACGCTCCCTGACATAGACGCTGTCGGCGAGAACAGGCGCTGCAAACGAGCAGGCGGCAAGGGCCGCCACAGTACAGTTGAGGATGATCTTCCGCATGTCGTTTCTCCTTTCTTGATGAAGGGGCAACGAGGTAGGACGCAACTGGTTCCGATATCGGTAACCGTCCGATCGTGCCACGGACGACGATAGACGATGCCTGCGGCTGGCCGCCCAGGACTGAGAACGAAGGCATCGCAACTCAAATCACCTGTTTAATTTTGCCTGCGCTTCGTCCAAAGTGGCCGCCGCTACACAAGAGAGGGCGGACGTGCATCAGGAAGTAGGACTCATTGCGACGGTTGCCGTCAGTTTTGTTTTCGCCGCGATCCTGGGCTACGGCGCCGATCGGCTCCGGCTGCCGCCGCTCGTCGGCTACCTGATGGCCGGCATCCTGATGGGGCCGTTCACCCCGGGCTTCGTCGCCGACACCGCCCTTGCCGGCCAGCTCGCCGAAATGGGCGTCATCCTTCTGATGTTCGGCGTCGGCCTGCATTTTTCCGCCTCCGACCTGCTCGCCGTGCGCGGCATCGCCGTGCCGGGCGCGATCGGGCGGATCATTCTCGCCACCCTGCTCGGCGTCGGCCTTTGCCGACTCTGGGGCTGGAGCCTCGGCGCCGGCATCGTCTTGGGCCTCAGCCTGTCCGTGGCGAGCACCGTCGTTCTCTTGAAGGCGCTGGAGGAGCGCAATCTCGTCAACGCGCCAAGCGGACGCGTCGCCGTCGGCTGGCTGATTGTCGAGGATCTGGTGATGGTGCTGGCGCTGGTGCTGCTGCCGGCGCTCGCGGAGCTTCTGGGTGGCAACGCCGCCGATACGACCAACCACGGCCTCGGCGACCTGCCGCTGGTGCTGACGATCGGCCTCACACTCTTGAAGGTGGCGGCCTTCGCCGCTATGGCGATCTTCCTCGGCCCTCGCATCGTGCCCTGGCTGCTGACGATGATCGCCCGCACCGGTTCGCGTGAGCTGTTCACGCTGACGGTCCTGGCGATCGCGCTCGGCATCGCCTTCGGCTCGGCGGCAATCTTCGGCGTTTCCTTTGCGCTCGGCGCATTTTTTGCCGGCGTCGTCATGAGCGAATCCCAGCTCAGCCACAGGGCGGCCGCCGATTCGCTGCCGCTGCAGAATGCCTTCTCCGTGCTGTTCTTCGTCTCCGTCGGCATGCTCTTCGACCCCTCGATCTTGGTGCGCCAGCCGCTGGCCGTGATCGGCGCGCTGGCGCTCGTCATCCTCGGCAAGGGCATCATCACCTTCCTGATCGTCATCCTGCTCAGATATCCGATCGGCCTGGGGCTGACATTGGCCGGCGGCCTTGCCCAGATCGGCGAATTCTCCTTCATCCTCGCCGGCCTCGGCGTGTCGCTCGGGCTTCTGCCGCATGAGGGCCAGGATCTGATCCTGGCCGCCGCAATCCTGTCGATCACGCTCAACCCGATCGTGATCCTGGCGACCGACGGACTGAAGAAATATGCCCATTCGACATGGCCCTCCCTTTGGGAAAACTACGGCCGAAAGAGGCAGAAGGCGCTCGGCAAGGAACTGGAAAAGATCAGGGCGCTCGGCGAGGAGCGCGAACGCCAGCATCAGCTGAAGATGCAGCAGCTGATCGAGACTTTCCCATTGTTCTCCGAGGTCGACGAGGACGCGCAGGAGGAGCTGCTGCTGCTCTTCAAGGCAAAGTCCGCTCCACCCGGCGAACGTGTCATCCGCCGCGGCGACCGTGGCGACGGCATGTATTTCATCTCTTCAGGGGCGGTGGAAGTCCGGCTTGCCAGCGGCGCGATTCGCCTGGAACCGGGCGCCTTCTTTGGCGAAATGGCGCTTCTCACCGGCGGACGGCGCACCGCCGACGTCATCGCCGTCGACTTCTGCCAGTTCGAGGTGCTAGAGCGACGCGACTTCAACATGTTCATGGCGCGTCATCCCAATCTGCGCGCCGCCGTCAGCGAGATGGCCCAGAAGCGCACGGAGATGAACGTCCTGCGGCAGCAGTGGGAAAAGTCGATGGACCTGTCGTGAAACGCAAACCGCGGTGGGATGAAATCCCCAGCTGCAAACACGCTGTCTATGAACGTCTCAGCGCGCCGGCCAATAACCATCGGAGCGGAAATCCTCGGGGATCGGGTCGAGCCGCGACAAGGCTTCCGCTGCGAAATCGATCTGCAGCGACAGGTGTTTGAGAGCCGCCAGCATCGGCATGCCGGTCGCAAACTCGCGGATGCGCGACAGGTGATAGCCGCTTTCGCTGAGCCGCCGCGCCGCCTCCCGGCGTACATCCTCCCGGCTCGGCCTGCCGCGCTCTTCGGCCTGGACATTCATTTCCACGGCCCGCCCAAGGCCGCCTTCGATCACTTTGAACATTCTTTTGCCACCCTGCACGTCGACCTAGAAACAGCTTGCCGCAGAATGGCCGATTCGCAATCCCGTGAAATCTAGGGAGAGCCGTCGACGCCCCGCATCACGAAAATTTTTGGATGGCGGTGGCACGAAGGACACGGGCGAGCATTTACAGCGCCGCGCATGGCCCCTAAAGCTTTTTGCACTGCAACAGGAAGGAAACGGAATGCTCCGCAGACTTTACGACTGGACCATGTCTTTGGCCTCGCGCAAATCGGCCGAAGTCTGGCTCGCCGTCATCGCCTTCGTCGAAAGCTCCGTCTTTCTCGTCCCCGCTGATGTGCTCTTCCTGCCGATGGCGCTGGCCAAGCCGGAACGCACCTATCGTTATGCCCTGATTGCCACCGTCGCCTCCGTGCTCGGCGGCATCGCCGGCTGGGCGCTCGGCTATTACGCCTATGAGACGGTGGCGCGGCCGGTTCTCGAATTCTATGGCAAGCTCGAAGCCTTCGAGCAGATGAAGGCCTATGTCACCTACGAGACGATCCTGCTGCTGCTCGTCACCTCAGGTCTCGCACATCTGCCGCCGATCAAAATCGTCACGATCCTGTCCGGCGTCATCCACGTCAATCTGGGTCTTTTCATTGTTTCGGCGATCGTTGCGCGCGGCGCGCGTTTCCTCTTCCTTGCTTGGCTGCTGCGCCGCTACGGAGAGCCGATCCGGGATTTCATCGAGAAACGCCTCGGCCAGATCGTCGGCATCGGTGCCGGTGCCGTGATCGTGCTATACGTCGGCTACCGCTCTTTCGCTCATTAGGCCCAACTTGCGGAGTTCCGCCATGACTGCCACTTCTTCTCCGCTCGCCCGCGCCGGCTTTACCTATTCCCTGTTGCTCGCGATCGGCATGGCGGCCGTTGTCGGCACGGCGCTCGGGTTCCAATATATCGGCGGCTATATTCCCTGTGCGCTCTGCCTGCTGCAGCGCCAACCTTATTATTACGCCATCCCGATCGCCATTCTCGCCGCCATCTCCGAACTCGTCGGCCTGCCGAATTGGATCACCCGCGCGCTCATCCTCGCGGCCGGCATGCTGATGCTGGTCACGGCTGGCATGGGCGTCTACCACGCCGGCGTCGAATGGCATTTCTGGCCGGGGCCGGCCACCTGCTCGACGACGGCAAGCAGCATGACGACCAATGCCGGCGATCTGCTCGGCGAACTCAATACGATCAAAGGCCCATCCTGCACCGATGCGGCGCTCAGGGTCCTCGGCCTGTCTTTTGCGGGCTGGAACGTGATTGCGGGGATCCTGCTCGCAGCCTTCGCCTTTGTCGGCGTCCGCAAGGCTGCGTAAGCAATCCGATCAAGGCTGCAGTTCGGTATCCCAGTAGAGATAATCGAGCCAGCTATCATGAAGATAGTTCGGCGGGAACAGCCGGCCGTTATTGTGCAGATCCTGCACCGTCGGCTGATAGGGCTTCTGCGACGGGAACATGCCTGCCTGCTTGGGAAGCTTGCTGCCCTTGCGCAGATTGCAGGGCGAACAGGCTGCCACGACATTCTCCCAGGTCGTCTCGCCGCCATGGGCGCGCGGGATGACATGGTCGAAGGTCAGGTCGTCATGGGCGCCACAATACTGGCATTCGAACCGGTCACGCAGGAAGACGTTGAACCGGGTGAAAGCAGGATTGCGGGATGGCTGAACGTAAGTCTTCAGGCACACGACACTCGGAAGCCGCATCGAGAAACTCGGTGAGGACACCGAATGCTCATATTCTGCGATGATGTTCACACGGTCGAGAAATACCGCCTTGATCGCGTCCTGCCAGGACCACAGCGACAAGGGGTAATAACTCAGCGGCCGGTAGTCAGCGTTCAGAACGAGCGCTGGCAGGGCCTGGGGGGAGACTGCAATCGTCAAGGGACTCTCCTGATCGATTCGGCATCTGCACCTGTATATTAGGCCGGTTGTTACAGGATTGTGAAGTCCAATAAATTCAGAGGATAAAGGCAATTTGAAGAGTGTTGCCGATCAGCCGGTCGGCACCAGGTCGCGGCGCGTTTTCGCGGCGTAATAGGCCCAGAAAAGCCGGGCCGCCACGGAGCGCCACGGCGACCAGGCTTCCGAAAGCTCGGCAAGCGCCTTCGCCTGCGGCCGCGCCGCGAGACCGAATGCCGCACCGACGGCATTCTGCAGCGCCACATCGCCGGCCGGAAAGACGTCGGCATGGCCGCCACAGAACATCAAATAGACCTCCGCCGTCCACGGACCGACGCCCTTGAGCGCCGTGAGTTCACCAAGCGCTTCATCAGGCGGCTTCAGGCAGAGCCCGGAAAGATCGAGGCGGCCGGAGGCAACGGCTTCAGCGATCCGCGACAGCGTCTCGGCCTTGGCGCGCGACAACCCGAATTCCCGCCATGCCTCGGAATGAAGCAGCGTGTAGCCTTCGGCGGTCAGCAACCCGTCCGCCGGCAGCATCCGCCGCCAGATCGCCTCGGCGCTAGCGCGCGATACCATCTGCGAGACGATGATATGGGCAAGGCCGGCAAAACCGGGTTCGCGCAGCCGCAACGGAAGCGGCCCGATATCCGCTGCGATCGGCGCAAGACGCGGATCGAGGCCAAGCAGCGCTTCCAGCCCCCACCTGACGTCGTCGTCGTTGCGGATGATCTGCACATTTCCTCCCAGTGGTTCGAAACTGAAATCCGTGGCAGAAGAAAGCATGATCACGAGTGAGCGTCAAAAACCTGTATTTCGTTTTGCGCCGAGCCCGAACGGACAGTTGCATCTCGGCCATGCCCTCTCGGCCCTCTTGAACCGCGACATGGCGGAGGCCTGGCATGGCCGCCTGCTGCTGCGGATCGAGGACATCGACCAGGCGCGCTGCACGCCCGAGTTCGAGGCCGGCATCCTCAGGGATCTCGACTGGCTGGGAATTGGCTGGGAAAGTCCGGTGCGGCGCCAGTCGGAACATTTCGCCGAATATCAGGCGGCGCTGCATGCGCTGATCGAGCGCGGCCTGGTCTATCCGGCCTTCCTGACGCGCGGTGAGGTGAAGGCGCGCGTCGCCGCCTATGAGGCGGCTGGTGAAACCTGGCCGCGCGATCCCGACGGCACGCCGCATTATCCCGCCAACGATCGCGAGCGCCCGGAAGACGAATGGCGGGACATGCTGGCCTCGGGCAGGAAACATGCCTGGCGGCTCGATATGCGCAAGGCGCTCGCGCTGACCGGCGAGCTGCTGTTCTGGACGGAAACCGGCGACGGCAGATCAGGCGAGATCGCCGCCGAGCCTGAAGCCTGGGGCGATGTCATCCTGTCGCGCTCGGACGCCCCGTCGAGCTATCATCTGTCGGTGGTCGTCGACGATGCGCTGCAGGGTGTCAGCCATGTGGTGCGCGGCTTCGACCTCTTCCCGGCGACATCGGTGCACCGGCTGCTGCAGGTGCTGCTCGACCTGCCGCAGCCGCTCTATCACCATCATCGCCTCGTCCTGGATGCGCAGGGCCGCAAGCTTTCGAAAAGCGAAGGGGACAGTGGGCTTGCCGAATTGCGTGCCCGCGGCCTGTCAGGGGCCGATATTCGCTGCCTTGTCGGGCTCTGACGGCCTTTCGACACGCTCTCTGCCGACGATCGAAAGCGTATGCGAGAACATCCGGAAGACGCGGAATTTGATCAGCGCCGCATTGATCTCCGCCCCGATGATGAAGATGACGCCGACCATATAAAGGAAGATCAGCACGATCATGACGGAGGCGAGACCGGCATAGGTTGCCGTGTAATTGGCAAAGGTCGCCAGGTAATAGGCAAAGATCAGCGCGCCGGCGAGCCAGAGAAGCAGCGTCAGCAGCACCCCGGGGATGACGTCGAAGACCCGCCGCTTGCCGGCCGGCAGCCAGAGATGCATGACCAGCAGTCCGACGGTCAGAACCACCAGCGTGCCATAGATGCGCCAGCTGAAGACGATGTCGAGCGTATCGGCAAACAGCGGGAACCATTTCCTGGAATAATCGAGCGCCAGCGGCAGGGCGACGAGCAGAATGCTGATCGCCGTGAAGATGATGACCGCGATCAACACGTAGCCGAGGCTGGCGAGACGGGTGAAATACCAGGCCCGCGTTTCCTGCACCCGATAGGCGCGATTGAGCGAAATGCGCAGCGCCTCGACACCGTTCGAAGCGAAATAGGCGGCCGCCAGCACCGAGATCGTCAGCAGCCCGCCGCGCGGAATGGTCAGCACCTGCAGCACCTGGTCGGCGAGCGGCTTGGCGATCGCCTCGGGCCAGGTGTCGAAGATCAGATGGATGGCGGTCGAGGAGAACTGGTCGGCGCCGAGAAAGCTTGCAAGCGCCGTGCCGAAGATCAGGAAGGGGAAAACCGCAAGCAGGCTCGACAGCGCCACGTGGCTCGCCATGGCAAAGCCGTCATCCTCGATCATGTGACAGATCGCGTCATAGACCACGTCGTAGATCGTGCGCAGCACCTTCGGCATTCCGTCTCCGGCTTTCCAGATTGTATCCTCTGGCCGAATATGGGAAACGAGTCCCATTTTGTACAGGAATCATTCCATGGCGGGAGAGCGCACCATCGTCGTGACCGGATGTTCGTCCGGTATCGGCGCTCATTGCGCGCGGGCGCTGAAAGCCGATGGCTGGCGCGTCTTCGCGACGGTGCGCAAGCCGGACGATTTGGCGGCCTTGGAGGCAGACGGCATCGAAGCCTTCCTGATGGACTATGCCAGGCCCGAGACGATTTCCGACCTGGTCGGCGCGGTTCTCGAACGCAGCGGCGGCCGCATCGACGCGCTCTTCAACAATGGCGCCTACGGCCAGCCGGGCGCCGTCGAGGATCTTTCGACATCATCGCTGCGCGCCCAGTTCGAGGCGAATTTCTTCGGCTGGCACGAACTGACGCGGCAAATCATTCCGGCGATGCGCAGACACGGAGAGGGACGGATCGTGCAATGCTCGTCGATCCTCGGCGTCGTGCCCTATCGCTACCGCGGCGCCTATACCGCTTCCAAATTTGCGCTCGAAGGCCTCAGCATCACTTTGCGCATGGAGCTGCAGGGCAGCGGCATCCATGTGAGCCTGATCGAACCGGGGCCGATCGCCACGCGTTTCACCGCCAACGCGCTCGCAAAGATCAAGGAGCATATCGACGTCCGGAATTCGCCGCACGCGGCCGACTATATCAGACAACTGGCAAGGCTTGACGGATCGGGGCCGGTCAACCGCCACAAGCTTGGCCCGGAAGCGGTCTATTCCGTATTGAAGCGCGCATTGAACTCGAAAAATCCGAGGCCACATTATCCTGTAACGACTCCGGCTAAACAGGGCATGTTCCTGAAGCGGCTGCTTCCGGCAGACCTCTTCTACCGCCTGATGCGCTGGACGGACTGAGAAAGCTGAATGCCATGTCCACCGTCACCTATATCCTTGCGATCATCGTCATGGGCGCCGTCGCCCTCGTCCTGATCCGCGGCCTCTTCAACATGATGAAGGGCGGCGACGCCAACCGTTCCAACAAGCTGATGCAGCTTCGTGTCCTGCTGCAGGCAATCGCCGTCGTCCTGATTATGATCACGCTCTGGATCACCGGCGGCGGCCGGCCGAGCTGAGGTGACTAATGCAGCGGGGATTTCGATGATGGGTGCAGACAGGAATGACCGCGGAGAGGTGAGTGCCGGCTTGAGGAAGCACCCCGACGCGGTGTGCGTCAGTATGCCGGGGAGAGTTTGGCGAGAAGGCCAACCCCGCTCTCCGTCATCCTCGGGCTTGACCCGAGGATCCATGCCCGATGCCGCTGGTGGATGCGGTGTGGATGCTCGGGTCAAGCCCATTGCTGTCCGGTTGGCGCTGGTAGCTGCCCCTCACCCTAACCCTCTCCCCGTAAAAAACGGGGAGAGGGGACGTGCCCTGCGAGAGCGAGGTGGGAACGGCGAGGCCGCGGCATGTCCCTTCGCCCCGCAAGCGGGAGTCCGAAGGACGGGTCGAGACAGGTGGCTCGACCCCGGTCGGTGCCGGCAGGCGGATGAGGGGCTGCTGTCGACAATCTCACACGGCGCAAACGCCCTCCCCTCGACAGGCGGTGCGGCATGGTGAAACTCAACAAGATCTACACCAAAACCGGCGACGACGGCACGACCGGGCTGGTTTCCGGCCCGCGCCGGCCAAAAGACGATTTGCGCGTGGAAGCCTACGGGACGATCGACGAGGCCAATTCCGCGATCGGTCTGGCGCGGCTGCACACATCAGCCCTGCCCGAACTTGACGCCATGCTGATGTCGATCCAGAACGACCTCTTCGATCTCGGCGCCGATCTCGCCACGCCGGACACCGGTGAGACGCCGGCCTACGAACCGCTGCGGATCGTCGAGACTCAGGTCGATCGCGTCGAGCGCGATATCGATCAGCTGAACGCCGGTCTCGAGCCGCTGAAATCCTTCATCCTGCCGGGCGGCAGCCCCGCCGCCGCACATCTGCATCTTGCCCGCACGATTGCGCGGCGCGCCGAACGTTTGATGGTGGCGCTTGCCCGCACCGACGGCGAAATCGTCAGCGAGCCGGCAAGGAAATACGTCAACCGGCTCTCGGATTTCCTCTTCGTCGCGGCACGTCATGCAAATGACCGGGGCCAAGCGGATGTGCTTTGGGTTCCCGGAAAAAACAGATAGGCTTGCCGCGACGACGATCGCCGGGGGGCCTTAATGTTCATACCACTTCACGACGCCAACACGCTGAAACATATCAAGGTCCAGTGGGTGACGCTCTCGCTGATCGCACTGAATGTCGCAATCTGGCTCTTGACCAGCCTGGAGAGCGAGCAGGCAGCCCAGGCGACGACCGTCGGGCTCGGCTACATCCCGGCGATCGTCTTTGGCGACGCGGTGCTGGCGCAGGGGCTCGAAATCGTCCCGGAACCGCTGACTTACCTCACCTATGCCTTCGTCCACGCCGGCTTCTGGCATCTCGCCGGCAACATGATCTTCCTCTGGGTCTTCGGCGACAATGTCGAGGATGCGATGGGACATCTGCGCTTCCTGATGTTCTACCTCCTCTGCGCAGCCGCCGGCGCGCTCTGCCACGGCCTGCTAAGCATGACGTCGCAAGCGCCGCTGGTCGGCGCATCGGGGGCAGTCTCCGGCGTGGTTGCTGCCTATGTCATGCTGCATCCGCGCGTCAGGGTCTGGGTGCTGGTCTTCTTCCGTATACCGCTGCCGCTGCCGGCCTTCGTGCCGCTGCTTTTATGGATCGGCCAACAGTTCTTCATGCTGGCGATCACACCCGACGGCGATGTTTCCTGGGGCGCGCATGTCGGCGGCATCCTTGCCGGGGCTTTTCTGATCCTGGTGTTGCGCCGGCCCGGCGTGCCGCTCTTCGACCGGGAGATCGTCACGCCCCGCGCGGTGAGAAACGGCCCCGGCGCCGGTCCGGCCATTGCGGCCGGCACGAACGGGCGGACGACACAGCGCCTTCCCTGGGGTCGGCGCTGATCTGGCGATATTGATGTGAACGTAAACGTCATATATTGCCTAGGCAAATTGCCTATCGGCGTCATGGAAGCGTTGAATTTGGAGGAAAAACGCGTATCCATGTCGCCATTCGACCATCGGAGCAGCGCCTGAGCGCGCATTTTCTTAGAAAAGTCTCTGAAGCCAGTTTTCCCTGAAGGAAGGACCCCATGAAGATTCTCGTCCCAGTCAAACGGGTTGTCGACTACAACGTGAAGATCCGGGTGAAGCCGGATGGCACGGGTGTCGAGCTTGCCAATGTGAAGATGTCGATGAACCCGTTCGACGAGATCTCGGTGGAAGAGGCGCTGCGGCTGAAGGAAGCCGGCAAGGCCGAGGAAGTGGTGGTGGTGTCGATCGGCCCGGCCAAGGCCGAGGAGACGCTGCGCACCGCCCTTGCCATGGGCGCCGACCGGGCGATCCTGGTCGAGACCGATGATGCGGTCGAGCCGCTCGCCGTCGCCAAGATCCTGAAAGGTGTGGCCGAGGCCGAGCAGCCGGGCCTGATCATCGTCGGCAAGCAGGCGATCGACGACGATTCGAACCAGACCGGCCAGATGCTGGCAGCCCTGCTGGGCTCGGCCCAGGCAACCTTCGCCTCGAAGATCGAGATCGGTGATGGCAAGGCGCAGGTGACCCGCGAGGTCGACGGCGGCCTGCAGACGATCGAGATCAAGCTGCCGGCGGTGATCACCTCCGACCTCAGGCTGAACGAACCGCGTTATGCCTCGCTGCCGAACATCATGAAGGCGAAGAAGAAGCCGCTCGACAAGAAGGCGCCTGCCGATTTCGGCGTCGACACCACACCGCGGCTGAAGGTGTTGAAGACCGAGGAGCCGTCCGGCCGCAAGGCCGGCGTCAAGGTCAAGTCGGTCGCCGAGTTGGTCGACAAGCTGAAGAACGAAGCCGGCGTGCTGTAATCAGCTGAGAACAGGAGCAAAATATCATGACCATTCTTCTTCTCGCCGACCACGACAATCAAAGCCTTTCCGACCAGACCGCCAAGGCGCTGACGGCGGCAAGCCAGATCGGCTCCGACGTGCACATTCTCGTCGCCGGCAAGGCTGCCAAGCCTGCTGCCGAACAGGCAGCCAAACTTTCGGGCGTCGCCAAGGTGCTGCTGGCCGAAAGCGATGCACTCGCCAACAATCTGGCCGAGCCGCTGGCCGAACTGATCGTCTCGCTGGCAAGCAGCTACGACACGATCCTGTCGGCCGCCACCTCGGTCGGCAAGAACGTGCTGCCGCGGGTGGCCGCTCTTCTCGACGTCGCCCAGGTCTCGGAGATCATCGAGGTGATCTCATCGGACACCTTCAAGCGGCCGATCTATGCCGGCAATGCCATCCAGACGGTGCAGGCCAGCGATGCCAAGAAGGTAATTACCGTGCGCACCGCCTCCTTCGCCTCTGCACCGGAGGGTGGCTCAGCCACCGTCGAGGCGATCGCGGCGGTTTCCGATCCGGGACTGTCGACCTTCGTCAAGGACGCCCTGTCGGCCTCCGACCGTCCGGAACTGACGTCTGCGAAGATCATCCTCTCCGGCGGCCGGGCGCTGGGTTCTGCGGAAAAATTCCGGGAAGTCATCCTGCCGCTTGCCGACAAGCTCGGAGCTGCCGTCGGTGCCAGCCGTGCCGCCGTCGATGCCGGTTATGCGCCGAACGACTGGCAGGTCGGCCAGACCGGCAAGGTGGTGGCGCCGCAGCTCTATATCGCCGCCGGCATATCCGGCGCTATCCAGCATCTGGCCGGCATGAAGGATTCGAAAGTGATCGTCGCCATCAACAAGGACGAGGAGGCGCCGATCTTCCAGGTCGCCGACTACGGCCTAGTCGCCGATCTGTTCGAAGCCCTGCCGGAATTGCAAAAGGCGCTCTAAGCGCGCCAAATGCTTTTCTTTCGCACTTGCGAATGACTGGAAAATTATCTTTTATCGGTCTACTACTGCTGCCGGGCGATCATTCGTCCGGCAGTATTGCTAGAAAATGCGGCAGCGCGGGGGCGAATGCCGTGTGGGGGTTTGGAGATGAATGCGGTGTTGAAGAATATTGGGATTATCGGTGCCGGCCAGATGGGCTGCGGCATCGCGCATGTTTCGGCCGCCGCAGGTTACAGGGTTCACATCTACGATCTCTCCCAGGACCGCATCGAATCCGGCCTTGCCACCATCAATGGCAACCTCGCCCGCCTGGTGACGAACGGCAAGATGACCGAAGAGGAGCGCAAGACGACCTTGTCGCTCATATCAGGCTCCTCCGATGTCAACGATCTCGCCCCCTCCGATCTCGTCATAGAGGCGGCGACCGAGGATGAAACGGTCAAGCGCAAGATCTACACGCAGGTTTGTCCGGTCCTGAAACCGGAAGCGCTGCTTGCCACCAACACCTCTTCCCTGTCCATCACCCGGCTTGCTGCCGCCACCGACCGCCCCGAACGCTTCATGGGCATACATTTCATGAACCCGGTGCCGGTCATGAAGCTGGTCGAACTGGTGCGCGGCATTGCGACCGATGAGAAGACTTTCTCCGCCGCCAAGGAATTCGTCGGCACGCTGGAAAAGACCATCACTGTCGCTGAGGATTTCCCGGCCTTCATCGTCAACCGCATCCTGCTGCCGATGATCAACGAGGCGATCTACACGCTCTATGAAGGCGTCGGCACGGTCGATGCCATCGACACGGCGATGAAGCTCGGCGCCAACCATCCGATGGGGCCGCTGCAGCTTGCCGATTTCATCGGCCTCGACACTTGCCTCTCGATTATGCAGGTGCTGCACGACGGTCTGGCGGACTCGAAATATCGCCCCTGCCCGCTGCTGGTGAAATATGTCGAAGCCGGCTGGCTCGGACGCAAATCCGGCCGGGGCTTCTACGACTATCGCGGCGACGTGCCTGTCCCGACGCGGTAACTAGACATCATCAGAACGGGCGAATAGACCGAGCGCCCGCGAAATGCTTTCCTTGCCGGGAACGGGAGGAAACGCCATGTCGACCGAAACACCCATGTTCCTGCTGCAGTGCTGCGTTCTGATCGGAATCGCCGGCGTCTTCCTCATGAGAGGAGATGGGGACTCCTGATCAACGTCGTTACGACCCGATCGCACCCTTGATCAGCGCCTTGGCGTCTTCGCTATCCCAGGCGGCAGGGCCGTTCATGGCGGAGATCAGGCAGCCCTTGTCGTCGAGCAGCAGCGTCACCGGCAGGCCGAAGGCAAGGCCTTCCTTCTTCAGACTGTTGAAGACGCCGATCGTATTGTCGCGGTAAAGCTGCAGCGCATCGACGCCGGTTTCAGTCAGGAAGGTCTTCGGCTTCTCGTCGTCGCCGGTGTCGATATTCACCGGCACGACTTGGAACCTGTCGCTGCCCATCGCCTTTTCGAGTGCGTTCAGCGCCGGCATTTCCTCGCGGCAGGGTACGCACCAGGTGGCCCAGAGATTGAGAAGCACGGTCTTGCCGGCGAAATGGTCGAGCGTCAGTGGCTTGCCATCCGGGCCGTTGAAGGAAACCGCGGTGAGTTTGCGCGGCTCGGCGGCGGCAACCATGGCGGCCACCTGCCCCTTCATCAGCGGCGCCAGATTGGCAGCACGCTCCTTCGCCAGCGAGCATTCGGCCGAAGCGCTGCTGCCGATCCCATTGCCAATCCCCGTCTCCTTCACGTATACCGCTGCCGCACCTGCAACGACACCTGCGACGGCGGCGATTGCGATCAATTTTCCGGACGGCAGGCCGAAGGGTTTTTTCGTCGTCATTTCATTCTCCAGGACGGGCATCTTCCATGGCCGAGAACAACACGGACACCAAATCCTCCAACCAGATGTGGGGTGGGCGCTTCGCCTCCGGCCCGGACGCGATCATGGAGGAGATAAATGCCTCGATCGGTTTCGACAAGAAGCTATTCGCCCAGGACATCCGCGGTTCGATCGCCCACGCGACCATGCTTGCCCATCAGGCGATCATTTCATCAGACGATAAGGACAAGATCGTTCACGGGCTAAACACGATCCTGTCAGAAATCGAAAGCGGCAATTTCGAATTCTCGCGCCGGCTCGAAGACATCCACATGAATATCGAAGCGCGCCTGGCGACGCTGATCGGACCGGCAGCCGGCCGGCTGCACACCGCCCGCTCGCGCAACGATCAGGTGGCGCTCGACTTCCGTCTCTGGGTGAAGGAAGAGCTTGAGAAGACCGAGCGAATGCTGACCGGCCTGATCGCCGCCTTCCTCGATCGCGCCGAGGAACATGCCGAAAGCGTCATGCCGGGCTTCACCCATCTGCAGACCGCCCAGCCCGTCACCTTCGGCCATCATTGCATGGCCTATGTCGAAATGTTCGGCCGCGACCGCTCGCGCGTGCGCCACGCCATCGAGCATCTGGACGAAAGCCCGATCGGCGCTGCCGCCCTTGCCGGCACCGGCTATCCGATCGACCGCCATATGACCGCCAAGGCGCTGGGTTTCCGCGAGCCGACCCGCAACTCCATCGATACGGTCTCCGACCGCGACTTCGCCATCGAATTCCTGTCGATCGCAGCGATAACAGGCATGCACCTGTCGCGCCTGGCGGAAGAGATCGTCATCTGGTCGACCCCGCAATTCGGTTTCGTCCGTCTCTCCGACGCCTTCTCCACAGGCTCCTCGATCATGCCGCAGAAGAAGAACCCAGATGCCGCCGAACTGGTGCGCGCCAAGACCGGCCGCATCAACGGCTCGCTGGTGGCGCTGCTGACGATCATGAAGGGGCTGCCGCTCGCCTATTCCAAGGACATGCAGGAAGACAAGGAACAGGTCTTCGACGCGGCCGAAAGCCTGGAACTGGCAATCGCCGCCATGACCGGCATGGTGCGCGACATGACCGTCAACACCGCGCGCATGAAGGCGGCGGCCGGCTCCGGCTTTTCGACGGCGACCGATCTTGCCGACTGGCTGGTGCGCGAAGCAGGCCTCCCTTTCCGTGATGCCCATCACGTGACCGGCCGCGCCGTGGCGCTTGCCGAAAGCAAGGGCTGCGACCTTGCCGAGCTGCCGCTCTCCGACCTGCAGGCGATCCATTCCGCGATCACCGACAAGGTCTACGACGTCTTGACCGTCGAGGCCTCGGTCGCCAGCCGCAAGAGCTTCGGCGGCACGGCGCCCGCCGAAGTGCGCAAGCAGATCGCCTTCTGGCGCGCCCGCAACTGATGAGTACGGGGCGGGGCGAAAAGCCGCCGCGCCCTTCCTTCAGGACGCGGAAAGACCGTCCAACAATCAGGGTGCACAAGGCGGATAAACTTCGATATGAAGATGTCCGTCACTTGAGCTGAATGATGCCAGCAGATGCCGCAGAAGAGGAAATCCATGCAGAAGAGCTTGCCGCACCTCGTCCGCCTGACGGCCGTTCTCGCCGTCATCGGCCTTGCCGTTGCCGGATGCGGGCGCAAGGGCGACCTCGATCCGCCGAGCGCTGCGGCCACCAAGGAAGGTGACGTTTCCAAGCCGACGAAACAGCCGGGAACCGTTGATAAGCCTTTCCTTCTCGACCCCCTTCTTTAAGGCATAAGCCCGTGAACCACTTCGAATACCGCGACGGCATCCTTCACGCCGAGAACGTTCCCGTTCCCGAGATCGCCAAGGCGGTCGGCACGCCCTTTTATGTCTATTCCACCGCAACGCTGGAGCGCCATTACCGCGTCTTTTCGGAAGCCTTCGCCGACATGGATTCCATGGTCTGTTATGCGATGAAGGCAAATTCGAACCAGGCGGTGCTGAAGACGCTGGGCCGCCTCGGCGCCGGTATCGACGTCGTCTCGGAAGGCGAGCTGCGCCGCGCGCTTGCCGCCGACATTCCGGCAAACCGCATCATGTTTTCAGGGGTCGGCAAGACGCCGTCCGAGATGGATTTTGCGCTTGAGGCCGGCATCTACTGCTTCAACGTCGAATCCGAGCCTGAACTCGAAATCCTCAATCAGCGCGCCGTCAGCGCGGGCAAGAAAGCCCCGGTCTCCTTCCGCATCAACCCTGACGTCGACGCCAAGACGCATTCCAAGATCTCGACCGGCAAGAAGGAAAACAAGTTCGGCATCTCCTGGGAGCGCGCCCGCGCGATCTATGCCCATGCCGCCAGGCTGCCGGGCATCGAGGTCACCGGCATCGACATGCATATCGGCAGCCAGATCACCGAATTGCAGCCGTTCGACGACGCCTTCAGGCTGCTGCATGATCTTGTCGCGACGCTGCGCGCCGACGGCCACACCATCGATCACGTCGATATCGGCGGCGGCCTCGGCATCCCCTACAAGGACGACAACAATCCGCCGCCACTGCCGGATGCCTATGCGGCAATCGTCAAGAACCAGTTGCGCGGCCTGAACTGCAAGATCATCACCGAGCCGGGCCGCCTGATCGTCGGCAATGCCGGTATCCTGGTGACCGAAGTCCTCTATGTGAAGGATGGCGGCGAAAAGACCTTCGTCATCGTCGACGGCGCGATGAATGATCTTATCCGCCCCACCCTCTACGAGGCCTATCACGAGATCCGCCCGGTGACGATTTCGGCGGCGAACGCCCCACGCATCCGCGCCGACGTCGTCGGTCCCGTCTGCGAGACCGGCGATTATCTGGCGCTCGACCGCGAGATGGCGATGCCGAAGCCCGGAGACCTGATGGCCGTCAGCACGGCCGGCGCCTATGGTGCGGTCCAGGCCGGCACCTATAACAGCCGCCTGCTCGTGCCCGAAGTTCTGGTCAAGGGCAGCGATTTCCATGCGATTCGCCCGCGCAGAACCTATGCCGAGCTGATCAGCCTCGACTCCGTTCCGGCCTGGCTGGACTGAACAAGCCATCACTTTTTGGCGAATAAACGTGAAAAGCCGGTATTGCCGGCCGCTCGCCCTCGCCTTCGCCACAAAGAGTGTTATCCTTTCGTTCATGAGCGTATTGCCCTGCAATCGCCGGAAGCGCCCTCTGTTCCAGAACGCCAGATCGCGGAGACCGGACCGATGACAAGCCTCTCAAGGCAGAAGAAGGGTGCATTTGCGCTCCGCCCCTCGCTTGCCCGGTTGGTGACGACAAAACGCCTGCTGGCGCGCTTTGTACTGTTTTTCGAGCAATTGCTGCCGCCTTTGATGCCGGTCCTGTCCGTCATCGGCTTTTATCTCTCCGCCTCGTGGTTCGGCCTCTTCCGCAGTGTGCCGGACTGGCTGCGCATCCTGCTGCTGATCGTTTTTGCCGCGGCTTTTCTGGTCTCGCTCGTCCCCTTCCGCACCCTGCGCTGGCCGAGGATCGCTGAAGCCGACCGCATGCTGGAAGAGCGCAATGGCCTGCCGCACCAGCCGGTCACTGTCCAGGAAGACGAGCCGGCCTTCGATACGCCCTTCGCCCGGGCACTCTGGCGCGAGCACCAGATCCGCATGGCGGAAAAGATCGCCGCGCTGGATGCCGGACTGCCGCGACCTGATATTGCCGCGCATGACCGTTTCGCTCTGCGCGCGGTGCCGGCGCTGCTGCTGGTCACCGCCTTCGCTTATTCGCTGTCGATCAATGGCGGCTCGGTCATGGATGCGTTGCAGGCGGCACCCGAGCAGATAACGGTCGATCCGGCGGTGCGTATCGACGCCTGGGTGACGCCGCCTTCTTATACCGGCCGCGCCCCGATCTATCTGACGGCTGACGGCAGCGAGCAGGCGCCGATCGGCATTCCGCAGTTTTCAGGCCTCACCGTACGCGTCAGCGGCGGAAAGACAGCCGAAAAGGTGGTGTTCCGCAAGGCAAACGGCGAGGCGCAGGATATTGCTGTGCAGGCGGATACCAAGCCGCAGCAGCCGGCGGCGTCGGGCAGCGAACAGCCGAATACGGCCGCAGCCAGTCCGGCTCTCGTCGCGCAGACGCATATGATGAAGCTCGAGGAGAGCGGCGCGCTCGAAGTCAACGGCCGTCGCTGGAGTTTCAACATCCTTCCCGACAAAGCGCCGGAGATCGCTTTCGACGGCTTGCCGAAGCGCAGCGTCAACGGCGCGCTTGAAATCGGCTTCACCGTCAAGGACGATTACGGCGTCCAGGAGGCGCATGCGGAGATCGTTCCCCTGGAAAACGATCCGACGGCAACGCCGCTCTATCCGTTGCCGGAATACCGGCTGGACATTCCCCGCCGCAACGCCCGCGACGCCAAGGGCGTCACCAGCCGCAACCTCACCGAACATCCGCTTGCCGGCAAGCGGGTGCGCGTAACACTTGTCGCCAAGGATGCCGCAGGCCAGACCGGCCGCAGCCCGCCGCATGAGATGGTGCTGCCGTCGCGGCCCTTCAACGAGCCGCTTGCCGCGGCCGTCGCCGAGGAACGGCAGGTTTTCGCGCTCGATACGCGCAAGATGCCGCAGGCGATCGCGCTGAACGAGGCGCTGACCATCCGTCCCGAGGAGACCATCCCCAAGCTCACCAACTACCTGCTGCTGCAATCCGCCTTGACGCGCATGAAGCTCGCTAGGGGGGAGGAAGCGCTCAAGGATACGGCCCAGTATCTCTGGGAGATCGCGCTCGGCATGGAGGACGGCGATCTTTCGCTTGCTGAGCGCAAGCTGCGCGAAGCCCAGCAGAACCTTGCCGACGCGTTGAACCGCAACGCCCCGGACGAGGAAATCAAGAAGCTGATGAACGAACTGCGCAAGGCGATGCAGGACTATATGACCGAGCTTGCCCAGCGTATGCAGAACGCGCCGATGCAGCCGAACCAGAACGCGCAGAACATCCTGCGCCAGCAGGATCTGGAACGGATGATGGACCAGATCGAGAATCTCGCCCGCTCCGGCAATCGTGACGCAGCCCAGCAGATGCTATCGGAATTGCAGCGCATGATGAACAACCTGCAGGCCGGCCGGCCGCAGCGCGGCCAGCAAAGCCAAGAAAACAGCGAGGCCCGCAAGCAGATCGACAAGCTCGGTGAGATCCTGCGCGATCAGCAGAAGCTGATGGATCAGACCTTCCGCCTCGATCAGCAGCTTAGGGATCGTATGCAGCGCGGCGAGCCTGACATGGGCGAGAACGATCCGCTGCTCGACGAGATGAACCCCGGAGAGCAGGATCAGCAGCAGGGCCAGCAAGGCAAAGACGGCCAGCAGCCCTCCGACCAGATGACGGCCGAGCAGCTGCGCGAGGCGCTGAAACAGCTGCGCGCCCAGCAGGATGCGCTCGGCAAACAGCTCGGCGAATTGCAGAAGAAGCTCGGCGAGATGGGCATGAAGCCCGGCCCCGGCTTCGGCCAGGCGCAGCGCGAAATGGAAGGCGCCGGCCGCGAACTCGGCCAGGGCCGCGGCCAGCCGGCCGTCGAGGGCCAGGGGCGCGCGCTCGAAGCACTTCGCCAGGGCGCCCGCGACATGATGAACCAGATGATGCAGGCGCAGCAGGGCCAGCAAGGGCAGGGTCCGAACGGCCAGATGAGTCAGGGCGGCGACCAGAATGGCCGCGACCCGCTCGGTCGGCCACGCCCCCCGGGACCGGATTTCGGCGACAACAGCGTCAAGGTCCCCGACGAAATCGACGTTCAGCGCGCCCGAGAAATCCTCGACGCGATCCGCGAGAAGCTCGGCAACAATCCGCCGCAGGAAATGGAACGGCGGTATCTCGAACGGTTGCTGGACATCCAGTAGGCCCTACGCCACCGTGAAATGAAACGGCGCGCTGAAGCAAGGATTTCGGCCGGATCGGCCTAAATCCGGATCGAATCGAAGAAGGTGAGCGGGATGCCGTCCGGAAAACCGCGCACGCCTCTCGGTATCATGCCCTAAGCGACGAGCGCCCGCGCGACCGCCTTGCGGATATCGGGAAGCGCGAATGGTTTGGCGACGACGTCGATGATCTTTTCGGCAAGATCGTCGGCCCGCTCGCGCTGTTCGGCATAGCCGGTCATCAGCAGGATCTTCAGGCTTGGAAAAGCGTCTTTTGCCTGATGGGCGAGTTCGATGCCGTCCATGACAGGCATGCGGATATCTGAAAGCAGCAGATCGTAGACCCCGTCCTTGAGCTTCTCCAGGCCCTCGGCCCCGTCAGCCGCCTCATCGGTCTCATGGCCATCAAGCCGCAGGGCTCGGGCTACGAAAGACCGCAGGGAGTCCTCGTCTTCCGTGATCAGAATTCTTGCCATATGTGCATCGCTCCGTGTCAGCCCCGCGACGGAAATCATCAGGATTTCCTTTTCGATCGGTAAAGATGAGGAAGCGATGGACGAGATGGTTAACAACCCGTCTCGAACGGCAAGATAGCGCTGCGCGTCTTTCAGACGCGCGGGAAATGCCGCAACACCTTCAATTGCTGAATCTTTTACCCCCGATCGAGTCCGACTTCGGGGGTGATGCAGCCGCTCAGGCGTCGCCGGTCACCACGCCGACGAAGGGCAGTTCGCGAAAGGCATAGGCGACATCCATGCCATAGCCGACGACGAAATAGTCCGGGCATTCGAAGCCGACATAATCGGCCTCCAGCTTTTCCTTACGCTTGACGCGCTTGTCGAGCAGCACGGCGATGGTGACGTTGCGCGCCCCGCGCTCGAACAGCAATTCCTTGGCAAAGAGCAGCGTCCGGCCGGATTCGAGGATATCGTCGATCAGCAGGACGTCGCGGCCATGGACGTCGCTGTCGATATCCTTGACGATGCGCACGCCCTGCGAGACCGTGCCGATGCCGTAGCTCGACAGAGTGATGAACTCGACCTCCGGGGCAAGCCCGCTATCATGCAGGGCACGGATCAGGTCGGCGGCGAAAATGAACGAACCCTTGAGCACGGCGATGACGAGCAGGTCCTTGGTCGGGCCGTTGGCGATCTCCCGCGCCATCGAATGATTGCGCTCGGCGATCTGTTCGGCAGTAAAGAGCGGCTCGATGTTTTTTCCGCGCACGACAGGCATAAGGGCTTGCTCCATGAAAAGAAGGGTAAGCCGTTAGCACAAATGCGGCCTCGAAACAGCCTCGCGGCTGAAATTTAACGGGATTGGCGCGAGCTGTGGCCGGAAAGTCGGCCATGAAAGATCCCGGATTTTCTACGGCAGGAAGGAAAGCCGGATCTGCGGCATTTTTCCGCCGGCATGCTGGACGCGAGCCGAGAAGCCCCGGCTTTGGCCGCTGTAGATGACATCGGATGGCGGATTGATGACGATGCTTGCGGTCAGTCGCTCGTCGGTTACGAGATCGGCACGGATCGGCTGCACCGTCTGCGTCGTGCCGCTGTCGTTTTCGATGATGCCGTTGATGACGAGCACCCGCATCCCGTTCGCATCACGCGGCGTCACCGTGACATGGGTGAAATGCAGCGGCGCGCCGGAAGTGGCTCGCTCGCCGGAAAGGCCGGAAAAGCCGCCCGCAAGCCCGAAGACGAGCACGATGAGCCCCAGCACCAGCGCGGCGAAGCTGCGCATTGATGCGCGCTGCAGCCAGGATTCCAATGTCTGCAGAACGGAAGCGGCCATCGCCGGCATGAGCGGCGGCTGTGCGGCCTGCGCCGCAGCCATGCGCTTGCGGTTGTCGTTATGGGTCCTGGCATTGAATTCCCGAGGCCGCACTTTGCCGAGAGTCACGAATTCGGCGTCGGAAATATCGGCGGGACGTGCCGTGCGGTACTGGCGGATAGCAGGTTCCGGCGGCAGGAAATCATAGACCTGGCCCGGCGTCCGGCGGCTGAAGGAGGATGCTTCCATGGTGGCTGCCTCGCAGATGTCCACATGGTTTCGATGCCAGGAGAAATCTGGCATTGAAACGAATCCTCCTCAGTCGTAAATTTTAATGGTTAATGCTTCGCAAAGATCGCCATCAAACGGACGTCTTTCCAGCAAAATTTACCGGCTGTTAACGGTGTTGGTTAACAAGTCGTGCGGTGAAACCCACAACAGACTGAGCTGCCCGTTGATCCACTTCGAGAATGTCGGTTTGCGCTATGGCATGGGCCCGGAGATTCTCCGGGACCTAACCTTCGACATTCCGAAGAAGTCCTTTCAATTCCTGACGGGGCCATCGGGCGCCGGCAAGACGTCGCTGCTGCGGCTGCTCTTCATGTCGCTGCAGCCGACACGCGGCCTGATCCGCATGTTCGGACGCGACATTTCCGAAATCCCCCGCCCGGAACTGCCGCTGCTGCGCCGCCGCGTCGGCATTGTCTTCCAGGATTTCCGTCTCCTCGACCATCTCACCACCTATGAGAATGTCGCTTTGCCCTTACGCGTACGCGGCAAGGATGAAAGCTCCTACAAGACCGATGTCCTGGAACTGTTGAAATGGGTCGGCCTCGGCGAACGCATCAACGTGCTGCCGCCCGTGCTCTCCGGCGGAGAGAAACAGCGCGCCGCGATCGCCCGGGCGCTGATGGACCGGCCGGAAGTGCTGCTTGCCGACGAACCCACCGGCAATGTCGACCCGCCGATGGCCAAGCGCCTGCTCAACCTTTTCCTCGAGCTGAACCGCCTCGGCACCGCCGTTGTGATTGCCACCCATGACCTGGCGCTGATGGAACAGGTGGAAGCCCGCCGCATGATCCTCTCTGGGGGGCATCTCGATATCTATGACTGAGCCTCCATCCAGAAACCGAGACACGGCGCCTGGTAAGGCGGAACAGAAGCGGCCGGAAATGCGCGTGCGCCCGACCGCACCGATCCTGCCGCCGTCCAACATCCAGGGCAGCGCGTTGATGGTCGTGATATCGATCATGGCCTTTCTCGCCTGCCTGACGCTCGGCGGCGTCAGCATGGTGCGCTCGACGGCGGCCAGCTGGGAGAGCCAGATTTCCCGCGAGATTACCATCCAGATCAAGCCGGACGACAATCTCGACATGGAAAAGGCGCTGACCCAGGCGCGCGATCTGGCACTGACCTTCGTCGGCACCAAGAGCGGCCAGATCGTCGACGAGGCGGCGACCGCCCGCCTGCTCGAACCCTGGCTCGGCCCCGGTCTCGATCTCAAGGATCTGCCCGTTCCCCGCCTCGTCATCATCACCATCGACGAGAGCAATCCGCCGGACTTCGATTCCATGCGGGCGCTGCTCAAGGACAGCATCCCGCAGGCGACCCTCGACGATCACCGCACCTGGGTCGACCGGCTGGTGTCCATGGCGCATACGACCGTCATGATCGGTACCGGCATCCTGCTCCTGGTTTTCACGGCGATGGTGCTCACCGTCGTCTTCGCCACGCGCGGCGCGCTGTCGGGCAACCGTCACGTCGTCGAAGTGCTGCATTTCGTCGGCGCCGAAAGCTCCTTCGTCGCCACCGAATTCCAGAAGCATTTCCTGAAGATCAGCCTCAAGGGCTCGGCGATCGGCAGCGCCCTTGCCGCTCTCTTCTTCGCCAGCGCGGGTTTTTGGCAGAGCCGCACCCTCGCCACCCCGGAAACCGACCAGGCAACCGCGCTCTTCGGCACCTTCTCCGTCGGTGTGCTTGGTTATGCCGGCATCTTTGCAACGATGATCGTCATCGCGCTCCTGACCACCTTCACCGCGCGGCTGACCGTCATGCGGACGATCTACGAAATCGATACACTACGCTCGGACCCGACACGCACCGACGGCATTGCGAGTTGATCCTGACCATGCCGTTTTGCCAGGAAAGCGTCTGTTCCGCGCCGCAATCAGCGTATAGTCACGATTCATGACCATGGGAGATACGACACCCAACCCGATTCACCAAGACCCGGAGCTTGCCAGCCCGGCGGCTTTGCCGCCGCGGCGCGGGCTGATCCGCCGCTTGCTGCGTTGGGGCGGCTTTGCCTGCGTGCTGGCAATGGCGCTGGTGTTCGGCGGCTTCCTGCGTTTTGCCGATTCCGTCACGACGCTCAAGCCCCCGGCCGAGCCGAAAGCGGATGCGATCGTGGTGCTGACGGGAGGCTACCAGCGCATCGACCAGGCCGTAGAACTGCTGCAGAAGGGTGCCGGCAAGCGATTGCTGATTTCCGGCGTCCATCCGACGACGACGCCGGCGCAGATCCGCAAGATGACCCAGGGCTCGGCCGATCTCTTCTCCTGCTGTGTCGATATCGGCTACGATGCGATCGACACCATCGGCAATGCCGAGGAAGCCTCCAACTGGATCCACGCCAATGGATACCGCAGCGTCCTGATCGTCACCAACAACTATCACATGCCGCGAAGCCTCGCCGAGCTCTCCTATGTCGATCCCGATATCGAGTTCATCGCCTATCCCGTCGTCAACTCGGATCTGAAGAGCCGCAACTGGTTCACCGACCCGAATGCGATGCGCGTCATGCTTGCCGAATATGCAAAGGTGCTGCTGGCCGGCGCTCGCAACATTACCGGCTTCGGCCGTCACACCGGGCTACGCTCGGCAAGTGCGTCCGGCCAGAACTAAAGCCTTCCGTTTCTCGGAAGAAATCACGAATGCTCCAGGCTTTCGCATCGAGGCATCATCAAACGCTTTTTATGACGGGCAATATCGTGTAGGCCGGTCGCGTGAGCATGCCTCGGGAAAGTTTCATGATCGCCCTGCGTTCCGTTCTCTTCAACACGATCTTCTACGCCAACCTCATCATCCGGATGATCGTGCTTTCGCCCTATTACTTCGTGGCGCCGCGCCTGACCGCCTATGCGATCCCGAAGAACTGGGCGCGTTCCAACCACTGGCTGATGCGGGTGATCGTCGGTACGACCTTCGAGATCGAGGGTCTGGAGAACCTGCCTGACGGCAGCTACATCCTGGCGCCGAAGCACCAGTCCTTCTGGGATACCTATGCGCTGCTGCCTTGGCTGAAAGACCCCGTCTACATCCTGAAGCGCGAGCTGATGTGGATTCCGCTGTTCGGCTGGTATGCCAAGAAGCAGCGAGTGATCCCGGTCAACCGCGGCGCCCGCGGCAAGGTGATGGTGGAGGTGCTGAATCGCACCAGGCAAGAGCTTTCGACCGGCCGCCAGCTGATCATCTATCCCGAGGGCACCCGCCGTCCGCCGGGGGCAGAGCCGCTCTATAAATACGGCATCGCCCGCATGTACCGCGACCTCAACATCCCGGTCGTGCCGATCGCCATGCATCCCGGCCTCTTCTGGCCGCGGCGGAGCTTCCGCCGTTATCCCGGCCATTTCAAGGTGAGGATCCTGCCGCCGATCATGCCGGGAATGGATCCGGACGCCTTTTTCGCCCACCTGATCGAGGTGACGGAGCATGCAAGCGACGAGCTCCTGCTCGATACCGTGGAACGCAATCCGCATCTGCCGTTGCCGCCGACGACGATCGAACGGCTGGCGGAACTCCGTAAGGTGAAGGCGGCGACGGCCTGATCAGGCGGCGCGCAGCCGCTCCACTTCACTGGCGACCTGCTCCAGCCACTGATCGCGAATGCCCATCTGCCTCAGATGCGCCAGCGTGTTGAAGACATAGGCATCGTTCGGCCCGGACTGGCCGGTGGCCTCGTTCACCACGCGCGCCGCCTCGAATGCGTCGAGCGTGCCAGCATATTGCTCATGGTCGCGATCAGCAACGTAGGTAACCGCCTCCACCCTGCGGCCTCCGGCAAATTGCAGCCGCACCCGCCGCTCCAGATAGACATTGGTGACCAGTTCGCGAGCGCGAAGATAATCGATCACCTCGTCCCATTTTTCCGATGAAATACGGAAAGCCATGCCGCGGCAGGCGCCGCCTCTGTCGAGGCCGAGGACGAGACCCGGACTGTCGCGCGTACCGCGATGGACAAAGGAGCGGACGCAGAGCGAACGCCTGTAGCCATGCACCAGAGCATCTGCCCGTTCCAAAAACTCGAAGCCCGGATTCCACATCAGCGAACCGTAGCCAAACACCCAAAATTCGTCCATATCGCACGCCAGACCGGAATCACATTTGCGATTCACCATTGGAGAACCATCATGGCAGCGTCAAGCCGATCCGGCAGCGGCCAATCCGGCAGCGGCAAGAAATTCTGGTTGCTGGGTGGCGGCGTCCTCCTGCTGATCGCGCTTTATACCGGCGGCTGGTTCTATGCGGCATCGACATTGAAGACCACGGTGCTGAAAGCGATCGCGCCACGCGGAGAGGCTGGCGTCAGCGGCGAATGCTCCGATATCGAATTCCGCGGCTATCCCTTCCGCATCGGCCTGTTCTGCTCCAAGGTCGATGTCGACGACAATGTCAACGGCGTCTCCGCCAGCTTCGGCGCGCTGCGCTCGGCAGCCCAGGTCTACGCCCCCGGCAATATCGTCTGGGAACTCGATTCGCCGGCCGAGATCCGCACCACCAATGGCCTTTCGATCTCGGCTCAATGGACGAACCTGCAAGCGAGCCTGGCGACCAGGCTCAGAGGCATCGACCGCAGCTCGACCGTCATCGAGGGCCTGAAGGCGACGGCCGTCTCCTCCTATACCGGCCAGACCATGAGCTTCGATGCCGCTCGCACCGAAATCCATCTGCGTCAGAACGGCGCCGATCTGGATGGCGCGATCTCGGTGCAGGATGCCAACACGGCGATCAAGGACTGGCCGCAGATCTTCCCGAAATTATCTGCGAGCATCGATCTGACCATCGCCGGCAAGGCCGGCCTGATCGACGGCAGTGATCCGAGCGGCCTCAACGGTGCCGCCGGCGAACTGCGCCGCATCGTCGCCGACATCGGCGACGGCAAGGTGATGACGCTCACCGGCCCCTTCTCCTTCGACGAGCAGGGTCTTCTCTCTGGAAAATTCAAGCTGGAGATCGAACAGCTCGGCCCCTGGGGTCACAGCCTGAAACAGGCCTTCCCGGATATCGCCTCGACGGTGAACACGGCCACGAAGCTCCTGAAAGCGCTCGCCAACGGCAGCGACAAGGTCTCGGTCGATCTCGTCGTCGATCACGGCAACGCCACCGTCAGCGGCTTCATCCCTCTCGGTCGTATCCCGCCGATCTGACGTATATCGCCTCTCAGCCTATCCGCTTGATGAAGAAGACTTCGGGCACCGATTGCACGCCAAGCAACTCGATTGCGCCGGTTTCGGTAAATCCGTTGCGGCGATGCCAGTCCTGCGGCCGGCTCTCGTCGCATTCGCTCGACGTCATCAGCAAACGAGCGCCTTCGCCGCGCATGGCTGCCTCCCAGGCGAGAAACAGCGCGGTGCCCACGCCCGACCGACGATGGCCGGGCACAACGCGGATCATTTCCATATAGGGAACCCTGCCCCAGAAGCGGGAGAAGCGCAGGAAGCCGACAATCTCGCCGGCCTCCCGGGGCGATGAGATATTCACCGAGCGTCACGCAACGCGATACCCATGCCTTGCCGGCGCTGGCATCTTCGCAAGCCAGCCAGTCGATGTCGGCCTGACTAGCGCTCGCCACCTCCACCATCGCGGTCGGCTACTTCTTATCCAGCGCGTGGGGGCGGCCGAAATCGGGCGCGTCGACGTCCTGGCCGGCCTGGATGATCGACCGGCGGATGGCGCGCGTGCGGGTGAAGAGTTCGAAAATCTTGTCGCCCTCACCCCAGCGGATCGCGCGCTGCAGATAGGCGAGATCCTCCGAGAAGCGTGCCAGCATTTCGAGGATCGCATCGCGATTGTGCAGGCAGACGTCGCGCCACATGGTCGGGTCGGACGCAGCAAGGCGGGTGAAGTCGCGAAAGCCGGAGGCCGAATATTTGATGACTTCAGACTCCGTCACCGTCTCCAGATCGTCGGCGGTGCCGACAATGTTGTAGGCGATGATATGCGGCAGGTGCGAGACGATGGCGAGCACCTTGTCGTGATGCTCCGCATCCATCTCGTCGACCTTCGAGCCGAGCGCTTCCCAGAAGCTGCGCAGCCGCTTCATCGCCGCCTCGTCGGTGCCTGCGACCGGCGTGAAGATGCACCAGCGGCCTTCGAAGAGACCGGGAAAGCCGGCATCCGGGCCGGATTTTTCCGTGCCGGCCAGCGGATGGCCGGGGATGAAATGCACATTGTCAGGCATGTGCGGCAGCATCTGTGCGATGACCGAGGCCTTGGTGGAGCCGACATCGGTGACGATAGCCCCGGGTTTCAGGCTCCCAGATATTTCTTTCGCCACACTTTCCGAAGCGCCGACCGGCACCGAGACGATCACCAGATCGGCTTCCTTGACGGCATCGGCCGAAGACGTCGTGTAGCGGTCGCCGAGACCGAGCTCTTCCGCACGCTTCAGCGTATCGGCGCTGCGCGTCGCGACAACGATCTCTCTTGCAAGGCCGAGCCGCCGGATGTCGTAGGCGAGCGAAGAGCCGATCAGGCCGATGCCGATCAGCGCGATACGATCGAACTGCACGTTCATGCGTTGCGTCCCATGAATTCGGTGAGCGCGGCGATGACGCCGCGGTTGGCCTCTTCGGGGCCGACGCTCATACGCAGCGCATTGGCGAAGCCGTAGCTGCGCACGGCGCGCAGGATGTAGCCCCGGCTCGTCAGCAGATCGTCGGCATCCGCGGCGCGCTTGCCGTCGATATCGGGGAAATGGATGAGGACGAAGTTGGCGACGGACGGCGTCACCTTCAGGCCGATCGCCTCGAGCGCCTGGGTGAGCGTCTCCACCCACATCTGGTTGAAGGAGACGGCCTGCTGGATGAAGGCCTGGTCGCGGATGGCCGCAGCACCCGCGGCAATTGCCGGTGCGTTCAAATTGAAGGGCGCGCGCACGCGGTTCAACGCGTCGACGATCTCGACGGGCGCATACATCCAACCGACACGCAGTGCCGCCAGGCCGTAGGCCTTCGAGAAGGTGCGGGTCATCACCACGTTGGCATTGGAGGAGACGACCTCGATGCCGGCTTCATAATCGTTGCGGCGCACATATTCGGCGTAAGCCGCGTCGAGCACGAGAACGACATGCTTCGGCAGTCCGGCTTGCAGGCGGCGGATCTCGCTGACCGGAACATAGGTGCCTGTGGGATTGCCGGGATTGGCGATGAAGACGATCTTGGTCTTCTCCGTCACTGCCGCAAGGACCGCGTCGACATCGACGGTAAAATCCTTTTCCCTGACGACGACCGGTGTCGCGCCCGCGCCCATGATCTGGATCTTGTAGACGAGGAAGCCGTGCTCGGTGATGATGGCCTCGTCGCCGGCGCCGAGATAGACATGGCAAAGCAGGCCGAGCAGTTCGTCGGAACCGTTGCCGCACAGGATGTTTGCCGGATTGAGACCGTGCACGGCAGCGATCGCCTCGCGCAGTTCGATCGCCTGCCCGTCGGGATAGCGTCCGAGATCGCCGCCGGCGGCTTTGAAGGCCTCGATCGCCTTCGGGCTGGCACCGAGCGGCGTTTCGTTGGACGAAAGCTTGTAGACGCGGGCAACGCCCGGCACATGTTCCTTCCCCGGAACATAAGATGCGATATCGAGAATACCGGGACGCGGAACGGGCTTGCTCATCTCAACGCTCATGGGATCGACCTTGGAATTTGCCGGAAAATTACCCCGTGGCATTAAAGCGGAATGCGGTTCTTGTCGAGAGCCGGACGGCCTTACCGGTTGCGTGTGGTCGGTACACCGTGCGGGGCGAGAACCGGCACGAAGACGCGGCGAGAGGCGCGCGCCGCAACCGGCAGCCCCTGATAGAGCCGCTTCTGCGCCTCGACGATGATGACGCCTGAGAAGGCCGGCCATAGCGTCCGGCCGATCCGCTCGAAGGCGCGGCGAAGGCGCAGGATGGTCCTGAGCTTCGAAGGCGGGAAGAACAGCGCTTCGGCCGTTGCGCCGGGGGTAAAATTCGTCTCCCGCAGCAGATGCGTCAGCTGACCGCGCGAATAGGGGCGGCCCGAACCGAAGGGCGTATGTTCCATGCGCGCCCAGACGCCGCGCCGGTTCGGCACGACGATAACCAGCCGTCCGCCGGGCGCCAGCACCCGCCAGAGCTCCTTCAGCGTCTCCCGCGGGCTTTCGGCGAATTCCAGCGAATGCACCATCAGCACCCGGTCGATCGAGGAATCCGGCAGCGGCAGTTCCTCGTCGAAAACAAGCGTCGTCGAAGAGAGCGAGCCCATCGGCCAGTTCACCGCGCCCTGCCCGGCCGGCATGAAAGCAAAGGTGCGCTCGGTATCGGCCTGGAAGCGGTCGAGGAAGGGCACGGCATAACCGAGGCCGACCAGACGCTCCTGCGGCAGCCGCACCCAGAGCGAGGACAGCGCCATGGCGATCGACTGCTCGGCAAGACGCCCGAGCTCGGAATGATAGAACTGGCGTAGGTCGACGATATCGGCGTGCATTGCGATAAATGTTATCAGCGGGCGGTTGGACTTCAAGGCCGGAACCTCTACATTTCCGCGAGACTCGCATGACAAGGGATTATTGAACGATGAAACCGTTGGAATTAGACGTTTTTCTCTGCCGCACCGACAATTTCGGCGTTCTCGTCCACGATCCGGAAACAGGGTTTACCGCGGCGATCGACGCGCCGGAGGAAGCGCCGATCCTGGAGGCGGCGGCACGCCGCGGCTGGAAGATCACCCATATCTTCACCACCCATCACCACACCGACCATGTCACCGGCAACCTGGCGCTGAAGGAGAAGTTCGGCTGCGAGATCATCGGCCCGATCAACGAGGCCATTGCCATTCCCGGTCTCGACCGGACGATGGCCGATGGCGACAGCTTCCTGTTCGGCGATCACACGGTCAACGTCATCGAGACACCCGGCCACACCGCCGGCCACATCTGCTATCACTTTGCCGATGACAAGCTGCTCTTTGCCGCCGACACGCTGTTTGCGCTCGGCTGCGGCCGGCTGTTCGAACGCCCGGCCGCCGACATGTGGCATTCGCTGCAGAAACTCGCCGTGCTGCCCGATGAGACTGCCGTCTATTTCGGCCATGAATACACATTGTCCAACGCCCGCTTCGCCCTGACGGTCGATCCCGGCAATGAGCGGCTGAAGAGCCGTGCCGCCGAGATCGAGGCCTTGCGCGCCGACGGCAAATTCACCATTCCGACGACGCTGGGGCTGGAAAAGGAAACCAATCCGTTCCTGCGCGCCGCCGATCCGGCGATCCGCCGCAATCTGTTGATGGAAGGCAAGACCAACGAAGAAGTCTTTGCCGAGATCCGCAAGCGCAAGGACAATTTCTGATGTCTGCCGAAGACATCATCCGCGCCCTCGGCATGCAGCCGCATCCCGAAGGCGGCTGGTATGTGCAGACATTCCGCGATACGGCGGGCGGCGACCGCGGCCACTCGACGGCGATCTACTACCTGCTGACCCGGGGACAGCGCTCCCACTGGCACCGCGTCCATGACGCCGCCGAGGTCTGGCACTACTATGCCGGCGCGCCGCTCGCGCTGCATCGCTCGCAAGACGGAACGGCAAGCGAGACCCTGACGCTTGGAACGAACCTGTCCGCCGGCGAGCGGCCGCAGGCGATCGTTCCCGCCAATTGCTGGCAATCGGCCGAAAGCCTCGGCGACTTCACCCTGGTCGGCTGCACCGTCTCGCCCGGCTTCGAATTTTCGAGCTTCGAGATGGCCCCGCCCGGCTGGAAGCCCGGCGGCTGAGATCATTCGGCTGCCACGGGCGGCTGGACCTTGCGGCGGAACATGTCCTGGGCGGCCAGCACTGCCCCGCCGGTGACGAGCAGGCATGCCAAGGCGATGCGCCAGCTCGGCTCGGCAAACCCGAACAGCGTCAGGATCAGCGTCGAAAGCAGCGGTGCGGCATAACTGGCCGCGCCGAGGGTCTGGATATCGCCGTTCTTGACGCCGTGATCCCAGGCGTAGAAGGCAGCTCCCACGGGCAAGAGCCCGAGCCCGGCGACGGCAAGCCATTCGAAGCCGGTTGCCGGCCAGACGGTCGTCTCCAGGCCGAGATGGCAGAACAGCGACAGCATGGAGGTCGCAAGGCAGAAGCCGGTGACCACATCCGTGGAGACGGCGTCGAAACGCCGCGTCAGCAGCGAATAGCCGGACCAGGTGAAAGCGCTGAGAAAGGCGGCCCCGTAACCGACCGCATAGGCGCCGTCGAAATCGATGCCGTTGCGGCCGACGATCAGGAACGTGCCGCAAAGCCCGGCAAGCGCCCCTGCCAGATGATACCAGCGCAGCCGTTCGCCCGGCAGCAGCGCCGAACCGACGACGAGCAACAGCGGCCAGAGATAGGCGACCAGCCCCGCCTCCACCGCCGGCGCGTTCCTCAGCGCGGTGAAATAGAGGAAATGATAGCCGAACAGGCCTGCAATACCGATCAGCCAGACCTTGGCCGGCTGCTTCAGCAGCGCCAGCCGTGACGGGTTGACGATCAGCACGGCGAGGCCGGGAAGGCTGCCGATCGCAAAACAGATGGCCGAAAGCTGAAACGGCGGCACCTTGCCGGAGGCGGCCGTCAACAGCGCCAGGAACGACCACATCAATATGGCCGTAAAACCGATCAATGTCGCGCGAAGCTTCATCCGTCCCCCTTCACGGAGGCGATAAGCCCCGTCAGCTGTTGCTGCCGTATTTGACGGCAGTGATCGTCACCATTCCATATTCGGTTGGAATGCGCACATAGACAGGAGCGTATACATTTGCCACCTCCGACTTGGCAAACCAGATTTCCATCCGGTCGCTCTTGCTGAGATAGACGATGTCCTTGCGGCCCTTCTTGTAGCCCGAGCGCGGCACGAAGCGCACGCCGCAGACAACAGCCTTGCCCTTGAAGCCGTTGGTCGAGAAATCCTCGTCGCCCTTCGGCGAGAGCACCAGATCCATACGCGTCTCGCCGTCGAAAATCGGCAGCGTCTGCGAGCAGACCTTGGTGTCGCCGGTGAAGACCAGGCCGGAGATCGGATCGAGCACCGAACGCATATCGCGCGGCGTCACATCGATCCAGTTCTTCGGACGTTTCGGCGGCGGCGTCGTCGTCGCCGAGATGATGTCGCCGTTGCGGTAGCTGACCTCGTAGACGCGGGCCTTCTTGCCGCTCTTGTAATAGAGCGAATATTTCTGCGCCTGCAGCCTATCGTCTCGCACGACGCCGGTGACGCTGGTCTTGGCCGAAATCGTCGTGATGAGGTCGGCAAGACCGGCCGAACTGATGCTGCCGGCGATCTTGTAGCTGTGATCGTCCTCGATCTCGGTCAGGAACGCAGCGCGCGCGATCGGCAGGCCGGCGAGCGTCACCCGGTATTCCGTTCGATGCTGGATTTCGGCGGCTGATGCCGGTATGGCAAGAAGCGCTGTGATGGCCGAAATGAAAATCCGTCTGCCCGAATGAGCCATGAATAAAGCCTTGTCTTGCCGCGCGCCGGCAGCCTTTGCCGAGCGCTCTATACTCCTGCCGTGAAGGGAAGAAAACAGCAGCTTTTTGACAGAATTGCGGGAAAGGCCAAGGTTTGGCTTGACGCGAGCAGCCTGTCTGACTATAGAACCGCAACTTTCCAATCATGCCTGTTGGATTGCGAGCCCGGTTTTGCCGGGAATGGCAATTCGATGGCCCGAGAAAAACAAGAATAGGTGTTCCATGTCCCGCGTGTGCGAATTGACCGGCAAGGCCGTCCTGACTGGTAACAATGTCAGCCATGCCAACAACAAGACCAAGCGCCGGTTCCTGCCGAACCTGTGCCAGGTAACGCTGATCTCAGACGCTCTCAACCAGCGTTATCGTCTTCGCGTTTCGGCTGCTGCTCTTCGCTCCGTCGAGCATCGTGGCGGCCTCGATGCCTTCCTGATCAAGGCAAGCGAAAACGAACTGTCGATGCGCGCGCGCCTGCTGCGCCGCCAGATCGTCAAGAAGACCGCCGAAGCCGCTGCTGCGTAAGCTTCTGCACTTCTTTCATACGGCTTCAAAAGGCTTGCACGGGTAAAACCGGTCAGGCCTTTTGCTTTGCCTGAGCACTCCAACTGGTGGCATCACCCAGGATAAAAAAATGCTGAAGACGCGCTATACCATCGCCTACGTCGCCCTGATGACGCTTGTCGTCGTCGCCTCCAATTTCCTCGTCCAGTTTCCGCTGAACGCTGAAGTCGCCGGCATCAACCTTGCCGACATCCTGACCTGGGGCGCTTTCTCCTATCCGGTCGCCTTCCTGATCACCGACCTGACCAACCGCCAGTTCGGCCCGCAGGCAGCCCGCAAAGTCGTCTTTGCCGGCTTCGTCGTCGGCGTGACGCTGTCCTTCTTCACCTCGGTGCCGCGCATCGCCATCGCCTCCGGCTCGGCCTATCTCGCCGGCCAGCTGCTCGATATCGCCGTGTTCAACCGCCTTCGCCGCCAGGCCTGGTGGCGCGCGCCGCTCGTCGGCTCGCTGATCGGCTCGGCGCTCGATACGGTGATGTTCTTCTCGCTGTCCTTCGCCGCGTTTTTCGTCTTCCTCGGCCCGAACGACCCCTTCGCGCTGGAAGCGGCTCCCGTTCTCGGCGTCTTCGCCACGGAGGCGCCGCGTTGGATTTCCTGGGCGATCGGCGATTTCGCCGTCAAGATGATCGTCGGCTTGGTCATGCTGCTGCCCTATGGCGCGCTGATGAACGTGCTGCGGCCGATGCAGGCCGCTCGCGCCGGCTGAGCAGCAAAAATCACCGACGCCGCCGAACCGCACCGGCGGCGATCGCCGGATGCAGAACTACCTCTGCAGTCAGATCGTCAATCTCTCGCGATGAATCGAGCCGCAACACCGGCGACGTCTGCGTTTCCAGCCATTGCTCATGCGCCGCAAGGCTGCGGCGTTCGGGACCTGATGTATCGTAGCTGGCCGCCCATTCCAGGAATTCGCCGCTTTTCACCTCCATGTCGCCGCCGGGTCCGATTCTGTTGCCGTATCGGACAATCTCCCGCGCACGAATGCGTGCCATCCGAAGCTCCGGCTCGATCCTGAGGAACACGATCAGATCGTAGAGCGGCTCGAGCCGCCTTCCCCATTTCAGCGCCGATCCCGAGAGAACCCAGCCGTCAAGCCGTGCCGTCTCCTCAAGAAGCAGCCGAATGCGCTCGTCGGCATCCCTCGGCATCGTGAACGGCGGATCGGTCGGCAGCCAGAAGAAATCGTCGGTGTCGAGATGGGCGATATCAAGCTTTTCGGCAAGCGCAAGGCCGAGTGATGTCGTGCCGGAACCGGACGCGCCCATGACATGGATATGCACCATGACTTCCCTCCGACAGCGGCTTCACGACAATGGCTCAAAAGGGCCGACTACGGTTCAATCCGATAGCCAAAGCTTGTGACATCAGTCTGACGCAGCCTGCTTCACACTGTCGGAAAGTCGGAATTCCAGCATCAGATTGCGCTGCAGGATCGAATGGTTGTCGTCCGATACCAGGATGATATGGGTCGTCCCGTCGGCGGCCTGGAAAACGTCGAGGCCTTCCATATTGTCGATCTGCGAGTTGAAATTGCCTTCGAGCAGCAATTCGCCGTCGACGACGGCGTCGGGCCTGATATCGACGCCCTTGATGCGCCGAAGGCGCATGCCGATGCCTTCGGCCATATTGAAACGCCGCTCCAGCAGCAACAGGTCGCCGTTCGGCAGGAAGGCGCCGTCGGTGACGTCGAAGCTGCCATCCCGCTCGACCGCGAAACGCCCTTTCAGGGGGCCGCTCAGAATGGCCGCCAGCCGGTTGCCGTCGCTGTCGAGACCGCGTTCGGAGACGATGACCACGCCACCCTTGAGCGGGCTCGATGCCGGCGCCACGGCGATGGTCTCGATACCGCGATTGTCGCTCAGCATCTTCGGCGGGATGAGGATCGGCAGCGTGCCGATCGCGCCCGATTGGGCAAAACCGGGGTCGGGATAGATATCGACGCGATGGCGCTGTTCGAAGGAGACCAGAATGCGGTCACCGTCGAGCGCCAGGCCCTCGGCATCCATATATCCCTTGCCCTCGAAGCTGCGTCCGGCGCTGTTCTTCATCGGCGTGATAACGACATTGGAATGACCGGAAAGCCTGCCTTTGGCGTCGCGCTCGATGCTGCCGGTCAGCCACTGGCCGGTATCGAGCACCACGATAAAATGTTTTTGATCTTGCCGGAAACGGATGGAGGAGAGCGAGCCGAACAGCGCTCTGCTGGAGACCATCTCCAGCCCGCCCAGAAATTCCAGCGATCCGAATTTCGTCTCCGAAGAACCGATCCTGAAATCGGAGATTTGCCGGCTAATGACCGGCACATCGTCGGCAGCCCAGGACGGGCAAGCGCCGGCGACGATGCAGAGGGCAACCAATGCCGCGCGGCGGAGCCGCCGACCGATCATGTTCCTTCCAGCGGCGTCAGCCGGCACGACGAAACCGGCCGCCACGCGGCTGGGTGGATTGATCTTCGAACAGCGAGGCAAGCTGCTCGGTCATCGCGCCGGCGAGCTCGTCCGCATCGACGATCGTCACGGCGCGGCGATAGTAGCGCGTCACGTCGTGACCGATGCCGATTGCCAGCAGCTCCACAGGCGAGCGCGTCTCGATCTGTTCGATGACGGCGCGCAGGTGCCGCTCGAGATAATTGCCCGGATTGACCGACAGCGTCGAATCGTCAACCGGCGCCCCGTCCGAAATCATCATCAGAATGCGGCGTTGCTCACGGCGTGCGAGCAGGCGATTATGCGCCCAGATCAGCGCCTCGCCGTCGATATTTTCCTTGAGCAGGCCCTCGCGCATCATCAGGCCGAGATTGGCGCGTGCGCGGCGCCACGGCGCATCGGCCGACTTGTAGATGATGTGGCGCAGATCGTTGAGGCGGCCCGGCGTCTGCGGCTTGCCGCCGGCAAGCCAGCTTTCGCGCGCCTGCCCGCCCTTCCAGGCCTTGGTGGTGAAGCCGAGAATCTCGACCTTGACGCCGCAGCGCTCCAGCGTGCGGGCGAGAATATCGGCGCAGGTGGCGGCGACGGTGATCGGCCGGCCGCGCATCGAACCGGAATTGTCGATGAGCAGGGTGACGACGGTGTCGCGGAACTGCGTGTCGCGTTCCATCTTGAAGGAAAGCGCCTGCATCGGATCGATGATGATGCGCTGCAGCCGGGCCGGATCGAGATAGCCCTCTTCCAGGTCGAAATCCCAGGAGCGGTTCTGCTGCGCCATCAGGCGGCGCTGCAGCCGGTTGGCGAGGCGGCCGACCGCGCCCTGCAGGTGCGCCAGCTGCTTGTCGAGGAAGGCGCGCAGTCGCTCCAGCTCGGCGGCGTCGCAGAGTTCCTCGGCGGTGGTGATCTCGTCGAACTCTTCGGTATAGACGTGATAGTCGACCTTCTCGTTGAAGTCGGCAAAAGGCGTGTTCGGACGGCGGGTCTCGCCCGGCGTTTCCGAATCGTCCTCGCCCTCTTCCATCATGTCGTCGTCGGAGATTTCGGCGCCTTCGGTCTCGCCGTCCTCCATCTGCTCGTCAGCGACTTCACTGTCCTCGACGGGGGCGGCATCGGTGCCGGCATCCTCGTCGACCTCGTCCTGATCCTGCTCGTCGCCGCTCGGCTGGTCGTCCTGCTCCGACTGGTCGTCATTGTCGGCGTCGCTGTCGTCGTCGCCGTATTCCTCGGCCATTTCCATGGCCGACAGCATGTTGCGGATGACCTTGGCGAAGGCCTGCTGGTCGTTGATCGCGCTCGACAGATTGTCGAGTTCAGCCCCAGCCTTGTCCTCGATGAAGCCGCGCCACAGGTCGAGCACCTTGCCGGCGGAAGCCGGCGGGCGCTGGCCGGTCAGCTTCTCGCGCACCATCATCGCCACGGCTTCGCCGACCGGTGCATCTTCCTGGCGCTCGATGCCGGTGAAATTCGCCTTGGAATATTTCTCTTCCGTCATGGAGCGCAGATTCGACGCCATGCCCTCCATGCGCAGCGCGCCGATCGATTCGACGCGCGCCTGCTCGACGACGTCGAAGATCGCCCGGGCGTCCGAGCCCTGCGGCGCCATCGTCGCATGCACCTTCTCGTCATGGCAGGCAAGGCGCAGCGCCATGGAATCGCCGAGCCCGCGGGTCACCGCCAGCTCATGCGCCGTCGGCCGCTTGGAAAGCTCCGGCAGCCGGATGCGCTCGCCGGTCATCCCCGGCCGTTCATTGGCGAAGGTCACCTCGACATCGCCGTCGCCGGCGATCGAGCGCACGCAGCCCGATATCGCCCGGCGCAATGGCTCGACGTCGACGGGCCCGCCGGGCTTTGCTTTCGAATTGTCACCGCGAGCTGCCATGATCGGTCGGGCCTCAGGCTCCGAGAACGATATTGGCGGCACTTTCCTTCAGCTCGACGCCGAAGGCGCGCTGATAGTGCTCGGCGACCAGCGGGCGCTCCAACTCGTCGCACTTGTTGAGGAAGGTGACGCGGAAGGCGAAGGCGAGATCGCCGAAGATCTCGGCGTTTTCAGCCCAGGTGATGACGGTACGCGGGCTCATCACGGTCGACAGATCGCCGTTCATGAAGGCCGCGCGCGTCAGGTCGGCGACCCGCACCATCTTCGAGACGGTGTCGCGGCCTTCCCTATCCTTGCCGAAGCTCTTCACCTTGGCAGCAACGATATTCACTTCGTGATCGTGCGGCAGGTAGTTCAGCGTCGTCACGATCGACCAGCGGTCCATCTGTGCCTGGTTGATCTGCTGCGTGCCGTGATAGAGGCCGGTGGTGTCGCCGAGACCGATCGTATTGGCGGTCGCAAACAGACGGAAGGCCGGGTGCGGCCGAATGACGCGGCTCTGGTCGAGCAGCGTCAGGCGGCCGGAGGATTCGAGCACGCGCTGGATGACGAACATCACGTCGGGGCGACCGGCATCATATTCGTCGAAAACAAGCGCGACATTGTGCTGATAGGCCCAGGGCAGGATGCCGTCCTTGAATTCGGTAACCTGCAGCCCGTCCTTGACGACGATGGCGTCCTTGCCGACGAGATCGATACGGCTGACATGGCTGTCGAGGTTGATGCGCACGCAGGGCCAGTTAAGGCGCGCCGCCACCTGCTCGATATGCGAGGACTTGCCCGTGCCGTGATAGCCGGAGATCATCACGCGGCGGTTATGGGCAAAGCCTGCGAGAATGGCGAGCGTCGTTTCGCGGTCGAACAGGTAGTCGGGGTCGAGGTCCGGCACATAGGCGTCGCCCTTGCTGTAGGCGGGAACGCGGATGTCGGAATCGATGCCGAAGGCCTCGCGGACCGAAACGGTGGTATCGGGCAGTTCTGATATATCAAGGTCGATCTTGCTCATCATGTCTCCAAGGCGGGTGATGCCACCCGGCCATACTGTCTCGCCATGTCGCAACCGTGACGCCGCGAAGTTATTCCGCGCCCGTCCAGGTCGGAACGTCGGCGATACTTCTCCGGGACTGAAACGAAACCTCGGCGGGATAATGACCGCGTGCGAGCATTCTTGAAAGAGTCCCGGACAAGAAACGCCGCGTCCGGAAGGTCGGCGGAGGCGATGTCGGGAAAACGCACAAAAATGAGCCGCGTTTGCCTGCGGCCTCAGCCGATTTGGACCATACCCGATTGAAGCCCAAGAGCAAGGACGGGAATTAACAAAAACCGTTCTGCTTCAACAATTGATAGGCCTGGATGACGGCGCGGAAACGTTCCTCCGAGCCGCGGTCGCCGCCATTCGCGTCCGGATGGTGCTTCTTCACCAGTTCCTTGTAGCGGCTCTTGATCTCCGCCGAGGTCGCATTGGCGTCGAGACCCATCGTATCGAAGGCCTTGGTTTCCAGCGATTTCAGCTTGCGCGCCTGGGGAAAACGCGGCCCGCTGCCCTTGCCGCCTTCCTTGACGAAACCGAAGGGATCGCGAACGCGCGTATAGGCGCCGGAGCGCACCTCCGAATGCAGCGGACTGTCCTTCGCCGCCTTGTTGACGCCGACGGTCCATGTCGGCCGGTGGCCGGTGATCGCCTCTTTCTGGTAGCGCGCGATCTCGCCGTCGGAAAGACCGGAGAAATAATTGTAGCCCTTGTTGTAGTCCTTGACGTGCTCGAAGCAGAACAAAAAGAACTGGCCTTCCGCATTGCGTCCGACAGGAGCGCGATGCGAGCCTTTCTTGTCGCAGCCGTCCCACTGACAGGTAGGCGGTGCCTGCTCCGGCTCCGGCTCGCGTTTGCGGCGTGTTCGGATGCGATCGAAATATTTTGAATCAAGTCTCATGACGGCGCTAATTATGGGGCTGTCGCGAAGCGACAACAAGAATTGACAAACGGGTTTGTTGCTGGCTTGGTGGGAACCTTTTTCGCGAAGCAGCAAGACTGGATGATGACCCTGCGAACCCGCATCGAAGAAAAGCTAATCGAAGCCTTCGCGCCCGAACGCCTGAGCGTCATCGACGAAAGCCATCTGCATGCCGACCATCAGCCCGATATCACCGGCACTGGCGAAACCCATATGCGGGTGAGGATCGTTTCGGCAAAATTTACCGGCATGTCGCGGCTGGCGCGCCACCGGGCGATCACCGACCTGTTGAAACCGGAACTCGATGCCGGCCTGCATGCGCTGGCCGTCGAACCGGCAGCACCCGGCGACCCGACCCGCTGGTAACGGCACTGGAGCCTATATAGGCATTGGCGGCCCGCGATCCTACAGCGCCGCGCGTCTTTTTCAGACGCGCAAAGGACGCTGCGGCAATTTGAATTACCCGGATCAGGCAGGCTTTGCGCCGTCTTCCCCGGCGGGACGGATGCGCAGCTTGGTGATGCGGTTCTTCTCGCGCTTCATGACGATGAAGCGTTTGCCATAAAAGGTGAAGGCTTGGCGCTCTTCCGGGATGGTCATCGATTCATGGATGACGAGGCCAGCAATCGTCGTCGCCTCCTCGTCGGGCAAGTTCCAGTCGAGCGCCCGGTTCAGGTCGCGGATCGGCACGCCGCCGTCGACGACGACCGAACCGTCGGCCTCCTGGCGCACGCCCTGCATCTCGATATCGTGCTCGTCGGAAATATCGCCGACGATTTCCTCGAGGATATCCTCCAGCGTGACGATGCCCTGCACTTCGCCATATTCGTCGACGACAACGGCGAAATGCTGCTTGCGCCTGAGGAAGGCGTTCAGCTGATCCTCGAGGTTGGTGCTGTCGGGCACGAACCACGGCTTCTGCGCGATCTTCACGATGTCGAGGTTCTGCGGCTCCATGTTCGGCTCGGCAAGCGCCCGCAGCAGATCCTTGGCGTGCACGACGCCGATGATGTTGTCGATCGTGCCGCGCCACAACGGCATGCGCGTATAGGGGCTTTCGAGAATGGCGCGCACCACCGCTTCGGGCGGATCGTCAGCGTTGATCGCCCGCATCGCCGTGCGATGGACCATGATGTCGGAGAGTTCAAGCTCGCCGAGATCGAGCACGCCGCCGAGGCGGTCGCGGTCGGCCTTCACCACCGATCCCTCGCGGTGCAAGAGGTCGACGGCGCCGCGCAGCTCCTCATGTGCCGTCAGCATCGACATCTCCCGCGAAAGGTTGATGCCGAACAACGCAAGGATCCGGCGCACGATCGCGTTGACGAAGGAGGAAATCGGGCCGACGACGAGGACGAAAAGCCTGGCCGGAAATGCGACGGCGAGCGCGAAGCGCTCAGGCCTCGAAATCGCCCAGCTCTTCGGCAGCACTTCGGCGAAGATGACCAGGATGACGGTCATCGCCAGCGTCGCCAGGGCCACGCCGGAACTGCCGAACAGCCCGAGGAACAGGCTGGTGGCGATCGAGGATGAGAGGATGTTGGCGAGATTGTTGCCGATGAGCAGCGCGCCGATCAGCCGGTCGCGCCGCTCGATCAGCTGCCGGACAAGGCCGGCGCGTTCGTCGCCGTTCACCTCAAGCGTATGGATGCGGCTGCGCGAAACGGCGGTCAGAGCGGTCTCGGAGCCGGAAAAGAAGGCGGACATCAGCACGAGCGCCGTGATCGAAAGGATCTCCGGCCAATATGTCGCGAGAAATACCAGCGCGCCTTCAATCGTCGTCAAGGATGTTTTTCCCGGAGAAAGCTGATTACTTCGGAAGCCGGAACGTCATCGGCGACGAAGGACTGGCCGATGCCGCGCGTCAGGATGAAGGTGAGCTTGCCGCTCTTGACCTTCTTGTCCTGCGCGATCGCGTCCATCAGCGTTTCGGCCGGCGGCAACTCGCCCGGAATGTCCGCCATCCGGGTCGGCAAGCCGACCGCCTTCAGGTGCTGCTCGACGCGCCGCGCATCGTCGGGGCTTGCCAGGTTCATCCGTGCGGAGAATTCATGCGCCAGCACCATGCCGATCGACACGCCCTCGCCATGCACGAGGCGGGAGCTGTCATAGGCGGTCGCCGCTTCCAGCGCGTGACCGAAAGTATGGCCGAGATTGAGCAGCGCCCGCTGGCCGTTCTCGCGCTCGTCGGCAACGACGACATCGGCCTTCGCCTGGCAGCTATTGGCAATCGCCTCGATGCGTGCCGAGCCGCCTGCAAAAACCGCTTTCCAGTTGGTTTCCAGCCAGGCGAAAAAATCCGGCTTGTCGATCAGCCCGTATTTCGCGACCTCGGCGTACCCGGCGCGGAATTCGCGCTCGCTCAGCGTATTCAGCACATCCGTATCGGCCAGAACCAGGTCCGGCTGATGGAAGACGCCGATCAGGTTCTTGCCGTGGCGGGAATTGATGCCGGTCTTGCCGCCGACGGAGGAATCGACCTGCGACAGCAGCGAGGTCGGCACCTGCACGAAGCGCACGCCGCGCCTGATGATGCCGGCCGCAAATCCCGAAAGATCGCCGATGACGCCGCCGCCGAGCGCGATGACGTAATCGTTACGCTCGACGCGGGCTTCCAGCACCTTGTCGCAGGCGGTGATCAGATGTTCGAAGCTCTTGGTCTTTTCGCCGGCCGGCAGCACGACCGCGGCCGAGACGATGCCCGCTTCCTCCAGGCTTGCGACGAGGGCCTCGAGATAGAGCGGAGCGACATTTTCGTCGGTGATGACAGCCGCCTTGCGGCCCTTGAGGCGGGAAGCGATCTCGACGCCGGCCCGTGCGATCAGCCCCGGCCCGATCAGGATATCGTAGGCGCGCTCGCCGAGCGGCACATGCACCGTCTGGACGTCGGAGGTTATCGCATTCATGACGCTGCACTTTCTTTCTGAGCTTCGATCACGGCCATCAGCACCTCGTCGGCCATGATTTCCTTGCGCACGTCGCGTGAGAGCACGGTGAGGTCTGCCTGCGCATAGATCGGATAACGGGCATTCATCAGGTTTTCGAGCGTCTGCTTTGGATTTTCGGTCTTCAGCAGCGGCCGCGTGTCGCGCTTGTTGACCCGGTCCCAGAGCACGTCGAGATCGGCCTTCAGCCAGACGGAAAGGCCGCCCTTCTTGATGCGTCTGCGCGTCCGCTCGTTGATGAAGGCGCCGCCGCCGGTGGAGACGACGCGCGGCCCACTTTTCAGCAGCCGTTTAACCACCCGCGTTTCCAGCGCCCGGAACTCTTCCTCGCCATAGGCGGCGAAAAGTTCGGGGATCGTCATGCGCGACACCCGCTCGATCTCGAGATCGCTGTCGATGAAAGGAATGCCGAGCTGGCTGGCGACGATGCGGCCGACGGAGGATTTGCCGGCGCCCATCAGACCGACAAGGATCAGATTGCGTGAACCGAGCGCGGCGCGAGCTCTGTCTTTCAGGCTGTCAGCAACGGTCAGCAGTGGTTCACTCATCGGTCCATTCACACTTTGTTTGCAAACCGTATCGACAAATGCAGATGGAGCGTCAAGTCGCGAACAAGGGAATCATGGCTTGAATACCGCTTCTTGCACTTGCAGATACGCTTCTTATAACAGAAGCAGCGCATTAAGGAGTTGCCGGATGCCGACCCTGTTCCGTTTTCTGTTCTTCTGCGCGATCCTCGCCGGGACGGTCTACGGAGCCATGTGGGCGCTGGTGACCTTCGTCGAGCCGCAGCAGCGCGACGTGACGATCCGCATTCCGTCCGAACGGGTCAATCCGCCTGCGACGGGCGCGATCAATCCGGCCAGGAAGTGAGCGGCATGAGAGATCTCGGTCACGTCCATGTGGAATCCTTCCTGGAGATGATGAGCGCCGAGCGCGGTGCTGCCGCCAACACGCTGCAATCCTATGAGCGCGACCTCGACGATGTCAGCTCCTTCCTGAAGGATCGCAGCATACGACTGACCGAAGCCGCCTCCGCCGATCTGGCCGCCTATCTCGCCTCACTCGCCCGAAAGGGCTTCAAACCCTCGTCCCAGGCGCGCCGGCTTGCCGCCATGCGGCAGTTCTACAAGTTCCTCTACGCCGAGGGCCTGAGGACCGACGACCCCACCGGCATTCTCGATGCGCCGAAGAAGGGCCGCCCGCTGCCGAAGACGATGGGAGTGGAGGAAGTCGGCCGGCTGCTTGCGCAGGCGGAGGCCGAGGCGGAGGATGCGGCTCCGGGCCAGCTGCAGCGCTTGCGCATGCTGGCGCTGCTGGAGCTGCTTTATGCCACCGGCATGCGTGTCAGCGAACTGGTTTCACTTCCTGCCCGCGTACTCGACCAGGAAGGCCGCTTCCTGATGATCCGCGGCAAGGGCAACAAGGAGCGGCTGGTGCCGCTGTCGCAATCGGCAATATCAGCGCTCAAATCCTACGGGCGCCTGTTGGCGGCGGAAAATGCAGCAATGAAAGATCCGCAGGAAAGCCCATGGCTGTTTCCCGCCGCCTCGAAGGAGGGCTACCTGCCGCGCCAGGTGTTCGCCCGCGATCTGAAGAACCTGGCGATCCGCGCCGGCCTGACGCCGTCGATGATCTCGCCGCATGTCATGCGCCACGCCTTTGCCAGCCACCTGCTTGCCAACGGCGCCGATCTGCGTGTCGTCCAGGAACTGCTCGGCCATTCGGACATTTCGACCACGCAGATCTACACGCATGTCCTCGAAGAGAGGCTGCAGCAACTCGTCCAGACGCATCACCCCCTTGCCAAACAGGCGAAAAAGCACGAATAGGACCGGCGACAAGGGGCGGAGCCAGGAAAACGCCCCGTGGCACAAGGAACGGAAACGCACCTCATGCACAATTATCTCGACTTCGAAAAGCCGATCTCCGACCTCGAAGGCAAGATCATCGAGCTGAAGAAGCTCGCAACGGAAGACGAGAGCATCGACACCACCGATGAGATCGGCCGGCTGGAGGTTCGCGTCCGCGAGGCGATCGTCGAAATCTATTCCAAGCTCAATCCCTGGCAGAAGACCCAGGTCGCCCGCCATCCGCAGCGCCCGCATTTCGTCGACTACGCCAAGACGCTGTTCCAGGAATTCACGCCGCTCGCCGGCGACCGCAAATTTTCCGAGGATGCCGCGATCCAGGCGGGCCTTGCCCGCTTTCGCGGCCAGCCGGTCGCCGTCATTGGCCAGGAAAAGGGCAACGACACCAAGAGCCGCATCAAGCACAATTTTGGCAGCCCCCGTCCGGAAGGCTACCGCAAGGCGATCCGCATCCTCGAGATGGCCGATCGTTTCGGCCTGCCGGTGATTTCGCTGGTGGATACGGCGGGTGCCTATCCCGGCGTCGGTGCCGAAGAGCGCGGCCAGGCCGAGGCGATCGCCCGCTCGACGGAAATGTGCCTCGGCGTCAAGGTTCCGCTCGTTTCCGTCGTCATCGGCGAAGGCGGCTCTGGCGGCGCGATCGCGATCGCCACCGGCAACAAGGTCTATATGCTCGAGCATTCGATCTACAGCGTCATCTCGCCGGAAGGGGCCGCCTCCATCCTCTGGCGCGATTCCACCCGTGCCCGCGAGGCGGCAACCAACATGAAGATCACCGCCGAAGATCTGAAATCCCTCGGCGTCATCGATGGCATCATCTCCGAGCCGCTCGGCGGCGCGCATCGCGATCCGGACAGCGTCATCGCCGCGACCGGCGACATGATTGCCAATGCGCTCGGCGAAATGGCGTCTCGTTCCGGCGAGCAGCTGCGCAACGAGCGGCGTCAGAAATTCCTCAATATCGGCCGCAACCTCTAAGACAAGTTGGGCTTTTCATCGATTGGGGCCAAATCTTGGCCACATTGGTGTTATCTGTAACATTCGCGCTTGCGGGGATGTTCGGGGCAAGTCATAGGCTGGTAAGGTTTTATAAAGTATAAACCGCCTATGATTCCTTCCAATGCCCGAACTCCATAGGCGGACCGGGTCGCACTATCTTTATGGGCTAGTTTGGATGCGCATACGTCATTTTGCCTATGTTTCCCTCATGGCGCTGGCTCTCACCGGCTGCAATGACGCGTTGGAAACTGCGCAGGTCGATCTTTCCCAGGTCAAGAACAAGGTCGAGCAGCCGCTTCCCGCCCATATCCTCACCGCCATGGCCGCCAAGGGCATGGACCGCAATTCGCCGATCATGATTCGCATCTTCAAGGAAGAAGGTGCCATGGAGATCTGGAAAGCGAAGACCGACAACCGTTTCGACAAGATCGCCGATTACAAGATCTGCGCCTGGTCCGGCCGTCTCGGTCCGAAGGTAAAGACCGGCGACCGGCAGGCGCCGGAAGGTTTCTACGAGCTGACACGCGCCAACCTGAACCCCAACTCGAAATATTATCTGGCGATCAACACCGGCTTCCCGAACCGCTACGACGCGGCCAACGGCCGCACCGGCTCCGATCTGATGATCCATGGCGCCTGCTCGTCCTCCGGCTGCTATTCGATGACCGACCAGCAGGTGCTGGAGATCTATGCCTTCGCCCGCGACGCTTTCAAGGGCGGCCAGGCGACGGTGCAACTGCAGGCCTTCCCCTTCCGCATGACCGCGGAAAACATGGTCAAGCATCGCCTCGACGACAATTACGACTTCTGGAAGATGCTGAAGGTCGGCTACGACAATTTCGAAGTGACGAAACGCCCGCCCGAGGTGAACGTCTGCGAGAAGAAATACGTCTTCAACCAGCAGGTTACCGATGGCGGCGCCTTCAATGCCGCCAGCAAATGCCCTGCGATGTCGACGCCGCCGGCGCTGACGGCAGCCCTTGCCTCCTATGGCAAGACTTATGATGCCGACTATGCCAAGGCGATGAGCAAATTCGACGGCATGGCCTGGTACGACCCGTCCGAAGCCGAGCGCAAGGCGGTGGTCGCCAAGACCCGCAAGGGCCGCGAACTCGCTTATGCCCCGACCGGCACCTCGCTCGAAGCCGGCCGCATGGTTAAGGTTGCCGAACTCGAAGACCTGATGGCCAAGCGCACCGCGCAGGGCCTCGCCGCCAAGACCGCGCCTGGCGCCACGCCGGCAGCACCTGCCGGGCCGCAGGCAATCTCTGCCCAGCCGCAGGCAACCGCCATCGCTGCCGCGACACCCGCGGTCGTGCCGATACCGACGCAGAACCCGCTGGCCTTTACCGCGCCCGAACCGCAGGAAACGGCGGAAGCCGCGGCAAAGAAGCCGTTCTGGAAATTCTGGGCGCGGAACTGAACGGCTTGCCCCCCGTTCTCTACGATCTCAGCGGCCTGAAATGCCCATTGCCGGTGATCAAGACGCGCAAGAAGCTTGCCGCCATGGCAAGCGGTGCCCTCATTCGCGTCGACACCACCGATCCGCTGGCTGTGATCGACATGCCGCATTTCTGCAATGAGGACGGCCACGAACTGGTCGAAACCGAAAAGACCGAAAACGGCCACCGCTTCCTGATCCGCAAGCGCTAATCCCGGAACCGCTGCACACTTTCCGGCGACATGCGTTAAATTCGTAATCCCGGAATAGCGAGCGGATTGTCGGACAGCGCCGCACGATCGGGCCTGTCGATGCGCGGCTTGCCGAGAAAGGCGTCGAACAGATCCTTCACGAAAGCTTCCGGCAGATCGCGGGTGATCAGCACCATGCGCGTGCGCCGGTCTTGCGGATCCGGCCAGGCGGGAAGCCGCACCGGCGGATGGAAGATGCTCTGGACGCCATGCAGCACCAGTGGTCGTTCCGGCCGGTCGGAGACGGAAACGATCGCTTTCATTCTCAAAAGCTTCTCGCCATGGGCCGAACGCAGGAGATCGATGAACATGTCGAGCGCCATCGGGTCGATCGGCTTCTCCTCGATGATCGAGAAAGAGCGGATCGAGGCATCGTGACGATTGACGTCGTGCGCGTCCTGGTGCGCATGACCGTGATGATGATGGTGGTGACCATGGTGATCCCCATCATGATCGCCGTCATGATCATCATCGTGATGATCATGCGCCTCGTGCGCGTCCTCGTCCTGCAGCCAGCGGCCGACATCGGCGATCTTCGTCGCCGGATCGTAGAGCCCGTTGACCAGCACTCCGGCGCTGCCGGCATCGGTGCTGTCGGCATCCATCATCGCGGCGCGCGGATTGAGCGCCCGCAGCCGCTTTTCCAAAGCATCGGTTCCATCCGTCCCGCCGGCCAATGATTTTTTCGAGACGATCAGCCGGTCGGCGACCGCCGCCTGCTTGCGGGCTTCCTCGTGATTGTCGAGCGTCTGCAGCCCGTTTACCGCATCGACGACCGTTACGACGCCGTCGAGCTCGAAATTCGTGGCAATGATGGGATTGCCCATGATCGCCTGCATGACCGGGGCAGGGTCGGCAAGGCCGGTGGTTTCGATGACGACGCGCTTCACCGGCTTAACGCGGCCGGTCTGCACCGCGTCCATCAGGTTCGCCAGCGTATCCACAAGTTCGCCGCGCACGGTGCAACACAGGCACCCGTCCGACAGCTCGATGATCGAATCGCCGGAGCTTTCGACCAGCAAATGATCGATGCCGACATCGCCGAATTCGTTGATGATGACGGCCGCATCCTTCATGACAGGATCTTTGAGAATGCGGTTGAGCAGCGTCGATTTGCCGGCGCCGAGAAAGCCGGTCAGGATGGTGACCGGAATCCTGTCGTTGAGCGCGCTCATCTCATTTGACCTTAAAAGCTCATCTTAAAAAGATGTCGGGCGCGGCATCGGCACCGGCACGTTGGCGAGTGCTCCAGCCGCATCGCCGGCCGCCACCTTTTCCGGCTGCTGAGCCGGCTGCGGATCCTGCCCGGGAATGAGGCCGGCAAAGACGAAACGCGGATCGTGGTCCATTTCCAGAATATAGGGCGACTGCACTCTCATGCGGCCGACCTCGTCTCGCGTTTCGCTGCGTATTTTTGCGCCCTTGGCGCTGCAGATATCGGCGGTGATGTCGGTAACCTGGTCCTGTCCCGGCCCGTAGGGCTTTAGCGACCCCAGCGTGTCGTTGCCGGGAAACTGGCTGGTGAAGCCCTTCTGCAAGAGGTTCGCCGTCGCATCGGCGCGCGCCGCAAGGCTGTCGGTGCCGAGCACGACGGAGACCAGCGTGCGGCCGTTGCGCGTCGCCGAACCGATCTGGTTGAAGCCGGAGGCGCAGATGAAGCCGGTCTTCATGCCGTCGGCGCCGGCGAAACGGCCGATCAGCATGTTGAGGCTCGGCACGTTCTGCTGACCGGTGGTGAAACCTTCCAGCGCGAAATAGCTGGCATATTGCGGAAAATCGCGGCGCAGCGCCACCGTCAGCACCGCAAGATCGCGCGCTGTCGTATACTGCCCCTTGCCCGGCAGGCCGTTCGGATTGACGAAATGCGAATCCGTCATGCCGAGCTTCAGCGCCTCGCCGTTCATCCGCGTCACGAAGCCTTCCTGCGTACCGCCGATGGCTTCCGCGACCGCCACCGCGATGTCGTTGGCCGACTTCACCATCAGGATCTTCAGCGCGCTGTCGAGCGTCAGCTTCTGGCCCGGCTTGAAATACATCTTGGCCGCCGGCTGCGCGGCGGCGCGCTTGCTCATGACGATAGGCGTATCCAGGCTGATCTGACCGGCGCGGATCGCATCGAACACGGTATAGACGGTCATCAGCTTGGTCAGCGAGGCCGGATACCATTTGCGGAAGGCTTCCTCGTGCTCGAGCACGCGGCCGGTCTGCACGTCGACGAGAATATGCGGATTGGCCTGAGCGAGCGGAATAGAGGCAAGGAAACCGGCAGTCGCGGCGACCGCGAAACTAAACGGCCGCAAAACGGCAAACAAACGGAAGTGGCTCGTCGACACGGTTCGTCCTTCGGATATTAGGAAAATCTCGAAACCTTCACCTATCTAGCCTATATGGCTAGGACATGGCAAAGGTCATTGACGAAGTAATTTCGCCTCACACTCCAGCTTCACACCGTTGTGATGCGATGAACGATTGTCGGGATTTCATAACAGGAACGCGAATATGCCGATTTTGAACAGAGCCGCGGAATTGCAGGACGAAGTTGCCGAATGGCGCCGCCACATCCACGCCCGGCCCGAACTCCTCTTCGCGGTGGAAAACACGGCCGCCTTCGTCGCTGAAAAGCTGAAGGAATTCGGCGTCGACGAGATCGTCACCGGCATCGGCCGCACCGGCGTCGTCGGCCTGATCAGGGGCAAGGGCGAAGGCCGCCGCACCGTCGGCCTGCGCGCCGACATGGATGCCTTGCCGCTGACCGAGATCACCGGCAAGCCCTGGGCTTCGAAGACACCGGGCAAGATGCACGCCTGCGGCCATGACGGCCATACTGCCATGCTGCTTGGCGCCGCGAAATACCTGGCCGAGACCCGCAACTTCAACGGCAATGTCGCCGTCATCTTCCAGCCCGCCGAAGAAGGCGGCGGCGGCGGCAACCTGATGGTCAAGGACGGCATGATGGAGCGCTTCGACATCGAAGAGGTCTACGGCATGCACAATCTGCCGGGCCTGCCCGTCGGACAGTTCGCCATCCGCAAGGGCGCGATCATGGCGGCAACCGACGAGTTCACCGTTACCATCAAGGGCCGCGGCGGCCACGCCGCCCAGCCGCACCGGACGATCGACCCGATCGCCATCGGCGCCCAGATCGTCGCCAACCTGCAGATGATCGCCTCGCGCACCGCCGATCCGATCAGCTCGGTCGTTGTCTCGGTGACCAAGTTCAATGCCGGTTTCGCCCATAACGTCATTCCGAACGATGCGACTTTCGCCGGCACCGTCCGCACCCTCGACGCCGAGGTGCGCACGCTCGCCGAGACACGCTTCCGGCAGATCGTCGAGGGACTGGTGGCAGCGCATGGCGCCGAGGCCGAGATCAGCTTCCATCGCAACTATCCCGTCACCGTCAACCACCCCGATGAGACCGAGCATGCTGTCGCCACCGCCAGCGCCATTGCCGGCGAGGCCAACGTCAACGCCGAGATCGATCCGATGATGGGCGGCGAGGATTTTTCCTACATGCTGAACGCCCGCCCCGGCGCCTTCATCTTCATCGGCAACGGCGACAGCGCCGGCCTCCACAACCCGGCCTACGACTTCAACGACGAAGCCATCGCCCACGGCATCTCCTACTGGGTCCGCCTCGCCGAACAACGCCTCGGCGCCTAGCAACAATTAAGGCTTGGCTTCACGCCAAGCCTTTTGTATGCATGGCATCAAGTGGTCCCGTAGCTCAGCAGGATAGAGCACCAGATTCCTAATCTGGGGGTCACGCGTTCGAATCGCGTCGGGATCACCATAAATTTCAATTATTTACGACCACACAATCCATTTCGCATCTTGCATTCGTGTTGCAAGCGCTTCCCTTGACATCCAGGCATTTCAACGAGGTAGCGGCAAATCCATGCAACATGCTGCGCAACACCTTCACCGCCATCCTAGCTCTGCTCAAGTAGCCCGCCCACTAGACACCCAGCGAACGTCCATGTGGCCGCCTAACGCTCAGACGCCTCGACTAATGGCCTGGCTATAGTCCTACCGCCTTTCGCAGCGTCTCGTTTATCCGGCTTTGCCAGCCTTCGCCTTTCGCCTTGAAGGCATCGACGACTTCCGGATCAAGCCGAATGCTCACGGCGACCTTAGGGTTATCGGACTTTGGCCGGCCGCCCAAGTTCTTCCTGATGGATTCGGCCGACTCAGGAAGAGCTTCGCTGAAGGGTTTAAGGCCGGCGATCTGCTCGTCGGTCAGTTCTGGGTTGTCCGGGTCGGATGCGATCATCTTCTGGATTTCAGCCTCTTCCTTAGGGGTTAAAGGCCGTTTCGAGGAATACTTGATAGTCATCATGCTTTCCTTTCCTTCGAGCTTGCGGGCCGCATAGAGATTACCGAGATGGCCTCGGAGCCAAGGGGGCGGAAGATCACAGCGATGATCATTGCCCGTTCAACTCTCCGATGGTTCTGTAGCGGTCGCCCTTTGCCGGTCCGACCTTGGAGTCGAGGAAAAACTCAAGCGATAGTTCAGCGAAGTCCAAGCCATGCTTGGCGATGTTGGTTTGGCGCTTCAGTTCATCCCAAGTGATCTTCATAGATTTTGTATATACGAAAACATATGTGCCTCACAAGGGGTTTCTGCATATACGGAAACTAGTCATAATAACCGGCTTCATTTCGGCTGACATCGATTTCTCTTCCGATCGCCTTGTGCCTTCAAGGATCCCTTGGCTGTGAACATCCCCATTCAGGATGCATTGTGCCGCCTTCCTTCGATGCCACGCCAGCCTTTGAATAAACCGTTGCATGCAGTGGCACGCCCCTTGCACTGTTAACAATATGCCATCCCATCGGGAGTATTGTGTAATGGAATGGGACACTTCGATCGAATTCGATCCAGTCATTCTTCTCTTTGAGGACCCCGACAGATTTTTCTCCGTCAGGACGGCCGTGGGGGCCGCCAACGCGCTCATGTACGAGTTCCCGTGCGACGACGGTAAGGAGTTCCTTGCTGCTATTGAAATCTGTCTGGACGTCGTGAAGGGCAACGCTGAACCTGAGCAACTGAGGGCGGCGATTATTCGCGCCGCGGATGAAGCTGGCGTAACGGCCATCTCCGTTCTTCATTGAGCTAGCAGAGCATCTCGCAGCGGCCGCTTGCTTCAAGTCGTCTGCTTCCCCGCATGCGGCGGGAGGAATGACGGATCTCGTCTTAAGATGGGCAGCAGGGCGCCTGACCTCCCGTATTGGCTCATGACACCTGACGATAGGCTCGTCGTCCGCGCCCAACGCGTCGTGCCCCCAATCCCAGCAGCACCGTCACGACCCACCCACCGGCAAAACCAATCGCGCCCCAGACAAGACCGGCGAAACTGACAGGAACACCAGGCACGAAATCCCGCCAGGTATTGGCAAAAACGACGTCATCGGCATTGCCCAGCAACAGCACGAAGGGCTTGGCGACGGGGGTGGCGGTGCCGAGTTTCAGTTGCTGCGACAGCAGCGATTCGTAGCGGGTGATGGTGCTCTGCATCGAGACGCCGCGGTCGCGCAGGAAATCGTCGGAGGATTGGGCATAGGCGGTCAGCGCCTGCTGGCGATCGAGATGATGGTCGGCCGCTTGCCGGTTGAAATCCTCGACGATGACCCGCAATTCGTCGACCGCCCCGCCGATCCGCTGGCGGTATTGCTGGGCAAATTCCGGCGCCTGCGAAAACACCGTGCCGCCGGCAAGCCCGGCGACGATGGCGATGATCCTTGCAATCGGTCCCATGAGCGGTGCCTCCGTCTTTCCCCAGCGCTAACGATCCGCGGCCGCAAAGGTTTCTTCGTCGACACAATCGGTAACTCTATGTGATTGAACCGACAGCGCTTCCGGCGAGTTGATCCCAGGACTAACTCAGAACAGGACCAACTCAGAAAGAGAGGCTCGTCATGAAACAGTTCATCCTCGCCTGTACGCTCGCTGCGGCGTCCGTCTTTTCCGCAATGCCGTCAGAGGCGGCAAGTGTCACCATCACCACGGACAATGCACGCCCCTATTACGGCGATTCGGAACGCCCCTATTACCGCCACCGTCCGTATAACCGCCACTATGGGATGTCGCAGCGCGTGTCGCGTGATTGCTTCACCAAAACGGAGAAGATCCGCCGCCATGGCCATACGGTCGTCAAGGAAACCCGGATCTGCCGATGAGGCAACCTATACAGGATAGCCCTGCTGATTCAATCGGCCGGGCTTTTACCTGACCTTGCCATGAGGAACTTCGCAAGTTTAGCCGCGTTTATCGCGAAGAAACAGGAGTATTCATCATGCGTATCAAGATGACTCTTTTGGCCATCGGCTATATTGCCATCAGCGCCGTGCTGCTCACCATCGCCTACCATCCGCAGGGGTCGGGCGCCATGCAGAAGACGGATCGTCTGGCCGGCTCGTCCTTCCTCGTCGAACGCTTCGCTGGTTGATCAACGGGCAGCCTCACAGGCGACGACATCGATATATTCGTGATGGCAGCCCCGGAGCGGCCGCAGTCTGATTAATGCGTGCCGTCGAGCGACGATCCGCCGAGCAGGATGCGATTCTGCACCGAATGCACACCCTCGACGGCCTTGGCGACCGCAGTCGCCCGTTCGATCTCACCGACCGTGCCGACGGTGCCCGTCAGAACCACCTGATCTTCGTCCATCGTCACCTCGACATCCGCCGCATCGATACCGCCGGCGATCGCCAGCGCATTGGCGACAGCCGACTCGAGCAACGCGCGGTTGGCGATTTCCGTTTCTATTTCCGGTTCGAGCCCGTGAAATGTCTGTTCCTTGAAAACCATGATCCGTTTCTCCGTGAATCTGCCGAGGAAACGCCGACCGGTGCGGTTTGGTTCAACGCTACCACTGCACGCGATAGCGAAGGTTGACGCTGCCGGCCTCATCCGGTGAAAACGGATTGTTCACCGAGGCATCGAGGTTGAGGTTCGGCAGGATGGCCTGGTTGACCCCCACCGTCGTCGAGAAGTCGCCGCCGACATTGCTGACGCCTGTGCCCGCCGACAGCGAGGTTCCCGTCCAGGGATAGATCAGCTTCAGCGCCTGCGACGCCGTCACCGAGGCCTGCCTGGTATCGACCGCGTCAAATTGGACACTGATGGACCGGCTCGATTGCATGTCGAGTGAATCGGACAGGATCCAGCTGCGTGAACGGCTGAGGGTCAGCGCGCCGCTGCCGCGCAGCGTATCGACACTGACTTTCGCGCCCCGCTGCGATTGGCCTGCCGGCGTGACACTCGTCCTGACGATCCGGCCCCAGAGCATGGCCTGACCGGAATCGGGCAGCAATGCTCCGCCTTTGGTCGTGGCGAGCCCGATATCGGCGCCGGCGCTGGTTTCCCATTCCGCGGGCAGGCGAAAACCCATCGTCGCCTTGTAGGACCGGTCGGAAAGTTTTGCCGGCGACCAGATCAGCAGATCATCCGCCCTCGCAGCAGCAGTGAGCGACGGCAGGATCGACAAAAGAATGCAGGCTATTTTGAATATCGTCATGACATAAGAACGTGTTTTGATGTGACGTGGCTGCAGCAGCCAAAACCGAAGCGGCCGCGCACATAAAGCGCTCGTAGCGAACGCGATGAGGAATAACGGCCAAGCCGCTCATCCCGGTTTCATCCTCGATTTAATGTTTGCCGGAAGGCCGGCGGCACCGAGTGCCTGGGCGCCGCAGCACCCCGAATTGCCCATGCGGCCATCACCGACCGCCCGCGAAGCTCGATTCCTCGAGCAATGTCATAAGGGTCACATCCGCCGGCTGTTCTGTAAACCCCTCAGCGGTAGAAATCTGCTGCACCGCACACTTGCCGCCCCTTACAAAGCCTAGTAGAGCCTGAGCCTACGAGAGAAATTTTTCGCGAAATTGCATATGATGACCGGCAAAACCGCGCCGCGGCGCCTTAGCATCTTCGGCTCGACCGGTTCGATCGGCCGGAACACGCTCAATGTCGTCGATCATCTGGGTGGGCGGGAGAACTTCGAAATTTCCGTGCTGACCGGCAACGGCAACGTCGAATTGCTGGCCCGGCAGGCCAAATTATCAGGCGCGCGGCTGGCGGTGACGGCAAATGACCGGCATTACCAATCACTGAAGACCGAACTTTCCGGCAGCGGCATCGCGGTTGCCTCGGGTAAATCCGGCCTGATGGAAGCGGCCGAGCGCGAAGCCGACTGGGTGATGGCGGCAATCGTCGGCACCGCGGGCCTGGCGCCAACACTTGCAGCTGCGCGCCGCGGCGCCGATATCGCCCTTGCCAACAAGGAATGCCTGGTCTCGGCCGGCGATCTCTTCATCGCAGCCGTCCGCCAAGGCGGCGGCCGGCTGCTCCCCGTCGACAGCGAGCACAATGCAATTTTCCAGGTGCTGGAAGAGAACCAGCGCCACGCCATCGAGCGCATCATCCTCACGGCATCAGGCGGCCCCTTCCGCACCGCCTCGCTCAAAGAGATGGCGGATGTGACGGTGGAAACCGCGCGCGCCCACCCCAACTGGTCGATGGGATTGAAAATCTCGATCGACAGCGCCTCGATGTTCAACAAGGCGCTGGAAATGATCGAAGCCCGGCATCTGTTCGGCCTGACGCCCGAACAGATCGAAGTCATCTTCCATCCGCAATCGATCATCCATTCCATGGTCGGCTATACCGACGGGTCGGTGCTGGCCCAGCTCGGCGCGCCCGACATGCGCACGGCCATCGGCTATGCCCTGTCCTTTCCGCGCCGGCCGAACCTGCCGATCGAGCGGCTGGATTTCGCCAAGCTCGCCAGGCTGGATTTCGAGGCGCCGGACGAGGTGCGGTTTCCGGCGCTGCGGCTGGCGCGCCTGGCGATGACGCGCGGCGGCGTTCAGGGCGCCGTGTTGAACGGAGCCAAGGAAGTGGCGCTCGAAGCCTTCATCGAAGGGCGGCTGCCCTTCCTCGCCATGGCCGAAATCACCGAGAGGGTCATGGACGATCTGGCCGGCCTGCCGCCGGCAGCCGATATGGACGATGTCTTCGCCGCCGACAGGCAGGCGCGGCAAAGGGCGGCGGAGCTCATGACACTGGCGATCGCCGAGTGAAGTTGACGGCCGCTATTATCGCAACCGGTTCCCGCCCTCGTCGAACAATCTGCAATCCAACGGTTCAAACAGCAGGCTCACCTGCTCGCCCGCCGCAATACTGATCGGTGACCGATGCTCGACGGTCAGCGACTGGCCATCGGCAAGCTGGCAATAGAGATATTGCGTTCCCCCGAGATACTCCGAAAAATCGACCCTGGCCGTCAGGCTGCCCGACGGCACGGATGCCACCTTCAGATGCTCCGGCCGCAGACCGAGCGTCACCGCGGCGCCCACCGGCCTGTCTGCCGGCGGCAGGCCGCTTTCGATGCGTCGGCCGGCGACCTCCACCAGGGCGCCCTCACCCCAACGGGCATTCAACAAGTTCATCCTCGGCGAGCCGATGAAACCCGCCACAAAGGTATTGGCGGGATCCTCGTAGATCTGCCGCGGCGTTCCGGCCTGTTCGACGCGGCCGTCGCGCAGCACGACGATCTTGTCGGCGAGCGTCATCGCCTCCGTCTGGTCGTGGGTGACATAGATCATCGTGTTGCCGAGCTCGCGGTGAAGGCGGGCGATCTCGATGCGCATCGACACGCGCAGTTCCGCATCGAGATTGGACAGCGGTTCGTCGAACAGGAAGACATCGGGCTTGCGCACGATCGCCCGGCCGATCGCCACACGCTGCCGCTGGCCGCCGGAAAGCTGGCCCGGCCGGCGGTCGAGAAGATGGTCGATCTTCAGGATGGCGGACGCGGCCTTCACCCGCGTCTCTATCTCGGCGGCATTGGTGCGCGCCATCTTCAGCCCGAAGGCCAGGTTGTCGCGCACGCTCATATGCGGATAGAGCGCGTAGGACTGGAAGACCATGGCGATGCCCCGCTCGGACGGATCGAGATCGGTGACAATCCGTCCCTTGATCTCGACCTCGCCGTCGGTCACGTCCTCAAGGCCGGCGATCATGCGAAGAAGCGTCGATTTTCCGCAGCCGGACGGGCCGACGAAGACGACGAATTCACCCTCCTCGATCGTCAGGTCGATGCCGTGGACCACCTGCAGATTGCCATAGCTTTTTCGCACGTCCTGGAGCACGACGCTCTTGTTAGCCATACCGTTCGTCATCCCCAAACGACCTACTTGTCCGACTGGACCCAGACGAGCATCTCCCCGGGCGCGCGGTTGTCCCAGAGATGATAGGGCACGAAACGCGCCGTAGCGACCTGCCGTTCGGCCGGCGCCTTGCGGTAGAGCGGCGTTCCCCAATTCGACGTCTCCTCGCGCTCGACCTTGAGATCGAGGGCGACGGCATCGTTGAGATCCTTCAGCACGACGGTTTCGGCGGCCGGCAGCTCGCGCGGCAGGACGATGGCGTTGAGATCGTCGCCATTGTCGGTCGTCTCGACGCAATAGACGAGCGGGCCGCGCATCAAGGCGACGCGGCCGGCATCCTGGCGCACTTTCGGATTGGCATATTGCGGGCGGAGCGCCAGCGGCAGGTAGAGGGCGACACGATCGCCGCTGACCCATTCGCGATCGATCCTGGCATATCCGTCGCGGATATTGGCATCGAGATCGAGCATCTCGCCATTGACGCTGAGGGTAGCACCCTCCGCCCAATCGGGAATGCGCAGCGACAGCGCGAATGTCGCCGGCTTCTCCAGCCTGGTGGTAAAGGCGATCGCACCGTCCCACGGATAATTGGTCACCTGCTCGAGTTCCACCACAGCACCATTGGCAAGCTTCAGCCGCGCGGTGCTCTCGCCATAGAGATGCACAGCGATTTCGTCATCGGCAACGGCATACATGTAGGAGCCGATCGAGGTTACCAGCCGGGCGATGTTCGGCGGGCAGCAGGGGCAATGATGCCATTTCCAGCGGTGGTGCTTGCCGGCGCTTTCGAGCGGATTGTCGTAGAAGAAAGTCTTGCCGTCTGTGGAAAGACCGGGCAGCGCGCCGTTATAAAGCGCCTGCTCCATGATATCGGCGTAGCGCCGGTCTGGACCGCGGCCGAGCATGCGGCTTGCCCAGAACACCAGGCCGACCGAGGCACAGGTCTCGGCATAGGCGGTGGCGTTCGGCAGATCGTAATAGTCGGTGAAACCTTCGTTGGACGCCGCCGGCCCGATGCCGCCGGTGATGTACATCTGCTTGGTGGTTAGATCGTCCCAGAGGGTTTCCAGCGCCGCCGTCAGGCTGTCGTCCTTATATTCGGTGGCGATGTCGGCCATGCCGGAATAGAGGTACATGGCGCGCACCGCGTGGCCGACGACCTTTGTCTGCGCGCGCACCGGCTGGTGCGCCTGGCCATATTCATAGGTCTTCTGATGGAAGTCGGCGGCGCTCCGGCCGTCGCGAGCGGCCTCGGCCGTGAAAAAGTGCGGCTCGGAGCCGCGTTCGTCGATGAAGTATTTCGACAGGTCGAGATATTTCTGCTCGCCCGTGACACGGGCGAGCTTGACCAGCGCCAGTTCGATTTCCTCATGGCCGCAATAACCGGGGATCTGGCCTTCGCCATGGCCGAAGATCTTGATCATGTAATCGGCAAAGCGGCACATGATGTCGAGCAGCTTGCGCTTGCCGGTCGCCTGATAATAGGCGACCGCGGCCTCCATCAGATGGCCGGCGCAATAGAGCTCGTGATGGTCGCGCAGGTTGGTCCAGCGGCGGGCGGGCTCGACGCGCTGGAACCAGGCGTTCAGATAGCCGTCCTTGTCCTGCAGTCTCTCATACATGTCGATGATTTCGTCGGCGCGCGCCTCCAGCTTCGGATTCGGCCGGCGATAGAGCGAATAGGCGATGGTCTCGATCGACTTGCCGAGGTCGGAATCCCAGAACATCTGCGTCGTCCCGCCCCAGGGCTGAATGGGAATGACGACACCGGGGCTCGGCTGGTTGACGTCGATCGCCTTGAGCATGCCGGCCTCGACGCAGCGGTCGAGCAGGGTTTCGGCAGTGGAATTGCAGATGGCGTCCTGCCATTTGCCCCAGAAGCCGCCGAGCTCGACATCGGGAACGGCGACGGGACGAAACTGGCGGTCATTGGCTGATTTGGTCATGGGCTCGACTTTCTCTAGGATCATTTCACCGCGCCGGCCATCAGCCCGCGCATGTAGTAGCGTTGCAGGAGCAGGAAGACGATCAGGCAGGGGATCGTCATGACGACGACACCGGCCTGCACCGCTCCCCAGTTGATGGCGCCAAGCCGTCCGGCGCGAACCGCCGTCATCAGCACCGGCAAAGTGTATTTCTCGTTGCTGGAAAGCAGCACGAGGGCGGCCAGAAACTCGTTCCAGGCATTGAGGAAGGCAAAGATCGCCACCGTCGCGACGCCGGGAAGCACCAGCGGCAACAGAACCCGGACCAAGAGCCTGAGGTCGCGCGCGCCGTCGATGCGCGCGGCCTCTTCGATCTCCTTCGGCACCGCATCGAAGGCGTTGCGCATCATGAAGACCGAGAAGGGCAATTGCAGCGTTACATAGACGAGCGTCAGCCCGAGCAGCGAGTTGTTGAGGCCGAGCTTTGCCAGGATGATGAAGAGCGGCGTCAGGATCGACTGGAACGGGATCATCAGCGTCGCGATGATCAGCACGAAGAGCGCATTCTTCATCGGGAAGCGATACCGCGAGAAACCGTAGCCGGCGAGCAGGCTGACGGCGACGGTCAGCACCACGGTGGCGATCGAAACGAACAGCGAATTGATCATGTGCCGCCAGATGCCGGCGCCGAACGTATCGAGCAGCGCATAGGCATCGAAGCTGACGCCTGAGGTCGGCCATGGCGGCAGAGGCGGCAGGCTGGCCTCGGCGCCCGGCCGGAAGGAGGCGAGCAGCGTAATCACGAAGGGGGCGAGAAAGAAGATCGAGATGACGATGCCGGTGAGATGATAGGCCGATTTCGTCCGGATCGCCTTGCGGGCGCGACGTTCCCTTGAGGTGCTCATGGACGCTCCTCCCCGACGCGCAGCAGCCAGAGCTGCACGATGCTGATGGCCATCAGGATGGCGAGAAGCACAATCGAGAGTGCCGCGCCGTAACCGAGATTGAACGACACGAAGGACTGGTTGAAGATGTAGTAGACCACCGAGATCATCTTGTTCTGCGGTCCGCCCGCCGTCATGATGTAGAACTGGTCGAAGGCGAGGATCGAACCGGTGACGGAGACGATCAGCGCCAGTGCGATCGTCTTGCGCATCAGCGGCAGCGTCAGATGCCGGAAACGCTGCCAGCGGCCGGCGCCGTCGATGCGGGCCGCCTCCGTCAGCTCAGATGGAATGGCCTGCAGCCCGGTCAGCAGAATGATCATGGTGAAGCCTGCGATCTTCCAGACGACCATCACCACGACGGTCAGGAAGGCGGTGTCGAAGGTCGCAAGCAGATTGGGGCTCTTTTCCAGGAGACCGAGCGCTTTCAAGGCCGGACCGATGAAGCCGCTATCGACATTGGCAAGCCAGACCCAGAGCAGCGAGGCGGTGGCAAGGCCGACGACGACGGGCAGGAAGATGATCGTGCGATAGGCGCTGACGAACTGCCGTTCCTTTTCGACGAAAATGGCCAGCGGAAAGGCGACGGCGAAGATCGCGATGGTGACGATCACGGTGTAATAGGCGGTAAAATTCAGCGCCGTCATGAAACGGGTGTCGTTGATCATGCGGTAATAGTTGTTGAAGCCGATCCAGCGCGACGCGCCCATCAGCGGCCAGTTGTGCAGGCTCATCCATCCCGTGAAGACAACCGGCATGATGAAGAAGACGATGACCAGCGCCATGGCAGGCGCGATATAGGCAAGGCCGCGCCAGTTCGATCTGCGCCGTCGCCTGCGCCGAGGCAATAGTGTCTCTGAACCGGAACCGGTCATCAAACGCTCCGCATCTGTCAATTGAAATTGGCCGGGAAGCTGCCACCGCTCCCCGGCCGCGGCCGAGGGAGAGTTATTGGCCGCTATCGATGATCGATTGCATTTCCGATTGGGCGCTCGAAAACGCACCGTCGACGTCGTCGCCGAAGATCGCGGCGTTGGTGAAACTTGCCCACGGGCCGTTGGCGCTGTTGATAAGGTCGTTGAACTGCAGCGTATAGGGCGTCTTGGCGACGGCAATCGCCTTGAGGCCGACCTGCATGCGCGGATCGAGACCCTCCAGCACCTTGTCGGCGATATCGCCGCGCGTCGGCAGGCTGCCATATTTCGCCATGATCTTCTGGCCGTCCATCGAATAGATATATTCGAGGAATTCCTTCACCGCGTCGATCTTCTCGGTGCCTTTGGTGACGACGAAGTTGTCGCCGCCGGCAAAGGACGACGGCTTGCCGTCGACGCCGGGAATGAGGGTCACGCCGAAGTTGATGTCGGGATGCTGGGTCACCAGCGTGCCGATGGCAAAGGCGCCGAGGCTTTGCTGACCGATCTTGCCGTTGGTGAAGGTCAAGAAGTTCGCGCCGTTGTCGCTGGCGGCACCCGCCGGCACCAGGTCCTTCTTGACCATGTTGCGGTAGATGTCGACGGCCTTGCGCATCTGAGGCGTATCGAGGGTCGCCGTCTTGCTGTCGGCCGACAGAATGTCGGTGCCCGCACCCCAGACGAGCGGCGTGAAGGTGAAGATCATGCAGCCGCCGCAGCCGCCGCCGGAGAAATAGAAGCCGTAGGTATCGTCACCGAGTGCCCGGATCTTCTCCGCATTGGCGGTGATTTCGTCCCAGCTTGCCGGCGCCTTTTCCGGGTCGAGACCGGCCTTCTTGTAGAGATCCTTGTTCCAGGCGAAGACCGATGTTTCCACAGAGAGCGGCAGGCCGTAAATCTTGTCCTGATAGGTGCCGAGGCGGACATGCGACGGGGACAGCGCGTTGAAATAGGGCAGCGATTTTGCCCAGTCCGTCAGGTCTTCCAGCTGGCCGGCCGCGGCAAAGGCAGGATTGTAGATGAGATCCATCGACAGGGCGTCGGGCGCCTGTCCGCCGGCAATTGCCGTCGCATATTTCTGCACCAGCTCGGAGAACGGCACCTCGGTCACCACGACCTTGTTGTCGTGGCTGGAATTATAGGCCTCGACCACCTTCTTGAAGGAGTCGCCGATCCCCGTGCGAACCCACATTTCGACATTCTCGGCGGCTGACGCGGCCGAAAACAGGCACAAGGTAGCGATGCTGGTCGCCGCCAATAGACGCTTGATCATGACACTCCTCCCGATATGGCGCATCTCCCTGCGCCTTTGCTCATTCCCTTACGCTCATTCCCCGGGGGCTTTCCCCCCGCATGACTGCCGGACGATCAGCCGGCACGGCAATTTCCGCACACCCGGCTCGACAGGCCGTCCTTCCGCGAGCGCCAGCACCGTCAATCCGGCCTGCCGCCCGAGCTCCTTCAGCTCCATATCCACCGTCGTCAGCGGCGGCCGCGTCTGCGCCGCGACAATCTCCCAATTGTCGAAGCCGATGACCGAAACATCGCGCGGCACATTGACGCCGCGCTCGCGCAACGCATCCACCGCGCCGCGGGCGATCTGGTCATTGCCGCAGAAGAGCGCATCCGGTTTTTCTCCCGGCCTCTTCCAAAGCTGTTCGACCGCCTCATGACCCCAGCTTTCCGACCAGACGCCGTAGAGCACCGGTTCGCGGTGACCTGCGACCTCGTGATAGGCGCCGGCCCGTTCGCGCACCGAAAAGAATTCCTCCGGCCCGGTGATATGCGCGATCCGCCGTCGCCCGGCCTTGACGAGCCATTCCACCGCCAGCCTAGCACCCTGTTCGTCGTCCGAACGGAAGGTAACGCTGTTCCGCGTCCCCTCCGTGAAGGCGTAGACGACGGGCACAAGCAAATTCGACAGATCGACGGGCAGACGTCTGTCCAGGCGTTTTCCCGTCGCGATGATGCCGTCGACCTGCTTGTCCAGCATCGCATCGACATGGATCTGGGCTAGCGCCGGATCGTCTTCGATGGCGCAGAGGAAAACCGAAACCCCATGATCGACGAGAGCGTCCGAAATTCCCGCCATGACAGGCAGCGTGAAACGGCCGTAGGTGTCGTTGGTCAGCAGCCCGATGGTGAAGCTGCGCTTGCTGAGAAGACCTCTCGCCAGCGCATTCGGCCGATACCCGATTTCGCCGGCGATCCGCTTCACCCGCTCGCGCGTTTCCGCTCCCATCCGGCCGGTATCGTTGAGAGCCTTCGACGCCGTCGAAATGCTCACCCCGGCAGCCGACGCCACCTCATGGATGGTGATCCTGCCTCTTTTTCCTCCCGATATGTTCAGACCTTCCTCCTTCTGAAGTGGCATGAGAAAAGCTTTTACCAACTTCGATGTCAAGTGAGAAAAGGTTTTCTCATGCAATTCGAGCGATGGATCGAGGCGCGGGCTGCAGCAAGGAAGGTGTAGAAAGAAAGATCGATCCGCGTCAGTCAAGCCGGCTGGCGAGATGCCCGGCCGCGGAGACCGGCGCGGTTTCTCAAAACGGCAGCGCCGGATGCTCTTGTCCGGGTAAAGCGGATGTGCGGTGGATCTTGGCGCGCAAATCGAACGCCATCAGGGCCTCTGGTGGAGGCCCTGAATGACGGTTCAAACCCAAGCGATCATGAAAATATCAGGCGACGTGCCTTGCCAATGCGCAGCGCGACCAGAGCGAATGCAGCGCCTCGACCAGATGGGCGATATCGGCATCGGAATGCAGCGGCGTCGGCGTGATTCGCAGGCGCTCGGTCTTCTTCGGTACGGTCGGATAGTTGATCGGCTGGACATAGACGCCGCAATTGTCGAGCAGCAGGTCGGAGATCCACTTGCACTTGGCCGCATCGCCGACCAGCACCGGCACGATATGGCTCGGATTGGGCATATGCGGAATGCCATTCTGGTCGAGCAGCGCCCTCAGTTTGCGGACCCGGTCCTGATGGCGGGCGCGCTCGAACTGGCTGACCTTCAGGTGCTGGATCGAGGCGACGGCGCCGGCGGCCAATGCCGGCGGCAGCGCCGTGGTGAAGATGAAGCCGGAGGAAAACGACCGGATGAAATCGCAAAGGGCGGCCGATGCGGCGATATAACCGCCCATCACCCCGAAAGCCTTGCCGAGCGTGCCCTCGATCACCGTCAGCCGGTCCATCAGCCCCTCGCGCTCGGCAATGCCGCCGCCGCGCGGGCCGTACATGCCGACGCCATGGACTTCGTCGAGATAGGTCATCGCCCCGTATTTGTCGGCGAGATCGCAGATCTCCTTGATCGGGGCGATATCGCCGTCCATCGAATAGACGCTCTCGAAGGCGATCAGCTTCGGCGCCTTCGGATCGGCGGCCTTGAGCTTGGCTTCGAGATCGGCCAGGTCGTTGTGCTTCCAGATCACCTTGTCGCACTTGGCATAACGGATGCCCTCGATCATCGAGGCATGGTTGAGCGCATCGGAGAAGATGACGAGGCCGGGGATTTTCGCGCCGAGCGTCCCGAGGGCTGCCCAGTTGGAGACATAGCCCGACGTGAAGATCAGCGCTGATTCCTTGCCGTGCAGATCGGCCAGCTCACGCTCGAGCATGACGTGATAGTGGTTGGTGCCAGAAATATTCCGGGTGCCTCCCGCACCCGCACCACAGTGGTCGATGGCGTTCTTCATCGCCTCGATCACCTTCGGATGCTGGCCCATGCCGAGATAGTCGTTGGAGCACCAGACCGTGACTTCCTTTTGGCCATCGGCCGTATGGCGCGTCGCGCGCGGAAAGTTGCCGCGGTGACGTTCGAGATCGGCAAAAACGCGGTAACGGCCCTCGGCATGAAGCCCGTCCAGCTCGTTTTTGAAAAACGCTTCGAAATCCATCATATGCTCCAGTATCGCGCGGCCGTTCTTGCCGACCGGACGTCCGCGCGTCAATGCTTACCCTTTGCTTTACCATCAACTGCGGCAAAAGGACCAGTTTTTTGAATGATTCCAGATAAAAAATCTGCCCGCCGCAATCGATGAAATTGATGCGCCAGATCCGACGGAATTGGCCAATCGCGTGCAGCATGGCGACGGCCGGTATCGCAAAAAAATCGGCGCACCGGTGGACAACCCTTTCTTCCGACATAGTTTTCGGTCTAGCCTGACAAAAAATAAAGGGACGGCCTTTGCCCGCTGGGCAACAACCTCGGAGAGAAAAGATGAAGAAAGTTGTCATACTCGCATTGATCGGCCTGTCGATCGCAAGCTGCACGCCGACCCAGCAGGGCGCCGGTATCGGCGCTGCATCGGGCGCCGTCATCGGCGGCGCGGTCACAGGCAATGTTCGTGGCGCGGCGGTCGGCGCCGCTATCGGCGGCGTGTCCGGCGCCCTGATCGGCAGCGTCGCCGAACAGCCCGGCCAGTGCTACTATCGCGACCGCTACGGCCGCCGCTACATCGATACTTGCCCGCGCTGAAAGCGCCAGGCAATCGGCAAACTCAGTAAATCCCGGACACAGGTCCGGGATTTTTTGTGCTAAATTAGCGCGTTGGCAATTTAAAATGGTACACCCCGCGCGATTTTGCCGCTAAGCTGTTCACGGCTGGGCAACGAAGCTTCATTGTAGGCATAACCAAAAGCGGCGGATGCGGATCAGAGGGACAGGCCCGAAAACAGGTATTGCGTATCGGCGAACAGGCACCATGATGGTGGTCGCAGCGGCAGCTGCGTTCTCACCGGTCCTGATCGGCGACGCTTACGCCTTCAAGCTTTTTGGCATCACCATTTTCGGCAAGGAGGAGGAGGAAGGTCAACAGGTGCCCGATCCGGTGCGCTACCATGTCGACCTCAAAGCCGATACCGCCGATCCCGACCTCAAAGAAGCCCTGGAAAACAGTTCCCGTCTCCTCGGTGACCAGAAACTGCCGGTGTCCGGCGATCTCGGCATCGTCGTCAAGGCGCGCGACGACCGTGAGCGGCTGATCGCCACTCTGTATGAAAAGGCCCGTTATGGCGGCGTGGTGACGATCACCATCGACGGCAGGAATATCGACGACCTGCCGCCCAATCCGACATTCGACCGGTCCGGTCCGATCCCCGTCACCGTCAACATTGCTCCCGGCCCGGTTTTCAAGGTCAGGGAGGTCCAGTTCGGCGGCGATGCCGCAAACCACAATCCTGCCGATTACGATCTTGCCCCGGGCGCGCAGGCCGGCTCGCTTGCCATCATCAAGGCCGGCGACAAGATCGTCGAACAGCTGAAGAGCGAGGGCCGGCCCTTTGCCAAGCTGACCGAACGCAAGGTCGTCGCCGATCACAACAGCGATACCGTCGATATCGTCCTTGCTGCCGAAGGTGGCCCGGTCGCCCCGATCGGCGATGTCGGCGTCACCGGTGAAAAGACCGTCAAGCCGGCTTTCATCCAGCGTTATTCCCGGCTGAACAAGGACGAAGCCTATTCCCCGGAAGCGCTGAAGAAAGCCGGCGAGCGGCTTCGCGCCCTCGGCGTCTTTTCGAGCGTCACCATTCACGAAGGCGATGCGCTGGCGCCGGACGGTACCCTGCCGATGACGATCGAGGTTTCCGAAGGCAAGCGGCGCTATTTCGGCGTTGGCGCGCAATATTCCACCACCGACGGCTTCGGCGTTCAGGGCTATTGGGGCCACCGCAACCTGTTTGGCGAAGCCGAAACGCTGCGGATCGAGGGATCGGTCTCGCGGCTTGGCGAAACCACGGATGTCGGCAGTCTCGACTATTCCGCCGGCATCCTTTTCACCAAGCCCGGCGCCTTCTTCCCCGCCGCCACCCTGAAGGCCGGCATCGTCGCCAAGACCGAAAATCCGGATGCCTATAATGCGACGCTCGTCACCGCCTCGCTCGGCCTTTCCTACGAATTGACCGACCGGGACACGGTCTCGGCGAGCGGCGAGGTCAGCTGGGAGCGCGATGATGACGCCTTCGGCGAGAACGACTATCTGACCTTCACCTTGCCGATCCAATATGATCGCGACGCACGCGACGACAAGTTCAACCCCACGGAGGGTTATCGCGCGACATTCTCGGCAAAGCCTGGCTACGAAATCTTCAATGCCACGCCCTATGCGGCATTCGAGGGCTCGATCTCCGGCTATCTGCCGTTCGGCCAGGAAGACGGCCTGGTGCTGGCCGGCAAAGTTGCCGCTGGCGTCCTGATCGGCGGCGACAGCATTGGGGATATTCCCGCCACGCAGCGCTTCTTTGCCGGCGGCGGCGGCTCCGTGCGCGGATACAGCTATCAGGAAATCTCGCCCTATAACGACAATGACGATGCCACCGGCGGCCGCTCCTATGTGACCGGCTCGCTGGAGGCCCGCATCAAGATCACCGATACGATCGGCGTCGTGCCCTTCATCGATGTCGGCACCGTCTCGGACAGCACCTTTCCGGGTTTTTCCGATATCCGCGCCGGCGCCGGTGCGGGAATACGATATGCGACGCCTTTCGGCCCGCTGCGGCTTGATTTTGCCATGCCGCTGAACAAGTACGAAGGTGGCACAGATTACGGAATCTATGCGGGCATCGGTCAATCCTTCTAGAATTGCCGTTTAGCTGCGTTTTTCGATCTGTGGCCGTCATGAAAACGGGGTAGTGTCCGCACCGATGCAAATGCTGGCAAAAATCGTCACCTGGGTCATACGGCTCACCGGCTATGTCGCCGGCGCCGCTTTGATTCTCGCTGTCGCGGCACTTGCGATCTTCGGCTTCACCGCCTTCGGCGCTCGTATCGTCACCGAAAAGATAGCCTCCACGCTTTCCAACCGCGACATGACGATCGAAGTGCGCGAACCGCAAGGTCTTTTGACCGGCGGGCTTCGCGCCGCCGAAATCACCATCTCCGACACCAGGGGCGTGTTTGCGGAAGTTCACGGCATCGCGATCGACTGGAACCCGCTGGCGCTGCTGACCGGCACCTTCCACGCCAAACGCTTCGAGATCGAGGCGATCGAGGTACTGCGCAAGCCGGTGCGCACCCTGCCCTCGCGGCCCGGAGCAGAAAATTCCGGCGGCTTTACTCTTCCGATCAAGGTCGACATCGATCGTGTCGCGCTGCCCGATATCAAACTTGCCGAACCCTTTGCCGGGCGCGCCTTCGCGCTCGCCGCCGAAGGCAGCCTTTCGGCAAACGGCGATGGCGGCGAGGCGATCGTCAATGTCAGCCGTCACGCGGTGCCGGATGCGCGGCTTGCCGCCGACATCGCTTACGCGCCGGCCGAAAACCGGCTGCGGGTGAAAGCGCAGCTTTCCGAGCCGAAGGGCGGGCTGGTCGCCGGCTTTCTCGGCCTGCCGGACAGTCCCGCCGTCAACATCGATCTCGACGGCCAGGGGCCGATATCCGATTGGAAAGGCAAATTGCAAGCCGCCCTCGACGGGCAGCAGCGTGCCGCAATCGAGACCCGGCATCAGATCACCGCAGACGGACTGCACCACCTCGACCTCAAGGGCGGCGGTGACCTGAGTTCGCTGCTGCCGTCGCCATTCCGGCCGCTTTTTGCCGGCCAGACCAATATCGATCTTGCCACCACCTTCGACGACCACGGCAAGATCGATATCCAGACCGGCAATATTGCCACCGGCAGCGTCGTGATCGCCGCGTCCGGCACCCTTGATCCGGCCGGCAACAACAGCCTGAACGCCAATCTACTCGGCACGTCCGGGCCTGTCGATTTTCGCTGGCCGCTCGCCGAAGGCGAAGCGCGCTTCCTGATATCGGGCCTTAACCTGGCGCTGACAGGCGATGCGCAGGCGGCCCGGCTGAACGTCAGCGGCTCGCTCGACACCGCAACCCTGCCGCAGGCCGATATCGGCAACGTCAAGCTGACGGCCAAAAGCGACGCCTTCAATCTCGCCGCCCGTTCCGGCAGCGTCCAGCTGCGCCTGGTTGCCGGCGACATGACCTTTGCAGACCCGAACCTCAACCGCGCCGTCCAGGGGCCGGTCACGATCGCTTCGCCGCTGCAAATCTCGCCCGGCAGCATCGGCTTCAACGGCACCACGGTCGAAAGCGCCAATATCAACGGCAGCCTCAACGGCTCCTATCGGCTGGCAGACCGGGCGCTGACCGGCAACCTCAAGCTCACCGTCGAACCGGCAGCCTTGCCGGTTGCGGTTACAGGCAGGTTCGACGGGCCGATCTCGCTCGAAAGCCAGGTGGTCGGCACCATCCCGTCGAAATTCGCGCTGTCCAACCTCGTCCTCAGGTCCGGCACGCTGGAAGCCGCCGGTAACGTCGCGCTCGACGGCCAGATGTTGAATGCCGATCTCTCCGGCCGGCTGCCTGACATCGGCAAACTCGTCACAGGCGCCAGTGGCGGGGCGGCTTATGCGTTGAGACTTGGCGGCGAGATCCCGGCAATTTCCGTGACGGCCAATCTCAAGGCTGCCAGCCTTGAGATGGCCGACCGCGTGCTCGGCAACCTCAATATCGACCTGTCGGGTGTCGCCGACCCCAAGGCGCCGCAGGGCAGGATCGCCGCCACCGGCACGATCGACGGCCAGCCGATCAGCATCAACGGCGACATCCGCTCCGAGGACGGCAAGACAAGCATTCCGGCGCTGACCGCCGATATCGGCGGCAACCGGCTGACCGGCAATCTGGAATTCTCACCCGCCCTGGAACCGACAGGCGCACTGACCTTCGACTTCCCCAATGTCGGCCTCCTCGCCGCACTCGGCGGACAAGAGATTGAGGGCGATCTCAAGGGTTCGCTCGGTGTCGAGAGCGACAGCGGCAGGATTGCACTCAAGCTGCTTGCATCGGGGGGCTCGATCCGCCGCGATAGGCTTGCGATCGTCAAGCCGGAATTCGATGTCACGGTCAGCGATCTCAGCGCCCTTGCGGCAAACGGCACGGTCAAGGCCGACGAGGTGACTGCCGGAGAAAACAGGCTCGCCGGCCTTTCGCTCGCTTTCACGAAGCAGCAGAACCAGACCGATTTCGATCTTAGTGCCGCCTATGACGGCCATCCGGTGCTGGCCGCCGGCAATATCCAGGCACCAGGCGGCACGATCGCGGTAAACCTCAACCGCTTCTCGGCAAGCCCCCGCAACATCCCGGTCGAACTGGCCGCACCAACTGAGGTCACGATCAGCGGCGGTACCGCCACCCTGAACGGATTGACGCTGAAGACCGGCACCGGCTCGGTGAGCGTCACCGGTTCCGCCGGCGAGACGCTGAGGCTTAATGCCGACATCCACGAACTGCCGGCAGCCCTCGCCAATGGTTTCGTGCCGAACCTTTCCGCCGGCGGCACGATCTCCGGAACGATTGCCGTGACCGGAACGCCGGCAGCACCCGTGGCCGACTTCAAGCTCGACTGGAAGGATGCGACAACCGGCCAGACCAAGGGCGCCGGGCTGGCGCCGCTCGGTATTGCCGCCGGCGGCAAATTTGCCGACAACAAACTCGATTTCGACACCACGGTTGCCAGTGAGGACGGCCTGTCGCTGAAGGCCGCCGGCAATGTCGCGCTTGCCGACCCCAAGGCACCGGTGCTGGATGTCGACGCCGATATCCTCAACCTGCCCGCCCGCATCGCCAATGGTTTCGTTGCCGATCTCGCCGCCGAAGGCACGATTACAGGAAAAGTGATGGCCTCCGGTTCTCTCACTGCGCCCACGGCCAATTTCGATCTCGATTGGAAGAATGCCGCGACGAGTCAGACGAAACGCGCCGGCCTTGCGAATCTTGGCCTGAAGGCATCCGGAAAATTCACCGACAACAAGCTCGATTTCGACACGGCGATATCAGGCGCCAACAGCCTCTCGCTGAAAGCAAACGGCAATGTCGCCATCACCGGCACGACGATCGGCAACGTCAAGGTCGACGCCGCGCTGGCAAATGTTCCCGCAAGCATCGCAAACAGCTTCGTGGTCGATCTCGCCGCCGAAGGGACGATCTCAGGAAGGGTAGCGGCCTCCGGCTCGCTCGCTGTTCCCACTGCCAAATTCGATCTGGACTGGAAAAACGCTGCGACGAGCCAGACGAAACGCGCCGGCCTTGCCGGCCTCGCCGTCAAGGCATCAGGAAAATTCGCCGACAACAAGCTCGATTTCGACACGGCGATATCAGGCGCCCACAGCCTGTCGCTGAAAGCAAATGGCAATGTCGCCATCACCGGCACGACGATCGGCAACGTCAAGGTCGACGCCGCACTGGCGAATGTTCCGGCGAATATCGCAAACAGCTTCGTCGCCGATCTCGCCGCCGAAGGCGCGATCTCCGGAACGGTCTCGGCCGCAGGCTCGCTTGCCGCTCCGACCGCCAATTTCGACCTCGATTGGAAAAACGCTGCGACCAGCCATACGAAACGTGCCGGCCTTGCCGCTCTCGGTCTGACCGCATCGGGAAAATTTGCCGACAACAAGCTTGATTTCAACGCAGCGGCCAGCGGCGACGAAGGCCTCTCGCTGAAGAGCACGGGCAATGTCGCCCTCGCCGGCACGACGGTCGAAAACATCAAGGTCGATGCCGAGATCGCCAAGGTTCCGGCCGCCCTCGCCAATGCTTTCGTTCCCGATCTGGCGGCCGGCGGCACGATATCGGGCACTGTGTCGGCCGCCGGCACACCCGCCGCACCGAAAGCCGACTTCAAGCTCGACTGGACGGATGCTGCAACCAGCCAGACCAGAAGCGCCCATCTCTCAGGTCTGGCGCTTGCCGCATCCGGCCGCCTCGCCGACAACCGGCTCGACTTCGACGGCAATCTCGCCGGCAAGGACGGTCTGTCGCTGAAGGCCGCCGGCAACGTTGCGATATCGGGCACCTCGGTTAAAGCCCTTGACGTCAAGGCCGATCTTTCCAACTTGCCCGCCGGCCTCGCCAACGGCTTCGTCCCCGGTCTTGCCGCAGAGGGCACCGTCTCGGGAACGGCATCCGCGTCTGGAGCGCTTCCAAAGCCGGCCGTCGATTTCAAGCTCGACTGGAGGAATGCCGCCACCGCCCAGACCAGGAGCAGCGGCCTTTCGGGTCTGAGTGCCGCGGCATCCGGCAAGTTCGCCAATGACCGGGTCGATTTCGACGCCAATCTCGCCGGCAAGGATGGCGTTCTGGCCAAGGCGACGGGCGGCGTCACTATCGCGGGAACGGCGATCCGGGACCTTTCGATCAATGCCGATATCCCGGCGCTGCCGGCCAAAATCGCCAATGCCTTCGTTCCCGGTCTCGGTGCCGAGGGCACGCTCTCGGCAAACGCCGTGACGTCGGGAACGCCGGCAAATCCGATCGTCGATTTCAAGCTCGACTGGAAGGATGCCGCGACCAGTCACACCAAGGCTGCCGGTCTTTCCCGGCTGGCACTGGCGGCGACGGGAAAATATGCCGGCGACAGGCTCGATTTCGATGCCGATCTCAGCGGTGGCGGCGGCATTGCGCTGAAAGCCACCGGCAATCTTTCGATCGCCGGCACCTCGATCCGCTCGGTCGACGTCACGGCGAACGCCACCAACGTCCCGGCCAGCCTCGCCAATGGCTTTGTTCCCGGTCTTGGCGCCGAGGGCGCGGTCTCGGCGACCGCAAAGGCCACTGGCGCGCTATCGGCGCCGTCCGTCGACTTCAAGGTCGACTGGAAGAATGCGGCGACGAGCCAGACGAAGGGCGCCGGCCTTTCGCCGCTCACCATCGGCGCCTCGGGCAAGCTTGCCGGCAACAAACTGACCGTCGATACCAGCCTTGCCGGCGACGCCGGCATGTCGCTGAAGGGCGGCGGCAGCGTGATGATCACAGGCAACCGCGCCATCGACATGCGCTTCAACGGCAATCTTCCCTTCGCCGTGCTCGGCGCCCCGCTTGCCGCACAAGGTCTTGTCGCCGACGGCGTCGCCACCGTCAACCTGCAGATCGGCGGAACGGCCGCAGTCCCCGTCATCAACGGCACTGTCTCGACCTCAGGCGCGAAGCTCGTCGACGTCCGGCGCAATCTTGCCGTCAACAATCTTACGGCGGCAGTGACCTTCAACGGCAGCCAGGCCGTGATATCGCGCCTCAACGGCACTCTCGGCGGCGGCGGCACGATCTCGGCGAGCGGCACCATCGGCATCCAGCCGGCCGGCGGCTTTCCCGCCGACATTTCGATCAAGCTCGACAAGGCGGTCTATGTCGACGGAACCCTTGTCGTTTCCACCGTCAATGGAACGCTGGGCCTGCGTGGGCCGATCATGAGCGCGACGCTGAGCGGCAAGCTTCGGCTGGACAAGACCTCGATTACCGTTCCGGAAAAATTGCCGACCTCGCTCAGTGAAATCGACATCCGGCACAAGAATGCGCCGCGAGCGGTGCTTGCGCAGCTCCGAGAAGACGGCGAGCGGAAACCCGGCGAAAAATCCTCGACGATCACGCTCGATCTCGAAATCGACGCGCCCTCGCATATCTTCGTGCGCGGCCGCGGCATCGATGCCGAGCTCGGTGGCCGCGTGACAATCGGCGGAACGGCGGCTGCACCCATCGTGACCGGCGGTTTCACCATGCGTCGCGGGCGCCTGACCATTCTCAACCGCCGTATGGATTTCACCGACAAAAGCCGGATCACCTTTGCCGGCGACCTGACGCCGGCCCTCGATATGGAGGCGACCTCAACCTCCGGCTCGACGACGCTGACCGTCGATGTCGCGGGCCTCGCCACCGACCCCGCCATCACTTTCTCCTCCTCGCCCCAGCTGCCGCAGGACGAAGTGCTGGCGCAGCTGATCTTCGGCCAGTCGATGTCGAAGCTCTCGCCGGTGCAAATCGCCCAGCTCGCCGACGCCGTGAGCCAGCTGGCCGGCAACCGCTCCACCTCGCTTTTCGAAGGCCTGCGCAACCAGCTCGGCGTCGACGATCTCGACATCAGCACCGATTCCAAGGGCCAGACGAGCGTCAGCGTCGGCCGCTATCTCAATGACCGCACCTATTTCGAATTGCAGCAGGGCGGCTCGGCCGGCGCCAAGGCGGTGATCAACCTCGACGTCGGCCGCGGCGTCAAACTGCGCGGCGCGGCCGGGGGTAACGGTGAGGGCGAAGCGGGCATCGTTTACGAGCGGGAATACTGATACCCGTCGCAGCGGCTTTGAACGACCTGAATCAGCCTTGAGCCGGCTTAAAAACCTGTCTTGCTTGTCTTGAGAAGGATATTGCTCTCGGTCGAATTGATGCCGTTGATCAGCCGGATGCGGCGCAGCGTCTCGTCGAAGGAGGCAAGGTCGCGATCCTCCAGCTCGGCGACGAAATCCCATTTGCCGTTGGTGCTGTGCAGCGCGCGCACCTGCGGCAGGCCCCGCAGCTGGTCGGCCACCCGGTCGGCAAGCTTGCCGAGCACTTCGATCATGACGATGGCGCGCACGCCGGCCGACCGCGTCTCGTGGCCAGTGCGGATAGTGAAGCCCACGATGGTGCCGCTGGCGACCAGCCGGTCGATCCGGGCGGCAACCGTTGCCCGCGACGCGCCCGTCAGCGCCGCCAGCGAGGAGACGGATATCCGGGCATTATGACGAAGTGCACTCAGAAGTTCGGTATCGAGATCATCCACGCCGATCACTTTGTCAAAATAGGTTTATCAATTTGCGCAATCATAATCCATTTCTGGCACTTTTCCATCTTTTTGCCGTCAACCCTTTATCCCACTATCGGCCGAAACAGGCCTCAACACGGAGCCCTCCACATGAATGCCCAATCGCGATCTGTCACCCTTATCGGCGCACCGCTGGAAGAAGGCTCCGGCCGCAGAGGGGCCGCCATGGGTCCCGCGGCGCTGCGTATCGCCGGCGTCGACCAGACGCTGATCGAGCTTGGCCATGACGTCGCCGATCTCGGCGATGTCAGAATCGTGCCGGCGATGGACCTGCCAAACCATCAGAAGGCCCACAATCTGAGGATCGTCGGCGCCTTCACGCGTGCCCTCGAAAACAGCGTCCATGATGTCGCCGCCTCCGGCCGTTTCCCGCTCATTCTCGGCGGCGACCACAGCCTTTCCATGGGCAGCGTCTCCGGCATGGCCCGCTATGCCGCCAGCAAAGGCCGCCCGCTCTTCGTGCTCTGGCTCGATGCCCATGCCGATTTCAATTCTCCAGCCACCTCGCCCTCCGGCAATATTCACGGCATGCCCGTCGCCTTCTTCTGCGGCGAGGCCGAATTCGCCGAGATCCTGCCGAAGGACCGTCCCTTCGTCGATCCGAAGAATGTCTTCCAGGTCGGCATCCGTTCCGTCGATGCGCGTGAGCGCGAGGAAATCCATGAACACGGCGTCAACGTCTTCGACATGCGCGCGATCGACGAGCAGGGCATCGGCGCCATCATGCGCGAGATCCTCGATGTCGTCACCAAGGCGAACGGCCTGCTGCATGTCAGCCTCGACCTCGATTTCCTCGATCCCGAGATTGCCCCCGGCGTCGGCACGACGGTGCCTGGCGGCGCGACCTTCCGCGAGGCGCATCTGGTGATGGAAATGCTGTCGGACAGCGGCCTCGTCTCGTCGCTCGATCTCGTCGAGCTCAATCCGTTTCTCGACGATCGCGGCAAGAGCGCCCGCATCCTGGTGGAGCTGACGGCAAGCCTCTTCGGCCGCCGCATCTTCGATCGTCCAACACGTGCAGCATAAAAGGCGACGTAAAAGGGAGAGAACGACCATGAACACTTCGGAAAAACTGATCGCCACGGAACAGCGGCTCGGCGCCAACAATTACAAGCCGCTCGACGTGGTGCTGACACGTGGCGAAGGTGTTCATGTCTGGGATACCGACGGCAACCGTTATCTCGATTGCCTCTCGGCCTATTCGGCCGTCAACCAGGGTCATTGCCATCCGAAGATCCTCGCCGCTATGGTCGAGCAGGCGGGCAGGCTGACGCTCACCTCCCGCGCCTTCCGCAACGATCAGCTCGCCTATCTCTACGAAGAGCTTGCGGCGCTGACCGGCTCGCACAAGATCCTGCCGATGAACTCAGGCGCGGAAGCCGTGGAGACCGCCATCAAGGCGGTGCGCAAATGGGGATACGAGGTCAAGGGCGTGCCTGATGGCAAGGCGGAGATCATCGTCTGCGCCGATAATTTCCATGGCCGGACGCTGAGCATCATCAGCTTCTCCACAGATCCCGACGCCCGCACCGGCTTTGGCCCCTACACGCCGGGCTTTCGTACCATTCCCTTCGGCGATGCCGAGGCCTTCGAGGCTGCGATCAACGGCAATACTGTGGCCGCCCTGATCGAGCCGATCCAGGGGGAAGCCGGTGTCATCATCCCGCCGGCCGGTTATTTCACCCGTATCCGCGAGCTCTGCACTGATAACAACGTCACCCTCATCCTCGATGAGATCCAGACCGGCCTCGGCCGCACCGGCAAGCTGCTCGCCGAAGAACACGAAGACATCGAGGCCGACGTGACGCTGATCGGCAAGGCACTGTCCGGCGGCTTCTACCCGGTGTCGGCAGTGCTTTCGAATTCCGAGGTTCTCGGCGTGTTGAAACCCGGCCAGCACGGCTCGACCTTCGGGGGCAACCCGCTCGCCTGCGCGGTGGCGCGCACCGCCCTCAAAGTGCTCGTCGAGGAGGGGATGATCGAGAATGCCGCTGTCATGGGCGACTATTTTCTCGAAGGCCTGAGATCGATCCGCTCGAACATTGTCAGGGACGTGCGCGGCCGCGGCCTGATGATGGCCATCGAGTTGGAACCCGAAGCCGGCGGCGCACGGCAATATTGCCATGCGCTGAAGGAGCGCGGCCTTCTCGCCAAGGATACCCACGACCACACGATTCGCCTCGCTCCGCCACTGGTCATCACGAGAGAACAGGTCGATTGGGCGGTCTTGCAGATCGAAAAGACCATAGGCTGAAGTAAATCGGGGCTGAAAACCTTCGCAATCCCGTTCCCGATTTAGATTTGGGCAACACTCTTTCGCTAATGTCGTCGTAACCGTAACGATGCTTCGCCGAAAGCAAAGCCATCGCGTGGTGTGAAGGCAGGGCTCGTCAGCGCCAATGGTGGCGCACCCGCTCTGCCCTGGCTTACGACAGTTGGGAAGAATTCTATGGCCACGATCAATTCCACTAGCTTCAGCGGCGATACGCTCGAAATCATTGCCTTCCGCCTGCATGATCAGGAATTCTGCGTCAAGACAACGACCATCCGCGAAATCCGCGGCTGGGCGCCCTCGACGCCGATCCCGCATTCGCCGGCTGATGTCATCGGCGTCATGAACCTGCGCGGCTCAGTGATCCCGATCATCGACCTCGCCTACAAGCTCGGCATGAAGAGCACCGTCGCCAACGAGCGCAGCGCCATTGTTGTCGCCGAAGTTCACAGCATGGTCATCGGCATGCTCGTCGACCGCGTCTCGGATATTCTCACCATTTCGTCCAGCCAGGTCCAGCCGGTGCCCGAAGTGACCGCGTCCTTCGACCGCGCCTACTGCGAAGGCATCATCGCTTCCGAAAATGGCATGATCTGTTTCCTGAACCTTGCCAAGATGTTCAAGGAAAACGAGACGGATGAACTGGCGGCCTGATCGGCCGTTATCATTCGCAACTTGAAAGCCGCCCCACCGGGCGGTTTTTTATTGCCGCATCAAGCAAACTTGCTGTATCAACTCAATATTATTAGCAATTTCTTTTATACGTAATATTAACCACGTTCCCTCACCATGGTCGGGAAGCATACGGGTGACAAATCCGGCGCAGAGGGAACGATAACCGGCCATCGGTTCTTCCCGGCACCGGAATATCTCGCCCGTCCTCTCGCTTCTCCAGCCGAAACGGCAAACGCTGTGCACCTCAGAGGGAACAGGAATGTTTGGTCTTACCTCCGATTCGAAATACATTCTTGACGCCATCTCCAAATCGCAGGCGATCATCGAATTCGATCTCGATGGAAATATCCTCACGGCGAACGAGAATTTCTGTAACGCGCTTGGTTATCGCCTGAACGAGATCATCGGCAAACATCACAGCATGTTCTGCGAGCCGGCCTACACGGCGACCCCGGAATATCGCGCCTTCTGGGCCCGCCTTGGCCGCGGCGAATATGATGCCGGCGCCTATAAGCGTCTCGCCAAGGGCAACCGGGAGATATGGATCCAGGCGTCCTATAATCCCGTTTCAAAGGGCGGAAAACCGTTCAAGGTGGTGAAATTCGCCGCCGATATCACTGCCGCCAAAAAGCAGGCGGTCGAGGATGCCGGCAAGCTGGAGGCGATCTCGCGTTCGCAGGCGGTGATCGAATTCACCCCGAAGGGTGAGATCCTGACCGCAAATGAGAATTTCTGCAACGCCATGGGATATTCCCTGGCCGAGATCACAGGCAAGCATCACAGCATCTTCTGCGACCCCGCCTATGTCAGCACCGAGGATTACGGCAGCTTCTGGCGGCGCCTCGCCAACGGCGAGTTCATCGCCAACGAATTCGTCCGTTTCGGCAAGGGTGGCCGCGAAATCTGGATCCAGGCGGCCTATAACCCGATCGTCGATGCCGACGGCAAGGTCTACAAGGTCGTGAAGTTCGCAACAGACGTCACCCAACGCATGAGCGCGATTTCCCTGCTCGGCGTCGCGTTGCGGCAGCTTTCAAAAGGTGATCTGACCAGGACGGTGGATACATCCTTCGTCCCGTCGATGGAGCAGTTGCGCCACGATTTCAATACCGCGGTCAAAGGTCTCGCCGAAACGATGAAGACGATCGGCGAAAATGCCAGCGCGATCGCCGCCGGGTCGAGCGAGATCGGCGGATCGGCCGATTCCTTCTCCAAGCGAACCGAACAGCAGGCCGCATCGATCGAGGAGACCGCAGCCGCGCTGGAGGAAATCACCACCACCGTGAACGATTCCAGCCGCCGGGCCGATGAGGCGGGCCGCCTCGTCGCCATGACCAAGCTGGGCGCCGAACAGTCCGGTGTCGTGGTCCGCAACGCCGTCGCCGCCATGGACCAGATTGAGCAGTCCTCGCTCGAGATCACCAATATTATCGGCGTCATCGACGAAATCGCTTTCCAGACCAACCTTCTGGCGCTGAATGCCGGCGTCGAGGCGGCCCGCGCCGGCGAAGCCGGCAAGGGCTTCGCGGTGGTCGCCCAGGAGGTTAGAGAGCTTGCCCAGCGCTCCGCCAAGGCGGCCAAGGAAATCAAGGCGCTGATCAATACGTCGAGCAACCTCGTCAAGAACGGCGTCGGCCTCGTCGGCCAGACCGGCAAGGCGCTCGAGGAGATTGTCGCACAGGTCGGCGATATCGACGGCAACGTCGCCGCCATCGTCGAAGCCTCCAGAGAACAGGCAACCGGCCTCAAGGAAATCAACCAGGCGGTCAACACGCTGGATCAGGCAACCCAGCAGAATGCCGCCATGGTCGAGGAAAGCACCGCCGCCAGCCACAGTCTTGCCAGGGAAGCCGAGACGCTGCGCGTGCTGCTGGCGAGGTTCCGGCTGCCGGGCCAACCTCAGACCGCTGGCCGGCCCGAGATAAGGCATGAGGAGAGACAGGCCGGCTCCCCGGCGCTGCACCTCGTCTCACGTGTCGCAAAGGCGCATGGTGCGGCGGCAGCGACCGCCCAGAGCTGGGAAGAGTTCTGATCTCCGTCTTCCCCCGCATGCGCCGATCCTGATTACCGGACTTGGTTTGTTGCCGGCTCCGGCTTTCGGATCAGAGGAGCAGCCTGTAGCACCAACGCATCCAGGCCGTTCTCCTCATTCTCCAGAATTTCGAACAATTGCCGCCGCATGCGCGGCTCCCAGAATTTGTTGATATGGTTGGCGACACCCTCCACGGCTTCGTTTGCCGGCTGGCTCTTGAAGAAGGTGGCGATCTGGTTTGCCATATAGACGAGCTTGGTCTTGGTATCATGCGACATCGGCGATGTTTCCGGGCGAAATGCGGTGCGGGTGGGTGAAAATCTCGAAATCCTCGCCGCGCACCAAAGCGACGAGCGTCATGCCGGCCTCTTCGGCCGTGCGGATGGCCAGCGCCGTCGGCGCTGAAATGGCGATGAGCACGGGGCTGCCGAGAATGGCCGCCTTCTGCACCATTTCGACCGAAAGCCGGCTGGTGACGACGACGGCGCCGTCCCCGCCTCTTTTGCCGGCGCGGATGATGGCGCCGCAGAGCTTGTCCAGCGCATTGTGCCGGCCGACATCTTCGCGCACCGCCATCAATCCCCTGCCGGGAAGATAGAACCCGGCGCCATGCACCGCCCGCGTCTCGCGATGCAGCGGCTGCGCCTCGTTCAAAAGCGAAACGGCCCGCACGATATCCGCGTGCGACAGCGACAGCGGCGATGCCGAGACATCGGGCACCGGCCGCACCGCCTGCTCGATCGATTCGATGCCGCAGAGCCCGCAGCCGACCGGCCCCGCCATACTGCGACGCCGTGCCCGCAGCTGATCGGCGACATCGTCGACAAGGCTTACCTGCACATCGATGCCCTGCTCCCCCTCGATGACCTCGATGCCCGATATCTCGGCCCGCTCAGTGATGATCCCTTCGGTCAGGCTGAAGCCGACGGCAAAATCCTCGAGATCTGCAGGCGTTGCCATCATCACCGCATGCGAACTGCCGCCATAGGAAAAAGCGATCGGCACTTCTTCCGGCACGATGCGAGAGCCGGTGTGCATAATGCCATTGCGGCAAGCGGTTTCGGGAGCGGCGGCGGTGACGGTGAAGGTCATGATGCGCGTTCCTGCTGACAGAGCCGCCCCCGCATCATCACTCCGCGGCCTCGAGCTTGCCGGCAATGCGGCGCGCTTGCCGTGCCTGCTCGTCATATTCCAACTGCCAGTCGCTCGGCCCGTTGGAGGGCGAAACCTGCACCGCCGTCACCTTATATTCCGGGCAGTTGGTCGCCCAGTCGGAGAAATCGGTGGTGATGACGTTCGCCTGCGTATTGGGATGATGGAAGGTCGTATAAACCACACCGGGCGCCACACGATCAGTGATCAGTGCCCGGAGCGTCGTGTCGCCGGAGCGGCTGCCGAGCTTCACCCAGTCGCCATCGCGAACGCCGCGCTGCTCGGCGTCGTGGGGATGGATTTCCAGAAGGTCTTCCGCATGCCAGACGACATTCTCGGTCCGCCGCGTCTGCGCCCCGACATTGTACTGGCTGAGGATGCGGCCGGTGGTGAGCAGCAGCGGGAAGCGCGGGCCGGTGCGCTCGTCGGTCGCCACATATTCGGTGCGGATGAACTTGCCCTTGCCGCGCACGAAGCCGTTGACGTGCATGATCGGCGAGCCGAGCGGGTTCTTCTCGTTGCACGGCCACTGCACCGAGCCCATCTTCTCGAGGTAGTCGTAGGACACCAGGGCGAAACTCGGCGTCGTCGCGGCAATCTCGTCCATGATCTCTGACGGATGGGCATAATTCCAGTCGAGCCCCATCGCCTGGGCAAGCTTCTGGGTTACCTCCCAGTCGCCAAGGCCGTTGCGCGGCGACATCACCTTACGCACGCGGTTGATGCGGCGCTCGGCATTGGTGAAGGTTCCGTCCTTCTCGAGGAAGGTCGAGCCCGGCAGGAAGACATGGGCGTAATTGGCGGTCTCGTTGAGGAAGAGGTCCTGCACGACGACGCATTCCATCGCCGCGAGCCCGGCCGCCACATGTTTGGTATCGGGATCGGACTGGAGAATGTCCTCGCCCTGAACGTAAAGCCCCTTGAACGAGCCGTCGACCGCCGCATCCAGCATGTTCGGAATGCGCAAGCCCGGCTCATTGTTGATTTTCACGCCCCAGAGCTTTTCGAAGATATCGCGCGTCGCATCGTCGGAAATGTGCCGGTAGCCCGGCAGTTCGTGCGGGAAGGAGCCCATGTCGCAGGAACCCTGCACGTTGTTCTGGCCGCGCAGCGGATTCACGCCGACGCCGGGACGGCCGATATTGCCGGTAGCCATCGCCAGGTTGGCGATCGCCATGACCGTGGTCGAGCCCTGGCTGTGTTCGGTGACGCCGAGGCCGTAGTAGAGCGCGCCATTGCCGCCCTTGGCATAGAGTCTTGCCGCACCGCGCAGATCCGCCGCCGGCACGCCGGTGAAGATTTCCGTCTCTTCGGGACTGTGCTGCGGTTCGGCGACGAAGGCGGCCCAGTCCTCGAATTCCGACCAGTCGCAGCGCTCGCGGATGAACCTCTCGTCATAAAGCCCTTCGGTGACGATCACATGCGCCAGCGCTGTCATGACCGCGACATTGGTGCCCGGCTTCAGCGGCAGGTGGTAGGAAGCCTCGATATGCGGCGACCGGACGATATCGGTGCGGCGCGGATCGATGACGATGAGCTTGGCCCCTTGGCGCAGCCGCTTCTTCAGCCGCGAGGCGAAGACCGGATGGCCATCCGTCGGATTGGCGCCGATGATGACCACGACATCCGACTGCTCGATGCTGTCGAAATTCTGTGTGCCGGCCGAAGTTCCGAATGTCTGGCCGAGACCGTAGCCGGTCGGCGAATGGCAGACGCGGGCGCAGGTATCGACATTGTTGTTGCCGAAACCGGCGCGGACCAGCTTCTGCACCAGGTAGGTTTCCTCATTGGTGCAGCGTGAGGAGGTGATGCCGCCGATCGCCTCGCGGCCGTATTGGTACTGGATCCGGCGGAACTCCGACGCCACATGTGCGAAGGCCTCGTCCCAGCTCACCTCCCGCCAGGGATCGCTGACCTTTTCGCGGATCATCGGGTTGAGGATGCGGTCCTTGTGGGTGGAATAGCCGTAGGCAAAGCGACCCTTGACGCAGGAATGGCCGCGATTGGCCTGGCCGTCTTTCCACGGCACCATACGCACCAGTTCCTCGCCGCGCATCTCAGCCTTGAAGGAGCAGCCGACGCCGCAATAGGCGCAGGTGGTGACGGCCGAATGCTCGGGCTGGCCGATCTCTATCACCGACTTCTCCGTCAGCGTCGCCGTCGGGCAGGCCTGGACACAGGCGCCGCAGGAGACGCATTCGGATTCGATGAAATTTTCGTGCGCGCCCGATGAAACGCGCGAGCCGAAACCACGTCCCTCGATCGTCAGCGCAAAGGTTCCCTGCACTTCTTCGCAGGCACGCACGCAGAGCGAACAGACGATGCACTTGGAGGGATCATAGGTGAAATAGGGGTTGGACTCGTCCTTCGGCATCCATTTCAGATTGATATCGCCGTTGTTGCGCGCCTTGACGTGGTTGTCGCCTTCGTAGCCGTAGCGGACGTCGCGCAGGCCGACGGCGCCGGCCATGTCCTGCAATTGGCAATCGCCGTTGGCCGCGCAGGTCAGACAGTCAAGCGGATGGTCGGAGATATAAAGCTCCATCACGCCGCGGCGGATGTCCTTCAGCCGCCCCGTCTGGGTGTGCACGACCATGTTTGCCGCCACCGGCGTCGTGCAGGAGGCCGGCGTGCCGGCGCGGCCCTCGATCTCGACGAGACAGAGCCGGCAGGAGCCAAAGGCGTCGACCATGTCGGTGGCGCAGAGCTTCGGCACTTGGATGCCGGCCTCCATCGAGGCGCGCATGATCGAAGTGCCTTCCGGCACGCTGATCTGCTGCCCATCGATAGTGAGCGTCACCATGGTTTCGGATTTCGAAGCGGGAGTGCCGTAGTCGATTTCATGGATGAGTGACATGGTCGGCCTCCTGTACGGATATGGAATTGAGCAAGTCAGGGCGTGCGGCTGTAACTTTGAAGGACATCACTCAGCCGCCTCCACCATCGGCGCCGGCGAAAAATCCTCCGGGAAATGCGTCATGGCGCTCATGACCGGATAGGGGGTGAAGCCGCCGAGTGCGCAGAGCGAGCCGAATTTCATCGTATTGCAGAGATCGGCCAGCAGCGCCCGGTTCTTCTCCGGCTCGATGCCCTGCGCGATCTTGTCGGCTGTCTCGACGCCGCGCGTCGAGCCGATGCGGCAGGGTGTACACTTGCCGCAACTTTCCACCGCGCAGAATTCCATGGCGAAACGCGCCTGCTTCAGCATGTCGGCCGTCTCGTCGAAGACGACGATGCCGGCATGACCGATGAGCCCGTCTTTGGCGGCGAAAGCTTCGTAATCGAACGGCGTGTCGAACAGCGCCCGCGGGAAATAGGCCCCGAGCGGTCCGCCGACCTGCACGGCTTTGACCGGTCGTCCCGTTGCCGTGCCGCCGCCGATCCTGTCGACGATATCGCCGAGCGAAAGGCCGAAAGCTGTTTCGTAAAGACCGCCATATCGCACATTGCCGGCAATCTGCAGCGGGATCGTGCCACGCGAGCGGCCCATGCCGAAATCGCGATAGAAGGCGGCGCCCTTCTCCATGATGACGGGCACGGAAGCGAGCGAGATCACGTTGTTGATAACGGTCGGACAGTTAAACAGCCCTTTATGCGCCGGCAATGGCGGCTTGGCGCGCACGACGCCGCGCTTGCCTTCGAGGCTGTTCAGCAGGGCTGTCTCCTCGCCGCAGACATAGGCGCCGGCGCCGGTGCGTACCTCCATATCGAAGACGCGGCCGGAGCCGAGCACCGACAGGCCGAGTATCCCGGCCTGCCGGGCGATGCCGATGGCCGCGGTCATCACAGCGATCGCATGCGGATATTCCGAACGCGTGTAGACGAAGCCCTTGGTGGCGCCGGTGGCAAGTCCCGCGATCGCCATGCCCTCGATCAGCACGAAGGGATCGCCCTCCATGATCATCCGGTCGGCAAAGGTGCCGCTGTCGCCCTCATCGGCGTTGCAGACGATATATTTGCGGTCGCCGCCAGCATCGAGGACGGTCTTCCATTTGATGCCGGTCGGGAAACCCGCACCGCCGCGTCCGCGCAGGCCGGAATCGGTGACTTCCTTGACGATATCGGCTGATGCCATCGAAACGGCGCGGCGAAGGCCGGCAAGGCCGCCATGCGCCTCGTAATCCGCCAGCGAGAGCGGATCGATGACGCCGCAGCGGGCGAAGGTCAGGCGGGTTTGTCCTTTCAGGAACGGGAGGTCTTCAACCTCCCCGAGACAGAGCGGATGATCGCCGCCATTGAAGATCCCGGCGTCGAACAGAGCAGGCACATCCCCAGCCTTCACCGGTCCGTAGCCGATGCGCTTGCCGGCGACTTCGACCTCAACAAGCGGCTCCAGCCAGAACATTCCGCGCGAGCCGTTGCGCACGATCTCGGCATCGAGGCCGCGGGCGGCGATCTCCTGGGCAATCGCCTTTGCCACCTTTTCGGCCCCGAGCGCCAGCGCTGCGGCATCGCGCGGAACATATATCCTGACCGTCATCGGCGTGCCTCCGCAACGAGTTCCGCCGCCATCTGGTCGTCGATCCGGCCATAGACCTCGCCGTCGAGCATCGCCGACGGGGCGCAGGCGCAGAGCCCGAGACAGTAGACCGGCTCCAGCGTCACGCTGCCGTCGAGCGTCGTCTGGTGAAAATCGATGCCGAGCAGCGTCTTGACGCGCTCGGCCACCGCATCTCCGCCCATCGACTGACAGGCCTCGGCACGACAGAGCTTCAGCACATGCCGGCCGGCGGCATGGTCGCGGTAATCATGATAGAAGGTCACCACGCCATGCACTTCGGCGCGGGAGAGGTTCAGTTCCTCCGCGATCACAGGAACGGCTTCCCGCGGCACATAGCCGAATTCTTCCTGAACCTCGTGCAGAATGGGAAGCAGCGGCCCTTCGAGGAAGCGAAGATCGGCGATGATGGCACGAGTGCGCGCGGCAATATCGCCTTCGGCGATATGAATGGTCATAAGGCAGCCCTCCCGACGGCTTGCTCGTTGCGGAATGGCGGCCTCCTCCAGCCTGAGTGCTATTCCTCGGGCAGCATCTCAAGGAAGCCGCTGGCGATCAATAACGCTATCACGTCGATTGATAGGTTTTTCCTATCAAAGTTCCTCGTCCTGCACGAGCACTCTGGCTTCGTGCAGCAAGGCCGACACGAGCGGCGTAAAAGGTTCGCGATAAGGCGCAACAAGGCCGACCAGATGATGCGCCTCCGGCTCGACGATCGGGATCATGCGGATTTCCACCGGAAAACCAAAAGATTTGGCGACATTGCGCGGCATGATGCTCGCCCAGCGTCCGGTCCGAACATGCGAGAACAGCACGATCATCGAATTGGATTCGAGGGTCGGATGCACGGTTGCGCCTGCCTCCGTCAGGTGCCGATTGATGATTCGGCGGTTCTGCATGTCGGCCGTCAATAGACAGAGCCGAAGATCGCCGACCTCCTTCCAGGTCACATTGTCGCGATCCGACAACGGGCTGCCTGCAGCCGTGATCAGATGATAGCGCTCGGCATAGAGCGGAACGCTCGTGACACGGCCGAGCGGCTCGTTTTCGAGATAGGTGATGCCGGCATCGATTTCGAGGTTTTCGAGCATGCTCAGCACCTGCAGCGAATTGCGCGAGACAATCGAGAAGGTCACGCCGGGATGCCGTTCCTGAAACGGCGTGGTGATGCGCGACAGCATGGCGAGCGCCGTCGGAATGGCGGCGAGGCGGATGTGGCCGGAAAGGCCGCGGCGGGCGGCGCGCATTTCCTCGCGCATGGTGCGGGCGTCGCCGACGATGCGCCTGGCCCATTCGAGCACGCGCTGCCCCTCCGGCGTCAACCCCTGGAACCGCGAGCCGCGCTGCACCAGCATGACGCCCAATTGATCCTCAAGCTGCCGGATGGCGGCCGAAAGGGTCGGCTGCGAAATCCCGCACTCCTCGGCGGCGCGGCCGAAATGTTTTTCATTGGCAAGGGCGATGAAGAATTCCAGCTTGTCGATCATCCGGTCTCCCGCGACATTTCGCGTCCGGCCTTATCTTCGACGTAGCAGCCGTGCTCCGCAAGGGCGGGTCGCCAAAGCGCGTCCCGATCTTTCAGATTCGCTTCTCGCGCTTTGGGTCTTTATTGTCTCGTATGTCACTATCGCAGACCGCCGCACAGTTTTGCGCGACGTGCTTTAAAAGTTTTCTGCAATCGGAAAAAGATCGAACAGCGATTCGAGGAAGGCGAGCACGCTGACATTGCCGATGCTGTAATATACCAGCCTGCCCTGGCGGCGCGTATTGACCAGGCCTTCGAGCCTCAAACGCGCCAGCTGCTGCGAGACCATTGCCTGCTGTATACCGAGAATATGTTCGATTTCACTGACCGTCCGCTCCTCGCTCGCCAATATGCAGAGGATGAGCAGTCGGGTCTGGTGCGCCAGCGCTTTCAACAGGTCGCTCGCTTCATGGGCTTTTCCAGCGAGTGTGTGCAATTCCTGGCCGGTCATCCCCGGCTTGGGTTTGGGCAACGGCATTCGGTATCTCGAAGGGAGGCGATGGGTAGATCAGCACAATAGCATATTCGCACAATCGAATTCGTCAAAATGACGAAATGCCAAAAAAGGTCCAAGCAAATCAGCAGATAAGCTGACCGCCATTGATCTCGATCACCTGGCCGGTGATGTAGCCCGAGAGCGAGGGAGCCGCCAGGAAAAGATAGGCGGGAGCACAATCCTCCGCCGTGCCGAGCCGTTGCAGGGGGATGGATTTTCTCGTCTGCTCCAGCTTTTCGCGGGAGGAATAGCGCTCGTGGAAATCCGTCTCGATCGTTCCCGGCGAGACGCAGTTGACGCGGATTGCATCCGGGGCAAGCTCGCGGGCAAGCGCCTTGGAATAGGTCGCAACAAAGGCTTTCGAGGCCGAATAGATCGAGGAGCCGGGGCTGCCGCCGGTCAGCGCCGAAATCGAGACGGTGTTGACAATGGCGGCGCCCTCGGCCGCCTTCAATGCCGGCAGCAATGCGCGCGTCAGCGCCACCACCGACGTCTGGTTGAGCCGTATGACCGCCTCATATTCCACATCGGTCAGCGTGGCGGCGGGGAAACGGCCAAGCATGGTGCCGGCATTGTTGACGAGCACGTGCACCCTGTCGAAGAAAGCGAGAACATCTTCTGCAAATTGCGACGCCCCGCCGACGGCAGAGAAATCGGCATGCAGCAGCAGCGCCCGTCTTTCTGATTCAGCCGTCAGCAGAAAATCCGGCAGATCCCGTCCCGGCTTGCGCCCGGTATGGACGATCACCTTCGCGCCGCAGTCGAGAAACTGCCGGGCGACTTCGAGACCGATGCCGCGGCCGGCGCCGGTCACGACGACATTGCGATTTTCGAACAGTCTGGGATGAAACACGAGCCGTCCTCCTCGCGGACAGTGCCGCCGGTTGCGCCACTCGCCCTTAACATATGAGCGCGCCGACCGAAAGAAAGGCAGGCGTCGATCTTTCCCGGGGAAGACCAGGGTTTAGTTTTCGGTCTCCAGAAGCCGCGCGCCCGGTCCCTCCTTGCCGAGCCGGTCGCAGGGATTGCGCAACGGACAGCTTTCAATCGACAGGCAGCCACAGCCGATGCAGCCGGTCAGACGGTCGCGCAGCAGGCTCAGCCGCCTGATTCGCGCGTCGAGATCGTCTTTCCAGAGTGCCGACAGGCTCTGCCAGTCGGCGATCGTGGGCGTACGCCCCTGCGGCAGGGATTCGAACGCCGCCTGGATTTCCGAAAGCGGAATGCCGACACGCTGCGCCACCTTGATGATGCCGAGCCGGCGCAGCACATCGCGCCCGTAGCGGCGCTGGTTGCCGCGGGTGCGAATGCTCGAAATCAGCCCCTTGGTTTCGTAGAAGTGCAGCGCCGAGACGGCCAGGCCGCTGCGCTCCGCCACTTCGCCGACCGTCAGCAGCTTGCCGAGCGGCGTTGCCGGAATTGTATCCATCGCCTCTTGACCTCAAGATTAGTTGAGGTCTTATAAGCCTTGCTCCAGCAATCGTAAAGCCCAATCGCGAGAAGGAGCGACGCATGAAAACATCCATCAGGCTGGCGGTGATCTACGGAAGCACAAGAAAGGGCCGCATCTGCGACCGGGTGGTCAAATGGCTGACGCAGGAGCTCGTCCGCTTCCCGCAATTCGAAATCGACATCATCGATCCACTGGATTTTGCGCTGCCGCCCGACCGCGACATGGCGCACCCCGAAATCGACAGGCTCGCCGGGCGGCTCGGCATGGCCGACGCCTTCATCATCGTCACGCCGGAATACAATCACAGCTTCAGCGCCGCGTTGAAATCGACCATCGATCTGTTTTTCGAGCCCTGGCAGGGCAAGCCGGTCGCCTTTGTTTCCTATGGCGGCATCTCCGGTGGCTTGCGCGCGGTCGAGCAATTACGGCTCGTCTTTGCGGAACTCCATGCCGTCACCGTCCGCGATTCGGTCAGCTTTTCCGCGCCATGGAGCCGCTTCGACGTCGCCGGACGGCTTGACGATCCGAGCGACGCTCTGCACACGCTCGACCGGATGATGGCGCGGCTGGAATGGTGGACACGGGCGCTCATTGCCGCGCGCGGCGATCATCCCTACGCCGATATCGCCGCCTGAAACGAAGGGCTCCGGTTCCGTTCCCGGCAGGTACGGAACCTCTGGGGACACCCGGACAGGACTTCCGTCCGGGTGTTTTCCGATCATGCCAGCCTCATCCCGACCATGCGGACGGGTTGGCAATTTTTGCGGTTGCGGGAAGAAAACCCCGGTGGTAGTTTCCGCGCCGATTAACAGGGGAGCTCCGTATTGCCGGGGCTGAGATGCGAGGCGCAGGCTTCCGGACCCTTCAAAGCTGATCTGGGTAATGCCAGCGGAGCGAGGTTCAGATGTTTTCAGGCGCACAAGTGTCACTCTATCCGATGTCCGGCAATTTCGTCGGCATCATTCTCGATGCCGTCAAGGCGCTCGATCCCTATCGCGACCGGCTGCGGATCGAGACCGACGACATCTCCACACTGCTGGTCGGCCCGCCTGACATTCTCTTCGCCGCCATGCACGATCTTTTCGCCGCCGCCGCCCGGACCGGCGAGCATTGCGTGCTGTCCGCCGCCGTTTCACGCGGCTGCCCCGGCGAGCCCGACGACGCCATCTGCGGGGTCAACCCCGCCCTCGGTCAGGCAGAACCGCTTGCCGACCGTATAACGGCAGGACTTGCCGCCGTAGAAACCACTGCCGAAACCGGGCAGCCGACCGCTGCGCAATTCTCGCTCTATGTCATGGGAACCGGGACCCATATGGACGAGATCTATGGCTGCATCGACTTCCTGAAACGCTCCGGTACCTTCGACCGCGCCAAAAATTTCTGCACCAGGCTCTCGGGCGATGCCGGTGCCGTCTTTGCAACCATTCGTGAAGCCTTTTATTGCTTCGGCGACCCGGAGGGACATGTGACCCTCGATATCACAGTGTCAGCCAATAGCCCGACGAAAGCCTGATCGAACGCTGATGACAACGCTACCACCATCGGATTCGCGTCTTGCCGCGCTCCGCGCGGCTCTCTACCGGAGCATACCCGCTCTGCTCGCCGGCTGCGCCTTTTTGGCAGCCTGGGAGCTCTATGTCGATCTCTCCGGGATCAAACCGTCCATCCTGCCGGCGCCGTCGCGCATCGTCATCCAGGGCTGGCTGAACCGCGAGGCGCTGATATCAAACACCTGGCCGACGCTGGGTGCGACACTCGGCGGTTTCGCGCTGTCGCTGGCCTTCGCCTTCGTCTCATCGATCCTGATGGATTTCATGCCCTTCATGCGCCGGGCATTGCTGCCGATCTTCATCGCCAGTCAGACCCTGCCGCTGGTGGCGATCGCCCCCCTCGTCGTCCTCTGGTTCGGTTTCGGCCTGTTGCCGAAGGTCCTGCTGGTGGCCCTCGTCACCTTCTTTCCACTGCTCGTCGCCCTGCTGCAGGGCTATGAATCGACCGACCGCGACATCGCCGAATTGCTGAACTCGATGAAGGCGAGCCGCTGGCGCATTTTCCGTCTGGCACGGTTTCCCTCGGCGCTGCCCTATTTCTTCGCCGGCCTCAGAATCTCGATCACCTATGCCGTCGTCGGCGCGATCTTTGCCGAATATGCCGGCGCCGCCCGCGGCCTCGGCATCTATATCCTCAACGCCAAGAACAATTTCCGCCCCGATCTGGTGCTCGCCGCCGTCGTCGTCAGCGCCGTGCTGACACTCTGCCTCTTCGGGCTGACGTTATTGATCCAGCGCCTGGTCATGCCCTGGCAGCCATCCGGGGAGCGGCGGCGATGAACAAAACAATGCTTGAACTCGGCAATATCTCGAAGTCCTTCGACGGCATGAAGGTGCTGGGCGATATTTCGCTTGCGGTCGCAGACGGCGAGTTCGTTTCGATCGTCGGCCCGTCCGGCACCGGAAAATCGACGGTGCTGCGATTGCTGACGCAGGCGCTGCGCCCCGATTCCGGCACCATGCTTTTCAACGGCGTGCCGCTGGAACAGGCGCCGCATTCCTTTGCCTTCATGCCGCAGCGCGATGCGCTGATGCCCTGGCGCCGGATCATCGACAATGCGGCACTCGGCCTCGAGGTGAAAGGCATGAGCCGCCGCGCGGCCCGCGCCACTGTGGCGCCTTTGTTCGAGAGCTTCGGTCTTGCCGGCTTCGAACACCACTATCCCTCCGAACTCTCCGGCGGCATGCGCCAGCGCGCCGCGCTGCTGCGCACCGTCGTCCAGACCCAGGACATGCTGCTGCTCGACGAGCCCTTCGGCGCGCTCGACGCGCTGACGCGCACGCAGATCCAGGAATGGCTGCAGGGCATGTGGACCGAACACCGCTGGACGGCACTGCTGATCACCCACGACGTTCGCGAAGCGGTGTTCCTCTCCGACCGGATCTACGTGCTTTCGGCCCGTCCGGCGCGTATCATCCGCGAATTCCGCGTTCCCCTGCCCCGCCCGAGAAGCATCGCCGACCTCGGCTCGCCGGCGGCCCAGGCGATTGAAACCGAAATCCTGCAAACCCTGCTTCATCCGCTGCAACAGGATGATTTTAGGCCGGCCGGCCTAAAATCTGAATCCTGTTCTAATTTAAAGAGTTAGAGCATGATGCGTCCGAAAACCGCTCATACTTTTCGGCATCATGCTCCAGAGACCTGAGGAGGTCACCATGCTGCTTCTCACCCGCCGCCAGACGATCGTCGCCGCCATCGCGGCAAGCCTCGCCGGCCGCACCGCCTTCGCCCAATCGGCGCCCGCAAAGGTCCGCATCGCGCTCGACTGGACGCCCAACACCAACCATATCGGCATCTATGTCGCCAAGGCCAAGGGCTTCTATGAGGCGGCCGGACTCGATGTCGAAATTCTTCCCTTCACCGACACCAGCGCCGGAACGCTGGTGTCGAACGGCGTTGCCGATTTCGGCATCAGCAGCGAGATCGAGACCCTGACCCAGCGCGCCGGCGGCGGTGACGTGAAGATGGTCTATGGCGTCGTTCAGACGGAAACTGCGCGGCTGATCTTCAAGGGCGGACGCGACGACATCAAGAGCCCCAAGGATCTCGACGGCAAGACCTATGGCGGCTTCGGCGGCACCTGGGAGAGCGCGCTGATCTCCGCGATGATCCGCAATGACGGCGGCAAGGGCGAGGTCAAGACCGTCACCCTCGGCACCTCCGCTTACGAGGCGCTGGACAATGGCTCGATCGATTTCACGCTGGAGATCTACACCTGGGAAGGCATCGCCGCCGAGTTGGAAAACCGGAAGATCGGCCGTTTCCACTATTCCGATTATGGCATTCCCGACGAGCAGACGACGGTCATCGTCTCTAGCGACGCCTATCTCTCGGCAAACCGGGAACACGCCCGCGCCTTCATCCAGGCCACGCGAAAGGGCTATGCCTACTCCGTCGACCATCCCGACGAAGCCTGCGACCTGCTGATCTCCGGAAGCAACGGCGCACTGATGAATACGGACCTGGTAAAAGCCTCTCAGAAGGCATTGATCGAGGGGCACTTCCTGAAATCCGAGGCCGGCGTGATCGGTAAGCTCGACCCGGCAAAGGCCGAGGCCCTCGGCGGCTTCCTGCTCGAGAATGGCATTCTGGTCGACGCGAATGGCGCCGCGCTTAAGGAGAAGCCGGACTTTTCCACCTATTATACCAACGAACTTCTCGACTAAGCCCAACGCCTGCCTTGCCCGTCGCAGCTTTCCGCTGCAAAGTCTGAGACCCGGAGCATGATGTCGTCCGAAAACCGCTCACGCTTTTCGGCATCATGCTCCGGGCAGGGCGGGAGATAAGATGCGACAACAGCAGAGACTGGCCGGGGCGGACTTTCTGCGCGCGACGGCCTGTCTGCTGGTGTTTGCCCATCATCTCGCGCTGCGGCTGGATATGCGCAGAATTCCCGACGAACTGGGGCCAACCGCAAACATCCTCCGCTTCGGCAATTTCGGCGTCGCCATCTTTTTCGTGCTCAGCGGCTTTCTTCTTGCCCATCCCTTCTGGCGCGCGCTCGACGACGGCAGCAACATGCCGAGCCTCCGGCATTACACGATCCGCCGGGCGGCGCGCATCGCTCCGGGCTTCTGGTTCGCCGCGACCATCAGCTTCGCCCTCAGCCTGACGCTGCTGGCCCTGCCGCTGACGCCGGAGCTTGCGCTCCGCTACCTCTCCGGGCTGCTGTTCATGAGCCAGTGGCATTGGCGCACCTTCTTTCCTGTCGAAGGCGACGGCCCGCTTTGGTCGATTCCCTTCGAGGTCACCAGCTATGTGCTGCTGCCGCTCTGCTTTTTCCTGCTGTTTCGTTTGCCCGTCCTCAGGCAGCGTCCGTTGCTCGCCCGCTTCGCCTGGCTTTGCGTCATCACAGGCGTGCTCCTGGCCCATCTGCTGATCCTCACCCTGTTTCCGCTCGACGACATCGGGCGCGGCTGGCAATACGGCCTCCAGGGCGGGGCGAAGGAATGGATGCCGCGCTATAATCCGATCGGCTTCTTCGCCATCTTCGCCCTCGGCGCGCTGGCCGCCGGGGTCGAGGTCGTGCTCCCCAAAAGGCCCTCCGCCTGGTTCGATGCCGCGGCGCTGCTGGCCCTCGCCATTGCCGGCTACCGCCTCGTCATATCGCCCGGCGGCACCCCCGAAGCTTATGGCTGGCTCGAAATCCCCTACGGCTTCCCGGTTTTTCCGCTGGCAATCGCAACGGCGCTCGTTTCGCTCTGCCATTCGCGATACCTGGGCAGGCTGCTCGACAATGCTCCTGTCCGCTACATCGCCAGGATCTCCTTCGGCATCTATATCTGGCAGGAAATCATCCTGATATCGATCCAGAGGCTCGATCCGGGCTCGTTCGGCGCTGCCTCGGAAAATGTCGTCATCGGCTGGCTGCAGTCCTGCGGGCTGGCGGCAGCGCTTGTGCTGCTGGTTGCAAACCTCAGCTACACCCTGCTGGAAAAACCGGCCATCACTGTCGGAAACCGCCTGACATCCCGCCAATCCAATCGGGCTACTCCTTTCAAAGTATAAATCTCCCGACACCTCAACTAGAGGCATTAAGGTTAACGCGCAATACTCCCATTTTTGGTTTCTTTAGGGTTACGGAATTCTTATTTATCCCGATGACAAACGATACGTGACCATGTATCTGTCTCTGTGCAGTTCAGTATCGCATCTTGTGGGCCTTGCGTAATGAATGCTTTTACTTCGAAGACGAATTCACGCTTCGACCCGTCTCAGCGTCAGGACAAAACCAGGTCCCTGGTTATCGCGAATTCCAACATTCGCCAGCCCGATAGCTTTTCCCTTGTTGAAAGAAAGATGGCTGTGCAGCTCAGCGTGAAGCGTTTGATCGACATCGTCGCCTCGGTCAGCGCCCTCATTGTGCTGGCGCCGTTTTTTCTGGCGATCGCGCTCTTCATCAAGCTCGACGACGGCGGGCCAGTGCTTTTCCGCCAGATTCGCTGGGGACTGAACGGCCAGAAGATCACGGTCTTCAAGTTCCGAACGATGCGCGCCGAAGCTTGCGATCCGAGTGGCATCCAACAGACGGTCAAGGGCGACAGCCGGGTGACAGGCATCGGTGCGGTGCTCCGCAAGACCAATATCGACGAACTGCCGCAGCTTCTGAACGTCCTCAGGGGCGACATGTCGCTGGTCGGCCCGCGCTGCCACGCCATCAACATGCGGGCAGCCGGCCGGCTCTACGAAGAACTGGTGCCCGACTATCATCATCGCCACATCATGCGTCCCGGCATTACCGGTCTTGCGCAGACACGCGGATGGCGCGGCCCGACGGCGCGACCGCTTCAAGCCCGCGCCCGCATCGCCTGCGATATTTACTATGTCAGGAATTTCAGCCTGCTGCTCGACTTGAAGATCCTGCTCAAGACGATCGCTATCGAGCTGCGCGGCGGCACCGGCTTCTGAGATATCCGCCATCGCTGCCAGAGATAAGCGGTCCTGGCGCCGCCCGATGGGCGCTCTCTGCCGTATGCCGACAGATAAATGAACACAAAAAAGGCGGCTGTTGCGGCCGCCTTTGATCGTCGCAGTCGGTTGCCGATCAATCCTGTTGGACGATGCCGCTCAGATGCGTCATTTCCATGATGAAGTGCTCGAGCTTCGACTTGTGCTCGTGCAGCTCCGCATGTTCGAGTTCCTTGCGGGCGGCCTCGATTCGGCGGGTCAGTTCGTCCTTGTGGAGCTCCTCGACCGGAACGGCGGACTCGGCAAGCAATGTGCAGCCGGTCGGCAGGATATCGGCAAAACCACCGAACACCACATAGTCCTGCTTCTTGCCGGAAGCCGAACGCACGCTCACGACACCCGGCTTGATCGTGGTCATCGTCGGCGCATGGTGCGCCATCACGGTCATTTCGCCTTCAGTCGCGGGAATGACGACCTCGGTCACCATCTCCGACAGCAGCAGACGCTCCGGCGAAACGAGCTCAAAGTTGAAATTGTCAGCCATCAGTGACTTACCTTCTCGGCTATGGCTTTCGCATCTTGCAATTTAGTCCCGCAGAACGGGCAGTGCATTATCGCTTGGTCGAGATAACCGAGGCCTTCCTCGCTCTGGATCAGCCCCACCACCATCATCAGCACGCCGTTATCGGCGCGATAGATGGTCGGCGCTGCCGGCTCCGGAAGAGCCGCCACGACCCCTTTCAGGGAGTCGCAGCAGAATATCTCGTCCAGCGCGTCGCTCATTAAGCAGCTGCGAGCTTCTTGGCCTTTTCGACCGCTTCTTCCATCGAGCCGACCATGTAGAAGGCGGCTTCCGGCAGGTGATCATATTCGCCGTTGACGAGGCCCTTGAAGCCCTTGATCGTGTCTTCGAGAGCAACCAGCTTGCCCGGCGAGCCGGTGAAGACTTCGGCGACGAAGAACGGCTGCGACAGGAAACGCTCGATTTTGCGGGCGCGGGCAACAGCGATCTTGTCCTCTTCGGACAGTTCGTCCATGCCAAGGATGGCGATGATGTCCTGCAGGGCCTTGTAGCGCTGCAGTGTCGACTGGACCTTACGGGCCACTTCGTAGTGCTCTTCGCCGACGACCATCGGGTCGAGCATGCGCGAGGTGGAGTCGAGCGGGTCGACGGCCGGATAGATGCCCTTTTCGGCGATCGAGCGCGACAGAACCGTCGTTGCGTCAAGGTGCGCGAACGAGGTTGCCGGCGCCGGGTCGGTCAAGTCGTCGGCCGGAACGTAGATGGCCTGAACCGAGGTGATCGAGCCCGTCGTCGTCGTGGTGATGCGTTCCTGCATCTGGCCCATGTCGGTTGCGAGCGTCGGCTGATAACCGACGGCCGACGGGATGCGGCCGAGCAGAGCCGACACTTCGGAACCTGCCTGGGTGAAGCGGAAGATGTTATCGACGAAGAACAAAACGTCCTGGCCCTGGTCGCGGAAGTGTTCGGCGACCGTCAGGCCGGTCAGGGCGACGCGGGCGCGGGCGCCCGGCGGCTCGTTCATCTGACCGTAAACAAGTGCCGCCTTCGAGCCCTCGCCGCCGCCATGCTTGTTGACGTTCGATTCGATCATTTCATGATAGAGGTCGTTGCCTTCGCGGGTGCGTTCGCCGACGCCTGCAAAAACCGAGTAACCACCATGCGCCTTGGCGACGTTGTTGATCAATTCCATGATCAGAACGGTCTTGCCGACGCCGGCGCCGCCGAAGAGGCCGATCTTGCCGCCGCGTGCATAGGGAGCGAGAAGGTCGACGACCTTGATGCCGGTGACGAGGATCTGCGCTTCCGTCGACTGCTCGACATAGGACGGCGCATCCTGGTGGATGGCGCGCTTGTGAGCGGTAACCAGCGGACCTGCTTCGTCGACGGGCTCGCCGATGACATTCATGATGCGGCCGAGCGTCTCGTTGCCGACCGGAACCAGGATCGGAGCGCCGGTGTCGGCGACTTCCTGGCCGCGGACCAGACCTTCGGTCGAGTCCATCGCGATGGTACGGACTTCGTTTTCGCCAAGGTGCTGCGCAACTTCGAGAACCAGACGGACGCCGTTATTGGTGGTTTCCAGCGCGTTCAGGATCTTCGGCAGTTCGCCTTCGAACGCAACGTCGACGACGGCGCCGATAACCTGGGTGACTCTGCCGACAGAGCCGATCTTGGGGGTAGCTGCCTCAGCCATTTTCTGACCCTCTTTTCCTAGCCTCAGAGCGCTTCCGCGCCCGAAATGATTTCAATGAGTTCCTTGGTGATCTGCGCCTGACGCTGGCGGTTGTAGCTCAGCGTCAGCTTATTGATCATCTCACCGGCATTACGCGTCGCATTGTCCATAGCGCTCATCTTGGCGCCCATTTCGCCTGCGACGTTCTCGAGGAGCGCGCGGAAGATTTGGACGGAGATGTTGCGCGGGATCAGATCTTCGAGGATCGATGCCGGATCCGGCTCATATTCGTAGACGGCGCCTGCATGGGCGGCATCTTCGTTCTGCACCGCACCCGTCGACGCCGGGATGAGCTGCTGCGCCGTCGGGATCTGGCTGATCACCGACTTGAACTCGGAATAGAACAGCGTGCAGACGTCGAATTCGCCGGCGTCATACATCTCGATGATGCGCTTGCCGATCTGGTCGGCATTCTCGAAGCCGATCTTCTTGACGTCGCGCAACTCCTTGCGCTCGATGATCAGCGAAGCGAATTCGCGGCGAAGGATGTCGTAACCCTTCTTGCCGACGGTGAAGATCTTCACCGTCTTGCCTTTGGCAAGCAGCCTGCGGACATGTTCGCGGGCGAAACGTGCGATCTGCGAGTTGAAGCCGCCGCAGAGACCGCGTTCGGCCGTGCAGACCACCAAAAGGTGAACCTGGTCCTTGCCGGTGCCGGTCATCAGCGTCGGTGCGCCGTCCGCGTCGGTGACGGCCTTGGCGATGTTCGCCAGAACCGCACCCATGCGCTGCGAATAGGGACGCGCGGCCTCGGCCGCCTCCTGCGCACGCCGAAGCTTCGCCGCGGCGACCATTTTCATCGCCTTGGTGATCTTCTGCGTCGCCTTGACGGAGGCGATCCGGTTTTTCAGATCCTTAAGTGAAGGCATCCGTGATCCGTCCTAACTTAGGGCCTGATTACGAGAAAGACTTTGCGAAGCTATCGAGAGCAGCGGTGAGCTTGCCCTTGATATCGTCGCTGATTGCCTTTTCCGTGCGGATCGCGTCGAGGATGGCAGAGCCTTCCGAACGCAGATATGAGAGGAAGCCCTGCTCGAACTTGCCGACCGAAGCAACCGGCAGCTTGTCGAGATAGCCGTTGACGCCTGCAAAAATCACAGCGACCTGCTCTTCCGTCTTCAGCGGCGAGAACTGCGGCTGCTTCAGGAGTTCGGTCAGGCGTGCGCCGCGGTTCAGCAGGCGCTGCGTAGCAGCGTCAAGATCCGAACCGAACTGGGCGAAGGCGGCCATTTCGCGATACTGGGCGAGTTCGCCCTTGATCGAGCCGGCAACCTGCTTCATCGCCTTGATCTGTGCCGCGGAACCGACGCGGGAGACCGAGAGACCGACGTTCACGGCCGGGCGGATGCCCTGATAGAACAGGTCGGTTTCAAGGAAGATCTGGCCGTCGGTGATCGAGATGACGTTGGTCGGAATAAAGGCCGACACGTCGTTGCCCTGCGTTTCGATAACCGGAAGAGCGGTCAGCGAGCCGGCGCCCTGGTCGTCGTTCATCTTCGCAGCGCGCTCGAGGAGACGCGAGTGCAGGTAGAAAACGTCGCCCGGATAGGCTTCACGGCCCGGCGGGCGGCGCAGCAGCAGCGACATCTGACGGTAGGAAACGGCCTGCTTGGAAAGGTCGTCGTAACCGATCAGCGCGTGCATGCCGTTGTCACGGAAATATTCGCCCATGGCGCAGCCGGCAAACGGTGCCAGATACTGCATCGGAGCCGGATCGGAAGCGGTGGCGGCAACGATGATCGAATACTTCAGCGCGCCGCGCTCTTCGAGCACCTTGACGAACTGGGCGACGGTCGAGCGCTTCTGGCCGATGGCGACGTAGACACAGTAGAGCTTTTCGCCTTCCGGACCGTTGTCGTGAATGGCCTTCTGGTTGAGGAAGGCATCGAGCAGGATCGCGGTCTTGCCGGTCTGGCGGTCGCCGATGACGAGCTCGCGCTGGCCGCGACCGACCGGGATCAGCGCATCGATGGCCTTGAGGCCGGTCGACATCGGCTCATGAACCGACTTGCGCGGAATGATGCCCGGAGCCTTGATATCGACGCGCGAACGACGCGTCGCGTTGATCGGGCCCTTGCCGTCGATCGGATTGCCGAGCGCGTCGACGACGCGGCCGAGCAGTTCCGGACCAACCGGAACGTCGACGATGGCGCCGGTCCGCTTGACGGTGTCGCCTTCCTTGATGTCGCGGTCGGAGCCGAAAATAACGACGCCGACATTGTCGGATTCAAGGTTCAGAGCCATGCCGCGGATGCCGCCGGGGAACTCGACCATTTCACCGGCCTGGACATTGTCCAGACCGTAGACACGAGCGATACCGTCACCGACGGAGAGAACCTGGCCGACTTCCGAGACTTCTGCCTCTTTGCCGAAATTTTTGATCTGGTCTTTGAGAATTGCGGAAATTTCCGCGGCGCGGATATCCATCAGCCAACCTCTTTCAATGCGAGCTTAAGGGTAGAGAGTTTGGTACGAAGAGACGTATCAATCTGACGGGACCCGACCTTCACGATCAGACCACCAAGAATTGACGGATCAACCGTGACGGCAATCGTCACGTCTTTGCCGGTAACGCTCTTGAGTGCCACCTTCAATTCGGTTTCCTGCGCTTGCGACAGCGCATGCGCCGAGGTGACCTCGGCGGAGATTTCACCGCGATGGTTCGCGGCGATGATGCGGAAGGCCTTGATCATGCCCGGCAGGGCGAACAGGCGGCGGTTGCGCGCCACGACCTTCAGGAAATTGGCAAAGAAGCCGCTGATGCCGGCCTTCTCGCTGATGGCGACGATCGCCTTCAGCTGGTCTTCAGCGGAGAAAACCGGGCTTGCGACGAAGCGCTTCAGATCGGCGCTCTCATCCAGCATCGCCTGGAAACGGTCAAGATCGGCGGTTACGCTGTCGACGGCGCCCTGCTCGAGCGCCAGATCGAAAAGCGACGAGGCATAGCGCTCGGCAACACCAGATGTAAGCTGGGACGTGTCTGCCACTGGCACAAATTTCCCTGATTTCAACCCAAAATCCGGCTCTCGGCGGGCGCCGAACCTATGATCTTGAATTCGTTTTGATTTCCCCCAGAAATCACAAGAGAAGCCTCTTGCTTCTTCCGAAATTCGGGGTCCGTCTAACATAGGATGTTCGGACTCGCAACACGCGTAATGCCCGAATACGCCTTTCACATGAATTTCTGTTCGCAAAATTGCGCAATGGCCTGAAAGCAGGCCACAGAAGCCGTCTGCCGGCAGCAAGAGTCACGTCTGGATGAAACCGAAAGCGTAGAGCAGCGGTAGCGCGGCCAAAGCGATTTGCACAACCAGGAGTAAATAGTTGACGATATTACTCCCCTTATCGGACAGGATCGAGATGATACGGGCAAAGGCCGCCATCGCGAAAGAGGCGCCGAGCGCCATGTAGATCCAATCCTGGGCGAGCATGATCGCCGACAGACCGAAGCCGAGATAGAAACCGCCCATCGAGCGTCCCTCACCGAAGCCTTCCGGCCGTCCCTCCTGCGCCTGCAGACCGAGAAGACGGAAAGTATGGCCCGGCGCGAACATCATGATGAAGCCGGCGAGCGCCGTGAAAGCGGCGGCGCAAAAGGCAAGCTGCTCGCCAAGCTCGGTCGGAAAATAAAACTCCATGCGTCAGCCCCAAATCACCCGAATGATTCGGTGTTTTATGGCATGCGCCGGAAAAGGAGGAAATGGCGGCATTCTGTTTTAGAGAAAACTCTGCGGATCGATATCCAGCTGCACTTGCACCGATCCGCGCTCCTTGGGCGATTGCGACAGCATCGCCCGTAGAAACCCCTGCATATCAGAGTTCCGCCGGCCGTGCACCAGGAGGCGGAAGCGGTGGCGGCCGCGGACCAGCGCGAGCGGCGCTTCGGCCGGGCCGAGCACCGAGATGCCCGACACCTGCGGCGCGGCGTTGCGTATGCCGCGCGCATGGTTTTCAGCGTCATGGCGGGTTTCGGCCGAAACGATAATCGAGGCGAGCCTACCGAAGGGCGGCAACACGGCGCGTTCGCGTTCGGTGATTTCGCGCTCGTAGAAGGCGTCGGAATCGCCTGATACGATCGCCTGCATCACGGGATGCTGCGGCTGATAAGTCTGCAGCAGCCCATGGCTCTTGAGGCCGGTGCGGCCGGCCCGGCCGGTCACCTGCGACAAAAGCTGGAACGTGCGTTCGGCCGCGCGCGGATCGCCGTTGGCAAGCCCGAGATCGGCATCGACAATGCCGACCAGCGTCATCAGCGGAAAATTATGCCCCTTGGCGACGAGCTGGGTGCCGATGACAATATCCGCCTCGCCCTTGGCGATCGCGTCCAGCTCCAACCGCAGCCGCTTCACCCCGCCCATGATATCCGAGGAGAGAACGATCGTCCGCGCCTCCGGGAAATGCCGTTCCACCTCCTCGGCGATGCGCTCGACGCCTGGCCCGCAGGCGACGAGATGATCGAGCGTGCCGCATTCCGGGCAGGCCTCCGGCGTGCGCTCGGCATGGCCGCATTGATGGCATTGCAGCTGCTTGCGGAAACGATGCTCCACCAGCCAGCTCGAACATTGCGGGCACTGGAACCGATGGCCGCAGACCCGGCAGAGCGTCAGCGGCGCATAACCGCGCCGGTTGAGAAACAGCAGCGCCTGTTCGCGCTTCTCCACCGTCTTGCCGATCGCCCGGATCAGCACCGGCGACAGGAAGCCGCCCCGCTCCGGCGCGTGCCTGCGCATATCGACCAGATGCAGGTCCGGCATCGCCGCATCGCCGAAACGCGTCGGCAGGTGGACAGTGCTGTAGCGTCCGCTCTGCCCGTTGACCTGGCTTTCGACCGACGGCGTCGCCGATACCAGAATGACGGGAAAATCACCGATGCGGCCGCGCACCACAGCCATGTCGCGAGCATTGTAAAAGACGCGATCCTCCTGCTTGTAAGCGGGATCGTGCTCCTCGTCGACGATGATCAGCCCGAGATCCTCGAAGGGCAGGAAGAGCGCCGAGCGGGCACCGGCCACGACGCGCACCTCGCCGGTCACCGCCTGGCGCCAGACCTTCTCGCGCATACGCGGCGCCAGATCGGAATGCCATTCGGCCGGTTTTGCCCCGAAGCGGTCCTGGAAACGCTCCATGAAACTTGCCGTCAGCGCAATTTCCGGCAGCAGGATCAGCACCTGCTTGCCGCGTTTCAGCGTCTCGGCAATCGCCTCGAAATAAACCTCGGTCTTGCCGGAACCGGTCACCCCGTCGATCAGCGACACCGAAAATTCGCCCTTGCGGACGTCGGCAACGATCTCTTCGGCCGCCGCCTTCTGCGGCCCTTCGAGGCGCGCGGCAGCAAAATCGGGATCAGGCATCGCCACAACAGGCGGCGGTGGCAGGAATATCGTCTCGAAGATGCCGAGCGTGATCAGCCCGTCGACGACGCTCGTCGAGACGCCTGCCGCGTGCGCCAGGCCGCTGCGTGTCCAGGAAAGGCCGTCGGAGGCCGTGTCGAGCACCCGGGCGCGCGCCGGCGTCATCCGATCCGGTTCGCCGCCGACGAGCTTCAATCCCTCCACCATCGGTTCCGGCTCGAAGGCGTTCGGCGCCCTCAGCGCCATGCGAGCGACGAGGCCGGGCGGTGAGAGCGTGTAGGTCGCCACCCAGTCGATGAAATCGCGCATTTCCCGGGAGAGCGGCGGGCAGTCGAAGACATGGCTGATCGGCCTAAGCTTCTTCGGATCGACACCGTCCTCGCCGCCGTCCCAGACGACGCCGATCACCTGCCGGGGCCCGAGCGGCACCTGCACGACCGAGCCGGGCTCGACCGCCATGCCATCCGGCACCGAATAGGAATAGGGTTTGGGCGCCGGCATCGGCACCAGCACGGGAACCGTTCGGTTCGCGGGCGGTGCCTCGAAAAGCGCGCCAAAGAGATCGGACGAATCTGTGCTCATCGGGCGAGACCATGCCCGCAAATCGACGGAATTGGAACCGCAAAGACAAGGCGGCGTCTCCGGCGGAGAATGTGATTGCGCTCCTTTGCCGAGATCGCCCGTATCCCGAACGAAAAGGTTGCCGGGCAAGCGATTGGCCGCATAGATTGCCGGAAAATCTTATTCGAAATGCCGAAGCGCTGTTCTTCGGCCGCGGAAGTGGAGAGCACCAATGGCCAGACTGACCGAAGATGCCAAGGGCGTCTATGTGATCGCCGTAACCCCGTTCACCGATGACGGCGCGCTCGATCTCGAAAGCATCGACAGCATGGTCGATTTCTACGAGGGCGCCGGCGTCACCGGCCTAACGGTGCTTGGCCAGCTCGGCGAGGCCTCGAAGCTGACCGCCGAGGAATCGCGGATCGTGGTCGAACGGGTGCTGAAGCGGCTGGGCGGCCGTCTTCCCGTCGTCGTCGGCGTCTCGGCGCCGGGACTTGCGCCGATGCGCGAACTTGCCGAAGCGGTCATGGGAGTGGGAGCTGCCGGCGTCATGGTTGCGCCGCCCTGGACCGTCAAGACTGACGACCAGGCCTTCGCCTTCTACCAGTCGGTCGGCGAGGCCCTTAACGATACGCCCTTTGTGCTGCAGGATTATCCGCTCACCACCAATGTGACGATCGCGCCCCAGGTCATCGAGCGCATCGTCAACCAGGTGCCGAATTGCGTCATGCTCAAGCACGAGGATTGGCCGGGTCTTTCGAAGATCACTGCACTTCGCGCCGCTAGCGACAAGGGCGGCATGCGGCGCATCTCCATCCTTTGCGGCAATGGCGGGCTTTTCCTGCCCGAAGAGATGGGCCGCGGCGCCGACGGCGCCATGACCGGCTTCTGTTATCCTGAGATGATGGTCGGCGTTGTCGAAGCCTATGCCGCCGGAAATCCCGATCGTGCCCATGCGATCTTCGATGCCTATCTGCCGCTCGCCCGCTACGAACAGCAGCAGGGCATCGGCCTTGCCTCGCGCAAATATGTGCTTGCCAAGCGCGGCGTGATCAAATCCGCCACCCTGCGCAAACCGGGCGCCCGGCTCTCGGCGCTCGATATTGCCGATGTCGAGCGGTTGTTGGCGCGTCAGACGATCCGCCTCAAGGAGATCGGGGCGTGAGGCTCGACCCGTGCAGATCGAGACGATGTGTGTGTCCGTCCCGTCCGTTGGCCGGAAATCCGAGCGACTCCCAGAATTTCGCCGCGCCATCGTTTCCCGCATGAACGGTGACGATGCTGCAGGACGACCGCGCATGCTCGAGCAGCGCCGGGGCCAGCATCCGGCCGATGCCGCGCCTGCGCATTGCAGGGCTGATGTAGAAACGCCGCATCCGCAACGCCCCTGACATGGCGCCTTGGACGGTCATGCCGCCGATGCCGGCGAGCGCCTCCCCAACATAGGCGCTAAGCAATCTTTCACCGTCGCGCTCGAACCTGATATCGCCAGCCGCCCATTCGTCGACAAGGCGGGTGATATGGCGATACCCCTCTTGCCGGGCCGCGCTTTCGAGATCTGCGATTTCCCGCGGCAATCGATCGCGGATCATATGGATATCGATTGTCATGATCGTGGCGGGAATCTAGGCTGCAGGAACCGGGAGCTCGCGGCTCACCGCCGCAGCCGGCTGGCTGACCGGCATAAAGATCGCGTCGCCATCCCCAGCCATGTCGTGCACCGTATGTTTCTCCAGCGCCTTCGTCACCTCGTTGAGGTCGCCGTCCAGATGTTCGGCCGGAATGAGATTGCCGATCACGAAATCGAAGCGGTCGCCGCGTTTGTTCAGCAACTCGTGAAAGACCGTCATGTCGCGAAGCTCCGTCGACCATTTCGCCAGCCAGTAGAACAGGCCGGAATTGCGCGCCGTCATATGGACGGGAAGGATCGGCAAATTGTATTTGCGCGCCAGCCCGACGGCCGAGTTCTTCCATGGGCGCTCGTTCAGCCGGCCGTTCGCCCAGTAGGCGATGCGGCCCGAGGGAAAGAGCACCGTCGCCTTGCCTTCCCTTACCGCATGGTTGGTCAATTGCAGCGTCTCTCGCGCCTTCAGCTTGCTCTTGTATTCCTCCCGCCATTCGACGGGAATGATCATCTCGGCAAAGCGCGGATTGACGCGGATCGCATCGCGATTGGCAAAGAACATCATATCCGGCCGGCGCGCTTTCAGGAGATCGAACACGGCGACACCGTCGGCGATGCCGGTCGGGTGGTTGCTGACGAGGATGAAACCGCCAACATCGGGGATGCGTTCGCCATTGACGATGCCGATGTCGAGTTTCAGCACGTCGCTCAGATATTCGAACGACTGGAAACCTGGCATTTTGGCAACTGCATTGGCGAATTCGAGCGCCTTGTTATAGCGCAGCAGCGTGTAGAGGAACGGCCGCATGAGCGGCCAGAGTGGATTTTTCACAATCCTCTGCCCGCGTTCGGCAATCAGCGTGTCGACGATATGACCAGGCTTTCCCTGTGAAACGAGTGCGATCGCTTCCGCGAGCTGTCCGAAAGCCGTCATGGAATCGCGCCGTGCCATGAAAGATCCTGTCTATGGGGTATAAAACTATCGCAGTAGAATATGATCCAGGGATGACAAAGGTTTGGCCGGTATTAGCAATTTCATAACCGTTCCTGCTTCAAATTGGCGGACTTGAAGGCAAATTCAAGGCCAGCGACGTGAATGAACTGCTTGTAATCGCCGATCCCGGCCTGATGGCGGAACGGGCCGCGTGGCTCGAAAATCTCGCCCGCGAGCGCCGTCTTTCCGAGCACACACTCGATGCCTATGAACGCGACACCCGCCAGTTCCTGACCTTTCTGACCGGCCATCTCGCCGGCCCGGCGACACTTGGCGATATCAGGGAATTGCGCCCCGCCGATTTCCGCGCCTTCCTCGCAGCGCGGCGCAAACAGGGGTCCGGCGCGCGCTCGCTCGGCCGCAATCTCGCCGGCCTTCGCTCGCTGCTGCGCCATCTCGAAAAAAAGGGCCTGGTCAATGCCGCCGGTGCTGCTGCGATCCGTTCGCCGAAGCAGCCGAAATCGCTGCCCAAGCCGCTGTCGGACACCCAAGCAATCACCATCGTCAGCGACGAAGCCCAGCTCCATGACGAACCCTGGATCGCCGCCCGCGATGCGGCTGTCATGACCCTGCTTTACGGTTGCGGCCTGCGCATCTCCGAGGCGCTGGCTCTCGTTCCCGCTGACCTGCAGAAGGGCGCGACAACGCTGCGCATCACCGGCAAGGGCAACAAGACGCGGCTGGTGCCGCTGCTCTCGGTGGTTTTCGACGCGGTCGAGAAATACCGCACGCTCTGCCCCCATCATCTCGAAAGCAGTGAGCCGCTGTTTCGCGGCGCCCGCGGCGGCAAGCTGCAGGCGGCGATCATCCAGCGCGCCATGCAGAAGCTGCGCAGCGCCTTCGGCCTGCCGGAGACGGCGACGCCGCATGCGCTTCGCCACTCCTTCGCCACCCACCTGCTTGCCGGCGGCGGCGATCTGCGCACCATCCAGGAACTGCTCGGCCATGCCAGCCTTTCGACAACGCAGGTCTATACCGGGGTGGATGCCTCGCGGCTGCTCGAAGTGTATGATCGGGCGCATCCGCGCGCCTAATGCATGTCGCCCAAAAGTGCGCAGCGGTTTTGGGACAACGACATGCATAAACTATAGACCTAAAGCTTAAAGCGCATCGCATGCACCGGATTGAATGTGATGCGCTTTAAGCTTTCGTTAACGCATCCTCTTAAAGGAATATGCGCAAGCCGGGCGTAGAGCATGAAGCCTATAGAGCATGTGATCGGAACACCCATCATGACGACATCAATCGGCCGCCGGACGTCTTACCTCGCAGTGCCGGCCAATCTGTTGCTCTGGCTGATTGCAGCCTTTCACATGCTGCTTCTTGCCGCGCTGTTTGTCGCCTTCCTGGCCGCCAGGCCGGCGGCGGCCGAAGACGCGGCCTGCACCGGCCGCAACCTGATAGTCGAGCTGCAGCAGAACGATCCCGCCCGCTATGCCGAGGCGGTGAAGGAAGCCGACGCAACGCCGAACGGCAAGGGCATCTTCTGGAAAATCGAAAAGCCCGGACTTGCACCCTCGTGGCTGCTCGGCAGCATGCATGTCACCGATCCGCGTGTGCTGGCCCTGCCGCCGCGCGCCCAGGCCGCCCATGATGCGGCAAATACGATCATCATCGAATCCGACGAGATCCTCGATGAGCGCAAAGCGACCGCGGCCTTGCTCGCAAAGCCTGAATTGACGATGTTCACCGACGGTACGACGATCGACAAGCTGCTTTCTCCCGAGGACTACAAGCGCCTCGAAGCCGGCTTGAAGCAGCGTGGCATCCCGCTCGGTGCCGTCTCCCGCATGCGGCCGTGGATGATCTCGAGCGCCGTCGCCCTGCCGGCCTGCGAAATCGCCCGCAAGGCAAAAGGCGTGCAGTTCCTCGACCAGAAGATCGCCACCGACGCCGCTGCTCAGGGCAAACAGGTCAAGGGGCTGGAAACGCTCGCCGAACAGATCCAGGCCATGGCCGACCTGCCGATCGAATTCCATCTGAAATCGCTGATCGAGACGCTGGAGCTCGGCGACAAGATGAGCGATGTGGTGGAGACGATGACCGACCTCTATCTCTCCGGCGACATCGGCATGACCATGCCGATGCTGAAGACCGTGACGCCGGAGAATAAGGACGAAAGCAACGACTACGCCGCCTTCGAACAGCGCGTCATCCTCGACCGCAACAAGGTCATGGCCGAGCGCGCCGCCCCCATTCTCGACGGCGGCAATGTCTTCATGGCCGTCGGCGCCCTGCACCTGCCAGGCAAGGACGGCGTCATCGAACTGCTGCGCCAGCAGGGCTTTACCGTTACCGCGGTAAACTAAAGACTGACAGCACCTTTGAAGTGAACTTTGATTCCGAAAACCAATTGCTTTCGCCGGAGATGGAAACCATTAATCAGGCCGGCTCTTTATCGTCACCGCGGAAGCACAAATTGAAAATTATCAGCCATTTGCGAATGGTCGCAATTCTGGCCGCTTGCAGTATCTCATGCATCGCCACCGCCACTGAGGACCATCGCTTGCCGGCGGGGACGTATTGCGGACAGCTCCTGTCGGGCGGCGTCATGACAGAGGCGGAGACGACCTTCGTTTCAAGTGTCACAGACAGCAAGATAACGGGAAGCTACGTGTTCTTCGATAAAGGGCAAGCCGTCACGGGCTCCCTGTTCGAGCCGAACGACGACGATGACGGGAATGATTTGACTCGCAAACTCGTCTGGCAAGACAGGTATGGCCACGGGAATCTGGTTATAATCTTCACATCGGATTTCTCGGCATTCCAAGGAAACTGGGGTGACGGTGGGAAGGCGTCTTTTCCATGGAACGGGAAGCGTTGTGAACCAACGATAGCCAAGTCGAACTCCCGATTATTGCCGCCTGATCGATCAGTTGCAGCAAGTGAACCCAGCCCGCCGGCGATCACCCGAGCGTCATGCGGCGCAGCACATTGCTTTTCCAATAGAACTGATGAACAAGGGCGCCGGCGACATGCGCCGCGATCAGCGCCCAGAGAATGATCTTCAGGATATCCGCGTGGAACGAACCGGCGGGATCGATACCGAAATAGTAGGCGGCGATGCCGGAAAGCGGCATCGCGAAGATCAGGATGTAGAGGCCGGCATGGGCAAGCCTCGCTGCAAGACGGAAGATCGCCGGCTCCTGTGCGACCTCGTCTGGAACGCCCTTGGTAAAGCCCGAGCCTGAGGACGGCAAGCAGCAGGATGGCGATGCCGACATAGGCATGGATATTCGCCGACGAAATCTGCTCTGGCGTCGGTACCTGGCCTCTGCGCATCAGCCGACGCCAGATATTCATACCGTCGGGAAACAGCAGGTTGAAGAAGATCAGCAGCGCCACCGCCCAGTGAAGAAAACGCTGGCTCAGGCTGTAACTTATGATGGACGGCTGCTGCATTTTCTGGACCTTCGCGGATGCTGAATTCTACGATACGCAACAACTAAAACAGCCGCCTGCCTTCCGGCAAGCGGCTGTATGCTTTGTTACGAATATGTAAGATTACATATGGATCGGCTTGAAGAAGGTCGCGAGCGCGGCCTCTTTCACCGCTTCCGACATTGTGGGATGCGCGTGGCAGGTACGGCCGAGATCTTCCGACGAACCGCCGAACTCCATCAGTACGGCGATCTCGTGAATCATCTCGCCGGCGCCGAAGCCGACGATGTGGCCGCCGAGCACCCGGTCGGTTTCCTTGTCGGCAAGGATCTTGACGAAGCCGTCGGTCGCCAACATCGCGCGGGCTCGGCCGTTCGCGGTGAACGGGAACTTGCCGACCTTGTAGGCGACGCCTGCCGCCTTCAGCTCTTCCTCGGTCTTGCCGACCGAAGCGATTTCCGGCTGGGTGTAAACGACGCTCGGAATGACCTCGTAGTTCACATGGCCGTGCTGACCGGCGAGGATTTCGGCAAGCGCCACGCCCTCGTCTTCCGCCTTGTGCGCCAGCATCGGACCCTTGACCACGTCACCGATCGCATAGATGCCGTCGACATTAGTCTTGAAGTGACCGTCGATCTCGACGCGGCCGCGATTGTCGAGCGCCACGCCGGCCTCTTCCAGACCGAGACCCGCTGTATAGGGTTTGCGGCCGGTGGCGATCAGCACGACTTCGGCGTCGAGCGTCACCTTGTCGCCGCCCTTGACCGGCTCGAACGTGACCTTGGCGCCCTTGTCGCCCTTTTCGACGCCGGTCACCTTGGCGCTGAGATTGAAATCGATGCCCTGCTTGGCGAGCATGCGCTGGAACTGCTTGGATACTTCGCCGTCCATGCCGCCGAGGATGGTGTCGAGATATTCGACGACAGTGACCTTGGCGCCGAGGCGCGACCAGACCGAGCCGAGCTCGAGGCCGATGACGCCGCCGCCGACGACGATCAGCGTTTCCGGCACTTTCTCCAGCGCGATGCCGCCGGTGGACGAGATGATGGTCTTTTCATCGATCTCGACCTGGACGCCGGGAATGCCGGCGACGTCGGAGCCGGTGGCGATGACGATGCTCTTGCCTTCGATCTCCTGGACCGTGCCGTCTTCGGCGGTGACGGAAACCTTGCCGGCCGAGACGATCTTGCCGGTGCCCTTGATGGCATCGATCTTGTTCTTCTTGAAGAGGAAGGCGACGCCGTCGACATTCGCCTTCACCGTCGCATCCTTATGCGCCATCATATTGCCGAGGTTAAGCGTCGGCGCCGGGACGTCGATCCCGAGCGCGCTCATGCCGTGGCCGGCCTGATGGAACATTTCGGAGGCATGCAGCAGCGCCTTCGACGGAATGCAGCCGACATTCAGGCAGGTGCCGCCATAGGTCGCCCGCTTTTCGATGACGGCCACCTTAAGGCCGAGTTGGGCAGCCTTGACGGCGCAGACATAGCCGCCCGGGCCGGTTCCGATAATGATCACATCGTAGGACATTGCTTCTTTCCCTTTGGATTTTTCGTTTAATCGGCCGCGCGCGACAATGCGAGGCGGAAGCCGAAGCCGACGAGCGCCGCTCCGGTGACGCGGTTGAACCATTTGCCGCTGGCGATGAAGCGGTCACGGATCGTCTTGACCGTGAAGAAATAGGAGACGCCGGCAAACCAGGCGACCAGCGCCGTCGCCATGCCGATGCCGTAGGAAAACTGGATCAGCGCCGGCGTATCGTGATGCACGAGCGTCGAAAACAGCGACAGGAAGAACAGCACCGGCTTCGGGTTCAGCGCATTGGTGATGAAGCCCATGCCGAGGCACTTCAGCATCGAGACCGGCTCGCGGTCTTCGGCCGTCACCTCAATATCCCTCACCTTGAAGCCAGGCTCGCGGAACGACTTGATGCCGAGATAGACGAGATAGGTGACACCAGCCCATTTGATCATCGCAAACAGCATCAGCGATTTCGACACGATGAGACCGAGGCCGAGGATCGTGTAGCTGATGTGGAAGAGCAGCGAGAAGCCCATGCCGAGCCCGGTCATGACAGCGGCGCGGCGTCCATGCACGATGCTCTGACGCAGGATGACGGCGAAATCGGCGCCCGGCACGACGATGAAGATCGAGAAGACGGCCATCAGGCCAAGGAATTCGAGAATATACTGCATGCTGTTTTTGCCCCGTCGCTCTAGCGGCCGCCGCTCACATTGAGGATCGCGCCGGTTATATAGGAAGCCGAAGGTGACAGAAGATATAGGATCGCATCCGCCACCTCATCGGGCGTACCCGCGCGCTGCATCGGGACCGACGGCGCCATCTCGCGCGCCCGGTCGGGCAAGCCGCCGGAAGCATGGAGGTCGGTTTCGATGATGCCTGGCCTTATGGCATTCACGCGGATGCCTTCGGCTGCAACCTCGCGCGCCAGCCCGACGGTGAACGTGTCGATCGCCGCCTTCGAGGCGGCATAATCGACATACTGCGTCGCCGAACCGAGGATCGCCGCCATCGACGAGACGTTGACGATCGCGCCTCCCTCGCCACCGTGCCGGCTCGACATGCGGCGTATCGCCTCTGCGGCGCAGAGCATGGAGCCGGTCACATTGATGCGCAGCATGCGCTCGATCCGCTCCGCCGACATCTCGTCGACCCGCTGCGGATAGTCGACGACGCCGGCATTGTTGACGAGCCCGTCGAGCCGGCCGAAATGCCGGTCGACGGCCGCAAACATCGAGACGATATCTGCAGCCTTGCCGACATCGCCCTCAATCGCCACGGCCTCGCCGCCGCCTTTTGCAATCGCCGCAACGACGGCATCCGCGGCCTTGCGGTTGGAGGCGTAATTCACCGCGACACGCCAGCCCCGGCGCGCGGCGAGGCGCGAGACCGCAGCGCCGATGCCTCGGCTTCCGCCGGTCACGAGAACAACAGGTGCATCGCTCATGTCGCACACTCCTTGAAAACAAGCACGTCCCAAGGCGCCACGGAAGCCTTGCCCTCGCCCCAGGCGCTGGATTCGCGAATGGCAGGACCAAGGCCGGGAAGCACGAGCTTTTCAGCCGCCGCAGCGCCTTCCGGCTGCAGATTGTCCAGCTCACCCTCTGCATCCATGCCGTAGACGGCGCCCTGCCAGACCGTGCAGGCATTGAGATCGGCGCCGGTGGCGTCGCCCTCGGGGCAATTGAACATCAGGATGCCGATGGCACGCACCGGATCTTCCGATGGCATGACATAACCTTCCATCACGACTGCCGTCCTGAGCGCGCGGACCTTGAACTGGTTGCTGGCGGCGGCGGATGGAGAATTCAACGGTGCAAATCGCAATTCATAGGCACCGTCGCGATCGACATAGACGGCCCGTTCCTGCTTGCAGGCGGCGGCGAAGGCGGTCACAGGAACGCCGAAAAATGCGGCCGCCGCGATTGCAGCCACACCCTTCCGCCCCATCGTGATACCGATCCCACCGCTCATTGCAGCTTCGGCTCCCTTCGTCCGTCGGCATTCTCGATCACGCTGAAATCCGTCAGCAGCACCAGCGCGCGGCCGTCCTTGTCGAGCCCCCAGAAAACCGGATAGAAACCGTCACCCCAGCCGCTCCAGAACACCGCGACATTGCCCTTTTTGCCGGCGACCGGCCGGTGCAGTGCATAGGTGCCCTTGTTGGCATCGAGATCCGAGGCCAGCACATCGTCGTAGTAATTGATGTCGGCGTCAGGCTTCTGCGCCTGCAGCTGCGCTTCGCGTTCACCGATCAGAGGAAGCGTCTCCGCATCCATGTAGCAACCGAGACCTGCATCGACCGGATAGCCGAAAATCTCGCCGTCCTTCAGCGTCGCCGGATCCTGCCCGGGCAGGACCGCAAGCTCCCAATGATCCGGCTTGCCCTCGGCAAACCGCATGCTGGCGGCCGCGATGCGCCCGAAGGCCTGGTAGAGCGTCACCGGATATTCGCCCGGCGCAACCGTCCTGGCGAGCGGCGGACGATCGGGCTGCGCGAGCGGGTCGGCCGCGACGATGCGTCCGGAGGTCAGCTCGACATTCCCCATATGGATCACGCCGATCGACCGTCCGGAAAGTTCGGCGTCGCTGAGTGCCGCCAGCTCGAAATTGCTGCTTGCCTTGCCAACGTCCCAGCCGGCCGCCGACGCAGAGACCGGGACATGCGCGGCGGCAGCGCAAAGAAGAAGGCGCGCCGCTCGCATGATCCGGTTCCGCATCAAAAATGCTCCTTAGAGGTCGAGAACCAGACGTTCCGGATCTTCGAGGCTTTCCTTGACACGCACGAGGAAGGTGACCGCTTCCTTGCCGTCGACGATGCGGTGATCGTAGGAAAGCGCCAGATACATCATCGGACGGATGACCACCTGGCCGCCGATCGCCACCGGCCGCTCCTGGATCTTGTGCATGCCGAGAATGCCGGACTGCGGTGCGTTCAGGATCGGCGAAGACATCAGCGAACCGTAGACGCCGCCATTGGTGATGGTGAAGGTGCCGCCCTGCATATCGGCCATGGAGAGCGAGCCATCACGGGCTGCCTTGGCAAGACGGCCGAGCTCCTTCTCGATTTCGGCGATCGACATCTGGTCGGCGTCGCGGATGACAGGAACGACGAGGCCCTTGTCGGTGCCGACGGCCATGCCGACATGGCAGTAATTCTTGTAGATGACGTCGGTGCCGTCGATTTCGGCGTTGACGGCCGGCAATTCCTTCAGCGCATGCGTCACCGCCTTGGTGAAGAAGCCCATGAAGCCGAGCTTGACGCCGTGCTTCTTCTCGAAGATGTCCTTGTACTTGTTGCGCAGATCCATGACCGCCTTCATGTCCACCTCATTGTAGGTGGTCAGCATGGCGGCGGTGTTCTGCGCGTCCTTGAGGCGCTTGGCGATCGTCTGACGCAGACGCGTCATCTTCACGCGCTCTTCGCGCGAGGCATCCTCGACCGTCGACGGGCCACGCGCAGCGGCAGGAGCGGCGGGTGCGGCCGCCGGAGCGGAAATGCCCTTGGCGACGGCGGCGATGACATCACCCTTCAGCACCTGGCCGCGCTTGCCGCTACCGTCGACCTGGTCGGCGGAGAGGTTGTTTTCGGCCAGCATCTTCGAAGCCGCCGGGGCCGGCGGCATGGTGGAGACGGAAGCGCTCGCCGACGATGCCGCCGCAGCGGCAACCGGTGCCGGCTGGGCGGGAGCAGCCGGGGCTGGCCGGGCAGGCGCGGCGGCCGGTGCAGCAGCAGCCGGCGCGGCGGCAGCGGCAGCACCTTCGGCGATCTGGCCGAGCAGTGCGCCGAGCCCGACGGTTTCGCCGGCGGCAGCGACGATTTCCGAAAGCGTGCCGGAGGCCGGTGCCGGAACTTCGATGGTCACCTTGTCGGTTTCAAGCTCGAGAATCGGCTCATCGGCCTTGATGGCGTCGCCGACCTTCTTGAACCAGGTGCCGACGGTTGCCTCGCTGACGGATTCACCGAGAGTTGGAACGCGGATTTCTGTGGCCATTGTTCAGATCCTGATTTCGTGTGTTTTCGTTTATGCGTTTCAGACGGCGGGCGGCCGCAAAATGATCGAGGGCATCGGCAGAATTTCGAAACGGAAACCGAAACCGGAAGCGATGATCGGATCGCCGTCGGCAAGAAGCTGTGCCGCCGGCTGATCCTCGACTTCGACGATCGCCATGCCCCAGGCGCCTTCACCCTCGAAGACGGGACCGACTATAACAGCCGATCCCGCAAGGGCGTGCCGATGCCAGTATTCGACATGGCGTTTCATCGCCGCCATTTCCTCCCCGGTCCCGTCATGCGGGAAAGTGGGGCGCGGCGGCAGCAGTCTCAGAAAGAAATAAGCCATTGCGCCCCCCTTGTTTTAGCCGCCCAATGCATCCTCGAGGAATGCGGCGAGCTGCGACAGATGCTTGGACATCAGGCCCGTTGCCGGCGAGGCGGCGGCCGGACGGCCGGTGTAGCGGACGCGCTGGTACTTCGCGTCGATATGGGCGAGCACCCATTCGAGGAAGGGGTCGATGAACGACCACGCGCCCATGTTCTTCGGCTCTTCCTGGCACCAGACCATCTCGGCATTGCGGAAGCGCGACAGCTCGTTGATCAGCGCCTTTGCCGGGAACGGATAGAGCTGTTCGACACGCAGGAGATAGATGTCGTCGATGCCGCGCTTTTCACGCTCTTCGAGAAGATCGTAATAGACCTTGCCGGAGCACATGACGACACGGCGGATCTTGTTGTCCTTCTGCAGCTTGATCGGGCCGTCCTTGATCACCTCGGCATCGTCCCAGAGCAGGCGATGGAAGGCGGATTCGCCGGCCATTTCGGCAAGCGTCGAGACCGCCCGCTTGTGGCGCAGCAGCGACTTCGGCGTCATCAGGATCAGCGGCTTGCGGAAGTCGCGCTTCAGCTGCCGGCGCAGGATGTGGAAGTAGTTCGCCGGCGTCGTGACGTTGGCGACCTGCATATTGTCTTCGGCGCAAAGCTGCAGGAAACGCTCGAGGCGGGCCGAGGAATGTTCCGGACCCTGACCTTCATAGCCATGCGGCAGCAGGCAGACGAGGCCCGACATGCGCAGCCACTTGCGTTCGCCCGACGAGATGAACTGGTCGAAGACCACCTGCGCGCCGTTGGCGAAATCGCCGAACTGCGCTTCCCAGAGCGTCAGCGCATTCGGACGGGCGAGCGAATAGCCGTATTCGAAACCGAGCACGGCCTCTTCCGAAAGCATCGAATTGATGACTTCGTAGCGTCCCTGCGTCGGCGAGAGATTGGCAAGCGGGATGTAGCGTTCTTCGGTTTCCTGATCGTAGAGCACGGAATGGCGCTGCGAGAAGGTGCCGCGTTCGCAATCCTGGCCGGACAGACGGATCTTACTGCCTTCGACGCAGAGCGCGCCGAAGGAGAGCGCTTCGGCCATCGCCCAGTCGATACCCTCGCCGGTGGCGATCATATTGGCGCGGTTTTCCATGAAGCGCTGGATCGTGCGATGCGCGTTGAAGCCCGCCGGGATCTCCGACAGCTTGCGACCGATCTCCTTCAGCGTCTTCATCGGCACAGCGGTCTTGCCGCGGCGCTGCTCATCGGCATTGTCGGCCGTACGCAGGCCCGACCACTCACCGTCCAGCCAGTCGGCCTTATTCGGCTTGTACTGCTGGCCGGCTTCGAACTCCTGCTCGAGGTGGAGGCGCCAATCGGCCTTCATCTTCTCGACCTCACCTTCGGTGAGCAGGCCCTCGGCGACGAGACGGGCCGCGTAGAGCTGCAGCACGGTCTTGTGGGCGCGGATCACCTTGTACATCTTCGGCTGCGTGAAGGACGGTTCATCGCCTTCATTGTGGCCGTAGCGGCGATAGCAGAACAGGTCGAGCACCACGGGCTTGTGGAACTTCATGCGGAATTCCGTGGCGATCTTGGCCCCGTAGACGACCGCTTCCGGATCGTCGCCGTTGACGTGTAGGATCGGCGCCTCGATCATCTTGGCGACGTCGGACGGATAGGGCGACGAGCGCGAGAAGGCCGGGTTCGTGGTGAAGCCGATCTGGTTGTTGATGATCACATGCATGGTGCCGGCGACGCGGTGGCCGCGCAGACCGGAAAGGCCGAGGATTTCGGCAATGACACCCTGGCCGGCAAAAGCCGCGTCGCCATGGATCAGCAGCGGCAGAACCTTGGCGCGTTCGGAAAGCGGGATGATGTCACCGTCCCAGACCGCGGCATTCATGTCCTGCTTGGCGCGGGCCTTGCCCATGACGACAGGATCGACGATTTCGAGATGCGACGGGTTCGCCGTCAGCGAAACGTGGATCTTGTTGCCGTCGAATTCGCGGTCGGAGGAGGCGCCGAGATGGTACTTGACGTCACCAGAGCCCTCGACCTCGTCGGGAGCGGCCGAGCCGCCCTTGAACTCGTGAAAGATCGCCCGGTGCGGCTTGCCCATGACCTGGGAGAGCACGTTCAGGCGGCCGCGATGGGCCATGCCGAATACGGCTTCCTTGAGGCCGAGATGGCCGCCGCGCTTGAGGATCTGCTCCAGCGCCGGGATCAGCGATTCGCCGCCGTCAAGACCGAAACGCTTCGTGCCCTTGAACTTGACGTCGAGGAACTGTTCGTAGCCTTCGGCTTCGACGAGCTTGGCAAGGATCGCCTTCTTGCCTTCCGGCGTGAAGGCCACACCCTTGTCCGGTCCTTCGATGCGCTCCTGAATCCACGCCTTCTCTTCCGGATTGGAGATATGCATGAATTCGACGCCGAGCGTCGAGCAATAGGTGCGCTCGAGAATATCGATCATCTCGCGGATGGTCGCATATTCCAAGCCGAGCACGTTGTCGATGAAGATCCTGCGGTCGTAATCAGCGGCCGTGAAGCCGTAATTCTCCGGCGACAGTTCGCGATAATCGTCGACCGAAGCGGCGATGCCGAGCGGGTCGAGCTTGGCATGCAGGTGGCCGCGCATGCGATAGGCGCGGATCATCATGATGGCGCGCACGGAATCGCGCGTTGCCTGCAGCACGTCGCCAGCACTCGCCGGCTGGCCGGCAGCTTCGGCCTTCGCCTTGATCTTGGTCTCGATGACCTTCTCGACGATGCCCCAGTCGCCATCCAGCGCCGAGACGAGATCGCCGCTTGCCTGCAGCGGCCAATTCTTCCTGCGCCAGGAAGCGCCCTTGGCTGCCTTCTTCACATCGTTCGGATCGTCTTCCAGTGCCTTGAAGAAGGACCGCCACTGATCGTCGACCGAGTTGGGATCGTCTTCATAACGGGCGTAGAGCTGCTCGATATAGGCAGCATTGGCGCCATCCAGAAACGAGGTGATCTGAAATTGCTCGTTGGCTTCTTGCCGTGCCATGGTTTTACGCGGACGCTTCCGCCCGCCTCCTGACTTTGATGAATTTGCCGGCTCGATCGCCGACTGCCGCATTTCGATTGCCGCCTGTCCGCGGCGCATCTGCATGTCTCTTACCGTCAAGGCCGGGCGGAAAGGCGCAGATGCCGTTCCTCCGCCCGGGGTCTTTAAGTGGTTTTAGCCCTTGAGGACTTCCACCAGGGTCTTGCCGAGGCGGGCCGGAGACGGCGACACCTTGATGCCTGCCGATTCCATCGCCGCGATCTTCGATTCCGCATCGCCCTTGCCGCCGGATACCACAGCACCGGCATGGCCCATGGTGCGGCCCTTCGGCGCCGTACGGCCGGCAATGAAGCCGGCCATCGGCTTCTTGCGACCCTTCTTGGCCTCGTCCTTGAGGAACTGGGCTGCGTCTTCTTCAGCCGCACCACCGATTTCGCCGATCATGATGATCGAGGTCGTGGCTTCGTCGGCCAGGAACAATTCCAGGACGTCGATGAACTCGGTGCCCTTGACCGGGTCGCCACCGATGCCGACGGCCGTCGTCTGGCCGAGACCTTCGTTCGATGTCTGGAAGACGGCCTCATAGGTCAGCGTGCCCGAGCGGGACACGATGCCGACCGAACCCTTGCGGAAGATCGAGCCCGGCATGATGCCGATCTTGCACTCTTCCGGCGTCAGGATGCCCGGGCAATTGGGCCCAAGCAGTCGCGACTTGGAGCGGTCGAGGCGGGCCTTGACGCGCACCATGTCCATGACCGGGATGCCTTCGGTAATGCAGGTGATGAACGGGATCTCGGCGTCGATCGCCTCGATGATCGCATCGGCTGCACCGGCCGGCGGAACATAGATGACGGATGCATTGGCGCCGGTCTTTTCCCTGCCCTCGGCAACGGTTGCGAAGATCGGCAGGCTTTCGCCCTTCGAGCCGGCCCAGGTTTCGCCGCCCTTCTTCGGGTGGATACCGCCGACCATCTGCGTGCCGTAGTAGGCGAGCGCCTGTTCGGTGTGGAACGTGCCGGTCTTGCCGGTCAGACCCTGAACAAGGATCTTGGTGTCTTTGTTGACGAGAATGGACATGCGAGGCCTTTGTTTAGGAGAGGTTGGAAGACGTGGGGGACGTGCGACGATAGATGCCGCTGACGACCTCCTGCCAAGTATCGCTGCCTGCAGGCGAAAAGCGGACGCCCATCCGGTAGCAGTCTTCATTTTCAAAAGTGAATGCGGTGCGCTGTCTGCCGCGCGGCGAAATCTTCATCAGCACGAGTTCATTGCCGTTCCACGCGCCGGAAGCCGGCATGGGCGGCGCAAAACCTGCGGTATCGAACTGGTAGAGTTTGTAGCTCTGGTCCGATGTATCGAAGCCGAAAACATTTCGGGCCTCGAACGAAACTGCACCATCGCGCGTCTGGCGATAGCGCTGTTCGAGGAAAAACCCGCCGAACAGCGTCTCGCCGGAAAGCTCCGCACTGGCCTTGCCTTCACTCGTCCACGCCGACCCCGCGATGCACTCCTCCCCTTCCCATGCGCCGGCGAAGGCGTTGAGACGGAAATGAGCAGCGGAGGGCGTGGACTGGAAGGCCATGATCGTTCTCAGCCGTTGATCGCCGCGACGATCTTCTTGGCCGCATCGTCCAGGTCGTCAGCCGCCGTGATCGCCAGACCCGACTCGTTCAGGATCTTCTTGCCGAGCTCGACATTGGTGCCTTCAAGGCGCACGACGAGCGGAACCTTGAGGCCGACTTCCTTGACCGCGGCAATTACGCCCTCGGCAATGACATCGCACTTCATGATGCCGCCGAAGATGTTGACGAGAATGCCTTCGACCTTGGGGTCTGCGGTGATGATCTTGAAAGCCGCAGCAACCTTCTCCTTGCCGGCGCCGCCGCCGACGTCGCAGAAGTTAGCCGGCTCCTTACCGTAGAGCTTGATGATATCCATGGTCGCCATGGCAAGACCGGCACCGTTGACCATGCAGCCGATATTGCCGTCGAGCGCGACATAGGCGAGGTCCCACTTCGAGGCCTCGATTTCCTTAGCGTCTTCTTCGGTCTCGTCGCGCAGAAGCTTGACGTCGTCGTGGCGGAAGAGCGCATTGCCGTCGAAGGACATCTTCGCGTCGAGAACGCGCAGATGACCATCCTTCATGACGATCAGCGGATTGACCTCGAGCAGCGCCATGTCCTTCTCGTTGAAGGCCTTGTACAATGCCGGGAAGAGCGACTTGGCATCTTCGGCGGCAGCACCCTCGAGCTGCAGAGCCTTGGAGATCGTGGCAATGTCGGCAGCCGTCACGCCGGCTTCCGGATCGATGGCGATCGTCTGGATCTTCTCGGGCGTGTCGTGGGCGACAGCTTCGATGTCCATGCCGCCTTCGGTGGACACCACGAAAGCCACACGACCGACCGAGCGGTCGACCAGCAGCGAGCAATAGAGCTCGCGGGCAATGTCGGCACCGTCCTCGATGTAAAGGCGGTTGACCTGCTTGCCGGCTTCGCCGGTCTGCGCCGTCACCAGCGTATGACCCAGCATTTCCTTGGCATGGGAAACGACTTCGTCGATCGACTTGGCGAGCCGTACACCGCCCTTGGCCTCCGGCGACAGCTCCTTGAACTTGCCCTTGCCGCGGCCGCCGGCATGGATCTGGCTCTTGACCACGTAAAGTGGGCCGGGAAGCGACTTGGCGGCAGCCTCGGCCTCTTCGACCTTGAGAATAGCCACACCCTCGGCAACCGGCGCGCCATAGCCCTTCAGCAGAGCCTTGGCTTGATATTCATGAATGTTCATGGGTCTATCCCTATTTCGATTAGTTCAGCCCATCGACTACTTGAGGGCAGGCGCGATGTTGATGCAGGCTTCGCAGAGACCGGCGACGGCGCCGACGGACTTGTCGAAGGCTTCCTTCTCGGTCTTGTTGAGGTCGATTTCGATGATGCGCTCAACGCCGCCGGCACCGATGACGGTGGGAACGCCGACATACATGTCCTTGACGCCGTACTGGCCGGAAAGATGAGCAGCGCAGGGCAGAACGCGCTTCTTGTCCTTGAGGTAGGATTCGGCCATTTCGATCGCCGAGGCGGCCGGAGCGTAATAGGCGGAGCCGGTCTTCAGAAGGCCGACGATTTCGGCGCCGCCGTCACGGGTGCGCTGGATGATTTCTTCGAGGCGTTCCTTGGTGACCCAGCCCATGGTGACGAGGTCGGTCAGCGGGATGCCGCCGACGGTGGAGTAACGGGCAAGCGGCACCATCGTGTCGCCGTGGCCGCCGAGCACGAAGGCCGTGACGTCCTGGACGGAGACGTTGAATTCCTTGGCTAGGAAAAGACGGAAGCGCGAGGAGTCGAGAACGCCGGCCATGCCGACGACCTTATTGGCCGGGAGGCCGGAGAACTTCTGCAGTGCCCAGACCATGGCGTCGAGCGGATTGGTGATGCAGATCACGAAGGCGTTCGGCGCATATTTCTTGATGCCGGCGCCGACCTGCTCCATGACCTTGAGGTTGATGCCGAGAAGATCGTCGCGGCTCATGCCGGGCTTGCGGGCGACGCCGGCGGTGACGATGCAGACGTCGGCGCCTTCGATCGCGGAATAGTCGCTGGCACCGGTCAGATTGACGTCGAAGCCTTCGACCGGCGAGGACTGGGAAATGTCGAGACCCTTGCCCTGAGGAATGCCGTCCGCAATATCGAAAAGGACGATGTCGCCCAGTTCCTTCAGGCCGGCGAGGTGCGCCAGCGTGCCACCAATCATGCCAGAACCAATGAGTGCGATCTTGTTACGCGCCATTTCGCTGTTTCCTTTGCGATCAAATTCGTCGAGCAGCGCGCAGCAAGGCACCGCCCAATGACGCAATCGCATAGACCCAAAGCCAAAAAATGGCAAACCATTAATTTTGATGCAGCGTTTTCAATCGTTTAGATACAAAAATTCTTACGTAAACGTAAGATATTCTGTCACCGAATTGTTACTCTGCGGCGCGTTTCTCATGGTGCAGCGCAAGATATTCGGCACTGCGCATCTCGAACAGGCGGGATGCCGTGCGGTCGAATTCGAAGCCCTCGGTGCCCCGGCGCTGCACCAGCAGTTCCTCCGGCATAGCGGCTGCGGAAATGTAGAGCCGCACGGCATGATCGTAGAACGTATCGACCAGAATGATGAGCCGTTTGATCTGGTTCCGCTTTTCCGGCCCGAGCAAGGGAATGTGATCGACGAAGACCATATCGAAACGCCGGGCGATGGCCAGGAAGTCGGCCGCCCCGAGCGGCTTGTCGCAAAGATCAGCGAAAGAGAACCGCGCCATGCGGTCGACGGCGAGCGGCACATGAATGTGGCGGCCCTTCATCGGAATATCCAGCGGCTGCGCCTTGCGCCCATGCAGCGCCTGCGTCCACGACGCATCCATCGCCATGTCGTTGTGCTCGCTGATCGGCACCAGATAGACCGGCTGGCTGTTCAGCTTCTCCATCCGGTAATCGGTCGGCGAATCCAGCGTGACGACATCGACATGCTGCTTGAGCAGGACGACGAAGGGCAGGAAGAGGCCGCGATTGAGACCATCCGTGTAGAGATTGTCGGGTTCGACGTTCGAGGTCGCGACCAGCACGCAGCCGCGCGCGAAGAGTTCGGAAAAGAGCCGCGACAGGATCATCGCATCGGCGATGTCGGTGACCGTGAATTCATCGAAGCAGAGCAGTTCCGCTTCCTCGTAAAGCGCTGCGGCGACCGGCGGCATCGGATCGGCCTGCTTGGTTTCGCCGTTCTTGAGCTTCAGCCGGTGGGCGGCGATGCGGTTGTGCACATCCGCCATGAATTCGTGGAAATGCGCCCGGCGTTTCTTCCGGCACGGCGCCATTGCGAAGAACATGTCCATCAGCATGGTCTTGCCGCGGCCGACGCTGCCATGGATGTAAAGCCCCTTGGTGCCGTCGGCGGATTTCTTCTTGGCGGCAAACAGCCAGCCCAGCGCACTCGATTTGGCCGCCGGCCGCCGCTGTTTCAGTCCGGCAAGCACCCGGTCGAGGCTCTTTGCCACGTCCATCTGGGCGGAATCGACCTGAAGCGCACCCGATGCGGTCAGCGCTTTAAGCTGTTCGCAGACGCTGAGCGCATAATCCGGCATTGGTTGCATGAGGGCATGTCCGCCTGTCAGTCCACGGCGGAGACCCGCCGGATCGTTTGCCGCGCCGGTTCCTTACCGGCTGAGGCTGATCTGCTGGCCTGTGCTCGTCTGTCCGTCGAAGCGGTTGTCGGCCGTCTTGTAGACACTGCCGAGCTGGTTGCCCGAGCGATCCTTGAGCAGCACCTGCTTGCCGGAGACCTCCCAGGAGCCCATCGCCGTCAGCTCGCCGACGCAGCCGCGGGTACCGCCTCGTGAACCGCTGCCGAGATTGGTCAGCGTCAGGAACATGTCGCAGCTGCCGTTGACACGCCAGCTTCCGACCATCGATTCCTTGGTGACGTCAAGCGCATTCGCCGCCATTGCGCCGGTCTGAGCACCCGGCAGCGATGCCGGCGTCGCCGTCGGTGCCGCCGGAAACTGCGAATTGTTGACCGGCGGCAGCTGCCCGCCCTGCACCGAGGGCACCGGCTGCGCCGTCAACGGCGCCGGCCCGGCATTCGGGCTGGAGCTGTAATCATATGCCGTACGCTGACAACCGGCTAGCGCGAGAGCCACCACCAGACCTGTCATCGCATATCGCAACTGCATCATCATACTCCTGAATTCGGCTAGCGCCGCAGAGAAACGGGCGTGAGACAAGTCCGATTATCGTAATTCGCTTTGGTTAATCAAGTCGGGCTGCATAAATTGCCCGTGACAACAACTAACCGAAAAACGATACAGTTCAACTGTCCCGCTGCAAAACTTCCTGCACATAGAATTTGTCAGCAAGGTGTTGCGCGCGTTGATCTCTCTGCGGATCACTGCCGAAATCCCGCAATGTCTCGGAATAATCATCGAACGAGCTCTCCAGAAAGGATTCCGCCCGCGCTAAAGCCAGCCGCGGCCGGACTTAAAGACGGCTTCGGGATCGCAGCCGTCTATTCCGCCGTCGGCATGCATGCTGATCAAACGCGGCGCTCGACCATCATCTTCTTGATTTCGGCGATCGCTTTGGCCGGATTGAGGCCCTTCGGGCAGGTCTGCGCGCAGTTCATGATCGTGTGGCAGCGATAGAGGCGGAACGGGTCCTCGAGATTGTCGAGACGCTCGCCGGTCGCCTCGTCTCTGGAATCGATCAGCCAGCGATAGGCCTGCAGCAGAACGGCCGGACCGAGATAGCGGTCGCCGTTCCACCAGTAGCTCGGACAGGAGGTCGAGCAGCAGGCGCAGAGGATGCACTCATAGAGACCGTCGAGCTTCTGACGGTCCTCATGGCTCTGCTTCCATTCCTTGGCAGGCGCCGGCGACACCGTCTTCAGCCACGGCTCGATCGAACGATGCTGGGCATAGAAGTTGGTGAGGTCGGGCACAAGATCCTTGACGACGGGCAGATGCGGCAGCGGATAGATCTTCACCGCACCCTTGATATCGTCTAGGCCCTTGGTGCAGGCGAGCGTGTTGGTGCCGTCGATGTTCATCGCGCAGGAGCCGCAGATGCCCTCGCGACAGGAGCGCCGCAGCGTCAGCGTCGGGTCGATCTTGTTCTTGATGTAGAGCAGGCCGTCGAGCACCATCGGCCCGCAATCGTCGACATCGATGTAGAAGGTGTCGATCGACGGGTTCTGCCCGTCATCCGGGCTCCAGCGGTAGACGCGGAACTCGCGGGTGTTCGTCGCACCCGTCGGCTTCGGCCAGACCTTGCCTTCGCGCATCTGAGAATTCTTGGGGAGAGCGAGTTCAACCATACCGGGTTCCTCTTGAGATCAGTACACGCGAGCCTTCGGCTCGATCTTATGCGGATCGATGCCTTCGGCGATGAGCTCGGTGTGAACCGGCCGGTAGTCGAGTTTCACGTCGCCCGCCTCGTTCACCCAGGCAAGCGTGTGCTTGCGCCAGTTGAGGTCGTCGCGGCCGGCAAATGCACCCTCGTTATAATCCTCGCGCGCATGCGAACCGCGGCTCTCCTTGCGGGCCTCGGCGCCGTAGATCGTCGTGATGGCGTTGGCCATCAGGTTCTGCAATTCGAGCGTTTCCACGAGGTCGGAATTCCAGACCATCGAACGGTCGGTGACCTTGATGTCCTGCATCTCGCCCCAGATCGCCGAAATGCGCCGGCAGCCGGATTCCAGCGATTCCTGCGTGCGGAAGACGGCGGCGTCTTCCTGCATGGCGCGCTGCATCTTTTCGCGCAGATCAGCCGTCGGCGTGCCGCCGCTGGCGTGACGCAGACCGTCGAAGCGGTCCATGATCCTGTCGCAGGCTGCGACGTTAAGATGCGGGATCGGCGCTGCGCGGTCGATCACCTCGCCGGCGCGGATCGCCGCGGCGCGGCCGAAGACCACGAGGTCGATCAGCGAGTTGGAACCGAGGCGGTTGGCGCCGTGCACCGAGGCGCAGCCGGCTTCACCCACGGCCATCAGGCCGGGGATGATCCGTTCCGGATTGGCGCTGTCGGCGTTCAGCACTTCGCCCCAATAATTCGTGGGAATGCCGCCCATATTGTAGTGAACGGTCGGCAGAACCGGGATCGGCTCGCGCGTGACGTCGACGCCCGCGAAAATCTTGGCGCTCTCGGAAATGCCCGGCAGCCGCTCATGCAGAACCGCTGGATCGAGATGATCGAGATGCAGGAAGATGTGGTCCTTGTTCTTGCCGACGCCGCGGCCCTCGCGGATCTCCAGCGTCATGCAGCGCGAAACGACGTCGCGCGAGGCCAGGTCCTTGGCCGAAGGTGCGTAGCGCTCCATGAAGCGTTCGCCCTCGGAGTTGACGAGGTAACCGCCTTCGCCGCGCGCGCCTTCGGTGATCAGACAGCCCGAACCGTAGATGCCGGTCGGGTGGAACTGGACGAATTCCATGTCCTGCAGCGGCAGGCCGGCACGCGCCACCATGCCGCCGCCGTCGCCGGTGCAGGTATGGGCAGAGGTTGCCGAGAAATAGGCGCGGCCGTAGCCGCCGGTCGCCAGCACCACCATCTTGGCGGCGAAGCGATGGATCGTGCCGTCATCCAGACACCAGGCGACGACGCCGGTGCAGCGGCTGCCGTCTTCCGACATGATCAGGTCGAGCGCGAAATACTCGATGAAGAATTCGGCATTGTTGCGCAGCGACTGGCCGTAGAGCGTATGCAAAATGGCGTGGCCGGTACGGTCAGCGACGGCGCAGGTGCGCTGTACCGGCGGGCCTTCGCCGTAATTCTGCATGTGGCCGCCGAACGGGCGCTGATAGATCTTGCCTTCCTCGTTGCGCGAGAACGGCACGCCGTAGTGTTCCAGCTCATAGACCGCCTTCGGCGCTTCCATGGTGAGATACTGCATGGCGTCGACGTCGCCGAGCCAGTCGGAACCCTTGACGGTGTCGTAAAGGTGCCACTGCCAGCTGTCCGGCGTCATGTTGCGCAGCGAGGCGGCGATGCCGCCCTGGGCCGCGACCGTGTGCGAGCGGGTCGGGAACACCTTGGTGATGCAGGCGGTGCGGAAACCCTGCTCGGCCATCCCGAGCGTGGCGCGCAGGCCGGCGCCGCCGGCGCCGACGACGATCACGTCGTAGGAGTGATCGATATACTTGTAGGCCTTGCCGTTCTGGGCGGGTGAAGTCGGTGCCATATCGAGCTTATCCTACGAATGCAATTTTCAGAATGGCGAAGAGACAGAGGCCGGCGATCAGGATCGCAAAGAACGTGTTCAGCATCAGCAGCGCGATCTTGCCGAATTCGCCATGCACGTAATCCTCGATGATGACCTGCATGCCGAGTTTCATGTGGATGACGCCGGAAATCACCATCAGCCCCATGACGACGGCGACGAAGGGGTTCGACAGGGCGCGAACCACATCCGCATAGGGCGCGCCGGCATAGGCGAGCATGAAGAAGAGGAAGAAGAGGATGAGCGGAACATTGGCGACAGCCGTCAGCCGCTGACGCCAGAAATGGTCCGTGCCGTCCTTGGCGGAGCCGAGCCCGCGAACCTTGCCGAGGGGGGTGCGCATATCCATGAGAGGACCTTCAGAAGCGAATGAGGAAGCCGATCACCCAGACCAGCACGGTCAGACAGAGCGACCCGATGACATTGGCGATGGCGAGCTTGGTCGAGAATTCCTTCTCGAAGCCGTAGCCGAGATCCCACATGAAGTGGCGGAAACCACCGAGCATGTGGTGCAGCAGCGCCCAGGTATAACCAAGCAGCACGAGCTTGCCGAGAAGGCTGCCGAGCACCCAGTTCGCCCAGTCATAGGAGCCCTGGCCGCTTGCCGCCGCGATCAGCCACCAGGCGACCAGCAGCGTGCCGACATAAAGCGCCCCACCGGTAATCCGGTGGACGATGGACATGACCATAGTGGGAATAGGTTTGTAAATTTGCAAATGCGGCGACAGGGGCCGGTTATTTGTCACGTTCGCCATCAGAACCTCGCGGCGGCTTCTCTGCGCTCCCGGATTTCGGAGCATGCTCAGTCAACCACACGAATGACAAAATCCTCTGTGTGCGTTGCATCAATTGCGACGTTTAATCACCGGAAACGCCGACGACAAGCACAATCGCTGTCTGCTTCTAATTTAATCGATTCGGGTTGCCGGGAAGTTTGCCGGCATGAGCAACTCCAGGAAAATGCGAAGCGGTTTTCCCAGACCAGGTGCGACGCCATTTTGCCGGCACTTGGCTAAAAACAAACGATTAGAAGATTCTGCGCCTTCACAAGAAACTGAACCCCCCTCATAAAACTGACCTTTTACGCTCAATATTTATCTCGTTCTTTCCCGGCACATGGACAAGCTCCGGCTTTTGGCGCAATCTGGCGTTAACGATTTGTTTACGACTGGATTTTCGGAGGCCGGCGCCCATGTTTCGCAGTCTGTCCGTCGTCACCCTGATTGCCCTGTCCGCGCTTGTCGCACTTCCGGCCGCCGCCGGCGAGCGCCGCCATGATCGCTTTCCCGGCCATCGCCACACCTTCCACAACGGATTGCTGCTCGGCGAACGCGCAAGCTGGCGAGATCGCGGCATCCGTGTCGACCACGCTTTCGGCCACCGATCCGGTAGGGGGATGCCGATGCTGACACGGTTTTCCTCGCCGGCGACACATCGCTTGGGCCGCGGCAATCTCATCATCGTCACAGGCGCGGCGCCGACTGGCGACGACGGCACCTATGCCGGCTCTTCCTATGCCTATCAGGTCGATGGCGGAACTTATGTCGGCGGCTACGGCTACTACGCGGCGGCACAGCCCGAGCCGCAGGCCCCGAAGGCGAAGGTCATCGATGTCGCCGTCCAGGACGATCCTTGCGCCTACGAGGCCAATGTCTGCGTCATCCGGCCCTAGAGTATTTTAGGAACCGGAGCCGAACCGCCACACCGTCGTCTTCTTGATTTCGCTATCCTCCAGCGCCCGCGTCACCGGCACCTCATAGGCTGCGCAGAATTTCAGCCGATCTTTCGGCAGATAGCTGCGGCCGGGATCACCGACCAGCACCGGCTTGCCCTCGGTCGCCAGCCTGGCGAACCAGGGAACGAGCGCATCGGCGAACGCGCGGTCGTAAAACACGTCGCCGGCAAGCACGATATCCGCATCGATCGCCTGCCCGATCAGATCGGCGCCGGTAAATCCGAGAGGAACGCCATTCGCCTCGGCATTCAGCCGGACCGCGGCTCCCGCCCAGGGATCGATATCACAGGCCGTGACCTCCCGGGCGCCGGCCATGACAGCCGCAATGCCGACGAGGCCGGAGCCGCTGGCGAAATCGAGCACGCGTTTGCCGCGCACCGTTTCCGGGTGATCGAGGATGTAGCGCGCCAGCCCCTGCCCACCCGCCCAGGCGAAAGCCCAGAAGGGCGGCGGCAGGCCGATCGCCTCCAGCTCCTCCTCCGTCTTCAGCCACAGCTCATGCGCCTCGCTTGCCAGATGGAGCGAAATCTCCGGCACGTGCGGCGGCGCCATCACGCTGGTATTGGCGCGGATGAAGGCTTGCGGATCGGTTTTCAACGCGGCGGATTGTCCAGCCCGCCCATGCGGCAGACTTCGAGATATTCCTCCTCGGTCACCGGCTGCACCGACAGCCGCATCGAGGTGACGAGCGCCATCTTGGCAAGCTTCTCGCTCGCCTTGACATCCTTCAGCGTCACCGGTTTCGGCATGTCCATGACGGCGCGGATATCGACGCAATCCCACTTCGGATCATCCTTGGCGGTGGAATCGGGATGCGACAGCGCCGCGACTTCGACGATGCCGACGATCTCCAGCCCGTCATTGGAATGATAGAAGAAGCCTTTGTCGCCGATCTGCATTGCCCGCATGTTGTTGCGCGCCAGATAGTTGCGGACGCCGGTCCATTCCGTGCCCTTTTCACCGGCGGCCTTCTGCTGCTCCCAGGACCAGGAGGCGGGCTCGGATTTATAAAGCCAGTGCGCCATGCTCACGCCTCCGGCTTGTTGAAGACCCAGTTGTAGGCCTTGACCTCGACGCTTTCGAACAGCCCGGCCTTGGCGTAAGGGTCGGCATCGGCAAGCGCACGCGCCGCCTCCTTCGATTCCGCTTCGACGATGATCAGGCTGCCGCAGGCCTTGCCCTCGTCATCCAGAAACGGGCCGGCGATCTTCAACGTGCCCTCGGCATTCAGCCCGTTCAGATAGTCGATATGTGTCGGACGCGTCTCCATGCGCACGTTCAGATGTCCCGGCTTGTCCTTGCAGAGAAGGGCGAAAAGCATGTCTGTCTCCTATTCGGTGGTGATCGGGCGCGTCATCAGCTGCTCGATCGCCTCTGATATATCGAGCCTGCCGTCGATGATCGCGGAAACGGCATCGGTGATTGGCATGCTGACCTTCAATTCGGCCGCAAGCCGCGCGGCGACGGAAGCGGCAAACGCGCCTTCCACCAGTGCGCCCTGCAGCGGATCGGTCTTGTCGCCGCGCCCGAGCGCGATGCCGAAGCGCAGGTTTCGCGATTGATGGCTCGTCGCCGTCAGCACCAGATCGCCGAGACCGGAAAGCCCGCGCACCGTATCCGCCTGGCCGCCCTTGGCGACGACGAAACGCGACATTTCCGCAAGCCCGCGCGCAATCAGCGCCGCACGCGCGGAATCGCCGATGCCGCGGCCTTCGACGATACCGCAGGCGATCGCCAGCACATTCTTGAGCGCGCCGCCGAGCTGGACGCCGATCCGGTCGTTGGAAGCATAGAGCCGGAAGGTCCGGCCCGATATCGCCTGGGCCAGCCGCTCCGCGGTCTCGATGTCATCAGCCGCGATCGCCATCGCCGTCGGCAGGCCTTTGGCGATATCGGCGGCAAAACCCGGGCCCGAGAGCACGGCGACGGAATGGTCCGGCAGTTCCCGTTCCAACATGTCGGTCAGAAGATTGCCCGTCGCCCGCTCGATGCCCTTGGCGCAGGTGACGACCACAGCATCCTTGGCAAGATAGGGGCCATATTGCCGCGCCGCATCGGCCTGCGCCTGCGACGGCATCGCAAAAAGCACGATGGAGGCGCCGGTGATCGCATCCGCCTCGGCGGAAAATTCCAGCGTATCGGGCAGAGAAATGCCGGGCAGCACAGCATCATGCAGCCGTTCGCTCTTCAGATCTTCCATCAGTGCCGGATTACGCCCGACGAGCGTCACGGCGCTGCGGCCGGCAAGGGCGATGACGGTGGCGAGCGCCGTGCCGAAAGCCCCCGATCCGACAACGGCGATGTTTTCGCTCATGCCTTGGCCCCCCTTTTTCCGAAACCGACCAGCGTCTCCGCCCTGGAGTCAAGCGGCCAGCGCGAGCGCGGCTGCACGTCGAGCGTATCAGGCGCCGCACCTGTGGCCATCCGCTCCAGTCCTGCCCAGGCGATCATTACGGCATTGTCGGTGCAGAGATGCAGCGGCGGCGCGACGAAACGGAAGCCGTTCTTGTCGCACAGCGCCTGCAATGTGGCGCGCAGTTCGAGATTGGCGGCGACACCGCCGGCAACGACGAGCGCCGGCTCTTCGCCAGGAGCAGGGAATTCCGTCTTGAACCGCTGCAGACCGCGGCCGATGCGGTCTTTCAGCGTCCGCGAAATCGCCTTCTGGAACGAGGCGCAGATATCCGCCACATCCTGATCGCTGAGCGGCGCGATATCCTGTGCCGCCTGCCGCACCGCCGTCTTCAGGCCGGAAAAGGAGAAGTCGAGCCTAGCCTCGCCAACCAGCGGCCGCGGGAAGTCGAAACGATCGGCATTGCCGTCGCGCGCCATCCGCTCCACCGCCGGTCCGCCGGGATAGGGCAGGCCGAGCAGCTTTGCCGTCTTGTCGAAGGCTTCACCCAGCGCATCGTCGATCGTCGTGCCCCAGCGCTCATATTGCCCGACGCCGCGCACCAGGATCAGCTGGGTATGGCCGCCCGAGACGAGCAGCATCAGATAGGGAAAGGCAAGCCCATCCGTCAGCCGCGCCGTCAGCGCATGGCCCTCGAGATGATTGACCGCATAAAGCGGCTTGCCGGCGGCTCTGGCAATCGCCTTGCCGGTCATCAGCCCCACCAGCAGCCCGCCGATCAGCCCCGGCCCGGAGGTGGCGGCAATGGCATCGACCTCGTCGAGCGACACATTGGCGCGCTTCAGCGCCTCCGCGATCAGCTCGTCCAGTGCCTCGACATGGGCGCGTGCGGCGATCTCGGGCACCACGCCGCCATAGGCGCTATGCTCGTCGAGCTGGGAAAGCACGACATCCGACAGCACGTTGGAATGCCCCTCCGCATCGCGCTCGACGACCGCGGCGGCGGTCTCGTCGCAGCTCGTTTCGATGCCAAGGATGCGCAGAAAGGGAACCATGAAGCCTGTTCGTTGATTGCGATGGGATGGAAACCCGTTTACGAGAACTCCGGTAACAACGGAATAGAGCGGATGCAAACAAAACCTTTCCGGATCGGCACGCGAGGCAGCCCGCTGGCCCTTGCCCAGGCGCACGAGGCTCGCGACAGGCTGATGGCGGCGCATCATCTGCCCGAGGAAATGTTCGAGATCGTCGTGCTGACGACCAAGGGCGACCGCATCACCGACCGGTCGCTGGCCGAGATCGGCGGCAAGGGCCTGTTCACCGAGGAACTTGAACAGAAGCTTACCGCCGGCGAGCTGGATTTCGCCGTGCATTCCGCCAAGGACATGGCGACGAAGCTGCCCGAGGGGCTTTATCTCTCCGCCTACCTGCCACGCGAAGATATCCGCGACGCCGTCATCGGCCGCACCGCGCGCAAACTGATCGACCTGCCGCATGGCGCCACCGTCGGTTCCTCATCGCTCCGCCGCCAGGCGCTGATCCGCCGCATGCGGCCTGACATCAACGTCATCACCTTCCGCGGCCTTGTCGAAACCCGCCTGCGCAAGCTCGAAGAGGGCGAGGTGGATGCGACCCTGCTGGCGCTTGCCGGCCTGAAACGCCTCGGCAAGGTCGACGTACTGACCGATATCCTCGATCCCGACACCTTCCCGCCGGCGCCGGCGCAGGGGGCGATCTGCATCGAAAGCCGCATCGGCGATGCCAGGGTCGACGATCTGCTGGCGCCGGTCAACGACGCGCCGACGTTCGACACCGTCTCTTGCGAACGCGCCTTCCTCGCCGCACTCGACGGTTCCTGCCGCACGCCGATCGGCGGTTACGCTGTCTGCGAGGGCGACCTGATCCGGTTCTCCGGCCTCATCATCACGCCCGATGGCCGCAGCCAGCATGCGGTGACGACCGACGGCCACCGCCGCGACGCGGCCGCGCTCGGCACCCGCGCCGGCCAGGACGTGCGCGCAAGGGCCGGCAGCGCTTTCTTCGACGACTGGCACTGACGCGGCCATGCGCGTGCTCGTCACCCGCCCCGCGCATTCGGCAACGCGAACCGCACAACGCCTGCGCGATATGGGCCACGAGCCGCTGCTGCTGCCGCTGCGTCAGCCGCTGCACGACAGCGTCGCCCCGTTAGCCGCGCTTGCAACCACCAGCGGCGCAATCGCGGTGACCAGCGCCGAGGCCATCAGGGTCCTCTCCGCTCTCGGTGAGAAACTTCGTCCGCATCTTGCCCGCCCGCTTTTCGCGGTGGGGGAAACGACGGCGGAAGAAGCGCGCAGCCTCGGCTTCCGATCAGTCGCCTCATCCCAGGGCAACGGTCGTGATCTCGCCGATCTCGTCGCGGCGGAGAAACCGGGCACGCTGCTCTACCTCGCTGGCACCCCGCGCGCCGAGACTTTTGAAGGAAGATTGCGCGAGCTCGGCATCCATTTTTCCGTCGCCGAATGCTACCGCATGCAGCCGGCCGCCCCCGATCCCGCCGAGATCGACGCGATCTTCGCTAACGGTTACCCGGACGCCATCCTCTTCTATTCCCGCCAGACGGCCGTGGATTTCTTTCGTCTGCCGGAGCCGTGGTCGGCCCTGCCGAAGCGCAGCGCAATTCGCCTCCTGTGCCTTAGCGAGGCGGTCGCGGAGGCCGTTCCGGGGGCGCTCCGAAAAAACGTAACGATTTCGCCGATGCCGGATGAGAAAAGCCTTTTGTCGCTGCTTTGAAGGCTTTAGAGCCTTCCTGGTCAGATTGCAGCATTCTGCCGGAGCAGGTTTTCGTCAGGGCAGAGGCGATTGGCGAAGGGCATACCCCAAGGTACGTCCGAGCCGATCGCCTCTGATCCTGGCGCAAAGATGCCCGGCCCTCCGGGTTGGCTGAAACGGGCCGCCTGCTCGACCGGCCGGCTTGGCCGTAGAGCTGGGCTACGACGCGCGCCGGCCGGTCGAGCATCCGACTCCGTTTGAGCCAACAGAATGATTCAATCTGACCAGGAAAGGCTCTAACCGCCCAAATTTGATCTAACCTCTTCCCTTAACTGGCATCACTGTCTAGTTTCGTTGCAATGCAGAATAAAGAGGACCTCATGGTATCGGGAAACCCGCCACGCCATTCGAAGAGCGCCGACGAGCCGGTCACGATCGACCTCGATGCACAGGAATTCGCCGCTGCAGCCGATACCGAAAAACCGGTAGACAATGAAACCGCCGACGCCGACAGCGCCGCTGCGGCCGATGTCGGCCTGCCGCCCGGAACCGAGACTGCGTCGCATGCCGAATATGAAGAGAAGCCTGCGATGGATGCGCCGGAGGAGGAACCGGCAGCTCCAGAACCTTCCTTCACCCCTCCTTCCGAACAGCCAGCGCCGAAGAGCGCCGGCACCTCCGGTCTCATTGCCGCCGGCATCTTCGGCGGCCTCGTGGCGCTGCTTGGCGCCGGCGCTATCCAGTATGCCGGTTACCTCCCGAGTTCCTCCGCACCGCAGACGACCTCGCCGGAAACGGCCGATCTTGCCGGCGAGATCGACGGCCTGAAACAAGCCGTCGCCAACCTTGCCGCCAATCCGGCGAGCGCGGATAGTGGTGAGCTTGAGAAGCGCGTCGCTGCGCTGGAAACGGCAGCGAAGGCCCCCACAGTCGCCGCACCGGCCGATTCTGGTAACGTCGAGGCACTCAACCAGAAGATTGCGGAACTGACCGGTCAGGTCGATCAGCTGCGCTCGACGCTTGCCCAGTCATCCGAGCAGCAGACGACCAACGGCGCCGATATCGCCAAGCGCTTGGAAGAGGCCGAAAAGAAGCTGAACGAACCGCGCGAGGATGTCGCCGTCGCCAAGGCGATCGCCGCGGCCGCCCTCAAGGCGGCGATCGATCGCGGCGGCCCGTTCCTGGCCGAGCTCGATACCTTCGCCGGCGTCGCACCCGACGATCCGGCCGTCGCCGACCTTCGGGCCTTTGCCGAGACCGGCATTCCCTCGCGCACCGAACTCGTGCGGCAGGCTCCCGATGTCGCCACCGCGATCGTCGAAGCCGTCAACCAGCCGGATCCGAACCAGAGCTGGTCGGACCGGCTGATGTCGAGCGCAAAGTCGTTGGTAACAGTCCGTCCCGTCGGCAATATCGAGGGCGAAAGCGTCGAAGCGATCGCCGCCCGCATGGAGGAGAAGGTGAAGAACGGCGATCTGCCAGGCGCTTCCGCCGAATGGAACTCTTTGCCGGCCATAGGCAAGCAGGCATCCGCCGCTTTCAAGCAATCGCTCGAAGCGCGTATCCGCGTCGAGGAACTGGTCGGCGGGGCGCTGTCGAAAGCGGTGTCCGGCACCGGTAAGGAAGGGTGAGACCATGTTGATCCGTCTTGTCGTCTTCGCCCTCTTCGTGCTGCTTCTCGCCTATGGCTTCTCCTGGCTCGCCGATCGCCCCGGCGATCTCTCGCTGATCTGGGAGGGCAAGATCTATCAGACGAGGCTGATCGTCGCCGCCAGCGCCATCATCGCTCTGATCGCCGCCGTGATGATCGCCTGGTGGTTCGTCCGCCTGATCTGGACCTCGCCGCATTCGGTGACGCGTTATTTCCGCGCCCGCAAGCGCGACCGCGGCTATCAGGCACTGTCGACCGGCCTGATCGCCGCCGGCGCCGGCAATGCCCTGCTCGCCCGTAAGATGGCCGCCCGCTCGCGTGGCCTGATCCGCGCCGATCAGGAACCACTGATCAACCTGCTCGAGGCCCAGGCCGCCCTGATCGAGGGCCGCCATGACGAGGCACGCGCCAAATTCGAGGCCATGGCCAACGATCCCGAAACGCGCGAGCTCGGCCTGCGCGGCCTCTATCTGGAAGCCCGCCGGCTCGGGGCCAATGAAGCGGCCCGCCAATATGCCGAAAAGGCGGCCGATAACGCGCCCTATCTGCCCTGGGCCGCCCAGGCGACGCTCGAATATCGCAGCCAGGCCGGCCGTTGGGACGACGCGCTCCGCCTGCTCGAGCAGCAGAAGGCCGCCCGGGTCGTCGAAAAGCCTGAAGCCAACCGTCTGCACGCCGTCCTCCTGACGGCGCGCGCCGGCGAGAAGCTGGAAAGCAACCCGACGGGTGCCCGCGACGACGCCCTGCAGGCGCTGAAGCTTGCCGCCGATTTTATTCCGGCTGCTCTCGTCGCCGCAAAGGCGCTGTTTCGCGAAGGCGGCGTGCGCAAGGCTGCCTCGATCCTCGAACAGGCATGGAAATCGGCACCGCATCCCGAGATCGGCCAGGCCTATGTCAGGGCGCGCAGCGGCGATTCCACGCTCGACCGGCTGAAACGTGCCGAACGGCTGGAGGGGCTGCGCCCGAACAATGTCGAATCCCTTCTCGTCGTCGCCCAGGCAGCACTCGACGCCCGGGAATTCGCAAGAGCCCGCGCCAAGGCGGAAGCGGCAGCCCGCATGCAGCCGCGTGAAGCCGCCTTCCTGCTGCTTGCCGATATCGAGGAAGCCGAAACCGGAGACCAGGGCCGTGTGCGCCACTGGCTGGCCCAGGCGCTCAAGGCGCCGCGCGATCCGGCCTGGGTGGCGGACGGCTTCGTCTCCGACACATGGCTGCCGGTGTCACCGGTGACCGGCCGCCTCGACGCCTTCGAGTGGAAGGCGCCCTTCGGCCAGATCGAGGGTCCGCTCGAAGACGGTGCGGCGCCTGCCACGATCGAAACCGCCTTGAAGACCCTGCCGCCGTTGCGCGACGTCAGGCCGGAAAGCCCGGTCAACGATCATCGCATCATCGAGCTGGAGCGCGCCGCGACGATTGCCGAGGCGGTGCGCCCGGCATCGACACCAGCAAAACAGAAGCCTGTCGAACCGGCCGTCGGCGATAAGGCACCTGCACCGAAAGAGGCAAAGCCTTTCTTTGGCGGACTGCCGGATGATCCCGGCGTTCGCGACCCCAGGGTGGAACCGGAACCCAAGACACGGCTCCGCCTTTTCTGAAATGGAATGAAAACCGTATGTTCGAACGCTTTCAGGCATTCTTCCAGAATCTCACTGCCGACCGTCCGAAGAAGGGTTTCGCGCCGGATGATGTGCGCATCACAGTGGCAGCGCTCTGCATGCAGGTCATGGAGGCCGACGGCCAGATCAAGGCCAGCGAAAAGAAGCGGCTGCGCAAGCTCCTGAAGGAGCAATATGCGCTCGACGGCAAACAGCTCGATGCTTTGATGGCCGCCGGCCTCGAAGCTGAAAGCTCGGCCGTCGACTATTATCGCTTCACCGCCGACCTGAAGCGCCATCTCAACACCGAGCAACGGCTGGAGCTGATCGGCATTCTCTGGGACATCGTCTATGCCGATGGCGAACGCAGCGAAATGGAAGACCATGTGATCTGGCGTATCGCTGATCTGCTCGGCGTATCCTCCCGCGAGCGCATCCAGAAGCGGCAGGAGGCCGCCGCCAGGGTGACTGATGTTCAGGTTGCGCAAGACGATGCCGACTGACCCAAGCGCGCCCCGCGACAAACGCCCGATCCTTATCGTCCTGCATCAGGAGCGGTCGAGCCCCGGCCGTGTCGGCCAATTGCTCGTCGAAAAGGGCTACCGCCTCGATATCCGTCGCCCGGTTCTCGGCCGGCCGCTTCCGACGACGCTCGAAGACCATGCCGGCGCCGTCGTCTTCGGCGGGCCGATGAGCGCCAATGATCCCGATGACTTCATCAAGAAGGAAATCGACTGGATCGACGTTCCGCTGCGGGAAAAACGCCCCTATCTCGGTATCTGCCTCGGCGCGCAGATGCTGGTGCGTCAGCTCGGCGGCAAGGTGCAGTCGAACGCCGACGGCTCGACGGAAATCGGCTGGTATCCGCTGCACCCGACCGAGAAGGGCCGGCTGCTGATGCATTGGCCGAAGATGGTCTATCATTTTCACCGCGAGGGTTTCGAACTGCCACACGGCGCCGATCTGCTGGCCGAAGGCGATGCCTACCCGAACCAGGCCTTCCGCTACGACGGCAATGCCTGGGGCCTGCAGTTCCATGCCGAACTCACCCGGGTGATGATGCACCGCTGGGTCGTGCATGGCGCCCATCGCTTCATTCTGCCGAACGCCCAGCAGGGCCGCGAACACCTCGAAGGCCGCATGCTGTTCGACGCGCCGCTGAGAGCCTGGCTGACCGAATTCCTCGATATCGTCTTCGAGGGCAAGGCGGCGAAGGCGACGTCTTCCGTCGCGCTACGCGCATAGTCTTTTGCCCAATCGATTTCCGACTATGCCGTCGGCGCGTCGAGCGCATCGATCCTGCGCAATTTGGGAAAACTCGAAGCCCAGATCGCCGCCACAGCAAGCGTTCCGATGCCGCCGATAACGACCGCCGGCACCGCGCCGAAGATCGATGCCATCGTGCCCGCCCTGAATTCCCCGAGTTCGTTCGAGGCGCCGACGAAAACCATGTTGACCGCATTGACGCGGCCGCGCAACTGATCCGGCGTCCAGAGCGCAATCAGGCTCTCGCGGACATAGACCGACACCATGTCGGCCGCCCCCATCAGCGCCAGCGCCGCGATCGAGACCTCGGTGTTGGTCGAGACGCCGAAGATGATCGTTCCGACGCCGAACAGGGCGACGCCGATGAACATGTAGACGCCGGCGCGATGTTTGAGCGGATAGGCGGCCAGGAAGATCGCCATGACGATGGCGCCCAGGCCGGGTGCGGCGCGCAGCAGTCCGAGCCCCCAGGGCCCGAGGGTGAGGATATCACGCGCAAAAATCGGCATCAGTGCCGTGGCCCCGCCGAGCAGCACGGCAAAGAGATCGAGCGAGATCGCCCCGAGCACCACCTTTTCGGCGCGGATGAAACTGAAGCCGCCGAGGATCATCGCCCAGCTCTTGGTCTCGCCGGTCGTCTTCTGCACCGGTTTCGGGATCATGTAGAGAAGGGCGGCACCGAGCATGGAAAAGATCACCGCCACCGTATAGGCGGTCGATGCACTGACGCCGTAGAGCAGGCCGCCGAGCACCGGCCCGGAGATTGCCGCAAGCTGCCAGGACGACGAATTCCAGGCGATCGCATTGGAGAGTGCTTCCTCCGGCACGAGATTGGGCGCCAGCGACTGCACGGCCGGCGACATGAAGGCGCGTTCGATGCCGAAGATCAGAAGGACGGCGAAAACAGGCAGGGGGGTGAAGCTCCCCATGACGGTCATGACAAGCAGCGCCAGCGTGCAGAGCGCGCTCATCAGCGAGCAGAGAGCGGCGATCGCCCGGCGATTGTAGCGGTCGGCCACCGAACCGGTGACGAGAATGAGCAGCAGCGACGGCAGGAACTGCACGAGACCGATCAAACCGAGATAGATCGCGCTGCCGGTCTGGTCGTACATCTGCCAGCCGACGGCGACGCTGACGATCTGCTGCGAGAAGGAAAGCAGGAAACGCGCGAAGAAGAACCGCGTGTAGGACGAATGCCGGAACGCGGCAAAACGGTCTCCGGTGGGCGAAAACGACATGGGTGTTTTCCGAGGAGACGGGCGCCGGAATAGCTGCAAAGCCGCCCGTTAAACATGATTCACCGTGCGTCTCCACACGGCACTTGCTCGTTTAGTCGCCAATGTCTACATGTCTGTCAACAACGAATTGGAGACGACGATGTTTGCGCTGTTTCAAACCATTGATTTGGCTTTGAATATTTACACCTGGATCCTGATTGGTAGCGCCATTTTTTCCTGGCTCTATGCGTTCAACGTTATCAATTCCAGCAATCAGTTCGTCAACTCGGTCGGCACGTTCCTCTATAACGTCACTGAACCGGTACTGAAGCCGATCCGCCGTTTTCTGCCGAACCTTGGCGGCATCGACATTTCGCCGATCATCCTGCTGCTGATTATCTTCTTCCTGCGCACCTTGCTTTGGACGACGCTGTACCCGCTGGTCGCTTGAGCCGTCCCTGGAGCCTTTTCGGTAATCAACTGCGCCTCGTCGTCCGGCTGACGCCGAATGGCGGGCGTGACGCGATCGATGGCATCGAGGTCGATGGCGAGGGCAAATCCCATCTGAAGGCGCGCGTCATATCCGTGCCGGAAAAGGGCAAGGCCAACAAGGCGCTGATCCTTCTCGTCGCCCAATCTCTCAGCATTCCCAAATCGTCCATCAGCCTCGTTGCCGGCGACACCGCGCGCAAAAAAATCCTCCGGATCGACGGCGACCCGGAGGATTTGGCAAAAAAACTCGAAGCACTTTTCGGCTGAACAATCAGCCTTTCGTCTTCTTGGCGCGCTCGACCGCTTCGAGGATAAGCTGGCCGGCTTCCTTGGAGTCACCCCAGCCGAAGATCTTCACCCACTTGCCGGGCTCCAGATCCTTGTAGTGCTCGAAGAAGTGCTCGATCTGCTTCAGCGTGATCTCAGGAAGGTCGGTGTAATCCTTCACCTTCTCATAGCGCAGCGTCAGCTTCGGCGACGGCACGGCGATGATCTTCTCGTCCTTGCCGGAATTGTCTTCCATCTTCAGGACGCCGATCGGGCGCACATTGATGACGCAGCCGGGAACCAGCGGACGGGTGCTGGCGATCAGGACGTCGATCGGGTCGCCGTCTTCCGACAGTGTGTGCGGCACGAAGCCGTAATTGCCCGGATAGGTCATCGGCGTATAGAGGAAACGATCGACCACCAGCGTACCGGCTTCCTTGTCCATCTCATACTTGATGGGATGGCCGCCAACTGGAACCTCGACGATAACGTTGACGTCCTCAGGTGGGTTATTACCGATTGAAATGGCATCGATGCGCATAGGAAACTCCCGCGAAGTTGAATTGCTCGCAGCCAGATAATCAGTTTCATGTGGCAACGCAACATTGGAGATCACCAATGCGTGATGGCACCGGCGCAAAGAAGTCGAATCTTTGGAACAGGCATGTCGCGCAGAAGAGTGCCGCGGTTTTGCGACACCGACATGCGTAAAAACAAGACCTAAAGCACGTCAAATGTATCAAGTTTGATGCGACCTGCTGTAGGAGATAGCGAGCGCCAACCGGCCCGATCAGCTCCAGATGAAGCCGATCTTCTTCAACTGCTTGTGGTCGAAACTTTCCATGCCTTCGCAGAAATCGACACCGCCATGATTGCGGTAGAAGCGGCCGGCGGTCTCGTTTTCCTCGAGGCACCAGACGACCAGCCCCTTGCAGCCGAGCGACTTCAAGAGCCGGCGCGCCTCCCCGAACAGCATTCGGCCAAGGCCGATGCCCTGATATTCAGGGCGAAGGTAAAGCTCGTAAATCTCGCCTTCCTGCGGCAGAGCGCGGGCGCGGTTGAGGCCCAGTGTCGCGTAGCCGGCGACCGTTCCGGCGACATCGAGAACCAGCAGCGTTGCCGGCCCGCGGGTCGCCTTGCGCCACCAGTTTTCGCCGCGCCGCTCGATCATCTGCGTCAGCGCCCGATGCGGAATGATGCCCGCATAGGTATGCTGCCAGGCGAGCCTGTGGGTTTCCGATATGGCGCGGGCATCGTGCGGTTCGGCCCGCCGGACATCGATCGACAACGTCTTCATAACGTTTACTCTGGCCCTGCCAAAGGCAATTAACCATATGCGGCCGGCGCATCGTGATCGATTGCCCACAGACTTGATATGTGGACGACAGATAAAATTTAACGCTTTTTTAACGATTGTCACAAGACGGAATCAGCGCGGCGCACAATAAAAAACCCCGGCTCGAAGGCCGGGGTTTTAAAACGCTGTCTCTAAAGCATTTTGTCCTTACGCATGTCGCTATACCCCGGCTGCACGTCCGGGCTGCCCAGCATGAAGCGCTCAGAGAGCCGCTTTGGACTTTTCGAAACGCTTGCGGTCGTTGGCGTCGAGATACATCTTGCGCAGGCGAATGTTCTTCGGCGTCACTTCCATCAGCTCGTCGTCCTGGATCCAGGAGAGCGCGCGATCGAGCGTCATGCGGATCGGCGGGGTCAGCTTCACCGCTTCGTCCTTGCCGGCGGCGCGGATGTTGGTGAGCTGTTTGCCCTTCAGGACGTTGACTTCAAGGTCATTGTCGCGCGAATGGATGCCGATGATCATGCCGGCATAGACCTTTTCGCCCGGCTCGATGATCATCGGGCCGCGATCTTCCAGGTTGAACATGGCATAGGCGACGGCTTCGCCGGCCGCGTTGGCGAGCAGCACGCCGTTGACGCGGCCACCGATCACACCCTTGTAGGGCTGGTAGTCGTGGAACAGGCGGTTCATGATCGCCGTGCCGCGCGTATCCGTCAGCAGTTCCGACTGGTAGCCGATCAGGCCACGGGTCGGTGCGTAGAAACGCAGGCGAAGGCGGTTGCCGCCCGACGGCCGCAACTCGACCATTTCGGCCTTGCGCTCCGACATCTTCTGCACGACGACACCAGAATGTTCTTCGTCGACGTCGACGACGACTTCTTCGATCGGCTCCAGAAGCTGACCGCTTTCATCCTTGTGCATCACCACGCGCGGACGCGACACGGCAAGCTCGAAGCCTTCGCGACGCATGGTTTCGATGAGAACGGCGAGCTGAAGTTCGCCGCGGCCGGACACGTAGAACGAATCCTTGCCTTCGGCTTCTTCGATCTTCAGGGCAACGTTGCCTTCTGCTTCCTTGAAGAGACGGTCGCGGATGACGCGGCTCGTGACCTTGTCGCCCTCGGTGCCCGCCAGCGGGCTGTCGTTGACGATGAAGGACATGGTGACCGTCGGCGGATCGATCGGCTGCGCCTTCATGGCTTCCGAGACGGCCGGATCGCAGAAGGTATCGGCGACGGTCCCCTTGGAGAGGCCGGCGATCGCGACGATGTCGCCCGCATGTGCTTCTTCGATCGCCGTGCGCTCGATGCCGCGGAAGGCGAGGATCTTGGAAATTCGGCCGGTTTCGATCAGCTTGCCGTCCTGGCCGAGTACCTTGACGGCCTGGTTCGGCTTAATCGAGCCCGATGCGATGCGGCCGGTGATGATACGGCCGAGGAAGGGGTTGGCTTCGAGGATCGTGCCGATCATGCGGAACGGGCCTTCTTCGACGGTCGGCTCCGGAACATGCTTGAGCACCAGGTCGAGAAGCGGTGCAAGACCCTGATCCTTCGGGCCTTCCGGATTGACGTTCATCCAGCCGTCGCGGCCCGAACCGTAGAGGATCGGAAAGTCGAGCTGCTCGTCGGTCGCGTCGAGGTTTGCAAAGAGGTCGAAGACTTCGTTGATGACTTCTTCGTGGCGGCCGTCGGGACGGTCGATCTTGTTGATCGCGACGATCGGGCGAAGGCCGACCTTCAGTGCCTTGCCGACGACGAACTTGGTCTGCGGCATCGGGCCTTCCGAGGCATCGACGAGAACGATCGCGCCGTCCACCATCGAGAGAATGCGCTCGACTTCACCGCCGAAGTCGGCGTGGCCGGGGGTGTCGACGATGTTGATGCGAACACCCTTCCATTCGACCGAAGTCGCCTTGGCGAGAATGGTGATGCCGCGTTCTTTTTCGAGATCATTCGAGTCCATCACGCGTTCAGCGACGCGCTGATTTTCGCGGAACGAGCCGGACTGCTTGAGAAGCTCATCCACCAGGGTCGTCTTGCCATGGTCAACGTGCGCGATGATCGCGATATTGCGAAGTGCCATTTGTGAAATCTCTGAGGCTGGGGCGCACGCTCTTGAGGACGCGCCTATTAGTTTGGGGCGTCCATACAGTTTTTTTTGCGCTTGCGAAAGGGGGAAACGCGCAAAAGCTGCGGCAGGGCTTTCGCCCCGCCGCATCGTAGCGTGTCATCAAATTGTCTTAGGCGTCGCTGCCTGTCAATTCCTCGAAGGTCGAAAGTCCCTTTTTCAGAAGCATCGCATCGGGGCTCGGAAGCTTGCCGCGGAAGGCCTTGTAGGCGTCCTCCGGATCGACCGAGCCGCCGACGGAATAGATGTTTTCCTTGAGCTTGCGCGCCATCTCGCCGTTGAAGGCGTCGCCCGTCTCCTCGAAGGCGGCAAAGGCGTCGGCGTCGAGCACCTCCGACCACATATAGGAGTAATAGCCGGCCGAATAACCGCCGGAGAAGATGTGCTGGAAGTGCGGCGTCGCATGGCGCATGACGATCGACTTCGGCATGCCGATCTCGGCCAGCACCTCCGCCTGCACCGCCATCGGGTCCTCGACGGTCGTTCTCGTGTGAAACGCCATATCGACAAGCGCCGACGAGGTGAACTCGACGGTGTTGAAGCCGGCGTTGAAGGTGCGGGCGGCCAGCACCTTGTCGAGCAGAGCCTGCGGCATCGGCTCGCCGGTTTCGACATGAACGGCGTAGCGCTTCAGAATAGCGGGCACCGTCAGCCAGTGCTCGTAGAGCTGCGACGGCAGCTCGACGAAATCGCGCGAAACGCCGGTGCCGGAGACCGAGGGATAGGTGACGTTCGACAGCATGCCGTGCAGCGCGTGGCCGAATTCGTGGAACAGCGTGCGCGCGTCGTCGAGCGACAGCAGCGCCGGCTTGCCTTCCGCCGGCTTGGCGAAGTTGCAGACATTGTAGATGATCGGCAGCTCGCCGTGGCGGCCGTTCTTGAGTTCCAGCTTGTGCTGCGATTGCAACGAGCTCATCCAGGCGCCGGAACGTTTCGAGCCGCGGGCGAAATAATCGCCGAGGAACAGGGCAACCAGCCGGTCCTCGCGGTCCCTGATTTCAAACACCCTGACATCCGGATGATAGGCGGCCACGTCCTTCTTTTCGACGGCGCGGATGCCGAACAGCCGGCCGGCCACGTCGAAGCAAGCCTCGATGATCTTCTCGAGCTGCAGATAAGGCTTGAGCTCGGCCTCGGAGAAATCGAACTTCCGCGCCCGGATCTTTTCGCCATAGTGGCGCCAGTCCCAGGGCATCACCTCGTGGTTCCGGCCCTCTTCGGCGATCAACGCGGCGATATCGGTCTCCTCCTCGCCGGCGCGCTTCACCGCCCGCGCCCAGACGGCCTTGAGCAGGCCGTTCACCGCATCCGCCGTCTTCGCCATGGTGTTGTCGAGCTTCAGCTCGGCGAAATTGCCGTAGCCGAGCAGCGTCGCCACCTGATGACGCAGCGCCAGCATTTCTCTGATGACGGCGCGATTGTCCGTCTCGCCGTCATTTTCGCCGCGCGCCACCCACGCCTTGAAAGCCTGCTCGCGCAGATCGCGACGCTCCGAGAAGGTGAGGAACGGCTCGATGATCGAGCGTGACAACGTCACCGCATATTTGCCCTCTTCGCCACGCTCGCGCGCTGCCGCCGCCATCGCGTCACGAAGGAATTCCGGCAGGCCCTCGAGCTCGGCGCTGTCCGAAAGTACCAGTGCCCAGGCCTTTTCGTCGGCCAGGACGTTCTGGCCGAACTGCGTCCCGAGGCCGGCAAGCTTTTCATCGATCGCGGCGAGTTTTTCCTGCTCGGCCTTTTCGAGCTTGGCGCCCGATTTGACGAAGCCTTTCCAGTGGCGTTCCAGCACGCGTGTCTGTTCGAGCGTCAGGCCAAGGCTCTCGCGATTCTCCCAGAGCGTGTCGATGCGGGCAAAAAGCGCTGCATTCATCCCGATCTTCGAATAGTGACGCGACATCTTCGGCGAGATCTCCCGCTCCAGCGCCTGGATCACATCATTGGTATGCGCGCCGGCCTTGTTCCAGAACAGCGCCGAGACACGCGACAGCGCATCGCCGGCAATCTCCAGCGCCACGACCGTATTCTCGAAAGTCGGCGCATCGCCGTTTCCGGCAATTTCGTCGATCTCCTTCTCATGCGCGGCAAGCGCGGCTTCGAAGGCGGCGGCAAAATCACCGTCATCAACCGCATCGAAACGCGGCAGGCCGTGAAGACCGTCCCAGGTCACCAGCGCCGGATTGAAATCATGTGGAGAGGGCATCGGAGAATTCCTTTTGGCATGCAGATGGATCGTCAATATAGGCGGGCTGTCGTAGAATTGGTATGTTGCCGGCAAGGACCTTTTGCCTCGCCCGCCAAATCCGGCGGGCGCCTGCGAAATCTGGTGGACAAAAATTGGTCCGTGAAATTAACCAATCGTTAACGATTGACGCGAATCGCGCGCAAGCGCTAATTTCCGGCTGATCTCCTTGTACGAGGACATGCGCCATGGAAATTTTTTCTGTGCGGTCTTCTCAGAGTTTGCTGTTTAAAAACAATCCTAATAACGCAAAAAATTCGAAGACCTCTGATATTGCAATCGAGACCAAAGCTCCGGCCCCGGCCTCGTTCCACATCGAAGACAATGTTGACGAAGGGCCGGATTTCACCGCGGTCAGCCCTGGAGAACTGCGCAATTACGCGCGCCAGAGTTTCGACAGCGGCCTGATCGATCAGAACACCTACGCCGCGATCTCCGAGCCGCTGCCGATGCATGCGATCGATCCGCTCGGCAACGTCATCGATCTCTCCAGCGTCACCGACGGCACCAGCTTCAATTTCCTCGACTATTACAAGAACCAGCTGCAGGTCGCCATGTCGATCGGCGATGCTGACGAGGTCCAGACGCTGAAATCGATCGTCAATTTCCTCGATGGCTGATCGGAGCATGATGCCGAAAGTCTAGATCAGGCCTTGCGCCAACCGAGCAGGCCGGGCGTTGCGTGCCAGAGCGCCTGGGCGGCAAATCCCATGAAAAGCACGCCGGAGCAGCGCACGATCAGCCGCTCATGGGCGCGATAGAAGCGCCGCACCGTACCGGCACCAATGATACCGATCAGGATGATGTCGGCCGTCACGAAACCGACGAACGACACGCCGAGCAGCACCGGCATCGCCTCGAAATCGAGCGCGCCGGCCGAGCCTGCAACGAGTGCGGTGAAGGTGGCGAGCGCCACCGGATAACCCTTCGGATTGGTGACGCCGAAGATCAGACCGCGGCGAAACGGCCGCTCGACTACAACAAGCGCCTGCCCCTCCGTTTTCGGCTTGGCATTGACGGTGCTCCAGCCGATCCAGGCGAGGTAGAAACCGCAGGCAAGGCCGAGCAGGTCGAAGACGAAGGTTCCGATCGTCTTTGCGCCGACGATCGCGATCAGCGCCAGCGACGACCAGATGAGATCCCCGACCAGATGCCCCATCATGAACAAGGCGCCGGCCTTGCGGCCCTGCCCGGCGCCGATGCCGAGCAGTTGCAGGAAGGCGGGTCCCGGAATGAGCACGTAGAAGAGCGCCGCCAGAAAGGCGCCGAAGAGCAAGGACTGCGTCATGGAAATGCTCCGGAGGATGATCGCAGCAGAGTAAGCGATCCCAACCATCCGTCAAGATTGGGATCCGTCAAGGCCGGCTACACCGCCACGAAAAGGGAGATACCGCCAGCGGCAGCTTCCGGGCGAAGGGAATATTTCGCTCAGATTCTCCTGTCGAACAGGGCCAATGGCGTCTTCAACCGATAGAGTGTCGTCGGACGCCGCGCCCGCTCGGTCTGCCGTTTTTCGCCCTCGACCGGTTCGAGCAGATCGAGATCGTTGATCTTGCGGCGAAAGGCGCTTTGGTCCAGCCGTTCGCCCATCACCGTTTCATAAATTGCCTGCAGTTCCGACATGGTGAAGATCTCCGGAAGCAGCCTCGCCGGAATGGTCGAATATGCGCCCTTGCCGCGCAGCCGCTCCAGGGCGGCGGTGACGATCGCATTGTGGTCGAAGGGCAATTCGCCAACCGCCTCGACCGGCCGTAATTCGAGGGGGCCGGCGCCGCCCGTCAGCGCTCCCCGCGGAACCAGGGCAAAATAGGCGATCGACACCGACCAGTCGCGGGGGTCGCGCCGCGCCGAAGCGAAGGTCGCGAGCTGTTCGAAGAATATGCCCTCGAGCCCGGCCTTGACCTTGAGGATGCGCCGCACGGCTGCCTCCGCATCGGCGTCCTCGTCCGTATGCACGTAGCCGCCGATCAGCGCCGGAACGCCGGCAAACGGTTCGGCGGACCGCGGCAGCAGCGCCCCGCACAGCCGTCCTTCGTGCAGCGTCAGCAGGACGATGTCGACCGTCACGATCGGCCGTGCGAATTCAGCCTCTGCCATCAACATCTCCCCGCTTGCATGTTCCGGCTCTCATAGCCGCCAGTCATAAAAATAACAATTTGCAAATAGCAACTTGCAAAATGCACTTTGCAAGTTTATATCATAGGCATCGAACGGCAGCGGGTGACGCCCACGCCGAATCGCCAGGACAAAAGCAAAGGAGTGACGCCATGGGTATGGGACGTTTCAGCACGGCCGACTGGGCCGCCTACAATGCACGCCATGTGGATGGCCGCAGCCGGTCCGAAGTCTTCGGCGCCACCGGCATCGATCCGCAATTCGATCCGGCGCGCTTTGCCGCCCGCGAGAGCCGCGACAGCGCCTACAATCCGCAATCGACTCCGATTATTCTGGCCTCGGATGTGACCGGCTCGATGGGCATGATCGCCCACGAGCTGATGCGCGGCGGGCTCATCACCCTGACATCGGAGATCTACGACCGCCGTCCGGTATCCGATCCGCACATCATGGTGGCGGCGGTCGGAGATGCGTTTACCGATGCAGCACCTCTGCAGGCGACCCAGTTCGAGGCCGATATCTCGCTTGCCAGCCAGATCCGCGCCTTGTGGCTGGAAGGCAATGGCGGCGGCAATGACGGCGAGAGCTACAGCGCCGCCCATCTTTTGGCGGCTCTCAAGACCTCGACCGATGCCTTCGAAAGACGCGGCCGCAAGGGCTATCTCTTCACCATCGGCGACGAGCCGGTGCACAATGGCCTGGCCGCCCATCAGATCGCCCGCATCTTCGGCATCGAAGCGCCGCGCGGTCTGAGCGCCCGGGAATGCCTCGCGATGGCGCAGAGATCCTACGAAGTCTTCCACATCATCATCCGCGAAGGCTATGCGGCCACCAGGCTCGACCGGGTGCTCGCGAGCTGGCAGCCGCTGCTGCCCGGCCGCACCTTCGTGCTCGATGATTACAGGCGTATTGCCGAGTTGGTGGTGTCGATCATCGAGATCACCGAGGGTCGCGACCCCGGCGACGTGGCCGCCAGCTGGCCCGGTGCGGCAGCCGCAGTCGTCGCTAAAGCCATCGGCGAACGCCCGAAGCGGCGTCTGCTGCCTTTCTTCTAAATCAGATATTCCAAGAGCCCCGGCGCGATCGCTTCGGGCGCCCTTTTGAGGAGCAGAATGATGAGTACCGAAGCACAGGCCGTGATCGGCGCGCTTTACGGCGACGAAGGCAAGGGACTAATGGTCGATCGCCTTGCCGCGGCGACACCGGCGGCCGTGGTGGTTCGCAGCAACGGCGGTGCGCAAGCCGGCCACACGGTGGTTGGTGAGGCCGGCGCCCGCCATGTCTTTCACCATATCGGCTCCGGCAGCTTTGCCGGGGCCGCCAGCCATTTCAGCCGCTTCTTCGTCGCCCATCCGATGCTGCTGCTCGACGAATTGGCGGCCCTCGATGCGCTTGATGTCAAGCCCGACATCAGCAGCGATCCGCGCGCCTCGGTGACGACGCCGTTCGACGTCATCATCAATCAGGCCCTGGAGCTGGCGCGCGGCGCCGCCCGTCACGGCAGTTGCGGCCTCGGCTTCGGCGAGACCGTCGAGCGCAATCTGCGCCCGGAATTCGCCCTGTCGACGAAAGATCTGTTCCGCCCCGATCTGCACGACCGCCTGGTCTTCATCCGCGACGCCTGGGTGCCGGTCCGGCTTGCCGCGCTCGGCATCACCGCCTTGCCCGCAGACCTTGCCGCCGCACTGGCTGACGAAACCACCATCGCCCGCTTCGAGGCCGATTGCGCCGCCTATCTCGACCGCGTCACGCTCTGGCCCGACCGACGGCTGTGCGAGCGCGGCGCTGTGATCTTCGAGGCCGCCCAAGGTTTGCTGCTCGATCAGGATGGCGGCGGCTTTCCCCATGTCACCCGCTCGAATACCGGGCTCTCAAACATGCTCGCTATATCAGCCGAGGCCGGCATCACCGAGCTCAACGCAACATATGCGACGCGCTGCTATACCACCCGGCACGGCGCGGGCCCCCTCAAAGGGGAAATTTCCGCTCTGCCCGGCATCAAAGTCGTTGATCCCACCAACGCGCCAAACGAGTGGCAGGGTAGCCTCAGGCTCGCCCCGCTCGATCTCGGCGTGTTGCGCGACGCCATTGCCCACGATCTGGCGTTGGAGCGCAGCGGTATCACGGTCAGCGCCGGGCTGGCGGTGACCTGCCTCGATCAGGCCGACGATGGCTTTGCCGTGACGGATCGCGGAGAGGCAATGCGGCTTGATCCTGCCATAGCGGCAGCGCGCATATCGGAGCTTGTCGGCCTGCCGCTCTCCGCCGAAAGCTGGGGACCGCGCCGCGGTAATGTCAGGCTGTGTGTGGATGTCGATGCCGCGCGAATCGCGGCGCAATAAAAGAGCCCGCGCGGCATGCCGGCGGGCTCCTGTCGAATTCGAAGGCGCAGCGTGATTACTTCGCGAGGTTGCGTTTGCCGAGCGTGCGCAGGCGCAGCGCATTGAGCTTGATGAAGCCGGCCGCATCCTTCTGGTCGTAGGCGCCCTGGTCGTCCTCGAAGGTGACGAGCTTGTCGGAATAGAGCGACTTTTCGCTCTCGCGGCCGATGACCATGACATTGCCCTTGTAGAGCTTCAGCGTCACTTCGCCTTCGACATGCTCCTGGCTCTTGTCGATCAGCGCCTGCAGCATCTCGCGCTCCGGCGAGAACCAGAAGCCGTAATAGATCAGCTCGGCGTAACGCGGCATGATCTCGTCCTTGAGATGGGCAGCACCGCGGTCGAGCGTGATCGATTCGATGGCGCGGTGCGCCGAGAGCAGGATCGTGCCGCCTGGTGTTTCGTAGACGCCACGCGACTTCATGCCGACAAAGCGGTTCTCGACCAGATCGAGACGGCCGATGCCGTTGTCGCGGCCGTAATTGTTAAGTGTCGCGAGCAGCGTCGCCGGCGACATCTCGACACCGTTGATCGAGACCGCATCGCCCTTGCGGAAGCCGACCTTGATCACCGTCGCCTTGTCGGGCGCAGCCTCAGGCGAGATCGTGCGCATATGCACATATTCCGGCGCCTCCTGAGCGGGGTCCTCGAGAACCTTGCCCTCGGAAGAGGAATGCAGAAGGTTGGCGTCGACGGAGAACGGCGCCTCGCCCTTCTTGTCCTTGGCAACCGGGATCTGATGCTGCTCGGCAAAGGCAAGCAGGTCGGTGCGGCTCTTGAACGCCCAGTCGCGCCACGGCGCGATGATCTTGATGTCGGGGTTCAGCGCATAGGCGGAGAGTTCGAAGCGGACCTGGTCGTTGCCCTTGCCGGTCGCACCGTGGGCGATCGCATCCGCGCCCGTCTTGCGGGCGATATCGATCAGATGCTTGGAAATCAGCGGCCGGGCGATCGACGTGCCGAGCAGGTAGACGCCTTCGTAGACGGCATTGGCGCGGAACATCGGGAAGACGAAATCGCGCACGAATTCCTCGCGCACATCCTCGATATAGATCTCCTTGATGCCGAGCATCTCGGCCTTCTTGCGCGCCGGCTCCAGCTCTTCGCCCTGGCCGAGATCGGCGGTGAAGGTGACGACTTCGGCGCCGAGTTCCGTCTGCAGCCACTTCAGGATGATCGAGGTGTCGAGACCGCCGGAATAGGCGAGAACGACTTTCTTCACGTCTTTGTATGATGCCATGATGATGAGGTCCGTTGCATAAAAGGCCGGCGAAAACCCGGTATCGCGGCACTTTTAGCGAGATTGGCGCGTGACGCAAGGGCAAGCCGGACACCACAAGCCCAGTTTAGAGATGGGCCGCGATATTCATGCGCCGATGCAGGATGCGAATAACTATCAACGCTTCTTCGGTATCAGCGTAAATGATGAAATGCGAGCGAAACGCCAGAGCGGTGTAGCCGCTCCTCAATCCAATGATTTTGCGGCCACGCTTTGTCTGTGCTGCAAGCGCCCCGCAGTCATCCCGGAGTGCAAGGATATAGTCCTCCGCTTGATCCTGCCCCCATTTCTCTTCGGTATAGTCATAAATCCTGTCGATATCGTCGGCAGCGGCTGGCGAGAGAGCAAGCGTTTTCATTGGCGGCTGCGGCGTGCTCGCTTCCCCTCCATAAAAGCATCAAAATCAAAAGGCCGTGGCTTGCCGGATTTCTCACCGTCGATAATGGCTGCCTCGATTGCTGCAAGCTCCGCCTCGCGCTGCAAAAGCCTCAAACCGGCGTCGATCACCTCGTCTGCAGAGCCATAAGTTCCCTGATCGAGCTGATTGCCGATAAATTCTTCCATGTGATCATCGATTCTGATGGACACGACCTTGGCCACGCGCGGGTACCTCGCAGGTTTGACTTGCACATCGAAACTACCATATTCGCCAGCGTCCGAACAATGCTCGAGGAGAGGCTGCCCGTGACCAATATTCAAGACATTTTCAAGAAGTCCAATGTTGCCGTCATCACCGGCGGCGCCTCCGGCATCGGCCTTGCCGCGGCGAAATATTTCGCCGGACGCGGCATGAGCGTGGCGATCGCCGATCTCGGCGGCGATCGGCTGGCCCATGCCGCCGACGAACTCAAGGCCATTGCCGGCGAGGAAAATGTGATGGCGGTCGAGACCGACGTCGCAGTCAAGGAATCCCTGGAAGCGCTCGAACGCACCGTGCTCCAGCGTTTCGGCCGTGTGCACGTGCTGATGAACAATGCCGGCATCGGCCCGGAAACCTCGATCTTCAGCCCGCAGGCGAACTGGGACCATATCTTCGCCGTCAACCTGATGGGCGTGATCAACGGCACCCGCACCTTCGGTCCGAAAATGCTGTCGCATGGCGAGCCTGGCCTGATCATCAACACCGGCTCCAAGCAGGGCATCACCACGCCGCCCGGCAACCCCGCCTACAACATCTCCAAATCAGGCGTGAAAGTCTTCACCGAAGCGCTGGAGCATGAACTTCGCAACATCGAGGGCGGGAAGATTTCCGCCCATCTTCTGATTCCCGGCTTCGTCTTCACCGGCCTCACCAAGGGCGACCGCTCGGAAAAACCGGCCGCCGCCTGGACGCCGGAGCAGACGGTCGATTTCATGGTCGAGAGCCTAGAACGCGGCGATTTCTATATTCTCTGCCCCGACAATGACGTGGCGCGCCCGGTCGACGAACGCCGCATGGCCTGGGCAGCCGGCGATATCATCGAGAACCGTCCGCCGCTGTCACGCTGGCACAAGGACTATGCGGAGAAGTTCAAGGCCTACCTGGAACAGAAGTGATCGGCGCTATTAGAAGGTTTGATTGGTAATTTTCTGAAAGCCGGGTAAGAAATCCTTCGATCTTCCCGGCTTTCAGAGTGTGCCATGGATTTCCTGCCCAGCCTGCCGACCCTTTTGGCCTTTGCCGCCGCGACGCTATTGCTGGCGGCGACCCCGGGTCCAGACATGACGCTGTCGATCAGCCGTTCGCTGGCCCAGGGCAGGAAAGCGGCCCTTTTCGTCGTCGTCGGCACCAGCCTCGGCATCGTCGTCCACACCATGCTGGTCGCTTTCGGCATTTCGGCGCTGATCACCGCCTCACCGACCGCCTTCCTGATCCTGAAGACCGGCGGTGCTGCCTATCTGTTCTGGCTGGCGCTACAGGCGATCCGCTTCGGCTCCAAGCTCACCGTCGCCAAGGTCGAAGAGCAGAAGGGCACCGCACTTTCGAACATCTCGTCGGGTTTCTGGGTCAATCTTCTGAACCCCAAGGTCATCATCTTCTTCATGACCTTCCTGCCGCAATTCGTCAGCGCCGGCGATCCCGCCGTCACGCAGAAGCTGCTTTTCCTTGGGCTTTGCTTCATCCTGATCGGTATGCCGGTCAATGCCGGCGTGGTCTTTGCCGCCGACTGGCTGGCCTCCTGGCTGCAGAACAACAGGAAGGTGCTGCGCGGCATGGACTATACCTTCGCCGGCGTCTTCTCGATCTTCGCTGCCAAGATCCTGCTCACCCAGGCCAGATAATCAGCCGATCCCGCGGTCGCGAAGCGATCCGCACGCTGTCGGCGTTAGCTAGCCGATCAGCAACGCATCGTCATCGAGCGTCTGGCCGCGCATCTTGCGGAACATGGCGATCAGGTCCTCGACCTGCAGGTTCTTTCTGTTGTCACCCGCCACATCGAGAACGATCTCGCCGCCATGCAGCATAATCGTGCGGTGGCCGTAATCCAGCGCCTGCCGCATCGAGTGCGTCACCATCATCGTCGTCAGCTTGCGCTCGGCAACGATCTTCTGCGTCAGGTTCATCACGAACTCAGCCATCCCAGGATCGAGTGCTGCCGTATGTTCGTCGAGCAACAGCACTTCCGAGCCCGCCAGCGTCGCCATGACGAGAGAAACGGCCTGCCGCTGCCCGCCGGAGAGCAGATCCATGCGGTCTTTCAGGCGGTTCTCCAGACCGAGATTGAGCTCGGCGATCCGTTCCTTGAAATAGTCGCGCCGCTTGCTGCCGAGCGCCGATACAAGTCCGCGCTTCTCTCCACGCCGGGCCGCCAGAGCGAGATTTTCCTCGATCGACAAGGCGCCGCAGCTTCCCGTCAGCGGATCCTGGAAGACACGCGCCACCAGGCCGGCGCGCGCCGCCGTCGATTTGCGTGTGACCTCGTGCTTGCCGATCAGCACTTGCCCTTCGCTCGGAATGACGTCGCCGGCGAGCACGCCGAGCAATGTCGATTTGCCGGCGCCGTTGGAGCCGATGACGGTGACGAAGGAGCCTTGCTCGATGGTCAGGCTGACGCCGTTCAGCGCCTGCTTCTGCAGCGGCGTGCCGCGCCCGAAAACAACCTTGATGTCCTTGACGCTGATCACGATGCGGCACCTCCGCGAAGACGGGGAAGGATGAGCGCCACGGTCACCAGCACCGCCGTCACGAAATTGAGGTCGGATGCCTGCAAGCCGATGACATCGCTCGAAAGCGCCAGCTGGATCGCGATGCGATAGAGGATCGAGCCGAGCACGCAGCCGATCAACGCAATCAGCAGACCGCGCCGCCCGAGCAACGTCTCGCCGATGATGACGGCGGCAAGCCCGACGACGATCGTGCCGACGCCTGAGGTGACGTCGGCAAAGCCGTTCGTCTGAGCAAACAGCGCACCACCGAAGGCGACCAGCGCATTGGAGATCGCCATGCCGAGATAGATCTGCCGGTTGGTATCGACGCCCTGGGCGCGGGCCATCCTTGCATTGGCGCCGGTCGCCCGCATGGCAAGCCCGGCATCACTTTCCAGGAAGCGCCAGACCAGGATGAGCGCGACGATCACGAGCACGCCGACGAAGAGCGGCCGCACGTAGAAATCACGCAGGCCATGGCCGAAGAACGGGCTGATCATCGTATCGGCATTGATAAGGGCGACATTGGGTTTACCCATCACCCTGAGATTGACGGAAAACAGCGCAATCATCGTCAGGATCGAGGCGAGCAGATTGAGGATCTTGAAGCGCACGTTGAGCAGCGCCGTCACCATGCCGGCGCCGGCACCGGACGCCATCGCGATCAGCGCCGCGAGCCAGGCATTGACGCCGGCAATGATCAGCACCGCGGTCACCGCCGCGCCGAGCGGAAAGGAACCGTCCACCGTCAAGTCGGGAAAGTCGAGAACGCGGAAAGCGAGATAAACGCCGAGAGCGACGAAGGAATAAACCAGGCCGAGCTCGACGGCTCCCCAGAATGCGATTTGGCTCAAGGCTTTCAGCCCCTTTTTGTGTCCGTTCCGCCCGTCGCGAAACCGGAGCCTTTTAATACAGGGAGCCGCCCCCGTGCAAACGGGGGCGGCTGAATGCGGATAAGCCGATGAAATTATGGCCGATTATTCGATGACTTTGTTGGCGCGCGAAAGCACGCTTTGCGGCAGGGTGACGCCCATGTTCTGAGCTGCGGCCTTGTTGACGACGAGGTCGCTACCGGCGGCGGTCTTGACCGCGATGTCGCCGGGGTTTTCGCCCTTCAGCACCCGCACGACGATCTCGCCGGTCTGCTTGCCGACATCGTAATAGTTGAAGCCGAGGGCGGCGATCGAACCGCGCGAAACCGAATCCGTATCGGCGGTGAAGAGCGGCAGCTTGCTCTCTTCGGCAACCGCGACAGCACCTTCGAGCGCCGAGATGATCGTGTTGTCGGTCGGGACGTAGATCACATCGGCGCGTCCGACGAGAGCGCGTGCTGCGCCCTGGACCTCGGCCGACTTGGTGGCGGCCGATTCCACAACCGTCAGTCCGGCCTTTTCGGCCTCGGCCTTCAAGACAGCGAGCAGCGAAACGGAATTCGCTTCGCCGGAATTGTAGAGATAACCGATGGTTTTCGCGTTCGGCACGATTTCCTTGATCAGCGCCAGATGCTCGGCCACCGGCGACATGTCGGAAAGGCCGGTGACGTTGCCGCTGGGCTTGTCCATATCCTTGACGAGCTGGGCGCCGAGCGGATCGGAGACGGCGGTGAAGACGACCGGAATGTCACGCGTCGAGGAAACGACCGCCTGGGCCGAGGGCGTGGAGATCGGCACGATGACATTGGGCTCGTCGCCGGCGAACTGGCGGGCGATCTGGGCAGCGGTGGCCGGATTGCCCTGCGCCGACTCGAACACGAATTTCAGGTTCTCGCCTTCCTTGTAGCCGGCAGCCGTCAGCGCATCGAGAACGCCTTTGCGGGCTGCATCCAGCGCCGGGTGCTCGACGATCGCCGTCACGGCAACCGTCACATTGTCAGCCTTTGCCGGCAGGGAAAGGGCCAAAGTGGCGGCAAGAGCGAGCAGAATCGGGCGCATGGGTGTCCTCCTGAATGATTTTGGCGGCACTATTAGGAAAAGCGCATGCTTAAATCAATGCAGGAGAATTGTAGCGAGGATCAAACTTGCTGATCAGTCGTCGGCGCCGTGATTGGCGATCATCATCGCCTCGAAGGCCAGACGCTCGGTCTTGCGCATGCGCTCGGATTCCGATTTCAGCTGGCCGCAGGCGGCAAGAATGTCGCGGCCGCGCGGCGTGCGGATCGGCGAGGCATAACCTGCCGAATTGATGAAATCGGCGAATTTCTCGATCTGCTCCCAGTCGGAACACTGATAGTTGGTGCCGGGCCAGGGATTGAACGGAATGAGGTTGATCTTCGCCGGCACGCCCTTCAACAGCTTGATCAGCCCCTTGGCGTCTTCCAGACTGTCGTTGACATCCTTCAACATCACATATTCGAAAGTGATGCGCCGAGCGTTCGAAAGGCCGGGATAGGCCCGGCAGGCATCGATCAACTCCTTCAGCGGATACTTCTTGTTGATCGGCACCAGAATATCGCGCAGGTCGTCGCGCACCGCATGCAGCGAAATCGCCAGCATGACGCCGATCTCCTCGCCGGTGCGGAAGATCTCCGGCACGACGCCCGAGGTGGAAAGCGTCACCCGGCGCCGGGACAGCGACAGGCCGTCGCCATCGGTGGCGATCAGCAATGCCTGCTTGACGGCATCGAAATTATAGAGCGGCTCGCCCATGCCCATCATGACGATGTTGCTGACCTTGCGGCCTTCGGCAGGCATGATCGTTCCCTGCGGCGCTTCGCGATCCGGGAAGTCGCCGAGCCGGTCGCGGGCAAGCAGCAGCTGCGACAGAATTTCCTCGGCCGTCAGGTTGCGCACCAGCCGCTGTGTCCCGGTATGACAGAAGGAACAGGTCAGCGTGCAGCCGACCTGGCTGGAGATGCAGAGCGTGCCGCGGCCCTCTTCCGGAATATAGACGGCTTCGATCTCGACCGGGCGGCCTGCGCCGCGGGCGGGAAAACGCAGCAGCCATTTGCGCGTGCCGTCATTGGAGACCTGCTCCTCGACGATCTCGGGACGCTCGATGGTGAAATGCTGCTTGAGCATCTCCCGCATGTCCTTGGCGACATTGGTCATATGGTCGAAATCGGAGACGCCGCGCACATAGATCCAGTTCCAGAGCTGCGCGACGCGCATCTTGATCTGCTTCTCGGCCACACCCTTTTCACGGAGTGCTGCCGCCATCTCCTCGCGCGACAGCCCGATCAGCGACGGCTTCTCGACACCGGGAGAGAGGCGGGCGGCCTGGGGCTTGTTGACGACGATCGCATCCATCACGGACATAGTCTTTCATCCTGAATTCGAACACGTAACCGTTTCGCAAGCCGCGGACTTCAGGGTCTGATCCGGAAGACTGCGGGCGCATGACGGCACATTGGCAGAAATTGATGGCGGACGGCGACTGACATCGCGATCTGTCCGCTGTTTGCGCGGCCTTTAGCATCATTTTGCTCGCGCGTCACTACAAAGCATGTCGCGCAAAAGTGTGCAGCGGTTTTGCGGAAACCAAGGACCTAAAGCGCGGCAAGGCTCTAGATGGAAATAACGAAGGCCGGCGCAAGGCCGGCCTTTTGAACTCTGTCGACGAAACGCTGCTTACTTGCAGCTTTCGATCTGCTTCAGCGCCGCCGAGATGCCCGAGAGCGAATAGCTGTAGGAGGTGCCGGTGCCCTTGCGCGAGACGGCATTCACCGTCATCGAATGGCCGGTCTTCATCGCCGCGACCAGGGCCGGCTCCTGCGCGGCATTCTCGACCCAGCCGGCCTTGTCCTTGGTGAACATCACGAAGGTTTTGTTGTCGATGACGACATTGATCTTCGAATTTTCCTTCACCGTATAGCCCATCATCGCCTGCGGCTCATAAGAGATGTTCTGGCCCGGACGCTGCGAGACGATGAAGAAGTTGTCGCCGTGGTCGACGCTTGCCGGCTGCTTTGCCGTCGGAACGGACAGCACGTAGCAGACGGTGCTGTTCCCCGACTTGTAGGAGTAGGCGCCCCATGCCTGGAACTGCTGGATGCGGTTCGGCGCGGCCTGCTGCGCTGTCGCAACTCCGGCCATAACAAGGGTGAGTGCGAGAGCGGATACGATACTTTTTACAAACATGGATTCCTGCCGGTTCTTGCGATTCAAGGCCCGAAGCGATCATAGCGGGCGCCGCATAATCACGATCTGCTTTATTTTGACTTAATTCAGGTTACCAAATGGTCAACAATAGCTGCGATTTGTATTTGCCTGTGTCATTTCAGCTCGAATGTCATTTTCGACCCTTTGACGGTATCGGCCGCGACACGGTGCCCCGATGGCACTGGCCGTCCGTTCGGCTGAATTTAAGACACAAAGATTCAGGCAAGAGTTTGACCTTTCCCATTTCCGTTGTACCTCATTAAGGCTTGGAAATCCGGGACGAAATTTCGCCGCAGGGGGCTCGTGAGGAGACATGGATGCCGAGGAAAGACAGCGTTTCGCTTCCCTCGCGAAGGCCGTCGCCAGGGATCGCGACCAGCAGGCCTTTTCCATCCTGTTCGACTATTTCGCCCCCCGCCTGAAGGCCTGGCTGATGCGCCAGAAAATGACGTCGGGCGAGGCCGAGGAACTGGTGCAGGAGATCATGATCGTGCTCTGGCACAAGGCAGATCTCTACGATGAGACGCGAGCTTCACTCTCGACCTGGCTTTTCCGCATTGCCCGCAATCGCCGCATCGACCTGCAGCGCCGCACCAATACCCGCATCTTCGATGAGACCGACCCGGCCCTGCAGCCGCCGGCCGAGATCGGCGCGGAAGACATCATCGCCAATGACGATCGCGACGCCAAGATACGCGCCGCTGTCGGCCAATTGCCGGAGGAGCAGCGCGACATGCTGCGCGCCGCCTTCTTCCTCGGTCAATCGCATTCGGAGATCGCCGAATCAACCGGGCTGCCGCTCGGCACGGTGAAATCGCGCATCCGGCTTGCCTTCGGCAAGCTTCGCAAGGTGCTGGAACGCGAAATCGCCTGACGCATATCGCCCAAAACTGTGCAGCGCTTTAGATCGTCTTCATCGCTTCCGGCCGGTCGGCGAGAACACGGTCGGCCGCTTCGTAATGGCCGGGCCGGATATGGCCGCGCACCATGGCGAAGGCGGCTGAGAGCACAGCGATGTCGTCGGAAAAGCCGATGACGGCGAAAACATCGGGAATCATGTCTATCGGCATGACGAAATAGGCGAGCGCTGCAAGCAGCACGCCGCGCACCTTGGTCGGTGTTTGCGGATCGAGCGCGCAATAGAAACCGGCGACCACATCGCGAGAGAAGGGGATTTGCCGCACCGCCCGCCGGAACGTCGGCCAGAATTTCTGCCTTACGGTCTTCTCGCGCCGGCTCTGGGTGTCGTCGTCGCCCGGCAAGAGGATTTCCCCGAATTTAACCTCGTCCATCCCTGCATCCCTTTCGTCCAAGCGAACATATGGTGATGGCGGACCGGCTTTCAATCGGCCCCACTTTCAAACGACACGTCGCGCCGCAGCCTTCTCCATGGCTTTGGCAAGCTTGAAATCCAGCTCCGTCAGTCCGCCGGCATCATGCGTGTTGAGCGTCACATCCACTCGGGAATAAACGTTGAACCATTCGGGATGGTGGTTGAGCTTCTCGGCGGCGAGTGCTGCCTGCGCCATGAATCCGAAAGCCTCGATGAAATTTGAAAACTTGAATGTCTTCGAGATCGCGGAGGCCGCATCGTTGAGCGCCCAGCCTGCAAGCCCGGCCAGCTCAGCCTCGACCGCCGTCCGTTCCAGTTTTTCCATTTTCATGCGATCGTCCTCTCATCTGTCGACAGGTTTACCGATGAAACGCATCAGCATCCTCTTCGTTTGCATGGGCAATATATGCCGTTCTCCGCTCGCGGAGGGAATTCTTCGTCAGCTCGTCGCCGAAGCAGGTTTGACCGGCCATTTTACGGTCGATTCGGCCGGCACCGGCGGCTGGCATGAAGGTGAGCCGCCCGACCGGCGTTCGATCGCCACCGCGAAAAGCCACGGTATCGATATATCAGGACAGCGCGCCCGCCGCATCAGACCGAGCGACCTCTCGGATTTCGACCTGATCCTGGCCATGGACCGGCAAAATCTGGCGGCGCTCGGCAAGAGCGCACGACCTGGGGCAAACATCCATCTCTTTGGTGAGATCGCGCTGAGAACGGGAGAGGATATTCCCGATCCCTATTATGGCGGCCCGGATGGTTTCGAGTTGGTCTATACCAGGCTCTTGGCCGGCTGCAGCAGTCTGCTCGAAACGCTGGGCGTCGAACGTGCCTCGTGCAGCGGAAACACTTCCTCGGTGAGGTAAGGGCCGCCGCCGACCGATTCGCGCGACGACAGCAGCACGAAGCGCGGCGCAGTGAAGGTCGCCGTGTGGAAATTGCCGCGACCCGCCAGATATTGCACGACATCGTCGAGCCGCGAGGATTTGAGCCGGGCCAGCGTCACATGCGGCGTGAATTTGCGCGGATCCGGCGGCAGGCCGATGCGCTGGCAGATGCGCTCGATCTCACCCTGCAGGGCATACATTTCAGGCGATTGCGAAACGCCGGCCCAGACCGAATGTGGTTTCTTCGAGCCGAAGGAACCGATACCTTCGAGCCTGAACTGGAATTCCGGCCGGTCGATCCGGTCGAGGCGTTCGACGATTTCATCGGCCGTGCGGCCGTCGACATCACCTATGAAGCGCAGGGTGATGTGGTAATTCTCCACATCGATCCATCGTGCTCCGGGGAGGCCACCGCGCAGCAATGAAAGGCTCATCGCCGCATTGCGCGGAATTTCGAGGGCGGTAAACAGTCTCGGCATCACGAGCACTCCCCGAATCTTTTGCAGGTGCTTACACGGAATCACGCAATCAATGGCCGCGCAAGCCCCTATTTCTTCACAGTAGAAATCGTTTCGACGAAATTTGTGACAGCAGGCTCCATCTTTTCGACCATGACGTCGACCCCTCTCGCATTTGGATGCATGCCGTCGTCGAGCTTCAACCCAGCCTCCAGCGCGACGCCGTCAAGAAAGAAGGCATAGAGTGGAAGCTTATGTTTTTCCGAGAGTTTCTGATAGATCGGATTGAATCGTGCGGCATAATCCGCTCCCATGTTCGGCGGCGCTATGATACCGGCGAGCAGCACGGCAATCCCACGCTCCTTTAGCCGGGTAATCATTTGATCGAGATTCTTCTCGCTCTCCTCCGGCGGGACGCCGCGCAACGCATCGTTGGCGCCAAGCTCGAGAATGACCCCATCGGTGCCGTCGGGCACCGACCAGTCGATGCGCGCAAGACCTGCCGTCGTCGTGTCGCCGGAGACCCCGGCATTGGCAATGGTGACGTCGAGACCCTTTGCCTTCAGGGCCGCCTGCAGCTTTTCCGGAAAACCGTCGCCGGGCGGCAGCTGATAGCCCGCCATCAAACTGTCCCCAAAACCGACGAGATTGATCGTCCGGGCATTGGCTGCAGCGGCAAAGATCAGCGAAACGGCGATGACGGTGAATTGAAGCGCGGCAACTTTAAATCTCATCCTGGCTTCCCTAGATTGGCGAAGTGCTGTTATGCGGCCATTCGATTACGGATTATATAGGGCGATTTCTGTTGGCAAAAACCATCATCGAGTTGAAGGGTGCCGATCTCACCCTTGGCAGTGCGGCCGCCTCCGTCCATGTGCTGAAGGGCATCGATCTCGATGTCGCGGCCGGCGAATCCGTCGGCATCGTCGGCCCGTCCGGTTCCGGCAAGTCCACCCTGCTGATGGTGCTTGCCGGTCTGGAGAAGCTCGACAGCGGCGAAATCAACATCAACGACACGCCGCTCCACGCGCTGAGCGAGGATCAGGTGGCGGATTTCCGCGGCCGCAACATCGGCATCGTCTTCCAGTCCTTCCACCTGATCGCCAATATGACAGCGCTGGAGAACGTCGCCGTGCCGCTGGAACTCGCCAATGTCGGCAACGCCTTCGAGATCGCCCATCGCGAGCTGAATTCGGTCGGCCTCGGTGAACGGCTGAACCATTATCCCGGTCAGCTTTCCGGCGGCGAACAGCAGCGCGTGGCGATCGCCAGGGCGCTCGCCCCCTCGCCCGCTTTGCTGATCGCCGACGAGCCCACCGGTAATCTCGACACCGAGACCGGCCGCCAGATCGCCGACCTTCTGTTCGCCAAGCAGGCAGAACGCGGCATGACCCTGCTTCTCGTCACCCACGACGTCTCGCTTGCCAACCGCTGCTCGCGCCAGATCCGCGTCCGTTCCGGCAGGATCGAAGGCGACAGCGCCGCCCGCCGCAGCGAGGCGGCGATCGCATGAGGATCATCACACCGCGCGTGTCGCTCGCTTTTCGCCTGGCGCTGCGCGAGCTGCGCGGCGGCATCCGCGGCTTCTACATTTTCCTGGCCTGCATCGCCCTCGGCACCGGCGCGATCGCCGCCGTCAATTCCGTTTCGCAGTCGATCACCGACACGATCGCCTCGCAGGGGCAGGAACTGCTGGCGGGCGACGTCCGCTTCGAGCTCAACAACCGCGAAGCCACGCCTGAGGAGTTGGGTTTCCTCGAAGGCCTGGGCACGGTGTCGGTCTCGACGGGCCTGCGCTCGATGGCCCGCAAGCCTGACGGTTCCGACCAGGCGCTGGTCGAGGTCAAGGCGGTCGACGACGCCTACCCGCTCTACGGCAAGTTCGTCGCCGAGCCGAACTATCCGCTCGCAGCCCTGCTTTCAGGCCAGGGCGGCACCTATGGCGCGGTCGCAGCGCCGCTGCTTCTCGATCGGCTCGGCCTTGCGGTCGGCGACGAATTGCTGCTCGGCAATGTCAAGCTCAGCGTAACAGGCACTGTTAAAACCGAGCCGGATGCGCTGTCGGAAGGTTTCGGCTTTGCGCCGCGCCTGCTCGTCAGCCGCCGGGCGCTCGAAGCCTCCGGGCTGATCCAGACGGGAAGCCTGGTCGAGCATGCCTATAAGATCCGGCTGGAAAACAAGGCCGCGATGTCGGGCATCCAGGCGCGTGCCGCCAAGGAATTCCCCTCCGCCGGCTGGGCGATCCGCACCAGCGACCGCGCCGCACCCTCGCTCACCGAAAACATCACCCGTTTCTCGCAGTTCCTGACGTTGGTCGGTCTCACCGCGCTGATCGTCGGCGGCGTCGGCGTCGCCAATGCCGTGCGCGCCTTCCTCGATGCCAAACGCACCACCATCGCCACCTTCAAATGTCTCGGCGCGCCGGCGCAGGTCGTCGTGCTGATCTATCTCTTCCAGATCGCTATCATCGCGCTTGGCGGCATCCTGATCGGTCTGATCATCGGCGCCCTGTCGCCGATCTTCGCCGCGCAGTTCCTGGCGCAATTCCTGCCGGTCTCGACCACGCCGACCCTTTATCCCGGCGCCCTGCTGCTTGCGACGCTCTTCGGCATCCTGACGACGCTGGCCTTCGCCATCCTGCCGCTCGGCCATGCCCGCGAAGTGCCGGCGACCGCACTCTTTCGCGAGCAGGGCTTCGAAGCCCGCCGCCTGCCGTCCTGGCCCTATATCCTGCTTGCCGCGCTGTTCATGGCCGCTCTCGCCGGCCTCGCCGTCCTCACCGCCTATGACCGCTTCATCGCCGTCGTCTTCGTCGGCGCGATCGTCTTCGCCTTCGTCGTCCTGCGCCTCGTCGCAGCAGCGATCGCCTGGCTTGCGCGCCGCAGCCCGCGCGTCAATTCGCCGGCGCTGCGGCTTGCGATCGGCAACATCCACCGCCCCGGCGCACTGACGCCCTCGGTCGTGCTCTCGCTCGGCCTTGGCCTGGCGTTGCTGGTGACGCTGACCCTGATCGACGGGAACCTGCGCCAGCAGCTGACCGGCCGCATGAACGAGGGTGCGCCGAACTTCTTCTTCGTCGATATCCAGAGCGCCGAGGTCGACGCCTTCCGCGATCTCGTCCAGGCGCAGGCGCCGCAGGGAAAGCTCGTCGAAGTGCCGATGCTGCGCGGCCGGATCGTCGCCTTCAACGGCGAGGACGTCACCAAGATGGACGTGCCGGCGGCCGGCCGCTGGGTGCTGAACGGCGACCGCGGCATCACCTATGCCAACACTCTGCCTGAAAACGCCGCCCTCACCGAAGGCAGCTGGTGGGACAAGGATTACAGCGGCGAGCCGCTCGTCTCCTTCTCCTCGGAAGAGGCCCATGAACTCGGCCTCAAGATCGGCGACAAGGTGACCGTCAACGTGCTCGGCCGCAATATCACCGCGAAGATCGCCAATCTGCGCCGCGTCCAATGGGAATCGCTGTCGATCAATTTCGTCATGGTCTTCTCGCCGAACACCTTCCGCGGCGCCCCGCATGCCTGGCTGGCGACCCTGACCGATCCCTCCTCGACACCGGCCGAAGATGCGGCGATCCTGAAATCCGTCACCAACACCTATCCGACGATCACCAGTGTGCGCGTCAAGGATGCGATCGATATCGTCAATCAGCTGGTCGCGCAGCTGGCGACCGCGATCCGCGCCGCAGCCTCCGTCGCCCTCATCGCCTCGATCCTCGTCCTTGCCGGCGCGCTTGCCGCCGGAAACCGGGCGCGCACCCATGACGCGGTGGTGCTGAAGACGCTCGGCGCCACGCGCGCCATGCTGATCCGCGCCTTCAGCTACGAATATCTGATCCTCGGGCTCGCAACCGCAATCTTCGCGCTGATCGCCGGCGGCGTCGCCGCCTGGTTCATCGTCGCCCGCATCATGCGCCTGCCCTCGGCCTTTCTGCCCGACGTCGCGGGGCTGACGCTGGTGACCGCGCTCGTCCTGACCGTCGGCATCGGCCTGATCGGCACCTGGCGCATCCTCGGGCAGAAAGCGGCACCTGTCTTGCGCGAGCTTTGAGCCGGCAGCGGCACCCAAACCCTTCACCTTACGGCGATTTAACCGGCCGAGCCCTCGCAAGGCTCTTGTTTGCGAGGGGCGAAAGCCTCATATTATCCGCAGGCATGCTGGAGCTCCGCAGCGGCGCCCGGGTCGAAAACCCCGACACCGTATCTCCATCGGAGCTTGTAAGAGGAAACTATGGCTGATCTTCGTAACTATCAAAGCCGCGCTCAGACCGGCGAGATGATTGATCAAGGCCTGCGCGCTTATATGCTCAAGGTCTACAACCTGATGGCGCTGGGTCTGGCGATCACCGGTGTGGCCGCATATCTGTCGTTCCAATTCGCTTTCGCCAACGGCGAACTGACCGCTTTCGGCCAGGCGATCTATGTGAGCCCGCTGAAGTGGGTGGTCATTCTGGCGCCGCTGGCTCTGGTGTTCTTCCTGAGCTTCCGGATCCATAGCATGACGGTGAGCGCCGCCCAGACGACGTTCGCGATCTATGCCGCGCTTGTCGGCCTGTCGCTCTCGTCGATCTTCCTGATCTACACCGGCCAGAGCGTCGTGCAGACCTTCTTCGTCACCGCCGCCTCCTTCGGCGCGCTGTCGCTTTACGGCTACACGACGAAGCGTGACCTGTCGGCGATGGGCTCGTTCCTGATCATGGGTCTCTTCGGCCTGATCATCGCATCGCTGGTCAACATCTTCCTGGCTTCGTCGGCCGTGCAGTTCGCGATCTCGGTTCTCGGCGTTCTGATCTTCGCAGGCCTCACCGCCTACGACACACAGCGGATCAAGGAACTGTACCTGGAAGCCGATGACGTCGCTGTCGCCGGCCGCAAGGCGATCATGGGCGCACTGACGCTCTATCTCGACTTCATCAACCTCTTCATGTTCCTGCTGCAGTTCATGGGCAATCGCAAATAAGCAGGCACGCTGAGATCGAAAAGGCGGCTTCGGCCGCCTTTTTTGTTGCGCCGGTTTCGCAGCAGTGGTTTTAGGTAAGCCCGCTCATTCCGATGGACCAGCCGCCGAAATGTCCTTCCTCCTGCGCGATGCCTCGCAAGCCGACATTCCCGCCATTGCCGATATCTATCGCGAATCCGTCCTGAACGGCGTGGCGAGCTATGAGATAGTGCCGCCCTCCGAGGCCGAGATGACGCAGCGTTTTTCGGCGATCGTCAGCCAGCGCTATCCTTATATCGCCGCCGTCGATGCCGATGGAGGTCTGCTCGGCTATGCCTACGCCTCGGCCTTTCGCACGCGCCCCGCCTATCGCTGGATGGTCGAGGATTCGATCTATCTGGCCCCTGAGGCGCGCGGACGCGGCATCGGCAAACTGTTGATAGCCGAGCTGATCAACCGCTGCACCGATCTCGGTTTCCGTCAAATGACCGCCGTCATCGGCGGTGCCAGCCCTGCCTCGATCGCGCTTCATCTCAAGGCAGGCTTCGTGGAGGTTGGGCTGATGAGGGGCACCGGCTACAAGCACGGCCGTTGGCTGGATACGATGTTCATGCAGCGCGCCCTCGGCGAGGGCATGACAACCGCTCCGGATCCGTCCACCTATCCCGGCACGCTGTTTGCCGGCTGATACGGCCTACTTGTCGACGAGCTTCAGGGCCTTGTCGAACACCTTCAGCACCTGATTCAGCTCGTGACCGCGCTTCAGGATCGTGCCATGGATATTGATCACCGAATAGGCGCCCTGCTTGGCCGCCATCTTCGGATTTTTCTCGATGCGGAAGAGCGGCATTTCGCCGGAGCGCTTGAAGACGGAGAAGACCGCCTTGTCCTTCAGGTGATCGATGGCGTAGTCGCGCCATTCGCCGTCGCCGACCATGCGGCCGTAGATCCACAGGATCGCGTCCAGTTCGCGCCGATGAAAAGTCACCGGAAGCGGGTCCTTGCTTTGTTTGTATTCCCTGAGATCGACGACGACTGAGGAACTATTGTCGACGGAACGGCTTTCGCCGTGTCGCAAATCCGGCTGATCTGTCATCAGGTCTCCCAAGGCCTCCGCTTGTGACAGGAGAGTGACAGTGTGCCCGACCCGCCGCAAATTGCAAGAGTACCGCCCGTCACATTCGGCCGCACCTGATAGCGCTAACGCTTTCTCTGCAGCGCCGCATTTCAGTCAAAACAGCGCCTCATTTGCAGGAGAATTATGAATCCCCGGTTTGGCGCCAGCGCGCCAAAGGGCCCGGCGGAGCGTATCGACCTTAACCCCAGCCCCGAATACGCTCAGCCGGGCCGCCCGGTACTTCATCCGCAACCGGATGAAATCTCAGATGTTTTTTCCAGCCATCACCACGGTCGCGCCAAGGATCGCAGCCGGATCGCCGTTGTCGGTCGCCGATTGTAGCAGGATCGCGCAGCCTTCGAGCTGCGGCCGCTGCAGGACGCTCGCCGGCAGCGTCAGACTGGTCGCCTTGCCGTCCCACATACCGACCGTTTCGACATTGGTGACGCTGTGCAGATAGGAGATCTTCTTCCCGCTGTTTTCGCCTTTTTCGACGTCGATCGTCTTTTCCTTGTCGAAATAGACCATCACGACATTGGCTTTGCCCTGCCCCGCGCCGATCTTGATCTCCAGCTCGTCGCCGCGCATCGCCGCGCTGATCGGGACGGTCAGCCCGTTGCCTTCGCTGCTATAGGTGTCGATCTTGCCGTTGATGCCGTTGAGATCAGCGCCGGCCAGATGGCCGCGCCCGTTGACGATGGCCTGCGGCGTGTAGACGTTGCTGCGGCCCATCGTTCTGGCATAGCCGTATTGCCGCTCGGTGTTTTCCTTGGAGCTCAGCGTATCGGCCCAGCCGAGATAGTTCCAGTAATCGACATGATAGGCGAGCGCGATGACATCGCCCTGGTTCACCAGCTTGCGGAAAGCGGCATCAGCCGGAGGACAGGAAGAGCAGCCCTGCGCCGTGAACAGTTCGACGACACCTTTCGGCGTGCCGTCTTCGGCCTGCAAGGGGCCTGAGAGAACAACGCCGGCGATCAGCGGAATCAAAAAACGGGGGGACATTCACCTGCACCTCTTTTTCAGCGCCGACGGCGTGTTGGAACCGGAGGCTCTGACATATGAACGTACGAATAATCCTTCCGGGTCCAAACGAAAAGTCACGAACGGGTGAGACGCAGCGCTGCCGGAACCCGCGGAAAACAAATCATCGTGAGCTGGCCAAATTACTGTCGCCGCAAAGAAAAGCCGCCGGAAACTGCTCTCCGGCGGCCATTATCAGTCGAGTCTCTTAAAAATCAGGCAGCGAGATCGCGCAGAACCGTCTGCAGGATGCCGCCATTGTTGAGGTAGACCACCTCGTCGAGCGTATCGACGCGCGACAGCAGCGGAACTTCCTTCACGGTGCCGTCGCCATAGGTGATCTTGGCGATCTTCTTCTCGCGCGGCTTGATCTTTTCCAGACCTTCGATGGTGACGAGTTCGTCGCCCTTGAGGCCGAGGCTCTGCCAGGTCGTGCCCTCTTCGAAGACGAAGGGAATGATGCCCATGCCGACCAGGTTCGAGCGATGGATACGCTCGAAGGACTGGGCGACCACCGCCTTGACGCCGAGCAGGTTGGTACCCTTGGCAGCCCAGTCGCGGGAAGAGCCGTTGCCATATTCGACACCGGCGAAGATCACCAGCGGCACGCCCTCGGCCTTGTACTGCATCGCCGCGTCGTAGATCGAGGTCTCTTCCTTCGACGGGTAGTGGATGGTGTAGCCGCCTTCCTTGCCGTTCGGGCCGAGCATGTGGTTGCGGATGCGGATATTGGCAAAGGTGCCGCGCATCATCACTTCATGGTTGCCGCGACGCGTACCGTACTGGTTGAAGTCGGCAACGGCAACCTCGTGGCCGAGCAGGTAGGCGCCTGCCGGCGATGCCGCCTTGATCGAACCGGCCGGGGAAATATGGTCGGTGGTGATCTTGTCGCCGAACAGGCCGAGAACGCGGGCGCCCTTGATGTCGGAAACGCCAGTGCCCTTCTTACCCATGCCGACGAAGTAGGGCGGGTTCTGAACATAGGTCGAATTGTCGTCCCAGGCATAGGTCTGGCCCGGCGGAACCTGGACGGCCTGCCAGTTGACGTCGCCCTTGAAGACATCGGCGTACTTGGATTCGTAGAGCTCGCGGGTGACGTATTTCAGGATGAATTCCTGGACTTCCTTCGAAGTCGGCCAGATGTCCTTGAGATAGACCGGGTTGCCGCTCTGGTCCTCACCGATCGGCTCCCTGGTCAGATCCTTCTGCACCGTGCCGGCAAGCGCATAAGCGACGACAAGCGGCGGGGATGCGAGGTAGTTCGCCTGCACGTCGGGCGAGATACGGCCTTCGAAGTTACGGTTGCCGGAAAGAACGCCGGAAACGATGAGACCTTTGTCATTGATCGTCTTCGAGATCGGCGCCGGCAGCGGGCCGGAATTGCCGATGCAGGTGGTGCAGCCGAAGCCGACGAGGTTGAAGCCAAGCTTGTCGAGATCGGCCTGCAGGCCCGACTTGGCGAGATATTCGCCGACGACTTGGCTTCCCGGTGCCAGCGAGGTCTTCACCCACGGCTTCGTCTTCAGGCCCTTGGCAACGGCGTTGCGGGCGAGAAGGCCGGCAGCGATCAGCACCGACGGATTGGACGTGTTGGTGCAGGACGTGATGGCGGCGATCGCCACGTCGCCATGGCCGAGATCGAAGTCCGTGCCTTCGACGGCATAGCGGTTGTTGAGTTGGCCGGGCTTCTTGTAGTCGGCATCCATGGAGCCGGCAAAACCGGTCGCGATGTTCTCGAGCGAGATGCGGCCTTCCGGACGCTTCGGACCGGCCATCGACGGCACGACGTCGCTGAGATCGAGTTCCAGCGTGTCGGTGAAGACGAGCTCGGAGCCGTCGCCCTCACGCCACATGCCCTGTGCCTTCGAATAGGCTTCGACGAGCGCGATACGGTCCTTGGTGCGGCCGGACATGTTGAGGTAGTTGATGGTTTCGCCGTCGACCGGGAAGAAGCCGCAGGTCGCGCCGTATTCCGGGCCCATATTGCCGATCGTCGCGCGGTCGGCGAGCGGCATATTGTCCATGCCGGGGCCGAAGAATTCGACGAACTTCGAAACGACGCCCTTCTTGCGCAGCATCTGCACGACGGTGAGGACGAGGTCGGTGGCGGTCACGCCTTCCTTGAGCTTGCCGGTCAGCTTGAAGCCGATGACTTCGGGCAGCAGCATCGAGACCGGCTGGCCGAGCATCGCGGCTTCCGCTTCGATCCCGCCCACGCCCCAGCCGAGAACGCCGAGACCGTTGATCATCGTCGTGTGGCTGTCGGTGCCGACGCAAGTATCGGGATAGGCGATCGTCTCGCCGTCCTCTTCCTTGGTCCAGACGGTCTGGCCGAGATATTCGAGATTGACCTGGTGACAGATGCCGGTGCCGGGAGGCACGACGCGGAAATTCTTGAAGGCCTGCTGGCCCCACTTCAGGAAGCGATAGCGCTCGCCGTTGCGCTGGTATTCCAGCTCGACATTCCTCGCGAAAGCCTGCGGCGTGCCGAATTCGTCGACGATGACGGAGTGGTCGATGACGAGATCGACGGGAACGAGCGGGTTGATCTTCTCGGGATCGCCGCCGAGCGACACCATCGCGTCGCGCATCGCGGCAAGATCGACGACGGCGGGAACGCCGGTGAAGTCCTGCATAAGCACGCGCGCCGGCCGATAGGCGATTTCGTTTTCGACCGCGCCCTTATTATCAAGCCATTGGGCGACGGCCAGGATGTGCTCCTTGGTGACCGACTGGCCGTCTTCGAAGCGCAGCAGGTTTTCGAGCAGCACCTTCATCGAATAGGGAAGCTTCGAGACGCCGGGCAGACCGTTTGCCTCAGCCTTGGGCAGGCTATAATAGACATAGTCTTTCCCGTTCACGGAAAGCGTGGAACGACAATTGAAACTGTCAAGAGATTTAGACACGAGAGACCCCGTTTCTGATAGCCAACACAGTCGTGCGAACGCCTATGCACTTAATGCACATCAGGATGCGGGTACGGCCATTTCCGCTGTCCGCACGTGGAACAGACGCTCCAAGTTCGGCGCAAGGATGAAATTCACGCCGACCGCTGGCGTGGTTGCAGGTCTTATAGATAATTTCCTAAAAACTTGCCATACCCGAACGCAGTCAAAATCGGACATTTTTTGACCCCTCCGGAAGCCGAAACCAGGAAAGACCCGACGTATGCATCTCACCGCCGAAAATCTGGCCGCAAGGCGCGGTGAGGATCTGATTTTCGTTAACATTTCCTTTCACTTGGCAGCCGGCGAGGCGCTTGTGCTGACGGGCAGAAATGGATCGGGAAAGTCCACTTTGCTGCGTGTCGTCGCCGGCCTTCTCAAGCCGGAAAAAGGCACCGTCATCTTCCGCGACGGAGAGGGCTGGAAAGACCGGCATCCGGGCGAAGCCAGCCACTACCTTGGCCATCGAAATGCGATGAAGAATGAACTTACAGTTGCAGAGAATCTGGAATTCTGGCGAGCCTTTCTCGGCCACCCCACTGCCGGCCTCCCGCTTGAAGAAGCCGCTGAGGCCGTCGGCCTCTCAGGAATCACCCACCTTCCCTTCGGTTATCTCTCCGCCGGCCAGCAGCGCCGGATAGCCTTCGCCAAACTGCTCGTCGCCCACCGCCCCGTCTGGATCCTCGACGAACCCACAGCCGCACTCGATGCCAGCGCCGACCGGCTGCTGGCCGAATTGATCACAGCGCATCTGGCAGAAGGCGGCATCGTGCTGGCGGCAACACATCAGCCGTTGGGGCTGGAGAATGTGCAGCAAATGAAGATGACGGGCTTTGCCGGCGTGGATCATGGGGTATGGGGATGATGGTCTGTGGGTATTTGTCAGAGTTTGAGGGCAAGACCCCTCCCCAACCCCTCCCCATAAGGGGGAGGGGCTACTTTGCCGCGCCGTCCGATGCAAACCTCATCGTTGCAGTCAGCGGGACGGTAACAGCCTGCCAGATCTTTGCTTTTGGCCACTGCCGCGCACCGCAACTTAGCCCCTCCCCCTTGTGGGGAGGGGTTGGGGAGGGGTCTTTTCAACACACCTCTTCAGAGCACTCCGCATGACCGCCCTCTTCCTCCGCGACCTCAAGCTCTCGATTCGCGCCGGCGGCGGCGCGCTGATCGGTGTGCTGTTCTTCCTGACCATCGTCGCCGTCATTCCCTTCGGCGTCGGTCCCGATCTCAAGCTGCTGTCGCGCATCGGCCCCGCCATCGTCTGGATCGGCGCATTGCTTGCCGCCCTTCTCGGCCTCGACCGCCTGTTCCAGGCCGAGCGCGACGACGGATCGCTCGACCTGATGCTGATGCAGGAAACGCCGCTCGTCCTTACCGTGCTGGTCAAATGCCTCGCCCACTGGACGGCCACCAGCCTGCCGCTGGTCATCGCCTCGCCGCTGCTCGGCCTCTTTATGAATATGGACGAGACGGCGATCGGTGCGACCATGTTGACGCTGCTTGTGGGATCGCCGGCCATCACCTTCATCGGCGCCGTCGGCGCCGCCGTCGCCGTGGCGCTGCCTCGTGGCGGCCTGCTGGTCTCGATCCTCGTGCTGCCCTTGACCATCCCGGTGCTGATCTTCGGCGTCAGCGCCACCTATGCTGCGGTCGAAGATCCGGCCCCCTTCCTCCCACCTTTTCTGATCCTGATCGCGCTGACACTCTTCTTTGGCGTTATCGGTCCGGCCGCCGCTGCCCTGGCGCTGCGAAACACGGCGGATTGACCAGCCATTCGATTGCGGGAAAAGCCGGATCAAGGTAAGGAACGGTTATGAACGAAACGAGCCTTGCCATCAGCAAATTCAGCGATCTCGCCAACCCGACGCGGTTTCTGGCGCTGGCGGCGCGCGCCATTCCCTGGCTGGCCGGCATCACCGCCCTCTGTTTTATCGTCGGCCTCTATCTGAGCTTCGCCACCGAGGGCGATTATCAGCAGGGCGAGACCGTGCGCATCATGTATATCCATGTGCCCTCGGCCTGGCTTTCGATGATGTGCTACACGATCATGAGCATATCGGCGATCGGCACGCTCGTCTGGCGCCATCCGCTGGCCGATGTCTCGGCCAAGGCAGCAGCCCCGCTCGGCGCCGCCTTCACCCTGCTTGCCCTCGTTACCGGCTCGCTCTGGGGCAAGCCGATGTGGGGCACCTGGTGGGTCTGGGATGCGCGGCTGACCTCCGTCTTCATTCTCTTTCTGATGTATCTCGGGCTGATTGCGCTCAGCCGCGCCATCGACGATCCGTCGAAGGCCGCACGCGTCAGCGCCGTGCTGATCCTCGTCGGCTTCGTCAACATCCCGATCATCAAATTCTCCGTGGAATGGTGGAACACGCTGCATCAGTCGGCAAGCGTGCTGCGTCTCGACGGTCCGGCGATCGATCCGGAATTCCTGCGGCCGCTCTTCGTCATGGCGATCGCCTTCACCCTGCTCTTCTTCACCCTGCATATCATGGCGATGAGGAACGAGATCTGGCGCCGCCGCATCGCCGCCCAGCGCCGCATCGCCGCCCGCATGGCCAGCCGCGAGGAACAGACTTGACGCACGCCTTCTACGTCTACGCCTCCTACGGCTTCGCAGCCCTCGTAACGGTCGCCGTCACGCTCTGGACCTGGGCCGACGGGCGGGCGCGCCGCCGGGAACTCGCGAGCCTCGAAGCCGCGGGCATTCGCCGCCGCTCGGCACGCACTGGGGACGGGCAATGAGCGAGACGCCGGAAATCCCGCCCGCCAAGCAGCGCGGGCGCGGCAGCTTCGTGCTGGCGCTTCTGCCGCTGATCGTCTTCGGCGGCATTGCGGCAACTGCCGCGAAGATGCTCTACGACCAGGATTTCCACGGCAAGAACATCACCGAAATCCCTTCCGCCCTGATCGGCACCAAGGCGCCGGCGCTGAAGCTTCCGCCGCTCGACGGCGCCAACCTGCCGGCGCTGACCGATGCAGCGATCAGGGGCAAGCTCACCCTCGTCAATGTCTTCGCCTCCTGGTGCATTCCCTGCCGCGACGAACATCCTGTTTTGAAAGAACTGGCAAAAGACGGACGGCTGAACATCGTCGCCATCAACTACAAGGACCAAAGCGACAACGCCCTGCGTTTCCTCGGTGAGCTCGGCAATCCCTACCAAGCGATCGGCATCGATCCGAACGGCAAGGCGGCGATCGACTGGGGCGTCTACGGCATTCCGGAAAGCTACCTGGTCGCCCCCGACGGCACGATTCTCTACAAGCGCGTCGGCCCGTTCGACGATGTCAGCCTGAAGGAAGGGCTGTTTCCGGCGATGGAAAAGGCATTGGGCAAGCCGGTTTCCTAGCGAGGGGTCTTTCCGGGACAAAGAAGCATTAAAGCCCGCTTTGCCAGACCTTGATCGCCTCCACCGGCCAGATCAGCATCACCACATTGAGCGTCAGATTATCGCGGATCACATAGCCGGTGAAAATTTCGAAGAAGATGGCGATCGCCACCGTCAGTGCCACCGGCGCGCGCGATGCGAAGAAGAAGCCGACGCACATGAAGACGGTATCCATCGCTGAATTCAGGATGCTGTCGCCGTAATAGTCGAGGGCGATCGTCGCCGTGCGGTAACGGTCGATGATGAGAGGTGAATTCTCGAGCAGCTCCCAGCCGGATTCGATGAACAGCGCCAACAGCAGTCGTGCCGCCAGCGGCTTGCGGCGCAGGACGAGATGGCCGAGCCCGTAGAACAGGAAGCCGTGGATGATGTGCGACGGCGTGTACCAGTCCGACAGGTGCTGCGAATTGCCGCTGGTATTGACCCCGCCCTCCCAGAGTTTGACATAACCGCAGGCGCAGATCGGCACGCGGCCCATCATATATTCGGCGACGATCTGGGCGATCAGCACCGCAAGGCAGGCGACGAACCAGTAGGTCTGGTGTCTCACACGATGTTCAACGTCTGCCGCACTCACTTCTCGACGTCCGTTTCCAGGTTGATGCTATGCTTGAGCACCAGCGGCATCTGCGCCAGCGTGAAGATGATGGTGATCGGCATCGTGCCCCAGACCTTGAAGGCGACCCAGGTGCCGTCGGAAAAATTGCGCCAGACGACTTCGTTCAGCACGGCGAGGAAGAGGAAAAAGATGCCCCAGCGGATGGTGAGCTTGCGCCAGCCCTCGGCGTCGAGCTGGAAGGCGGCATTGAAGACATAGCCGAGCAGCGAGCGGCCGAAGGCAAGCCCGCCGAGCAGCGCCACCCCGAAGAGCGCGTTGACGATGGTCGGCTTCATTTTGATGAAGGTCTCGTTCTGCAGCCAGATCGACAGCGAGCCGAAGATGACGACGACGATGCCGGAGACAAAGGGCATGATCGGCAGATGGCCGAGCACGATCTTCGAAACGATCAGCGAGATGATCGTCGCCGCCATGAAGAGCCCGGTCGCCACGAACAGCGGTCCACCCAGTTCGGAAAGCGCCGGAAACTTCTCCACCAGCCACTGGCCGCGCAGATTGGCGAAGAAGAAGATCAGCAGCGGCCCGAGTTCCAGCGCCAGTTTCAGCAGCGGGTGATGCCGGTCAGCCGCGGTCGGGGTGATATCGCTTTCGGTGCTCATGCCTTCTTCAAACCTGTTCTTCCTGGAAACCTGCGGGCCGGCCGTGCCTTGCAGGCTTTCGGCGGCATATCTGTGGCATCATTGCCCAAGTCCGGCAATGGCATGCGCGAAATCCTCGGCCTCGAACGGCTCGAGATCGTCGACACCTTCGCCGACACCGATGAAATAGACCGGCAGCTTGTGCTTGGCGGAAATGGCGACGAGGATGCCGCCGCGCGCCGTGCCGTCAAGCTTTGTCATGATCAGCCCGTTGACGCCGGCAACGTTGCGGAAGATCTCGACCTGGCTGAGCGCATTCTGCCCCGTCGTGGCATCGAGCGTCTGCAGCACGGTATGCGGCGCATCGGGATCGAGTTTGCCGAGCACGCGCACGATCTTCTCGAGTTCGGCCATCAGCTCGGCCTTGTTCTGCAGCCGGCCGGCGGTATCGACGATCAGCACGTCGCATTTTTTTGCCTTCGCCTGTTCGAAGGCATCATAGGCAAGGCCCGCGGCATCGGCGCCGAGCTTGGTGCCGATGAATTCGGAATTGGTCCGCTCGGCCCAGATCTTCAGCTGCTCGATCGCTGCCGCACGGAAGGTGTCGCCGGCGGCCAGCATCACCTTCAGCCCGGCGCCGGAGAGCTTCGCCGCCAGCTTGCCGATCGTCGTCGTCTTGCCGGTGCCGTTGACGCCGACGACGAGGATGACATGCGGCTTGTGCGAGAGGTCGAGCTGCAGCGGCTTGGCGACCGGCTTCAGGACCTTGGCGATTTCGGACGCCATGATCCGGCTGACATCCTCGCCGGTGACGTCCTTGCCATAGCGCTCGGACGCGAGTGTGTCGGTGACGCGCAGCGCGGTCTCGACGCCGAGATCGGCCTGGATCAGCAGGTCTTCGAGATCCTGCAGCGTCTCGTCATCGAGCTTGCGCTTGGTGAAGAGCGCGGCGATCTGGCCGGTCAGTTGCGAGGAGGTGCGCGCAAGCCCGTTGCGCAGCCGCTGGAACCAGCTGAGCCTCGGCTGGAGGACAACGGGCTCGGGTTCGGCGATCTTTGGGCCGGTGGCGAAGCCTTTTGGGAGGATGGGGTCAGACTGCGCCGATTCGACCAATTCCGGTGACGGCAGGGGCGTTTCGGCTGAAATGTCGCGATCCGCGGCCTCCCCCCCTACCCCGCCGGGCATCCCCTCCACAGGTGGGGGGAGACTCGTGGCGATGTTATCAGCCGCATTGACCGAATCGTCCGAAGATGCGGGCTCACTCTCAGCTTCTATTGTCTGGCGAACGGCGTCCGACTGCTCAGTCCCCCCACCTGTGGAGGGGATGCCCGGCGGGGTAGAGGGGGTATCTTGCGCGGCCTCCGCCTCGGCTTCCAGCAATGAAAGCGGCACGACGCCCATGTCGCTCAACCGGTCGGCGGCGGGCAGAATTGCGGCTTCGACATCATCTTCAGCAACCGGCGCCTCGATCCCGGCCTCGTCAATATCGGCAGCCGGCCCGCCGGCCGTATCCATTTCCTCGGTCAGCACCGGATCGTCAGCAATCGGCAGATCTTCGTCGCGCGAATGTGGCTCCAGCTCCTTTTCCACGGCTGCAGGCACTGGCTCTTCAGCCGGCTTGCCGAAGGTGAAGACCTTTTTGATGAAACTGAGCGCCATGGGGATTCCGTGAAAGTCAGGCCGCGGCAGCGGCCGTCAATTGCATGTCGAGATGCTTGCCATTGTGGCCGGTGATCGTGACCGGCACAAGTTCGCCGGGACGAAGGCCGGGCGCGGCAACCAGCGTGAAGTTTTCCGTATGCGCCAGGCCGTTGTTTTCAACAAGCAGCCATTGCCGGGTTCCGATCATGCCGTCGAGATGGGATTGATGCAGCCTATGTCCAGTGGCGCGCAGCCTGGCGGCGCGATCCTTGACCAGCGACTGGTCGAGCTGCGGCATGCGGGCGGCCGGCGTGCCGGGACGCGGGCTGTAGGGGAAAACATGCAGGTGGGCGATATCAGCCTCTTCGGCCAGCCGCACGGCATTGTCGAACATCTCTTCGGTTTCGGTGGGAAAGCCGGCGATCATATCGGCGCCGAAGCTCGTCTCGGGGCGAAGGCGGCGTGCCTCCTCGATGAAACGCAGCGCATCGGCGCGCAAATGCCGGCGCTTCATGCGCTTCAGGATCATGTCGTCGCCGTGCTGCAGCGAGAGATGCAGATGCGGCATGAAGCGCGGCTCGTCGGCAATCAGATCCATCAGATGGGCATCGGCCTCGATACTGTCGATCGAGGAAAGCCTGAGGCGGCGGACATCGGGGAGCTGCTTCAGCAGCGTCTTCGCCAAAAGCCCGAGCGTCGGGGCGCCGGGCAGATCGCCGCCATAGCTGGTGGCGTCGACGCCGGTCAGCACGATCTCGCGGTAACCGCTGTCGACGAGCTTGCGGGCCTGGTCGACGACCGCCCCCATCGGCACCGAGCGGGAATTGCCGCGGCCATAGGGGATGATACAGAAGGTGCAGCGATGGTCGCAGCCGTTCTGCACCTGGATGAAGGCGCGCACATGGCCGTCGATATGCCTGACCATCTGCGGCGCCGTCGCCTTGACGCTCATGATGTCGTTGACGCGGAGCTTCTCTTCGGCCGAAACGCCGAAATCCGGCAGGCTGCGATAGGAGGCGCTGGTCAGCTTCTCCTCATTGCCGAGCACGGCATCGACCTCCGCCATTTCGGCAAAGGTCTGTTTTTCCGTCTGCGCGGCACAGCCGGTGACGATGATGCGGGCATGCGGATTGTCGCGCCGCGCCCGGCGGATCGCCTGGCGGGCCTGGCGCACGGCCTCGCCGGTCACCGCACAGGTGTTGACCAGGATGGCATTGTTGAGCCCGGCCTTTTCAGCCTGCGCCTTCATCACTTCGGATTCATATGTGTTGAGGCGGCAGCCGAAGGTAATGACCTCGACGCCGCTCACTGCGCCTCCGCCTCTCGGGTATCCTCGCGCGACCAGAGACCCGTCGACGGATCGAGCCTGCCCGACCATTCCCATTCGGCCGGGCCGGTCATGATGACATGGTCGTCGCGCTCGCGCCATTCGATGGAAAGCGTGGCCGGCGGCTTGGCGCTCGCCACATTGATCGTCACAGTGCGGCCGGTACGGCCGGTGCGCGCAGCGCTGACGGCGGCAGAACAGGCGGCCGAGCCGCAGGCAAGCGTCAATCCCGCACCGCGCTCCCAGGTGCGCGTCGTCAGGGATGTCGGTGAGGTCACTTGCGCCAGCGTGATATTGGCGCGCTCGGGAAACATCGGATGGTTTTCGAGCAGCGGTCCGAAACGGGCGAGATCATAGGACATCACGTCTCTGTCGACCCAGAAGATCGCATGCGGATTGCCCATCGACATCGCCGACGGCGAATGCAGCACCGGATTGTCGATCGGGCCGATCTGCAGTTCGATGCGGCTGGTATCGTGGAATTCTTCCGCCAGCGGGATCCTGTCCCAATTAAAGACCGGCCGGCCCATATCGACGGAAATCGTCCCGTCTTCATGCTCGACCGCATTGAGGATGCCCGCAACCGTCTGGAAGGTGAAGGCCTTTCGGCCGGTCTCGGCGGCAAGCGCCTGCACGACGCATCGCGTGCCATTGCCGCAGGCCTGCGCCTTCGAGCCGTCGGAATTCAGGATATCGATGAAGGCATCGGTGCCGTCGGCCTTCGGATCATGGATCGCCATGATCTGATCGAACTCGGTCTGCGGATCGGCATTGAGTGCGACCGCCGCCGCCGGCGTCACCTTATCCGGCCGCCCGCGCATGTCGACGACCAGGATCTTGTTGCCAAGCCCGTTCATCCTCGCGAATTCGACCGTTGCGCTCATGATATCATTCCGTCCGTCTTTCCGCTGTATATGGCGGAAATGCGAAGGAATTACCAGTGGGTGAGTGCCGGGCAGGTTTGCCGCCGGCTGCCCTTTCGAGGCAGTTCAGCCTTTAACGCCGCGCACCGTCGGAATCGAAAGACGCCGCATGTGCTTCGACGATAGCGGCGGTGATGACTTTTCTCAGCTCGTAGACCAGCGAGCGGGACCGTTTGCGGTCCAGGTCCTGTGCCGCCTTAGCAAGGTTCAGGCCTTCATTCAGGACAATATGGTGAGCCCGTGCCAGCGCCCAGCTCTCAATATCAGGATTTATCATTCGATATCTCCGCCGAATCATTCGGCATCAAGGATATTTACGAATCATTTTACAGGATGCACTTAAGTAGAAAGTAGAATCATAAGTGGAATATTTTGCAACTGGCCTATATCGCGAATTTGGACTGTCGGCCGGAATTTTAATCGCTCGCGCCAGGTCGCAGCGCTTCCGACAAGCCCGCCACGCGGTCCTTCCGAGCATTCGCCTTGACTTTCCCACTGCTTTCCTGTTTATCGCGCCCAATCCGCGACGAGCCTGATGACTCCGAGCCGCCGACCGGGACCCTGATATCCCGGAGGTCAACACCCGACAGCGCGATGCGCCCTCGGGTGCTTTTTGGCTTTGCGTCTTGTTTTCGTCAAGGAAAAGCACGACGTTTCCGGGCATATCGAACCCGCCCGAAACGTATCAAGGAAGAGCCGATGTTTGAAAACCTCCAGGACCGTCTTGGATCCATTCTGAATGGACTGACAGGCCGTGGCGCGCTTTCGGAAGCCGATGTTTCCGCAGCGCTGCGAGAGGTTCGCCGTGCGTTGCTGGAGGCCGACGTCGCGCTCGACGTCGTACGTTCCTTTACCGACCGCGTGCGTGAAAAGGCCGTCGGCGCCGAGATCCTGAAGTCGATCAAGCCCGGCCAGATGGTCGTCAAGATCGTCCATGACGAACTGATCGAGATGCTGGGCGGCGAAGGGGTGGGCATCGACCTGCATGCGGCCGCCCCCGTCGTCGTCATGATGGTCGGCCTGCAGGGCTCCGGCAAGACGACGACGACGGCGAAGATCGCCCATCGCCTGTCGACGCGCGATAAGAAGAAAGTGCTGATGGCGTCGCTCGACACGCGCCGTCCGGCAGCCCAGGAGCAGCTTCGCCAGCTCGGCGCGCAGGCGAGCATCGACACGCTCCCTGTTATCGCAGGCCAGTCTCCGACAGATATCGCTGCCCGCGCCGTGCAGGCGGCCAGACTCGGCGGCCATGACGTCGTCATCCTCGATACCGCCGGCCGCACCCATATCGACGAGCCCTTGATGGTCGAGATGGCCGACATCAAGAAGCGCTCGAACCCGCATGAAATCCTGCTGGTCGCCGACAGCTTGACCGGTCAGGATGCCGTCAACCTCGCCCGCAATTTCGACGAACGCGTCGGCATCACCGGCCTGGTGCTGACCCGTATGGACGGCGACGGCCGCGGCGGTGCCGCCCTTTCGATGCGCGCCGTCACCGGCAAGCCGATCAAGCTGATCGGCGTCGGCGAGAAGATGAGCGAGCTCGAGGAGTTCCATCCCCGCCGCATCGCCGACCGCATCCTCGGCATGGGCGACATCGTCTCGCTCGTCGAGCGCGCCGCGGAGAATATCGACGCCGAAAAGGCGGCCGCCATGGCCGCCAAGATGGCCAAGGGCAAGTTCGACCTCGACGACCTCGCCGATCAGCTGCGCCAGATGCAGAAGATGGGCGGCATGGGCGGCATCATGGGCATGATGCCGGGCATGGCGGGCATGAAGGACAAGATGGCCGCAGCCGGCCTCGACGATAAGCTTTTCGGCCGCCAGATCGCCATCATCCAGTCGATGACCAAAGCCGAGCGCGCCAATCCCGACCTGCTCAAGCATTCGCGCAAGAAGCGCATCGCCGCCGGCTCCGGCACCGATGCCGCCGCCATCAACAAGCTTCTGAAGATGCACCGCCAGATGGCGGACATGATGAAGATGATGGGCGGCAAGGGCAAAGGCGGCATGATGAAGCAGATGATGGGCGGCCTTGCCGGCAAGATGGGACTTGGCGGCGGTATGGGCGGCATGCCCGATCTCTCGAATATCGACCCGAAGCAGCTTGAAGCGCTGCAGAAGCAGGCGGAAGCCGCGGGTCTCGGAAAGCCGGGTGGGGGTATGCCCGGTCTAGGCGGAGGCTTGCCGGGCGGATTGCCCGGTCTTGGCGGCGCAAAGCTGCCGGGCCTCGGTGGTGGTTTCCCGGGCCTGCCCGGATTGCCCAAGAAGAAGTGAAAGGATCGCCTGCCCCATGATTGATCCAGACGTCAAAGCCCAGCTTTCGAGCTACCGCCAGTCGATCGACAATATCGATGCGGCGCTCGTCCACATTCTGGCCGAACGCTTCCGCTGCACCAAAGAGGTCGGCGTGCTGAAGGCCAAGTACAAGTTGCCGCCGGCCGATCCGGCGCGCGAGGAATACCAGATCGCTCGTCTTCGTCAGCTTGCCGAAGATGCGCATCTGGACCCGGATTTCGCCGAGAAGTTCCTGAACTTCGTCATCAAGGAAGTCATCCGGCATCATGAGCAGATCGCTGCGGATCACGCTGAACAGAGCGCCGCAGCCCGATAGTCATTACCGCCCATGAAGCGGTCAAGAAAAGCCTAAGGAGTAAAGAACATGGCACTGAAAATTCGTCTCGCCCGCGGTGGCTCCAAGAAGCGCCCGTACTACCACGTCGTTCTCGCCGATGCGCGCAGCCCGCGTGACGGCCGCTTCCTCGAAAACCTCGGCTCGTGGAACCCGATGCTCGCCAAGGACGACGAGAAGCGCGTTCAGCTCAACGCCGAGCGCATCAAGCACTGGATCGAAAACGGCGCCCAGCCGACCGACCGCGTTCTGCGCTTCCTCGATGAAGCCGGCGTTGCCAAGCGCGAAGCCAAGAACAACCCTGAGAAGGCAAAGCCCGGCAAGCGCGCCCAGGAACGCGCCGCAGAAAAGGCTCAGAAGGTCGCTGACGCCGCCGCTGCTGCTGCCGACGCCGCGGAATAATCGGGATAGTCCCTCGATCGAACGGGCGGCATGGCGACATGCCGCCCGTTTTCGTTTCCAATCCTGCGCACTTCGTTTATGAGAAACCTGTCTTCCGGCTTCACATGAAGGAACCCATGACAAAGCTTGAAAACCCCGTTCTGATGGCGACGATCGGCGGCGCGCAAGGCCTCCGGGGAGAGGTGCGCGCCAAGGCCTATACGGCCGATCCGAGCGCCCTTGGCGACTACGGCCACCTGCACAGCATGGACGGCCGCAGCTTCGAAGTCCTCGAAATCCGCGAGACCAAGAATGTCGTCGTCGTCCGCTTCCGCGGCGTCAACGACCGCAATGCCGCCGAGGCGCTGAACGGCCTTGAACTTTATATCGAGCGCGACAACCTGCCGGACGAGGAGCTGGAGGACGACGAGTTCTACTACGCCGATCTCGAAGGGCTCGAAGCACTTGACGACAAGGGTGTCAGCTACGGCACGGTCACCGGCGTCTTCGATTTCGGCGCCGGCGATCTCTTGGAGCTCAAGGGCCCGGGCAAGCGCCCGGTGCTGATCCCCTTCTCCGAAGTTTCGGTGCTGGAGATCGACCTCGAGGCCGGCACGCTGCTGATCGATCCGCTGGCGGCAGGACTGGTCGACGATCCCGAAGAGCTTTCGAAATTCACCGCGGACAAGCCGAAAAAGAAGAAGTGATGGCCTTCCGGGCGAGCGTGCTGACACTTTATCCGGAAATGTTTCCGGGGCATCTGGGCTTCTCGCTCGCCGGCAAGGCGATGGAGCGTGGGCAATGGTCGCTGGACGCGGTGCAGATCCGCGATTTCGCCACCGACAAGCACCGCACCGTCGACGACACCCCGGCCGGCGGCGGCGCCGGCATGGTGCTGAAACCAGACGTTCTTGCCCGCGCCATCGACAGCACCTCGGAAAATGATGCCCGTCCGCGGCTGCTGATGAGCCCGCGCGGCCGGCCGCTGACACAGGAACGCGTGCGCGAGCTTGCGTCCGGCGACGGCATCATCATCGTCTGCGGCCGCTTCGAGGGCGTCGACCAGCGGGTGATCGAGGCGCGTGGACTGGAAGAGGTTTCGATCGGCGACTATGTGCTGTCAGGCGGCGAGCCGGCCGCACTGATCCTGCTCGATGCCATCATCCGCATCCTGCCCGGTGTCATGGGCAACGACCTTTCCGGCCTGCACGAAAGCTTCGAAGGCGGGCTGCTGGAACATCCCCATTACACCCGGCCGCAGGCGTGGGAAGGCCGGGAAATCCCCTCCATCCTGACTTCGGGCAACCATGGCGCCATCGACAAATGGCGATACGAAGAGGCGGTGCGGCTGACGCGGGAGCGGCGGCCGGACCTCTTCGAAAGGGCTAAAGCCGAGAAAAGCGGCTGATTCCACCCTCCCCTTCACAAAAATGTCGTGCGAGGGATGACAAGCCCCGGTCTTTCGTGTATTGGCGCACGCGGAAATGGGGTTATCCCCGTCTGCCAGCAAACAAAGAATGGCGAACCCGCTCCCGCCCGTTAAGGGCAAAGTCCTGAGGCCAGTTCCAAAGGATCAGTGTCGAGCGCTCTGGCTGTTTCAGAAGAACCAAAGGTTAAGACGATGAACATCATTCAGCAGCTTGAGGCCGAACAGGCCGCCAAGATCGAAGCCAAGCGCACGCTTCCCGAATTTTCCCCGGGCGACACCGTCCGCGTCAACGTGAAGGTCACGGAAGGCAACCGTACCCGCGTTCAGGCCTATGAAGGCGTCTGCATCGCCCGCTCCGGCGGCGGCCTGCAGGAAAACTTCACGGTCCGCAAGATCTCCTACGGCGAAGGCGTCGAGCGCGTATTCCCGGTTTACTCGCCGATGATCGAAAGCGTCGACGTCGTTCGCCGCGGTAAGGTCCGCCGCGCCAAGCTCTATTACCTCCGCGACCGTCGCGGGAAGTCTGCCCGTATCGTTGAAGACACCGGCGTCCGCGCCCGCAAGCTCAACGACGCCGAGCGCGCCGCCATTGCCGAGGAAAAGGCACGCATCGAAGCCGAGAAGGTCGCAGCAGCCCAGGCGCTCGCCGCCGAGAAGGCAGCAGCCGAAGCTGCGGAAGCCAAGGCCGCTGCTGAAAAGGCCGCCGCAGAAGCAGCCGCCGCTGCAGCGGAGCCGGCAGCAGAATAAGATTTGCGCCACGCAAAATTCTTTGCTTGAGGCAAAATTCTTCGCTTGGAAAGGCGGCCTTCGGGTCGCCTTTTCTATTTTTTGCTTGGTCACGCAGCCGGCGGCCTTGCCTCGGGCCTATCTTCCGTGACAATTTTGCCGTTCAATTTTTGGGAACCATTCAATGTTGTTTCGTCGTACCGTTCTTGCGAGCCTCGCCGCCCTTGCTCTTCTACCCCTCGCCGCATCGGCCGCCGAGCTGCCGGATCTCGGCGGCAAGAGCGTCGTCGTCGTCACCGAGAATGCCTATCCGCCGCTGCAATTCGTCGACCCGAAATCCGGCAAGGCGATCGGCTGGGAATATGATGCGATGAACGAGATCGCCAAGCGGCTGAATTTCAAGGTCGAATATCAGAACACCAGCTGGGACGCGATGATCCAGGCGGTGTCCGATGGCCAATACAATATCGGCATGACCGGCATCACCATCAAGGAAGACCGCAAGCAGAAGGTGGATTTCTCCGACCCCTATTTGCGCTCGCAGCAGTTCATGCTGGTGCGCGGCGACGAGAAGCGCTTCACCGACGCCAAGTCCTTTGCCGCCCTCAACGACGGCCTGATCGGCGCCCAGCCCGGCACCTCGCCTTTCTACACTGCCGTCTATGAAATCCTCGACGGCAATGAGCAGAACCCGCGCATCAAGCTTTTCGAAACCTTCGGGGCAACCGTGCAGGCTCTGAAAACAGGCGACGTCGATCTCGTCCTTACCGACAGCGTCGCTGCCAAGGGCTATGTCGATTCCTCGAACGGCGCCCTGAAGGTGGTCGGCGAACCGCTCGGCACCGAGGATTTCGGCTTCATCTTCCCGAAGGGCTCCGATCTCGTCGCTCCCGTCAATGCCGCCATTGCCGCGCTGAAGGCGGACGGCACCTTCGATGCGCTGAACAAGAAGTGGTTCCTCGACTACAAGATGGGCGAATAATCCCCGAGCGATCGCAGATGGCACTACCACCGTCCCCGCGACACGGGAAGGACGACCGCCCCTGGTGGCTGGTCGTCCTTATCCTGATCGGCATCGTCCTCGCCGCCGTCATCGTCACCAACGACATTTACACGCAGGTCTTCCGGACCGTGGTCAACGGCGCCGGCATTACCGTGTTCGTGACGCTCGTCGCCTTTGTGCTGGCGACAGTGCTTGGCCTCGGTATTGCGCTGCTCGGCCTGGCGGACAGCCTCGTGCTGCGCCAGATCGCTCGTTTCTACATCGAGATCATCCGGGGCATCCCGATGCTGGTGCTGCTCTTCTACGTCGCCTTTGTCGGCGCGCCGGGTTTTGTCGCAGCCTATAACTTCGCAATCACGCCCCTGGTGAAATCAGGCGTTGCCGAGCCGATCCTCGTGCGTGACCTGTCGCTGATGTGGCGCGCCATCTTCGCCTTGATGATCGGCTATTCCTCCTTCATCGCCGAAATCTTCCGTGCCGGCTTCCAGTCGGTCGATATCGGCCAGATCGAGGCGGCCAAGTCGCTCGGCCTGTCGCGCTACCGCCGCTTCCGGCTCGTCGTCTTTCCGCAGGCGATCCGGGTTATCTTCCCGCCGCTCTCCAACGACTTCGTCTCGATGGTGAAGGATTCGTCGCTCGTCTCCGTTCTCGGCGTCGCCGACATCACCCAGATGGGCAAGGTCTATGCCTCCGGCTCCTTCCGCTTCTTCGAAACCTATTCGATCGTCACCTATATCTACCTGATCCTGACAATCGGCCTGTCGCTGGCGCTACGGCGGACGGAGAAGTGGATGAAGTCGCGGTGACCACCACCAGTTTTTTGTTTGCGCTTTGTCCACCAGCAATTTTCAGTTTGCGCAGTCCCGGAGTCTTTTAGATGACCACGCCTATCCCATTTTTTTTGGCGATCGTTGTTTTTGCCGGCACGATATCATTTCCGGCTGAAGCCACCGAATTTCCTGCATTTCAAGGGGAATTTTGCACAGAAGTCGCAAAGAAGCCGATAAAGCCCGCCGACCGTTTCCTTACTCTTTTAGAATGCAATCGTTCCGAAAATCGCTTTAAGGAGCAATTGCAGAAACATTGGTTCCTGGTCACCGACGACGACATGAAAATCTGCATGAAATCTAAAGGAACCATGGATGAGATTAAATCCTATATGCAGCTTATGGGATGCCTTTCAGATATTATTGGCCGCAAATGCTATTCGGGAACCCTGACTTGTCGCGGAAAAACGCTATGAGGATACCGCTCCTAAAATTTTCGGCCGCCACGCTTCTTTTGGTAGCCGCTATTGCAGAACCGTATTCTGCGGAAGCAGCGGAGTTACCTGAATATGACGGTTCATACTGTGTCCGGCTGACCTCAAAGATGCTGAATGCGGATGAAAAAAACGTCGAGACGAACAAATGCTTTCAGGATGAAGCCGACACAAAGAAGAAACTCGCCGAGCACTGGGCGATTGTCTCTGAAAAATCATTTGCCTACTGCCACACTTCAGACCCGGGATCTTATCGATCGCTCCTACGCTGCTTGGCAGGCAATGTCGGCTATCGTTGCTTTCAAGACGAACTCAGCTGTAATTGGAAATAAGGCCGACGGTACCGGCTTTATCCCCTGGCCCACGTGACTTAGCAGAACATTGCTCAGGCGGTGGAAAGTTGATATATGCAGGCCATGGAATCCAAGTTCAGATGCACCGGCGCGCATATTTTCGTGCTGCAGGACCATTATCGCCTGCCGGCGCGGTTTTTTGCGTGCGTGTCCGGTGCGCTCAACAGCCGACTTCGTTGATCGAATGACGGCCGCGGAGCCTGATCCGCATTCTCGATTTTCCAAAGCTTCCAAAAAACGGACTTAACGCCATGAGCGCACCGCGTACCCTCTACGACAAGATCTGGGACGATCATCTGGTCGACGAACAGGCAGACGGCACCTGTCTTCTCTACATCGACCGCCATCTGGTCCATGAAGTCACCTCGCCGCAGGCGTTCGAAGGCCTGCGCATGACCGGCCGCAAGGTTCGCGCGCCGGAAAAGACGCTCGCCGTCGTCGACCATAACGTACCGACCTCGCCTGATCGCCATCTCGGCATCAAGAACGAGGAAAGCCGCATCCAGGTCGAGGCGCTCGCCACCAACGCCGCCGAATTCGGCGTCGAATATTATTCGGCAAGCGACAAACGCCAGGGCATCGTCCATATCGTCGGTCCGGAACAGGGCTTCACCCTGCCCGGCATGACCATCGTCTGCGGTGACAGCCACACCTCGACGCACGGCGCCTTCGGCGCGCTGGCGCATGGCATCGGTACCTCCGAGGTCGAGCATGTGCTGGCGACCCAGACGCTGATCCAGAAGAAGGCGAAGAACATGCTGGTGCGTGTCGACGGCCTGCTTCCGCCGCACGTCACCGCCAAGGACATCATCCTTGCCATCATCGGCGAGATCGGCACCGCTGGCGGCACCGGCCACGTCATCGAATTTGCCGGCGAAGCGATCCGCTCGCTGTCGATGGAAGGCCGCATGACCATCTGCAACATGACGATCGAAGGCGGCGCCCGCGCCGGCCTGATCGCGCCTGATGAAAAGACCTTCGAATACATCAAGGGCAAGCCCCGCGCGCCGAAGGGCGAGGCGCTGGAACAGGCGATCGCCTATTGGAAGACGCTGCAGACCGACGAAGGCGCTCACTACGACCGCGTCGTCGTGCTCGATGCCGCCAGCCTGCCGCCGATCGTCTCCTGGGGCTCTTCGCCCGAGGACGTCATCTCCGTCCAGGGCATCGTGCCGAACCCCGACGATATCCAGGACGAGACCAAGCGCACCTCCAAGTGGCGCGCGCTCGACTATATGGGCCTGAAGCCGGGCACCAAGATGACCGACATTACGCTTGACCGCGTCTTCATCGGCTCCTGCACCAACGGCCGCATCGAGGATCTGCGCGAAGTCGCCAAGGTCGTCGAAGGCAAGACGGTGGCCGCCACCGTCGACGCGATGATCGTTCCGGGCTCCGGCCTCGTCAAGGAACAGGCGGAAGCCGAAGGCCTCGACAAGATCTTCAAGGCCGCCGGCTTCGACTGGCGCGAGCCGGGCTGCTCCATGTGTCTTGCCATGAACGATGACCGCCTGAAGCCGGGCGAGCGCTGCGCTTCGACCTCGAACCGCAATTTCGAAGGCCGCCAGGGCTTCAAGGGTCGCACGCATCTCGTCTCGCCGGCAATGGCGGCAGCTGCCGCGATCGCCGGTCACTTCGTCGATATCCGCGAGTGGAACTGATCTGTCATCCGACAGATAAAGAATGAAAGCCGCCCGATGCGCTCCGGATGCATCGGGCGGTTTCGTATTTCATGGCGCCTCTGCTTCGCTCGCCGACAGTTATGAATGAGCGGGTGAACCCGTTTGTGCGTGGCCCTCTTTCCGATTTCATCCTTTCGGGCAATCGACATCCGGCAACGCCTGTGGCCTCATTGATATAGAGCGCGATACGCGACTGATACCATTCAGGCTCCGGCGAACACCGCGCCATCGGGGTACTGGCCATGAGGCGGAAAATAGTAGGGAGCTTACTGCAAGCCAGCCTGATCGTGTTTGCATCGCAGGCATCGATCGACGCCGGCGCCGCCGCGCCGATCCATCCGACGATACCGCCGGTCATGGCCTCTTCCGGCCTGCTGCACCCGATCGCGCAAAGCAAGATACCCTATCTCAACGGATATCGGGGCTATAGCAGCCCCCGCTCCGGCTATATCAAGAGCTCGAACGGCTATTGGTATCCGGCGCGCGCCTTCAACGATTATTATACCGGCTCGATCGGACGGCCGCAGCGCCTGAACGATAGCTGCGACCATGGCTTTACGCCGACCAACGGATCCTCGAACTGCAATTATTGACAGGAAGGCCATCGCCGCCCCGGATGATCTCTCCTCAGGGGCGGCCGCTGATCGGCTGACTTAGAACATCGCACAAAGGCGTGCAGTCGCTCTGATGAGCGCAAAGACGGTCAGAAGGTTGCCGTCAGCGGGTCCGGTCCCATGCGGGCGCCGGCGCTGTCGAGCCTGGCGATCGCCGCCATGTCGTCGGCATCGAGCTTAAAGTCGAACACCTGGAAATTCTCCTCGATGCGCGACGGCGTCACCGACTTCGGAATGACGACGAGGCCGGTGTCGATGTGCCAGCGGATGATGACCTGGGCCGGCGTCTTCCGATGTTTGCCGGCAATCTCGCCGATAACGGCATTGGTGATGAACTTGCCCTGGCCGAGCGGGCTCCAGGATTCGGTGATGATACCGAGCTTCTTGTGCGCTTCCTGCGCCGCCCTCTGCTGGAAGTCGGGATGCAGCTCGATCTGATTGATGACCGGAACAACGCCGGTCTCGCCGATGATGCGATCGAGATGCTCAGGATTGAAATTCGACACGCCAATCGAGCGGGCGCGGCCCTCTTCGCGGATGCGCACGAAGGCCTTCCAGGTCTCGGTATAAAGGCCGCGATGCGGCGACGGCCAGTGAACGAGATAGAGGTCTACATAGTCGGAGCCGAGCTTCTTCAGGCTGCCGTCGAAAGCGCGCAGCGCATTGTCGAAGCCCTGGTCGGTATTCTTGAGCTTGGTGGTGACGAAGATATCCTTGCGGTCGAGGCCGGAGGAGCGGATGCCTTCGCCGACGCCCTCTTCGTTGTCGTAACCGGACGCCGTGTCGATATGGCGGTAGCCAGCGGCGATCGCCGTGCGCACGGTGGGAGCGGCGATCTCCTGCGGCGTCTGCCAGACGCCGAGGCCGACCTGGGGAATGGAATGTCCGTCATGGAAAGTGATGATGGGTTGAGCGGTCACAATATATCTCCGGGAGTTTGAAGAATTGGACGAGGCATGAATTGCGCCCGCGCATGCGCGGACGTCCCGGAACGCTTTTCAGCCGGAGCGCTCGGTCACGGAAAGCATATAGGCAGCCGCATCCGGAAGACAATCAGAGCACCCGGACAATCGTTCCCTTTCGAATGTGCGGCAGCAGGCGGCGCATGTCGCTGAGGCTCACCGCCACGCAGCCGGCAGTCGGCTCGTAGCCTGGCCGGATCAGATGGAAGAAGATCGCCGAGCCGCGATAACGGGCTCGCGAGGAAATATTCCAGTCCATCACCAGGCAGATATCGTAGAGCCCGTCGCTGCGCCGCATCTCCTCATGGCTTGCGCCAAATGGCGCTCTGACGAGGCGGTTGTAGCTGGCATTGTCAGGCTGATCACACCAGAGCATGTCGGGGCGGATGCGGCGGATGGGAAGGGACGTGGCGAGCCGGCCGTTCCGCTCACCACGCCGGAAACCGGAGAGCAGCCTCATCGCGGCGATCGGCGTGGCGCCGTCGCCCTCGCGTTTGATCACGGTGCGGCCGGACCGGCCGATCGCCGCAGGCACGGTGATCGCGCCGAGCCGGACGATGGCTCGGCTCTTCTTTCCCGGCGCGGGCCGCACGACGATCGTCGACGGCATCATCCCCGGCTCCCGCCTTGTTTTTTCCATTTTTCTCGCATGTCTTGGATTGTCTGGGACTCCAATTGAAATCATATGAAAACCTGTGCGGCAACAGTCCGCCGCCCGATCCTTGCCAAACCAGGAATTTGGCGTAGGACTAGGGAACTTAACATGAGGACGCAACGGCATGACCGCACGCACCATTCTTCTGGTGGATGACGACGACGACCTTCGTCAGACCCTGACGGAGCAATTGTCGCTGTATGAGGAATTTTCGGTTCTGCAGGAAGCCAATGCCGGCAAGGGTGTTGCGACCGCCCGCTCGACACCCGTCGATCTGCTGATCATGGATGTCGGCCTGCCCGATATGGACGGCCGCGAAGCGGTGAAGCTGCTGCGCAAGGGCGGCTTCAAGGCGCCGATCATCATGCTGACCGGCCACGATACCGATTCGGACACGATCCTCGGCCTCGAAGCCGGCGCCAACGACTATGTCACCAAGCCCTTCCGTTTCGCCGTGCTGCTCGCGCGCATCCGTGTGCAGCTGCGCCAGCATGAGCAGAGCGAAGACGCGACCTTCACCGTCGGCCCCTATCTCTTCAAGCCGAGCCAGAAGCTGCTCACCACCGACAACGGCCAGAAGATCCGGTTGACGGAAAAGGAAGCGGCGATCATCCGCTATCTCTACCGCGCCGAGCAGAAGGTCGTCACCCGCGACGTGCTTCTCGAAGAGGTCTGGGGCTATAACTCAGGCGTGACGACGCATACGCTGGAAACCCACGTCTACCGGCTGCGCCAGAAGATCGAGCGCGATCCCTCGAATGCCGAAATCCTCGTGACGGAAAACGGCGGCTACAAGATCATACCCTAGAGCATTTCCGTTTTCTCCGAACCACGGAAATGCTCTATCTCTTTGTTTTCACGCAATTCCCGGCAAAAACGTTTCACGTAAAACCTCCAGGCACTTTTGCTGGAATGGCTCTAAGGCGAAAAGCCCGCATGGCGCTGACCGACGACATCCACCTGCTCGCGCAGCTTCCTCTGTTCAAGGACATGAGCGAGGATCAGCTGCGCTTGATCGCCTTCGGCGCCGACCGGCGCATGATCGCTGCCGGCCAGATGCTGTTTCGCCAGGGCTCACCCGCCGAGAGTGCCTATGTCATCCTCAGCGGCAGCCTGGAGCTGAGCGCGACGAGCAGCGACGGCATGCAGAGGACAGAGGGGATCGCCGGTCCCGGAACCCTGGTTTCCGAGCTGGCGCTGGTGACGCTCGTAGAGCGCAAGTTCACCGCGGTAGCGCGCGAAGACACCAGCATCATCCGCATCACCCGTGCCCTCTTCCACCGGCTGATCGAAGAATATCCGGACGCCGCCCGGCTGATCGAGAACCGCATCCGCGACAATCTCGCCGAACTTGCGGCAAAGGCCGCAAGCCAGTTCTACCGCTTCAGCTGATCCGCGTTAGAGCGCTGCATCAGAAATCGAAATGTGCCGTCACCGGCACGTGGTCGGAAGGGCGGTCCCAGCCGCGCGCCTCCTTGAGGATTTCGATGCGCTTGAGATGCGGCCCGAGATCCGGTGACGACCAGATGTGGTCGAGACGACGGCCGCGATCGGCAGCCTCCCAGTCCTTGGCGCGGTAGCTCCACCAGGTATAGAGCTTTTCGCTTTCCGGCACATGCTGGCGCATCAGATCGTGCCAGCCGCCGCGCTTCATCACCTCGAGCAGCCCGTCGGTCTCGACGGGCGTATGGCTGACGATCTTCAAGAGCTGCTTGTGCGACCAGACATCATGCTCGAGCGGCGCGATGTTCAGGTCGCCGACAAGGATCGCCGACGTATTCGCCTCGCCATTGGCTTTCAGCTGCTTCATCTCCTCGATGAAATCGAGCTTGTGGCCGAATTTCGGATTGATCGTACGATCCGGCTCGTCGCCGCCGGCCGGAACGTAGAAATTATGCAGCCGGATACGACGATTGCCGCGCTCGACGATCGCCGAGATGTGGCGGGCATCGCCGACCCCGCAATAATCCTGCCGGTGATCTTCCGTCAGCGGAAGGCGTGAGGCAATCGCCACGCCGTGATAGCCTTTCTGGCCGTGGATGATGATGTGGTCGTAGCCCATCGCCCGCAGAGGTGCCGCCGGAAACAGCTCGTTCGGCACCTTGGTTTCCTGCAGGCAGAGAATATCCGGCCTGTGCTTAAGTACGAGCTGCTCGACGATCGGCATGCGCAGCCGCACCGAATTGATGTTCCAGGTGGTGATCGAAAAGCTCATGCCCCATACCCTCTCACGCTTTCATGAAAGGGCTTTAAAACAAAGGCGGACGCGAGGGAACCGGTCGCGTGCAAGAGCGGCCGGTGATCAACCGAAAAGCTCAGTCGCGGGACTGAGGCGTGCCCGGAATGGTCTCATAGGGCACGCGGAACACGCGATCGTCGAACTGCACGCCTGTCTTGACGTTGAAGATCATCACCGACGTGTCCTTGCCCTGATTGTCGGTGATCGTCCACTGACGCAGGTCGTAGGTCTTCGGGTCGAACATCATGGTGATGGTCGAGTTGCCGAACACCGTATTGTTGCCGAGCGCGATCGTCGTCAGGTCGGACTCTTCCTTCACGCCCTTCACCATGCCGGCCGACAGGTCGATATGCTGCGCGAGCAGCAGGCTGAGCGGCGTCTTGGAGAGCGGATAGAGATCCCAGGTTTTCAGTTTCGTATTGCCGATGGCGACGTTTTTGCCGTCGGCGATCACCCGCATCGGCGACGGGTCGTCATAGTTGAAGCGCAGCTTGCCGGGACGCTGGATGAAGAACTTGCCGCCGGTCTGCTCGCCGCGCGGGCCGAACTGCACGAATTCGCCCTGCATCGTCGTGACGCCGGAGAAATGATCGGCGATCGCCTGCGCGGTGCCGGAGGCGGGGGCTGCCGCCTGCGCGTAAGCACCGAGGGGAATGGCGCTCGCCATCGCAGCGACGGCAAAGGCGCCGAGCAGATCGCGGCGCGTCATCGCCAGACCGGAGAGGAAGGTATCGGAGTGACTCATCTAAATCTCCTTTATGCGATCTGCATGCTGCCGAAAGGCGGCGTCTTCAAGGCGTTGCGATCGGCCCGCCAGAGGTAACGGCTTCGATGCCGTCAGGTTTCCGCAAAAGCGGCCCTATCGGAAATATATGCCGATTATTTCAGCGGTCGAGGATGTCGCCTTCGGTGGGAACGAGAATTTCGCGTTTGCCGGCATGGTTGGCCGGCCCGATGATGCCTTCCTTCTCCATCCGCTCGATCAGCGAGGCGGCCCGGTTGTAGCCGATGCCGAGCCGGCGCTGGACGTAGGAGGTCGAGGCCTTGCCGTCACGCAGCACGATGGCGACGGCCTGATCGTAAGGATCTTCCGAATCCGAAAGGTTTGATGTGCCGGCCGGGCCGCCCCCACCGCCGGCGTAATCGCCATCCTCGTCGTCATCGGCGGTGATCGCATCGAGATATTGCGGCGAGCCCTGGGTCTTGAGATAGGAGACGATCTCTTCCACCTCGACATCCGAAACGAACGGACCGTGGACGCGCTGGATACGCCCGCCGCCCGCCATGTAGAGCATGTCGCCCATGCCGAGCAGCTGTTCGGCGCCCTGTTCGCCGAGAATGGTGCGGCTGTCGATCTTCGAGGTCACCTGGAAGGAAATGCGGGTCGGGAAGTTCGCCTTGATCGTGCCGGTGATGACGTCGACCGACGGGCGCTGGGTCGCCATGATCACATGGATGCCGGCGGCGCGCGCCATCTGCGCCAGACGCTGCACGGCGCCTTCGATATCCTTGCCAGCAACCATCATCAGGTCGGCCATCTCGTCGATGATGACGACGATATAGGGCATCGGCCTGAGGTCGAATTCTTCGGTCTCGTACATTGCCTCGCCGGTATGGCGGTCGAAGCCGGTCTGCACCGTGCGCGAGATCGCCTCGCCCTTCGACAAGGCCTGCTCGACGCGGCTGTTGAAGCCGTCAATGTTGCGCACGCCGATCTTCGACATCTTCTTGTAGCGCTCTTCCATCTCGCGCACGGTCCATTTGAGCGCGACGACCGCCTTCTTCGGATCGGTGACGACAGGCGAGAGCAGATGCGGGATGCCGTCATAGACGGAGAGTTCGAGCATCTTCGGGTCGATCATGATCAGCCGGCACTGTTCCGGCGTCATGCGGTAAAGCAGCGACAGGATCATGGTGTTGATGGCGACCGACTTGCCCGAGCCGGTGGTGCCGGCGACGAGCAGATGCGGCATCTTGGCAAGGTCGGCGATGACGGCTTCGCCGCCGATCGTCTTGCCGAGCGCCATGGCGAGCTTCGCCTTGCTGCCTTCGAAATCCCGGGAGGCGATGAGTTCACGCAGGTAGACGGTTTCGCGCGTCTGGTTCGGCAATTCGATGCCGATCGCGTTGCGGCCGGGCACGACGGCAACGCGGGCGGCAATGGCGCTCATCGAGCGGGCGATATCATCGGCAAGACCGATGACGCGCGACGACTTGATGCCGGGGGCCGGCTCCAGTTCGTAAAGCGTGACGACGGGACCGGGGCGGACATGGATGATCTCGCCCTTGACGCCGAAATCTTCGAGCACGCCTTCGAGCATCCGGGCGTTCTGCTCCAGCGCATCGGCCGAAAGCGTGGAGTCGCGCACGACATTTTTCGGTTCGGCGAGCAGATGCATCGAGGGAAGCTGGAAACCCTCGGGACGAATGAATGAGCCCTGCGCCTCCCGCTCGATGCGGGCGCTGGGCTTCGGACGCGCGACCACGGGAACGACGCGCGGTTCCGGCTTGCCGGCCGCCTTGGCCGGTGCGCGGATCATCCAGTCGTCGTCATCATCGTCGGGGAGGATATCGGCCGGGCGCGGCGGCATGTCGGCATCGAAGGGCAGATCGTCGTCGTCGTCGTCGTCATCGACGGAAAGCGACGGCGCGGATACGATGCGCCGCGGTGACGTCGCCCTTGCCCCGATCGATGGCTCCATCGACGGTTCCATGCGCTCGCCGCGGACAGTCGGCGCCTTGGCGCGCACCGGTTCGTTCAGCGTGCCGAACTCGTCATCGTTGAAATCATAGGGTGATTCGAAATCGCCCTGGCGGCGCTTGCGCGGCCCCATGCCGAAGAGCCGGCGCAGCCGGCCCTGGCTCATGTACCAGGCATGCGTCATCGCACCGCTGAGAGCGACCCAGCGCGACTCGTCGTCCTCGTCCTCATCTCCGACGACGCGGGCCTTGCTTGTTGTGCCGACGTAATCTTCCTCGGTCTCTTCCTCGGCTTCGCTGCGGCCGACGAGACCCGACGCAAAGAGCATCATCCAGGCGGTGGGTGCTGCAAAGATGCAGCCGACGACCATGGCAAAAGTGCCGGTGGGATAGGTGCCGACGAAGAGTGCGGGAAAACGCAGGATCATATCGCCGACGACGCCGCCGATGCCGTTCGGGATCGGCCAGGTGAGCGGCGGCGGAAAGCAGCCGATGACGGCGGAGGAAAGCACCGAGCCGGCAAGCCAGGCGCCGGCACGGGCGGGGATACGGCTGAAGCGGCGGCCCGAGATCAGCGTCAGCGCCCAGGCGACGATCGGCAGCATCGAAACGACGCTGGCGAGGCCGAGGAACTGCATGACGATATCGGCAAAGGCAGCCCCGCTGTAACCGAGGATATTCGTCGGCAGGTTGGCGGTGGCATAGGAATAGCTCGGATCGGCGACATTCCATGTCGCCAGCGCCGCGACGCAGAGTGCCAGCAGCAGAAAGATCGCAAAGCCGATGAGCGCCTGGATCTGCCGCAGCATAAATGCCGAGAAGGAGAACCGATCCGGACGGCCATCCATCGCCGGCGACGTGCTTCTTGCCATGTGTCTAACCCGTCCAATGCCTGAGGGCAGGCGAATCACCGAAGCTTCGCCTTGCCAAAATGCGTCCGCTCTACCTAATCAGAGCCGGGTTAAAGCGATGTTAACCATGCATCCCTGGACGTGCATTCCGAGCAGGCAAATGAAAAAAGGCCCGAACCTTGGAAGGTCCGGGCCAAATGCGGTCTATGGCAGCTTTTCCGGGTCTAACCCGGAAAAGCTCTAGATAGGCCGCGACGGGCTGTGCAGCGGCGCCCTTCTGCCGGGCGCCGCAAACCCTGTGATCAGGAAGAGTGGTAAGCGGCTTCGCCGTGGGTCGAAAGGTCGAGACCTTCGCGCTCGGCTTCGACGGTGACGCGCAGGCCGATGACAACGTCGACGATCTTGTAGAGGATCGCCGAGCCGATGCCCGACCACAGCAGCGTCGTCAGCACGCCCTTGGCCTGGGCCAGGACCTGGGTTGCCGTGCCGGCATAGGAGGCAGCAAAATCGGCTGTGGAATAATCGACGATGCCTGCACCGCCGAGCGCCGGATTGACGAGGATACCGGTGCCGAGCGCGCCGAGGATACCGCCGACGCAATGCACGCCGAAGACGTCAAGGCTGTCGTCGTAGTTGAACTTGTTCTTCACGACGTCGACGAAGAAGTAGCAGACCGGCGAGACGATAAGGCCGAGAACGATCGAGCCCATCGGGCCGGCAAAACCTGCCGCCGGGGTGATCGCAACGAGACCGGCGACGGCGCCGGAAGCACCACCCAGCATCGAAGCCTTGCCGCGGGTGAGGGTTTCGACGATGCACCAGGACACAGCGGCGGCAGCCGTTGCGACGAAGGTGTTGATAAAGGCAAGCGAGGCATAGGCATTGGCTTCGAGGTTGGAGCCGGCGTTGAAGCCGAACCAGCCGACCCAGAGCAGCGAGGCACCGACCATGGTCAGCGTCATCGAGTGCGGAGCCATGATTTCCTTCTTATAGCCCGTGCGCTTGCCGAGCATGATGGCGCCGACGAGGCCGGCGATACCGGCATTGATGTGAACGACCGTGCCGCCGGCGAAGTCGATTGCGCCGTAGGAGAAGATCAGGCCGGCCGGCGAGGTGTAGGAGCTCGGGCCGCCCCAGAACCAGACCATGTGCGCCATCGGGAAGTAGATGAAGGTGACCCAGAGTACGACGAAGAGCATGACGGCCGAGAACTTGACGCGTTCGGCGAATGCGCCGACGATCAGGCCGGGCGTGATGCAGGCAAAGGTCATCTGGAACACGATGAAGGTGTATTCCGGAATGGCGACGCCCTTCGAGAAGGTTTCGGCGAGCGACGACGTGTTGACGCCGGCGAGGAACGCCTTGGAGAAGCCGCCGACGAAGCTGTTCAGCGAGCCGCCGTCGGTGAAGGCGAGCGAATAGCCATAGGTCACCCAGATCAGCGCCACGACGGCCGTGATCATGAAGACCTGCATCAGCACCGAGAGCATGTTCTTGGCGCGGACGAGACCGCCGTAGAAAAGCGCAAGGCCGGGGATGGTCATCAGCAGGACGAGCGCCGAGGAGACGAGCATCCAGGTATTGTCACCCTTGTCCATGGTGAAGGCAGGAGCAGCAGCGGCAGCGGCTGGCGCTGCTTCTTGCGCGAAAGCGACAGCCGGCGCCAGAAGCGCGGCCGTTGCTGCGCCAATCAGCGCAAAGCTGGAAGAAAACTTCGAAATTGACATTGGAAAAGGCTCCTTGATCTGCCGCTTACAGCGCTTCTGAATCGGTTTCGCCCGTACGGATGCGTACGGCATGGTCGATCGAATAGACGAAAATCTTGCCGTCGCCGATCTGGCCGGTCTTGGCCGAGGCTGCGATGGCTTCGACGGCCCTGTCGACGAGTTCCGATGCAACCGCGATTTCGATCTTGAGCTTCGGCAGGAAGCTGACCGCATATTCGGTGCCGCGATAGATTTCGGTGTGCCCCTTCTGGCGGCCATAGCCCTTCACTTCGGTCACGGTCAGCCCCTGAATGCCGATCGCCGTAAGAGCTTCGCGGACCTCATCGAGCTTGAACGGCTTGATAATAGCCATCACAATTTTCATCTGGTTTCCCATCCTTCGTTATCCTCGGCACGGAGCCGACTCTCCTTGCCGCTGACGTTCCTGAACAGCGACCGGCGATATACATTCAAAGGACGTGCCAGATTCGTGATGAGATATAACTTATTGAAAAATAACAATTATATTAATTTATGCCAATAAACAGGCAAATGATCGGCCAATAAGCGCACAAATAAAGCGCAAATTTTCAAAGATGCACATTATTTATTCATTTGCCTTTTTCCGAATCAAACCCTCCTGCGCGACAGAGGCGATCAGCTCACCCGATCGGGTAAAGAGACTGCCCCGGGTCAGCCCTCTGGCGCCCGAAGCCGACGGGCTGTCCTGCGTATAGAGCAACCAGTCGTCGAGTTTGCAGGGTCTGTGGAACCACATGGAATGATCGAGGCTCGCCACCTGCAGGCTCTGGTCGAAGATCGACGTGCCGTGTGCATAGAGCGAGGTGTCAAGCAGCGTCATATCCGAGAGATAGGCAAGGACTGCCGCCTGATAGAGCCGGTCGTCCGGAACCGGGCCGGTGGCGCGCACCCAGACGTCCTGTTTGGGGTCGAGCTTCTTGTCGGAAAAATAATGCGTCAGCGAGACGGGACGAATCTCGATCGGCCGCTCGCGCTGCCAATATTTTCGGATCGCCTCCGGCGCATGCGTGAGATATTGCTCCTTGATCTGCTGTTCGCCGAGCAGCGCCTCCGGCATCTGGACTTCGGGCATTGCGATCTGGTGGTCGAAGCCCGGCTCCTCGATCTGGAAGGAAGCCGACAGCGCGAAGATTGCTCTGCCATGCTGGATGGCAACGACACGCCGCGTGTTGAAGCTCGATCCGTCGCGGATCCGCTCCGCCTGATAGATGATCGGCACCGAGGGATCGCCGGGGCGCATGAAATAGGCATGCAGCGAATGCACGAAACGCTCGCCCTCGATGGTGCGTTGCGCTGCCATCAGCGCCTGGCCGATCACCTGGCCGCCGAAGACCCGCTGCCAGCCGGCCTGCGGGCTGCGCCCCCGGAAGATATCGACCTCGATCGGCTCAAGGTCGAGCGTCGAAAGCAGCGTCTCCATTGCCGAAGGCCCTGATGTCTCGCGCGTCATTTTGTATGCCTCCCGGCGGTAGGAAGTGAAGTTGCGATGATCTATATAGATCACATCTGAGGCACAAGGTACGGGAGCGGCGCGATGCTGGACATGCTGGTTGTGGGCGGGGGCTATGTCGGCCTTTCCGCTGCCGTCGCGGTCAAACAGGCAGCCCCCCATCTGAATGTCGCCGTCGTCGAGGCGGCCCCCGAGCATGTCTGGAAAAAAGATACGCGCGCTTCCGCCGTCATCGCTGCGGCAGCGAAAATGCTCGAGGTCTTCGGCATATGGAACGAAATCGAGCCGGAAGCCCAGCCGATCACCAAAATGATCGTCACCGACTCCAAGACCTCCGATCCGGTGCGGCCGGTGTTTCTGACCTTCGACGGCGAAGTGGCCGAGGGCCGGCCCTTCGCCCACATGATCCCGAATGTTGCGATGGTCGCAGCGCTGCGCGGCGTCTGCGAGCGGCTCGGCATCGACATCCGCCACGGGCTTGGCGCCACCGAGCTGAAGACCCACGACACCCATGTCACCGTCACGCTTTCGGACGGCAGCGCGCTGGAGAGCCGGCTGCTGGTTGCCTGCGACGGCGTGCGCTCGACGCTGCGCGATCTCGCCGGCATCAAGACCGTCACCTGGGACTACGGCCAGTCCGGCATCGTTGCAACGGTCGAACACGAGCGGCCGCATGACGGCTGCGCCGAGGAACATTTTCTGCCGGCCGGCCCTTTTGCCATCCTGCCGCTCAAGAACAATCGCTCCTCACTGGTCTGGACGGAGCGGACGCATGATGCCGAGCGGCTGGTCGCCGCCGACGATCTGGTCTTCGAGGAAGAGCTCGAACGCCGCTTCGGCCACAAGCTCGGCACGCTGAAGGTCATCGGCGACAAGCGCGCCTTTCCGCTCGGCCTGACGCTGGCCCGCGCCTTCGTCGCACCGCGTTTTGCCCTGGCCGGCGACGCCGCCCACGGCATTCACCCGATTTCCGGGCAGGGCCTCAATCTCGGCTTCAAGGACGTGGCGGCGCTCGCCGAAACGATTGTCGAGGCTGATCGCCTCGGCCTCGATATCGGCTCGATCAACATTCTCGAGCGTTACCAGACCTGGCGGCGCTTCGACACGTTCCGCATGGGCATGACGACCGACGTTTTGAACCGGCTGTTTTCCAACGACGCGACGCCAATCCGCATCGCCCGCGACATCGGCCTCGGCATCGTCGACCGGCTGCCGCGCCTCAAATCCTTCTTCATCGGCCAAGCGGCTGGCACGACGGCCAAGGACAACCCGCGCTTGCTGGCTGGGGAGACGATTTAAAGACGCTAGAGCAATTCCAGCAAAAGTGGGCAGCGGTCCAGGCAAAGCGCGAAGCGCTTTTGCCGCGAATTGCGTGAAAACAAAGAGATAGAGCATTTTCGTGATTCAAAGAAAAAACGAAAATGCTCTGGTGAGAGGCGCTACTATTCGTCGAGGCGGCGGGCTTCGGACACCAGCATGATCGGAATGCCGTCGCGGATCGGATAAGCGAGCTGCGCCTTTTCCGAAACGAGTTCATTGTGTTCGCGATCATAGGAAAGCCGCCCCTTGGAGAGCGGGCAGACCAGGAGTTCGAGCAGTTTCGGATCGACGCGGCTGAGTTTTTCGTCCATGGCCGAAACCTACTGCAGAACCGTGTCGGAGTCACCGAAGACCCGCGCCAGCACGATCTCGGTGATGGCGATCAGCGTTTCGGCCCGCGTCTTCAAATCGGGCGCCTCCAGCAGCGCCTGTTTTTCAGCCGGCCCGAACGGCGACATCATCGCCAGCGAATTGACGAGCGTCAGATTGCTCGCCCGCTCGACGCTTTCCCAGTCGGCCTCCAGCTTGTTGGCATCGAGATAGGCTTTGAAGGCGGTCAGAAGTGCTGCGCGGTCGACCGCCTCCTCCTCGTTCGCAGCCGAGAGATCGGCGATGAACGGGGCGATACGGAAGGTGCGGAACGGATCGCTGGTCGTCTTCTCCTCCAGCAGCCGAAAGCGGCAGACGCCCGTCAGCGAGACGATATAGCGCCCGTCGCCGGTCTCGGCGAAGGAGGTGATGCGGCCAAGGCAGCCGACGGCGGCAAGGCTGGGCTCGCCGCCCTTGTCCTCGTGTTCGCCGAGCGCCGGCTGCACCATGCCGATCAGCCGGTTTCCGGTCAGCGCCGCATCCAGCATCGCCAGATAACGCGGCTCGAAAATGTTGAGCGGAAGCTGCCCGGCCGGCAGAAGGAGGGCACCGGTCAGGGGGAAGACAGCGATCGTATCAGGCAGATCGCCCGGCTTCAGGTATCTGGCATTACCGACTTGCATGAAACCGTCCCGCATTCTTGTAAACGGGCATGCCCGTTCTGACGAGAATGTGGTGCCCCCGCCCGAAAACGCAAGGGCAGATCTCCTAAACTTAGGAGAACAGCATCGCCGAAAGCTTGCGCCGGGCGGAAACCGTCGCCGGATCCTTGAACCCCCAGACCTCGAAGAACTGCAGCAGCTGGCGGCGGGCGCCGTCATCGTCGAAGGCGCGGTCCTTGCGCATGATCAGCAGCAGGTGCTCGGCCGCTTCGTCGCGCCGGCCTTCGACATTGAGGATCTTGGCGAGCTTCAGCCGCGCCTCGTGGTCGTCGGGATTGGCAACCAGGTCGCGTTCGAGCGCAACGGGATCGCCGAGCTTGCGCGCTTCCTCGATCTGTTCGAGCTTCTTCAGCACCGCCTGGATGCCGGCGTCTTTCGAAAGCTCTTCCGGCAGCTCGCTCAGCACCTGGCGCGCCCGCTCATGCTGGTTTGCGGCGATCATGCATTCGGCCATGCCGGCCAGCGCCTTGGCGTTCTCGGGATCGGCCTGCATCACCGCGCCGTAGAGCTGGGCCGCCTCGTTGATATTGCCGGCGGCCAGCAATTCTGCCGCTTCGGTCAGCACGGCTTCGATCTCGGCCGCCTCGTCGGCGCCGGCCGGGCCGGCGATACGGTCGATGAACTGGCTGATCTGGCTTTCCGGCACTGCACCCATGAAGCCGTCGGCGGGGCGGCCGTTGACGAAGGCGATAACGGCGGGAATCGATTGGATACCGAGCTGGCCGGCGATCGAGGGATGGTCATCGATGTTCATCTTGACCAGCCTGACACGGCCCTTGGCTTCATTGACCACTTTTTCCAATACCGGCGTCAGCTGCTTGCACGGGCCGCACCAAGGCGCCCAGAAATCGACCAGCACCGGCTGCTTGCGCGATTCCTCGATGACGTCCTTGCCGAAATTCGCCGTCGTCGTGTCCGTGATGTAGCTGCCGGCCGCAGCCGCGGGTGCCGGCGCTGCGCCGAAGCTTGTCGTCGCCGTCATTTGATTTCCGAAGGAACCGTTATAGGGGTTGTCGCTGCCGCTCATAGGTGTCTCCCGCCGCGCCGATCCTGCCGGCGTCTTTGCTAAAGCATGTCGCGCAAAAGTGTAGCGGTTTTGCGATAAAGACATGCACAAAACCAAAGGCTAAAGCGCGGCAAGCGAACTGAAAAGATCCTCACGCGCTTTAGCGCTAAAATCGTATGTCAGGACGTCACTTTCAAGACAAGCGGCTTGTGTCCGGTCGCTTCCATGAAACGGATGAGATCACTGCTCGCAACCGAGGTCGTCGCATCATTGGAAAGCGGATGGCAGTTGACGATCTCCTCGCCCATCAGATCGGCATCGAGCACGAATGTGACATTCCCTGCCGTATCGTTGATCGCGCCGAAGGCGGTGACCGCTCCTGGAACGACACCGAGATATTCCATCAGCTTCTCTGCCCTGCCGAAGGAGACCCGGCCGGACCCGCCGATCAAATTATGCACCTGCTTGAGGTCGACCTCGGCATTTTCCTCCACGGTCAGCAGGAAATACCTGTCCTTCTTGTCCTTGACGAAGAGGTTCTTGGTATGCCCGCCGGGGATCTCGTCGCGCAGAGCAACCGATTCGGCCACGGTGAAGACAGGCGCATGATCGACCGTCTTGTGGGCAATGCCGAGCCCGTCGAGAAAGGCAAACAATTCGTCTCTTGTCTTCGGGGTATTTTCGGGCATCGGGCAATCCATTGCAGGAGGGAAAAGTCGAGGCCCCTGATTAAGTCCGCCCACGTCATTTGGCAATCTTCGCCACCGACGCTCTACCCCCACATTTGCGGCCTTTTCACTCGGCCTCTGCGCGCAGCAGAATTTTTCTTCGCCTCTTCGTCATTTCCCTGTTGCATTTGAAAATCCGTTAGGCCATATAGCGCCCGTCGCCACAAGGCGGCGCCCACGGTCCAACAACTACCCCGGACCGATGCGGATTGAGCGGGTGTAGCTCAGGGGTAGAGCACAACCTTGCCAAGGTTGGGGTCGAGGGTTCGAATCCCTTCGCCCGCTCCAGTTTTTCCCAGAAAATTAAATGTTTGCATAGCGCCGCGATAGGCGCCTTTGTGCCAGGCACGGCAAGGGACCATATCGGCTCCGAAACTCCTGCTTCTCCGAATCCAGATTGCATCTTGAAATCCTGATGCAGCAGCAAATGCTTCGCCGACCTCACGAAGCGAGGGAATTTCGGGAATCCGAAGTGGGATTTTTTCTTATGGCGACGCGACTGCTTTGTCGGCAGCAATCGGGCCGCGGCATCCGACGGAAAAAACCGAGTCGGCCGGAGGCTCACCGATATCGGCATCTTCCACCTCGACGTCGGCTTTAAATTGTAATTTATTTTGGTTGATTGGTTCGTTTGTAAACTTATTGTCGGAGCAAAAGGACGCGTCTTCGGATCGGATCTCGAATGGTCAGTTTATCGCAGCACCAACTCCATCGAGCGACACCGATCCGCACCCAGCGCGTCGACGCCGGTGCTCGAACCGGGGGTGCCAGCCCCATAACGTCCTGATTGCTCCCAACACCAACCGAGGTTCCTCATGCGCATCGCCGTCGGTGGCATTCATATCGAATGCAGCACATACAACCCCGTCCTCAACGAGGAGAAGGATTTCCGCGTGGTGCGTGGGGACGCCCTGCTGGCATCACCCTACTTCGCCTTCCTCAAGGATTACGATGCCGAGTTCCTGCCGACGATCCATGCCCGCGCCATCGCCGGCGGGCCGGTTGCGCGCGCCACCTACGAGGCTTTCAAGGGTGAATTCCTCGAGCGCCTGAAGCCGCTGCTGCCGCTCGACGGCCTCTATCTCGCCATGCACGGCGCCATGTATGTCGAGGGCATGGAGGATGCCGAGGGCGACTGGATCAGCGCGGCCCGGGCGCTGGTCGGCGAGGATTGCACCGTTTCGGCCAGCTATGACCTGCACGGCAACGTCACCCAGCGCATCATCGATGCGCTCGACATCTATTCAACCTATCGCACCGCGCCGCATATCGATGTCGAGGAGACGATGCGCCGCTCGGTCTCCATGCTGGTCAAGAGCCTGAAAACCGGCGAGAGGCCGGTCGTCCTCTGGGCACCGATCCCGGTCGTACTACCAGGCGAGCGCACCAGCACCGTCGATGAGCCGGCTAAGAGCCTCTATGCGCTTCTGCCTGGCATCGATGCGATCGACGGCATCTGGGATGCATCGTTGATGGTCGGTTATGTCTGGGCCGACGAACCGCGTGCCACGGCCGCCGCCATCCTGACCGGCACCGACCGCGCCGTGCTCACGCGCGAGGCCAAACGTCTCGGCAAGGCCTATTGGGATGCGCGCGAAGATTTCGTCTTCGGCTGTGAAACCGGCTCGGTCGAGGAATGTGTCGCGAGAGCCATCGCAAGCCCGACCGGCCCGGTGGTGCTTGCCGAATCCGGCGACAACCCCACAGGCGGCGGCGTCGGGGACCGGGCCGATGTGCTGGCCGAACTGATCGCCAGGGGTGCTGCCGGCGTCATCTTCGCCGGCATCACCGACAAGGCGGCGACCGAGGCCTGTTATGCCGCCGGCATCGGCGCGGAACGGGAGCTCGGCGTCGGCGCCTCGCTCGACACCAAGGGCAGCAAGCCGGTTACCGCCCGCTTCACGGTCAAATTCCTGCACGAGACCGCAGATCCGACCGACCGCCAGGCAGTGGTTTCCACCGGCGGCATCGATCTCGTGCTCTGCGCCAAACGCCGGCCCTATCACAATATCGTCGATTTCACCCGGCTCGGCCTCGATCCGCACAAGGCAAGGATTATTGTCGTCAAGTCGGGCTATCTCTCGCCGGAATTGGCGCCGATCGCCAATCCGAACCTGATGGCGCTGTCGACCGGGGTCGTCGACCAGTTCGTCGAGCGCTTGCCGCGGCTGCGCAAGCAGCATCCGACCTATCCCTTCGACAAGGACTTTGCCTTCGAGCCGCAGGTCTTCCTCTCCGCGCGCGCCTGAGCTTCGACCGATCCGAACGAGATCTGATTTCCCGGAAAGGACATTCCGCATGACCGCATTCACGACCCGTCCAGAAATCCTCGGCACGTTCGGTGTCGTCACCTCGACACACTGGATCGCCTCGGCGGTCGGCATGAGCATTCTCGAAAAGGGCGGCAACGCCTTCGATGCCGCAGTGGCAGCGGGGTTCGTGCTGCAGATCGTCGAGCCGCATCTCTGCGGCCCGGGCGGCGACCTGCCGGCGGTGATCTATTCGAAGAGGAAGGACAAGGTCGAGGTCATCTGCGCGCAGGGACCGGCACCCGCCGGCGCCACCATCGAGCACTATACTGGGGAAGGCCTGACACTCATTCCCGGCGATGGGCTGCTTGCGTCAGTCATCCCCGGCTCCTTCGACGGCTGGATGCTGATGCTGCGCGATTATGGCTCGATGAGCGTGCGCGAGGTGCTGGAACCGGCGATTTACTATGCCGAGCGCGGCCATCCCCTGCTGCCTAGTGTTTCCGCCACCATCAAAGGGCTGGCGTCTTTCTTCGAGAAGGAATGGCCGACCTCTTACGAGACCTGGCTGCCCGGCGGCAGCGTCCCCGCGGCGCATGCCAATTTCAAGAACCCGGTGCTTGCCGAAACCTGGAAGCGTGTCATTGCCGAAGCCGAGACGAAACGCGGCCGGGAAGCGCAGGTGGAAGCGGCCCGCGACGCCTTCTATCGCGGCTTCATCGCCGAGACGATCGACGACTATCTCAAGACTGCCGAGGTGATGGATGAGAGCGGCAGCCGCCACAAGGGCTTGCTGACTGCAAACGACATGGCGAGTTGGTCGGCGACGATCGAGGCGCCGCTGACCTATGACTATCACGGCTGGACGATTGCCAAGACCGGCCCCTGGGGCCAGGGTCCGGTCTTCCTGCAGACCCTGTCGATCCTCAAGGGTTTCGATCTCGCCGCGATGGACCCGGCCGGCGCCGATTTCGTCCATACCGTCGCCGAGGCAATGAAGCTCGCCTTCGCCGACCGCGAGGTTTATTACGGAGATCCGGATTTTTCCGAGGTACCAGTCGCGCATCTACTATCAGAGACCTATGCCGTCGAGCGCCGCAAACTCGTCGGTGCGGATGCCAGCTTCGATCTTCGCCCCGGTATCGTGCCCGGCTTCGAGGCGCAGCATGATCTGACGATGAAGATGCTCGGCGAAGATTCCAGGACCGGCACCGTCTACGAGCCGACCATGGCGCATCTTTCCGAAAAGCGTGGCGACACCGTCCATATCGACGTGATCGACCGCGACGGCAACATGGTCTCCGTCACGCCCTCCGGCGGCTGGCTGCAGTCTTCGCCGACCGTGCCCGGCCTCGGCTTCTGCCTGAATTCCCGCGCCCAGATGTTCTGGCTGAAATCAGGCCTGCCGACCTCGCTTGCCCCGGGCAAACGGCCGCGCACGACGCTGACGCCTTCGCTCGGCCTCTACGAGGGCCGTCCGACGCTTGCCTTCGGCACGCCGGGCGGCGACCAGCAGGAGCAATGGCAGCTCTCTTTCTTCCTGCGGTATGCGCACCATAGACTGAACCTGCAGGCGGCGATCGACCAGCCGCTCTTCCACACGTCGCATTTCCCGAGCTCCTTCTATCCCCGCACCCGCGAGCCCGGCAGCCTGATGGTGGAAGCGAATTTCGGCACCGATGTGCTCGCGGCGCTCGCCCGCAGGGGCCACAAGCTGACGGTGGCCGAAGAATGGACGATCGGCCGGCTGACCGCGGCGCGGCGCGATGCCGACGGACTGATGCGCGCCGCAGCGACCCCACGCCTGATGCAGGCCTATGCAGTCGGACGGTAGCGCCCCAAGGCTTCGTCGGCCGTCTTCAAGGCGCGCCGGAGAGAACAAGTATTGCGGGAAAATAACCTGTGCCGGCCCGGAGCGGGCGTGGCTTTTTTGCTGCAGCGCTTATATGACTTCTGCTAGATATTATTTCACCAATAATTATTAACGACCAGTTCCGCCCATTTGTGTTCTCTTATCCCTACGAATCAAAAAGGTTTGATTTGCCCGGGGACGGCCACCATGTTGAGCATGGGGCGATGCAACAGTTGGGTAGGAGCCTATGCTGCAACGGATTGAAGACATTGATGCAGCACTGGTCGACAGGCTGCAGCATTCGGCATTCAAGTACTTTCTGAAATACTCCAACCCCGAAAATGGCCTGGTGGCCGATACCTCGATCGGCGGCGTGCCGGCGAGCATCGCAGCCGTCGGCTTTGCGCTCTCCTCCTATCCCGTCGGTGTCGAGCGCTCCTGGATCAGCCGAAAGGAAGCAGCCGAGCGCACGGTCAATACGCTGCGTTTCTTTGCCGAAGCGCGCCAGGGCGAAGAGCGCCACGCGACCGGCCACCGCGGCTTCTTCTACCACTTCCTGCACATGGATACCGGCCACCGCGCCTGGAACAGCGAGCTTTCGACCATCGATACGGCGCTGCTCGTCGCCGGCATCCTGACGGCAGCGCAATATTTCAATCGCGAAGACGACGAGACGGAAACCGAAATCCGGGAACTCGCCACCTTCATCTACGAGCGCGTCGACTGGCGCTGGGCACTGAACAAGGGCGACACCATTGCCATGGGCTGGAAGCCCTCTTCCGGCTTCCTGCGCTGGCGCTATCACGGCTTCGACGAGGCGATCATCCTCTATGCGCTGGCGCTCGGGTCGCCGACGCACCCCATCCCGCAGTCATGCTACGACGCCTTTACGTCAAGCTATTCCTGGATGCTGCACGGCGAACAGTCCTATCTCTATGCCGGGCCGCTGTTCATCCATCTCTTCTCGCACGCCTGGATCGATTTCCGCGGCATTCGGGACAAGCCGATGGCGGAGCGGAACTGGGATTATTTCCGCAACACGCAGGTTGTCATCAATGTCCAGCGTGATTATGCCGAGCGCAATCCCGGCCAGTTCGTCGGCTATAACAGGAATATCTGGGGGTTCTCCGCCTGCGACGGCCCGCCGCCGACACGGCGCATGCGCGGCGGCCGCCAGCCGAAGGTTCTGGGTTATGCCGCCCGCGGCGCCCCGCTCGGCCCCGATGACGGTACGATTGCGCCCTGGGCGGCCCTCGCCTGCCTGCCCTATGACAAGCAGGCCGCTCTCGACGGCACCAAGGCGCTTCTGACCACCTATCCGAACCTGCTCTTGGAAGGCGGCTTTCCCGGCGGCTTCAATCCGACGGTCAAGACCAAGCGGCCGGAAGGCTGGGTCGACGACCGCACCGTCGGCATCGATCAGGGTCTTGTCGTCATGACGATCGAGAACGAGCGCTCCGACTTCATCTGGAAGCTGATGCGCCAATCGCCGGTCTTCCGCCTCGGGCTCGAGCGCGCCGGCTTTACCGGCGGCTGGCTCGAAGGGATCGAGCCGGAAGAAGTGGTGCGCAAGTTCGGCTAAAACATAATCCCGGCAATCGAAATTGATTTCCGGGTCTCTCACTCAGCTCTCGAAGACATGCGCCTTGCCTGCGATATCGAGACGAACGAGGTCGCCTCGCGCCGGCAGCGCAACGCTCGAGGTTTTGATCAGGATCGGCGGCAGGGCAACGCCGTCCAGCGAAACCGCAACGGTGCAGACCGCGCCGCCGAATTCCACCTCGACGACACGGCCGCCATAGCTGCGATCGCTATCATCGGCAACGACGCGGATCTGCTCGGGCCGCAGCATGATCTCCGCCTTGCCCTGCCGGCTGCCCTCGACGGCAACGTGGCCGAGGGCGCAATCGGCAAGACCGTTGCGGATGATGGCGGGAAGCAGCACGGCATCGCCGAGAAACAACGCCGTCTCGCGATCGCGCGGATGCAGATACAATGATTGCGGCGACCCGGCCTGGATCAGCCGTCCTTCCCTGAGCACCGCCACCTGATCGGCAAAGGTCAGCGCCTCTTCCTGATCATGGGTGACGAGAATGGTGGTGATGCCGGCCGCCTGCAGCACGCGCGCCACCGCCTTGCGCATATTCTCACGCAGCCCGGTATCGAGGGCTGAGAAAGGTTCGTCAAGCAGCATCAGCCGCGGCTTGCGGCCGAGCGCACGGGCGAGCGCCACGCGCTGCTGCTGGCCGCCGGACAGCTGATGCGGGCGCCGCACCAGCATGCCGCGGTCGAGCTCGACCATATCGAGCAGATCGAGGATGCGCTGGTCGCGATCGGCTGCCCCGCGCTCAAACCCGAAGCCGATATTCTCGGCAACGCTCAGGTGCGGAAACAGCGCGCCGTCCTGCGAGACGATGCCGATGCCGCGCTTGTGCGCCGGTACTGTCGCCGCACCGTCTGCCAGCACCTCGCCATCCAGCGTCACCCGGCCGACATCGGGCTGCTCGAAGCCGGCAATGATGCGCAACAGCGTCGTCTTGCCCGAACCGGACGGGCCGACGACGGCGGTGCGGCTGCCCGCCGAGACGTCGAGCGAAATATCCTTCAGCGCCTGCACGGGGCCATAGCGCTTGCTGATGTTTTCGATCGTAAGCAGCGTCATTGGCCGACGGTCCGTTTCGATTGGGTATAGAGTGTCAGGGTGAGCGGCAGCGACAGAACCACCATCATGAAGGCGTAGGGTGCAGCCGAGACGTAATCGATCTCGCTGGTCAGCGACCAGAATTTCGTCGCCAGCGTATCGACGCCGTTGGGCGACAGCATCAGTGTCGCCGTCAGTTCATTGGTAATGCCAAGTGCGGTGAGCGCCACGCTGGCAGCAGCTCCCGGTGCTGCAAGCCGCATGGTGATCTGCCGTACCGCCTGGCCCGGCGTGCGGCCGAGGCCCATCGCAGCGCGCTCCAGCTCCACCGGAGCCTGGGCGATGCTGGCACGCAGCCCGACCATGGCACGCGGCAGGAAAAGCATCACATAGGCGATAATGAGCGTGGCGAAGGTCTGATAGAGCGGCAGCACGAGACGCACGGTGATCGTCACCAGCGCCAGCGCCACGACGACGCCCGGCAGCGAGCCGACATAATAATGGCAGGCCTCGAGCACGCGCTGGAACCGGCCGGGCGCCCGCACCGACAGCCAGGCCATCGGTGCCGCGGCAATCGTCGCCAGCACGCCGCCGACAATGGCAAGCACGATTGTCTGCAGAAAAGCGCTACCGACTTCGATGCGCCAGATGTCGGCGCCGCCGAGATAGAGCCAGCGGCCAAGCGTCACCAACGGCACGCCGAGCGTCAGCACCGCCAGGATGATGGGCAGCAAAACGGCCGGCACCACGAACCAGCCCAGCCGGCGGCGGTCCGCCGGACGCGGCGAGCCGGAACCGACGCGGGCATAACGTTCGTTGCCGCGCACCAGCACCTCGAAGCCGAGCAGAAAAAGACAGCAGGCGACGAGCACGCCGCCGAGCATATTGGAGGCCGGGCTGTTGTAGGAGGACTGGAACTGGTCGACGATGGCAGTCGCGAACGTGTCGAACCGGATCATCACGAACAGGCCGTACTCCGACAGCAGATGCAGCGCGATCAGCAGCGAGCCGCCACAGATGGCGAGTCTGAGTTGCGGCAGCACGGCGCGGAAAAACACCCGCCAGGGATTGAGGCCCAGAGAGGCTGCGGCATCCTCGATGGCCGGATCGAGACGGCGCAATGCTGCGGCGACCGGCAGGTAGAGGAAGGGATAATAGGCGATGACCGAGACGAAGACACCGCTCTGCAGGCCGCGCATGCCGGGAACGAGGCTGACCCAGGCATAGCTGTGCACGAAGGCGGGCACGGCGAGCGGAGCAATTGCAAGCCAGGCCCAGAGCCGCGGGAAAGGGATGTCCGTCCGTTCGGTCAGCCAGGCGAGCGTCACGGCAAGGGCGATCGACAGCGGAATGGTGATCGATTCCAGCAGAACCGTATTGACCAGGAGTTCGCCGACGCGCGGCCGGAAGACCAGGGCCTTCACCGTTTCCCAGCCGACATCGTAGGTTACCCAGCCGATGAAGCCGAGCGGCACGAGGCTGAAGATCGCGACGACGGTGGCGAGAAGCATTACGGATGCATGCGGCATGCGCCCGCGCAGCAAAACCATTCGCGCGGCCTTCGGCGCGACCGGCGCCGCGTTGCCGGATGCGAGCAATCTGTTGTCCTGCAGCAAGGCCAATGCCTTCACACGCTGAAAAAGGAAGGCAACCGCTTTCAAGAGCGGTTGCCGGATTTCGTCATGCCCTAAGGTTTTCTTGAGCCAAAAGCAATAGTTTTGGCCGCAGGAAGGCTGCGGCAGAAAATCAGATCAGACCGGCGGCCGTCATCAGCTCCACGACCTTCTTGCTGTCGAGGGTCGAAGCTTCGACCTTCGGCGCGTTGAGATCGGCAAGCGGAGTGAGCTTGTCGTTGGAGGACGCATCCTTGCCGACGGCATATTCATAGGACGTACCGTCTTTGAGCACGGCCTGGCCTGCCTTGCTGGTGATGAACTTCAGGAAAGCCTGGGCTTCCTTCATATGCTGCGTGGACTTCAGGACGCCGCCGCCCGAAACGCTGACGAAAGCGCCCGGATCCTGGTTCTTGAAATAGTGCAGGCCAACATTCTTGCTGTTCTCGCCGGTTTTGGCCTGATCGCCGAACCAGTAATAATGATAGATGACTGCGCCTTCGACCTCGCCGGCATTGACGGCCTTCATTGCGACGCTGTTGCCCTTGTAGGGCGTGGCATTGTCCTTCAGGCCCTTCAGCCACGCCTTGGTGGCGTCTTCGCCCTTGAGCTGCAGCAGGGCGGCGACGATGGCCTGGAAGTCGGCGCCGGCGGGCGACGCGCCCCAGCGGCCCTTCCAGGCCGGATCTGCAAGATCGAGCAGCGACTTCGGCAGCTTGTCTTCGCTGAGCTTCGTCTTGTCATAGGCGAAAACCGTGGTGCGGGCGGCAATGCCGGTCCACATGCCGTCGGCGGGGCGATACTGATCCGGAACCTGATCCAGCGTTTCCTTTTCGATGGGGGCAAAGAGGCCCGCGCCATCGACCAGAGACATTGCCGGCGAATTCTCGGTCAGGAATACGTCAGCCGGAGAGGCATCGCCCTCCTGAATGATCTGGTTGGCGAACTGCATGTCGCCGCCCTGGCGCATGGTGACCTTGATGCCGGTCTCCTTGGTGAAGGCGTCGATCCATTCGCGGCCCAGGCTTTCGTGCTGGGCATTGTAGACAACCAGGCCTTCGGTCCCCTGCGCATTGGCGCTGCCTGCAAGCGCGGTGGCGGAGAGAAGCGAAGCGGCAAGCGCAAATGCGCGGGAGAAACGGTTAAGAGCGATATTCATGATGGCCTCCATGGCAATGTCCACCCCGGCTCCCGAGGGTGGTAGGAGGCGTATATTTTTCTTGACTGACGATTTCAAGTTTCGTGTTCGAAGAAAAGCAATCACAATATCTTGACTAAATATTTCATATTACCCGGGAATAAATCTCTATCCGGCCAATAGGCGACGCTCGGCAGGCGCCGCCTTTCCCCTTGCAACCGCCTATTCGACGTCGAACTTGACGCCCTGCGCCAGCGGCAGGGTCCTGCCGTAGTTGATCGTGTTGGTGGCGCGGCGCATATAGGCCTTCCAGGCATCCGAACCGGATTCACGGCCGCCGCCGGTCTCCTTCTCGCCGCCGAAGGCGCCGCCGATCTCGGCACCCGACGGCCCGAGGTTGACGTTGGCGATGCCGCAATCCGAACCACGGGCGGAGACGAAGGTTTCGGCCTCGCGCATGTCATTGGTGAAGATCGACGACGACAGTCCCTGCGGCACCGCATTGTGCAGCGCCAGTACCGCGTCGAAATCGCTGTATTTCATCACATAGAGGATCGGCGCGAAGGTCTCGTGTTCGACCGGGCCGGTCTGATCAGGCATTTCGACAAGCGCCGGGCGAACGTAGAAAGCATCGGTCAAACCGTTGCCGACGCGCTCGCCGCCGGTCACCGTGCCGCCGGCCGATTTCGCCTCGCCAAGCGCTGCCTGCATCTTCTCGAAAGCCTGGCCGTCGATCAGCGGTCCCACGAGCGTGCCGCTCTCCAGCGGATTGCCGATGGTGACGGAGCCATAGGCCTTCTGCAGGCGCGGCACCAGCTGGTCGTAGACACTTTCATGCACGAACAGACGGCGCAGCGTCGTGCAGCGCTGGCCGGCAGTACCCATGGCGGAGAAGGCAACGCCGCGCAGCGTCAGGTCGAGATCGGCGCTCGGGCAGACGATCGCCGCATTGTTGCCGCCGAGTTCGAGAATGCCGCGGGCAAAACGCTGCGACAGGCGCGGACCGACGGCGCGGCCCATGGCCGTCGAGCCGGTGGCGGAAACGAGCGGGATCTTCGGATGGTCGACCAGCACTTCGCCGACATCGCGCCCGCCGATGATCAGCGTTGACAGATTGGCAGGCGCCGTGCCGCCCTCTGCGACGAAACGCTTCAGCGCCTTCTCGAACAGCGCCTGCACGGCAAGCGCCGTCAGCGGCGTCTTTTCCGAAGGCTTCCAGACCGTGGAATTGCCGCAGACCATCGCCAACGCCGCGTTCCACGACCAGACGGCGACCGGGAAATTGAAGGCGGAGATGATGCCGACCACGCCGAGCGGATGCCAGCTTTCCATCATCCGGTGCTCGGAGCGCTCGGTGGCGATCGTCAGGCCGTAGAGCTGTCGGGAAAGACCGACGGCGAAATCGCAGATGTCGATCATCTCCTGCACTTCGCCCAGACCTTCCGAAGTGATTTTGCCGACCTCGATCGAGACGAGGCGGCCGAGGGCTGCCTTGGAGGCGCGCAGTTCCTCGCCGAGCAGGCGGACCAGTTCACCGCGCTTCGGCGCCGGCACGGCACGCCATTCGAGGGAGGCCTGGTGCGCCGCTTCGATCGCCGCCTTCGTCTCGGAAACGGAATCTTCCCTGAGCCTGCCGATTTCCTTGCCGGTAACAGGCGAGGTGACGGACAGCGTGCCGCCGTGATAGCGGCCGGCATCGACGCCGAGTTCGGCGAGCAGCTTGGCGGTTTCGGTGGCGAGATCGAGGACGGCGATGGTCATTGTCGTGGTTCCAATCTTATTTTCTCAGAAGCGGGCATCGGCGAAATGGGCGACCTGAGCGCCGGCTTCGTACCATATTTCTTTCAGCGCACGGAAGCTCGGTTCGGTCGGTGAAGTCAGCGGCAGCGGCAGATCGGCTTCGGTGAGCCGGCCAAGGATATGCTCCGCCAGCGTCCGGCCGAAGACCGTGCCGGGCGCAATGCCGCGGCCATTGTAACCCGAAAAGCCGACAACCCCAGGCGCGAATTTGTGGAAGCGCGGCAGCGCATTGTCGGTCATGCCGATCTGGCCATACCATTCACACTCGAATTCGACATCGCCGATAACAGGAAAGAGCCGCTTCAATGCGCGTTTCGCCCAGCCCTTGTGTACGGCCAGTCCGGTATTGCGCAGCGCCCCGACACTGCCGAAAACGAGACGGCCGGCCTGGTCCATGCGGAAGGAGGAGAGGATTTCCTTGGTATCCCATGCGCCTTCCCGCCCCGGCAGGATCGACTGACGCAGATTATGGCCGAGCGGCGCGGTGGCGAAATTGAAATAGGGCAGATAGATCTGTTCGTTGCGCACCTGCTCGAAAGGACCGGTGCTGTAGGCATCGGTTGCAACGATGATCCAGTCCGCGCTGGCCGCGCCGTTTGCCGTCTTCACGATCCAGCGGCTGCCGGTTTGCTCCGTTGCAATGACGGGGCTTGACGTATGAATGGCGACCCCGGTCTTGACGGCGGCATGGGCAAGGCCGCGAGCATAGGCAAGCGGCTGCAGCGTTCCCGCACGTTTGTCGAGCAGCGAACCGGTATAGGCATCGCTGCCGATGCGTTTGGCCGTCTCCGCCGCATCGAGCAGCGTCACGGGTGCGCCGCGCGCAGACCATTGCGCCGCGCGTTCCTCGATCTCCTTCAGCCCGTCGGCGCCGACGGCGCAATGCAGCGTACCGTTGCGTTCGAGTTCGCAGGCGATGCCATGCTTGTCGATCAGCGCCATGACCAGTTTCGGCGCATTGCCGAGCAGATCGAGCAGCCGTTCACCATGCACCGGGCCGAGCACGCCGGGCAGATCGTCAGGCATCACCCACATGCCGGCATTGATCAGGCCGACATTGCGCCCGGCGCCGCCGAAACCGATCTCCTTCGCCTCCAGCAACACCACCTTCGAGCCGGCTTCGGCAAGATGCAGGGCGGAGGAGAGACCGAGGTAACCGCCGCCGACGATGACGACATCGGCCGAGACCACGCCTTCGAGAGGTGTGGTGGCCGGCGGTTCGGGGGCGGTCTTTTCCCAGAGGCCGTGGGAGCGCGGATCATTCAGCATGGTTTGGTCCGATCGGATCGAAATTGCGCTACTCTAACCCATAAAGCCAGGTGTTGAAGCCGGCATTTCAGGCAACGGTCTTCAACTGCGGGCCTGCAAGGCCGAGCGCTTCCATCGCCGCTTCCAGCGAGGTCGCCTGGCGCTCGGCATAAAGCGCCAGCTCGTCCTGAACGGTGGCGCCGAGCGCCGCTTCGAAGGCATCGCGGTTGGAATGCGTCGCATAATTCTGCTGCTGATCGGTGCCGAGATTCGACTGAAAAATGCCGGCCGCGCTGACGGGCAGGAAGTCTTCATAGACGATCGGTGCGAAGGCAAGATAACCCTTGGCGATCAGCGCCTCAGGATCGCTCGGCAGCGTGCCGCCAGCTGCCGCAGCAATGCCCGCAGGCGTCGCTGAATAGCGGAAGAAGGCCAGACCTTGCCTGCGCAGCTCATCCCAGCTGTCCGGCAGCGCCTTGAAGCGCTCGGCGAGTTCCTGGTCATAGGCGCCGGCCTTGGCGCCGCCGGCGCCGACCTGCACTTCGCCGCGAACCGAGGCGAGCAGCCGGTCGTAAAGCGCCCGGCCCTTGGCCGTCAGCGCCACGCCGCGCTGTTCGATCTCGCCGAAACGGGCGGTATGCGTCCCTTGAACTGCATCCGCGTCACCGGAAAAGATGATCGTTTCCTCCAGCGCCTTGAAACTCGTCTGCCGCAGCAGGATATCGCAATGACGGCGCGGCGGCCCTTCGATGACGGCCTTCGGCGTGATGCCGCGTTCCGGCATGCGGGCCTGGACCGCGTCGATATCGAGCGTGCGCGGCGTCAGGTGGTTGATGTGCGGTCCCTTGAAGCTGACGACGTCGGCGATCAGCCGGTGCGCATCGTGCAGCCGCTTATAGGTCTCGGCGCTGACCGTCGTCTCGCCGTGCCAGCGGAAGGTCTCAAGCGCCTCGGCAACGAATTCCCGCGCTTCCGCCTCGGTCAGGCCGCCATTCTGCTCGTGACGCTCGATCAGCGTGACGGCACGCGGCGTATAGATGCGCCGCGCGGCCAGAATGGCTTCGGCTTCAACGCGCAGTCCCTCGTCCTCGATCAATTCCAATCGCAACAGCGAGGTGAAGACCCGGAACGGATTGACGTTGAGCGCCGCCTCGTCGATCGGCCGGAAGCTGGTGGAGTGAACCGGCACGCCTGCGACCGAGAGATCGTAATAGCCGACCGGCTGCATGCCCATGACGGCAAACAGGCGGCGGATGGTAAAAAGCTCCTCTGCCGTACCGAGCCGGATGGCGCCGTGGCGCTCGACATCGATGCGCTCCAGCTCGCCGGCTTGGGTCAGACGCTCACGCAGATCGGGATCGTTTTCAAGGCAGCCGGCATTCACATCCGCCACCAGTTCGATCAGCGTGCCATATTGCGGCACCTCCGCCCGGTACATCTGCGACATCGCTTCAGTGAACAGGGAGCGGATACGGTCTGTGGACACGAAGGCTTGCGGCATCTGAGAACTCCGGCTCATTCCGTTTTTGCAGGATGAACCTCTTTACTTCAGCCACAAAGCCGGAAATATCGACAATTCGGAAATAGCTCATTCTGAAATGGAATGAACATGTTCGCTTCAAGGCGTTTTCTGCCGTCGATTTCACATCTCGCCGCCTTCGAGGCGGTTGCCCGCACCGGCAGCGTGACGGCGGCCGCGCGCGAACTCGATCTGACGCAGAGCGCCGTCAGCCGCCAGGTGAGCGCGCTGGAGGAGCAGCTCGGCGTCGAGCTCTTCCTGCGCGAGCGCCAGACCATGCGACTGACGCTGGCCGGCGACAGTTATGCCCGCGAAATCCGCGAGGCGCTGCGGCGCATATCGAGCGCCTCGCTGAACCTGCGCGCCAATCCGCATGGCGGCACGCTCAATCTCGCCATCCTGCCGACCTTCGGCACCCGCTGGTTGGCGCCGCGTCTGGGCCGCTTCCTCGCTGCCAATCCCGGTGTCACCATCAATCTGGTGACCCGGCTTTCGCCCTTCGATTTCCGACTTGATTCGATCGACGCCGCCATCCATTTCGGCCATCCGCACTGGCCGGGCGCCGAACTCGCCTTTCTGATGTCCGAGCGCACGGTACCGGCCTGCAGTCCAGATTTTCTGAAGCAATACGCAATCTCCGGGCCGCAGAATCTGCTTGCCGTTCCGCTTCTGCACCTGACGACGCGCCCGGATGCCTGGGAACAATGGTTTGCCGGCAACGGCGTTTCCTTCGAAAACGTCCACGGCATGCTGTTCGACCAGTTCGCCACCGCCGCGCAGGCGGCGATCGCCGGTCTCGGCGTCGCCCTCTTGCCGACATTCCTGATGCAGGAGGAGATCAGGCGCGGCGATCTCGTCGCCGCCGTCGACCGTGAAATGGAGAGCCGCGAGCGTTATTATCTCGCCTTTCCCAGAGAGCGTGCCGACTATGCGCCGCTTGCCGCCTTTCGCGATTGGATCGTCGCGGAAGCCGCCGCCAACCCGGCGGCGTGACGAACGGCTTGCATCGGCATGGCGCTTTCGACCATTATGCCGGCCAAACAACTTTGCAGGAAATCCCCATGAAGCCGATCTTCGTCCAGCTCCAATGCGCCCCCGGCAAGACCTATGAGGTCGCCGACGCCATCTACCAGACCGAACTGGTCTCGGAGCTCTATTCCACAAGCGGCGACTACGACCTGCTGCTGAAGGTCTATATCGAGGAAGGCCAGGATATCGGCAAGTTCATCAACGACAACATTGCCAATATATCAGGCATCGTCCGCTCGCTGACGACGCTGACCTTCAAGGCCTTCTGATCTCCGTCAGAGGCGGTTAACCTTTTTCGCGAAGAATCGCCTTTCAGGATACCGCTTAAACCGCAGCTTAACGCCTGAGATATCTGCTCGTTGCTATAAGAGTCCCGCCTCGACATGAGGCGGCGTGCGCAGCGATAGGTGGAAAATGGCGATCGTCGAGGCAGATACGGTGCGCGAGAGGCTGCAGCCGGAAACGGCGCCGCTGATCGTCCATGTCGTGCGCCAGTTCCTGCCCAACCGTGGCGGCCTGGAAGACGTCGTCGCCAATCTCGGCCGCCAGACCGTGCGCCGCGGTTATCGCGTCCGCGTCGTCACCCTCGATTCGCTGTTCACCGCGCCTGAAGACAGGCTGCCGCCGCGCGAGAATATCAACGGCATCGAGGTGGTGCGCATTCCCTGGTCCGGCAGCAGCCGTTATCCGCTGGCGCCGCAGGTTTTCCGCCATCTCGGCGATGCCGATCTCGTGCATGTCCATGCCATCGACTTCTTCTTCGATGCGCTCGCCTGGGGCCGGTTACTGCATGGCAAGCCGATGATCGTCACCACCCATGGCGGCTTCTTCCACACCAGGAAATACGCGACGATCAAGAAGATCTGGTTCCGGACGCTGACTCGCGCTTCGGCGCTGGCCTATCGGCGCGTCGTCTGCTGCAGCGCCTCCGACCTCAAGCAATTTGCCGAAATCGTTCCCGACAGCCTGCTGATCGAAAACGGCGCCGATATCGGCAAGTTCGCCGACGCCGCTTCGCGCCGGCCAAAACGCCGCGTCGTCACCATTGGGCGGTTCTCGGTGAACAAGCGGCTGGACCACCTGCTCGATGCAATGGCCGTGCTGAAGACCCGTGACCCGGAATGGCATCTCGACATCGTCGGGGCCGAATCCGACCTGAACCGGGCCGACGTCGAAGCCGCGATCGAAGACCGCAAGCTTTCCGGCCGCGTCACCCTGCACGTCTCACCCGACAACGGCGCCATCCGGCGCATCATCGCCGAGGCCTCGCTCTTTGCTTCCGCCTCGGAATATGAAGGTTTCGGCCTGGTGGCGCTGGAGGCGATGAGCGCCGGCCTGCTGCCGGTGCTGAACGCCAACGACGCCTTTACCACGCTTGCCGGCCGGCATCCGGTCATCCGGCTTGCCGATTTCACCAATCCAGAGACCGCCGCGACAGTGATCGAAGCGGCCTATGACGCTCTCGCACGCCAACCGGACGTCGTCCGCACCAAGCTTCTCGACGCCGCCCGCGGCTATTCCTGGGACATCGTTGCCGAGCGTTACATCGATCTCTATCGGTCGCTGAACGTCGCCGCCGCCGACCGGATCTGATCCTAAAATCCCTCACGCCATCGCTAAGCGGATGATCTCGTCGAGCACGAATTTGCGCGATTGCGGCGGCGTCAGATTGTGGTCGGCATCCGGCAGCATCAGCAGCCGTACATTCGGATAGCGGGAAAGCTTGGCGCCGCGCGGCCCGAAATGGAAATAGACGTGGTCGAGCCCGACATCACCCTCGCTGTAGATCAGCGTCAGCGGCACCTTGCGCTTGGTAAACAGCGCGAAGGAATACCGGACTTCGCGGGCGATATGGCGCCGGTCGGGAAGCAGCTCGAGCAGCGGCGCGATCCACGGCGACAGACGCCGGCCGCCGGCGATGACGATATTCTGCAGCGCCGACACCACATCCACCTGACCGCTGATGAGCCGTTTCAGCGTGTCGATCCGCGCCAGGCGCTGACCGTAATCATCGAGGCTGCGGGGAACCGAGACGACATGCTCCTTGCGCACCGGTATCTCAGGGTCCCAGTAATAGACGAAGGGATTGATCGAGACGACCGCCTTCAAGCGCTCGTCGGCGACGCCGGCGCGGAAGGCGACATAACCGCCGCTGCATCGGCCGGCCACCATGATCGGACCGGCGACGATACTTTCGAGCAGATCGAGCGAGGCGACCGCATCCGCGGTCTGCGTATCCGAATAAAGCACCTGTTCCGGCGCATCCGGCCGCGGCGGGCTGTCCCCGACATTGGCGGAATCGAAGCGCAGCGAAACGACGCCCTGGCGGGCGAGTTCGCGCGCCATATCCACCGTCGTGCGTCCCCAGCCCGCATGCCGGTCATAGGCCGTCGACAGGAAGAGTACGGCATTGCCCTTGATCTCGCCGAGCGGCCGGCTGACGACGCCGACCAGATGATCGTGGCTGCCGAAACGCACCGGCGTTTCGGTAAAACCCTCGCCGGCAAGCGGCGGGCTCTCGATCACATCAGGCGAGTGGGGGGCGGATGTCTCCGTCGTCGTCGCCTCCAGCCAGGCCCTCAACCGCTCGACGACACCGGTCGGCGTCTTGGCAAACAGCGGATTGGTGGCGAGCTCGTCATAACCTTCGAAAACCGTCTGTTCGACGTCGGCGCCAAGCGCCTTCAGCGCATCGGCAAAGCCGCTATCATCGGCCCTGGCGGGACGCTCGAGGATCAGATAGCGCGACGCGGCAAGCCCCTGCGGCGAGGCGATGTTAAGCTTGCCAAGTTCGGCGGCGATCTCCTCGGGCATGACCAGCCCGGCAATCTGCACCTTCGCGGTCTGGACATGCTCCTTGCCGAGGCCGAGATCGGCATCGATGATCTTGGACCACATGTTGAGTTCGCGCAGATAGGCCCGGCCGCTCAGCACCGGCGCCAGCATGACGAGGCTGTCGACACCTTCGATCGAGGCGCCGATGCGATGGGCAAGCGTAGCGCCGAGGCCCTGTCCGATGAGGATGATGCGGTCGCAGCCGGAGAGCGATTTCAGCTCGGCGGCGGCGGCGCGGATCGAATTTTCCCAGGTTTCCAGCCGTGCCGGCAGCGCCCCGAAATCGAGCGCATCGCCGGTGCCGCGATAGTCGAAGCGCAGGCTCGGCACGCCGATATCGGCGAAATGCTCGGCCGCGACGCGGAAAAATTTGCGGCTGCACATTTCCTCGAAACCCCAGGGGCTGACGAACAGCACGGCGGCCGAACGCTTGTTGACCTCGGGATTTTCGGGCATGAACAGCCCGATCGTGCCGGCGAAGACGACAGGCAGGGCAGCGCTGCGTCCGGCGCCCTCGGCCGGGTCGAGCGAAAATTCGCCCGGCGCGACCTTGGCGCGGTCGGGATCGCCGGGAAGCCGCGGCGCGATGAAATTGATCGCGTGTCCCACAGGCCGCCGCAGCACGGGCGGCATCTTCTCGAGAATGGCGCGCATGACCTCGACATCCTCGGCCGGCACGGCGCGCAACACGCGCAGTGCGGCGAAATAGCAGAATGTGCCGGCGATGATCGCGGCGACGAGGCCGATCGGACCCTGGACGAATTCCAGCATGGAGATCGCTCCACAAGCACAGAGCACGGAGGCGAGCATCACCTTCGTCAGGCTTGTGTAGAGACTCGAGAGCTGGGATCCGAATCCTGTCTGTCTGATCATCATCACCGACATTGCAACGAAGACGAGAATGCGCACGAGTGCGGCACCTTCTGCGGCAAGCCTAGGTACGATCAGTAAACAACCCGCTACCATCAGCAGGCCACCTATCACACTGATCTTGAGGCGGGAGCGGGCCCGGTCCATCGACAGCAGATAGAGGCTGAGGATCTGCATGAAAGTATAGGCGGGCGCGACCAGCGCAAGCAGCGCCACCACCGTTCCGCTGCGGCGGAACGCTTCGCCGAACACCACCAGCACCAGTTCGCTGGAGATCGCGGCAAGCCCGAGGCTCATCGGCAGCACGATATAGGCCATGCTGCGGGTGACCGCGGCAAAAACCTCGACCGGCAAGGTCGAATCGTCGCTGTTGTGGCGCCGCTCGGAATAATAGGGCAGCAGGCTGCCGGTCATCTGGATCGGCAGTTGCAGGGCGATATTGGCGATCGACAGGCCGACGGCATAATAGCCGACCATCTCCACCGACCAGAATTGCTGCAGGAAGAGCAGTTCGAGCCGGTTGAGGAAGATCGAATCGATGATGAACTGGATCGACAGGATGACGGAGGAGGAGGCGAGATATTTCAGCGAGACCCCGCACCAGTCGCGCCGCGCCAGCAGGATCGGCAGCGTGGCGAAAAACAACACGAGCTGGCCGAGCGCATAACCGACGAGAACGCCCTCGACGCCATAGAAAACGGCGCCGGCGGCAACACCGGCAAGCTGCACGATCGAGACGGCGACCGTCAGCTTGAAGAAGGCGCCGAGCTTTTTTTCGCCGATCAGGTAGAATTTGACGAAGGATCCGATCGCCTGGATGAAGAACAACACGCCGGTGACCAGAGCGACGGACGGCGCAGTCTCCGCCCAGTGCATCTTCTCGGAAGTCAGGAAGAACAGGGCATAGAGCGCCAACAGCGCGACGGTCGAAAACATCATGAAGCTGACGAGGATGGCGGCAAACCCCCGCCGGCGGCGTGCGTCGTAACCTTCCGCCGAAAGCTGCGGCAGGGTCTTCAAGAGCGTGATGCTGGAGCCGAGCTCGGCAATCGAGGCGCCCGTGACCACCAGCCAGAGGGAAAAAGCGACGATGCCGTTGGCTTCCGGCCCGAGCAGCCGCGCGGTTATGATCGAGGACACGAAGCCCGTCAGAAGCAGCAGCATGCCCGCCGCCGCATTCATCACCGAATTTGCGATAATACCCTTCGACATCTATCCATCCGCCAGGATCGGCCTAAAGCAGGCTACCCGCCATCTCTAATGCGAAAATGTTAAAATAAAGCGGAGTAGCGACCTCAGCTTAGCTGGCCTGCATCGCCGCCAGCGTCTGGAGCGCCTTGTCATAGCTGTTCTCCGCGAGGTATCGCAGCAGAAACGCCCGCGCCTTCTCGGCCTTCTCCCGTGCAAGCTCGGGCGCGCGGAAGATATCCCGGAGATGTGCGGCCGCCGCTTGCGGAGAGGGATCGGCCCAGACCGCGCCTTCGAGCCCGGCAAATTCCGGGTGGGTGTCGACCACCGGAATGAGGGGAGAGGCGACCTGCCAGCTATTATCAGGATCGCAGAAATCCACTGTTCCCGACCAAGCCGTGGAAATAACCGGCGTGCGCTGCATGATCGCCTCGGCAACCGTCAGCCCGAAACCCTCAGAACGATGCAGCGAAAGATAGGCTTGGGAAGAACGGATGAGGCCGTTGATATCGGCATTCGACAACCTGTCGGTGACGATCCTGATCCGGCTGTTGCCGGCGACCGAATCGACCAATTCCCGCAGGCCTTCATCCTTGTTCACATCACCGCTGGCCTTCATCAACAGGAAGGCGCTTGGGCATTCGGCGGCAAATATCCTGAAGGCCTCGATGACGGCCCGCGGATTTTTCCGGTTGATCGAGGAGCCGGCGCTGAAGATGAAGCTGACGAGAAAAGCGTCCTTCTCGATGCCGAACCTCTCCCGCATGCCTTCCGTCGCCGGCGCCTCGGTCACCGGATGCGGAACGACGATGACGGGCGCCTTGGTGAGCGGCGCAATCGCCCGGCGGGTGAATTCGGACGGCACGAAGACGGCATTCATGTAGTGCATCGCATTGCGCCATTCCGCCGGCGCGACTTCAAGCTCCCAGGCGAAATATCCGATATTGAAGGCGTGGGTGAAATTTCCAGCGCCCTTCTTCAGGATGGCGCGCGGCAGCATCGGCGGATTGAGGTGCCAGATCCGGCTTCCCGGCGGCTCGGTGGCGAGAGGCGACGGCGTCCATCCGGCGAAGGCATTGGCGTCGGGATGCGTGCTGACATCGGAGAGCGATATCGCCCGCCCCACCTCAGACAGAGCGCCGGCGCAAAGCCTTGCCGATTCGCCGACGCCGACCGCCATCGAGAGATAGCCGACGATTTCCACCGGCTTGCGCGGATTGAAGGCAAGACGCGAGCGTGGGATCAGCCGCTGCAGGAGGTGGGCACGGAGAAAGCGGTATATCGTTCTCAAATCACGGTCTTTCTCAATGGATCGGCATCGTCATTGGCGGGGGCGTCACCCCCAGAGCATGATGCCGAAAAGTCTGCGCGGTTTTCGGACGACAGCATGCTCTATCTCTTTTCTAGAGCGCGACGCGATGCGAACTGCCTAAACTTCTGATCTCGCCCGCAGGCGGGATATCATTCTCCGCGCCAGGGAGCGCATGAAGCTTCACGCGCCGCAATGCGCCGGGAGCGAGATGGAACCAGTCGTCGTCGGCGCGGTAGCCTTCGGCGTCGATATGCACCGATTGCGCCAGCCGGTCGGTCATTAGATCGACGAACCAATCCTCGCCGTCTCTGCCGAGTGTTGCTTCGATAGCTGCGTCATGCAGCGCCTTTCCCCGTCCGCAGGGAAAGTGAAAGCTTTCCGCCAGAATGGCGCCGTCTGTCAGCGAGCGCAGGCGTGCGACACTTGCATCATGCGACGGCGGCCCGAAACGGAAGGCATAGGTCGTATCGAAAAAGGCGCCGAACAGTGCGGTGCAGGCCAGACGCTCCGTGTCCCTTGCCGCCAGCTTGAAGGCCCGGCTGCCGCTGACGACCTGCTGTTTTCCCGCGCGCAGGCAGGCGACTTCGAGTTCCACGTCGAGTGCGGCATCCGTCTCGTTCAAAACATGCACGTCGAGACCGTTGGTTCCCTCGTCTGTGAAGACCACCTGAACCGGCCGGAATGCACGGCGCATCGCATACCAGACCGGCTTCGGCTCTCCGGTGGAATCGATCACCCCCCAGCCGGGGCCGGGCAGCAGGTCCTGCAGGGTCCAGACGAGTGCGCCATTGCAGGCGGAGCCCTTGCGCCGCCATTCAGCAAAAGTCTCCTCGATCACCTCGCAGGTCGCGGCGCGGGAGAGATCGAGATAGCGTTCCGGATCTTCGCGGCGCAGCTCAGCCGGATCGAAACCGTAGAGAAGCTGCAGGTAGAAATCGCGAACATCCTCGAAATCCCAGGAGGCACTGCGGTCGCGCGGCACCCGGGCCTTCCAGAGCGGGCTATGGACAGCCGGCACATCGAGATGACGCTGCAGCGTCCTTTGCTGCGGCACATGCGCAAAGGCGAGGCTTTCGGACGCAAACCGCACGTCGGCACGGCGCGCGTCGGCAAGCGGCCGCATATAGGCGCCGACGCCGTAATAATGGGCGATACCGGCATTCGGTGAAAAGGGCATCGCTCCGCCATAGGGCGAGTTCGGCACATAGGGCACGTCGGGACGCATGCGCGTAGCAATGGCCGGGATGACCTCATCGGTAACAGGCCCGCTCCAGAATTCCATGGGCAGGCCGAGCATCGCCGCCTGCTGATGGACTTCGCTGCCACCGCAGAGCACGGCGAGCGAAGGCGACGCCCGGACGCCGTGCAGGAATTCTTCGACCTCCGCATGCACATGGCCGAGAAAGGCTTTGTCGTTGCGCGGATAGTCGAAATTGGCGAACATGAAATCCTGCCAGACGAGCAGGCCGAGCTCGTCGCAGAGCGCGAAGAAATCTGATGTCTCATAGGCCATGGTGCCGCCGATGCGGATCATGTTCATGCCGGCTTGCGCCGCAAGCCGCAGGAACGGCTCATAATCGGCCCGCCCGCCCGGCAGCCGCGCGATATCGGCCGTCGTCCACACCGCGCCGCGGCAGAAGATGCGTTCGCCGTTGACGGTGAGTGCGAAGTCGTCGCCATCGGCGCCGCGGTCGACGTCGATCCGCCGGAAGCCGGTTGTGCCGAGCGGATATTCCACGCCGTCGGAAATGAGCGTCAGCTCATACAGACGCGGGACGCCGTGCGTATGCGGCCACCAGGGTTCGATATCGGGAAGCTTGAGGATAGCCGAGTAATGATTGTCGCCGATCTTCTCGAAGGGCTGCTCCATGCCGCCGCAGCGCAGCAGCATTGCCGGCTCTTCGGCATTGCTGTGCAGGGAGACGCTGAGGCGGCCGACGCCGCTCTCGTCCAACACGGCGCGGATGGAGACATTGTCGATCGAGACGGGATTGCGCCGCACCAGCGAAATCGGTCGCCATGGCCCGACGGCATGAATGTCAGGGCACCAGCCCGGCATATGGCCGAGCAGCGTCGTGCGGAAATTCTTGAGACCCGCCGGCGTGATCATCTGCGGCCGCCAGCGGGCGCGCGGGCCGGGCTCTGACAGGCGGGGGCCGAGCGCCCGGAAACACAGCGCCAGCTCGTCGCCGCCCGTCAGCGTCACCGGAATCTCGTGCGCCGTGAACATGCTTTCGGAAAAGAGGATTTCCTGGCCGTTGAGGAAGACATGGCAAAGTGTGGCAAGCCCTGCAAACCGCAGGATCGCCTCGCCGGGTTCGGCATCGAACAGCCGGCAAAGATACCAGGCATCTCTGGTGTTCAGCGGCTCAGGATTTTCCCGGTCGAAGAGACCGGCCCTTTCGAGTGCCGCGGCGACAGTGCCGGGAACGGGCGCGGGAATGAACTGCGCGGAAAGGTGAATGTCGTGCGGCACCGCGCAGGCGCCCGGCTCCGTCAGGATGAGGTTCCAGCCTTCGGAAAGCAGACTTTCCTCGGAACCGATGCTTGCCAAACGCCCCCGCATGGTCAGATCTCCGGCTTCAGATTCGCCCCGCAAGCGACGCCATCATGGCATCCCATGCATCGGCGGCCGGATCAAGGGCTGCCTGCAGCGGCTCGAACTTCCTGCGGGCAATGGCGCGGGCAAGCTGGAACTGCACGGATTTCGCCGCGTCCGAAATGCGCCGGGCATGCTCGGCGGCTTCAGCGAATTCATCGGGGGAAAGCCAGGTGAGGTGATCGGCCGCCAGCTCGAAATTGGCGCCCACCTGGCGAAGCGTGTTGAAGGCGTATTTGTGGAAAAAGCCGAACGGCCGTTCCGCCACCGCTTCCACTTGCTGCGGAAAGACGGTTGCAAAGGCGCGGATCGGATTTTCGCCGGGGCGCCGGGCAAAATGAATGCCCACGAGCCGCCGCGCGGTCTCCCGCAGATGCGCTTCATCCGCCGGCTTTTCCGGGAACCGCGCAAATTCGGTATAGGGCAGGAACGGCGGATCGTTTTCCGTCAGGTGCAGCTGGAACAGCCCGTCGAAATCCTCGCCTTCAAGGCGGAAATAACCGGCATTGTGAAAATAATCGACGCGCTTGGCCGCAATGTCCAGCCGGTTGATCGCAACCGTCGTCTTGCCGTGCTCCTGCCGGTAGGCGGTGCCGCGCGTATCCGGCATGTAGAAGGAATCCATCTCGATCAGGCAGAGACGACCCCGCGCGATCTGTACCTCGACGTGCCGTTCGACACGGTCATAGATGGCAAGTTCGGTGGCGCGGATGCCGTAGAGCGCTTCGAGATCTTCGAGCGGCACCTTGAAGAAGGTGAACTGGTCGCCCTCGAAATCCTGCGTCAGGGTAAAACCCAGCATCGCCTCAGGCGCGACACCCGATGATGCCAGCACCTCGATCCAGAGATCGGCATAGCAATTGGTTTCCGGCCAGGCGCGCTCGCCGGCATGCAGCGCATGCGCCCGATAGGTTTCCGGGTCGATACCCGAAAATACCGATGTCATCGACCGGCTCAGCCCCACAACGTTTTCCGCACACTGGCCGGCCATTCCTTCACGTCGAGCCCGTGATGGTGGAACAGCGCAAGCGCGATGCGTTCCAGTCCGAAGCCGACGCAAGCCGTGTGCGCGACGCTGCCGTCTTCGAGATTGAGACCCCATTTCGTGCCGAAGGCATCCTGATGGTAGTTGAAGCTCATGCAGGCGGTCGGATTGGCGGTCGAGGTGATCGGGATCAGCAGTTCGAACTTCAGGTTCTGGTCACGCTGATTGTTGGCGAGCATCTTGCCGGCGCGGCCGAAGAACGGATCGTTGGCGATATCGATCGTCACGTCGAGACCGACGGTCTTCATCATCTCGACGCCGCGATCCATCCAGCGCTGGCGGAAATCGGTGACGTGCTGCTCGGTGCCCATGCAGATGTATTCACGCATACGAAACAGCTGCTGGCGGGCCGGATCCTTCGACGGCTCGTGGCGGAAGCAATAGGATTGCAGGTCGAACAGGCCGCCGGTCTTCGGCAGGTTGCCGCGCTTGGCGATCGTCGGATAGAGCGGATAGCAGGCTGCCGGCGTCAGCACGATGTCGGTCGCCTCCTGCCCCTTGGTCCAGTCCTCGCCGACTTCCATGCATTGCAGCAGGCTGACATGATCGAGTTCGCTGCCGCAGAAGCTATGCACCGTGCCAGCAAGCTGCGGAAAGCTCTTCATGTAGCCGCTCTTTTCGAAGAAGGCGCGGTTCATGCCGGGGGGAAAGCGCATGGCCTCCGCACCGTCGGCGCCACCGACCTTGTCGATCAGGCGCTCGAAGGCAGCGATCACCTCTTCGAACTGGCCGCTGCGGCCATAGAGCCCGTCGATGCCCGTATCGATCAGCAGGCCGGCTTCGAAAAGCCGGTCGAGAAACGAGGTCTGCATATCCATGACTGTCACCCCAGTAGGCTAGTGTCCTGCTTGTGGACAAGAAGCATGCTCGACGTATTGCCGAGGATGCGGTCGTTCGAGATCATGAGCTGCGCGGAATGCGCGTCGCGCAGATGGCGTCCGAGGCTGAAGGGCGTGCCGTTCTTGTAGCCCATGATGCCGCAGATCAGCATGGCATGGTTGACGATCTCCAGGATCGTCTCGGACGAGGCGATCTTGACGTTGTTCATCGCCACGGCAAAGCCCATCGAGGACAGCCTGTCATTATCGGCTTTGGCATCCTCATAGGCCTTCAAGCCGGCAACCACATTGGATTTGACCATCTGCAGCAGGTTCGAAACTTCGGCAAGGCGCAACGCACCCGGCGGCTGGGCATCCGGCGCCTTGCGGGCGGCGGCGCGCACGAAAGCCTGGGCGCGGGCGACCGCATCGACCGCGATGCCGTACCAGACGCCGCTCCACAACAGGTGCGAAGAGGCGAGCATCGATTGCGCCGCGATCTCGGCGAAAGGCTTCGGCAGGATCTGACGCGCCGGCGCTTCGCCTTTGAAAAGGAAGCCGTCGGAGCAGGTGCCGCGCATGCCGAGCGTATTCCAGGCATGCGTTTTCTCGAGCGTGTACTGGTCCTTGAGGAAGGCCGTCAGCACCTGATCGGAGGACGCTGCCTGCGGATGGCTGCGCGAGGTGATGAGGATGGCATCGGCATGCGAACCGTAGGAAATCACGGTCGCGTCCTTTTCGAGGCGGCAGGTATCGCCGTCGACTTCGACCGCACAAATGCTGTTGCGCAGGTTTCCGCCGATACCGCCTTCGGTGGTCGCGGACGCGATCAGCAGCTGGTCGGCAGCGATGGCGTGCATGAAACTGCGATGCCATTCGCTGTCGGCGCCGTGTTCGACGAGGCTCGACAGTTTGATGTGGTGCATGGCGAAGACCATGGCGCTTGCCGCGCAAGCCTGGCCGAGCATCGAGCACAATTCGGCGATCTCGGTGATCGAGGCGGATTCACCGCCGAGATGGCGCGGCACCTGGATGCCGAGCAGCCTTTCGGCCTTCATCGCATCCACGGCTTCCCGAGGGAAACGGCCTTCGAGATCGACGGCATCGGCATGTTTGGCCGCGATTTCGGCGACACGAGCGACCCTTGCGACAAGACCGTCCTGCATGATCTTGACGGGGAAGTTCATCAGGCGACCTTCCGGCTGTCCTGGATGAGATCGACGGTCTTGGCGATGGCCGAAATGCTCGCGAAAGATTTGCGGTTCAGGAGATTGTCGGGAAATTCGATGTCGAACGCCTCTTCGAGGCCGAGCATCAGCTGTACTGAGGCAAAGGAGGTCAGACCTGCCGCATAAAGATCGGCGTCGTCGGCGACCTGGTCGATCGCGACAGGAAGCTTGCCGAATTTGGCTACGAGGTCGCGGATTGTCGTATTCATCCCATCACTCCAAGATTCTCATGATCCCGAACCGGCGTTCATCGCCTTGTCATGAGCGTTCTTTTAGTGCGGAAAACAGAACATTCCGCTAATTTGTCTGGTTAAATATGACTGTTGCTCATAGTTAGGATTTTAGCGATCCCGGAGCCAAAGGTGAAAATATCTCTTATATTCCAATTCTTTAAAGCCGACTTGTCGTCGGCGCTCGACGCGATTTCGGGCGTCACGAGTACAGAAATGACACGGAAAGCACCGCTTCATGTCAATCGGAAGGCGGGTAGGAATGCTCGCCGCCGCGATAGTCCGAGACGGAATAACATCCCTCACCCATCGCCCGAACGGTGCTTCCGCTGACGACGGCCTTGCCGTGCCCGCCGGGGATATCGAGGATGTAGGTCGGCTGGCAGAGGCCGGAAATCCGCCCGCGCAGCGCGGCGACGATCCTCTGCCCCTCCTCGATCGTCAATCTGAAATGACCGGTGCCGGGCGCCAGATCAGGATGATGCAGGTAATAGGGTTTGACGCGGATTTCGACGAAAGCCTTCATCAGTTCTGCAAGCACGTCGGGATCGTCGTTGATGCCCTTGAGCAGCACCGACTGGCTGACCATGGCGATGCCGGCATCGACGAGACGGGCGCAGGCCGCGCGCGCGTCGCTCGTCAGTTCGCTGACATGATTGGCGTGCAGCGCCACATAAACCGTCTTGCCGCTCGCCTTCAGCGCCGCGATCAGTGCCGCATCGATCTTCCCGGGATCGACGACGGGAACGCGGGTGTGGAAACGCACGATCTTCACATGCGCGATTTCCCCAAGCACCTCCATGATCTCGCGGAGCCGGCGCGGGGAAAGCACCAGCGGATCGCCACCGGTGAGGATGACCTCCCAGATTTCCTGATGGCTGCTGATATAGTCGAAGGCTGCCTGCATCGCCGCCGCATCGAGCGTGCCGAGGCCCTGCGGCCCCACCATTTCGCGTCGGAAGCAGAAACGGCAATAGACCGGGCAGACATGCACGGCCTTTAGCAGCACGCGGTCGGGATAGCGATGGACGATGCCCTCGACCGGGCTATGGGCATGATCGCCGATCGGATCGGCGCGTTCTTCGGGCGCGACCGTGAGTTCGGCGGCATCGGGCACGAATTGCCGTGCGATCGGATCATCAGGATCGGCTCGATCGATCAGCCTGGTGACGACAGGCGTCAGGGCGATCGCGTAACGCGCGGCAACCGCCTCGAGCGCCGCGCGATCGGCCGGCGCGGCAAGCCCCGCCTTCACGAGATCGTCGACACTCTTGATCGGCTTGACGGCATTCATCTTCCGTACTCCGCAACCGGCGCCCAGAGCACCTGATCGATGCGCGCTGCGCCCGTCGCCAGCATCACCAGCCGATCGAAGCCGAGCGCGATGCCGCTTGCCTCAGGCATCAGCGACAGCGCAGCGAGGAAATCCTCGTCGAGCGGATAGGTCTCGCCGTAGACACGCGCCTTCTCGGCCATCTCGACCTCGAAGCGCCGCCGCTGTTCGCCAGCATTGGTCAGCTCGCCGAAGCCGTTGGCAAGCTCGACCCCGCAGGCATAGAGCTCGAAACGTTCGGCAACCCGGGGGTCGCGCGCCGAGGGACGCGCAAGTGCCGCCTCCGAGACCGGATATTCGTCGAGGATGGTGATACGGCCGAAGCCGAGATGCGGCTCGATCTTTTCGACCAGCACCCGGCTGAAAAGATCGGCCCAGCCATCGTCATCGGCAACACGCATGCCGACGCGCTTCATCTCGGCGGCGAGATGATCGCGATCGGTCGAACCGTCGGCGGCGACCGAGGCGAGAAGGTCGATGCCGGCATGCCGCTCGAAGGCTTCGGCAACACTGATCCGCTCCGGCCCGGCGAAGGGATCGCTCTCGCCGCCGCGATAGGCAAGGGTCCCGGTCTTCACGGTTTCGGCCGCAAGCGCCAGGATCCGCACGCAATCCATCATCAGGCTCTCATAGCTTTCGCCGGCCCGATACCATTCGAGCATGGTGAATTCGGGGTGATGCAGCGGCCCGCGCTCGCGATTGCGATAGACATGGGCAAAACACGAAATGCGTTCTTCGCCCGCTGCAAGCAGCTTCTTGCAGGCGAATTCCGGCGAAGTGTGCAGGTAGAACGGCGCCTTCTGCCCGTCCGTCGTCAGCGCTTCGGTGGCGAAGGCGTGCAGATGCGCCTCGTTGCCCGGAGAGACCTGCAGCACCGCCGTATCCACCTCGATGAAATCCTCGCGCGCAAAAAAACCGCGCAACGCCGCCTGGATCGCATTGCGCCCGAGCAGAAAGGCACGGCGATCGGCATGCACGGACGGGGTCCACCAGGGGGACGCTTTGGCCGAAGAGTTCATTCCAAGCTTTCTTCGCCGGAGAAGCCGGTATGGGGATGGCTATTTCCCGGATTTTAGGTTAGTTGCGCCCCAAAGAAAAATATTTCCGTCTTGGAGGCTCGACAGTCCTCTACGACGCCGAAAGCCGAGTTACAAGGAAGTCTTATGGTCAAGGTCATCGCCTCTTCAGTCCGCAAGGGCAACGTTCTCGACGTCGACGGCAAGCTCTACGTCGTCCTCACCGCCCAGAACTTTCATCCGGGCAAGGGCACGCCGGTCACCCAGGTCGACATGCGCCGCATCGTCGACGGGGTGAAGGTTTCCGAGCGCTGGCGCACCACCGAACAGGTCGAACGCGCCTTCGTCGAAGACGTGAACCATCAGTTCCTCTACGAGGACGGCGAAGGCTTTCACTTCATGAACCCTGGAAACTACGATCAGGTCGTCGTCGATGTCGAGACGATGGGTGACGATAAGGCTTATCTGCAGGAAGGCATGACCTGCGTTCTGTCCATGCATGAAGGCATTGCGCTGGCGATCCAGATGCCGCGCCATGTCACGCTCGAAATCATCGAGACGGAACCGGTCGTCAAGGGCCAGACGGCATCGTCCTCCTACAAGCCGGCCATGCTGTCGAACGGCGTGCGCACCATGGTGCCGCCGCACATCAATGCCGGCACCCGCGTCGTCATCGCCACGGAAGACAATTCCTACGTCGAACGCGCCAAGGATTGATCCCTGGTTTGCATCTCTACAGAAGGCCGGTTCCGACCGGCCTTTTTTGTATCCGCCAATATCAAAGATGCGGGTTGCGCGGCCGGTATTTCCGCACGAGCTTCTGGTTGATCTCGGCAGCACCCGGCATGTTGGCGCTGAGATAGACCGGCGCATCGCCTGATTTCGAAAGTTCCGAGGCGACCTCCGCGAAGATCGCATTGATGACCGTTACCCCGACCGCCGTCGAGACCGGCCCGACCCGAAGTCCCGTGCCTTCGAGATCGATAACGGCATCACCCGGCGGCAGCCCGTTGTCGAGCACCACATCGGCGACGTCGGCGAGCCGCCGGCGGCCATTGGCGATCGCCGAGGAATAGGCAATCGAGGTGATGGCGATCACCTTTGCGCCGATTTCGCGCGCATAATCGGCGGCCTCGATCGGCGCGGCGTTCACGCCCGAATTGGAGGCGATGACGATGACATCGCCCGGCTGCATGCCGTAACGTTCCAACATCGGCCGCACCAGGCCCTGTGTGCGCTCATAGACCGAGCTGATGACCGCACCCTCATGCAGCATGGCCGAGCCGACGAGCACCGGCACGGTGAAGGCGAGCCCGCCGGCGCGATAATGCACCTCTTCCGCCAGCATGTGCGAATGGCCGGTACCGAAGACATAGACGCGCTTGTCGCCGCGGGCAGCATCGAGGATGACTGCCGCTGCCTGCGCCATCGGCTCGGCAAGCGCCTGCTTCAGTTCCTCCAGCCGGCCGATCAGATTGGCGAAATAGGCATCGGTAATGTCGGTCATCCCGCTTCTCCTTGAGTTCAGGCCGCCTCGCCGCCAAGCCAGGTGGCGGTGACGGCAAGCGCATCTGTGAGATGCACGAGATCGGCGCGCGCGCCCGGTGAGAGATGGCCGCGATCGGCGAACCTCAGGAAACGCGCGGGATAAAGGGTCGCCATGCGTAAGGCCTCGGCGAGCGTCAGGTCGAGATAGGTGACGCCGTAACGGATCGTCGAGATCATGTCGACGTCGGAACCGGCCAGCGTCCCATCGGAAAGCACCAGCTTCGAGCAGAAGCCGCCCCTTTCGCGCCGGACGGTGCGCCCGTTCAGCGTGAACGAGTCCTTCTCGGACCCGACGAGCGACATGGCATCGGTGACGAAGAACAGCTTGCCTTCGCCGCGTTTGGCACGCAACGCCGTGCGCAAGGCTTTCGGGTCGACGTGATGGCCGTCGGCGATGATGCCGCACCAGACCGAGGGATGATCGATCGCGGCGCCAACGAGACCCGGCGCGCGATGCCCCATCTGGCTCATGGCGTTGAAAAGATGCGTGACGCCCCGCGCGCCGGCATCGAAACGTTCCTCCGCCGCCTCGCTCGAACAATCGGAATGGCCGATGCTGACCGTGACGCCGGCTTCTGCAAGTTCGCGCACCTGGGCAACCGTCACCTGCTCGGCGGCGATCGTGACGAGCAGCGTGCCGATCGCCTCGCGCGCTTGGATGAAGGCTTTGACGTCGCGATCCTCGACCGGCCGCATCAGTTCAGCGAGATGCGCGCCTTTGCGCGCCGGCGCCAGATGCGGGCCTTCCAGATGCAGACCGGCAACGCCGCGCTTTGTCTTGACGGCATCCTTGGCCGCCTCGATCGCGGCAATGGAGGCTTCGGATGTATCGGTGATCAGCGTCGGCAGCAGCGATGTCGTGCCGTACGGCCGATGCCCGCCGGCGATGATCTCCATCGAGGCGACGGAAGGATCGTCGTTCAGCATCCGCCCGGCGCCGCCATTGACCTGCGCATCGATGAAGCCGGCCGACAGAACGCCGCCGGCAAGTGTCACCGTTTCACCATCCGGCAGATCGCCTCTCCCGACGATGGCTTCGACACGGCCGTCGGCAATGATGAGCGCCTTGTCGTCATGGAAGCGTTCGCCGTCGAAGATGCGGGCGCCGAGGAAGATCTTGCGGGCCATCAGACCGTCTCCGTCACCTTGAGCAGGTTCGCCGGCCTGTCGGGATCGAAGCCCTTGCGGCGCGTCACCGACTCGATCAGCCGGTAATAGACAAGCAGCGAGACCAGCGGATCGACCAGACCGTTGCCCGTCGTCGGCACGCGCAGATTGATGCCGGAAAGCGGCTGTGCCGAGAAGCCGACGGTGGTGGCGCCGAGCTTCTGCAAACGCTCCAGGGCCTGGCTATTATTGGCGAAGGCCGCATCGTCGGGCGCAAAGGCGACAATCGGAAAGCCCGGCTGCACCAGACGCATCGGACCGTGCATCAGTTCCGCCAGCGAAAAGGCCTCGGCATGCAGACCGGAGGTTTCCTTGGCCTTCAGCGCCGCTTCGAGCGCGATCGCGAAGGCGGGGCCGCGGCCGGCCGTATAGAGCGAGGTCGCGTTGAAGAGAACGTCTTCGGCTGCCGCCGTATCGATCCCGGCGGTTGCCGAAAGCGCCTCCGGCAGTTTGCCGAGTGCCGCCTGCAGGTCTGACGCGCCGCCGATCGCGGCCGTCACCCCGGACAGGGCGGCGACGGAGGCGATAAAGGACTTCGTCGCCGCGACGCTCTTTTCCGCGCCGGCATTGAGACCGAGAACGATATCGGCCTGTTTGGCCAGCGGGCTGTCGATGACGTTGACGACGGCGATCGTCGTCGCCCCGCCCTTCTTCGCCGCTTCCTGAAGCGCGACGATATCGGGGCTGGCCCCCGACTGCGAGACGGTGAAATGGACGCCGCCCTTCAGATGCAGCGCGGCACCATAGACCGAAGCGATCGACGGGCCGACCGATGCGACCGGAACGCCGCAGGTGATCTCGAAGAGATATTTGAAGAAGGTGGCGGCGTGGTCCGAGGAGCCGCGCGCCGCCGTCGTCACCACGCTCGGGCGGGCCGACGAAAACAACCGGGCGATCTCGGCAAAGACCGGCTTTTCCTTTTCGAGAAGGGTGGCCACCACCTCGGGCGATTGGCCGGCTTCCTGCAGCATCAGCGACTGGTTCTCACTCATAGGTCATCTCCGATTCTCAATTCTGCAACGAAATCATAGGCGTCCCCGCGGTAGTGCGAGCGGGTGTATTCGACGACGCGCTGGTCTTCCAGGCGCGAGACGCGTTCGATCAGAAGCGCCGGCGCGCCCGAGTTGACGTTCAGGATCGCCGCCGAGGACGGATCAAGCGTGACCGCCGTCAACCGCTGCAGTGCCCGCACCGGCCGGTGGCCGCTGGCCGTCAGCGCATCGTAGAGCGATCCTTCGCCACCGGCGTCGTCGCCTAGGAATTTGATCGGCACCACGGCGCGTTCGATCGCCAGCGGCAGGCCGTCCGCGAGACGCAGCCGGTCGAGCCGCAGCACCGGCTCGTCGCCGCCGAGACCGAGCAGGAAGGATTCCTCCGGCGACGGCGTGTTGACCGCCCGCGACAATACTCGCGCAGCCGGCAGGCGCCCGCGCGAGCGCATGTCGGCGGAGAAGGAGGAAAGCCGCCAGAGCGACTGCTCCATGCGTTCCACCCTGCTCGATACGAACGTACCGCTTCCGTGGCGCGATTCCAGTGCGCCCGACGCCATCAGATCGCGATAGGCCGTGCGCACGGTGACACGACCAAGTTTCAGAGCCTCGGCGAGGTCGCGCTCTCCCGGCAGCGCCGTGCCGGGCTTCAGCAGGCCTTCCTGAATGAGGCCGGTCAGCGCCTGCGCCAGCCGCTTGTAGAGCGGGCCGGTCAACGCCTGGTCACGCAGGCCGCGGCTGCTCAGCTCCGCTATCAGACTGGTTCTATCCATAGGCACGTAATAGAACCTATCTAGAACCAATCAGCAAGACGGAATCGCACACCGACAAGAAAAAACCTCCCCGGGGCCCGGAGAGGTTCATAGCGATCAAATCTGACAGCCGTGCGTCCACAGCGCCGTGCGTCTGAAAAGACCGTCAGCTCTTGGTGAAGATATAGTCCGTCTCCTGGCGCAGCACTTCGCCGGGGCGCAGCACCGCATTCGGGAAACCTTCGTGATTGATGGCATCCGGCCAGACCTGCGTCTCCAGGCAGAAGCCGGCGAAGGGACCGTATTTACGCCCGCCAAGGCCGGGCGCCCCGGTATTGAGCTTGAACCCGGCATAGAACTGCACGCCTGGCTCGGTGCTGCGCACTTCCAGCGACACACCGGAATAGAGACTGCGGGCGAGCGCGACGCTGCGCTTGGCGGTGCGCTCGGGCGACAGGCAGAAATTATGGTCGTACAAAGCTTGCTCGCTGCCGACGAATCGCTTCATCGGCGCCATCTCGCGGAAATCGAATTCGGTGCCCGCGACGGAACGGATCTCACCGGTCGGCACCTGCCTCTCGTCGGTCGGCAGATAGTGATCGGCAGCGATCATGATGTCGTGGCCAAGCGCATCTTCACGGCCATCGAGATTGAAATAGGCGTGCTGGCAGACATTGGCGAGCGTCGGCTGATCGCTGGTCGATTCGTAAGTCACCGACAGTTCGCCGTTGCCGTGCACCCGGAAGGTTGCCTGGATCGTGCAATTGCCGGGATAGCCCGCGCGGCCATCGGGATCGACGATCTTCAGCACGACGCGGTCGACGTCATGCTCGACGATCGTCCAGTTGCGTTTGGCGATATTGTCGCTGCCGCCATGCAGATGCGTCACGCCGTTTTCATTCGGCTCCAGCTGATAGTCCTTGCCGTCGAGCGTGAATTTACCGCCACCGACACGATTGGCGCAGCGGCCGGGTGTCGCGCCGAAATAGGCCGAATGGAGGGGGTAGCTGTCGAAGTCGTCGAAGCCGAGCTGCAGCGGCGCCTCATGTCCCTCAAGGCGCAGATCCTGGATGACCGCCCCCCAGGTGATGATCTTGGCCGTCAGCCCGCCGCCCTTGATCTCGACGCGATAGACGGTCTCGCCTGCTTTCGTCTGTCCGAAAACTTCCCGCTCCAACTTATCCGACATGATCGACCGTCCGTTCTATTCCTGGGGTTTAAGCATGTCGCGCAAAAGTGTACAGCGGTTTTGCGATAACGACATGCGTAAAAACAAAGACTTAAAGCGCGGAGAGCGAATCTGAAAGATCGCGACGCGCTTTAGGAGCGGAACCTGCCCGCATTTGCTCCAAACCGCAACCGTGGGATCAGAAAGAAATGCCGCAGCGGTGACGCTGCGGCATCCGCTCTGCCACACTCAGAGATCCGTGCCGATCTCCTCCACATCGAAGGGCGTCGTCTGGTAGATTTCGTTGATCCAATTGCCGAACAGAAGATGCGCATGGCTGCGCCAGCGGTTCTGCGGCGCAAGTGCGGGATCATTATGCGGGAAGTAGTTGTGCGGCATCTTGATCGGCACGCCGGCATTGACGTCGCGGAAATACTCGTCGGACAGCGAGGTGGAATCATATTCGACATGGTTGAACATATAGAGCCGCCGGCCCTTCTTCTCGTGCACGAGGCAGACGCCCATCTCACCTGATTCCATCAGGATCTCCAGGCTTTCGGATTTTTCGATATCGGCGCGGCGCACCTCGGTCCAGCGCGACACCGGGACTTCGAAATTGTCGGAAAAGCCGTTGAGATAGATGGAGGAAGGTTTCAGGTTCCGGTGGCGGTAGACGCCGAAGGCCTTCTCTTTCAGCTCGTATTTCGGAACGCCGTGGAAATGATAGATCGCCGCCATCGCGCCCCAGCAGACGTTCATCGTCGAGTGGACGTTCGTTTCCGTCCAGCCGAGGATCTGCTGCATTTCCGCCCAATAGGTGACGTCCTCATAAGGCAGAAGCTCGATCGGCGCGCCAGTGATGATGAAGCCGTCGAACTTGCGCTGCTTCACCTCTTCCCAGGTCTGGTAGAAGGAAAGCAGATGGTCTTCGGACGTGTTCTTCGCCTTGTGGCCGCCGATGCGGATCAGCGACAGTTCCACCTGCAGCGGCGAGGCGCCGACGAGGCGGGCCATCTGCAACTCGGTCTTGATCTTGTTCGGCATGAGGTTGAGCAGCCCGATCTGCAGCGGACGGATGTCCTGACGGATCGCCATCGTCTCGGTCATCACCCGCACGCCCTCTTGAACCAGGGTTTCGAAGGCGGGCAGCGTATCGGGGATCTTGATGGGCATTGCGGTCACTCGATCAAAAATAAAAAACCGGCGGCGAAAAAAATCGCTACCGGTCCGCACGCGGCCCTTTAGCGACTTTTTTAACGTGGCTGCAAGCCGGCCGGCCAAATCACCACGGAGCACTTTAATTAGCTCCAGTCGGACCGCGAATCAATGGCGAATGCATGCAGGCGCAGCCCGTGCAAGCATCATCACACTTTAATGACTGATAGAATCTGTTGATAGACCGGTAACGCCACCATGTTAATAATAGGAGCATGGGCGATTTGGAAAAGCGTTAATGGCAGATAAGACCGAGGGGAGGCCAGGAATCCGGAGGCAGGATAGGGTAGGGTATGATCTCAGCCTGACATATCGCCTCGGGGTGATGTTCTCAGCGTTCTGGAATTCGCAAGTGCGGGGCAAGGTGCTGTTTCTGGCGACCGTGCTGATCCTTGTTATCCTGGCGACGTCCTACGGCCAGGTCATCCTCAATGAATGGAATGCGCCCTTCTACGATTCGCTGGAGCGCCGCGACCTCGGCGAGTTCTTCCACCAGCTTGAAATCTTTGCGATGATCGCCGGCACGCTGCTGCTGCTCAACGTGCTGCAAGCCTGGCTGAATCAGATGACCGCGCTCTATATGCGCGAGGGCCTGTCGCGCGATCTCGTCGATCAATGGCTGAAGCGCAAGCGGGCGCTGCGGCTCGCCTCCAGCGGCCTGATCGGCGTCAATCCGGACCAGCGCCTGCACGAGGATTCCCGCAATCTCGCCGAAAGCACGACAGGGCTGGTTCTCGGCCTGCTGCAATCGACCATTCTTCTGGTGAGCTTCATCGGCGTGCTCTGGGAGCTTTCGAGCGGCTTCATCTTCCGGATCAGCGGCCACAGCTTCTCCATTCCGGGTTACATGGTCTGGGCGGCGATTTTCTATGCCGCTTCCGCCTCGGTGCTGAGCCAGGTCGTCGGCCGCAAGCTGGTGAAGCTCAATGCCGACCGTTTCTCGAAGGAGGCCGAGCTTCGCTTCACCTTGATGCACGCCAACGAAAACATGCCGGCTATCACCGTCGCCCGCGGCGAGGAGAATGAGCGCCGGCGCATCAACACCGACATCAGCTCGGTGCTGAGGGTCGTCAAGCGGCTCGCCATGGCCAATACCAACCTCACCTGGGTTTCGGCCGGCTATGGCTGGCTGGTGATCGTCATCCCGATCATCGTCGCCGCCCCTGCCTATTTCTCCGGCGGCCTCACCCTCGGCCAGCTGATGATGTCGGTCGGCGCCTTCAATCAGGTCAATACGGCGCTGCGCTGGTACGTCGCCAATTTCGGCCCGATCGCCGAATGGCGGGCCACGCTGATGCGCGTCACCGATTTCCGCCAGGCGTTGGTCGACATGGAAGAGGACTTCGACCTCAAGGACAGCATCGCCTATGAAAACACCGCGGCCGACACGCTGACGCTGAAGGATATCGTCATCGTCGCCAAGATCGGCGAAGAGATCGACGAATGCGGCGGCTTCCGTCTGCGTGAAACCGATGTCGTGATCAAGGCCGGCGAAAAGATCATGATCAACGGCGATCACAGCGTCAACCGCAAGCTGCTGTTCCAGGCGATGGCCGGCCTCTGGCCGTGCGGCAGCGGCACGATGGGCCTGCCGCCGATCGACGACATGCTGTTCGTTCCGCAGATCGCCTATGTCCCCGGCGGCACATTGCGTGAGGCGCTGGCCTTCCCCGAAAGTGCCGATGCCTATCAGAAGGCGGATATTGAGGCGGCTCTCGAAAAGGCCGGCCTGCATTCGCTGATCGCAAGGCTCGATACCCGCGCCCGCTGGGACAAGCTGCTCGACAGCGACGAACAGAAGGCGATCGGCTTCGCCCGCCTGCTGCTCGTGCGCCCGCGCTGGATCATTTTCGACGAAGTGCTGGAAGGCATGGAGCCGGAATGGCAGGAAACCATGGCCAAACTGCTCACCACACTGCCCGAAAGCGGCATGATCTATATCGGCCGCTCCGAGGCCTATCTCGAGGCGCTGAAGCCGCGCGTCCTGCACCTGCAGGCGCTGCCGTCAAAATCCGAGGAACCGCCTGTCGCCCAGAGCGGCGCCAGCGCCAGTGTAGGCGCTGCTGCCGTACCCGCGCCGGCGCTTTAGAGCAATTCCAGGCAAAGCGCGAAGCGCTTTTGCCGGGAATTGCGCAAAAAATAAAAACTTAGAACGGTTCTCCGATTCCATCAAAAGCTGAACCGCTCTAAGCCCGCGGATCACATCGGCGGCGTGATGCCATTGAGACCGACGGCCACCTGGCTGGCCGAGATGCTGCCGTCCGCTGCCTTCTCGCCGGTGACGATGACGCCGGCGCCGGTCTTCAGATCATCTTTGGTCGCCGGTGCCAAGGTCACGATTGGTGTCGCATCGGCGATCGTGATGGTCTTTTCCTTGCCCTGATAGGTCAGCGTGATCGTGTGGCCGTCGACGGATTTGACGGCATTGCTGACGGTCGCGTTGGTCATCTGGCTGTTCGGCTGCGCATCCCAGGGGCGATTGCCCTCGCCGGTTCCCTTCATCGACGCCGGAAAGATCAGCACCTCGATCGCGCCATCCGGGCCGGTGCCTTTCGGGAGAGAGGCGACCCCGACGAAATCGCCGGGCTTGATATTCTCGACCGAGGCTTTTTTGACGCCACCGACTTTCCAACCGGCTTTCAGCGTGATCGTCGCATCGCTGCCTTCGCGCGTCTTGACGACGAGCTTATCGCCGCTGAGGCTTCGATGGCGCCGCGAACGCGAACACGGTTACTATCCTGTGCCTGTACGGCCTGCGATGCGGCAAGCGCGGCGAGGCCGCCAGCGGCAAGTGCCATGAGAATTCTGGAATGAGGCTTGCGAGACATATGACTTTTCCTTGTCGCCCTTGCGATCGGCAATATCCCTACAGCGCCGCGCGTTTTTTCAGATGCGCAAAAAGGACGCTGTAACACTTGGATTTGCTGCCGGAGCGCACCCTATGCCGCGCAGCGATACATTGGCCAATCAAGGAAAGGTGAGCCGACAAGTTTGCGAAGCTCAACCTTCCAGTTCTTCGCGCAACATTTCGAGCTCCAGCCACTCCTCCTCCATGTCGGTCAGGCTGGCGCGCAATTTCTCCATCTCGCCCGCAAGCCGGTTGAAGGCTGCGGGATCACGCGTGAAAAGATTGGGATCGGCCATCACCTGTTCGCGCTTAGCGATTTCGGCCTCGGCTTTCGCCATTTCCTTCGGCAGATTTTCCAGCGCGAATTTCTGCTTGAAGGAGAGCTTGCTCTTGGCACTCCCTGCGGAGGGCGCTGCCTCCTGCGTCTTCGGCTTCTCCGCCGCCTTCTCTGCCCTCTTGCGCTCCTCGAGCGCGCCCTTGCGCTGCGCAAGCATGTCCGAATAGCCGCCGGCATATTCGATCCAGCGGCCATCGGGTGCATCCGGCACGGCAGGCGCGATCGTCGAGGTGACGGTGCGGTCGAGGAAATCGCGGTCGTGGCTGACGAGAATGACGGTGCCGGGAAAGCCGGCGACGATTTCCTGCAAGAGGTCGAGCGTCTCGATATCGAGGTCGTTGGTGGGTTCATCGAGGATCAAGAGGTTCGCCGGGCGTGAGAGGATGCGCGCCAGCATCAGCCGCGCGCGCTCGCCGCCGGAAAGGCTCCTGATCGGCGTACGCGCCTGTTCCGGCTGGAACAGGAATTCCTTCATATAGCCGGTAACATGACGCTGCTCGCCGTTGACGAGCAGGTTTTCGCCGCGCCCATCCGTCAGATAGTTGGCGAGCGTATCCTCGGGATCGAGATCCTCGCGTTTCTGGTCGAGTGTCGCGATCTCCAGATTGGTGCCGAGCTTTATCGTGCCGCTATCGGGCGAAAGCTGCCCGGTCAGCATCTTCAACAGTGTCGTCTTGCCCGCGCCGTTCGGCCCTACCAGACCGATGCAATCGCCGCGATGCACGCGGATCGAGAAGGGCGTGACGATGGCCCTCTCGCCGAAGCTCTTGGTGATCTTCTCGGCTTCGATCACCAGCTTGCCGGATTCCTGCGCGTCCGAAGCCGTCGCCTGAACGGTGCCCTGCGGCCCCTTGTGACCGCGATATTGCGAGCGCATCGTCTGCAGCTCGCCGAGGCGGCGCATATTGCGCTTGCGCCGTGCCGTCACACCATAACGCAGCCAGTGCTCCTCGCGCTCGATCGCCTTGCCGAGCTTGTGCTGCTCCAACTCCTCGGCCTCCAGCACCTGGTCGCGCCAGGCCTCGAAATGCGAAAAGCCTCTGTCGAGCCGGCGCGAGGTGCCGCGGTCGAGCCAGACGGTTGCCGTCGAGACCTTTTCGAGGAAACGCCTATCGTGCGAGATCAGCACCAAAGCGCTGCGCGTCTTCTGCAGCTCGCCTTCCAGCCATTCGATGGTAGGCAAGTCGAGATGGTTGGTCGGCTCGTCGAGCAGCAGAATGTCGGGCTCCGGCGCCAGCACGCGAGCAAGGGCGGCTCGACGCGATTCGCCGCCGGAAAGATTTCTGGGATCCTCCTCGCCTGTCAGTCCGAGATGAGACAGCAGATAGGTGACGCGATAAGGGTCGTCGCCCGGCCCGAGACCGGCCTCGGCATAGGCCTGCACCGTGTTGAAGCCGGCAAAGTCAGGCGCCTGTTCGAGATAACGCACCGTCGCGGAGGGATGGCGGAAGACCTCGCCGGACTGCGCCTCGACCAGGCCGGCGGCGATCTTCAAGAGCGTCGATTTTCCGGAGCCGTTGCGCCCGACGAGACAGATCTTGTCACCGGGCTCGATCTGCAGGCTAGCCCCCGCCAAAAGCGGTGCGCCGCCGAAGCTCAGGAAGATATCGTCGAGTTTCAGAATGGGAGGGGCCAAAAATCAGACTCCGGAAAGATCATAGGGCCGGGCGAGCACGATCGCCCGGCCGCTGCGGAGCGAAAAGCAAACCTTGCCTTCCGCGACGTTGGAAATGGTGCGCGACGAGCCGAAAGGCAGATGGAAATCGGCCAGCGGATAACGCGCATTCTCGATGGAAAGCCCGGTCAGCTCGCTGAACCCGAGCACCGAAAACAGACTGCCCTGGGGAAGATCCAGCTCGATCGTCCCGGCAAGCAGCGGCACGGCCTCTTCCTTGCCCGAAGTCAGCAGGACATCGAAGCCCTCTTCCGCCAGGCTGACGGCCGACAGCAAATGCTGAAGCGCATGATCGGAGCGTTCGCCGCCGAGCGCACCGGCCAGGATCAATCGCCGCCCGCCGCGCGCGATCGCTTCCGACACGGCGATTTCGCCGTCCGTCGCCGCCTTTGCTGCGGGATAGGGCTGTTTCGGTACATCGGGAAACGCACCCTCGAGATCATCAGGCGTCGAATCGAAATCGCCGACCCAGAGCTCCGGCGTAATGCCGAGTGCCAGCGCATGCCGCATGCCGCCATCGGCCGCGATGAACCGGCTGTCGCCGACGGCATGGCGCAGGCGCTCCGTCAGGCTGAGTTCGCCGCCAAGGAGGATGGTGAAGGTGGATGGGCTCATGGGCATTGCCCTTAGCGCAAACCGGGGGTCGAGGGGAAGGGGCGCCAGCGATCGGCGTCGTTTGCTTTACAGCGCCGTGCGTCTTCTTTTCACGATTATGCGCTAGAGCATTTCCGTTTTTCTTCGATTCACGAAAATGCTCTATCTCTTTGTTTTGACGCAATTCCGAACGCAAAACCGCTGCACACTTTTGCTGGAATTGCTCTAGCCCGGCGTATCCTTGTCACGCGATAGGAAGACCGCCTCGTAACCGCCGATGAAACGCTCGAAAAGCGCTGCGAAGCGCTCGATATCCTGCTCCGGCCAGTCGGAGACGATCTCGGAGATGATCGCCAGTTTCTGCGCGACGATCTCGGCAAGCAAATTCTGGCCGACCTCGGTCATGACGACGACAATCCGCCGCGCATCGGCCTGCGAAGCCTCACGGCGCAGCACGTTTCGCCCGACCATCTCGGCCACCACCCGGCTTGCCCGTGACGGGTCGATGCGCAGCATTTCCGCGATCATGCCGACCGTGACCTCGCCGGCAGGCTGCGCCCGGCGGACCGCATCGAGCACATCGAGATGCGAAAGCTCGAGACCAGGCGCAGCGCTCTGAATCGCCAGCCGGCCGATCAACCGTCGCCCGGTCATCAACCGCATACGACCCATGCTCCGGCCGATGCGAGGCACGTTTTCCTCATCCGGCTCTACCGGTTGCGTGGGAGTCTTGGTCAGCACGTCGCTCATCACGGAACCATAACAGAGCCGTTTCGGAATTTGAATATGCCAATGTCATTAATGTGCCATTGACAGATATATGCTGTTAGCACATAAAAGAGCGGCAAACCCGGAATGATGCTCCCATGGACATGCAACTCGCGCCTGCGCCGCTCGTGACGGATCCTCGTCGCCGGCTCATCCTCTTCTTCTTCCTGATGACGGCCATGTTCATGGCGACGCTGGATAATCAGATCGTTTCCACGGCGCTGCCGACGATCGTTGGCGAATTCGGCCATCTCGAGCGCTTCGGCTGGATCGGCTCGGCCTATCTCCTGTCGCTGAGCGCCGTCATGCCGGTCTATGGCAAGCTCGGCGATCTCTTCGGCCGCAAATATGTGATGATGACGGCGATCACGATCTTCACCGTCGGCTCGGCGGTCTGCGGCCTTGCAATTTCGATGAACACGCTGATTGCCGCCCGCGTGCTGCAGGGTCTTGGCGGCGGCGGCATCATGGTGTCGATCTTCGCCGTCAACGCCGATCTGTTCGAACCGCGCGAGCGGGCGCGCTATCAAAGCTATTCCAGCCTCGTGCTGATGGCCTCAGGCGCGATCGGGCCCGTGCTCGGCGGCACGATGAGCGATCTCTTCGGCTGGCGGTCGATCTTCCTCGTCAATGTGCCGATCGGCTTCATCGTGCTCACCGGTCTCGCCTTCATGCTGCCGTACCGAAAACCGCATCGCCGCCCTAAGATCGACTATGCCGGTGCGCTCCTGCTCGCACTGACGACGACCAGCATTGTGCTTGCTACCGACAGCAGCGAACTGTTCGGCGCGTTGATATCGCCCCAGAGTATCGGCATCGTCGCCTTCGGCGTCGTCTGCGCCGTCGCCTGGGTATTCACAGAGCGCCGCGCGCCGGAGCCGATCGTTCCCCTGCAGCTCTTCCGCAATTCGACCTTCAGCCTGCTGCTGGTGATCTCGATCATGGGCGGCGCCATCGCCATCGGCATGGTCAATTATCTCGCCCTCTTCCTGCAGACCACCACCGGCCTGTCGCCCTCTGCTGCCGGTCTGCTCTTCATTCTTCTCACCGGCGGCCTCGTCTGCGGATCCCTGACGGCAGGCCGCATCATCTCGAAGACGGGGCGCTACAAGCCCTTCGCCATCGCCAGCCTCACCTGCAGCGCCACCGCCTTTGCGCTGTTGTCGCAGGTCCATGCGGGAACGCCGATCGCCTTCATCGGCGCGATCATGATGCTGCAGGGCATCGGCATCGGCCTTGCCCAGCAGGTTCCCATCATCGGCGTCCAGAATGCAGCACCGGCGCGCGACGTCGGCGCCGCCACCGGCTCGGTGACACTGTCGCGCATGGGCGGCGCGTCGATCGCCATTTCCATCTATGGCGCCATCATCGCCACCGGGCTCGGCAAGGTCGGCGTCTCCATTCCCGGTGTCGCCGATATCGAACAGCTGACGCCGAAGATGATGGCTGCCCTTCCCGAGCCGAGCCGCCAGGCCGTCGCCGATATCTATGCCGCCGCCTTCTCGCCGCTCTTCATGACTGCCTGCGCCATTGCGCTGATCGGCCTTGTGGCTGCTATCATGCTGAAACCTGTGCAGCTGCCCCGCGCCGGCGAGGCGAAGATGCCGCAAGCGACGACGGCGGAAGCCGCGGAATAACCCGAATTGTACACGCGGAATACTTCATCAAAAGGCGTTCTTTCCGCAAGACAATGATCAGGGGTTGCAATTTTCTCGCACGACTGTCGCCAACGGGCCGGTTACTTCAATCGGTCCGTTCTTTTTCCGCACCATGGACGAATCTCCGCTTTGTGACGGAACTTTCGCCATAATTTCATCCGAGCGAAGGGAGGCCTCACTGCCCGAGGCTTGCCAAAATGCAACGGCGCCACATTTAAACAGAGTCTCGCTATGCAACCGATGCGTAAATCAGCTACAGCAAGGACTTGTATCGGCCGATTGTGCAGCGCGAGATCAGGGGTGCGCACCCGTTGAATTCTCCTTGCCACGGTCGGTCCGAACCTGCGGTAAACCGGCAATATAGCGACATGATGCGGAGAACCAGACTGGATAGCTTGACGACGTGGAAATCGCCCGCGCTTTCCAGTGATGCCATCTCCGCGCCGCGGCGCTTCGCGCGTCGCCTGATGCTGCTTTCGGCCATCACTATGGGAATGACTGGTTGCCAGCCGCTGATCGAGCAATCCTATCAGCCGACAGTCTCCCCCTCTTCCAATCCGCAGATCGTCGACGAGGTACAGAAGAACGACCCGCGCGCGGCGATGGGCGCCCGTGAGCATCCGCGCATCGTGGCAAGCTATGGCGGCGAATACAAGGACGCCAAGACCGAGCGCCTCGTCGCCCGCATCGCCGGCGCGCTGACGGCGGTGTCGGAAAATCCGAGCCAGTCCTACCGCATCACCATTTTGAATTCTCCTGCCATCAACGCCTTTGCCCTGCCGGGCGGTTATCTCTATGTCACTCGCGGCCTGCTCGCCCTGGCCAACGACGCCTCTGAGGTCGCCGCCGTGCTGTCGCACGAGATGGGCCATGTGACGGCCAATCACGGCATCGAGCGGCAGAAGCGCGAAGAGGCTGAGGTCATCGCCAGCCGCGTCGTCGCCGAGGTGCTCTCCAGCGACATCGCCGGCAAGCAGGCGCTCGCCCGCGGCAAGCTGCGGCTCGCCGCCTTCTCCCGCCAGCAGGAATTGCAGGCCGATGTCATCGGCGTGCGCATGCTCGGCGAAGCCGGCTACGATCCGTATTCCGCCGCCCGCTTCCTCGATTCCATGGCGGCCTATAGCCGCTTCATGTCGGTCGATCCCGAAGCCGACCAGAGCCTCGACTTCCTGTCGAGCCACCCGAACTCCGCCCAACGCATCGAGCTTGCCCGCGCCCATGCCCGCGCCTTCGGCCAGGAAGGCGCGGTCGGCGACAAGGGCCGCGATTATTATCTCGACGGCATAGACGGCCTGCTCTACGGCGACAGCCCGGAAGAAGGCTATGTGCGCGGTCAGACCTTCCTGCACGGCGGCCTGGGCATCCGCTTCGACGTGCCGCCGGATTTCCACATCGACAACAAGGTCGAAGCCGTGATGGCGACCGGCCCGAACGACATCGCCGTCCGCTTCGACGGCGTCGCCGACAATCAGAACCAGAGCCTCACCAACTATATCTCCAGCGGCTGGGTGACCGGCCTCGACCCGTCGACCATTCAGCCGATCACCATCAACGGCATGGAAGCAGCGACCGCGCGCGCCAGCGCCGACCGCTGGGATTTCGATGTCACCGTGATCCGCAACAATGCGCAGATCTTCCGTTTCCTCACCGCCGTGCCGAAAGGCAGCGACGCCCTTGAGCCGACGGCCAATGTCCTGCGTGCGAGTTTCCGGCGCATGACGCCGGCAGAGGCGGCCTCGCTGAAGCCGTTGCGCATCCGCGTCGTCACCGTCCGGCCGGGTGAAAATATCTCGACGCTCGCCGCCCGCATGATGGGCACCGACCGCAAGCTCGATCTCTTCAAACTCATCAACGCCCTGCCCACGGGTGCAGCCGTTTCACCCGGCGATCGCGTCAAAATCATCGCCGAGTAAAAAAAGCCCGGCTGGCGCCGGGCAGTCTGTGCTGCTGGAGGGAATATGTCGCGCAAAACTGTCAGCCGTTTTGCGAGAACGACATGCGTAAAACAACTCCGGAAAAAGTGCGAAGCGGTTTTCCTGGAGTTGTTTTAGATTCAGGCGTAGGCGGCCATATGCGGATCGGCGCTGACGAGCGCACTGCGGAGCTTCTCCATCGCCCGGCTTTCGATCTGCCGCACACGTTCCTTGGAAATGCCGAGATCGGCCCCGAGTTCTTCGAGCGTGGCACCGTCTTCCGCCAGACGCCGGGCGCTGATGATCTTCATCTCGCGTTCGTTGAGATGTTTCAGCGCCGAGGCGAGCCAGACGCGGCGGCGTTCGCCGTCGATCATGTTGGAAACCTGCTCGTCCGGCAGTGGATCGTCGCTGACGAGGAAGTCCATCTTCTCCGCACTCTCGGCATCGCCGGAGACCGAAGGCGCCTGCAGCGAGGCGTCGTTGCCGGAAAGCCTGGCATCCATGGTCTGTACATCGGCGAGGCTGACGCCGAGCGCCGCGGCGATTTCCTGGTGAATGGATTGCAGCGTCAGCTGCGTGTCACCCTTGGCGAGCTTGGCGCGCAGACGACGCAGATTGAAGAATAGTGCCTTCTGCGCCGAGCTCGTGCCGCCGCGCACGATCGACCAGTTGCGCAGGATATAATCCTGGATCGAAGCCCTGATCCACCAGCTGGCATAAGTGGAAAAGCGCACATCGCGTTCCGGCTCGAAGCGGGCGGCGGCCTCCAGAAGGCCGACATACCCCTCCTGCACGAGGTCGCTCATCGGCAGGCCGAAATTGCGGAACTTGCCCGCCATGGAGATGACGAGGCGCATATGAGCCATGGCGATCTGGTTGCGCGCGCCGCGATCGTCATGATCCTTCCAGCGGATGGCCAGATCGTGTTCTTCCTGACGGGCGAGATAAGGGGCGGCCATCGCGATTTTGATCATGCGCCGATCTGCAGACATGTTCTTCATTTCGATCTCCTGAAACAGGCCTCTCGCCCTAAATGAACAATAAAACTCACCTGCCGGAACATCGCTGTCCGGATTGAAAGGGGTTCTGAATGCATAAAAACCTCGCCCCTGGACTTTTCAGGGGGAGGCCCTATTTCACATCATGTGCCGTTAAGACGGCTGGGCTGGACCTGTTTCTTCACGTTGCCGGATGGGCAATATTGAAAAGGCATGATCCGCTCCTCATCGAACATTGACGGAATAGCAACTCGCCCGTCGAGGCAGCGCCCGGCGAGCAGTCCGCAATTACGTGTGTTAAACGCGGCAGTCGGGAAAAAGTTCCAATAAAAAAACCCGGCTTGAAGGCCGGGTTTTTTGGATGGGAAAACAGGATCGCCTTAGGCGGCTTCGTCCTGCGAATCGTCTTCTTCCATCACCTTGCCGCGCTTCGGACCCTTGTTGAGATTGGTCTCGACGAGGCGGACGGCTTCGGTTTCCGACATCTTGTTGACGGCGGCGATTTCGCGCGCCATGCGGTCGAGCGCAGCCTCATAAAGCTGGCGCTCGGAATAGGATTGCTCGGGCTGGTTTTCGGCACGATAGAGATCGCGCACGACTTCAGCGATGGAAATCAGGTCGCCGGAATTGATCTTGGCATCATATTCCTGGGCGCGGCGGGACCACATAGTGCGCTTGACGCGCGCCTTGCCCTGCACCACCTTCAATGCACGCTCGACGAAATCCGTTTCCGAAAGCTTGCGCATACCGATGCTCATCGCCTTCGCGACCGGAACTTTCAGCCGCATCTTGTCCTTTTCGAAATCGATAACGAAAAGTTCGAGCTTCATGCCGGCAACTTCTTGCTCTTCGATGGCGGTGATGGTACCGACGCCGTGAGCGGGGTAGACGATCGATTCACCGGTCTTGAAGCCATGGCGTGCTGTAGAAGGCTTTTTCTGCTGAGTCGTCATTCTATTCAAAAACTCCCTGTTACGCTTCCGGCGGCGGCCGGAGCCGGGTCAGTCAGGCCCGGGTGAGACGGTAGTATCCGTCGGGTGACTTCACTCTGATCCCATCGGGCAAAAGCAAAGAACTTCTCGCGCACGACTTGGGACCCGGCGCTCAAAGCGTTGATATGTCACGGAAACCGCGTACGGATTTGTTTTGCTTTCGTGATGGTTTTGGGCATGCGTCATGCCACAAATGGAACAGTAGACAAAACCTATCATAAAAATATGAGGAAATCAATAATTTGCTTCGCTTGAGTCATGCGGGCAACACATGTCACCCATATGCCTCACGCAGCTTTTAAAACGTTTTGCGCCGCGGCCGCCCGAATTCGGCGACCGAATGTGGGCGCAGTCTCAATCGCCGGAGCCGGGTTTTTCGGAGAAATATTTCTCGAATTTTCCGGTCTCGCCATCCATTTCCTTGGCCTCGGGCAATGGGTCCTTCTTGACCGTGATATTCGGCCAGATGGTGGCATATTCGGTATTGATCTTCAGCCATTTGTCGAGACCCGGCTCGGTATCGGGCTTGATCGCCTCGGCGGGACATTCCGGCTCGCAGACGCCGCAATCGATGCATTCGTCGGGATGGATGACGAGGAAATTCTCGCCCTCATAGAAGCAGTCGACAGGGCAGACTTCCACGCAATCGGTGTATTTGCACTTGATGCAATTGTCGGTCACGACATAGGTCATGAAGAACTCCAGGATTTCCATGCGGATGGGGCCGGCCAACCTGGAACGTCGCGCCTATCCCCGTGCCGGAGGAAAAGCGTGGACAGGCTTGGGAGGCAAGCACGCTTCCGGCAGGTTGTCAGTGACCTATCGGCTTTGGCGCCGGATTTCAAGGATAAACGATCTGCAAAAGCAGCCACAGCAGAGAGAGTTTTCTAATCCTCGTCCGACATCAGCCTGTCGATTGCGCGTCTTTCCTTTTTGGTCGGACGGCCGGAGCCGGTCGCCCGGATCGCCTGCTCGTAGGGCGTGAGACGTTTTGCCTCATCGGGCGGCGGCGAGAGGTCCTCGTAGAGCAGGCGAGCCTCCTCGTACGGCCCGCGTCGCTCGCCGGCGAGGCGCACGACGAGAACCACGTCCCGCCGCTCCAGCGTCAAGTCGACACGGTCGCCCGGCTTGACCATCTGGCTCGGATGATTGCAACGCTCGCCGTTGATGCGCACATGGCCCGATTGGACATGGCTCTGCGCCAACGACCGCGACTTCGCCATGCGCGCGAAGAACAGCCACTTGTCGATGCGCTGGCGCGAACCGCTTGTCGGCTGTGTCTCCCCGCTCATGATTACTTCTTCATCTGCTCCTTGAGAGCCGCGAGCTTGGCGAAAGGTGAATCCGGATCGATCGGCTTCTCCTTGCGGGGTGGCTTCGCCTCGAAGCGCAGCGGCTGCGAACCGCCGCGATTGTTGTTGCGGTCGTTACGATCGTTGCGGTCACCGCGGTCCTTGCGATCGCCACGGTCCTGCCGGTCGCCGCGCGGCTGGTCGCCCCGTGGCTGGTTGTTGCGGTCGCCTATTGCCTGCTGCGGCCGGGCGCCATCGCGATTGCCGCCGTCCTTGCCGCGATTGTGACGATTATTATCGCGGCCTTCGCCGCCGCGATTGCCCTCGCCGCCTTCACCACCGCCCGGCCGGCGATTGCGGTCGCCGCGTTCCTGGTTCTGACTGCGCTGCTCGCCCTGGCCGCCACGGCGTTCGCCATGCCCGCCGCGCGCCTGGCGCTGATTGTCGTTGCGGCCGCCGAGACGCCAAAGAAGAACCGGCTTCGGTTCCACCGGCTCGCCGGCTTCCCCGGAAGCAGGCACGGCTTCCTCGGGAGCGGACACCGCTTCCCCAGACGCCGACACCACTTCCTCGGAAGCGGATGCAGCCTCCGTCGGAGCCGAGGCTTCGGCCGGAGCGGGCGTTTCGACCGCTTCGGTCACAGCCGTGTCGACAACAGCCGCAATCGCCTCGGCCGCGGATGGCTCGGCAGCAGTTTCTTCCGCCGCCCCGTCGGCGTCGTCGTGATCGGCCTTTTCGGCTGTCTCGTCCGCAGGCGTTTCAGTGGCAGCCGGCACTGAGGCCGCATCCTGCGTCGCAAGATGGGCCGATGCCTCTTCCGCCTTCACGGCATCGGCACGATAGCCGAGACCCTTGAGGATTTCCTCCATGTCCTCGAGCGTCGCACCGAGGATCGACAGCATCGCCGTCGTCGTCGTGAAGCGGCGGCCGTCATAGGCGCCCTCCGGGCGGTTGCTCTGACCGGGCTTCCACTGCAGCAGCGGACGGATGATATCGGCAAGTCGTTCGAGGATGTCGATGCGCACGGCACGCTTGCCGAGGAACCGGAAGCCGGCGAGCTTGTAGAACATTCGCTCGAAGCTCGGATCGGTGACGACGGAGGTGCGGCCGGCAGCCAGCACCGGAATGAGATCGCCGTAGCCCGGTTTGTCCAAACCGTCGTTCTTCAGCGCCCAGAGAAGCGTGATGAGCTCGGCCGGCGCCGGCTTCAGCAGTGCCGGAACGAAAATATGATAAGCGCCGAAGCGCACGCCGTAGCGGCGCATGGAGGCGCGGGCCTCCTGGTCGAGCGACTTCACTTCGTCGGTGACGTCGCGGCGGAACAGCACGCCGAGATTCTCGACGAGCTGGAAGGCCAGCCCCTTGGCGAGACCCTGCAGGTCTTCGGCGCGCGACAGATCGTCGAGCGGCTTCAGCACCGTGCTGATATGATGATTGACGAAGCGCTCGATGCGGGCGGCGACATGATCGCGGGCATTGCCCGTCAACTGCTCGTCGGCGAGCAAGATCACGCGCGGACGCATGATGTGATCACTGCCCGAAAGCCGCGCCACCGGGTCGCCGATCCAACGAATCAACCCGTCCGCCCCGATCGCCAGGTCGCTGTTGCCGGCGGCGTGAATTCGCGCCGCACGGGCCTCGAATTCGAGCGCGAGCGCTTTCTGCGACGCAGCCTGAACCGCCTTGGCATCCGGTCCGTCCGTTCCCGCCACCGGCGTGAAACGGAATCCGCTCAATTGCCCTACATGATGTCCTTCAACGAAGACATCGCCATTCACACTGATTTCAGCTTCCAGCATCGCATTCTCTCTCAGGCGCTTCATGAGCACAGATGTCCTGCGATCAACAAAGCGTTTCGTCAACCTCTCATGTAACGCATCGGACAATCGATCTTCGATTTCCCGCGTCTTTTCCTGCCAATGTGTCGGATCGGCAAGCCAACCAGGCCGATTCGAAACGTAGGTCCAGGTCCTTATCTGCGCGATTCGCGCCGAAAGCGTGTCAATTTCCCCATCTGTCCGATCGGAGCGATGGACCTGCTCCGCGAGAAACTGCTCGTTCACCGTGCCATAGCGGACGAGATCGGAAAAGAGGGTGGAGATAAGATCGGCATGTTGTGCCGGGGTGATACGCCGATAGTCGGGAAGCGCGCAAGCCTCCCAGAGTTTTTCGACGCGGGCCGGCCTGTCGGCAAGACCGATGATCTCGGGATAGCGCGACAGCTGCTCCAGCGCCTGCTGGTCGACCGCAGGCAGCGCCCGCGTCAGACCCGGTACGCGCGGCCCTGCCTCGAGGCTTGTCCGCAAGGATTGAATCGAGGAGAAGTCCATCTCGGTCGTGCGCCACTGCAAAACCTTGACGTTGTCGAATTCGTGCCCCTCGATGCGCTGCACCAGCTCCTCGTCGAAGGGCGAGACCTGTCCGGTGACGCCGAAGGTCCCGTCGCGCACGTGCCGACCGGCGCGCCCGGCAATCTGGCCGAGTTCGCCCGGATTGAGATTGCGGAACTGGTAACCGTCGAATTTCCGGTCCTGGGCGAAGGCGACGTGATCGACATCGAGGTTGAGGCCCATGCCGATCGCATCGGTCGCCACCAGATATTCGACATCGCCCGCCTGATAAAGCGCCACCTGCGAGTTGCGGGTGCGTGGGCTCAGCGCCCCGAGCACGACCGCCGCGCCGCCGCGCTGCCGGCGGATGAGCTCGGCGATGGCATAGACCTCGTCGGCCGAGAAGGCGACAATGGCCGAGCGCTGCGGCAGCCGGGTGATCTTCTTCTGCCCGGCATAAAACAGATGCGAAAGCCGCGGCCGCTCGACGATCGTGATGCCGGGCAGGAGCTGCTGCAGGATCGGCTGCATCGTCGCCGCGCCGAGCAGCAGCGTTTCCTCGCGGCCGCGAAGATGCAGGATGCGGTCGGTGAAGATATGGCCGCGCTCAAGATCGCCGGCGAGCTGCACCTCGTCGATCGCGACGAAGGCGGCCTTGGTCTCGCGCGGCATCGCCTCGACGGTGCAGACCGAAAAACGCGCATTCGGCGGCGAAATCTTTTCCTCACCGGTGACCAGCGCCACATTCTGCGCCCCGACCTTCTCCACCACCCGCGTATAGACCTCGCGCGCCAGCAGCCTGAGCGGCAGGCCGATCACGCCGGTCCCGTGCGCGACCATGCGCTCGATAGCATAATGGGTCTTGCCGGTATTGGTCGGCCCGAGCACCGCGGTCACACCGCGTCCACTCAGAATCATCGGCTGCGAAGTCAGAATCATCGGTCCATGCAAATGAGGCGGGCACCCCAGAAAAATCTCGGCTTCTCGATGGAAGCCAGAGAACACATGGACAGCTGCCGCCGCAAACGCAAGGGCAGATTTCAAAATGCAGCGACGAATACGACCTTTGCGAGTCTCGCGGAACATTCGAATATGCGATTCGGAACAGCCTGAGAACGAATCAGCGACGAATCGCTGACTCCCGGCGATTCAGCTTTTGTTCACGGCTAAGTATTGATTTTGAATCACTTTTTCCCACTAGATGCTGAATCGCGGGACTCTCTCCTCTTCGCATGTTCGCGGTCGTAATCGGCGATTTCAGCGCGGACTTCAGCAGGCGAAAATCCGCCCGGAAATTAACCTCTCGACCAAAGCCGGAACGAATCGGAGACGAATCGCTGACTCCGCTATTTTCGCCTTTCGTTCACGCCCATATCTGGTGGCGTTATCAGTTCGGTGCGCTAGATGCGGACGGGCGGCTGATCGCTTCGCCTCGCCTTCTCGCAAGCCCATTAATCTTTTGGAAGCCGGATTCAGACGGCGTTAGGACAAGGCGGCAGGATTGGCGCGCCGATCAAATACGGAACGAATCGCTGACGAATCGGCGACATCGCGACTTTCCCTCTTTGTTCACCGCAACATATTGTATTTAAAGACCTTTTTAACCATACTGATAATTTTGGGGGATGACCGAACTTAAAGCGCGAATCAAATCTCGTCACATTTCCGCCATGTAACCGGGAACAAAAATCGCCAATGCGTGTTTCCAGTCCATCCAAATTGCGGATGAAATGAAGGAAACACACCATGCTTGGCACCATACTACTTGTTATCCTCATTCTGCTCTTGATCGGAGCCCTGCCGAATTGGGGTTATAGCCGTGGCTGGGGCTATGGACCTTCCGGCGGTTTGGGGCTAGTTCTCGTAATTATCATTATCCTTGTACTAATGGGCCGCATCTAAAGGCCAATAACCTGGGGAGTTACGACATGATGAAGAAGATTGTTCTTATTGGTGCCCTCGTCGGCGCCCTGGCATCCTGCACAGCGACCGAACAAGGTACGGCCATCGGCGCCGGCACCGGTGCGGTCATCGGCGGTGTCGTCACCAACAGCTGGGGTGGTGCCGCCGTCGGCGCCGTTGCCGGCGGTTTGACCGGCGCTCTCATCGGCCATTCGGTCGAACGCCGCGGCTACTGCGTCTATCGCGACCGCTACGGCCGCCGCTACGAGGCGCGTTGCCGCTACTGATCGGCAGAAGCATATCGGACTCCCAACGGGCGCTTCTGCGCCCGTTTTTGTTTGCCGGCGGCATCCGTCAACAAGACGTTGACAATTGGTCGTGAAAGTCAAATCTACCGCCGCCAAACGGACAGGCACATATTCCTTCGTCAGCGCAACGGACAGGCGGAGCCGCCCGGCGCACCTGAAAGGAAACGCTTCCATGACCCAGATTTTCCTGAATTCCCTCGTCGCCGTTCTCATCGCGTCGGCTTGCCTGACGACTGCGATATTAGCCCTCGGCAGCGAAGATCGCTCGATGCGGAAAGTACCGGCCAGGATTCGGACGAACACCGACCACCGCTCTTGATCCAGCAAATGAAATGAGGCGCGTCCTGCAGACGCGCCTCGCTTTTAAACTGCGTGTAATCCGTAGTGTGGCTTAGGCGAAGAACTGCCCGCCATTGGCCGTCAGCGTCGAACCGGTGATGAAGCCGGCATCGTCGGAGGCGAGGAAGGTGACGCAACGCGCGATCTCTTCCGGCTCGCCGAGACGGCCGACGGGAATCTGCGGAATGATGCGTTCGTTCAGCACCTTCTCCGGCACGGCCAGCACCATTTCCGTTCCGATATAACCGGGGCAGATGGCGTTGACGGTGATGTTCTTGGCCGCCCCTTCCTGGGCCAGCGCCTTGGTGAAGCCGAGATCGCCCGCCTTGGCGGCCGAATAGTTCACCTGACCCATCTGGCCTTTCTGGCCGTTGATCGACGAAATATTGACGATACGGCCGAAGCTGCGGTCGCGCATGCCTGTCCAGACCTGATGCGTCATGTTGAACAGGCCGGTGAGGTTGGTATTGATCACGTCGTGCCACTGCTGCGGCGTCATCTTATGGAACATCGCATCACGGGTGATGCCGGCATTGTTGACGAGGATTTCGACCGGGCCGAGCTCGCTTTCGATCCTGGCGATCCCCTCGCCGCAGGCGGCGTAGTCCGAAACGTCCCATTTGAACACCGGAACCCCTGTGGCCTCGTGGAAGGCCCTGGCCTTCTCGTCGTTGCCGGCATAGTTGGCGGCAACCCTATATCCGGCATTTTTCAGCGCTACGGAAATCGCCGCGCCGATGCCACGTGTTCCCCCGGTGACCAGAGCCACTCTGCTCATGTTCCACTCCCCTGTTGTTTTTTGCCCACCTCTTGGTGGGCTTTTCAATCAATGACGGATCGTACTGCTCAAAGCGCCTCGAAGCACATGGCGACACCCATGCCGCCGCCGATGCAAAGCGTGGCCAGGCCCTTCTTGGCGCCGCGGCGCTTCATTTCGAACAGCAGCGTATTGAGAACGCGGGCGCCGGAGGCGCCGATCGGATGGCCGATCGCAATCGCTCCGCCGTTGACGTTGACGATCGATGGATCCCAGCCGAGATCCTTGGTGACGGCGCAGGCCTGCGCCGCAAACGCCTCATTGGCCTCGACAAGATCGAGATCGCCGACCGACCAGCCGGCCTTTTCCAGCGCCTTGCGCGAAGCCGGGATCGGGCCGGTGCCCATGATGGAAGGATCGACGCCGGCCGTCGCCCAGGAAACGATGCGGGCGAGCGGCTGGATGCCGCGCCTGACGGCTTCGGCTTCGCTCATCAGCACCGCTGCGGCCGCGCCGTCATTGAGGCCGGAGGCGTTCGCGGCCGTGACCGTGCCCTCCTTGTCGAAGGCCGGGCGCAGCTTGCCCATCGCCTCCAGCGTGGCGCCATGGCGGATATATTCGTCGGCATCGACGGTCACGTCGCCCTTGCGCGTCTGGATGAGGTAGGGAATGATCTCGTCGGCAAAACGGCCGGCCTTCTGCGCGGCTTCAGCCTTGTTCTGAGAGGCGACGGCGAACTGATCCTGATCCTCGCGCGAAAGCTGCCACTGCCGCGCAATATTCTCGGCGGTGACCCCCATATGATAGCCATGGAAGGCATCGGTCAGGCCGTCCTTGATCATCGTGTCGACCATCTTCATGTCGCCCATCTTGACGCCGCCGCGCAAATGCGCGGCATGCGGCGCCATCGACATGGATTCCTGACCGCCGGCAACGATGATCCGGGCGTCACCGGTGGCGATCTGCTGCATGCCGAGTGCGACGGCGCGCAGGCCGGAGCCGCAGAGCTGGTTGACGCCCCAGGCCGTCGCCTCCTTCGGAATGCCGGCCTTGATCGCCGCCTGGCGGGCCGGGTTCTGGCCCTCGCCAGCGGCAAGCACCTGACCAAGGATCACCTCATCCACCTCGCCGGCATCGACGCCGGCGCGCTGGAGCGCTCCCTTGATGACGGCCGCGCCGAGCTCATGCGCGGGGACCGTTGCAAAAGCGCCGTTGAACGAGCCCACTGCTGTTCGACCTGCGCTGGCGATGACGACGGATGAATTGCTCATGGGGACGCTCCTCCTCGTTTTTCGTCTCACTTACATAAGTGGAAACTGGCAAAGCTTGGGGCACAAGTCAAACGCGAAGACCGGCTGCCGTCGTTTTTCAGCATCGTCCGCCAAAGCCGATTCATCTGCTCTGTGAAAGGTTTGCCGCATCGCACAAAGAGATTGTCACCGGCCTTCTTTTGCGTTTACAGTCTGAAGTGGAGGAATATCCATAATTCAGACGGGGGTCCAGGAGACTGATATGGCGAAGCATGAGGGTCAGATCGTTATCAAGAAATACGCCAATCGCCGGTTGTACAATACGGGCACCAGCACCTATGTCACGCTGGAAGACTTGGCGGAGATGGTGAAGAGGGGCGAAGATTTTACCGTCCAGGATGCAAAAAGCGGAGATGACATCACCCATTCGGTGCTGACCCAGATTATTTTCGAACAGGAATCGAAGACCGGCAACACCCTGCTCCCGATCTCCTTCCTGCGCCAGCTCATCACCTATTACGGCGATCAGATGCAGATGGTGGTGCCGAGCTTTCTCGAACATTCGATGCGCGCCTTCACCGAACAGCAGTCCCAGATGCGTGAGCAGGTGAACCGCGCCTTCGGCGAGACGCCGCTCGGCAAGAATCTGCAACTGCCGATGCAGATGGTCGAGGACCAGGTTCGCCGCAACACCGAGCTGTTTCAGCAGGCGATGCAGATGTTCTCGCCCTTCATGACGCCGCCTGCCAAGGAAAGCCGCAAGGCCGAGGCCAAGGATATCGATGAGCTGAAGGAACAGCTCCGCGCCCTTCAGAACAAACTCGACAACCTATAATCCGATCGAGACATCCCGCCCGGCGCTCCGGATCGAGACGGCAAAACCGCCGATCACATCGATCAGAGCGATCGTCAGCAATATGAAGAATACCTGCGTCGCAGCGTCCCGGACGAGCAGAAACTCGACCAGGAAGGCGATGAACACCAGCATCGACAAGATATGGTTGATGAGGTTGCCGGGGCCGGTTCTGGTCGCCTTCAGAATTTCGAAGAACAGCACGACAAGGGCGACGACGATGAAAAGATCGCCGAGCGCCATGCTCCAGATCGCACCCGAGATCATCGACAGTACGATGACATCGTGCTGCAGCGCCGGAATGCCGCCATCGCCCATCAATCCCAGCATCGCCAGATTGTAAAGAATAAACGGGATAATCATCAGGGGCATGGCGGCTATCATCGGCAATCTCCCAGCATCATGATTTCCGAAAAATCGGATTCGATTTTCGGAAATCATGACGCGTAAATTCAAAGGGCTACAGCATCAATTGCACGTCTGAAAAGACCGCGCCGCTGGAGCGCGCAGGAAGAATACTGCCGCAAACCGCTGCCAGACCGCAAGTCATTGCAAATATTATATCGTCGAATAGAAAAGGCCGGCGTGACGCCGGCCTTGAAACTTTCGATCGGGCAAGCCGGATCGGGAAATTATGCGCTTTCCTTCGGCGTCAGAACCTGGCGGCCGCGATACATACCGGTCTTCAGGTCGATATGGTGCGGACGGCGCAGTTCGCCGGAGTTCTTGTCTTCGACGTAGGTCGGAGCCTTCAGTGCATCTGCCGAACGGCGCATACCGCGCTTGGACGGGCTTGTTTTTCTCTTCGGTACAGCCATTTCTCTTACTCCACTTGCGGGCAAAACATTCCCACGGCCAGACTGGCGGCCGAAACGGACATGTCGCGATTTCGGAATTTGGCGCGCTTATACATGCAAGGGGTGGGCTTGACCAGTCCCCATGCATATTTTTTGCGACGCCGATGATTCCTGGCTCAAACTTCGTCTTCCGCCACGATCCAACGCTCGGCCCGTGCCGCCTCTTCCCATTTCCGCCAGGCCGGATGCGCCTTCATGGTCTCCATATAGGTCAGCGTTTCGTCCCGGTTGACGAGGTCATAGATGTCGAACCGGTTGACGACAGGCGCAAACATCGCATCTGCGCCGCTGAATGCGCCAAAGAGAAACGGCCCGCCGGATTGCTGCAGCAGGTCTCGCCAGACCGTCTCGATGCGGTTGACATCGGCGTCGACACCATCGGGCAAGACGATCCTGGCCTTGGGCCGGCGGATATTCATCGGGCAGGCGGCGCGCAGCGCCCGAAACCCCGAGAGCATTTCCATCGAAACCGAACGAGCGATCGCTCGTGCGGCCCGATCGCTCGGCAGAAGGCCGGCTTCCGGGTGAAGCTCGGCGACATATTCGATGATCGCCAGCGATTCCCAGATCTTCAATGCGCCGTGCTGTAGGATCGGCACATTGCCGCTTGGCGATACCGCCTTGATGTCGGGATTGCCGCCCGGATAGTCGAAGGGGATCAGGACTTCCTCGAAATCGATGCCGACGCCCGTCAGCGCCATCCAGGGCCGGAACGACCAGGAGGAATAGTTCTTATTGGCAATGTAGAGCGTCGGTCTGTCCATGGGCTTCTCCCGTTCAGGTGTCGAAATCGAAGATCAACAGTTCGTGGAAATGGTTCATATCCTCGAACACGCAGAATGCCGGCGGCGTCAGCTCGAAAACCGGGGCCTTGCGGCGGATATCCCCGGCCACGTTGTCGAGCATCGCCTGCCAGCGCGGCAAGGCTTCGTCCTCCAGCCGTTCGATCACATAGGCGAAGGTCATGTGGAACTTATAGTCCTCATGGTTCGGCTGGCGATAGCCGAGAAGGTCGGCAAACGCGTTGCGCCAGGCGCGCATAACCCCGCGGTCATTCTCCGTCGCCCCGTCGACGAGGAGGCCCGACGGCCGAGCTTCGACAATGGCGACCTTGAAGGGATCGAACATCGTAAAACCTTCAAGCCTGGCAGCCATCAACTCGGTCATGTCATCGATCGGCGTCTCGAGCGGGAGATCGCCCGGCCAGTAATCCTGCCGGCGCCGGGTCTCGATGATACCTTCGAAAAGCGTCATGTGAAGGCTTGATATCGGCGTGAACAGGAACTGCGAAGCCTCCGGCATTGCCAGATATTTCTCCCGCGCCTCGATCAGCACCGCCTGCGACGGCGAACCCTTCTCGGCATGGCAGACGATGGTGTTGCCGGCTTCCGGCAGAAAGCCGCCGACCTTGCGATAACGGCTGCCGAGATGGGCGGGCGGGTTCGGATTGTGCGTCTTCGAATAAAGGAGAAGCTCGGGAGAAAACGTCGTGACGGTCATGGGGCGACTCGAGGGCTCTGATTAGACTCCATTCGCCCATATGGCAGAACCAAGAATGTCAGATGACGGCGGATGCCCCCATTCGAAAATCTGGAGCGCCGTTCCTAACGACACGTTCTGATATCACTCATAGATGCACTTGATGTAGTCGCCGGAACCCTGTGCCCGCCGCTCGATCACACCCGCGAGCCGGCGAAGGCCTCGTCCCGGCTTGCCGGCATTGCGATCGATCGGGTTCGGCAGCGAGACCGCAAGCAGCGACGCCTGGCGCCGCGTCAGCTTCGAGGCTGGCACCTTGAAATGATGCTGGGCCGCCGCCTCGATGCCATAGATGCCGGGACCCCATTCGGCGATGTTGAGGTAGATTTCCATCAGCCGCCGTTTCGACAGGACGAAATCCGTGGAGACGGCCAGAGGAAGCTCCATTGCCTTGCGCACAAAGGAGCGGCTGTTCCAGAGAAAGAGGTTCTTCGCCGTCTGCATCGGGATGGTGCTGCCGCCGCGCGTCGCCTGGCCTTTCAGCGTATCCTCGACCAGCATGCGCATCTCGGCCCAGTCGACGCCGCCGTGGAAGCAATATTGCCCATCCTCGGACATCATCACCGATTGCACCAGAACCGGGGCGATCTCATCAAGCGACACCCATCTGCGGTCATAGCCGCGCAACAGCACGAGATCGCGCAGCATCAGCGTCGAGACCGGATGAATGAAGGGCAACAGGTAGAAGAAGATCAGCGCATAGGGAAGGACCAGCAGGGTCAGCACGGCAAGGACAATGCGTTTCAACACACGCCGGTCTCCAAACCATCGCCGCTCGGCCGGCGCGTCGACGCTGTCCTCTATCTCTGGCGCTATATCCAATGTCCCCAGCCCGATTTCGCTCCTATCGTTCTCATAACCCCTGTGCGGCGCTTATGCCAGAGTACACGGGAAATCTTGCGGCAGCCATCGACAATTCCGTTGCAAGCCCCCATTGCGCCATGCCAAACAGCGCCCATGGATGCGAACCGGGTCACTTTCGAAACCAGGCTGAAGCACAACGCCCGCGAGATCGAGGCGCTGCTCGACGCATTGCTTTTACCGAACAGCCTCTCCGACGAAATCGCCAGGCCCGAGACCTTGCGCAGCGCCATGCACTACGCCGTGCTGAATGGCGGCAAGCGGCTGCGCCCGTTTCTGGTCGTCGAAAGCGCCGCCCTTCTCGGCGGTGACGCCGAGGCGGCCCTTCGTGTCGGCGCAGCCCTCGAATGCGTCCACTGCTATTCGCTCGTGCATGACGATCTGCCGGCCATGGACGATGATGATCTGCGCCGCGGTAAACCGACGGTCCACATCAAATTCGACGAAGCCACCGCGATCCTCGCAGGCGACAGCCTGCTGACCTACGCCTTCGACATCATCGCCGCGCCGGAAACGGCCCTTCCCGATACGAGCAAGGCAGCGCTGGTGCTGGCCCTTGCCCGCGCCGCCGGTCTCGGCGGCATGGCCGGCGGCCAGGCGCTCGATCTCGCGGCGGAAAGACAGGCCCCTGACGAGGCCGGCATCATCCGCCTGCAGGCGATGAAAACAGGCGCGCTGATCCGCTTCGCCTGCGAAGCCGGCGCCCTCATCTCGGCAAGTCCGCCGGAAGATCGCCGCCGCCTGCGCGCTTTCGGCGAAAAAATCGGCCTTGCCTTCCAGCTCGCCGACGACATCCTCGACCTGACCTCTGATGCTGCGACCATGGGCAAGGCGACCGGCAAGGATGCGGCCCGCGGCAAAGGAACGCTCGTCGCCCTGCACGGCATGGAATGGGCCGAGACCGAGCTCCGCCGGCATGTCGCCGATGCCGAGACGCTGCTTGCCCCCTACGGCGCCCGCGCCTCGACCCTCATCGCCGCGGCGCAGTTCATCGCCGACCGGAAGAGCTGACGGACCCGGACTCAGAAAAATGGGCAGCTCAGGCTGCCAATATCGCCTTGAGAGCGGCAACCAGACCGGCGCATTCCTCGTCGGTGCCGATACTGATGCGCAGGAAATCTGCAATACGCGGCTTGGCAAAAAGCCGGACGAGGATGTCCCGCTCGCGCAGAGCGGCGAGAAGCGCGGCACCCGACCGGCTTTCGTGCCTGGCAAAAATGAAATTCGCCTGGGACGGCAGAACCTCGAAATCCAGCGCTTCGAGTTCCCCAACGAGATGGTCCCGGCTGGCAATGAGCTTCTTCCGGCATGTCTCGAACCATGCTTCGTCCTGGATCGCGGCGGTCGCGGCGACCTGCGCCAGGCGATCGAGCGGATAGGAGTTGAAGCTGTCCTTGACACGCACCAACGCCTCGATCAGTTCCCGCTGCCCCAGCGCGAAACCGACGCGCAGGCCCGCAAACGAGCGGGATTTCGACAAAGTCTGGATGACAAGCAGGTTGGGATATCGGGAAATCAGCGGGATGGCGCTTTCACCGCCGAAGTCGACATAGGCTTCGTCTATCACGACGACCGCATCCGGATGGGTGGCGACAAGCGCCTCGATGTCAGCGAGCGGCAGGCCGATGCCGGTCGGCGCATTCGGATTGGGAATCATGATCGCGCCGCATGGCCTGTCATAATCCGCGAGCCGGATCTGGAACCTGTCATCGACCGGTATCTCGATCGCTTCAATACCGTATAGCAGGCTATAGGTCGGATAGAAGCTGTAGGTCACGTCGGGATAGAGCAGCGGCAGATCGTGTTTCAGCAGCGCCTGAAACACATGCGCTAGAACCTCGTCGGAACCATTGCCCACGAAGACTTCGTCCGCCCTCAGAGCGTGACGCGCCGCGATCGTCTCGCGCAATTCCGTGGCTGCGGGATCGGGATAGAGCCGCAGACGATCGTCCGTCGCTTGCCCGATCGCCTCAAGCGCCCGGGGAGACGGCCCATAGGGATTCTCGTTGGTGTTGAGCTTTACCAGGCCGGGAATGCGGGGCTGCTCCCCCGCGACATAGGGCTGAAGCTTGCTGACGATATCAGACCAGTATCGGCTCATCGAATTCGCTGCCGTTCATTCCGCCGCGGTGCGCTGACCGAAGCGCTTCTCGATATAGTCGACGACAAGCGCCTCAAAATCTGCCGCGATATTGGGGCCGCGCAGTGTCAGCGCCTTCCGGCCGTCGATAAAGACGGGAGCCGCCGGCGTCTCGCCGGTGCCGGGGAGCGAAATGCCGATATCGGCATGTTTGCTTTCTCCCGGCCCGTTGACGATGCAGCCCATGACGGCGACGTTCAGCGCTTCGACGCCGGGATATTTCTCCCGCCAGACCGGCATGTTCTTGCGGATGTCGTTCTGGATGTTCTGGGCAAGCTCCTGGAACACCGTCGAGGTCGTGCGCCCGCAGCCGGGACAGGCGGCAACGACAGGTATGAACTGGCGGAAGCCCATGACCTGCAGGATTTCCTGCGCCACCTGGACTTCGCGCGTGCGGTCGCCGTTCGGCTCGGGCGTCAGCGACACGCGGATCGTATCGCCGATGCCGTGCTGCAGCACGAAGCCCATCGCCGCCGACGAGGCGACGATGCCCTTGGTGCCCATGCCGGCCTCGGTCAGACCGAGATGCAAAGCATGATTGGAGCGTTCGGCAAGCATCGAATTGACGGCGATCAGGTCCTGCACCTGGCTGACCTTGGCCGACAGGATGATGCGGTTGCGCGGCAGGCCGATTTCTTCGGCAAGGGCTGCCGAGAGCAGCGCCGACTGCACGATCGCCTCGCGCGTCACCTGCCGGGCCGAAAGCGGCGAGCCGGCTGCGGCATTCTGGTCCATCAGCGCCGTCAAGAGATCCTGATCGAGCGAGCCCCAGTTGACGCCGATGCGCACCGGCTTGTCGTAGCGGATCGCCATCTCGATGATCTCGGCGAACTGCTTGTCCTTCTTGTCCTTGAAGCCGACATTGCCGGGGTTGATGCGGTATTTCGCCAGCGCGGCGGCACAATCGGGATGATCGGCAAGCAGCTTGTGGCCGATATAATGAAAGTCGCCGATCAGCGGCACGTCCATGCCGAGCCGCAGCAACCGCTCGCGGATCTTCGGCACGGCGGCGGCACTCTCGTCGCGGTCGACGGTGATGCGCACCAGCTCCGAGCCCGCCCGGTGGAGGGCGGCGACCTGGGCGACGGTCGAATCGATATCGGCCGTATCGGTGTTCGTCATGGACTGCACGACGACCGGCGCCCCGCCACCGACGATGACGCCGCCGACATCGACGGCAACGGAAGCGCGGCGCGGTTTCGGATCAAAATCGGCGGCTGAAGACATGAAGCGCTTTTTCACCCCTAAAAACAGTGCCTTTCAGGTGGATCATGACCGCTTTCTTGTCAACCGCCCCCGATATCACTTTTGTTGGGAGGCGGCTCAGTGGCCGCCTCCGGAGACCCCGTCGGCATAGTGGGCCAGCTTGGAAAACAGCAGAACGACCAGCAGCAGCACCGGCAGCGCCATGAAAACCACCGCAAAACCGATATGCTCGGCGACGAAGCCGATGAGGGACGGCGCAACCAGCATGCCGGAATACCCCATGGTCGTGACCACGGAAATGCCGATGCCGGGCTTGAGGCCGGGAATGTTGCCCGCCGCCGAGAAGGCGATCGGCACCATGTTGGAAATGCCGATACCGCAAAAGGCAAAGCCCAGAATGGCAAGTTCGGCATTGGGCGCCAGGCCGGCAAGCAGCATGCCGACAATGGCAAACAGCGTGCAGATCCGCAGCGTTTTGACGCCGCCGAGACGATCGCGCACCACGTCGCCGGCAAAGCGCATGATCGCCATGGTCGCCGAAAAAGCTGCGAAACCAAGACCGGAGAGCGCCACGGATGCATCCATTTCCTGCCTGAGATAGAGCGCGCCCCAGTCCAGAACCGCACCTTCCGGCACCATGGAGAACAAGGCCATCAATCCGAGCAGCCACGGCAGCGGCACCATCGGCAGTCTTGTCTTTTCCTTCTTGGCATCGGGATGCGGCGGATCGGCAAGGATCATCGGCCATGCCAGAGCGAGGAAGATTGCCGCCAGCACCGTTGCCAGTTGCGCATGGCCGAGAATGCCGAGCTTGGAAATCACGATGCCGCCGAGGCCGGAGCCGATCAGCCCGCCAAGGCTCCAGAAAGCGTGGCAGGACGACATGATGGCGCGGCGCATGGATTTCTCGACCGACACCGCATTGGCATTCATCGCCACATCCATCGCGCCGATGAAGCCGCCGAACAGGAACAGCGCGATTGCCCCGGTGATCACATTTGGCGCGAGCGTCAAGGCCAGCAGCAGCGGCAACACGCAGGCAGCCAGCACCTGAACGACGATACGCGAGCCGTGTTTGGCGATCTGCGCCCCGGCGATCGGCATCATGACCAGCGAGCCGACGCCGAAGACGAGGATCATCAGCCCGAGCTCGAACTTGCTCAGCGCCAGCCGCTCGGCAAAATCCGGGATCTTCGGCGCCCAGCAGCCGACGACGAAGCCGTTCATGAGAAAAAGCAGGGAAACAGCCGCCCTGCTTCTGGTAACGAAGCCGCTCCGAGCTCCCGGCGGCGCACTTACATGACTGTCCATTTTCGGTCTTTCCTCATTGCCGGGCTTGCAAGCGCCCGATTTCCCTAAACTTTGTGGCCGCAGCCTCAGTTCGTTTTCTCGGCGATCACCGTTCTGCATCCGCGCTCGCGGTAGCGGCCGAGAACGGCCGGATCGGCATCGTGCTCGACGACCAGGCATTCGCAATGCGCAACCGGCAGGATACTATGCGGCGCGGCCGTACCGAATTTCTCCGAGGTGACCGCCGCCAGCACTTTTCTGCTGCGGGATGCCGCGAACCGCTTGAACTCCGCATCCTCGAAGCCGAACGCGGTGATACCGGCCTCGAGATCGACACCGCAGGCGCCGAGAATGCAGAGGTCGGGCGAAATCTGCTCCATGTCCCGGAGAGCCTTGGCGCCGAGCGCCCCGCCCGTCTGCCGGTCCACCATTCCGCCGATCAGGATGACGTTGACGGCAGGCTTGTCGATCAGCGCCGCGGCGATCGCCGGCGCATTGGTCGCGGCCGTCAGCTCGAGTTCGGTGGGCAGTGCGTTGGCGATCGCCAGATTGGTGCTGCCGGCATCGAAGAATACACACGCACCGGCGGCAATCTGCGTTGCCGCGGCGCGCGCCAGCGCCTGTTTCCGATCAGCGGCAAAACCGATGCGCTGCGTCAGGCTTCCATGCGCCGGCGAAACCGGCAAAGCGCCGCCATAGACCCGCTCGCAGAGCCCTGCCGCCGCCATTTCGCGCAGGTCGCGCCGCACCGTATCCTCGGAGACACCGAATTCCAGCGCAAGTTCCGCCGCCAGCACACGGCCATTCAGCCGCAGCCTCTCGGAAATCAGCCCCTGGCGCTCTCGCAACAAAAAATCCTGCATGTTTCTACCGGCTCAATATTTCAAACATGAGAAACGTGCATAAACGCTGAAGACCGTGCAGGCAATCTGCACGATCACACGTTTTTTGACGTTATGAAACAAAGCTCCACTACCGGAGCGAAATATGGCCTATTGACCGGCCCACGGGCCGGGATTACCGATCGCATATTCTCGATTCCCGCCGGCATATCCGCCGTCTGGTGCATCTCCGTGAAAAACTCAGTCAGCCTGGGCATTCTGCTCACGAGCGTCGCCTATATGGCGTTCACCTTCCATGACGCGATCATCAAGATCCTGACATCAACCATCCCGGTCTGGCAGATCCTGTTTTTCCGCAGTCTCACCATCCTCGTCGGTTGTCTCGCCTATGGCCGCGGCAAGCTCGTCCATCAAACGATGACATCGCCGATCATCAAGCCGATGATCGTCCGCAGCATCCTTCTTCTCTCTGCCTGGCTTTCCTATTATTCCGCCGCAAGCCGCCTGCAGCTGGCTGAAGTAACGACGCTTTATTACGCCGCACCCATCGTCGGCACCCTGCTTGCATGGCTTATTCTGAAGGAGGAGGTCACGCCGGCGCGCTGGCTTGCCGTCGGCGTCGGCTTCGTCGGCGTGCTGATCGCCTGCAACCCGATCGGCCTTGCCATCTCCTGGCCGGTCTATCTGGCGCTGCAGGCAGCCGTCCTCTGGGCCTCCGCCATGGTGTTGCTGCGCAAGACCTCGCTGCACGAGAAGACCATCGTCCAGCTTGCCGTCTCCAACCTCTTTTTCCTTGTTATGACAGGCGTTGCCGTTCTCTATACGTGGCGGACGCCTGACATGACGCAGCTGGCGCTGCTCGTCGCCACCGGCGTTGTTGCCGGCGCGGCGCAGTTCGCCCTCTTCGAAGGCATGCGCCGGGCGCCCGTCTCCGTGCTTGCGCCATTCGAATACACGTCTCTCGTCTGGGCCTTCCTCCTCGGCTATCTGATCTGGGCCGATATCCCCACGCATAATGTCATCGCCGGCGCATGCATGATCCTCGGGGCCGGGTTGATCATCATCGTCAGCGAAAGGCTGCGCCGTCGCATCGCTGTCTGATGCGAATTTTCCAAGGGATTCACGGCTCAACCGGCCGCTTGAGAAAAATATTTGCAGTTGCTGCTTTTATTCGCAGTTTTTTACGCTTCCTGCGCCCTAATTTTCTGCGAACTATCCCTCATCCGATGACAACCTCCCAAGGATGGATATAACAATGAACTGGCTGAAAACCGTCGCTGCTGCCGCCCTCATTCAGGCTGCGGCCCTCTTGCCCGCCCATGCCGGCGAAAACCTCGCCGCCATTAAATCGGCCGGCGTCTTCAAGATCGGCACCGAGGGCACCTATGCGCCCTTCACCTATCATGACGAAAGCGGCAAGCTCGTCGGCTTCGATGTCGAGATCGGCGAAGCCATCGCCGCCAAGCTCGGCGTCAAGGCCGAATTCGTCGAAGGCAAGTGGGACGGCCTGATCGCCGGCCTCGACGCCAAGCGCTACGACACCGTCATCAATCAGGTCGGCATCACCGAAGCCCGCAAGCAGAAATACGATTTCTCCGAGCCCTATATCGCATCCAAGGCCGTGCTGATCGCCCGCGACGGCGACGACAGCATCAAGTCCTTCGCCGACCTCAAGGGCAAAAAATCCGCCCAGTCGCTGACCAGCAACTTCGGCAAGCTCGCCACCGAAGCCGGCGCCGAACTCGTCGGCACCGATGGTTTCGACCAGTCGATCCAGCTGGTGCTGACCAAGCGCGCCGATGCCACGATCAACGACAGCCTCTCCTTCCTCGACTTCAAGAAGCACAAGCCGGACGCGCCGGTGAAGATCGTCGCCGAGCAGGAAAATGCCGACTATTCCGGCGTCATCATCCGCAAGAACGAGCCGGAGCTGCTTGCCGAAATCAACAAGGCGCTTGCTGACATCAAGGCCGACGGCACCTACAAGAAGATCGCCGACAAGTATTTCGGCCAGGACGTTTCCAAGTAAGCTTCATTCAGGAAAAGTCCCCTCCCCAACCCCTCTCCACAAGGGGGAGGGGCTTCGATGCCGCACTGTTCTCATCTCAAAACAGCCTCTCAGCCAACAGGACGGTCGCTATTTGGTGCGCCGGGGCCTCCGCTAAGCCCCTCCCCCTTGTGGGGAAGGGTTGGGGAGGGGTATGCCACTTCAACGTACCAACCGACGAGAGGGAACTCCCTTGGCGCACTGGCTCCAACTGATGGCGGAATCGCTTCCCTCGCTCCTCTGGGCGGGGTTGACCTTCACCATTCCGCTGACCCTTCTATCCTTCGTCTTCGGCCTCGCCCTCGGGCTCGCCACCGCGATCGCCCGCCTGTTCGGGCCGAGGCCGCTTTCCGCCGTCGCCCGCTTCTATGTCTGGGTCATCCGCGGGACGCCGCTGCTCGTCCAGCTCTTCGTCATCTTCTACGGCCTGCCGAGTCTCGGCATTCTGCTCGATGCCTTTCCCGCCGCCCTGATCGGCTTTACCCTGAATATCGGCGCCTACAGCTCCGAGATCATCCGCGCCGTCATTTCCTCGGTGCCGAAGGGCCAGTGGGAAGCCGCCTATTCGATCGGCATGAGCTGGCGCCAGGCAATGAGCCGTACCATCCTGCCGCAGGCCGCTCGCGTCGCCGTGCCGCCTTTGTCGAACACCTTCATCTCGCTGGTCAAAGACACCTCGCTTGCCGCCGCCATCACCGTGCCGGAACTCTTCCAGGCGGCGCAGCGCATCGTCGCCACCACCTATGAGCCGCTGATCCTCTATATCGAGGCGGCGCTGATCTATCTCGTCCTGAGCTCCGTCCTCTCGCAGCTGCAGGTGCGGTTGGAGCGCCGCTTCGCGCGTTACGGCGGCATGCTGGAGGCAAATGCATGATCGAGCTTTCCAACATCGAAAAGCGCTTCGGCGATGCGGTTATCCTGAAAGATATCAGCATCCGCATCCCTGAAGGCAGCGTCACCGCGCTAGTCGGGCCGTCCGGCGGCGGCAAGAGCACGCTGCTACGCTGCATCAACCTACTCGAAATCCCGACCGCCGGTTCCATCCGCCTCGGAGAGGAAACGCTGGCCTTTGCGCCGGGCAAACGAACGAGCTGGTCGGCGATCCAGAAGATCCGCCGCCAGACCGGCATGGTCTTCCAGAACTTCCAGCTTTTCCCGCATCAGACCGCGATCGAGAATGTCATGGAAGGCCTGGTCACGGTGTTGAGATGGCCGCGAGAAAAGGCCCGCGAGCGCGCAATGGAGCTGCTGGCCAAGGTCGGCATGACCGAAAAGGCCAACGCCTGGCCGTCAACGCTTTCAGGCGGCCAGCAGCAGCGTGTGGCGATTGCCCGGGCGCTGGCGCCGTCGCCGCGCGTGCTTCTTTGCGACGAGCCGACCTCGGCGCTTGATCCGGAGCTTTCGGCCGAGGTGGTCGATGTGCTCGGCCGTTTGGCCGGAGAAGGCACGACGATGGTGATGGCGACCCATGATCTCAGGCTTGCCTCCAAAATCGCCAATGACGTCGTCTTCCTGGAAGCCGGAAGCGTGGTGGAAACGGGCAGCGCCAAGGCGATCTTCAATACGCCCCAGCGCGAACGCACCAAGCGCTTCATCTCGACGATCAACGCCGCCCATACCTACGATATCTGAGACAATGCCGGGATGCGAACATCCCGGCATTGCTGGAACTGCAATCAGGAGGCCGTGACGACGGCGCGCGCAGCCTTGAGCGCATTGCCCCACCAGGTGATCTGGTCGAGCAGGTTCTTGCCAGCCTCGTTGAGATGCGCGTAATCCCCCAGGCTCTTGCCCTCCTTGAGAACGGCAAGATATTCGCTGAATGCGATGTGGACGCCGGTCTTGACGGAAGCGGCACTCATTTCCACGAAGATCAGACGAAGCTGCTCGACCGCACGTGCGCCGCCGACGCCGCCATAACCGACGAAACCGACCGGCTTCTGGATGAATTCGCCGAGATCGATCGCATTCTTCAAAACAGCCGTCGGCGCATGGTTGTATTCGGCGACGGTGAATATGAAGCCATCGAATTCGCGCAGCTTCTTCTTCCAGCGCTCGGCGGATTCGCTTTCCGCCGTCGTGGCGCGCTCTTCGCCAAAGAAATGCATGGGATAGTCGAGAAGATCGAGAATCTCGACTTCGAGATCGGAGCGCTGGCTGACCAGTTCGGCGATCCACTTGGCCGGATGTTCGGCGAAACGGCCAATACGCGTGCTGCCGACAATGACGGCAATCTTCAGCTTACTCATGGAGATGGTGTCCTGATTGGTCTTGGGGGCGGATGGAGGGAGTGCCAATCTATGAGAAAACCTCCTCGCCGGGCAAGGCGAGGAAGCCGCTGACGCTTCGAAAAATCAGCTTTTTTGTCAGACCGACCGTACACAATCGGGTGATCGGCAGCATGGCCGAATGCAACCTTTCGGAAACAATCGGCGCCGCTCACCCACCGTAAACGACGAGCAGGTCCTTGGCATCGATCTGGTCGCCGGCGCGTACCAGCACCTCGGAAATCGAGCCGTCCTTTTCCGCATGCAGCGCCGTTTCCATCTTCATCGCCTCGATGGAAACGAGCACATCGCCGGCGCTGACGGCCTGGCTGGGCGAGACGAAGACACGTGAGATGACACCCGGCATCGGCGCACCGACATGGACGGCATTGCCCGGTTCGGCCTTGCGGCGGACCGCGGCACCTGTTGCCCCATGGGCCCGGTCCGGCACCTTGATGCGACGCGGCTGGCCATTGAGCTCGAAGAAGATGGTGACCATGCCCTGGCTGTCGGTCGCGCTCATCGCCTGGTTGACGATGACGAGAGTCTTGCCACGTTCGATATCGGCAAACAGTTCCTCGCCATCGGCCAGCCCATAGAAATAGGCCGGCGTCGGCAGCACCGAGACCGGGCCGTAGGTATCGGAGGCCAGTGCGAAGTCGGTGAAGACTTTCGGATACATCAGATAGGAGGCGAATTCGAAGTCGCTGACCTCGCGCTCCAGCTTCGTCTCAATGACCTTACGCTCGGCATCGAGATCGGCCTCCTTGAGCAGCGAGCCGGGACGCACCGTATAGGGCCTGTCGCCCTTCAGCGCCTTCTTCTGCAGCGCTGCCGGCCATCCCGACGGCGGCTGGCCAAGATCGCCCTTCAGCATCGAGACCACCGATTCCGGGAAGGAGACTTCGCGGTCCGGGCTGATGACGTCGGCGACCGTCAGATCCTGGCTGACCATCATCAGCGCCATGTCGCCGACCACCTTGGAAGACGGCGTCACCTTGACGATATCGCCGAACATCTGGTTGGCGTCGGCATAGGCCTGCGCCACCCGATGCCAGCGGGTTTCGAGGCCGAGCGAACGGGCCTGCTCCTTGAGATTGGTGAACTGCCCGCCGGGCATTTCATGCAGATAGACTTCCGATGCCGGACCCTTCAGATCGCTTTCGAAGGCGGCATACTGGTTACGCACCGCTTCCCAATAGAAGGAGATGCGGCGGATCCATTCCGGATCGAGGCCCGGATCGCGTTCGGTGCCGCGCAACGCCTCGACGATCGAGCCGAGACAGGGCTGCGAGGTATTGCCGGACAGCGCATCCATGGCCGCATCGACCGCATCGACGCCGGCATCGACGGCGGCAAGCACAGTCGCCGCCGCAATTCCCGACGTATCATGGGTATGGAAATGGATCGGCAGGCCGGTCGCTTCGCGCAGCGCCTTGAACAGAACCTTGGCCGCCGCGGGCTTCAGCAGGCCCGCCATATCTTTGAGCGCGATGATGTGGGCGCCGGCCTTCTCGAGTTCGACCGCAAGGTCGGTATAATATTTCAGGTCGTATTTCGGGCGGGCCGAATTGAGGATATCGCCGGTATAGCAAATCGCCGCCTCGCAGAGCTTGTTCTCCTCGGCAATGGCATCCATCGACACCCGCATGTTCTCGACCCAGTTCAGGCAGTCGAAAACGCGGAAGAGATCGATGCCGCCCTTGGCCGCCTGGCGGACGAAATATTTGACGACATTGTCGGGATAGTTGGTGTAGCCGACGCCATTGGCGCCGCGCAGCAGCATCTGCAGCAGCAGGTTCGGCGCCCCCTCGCGGATCAGCGCCAGCCGCTCCCACGGATCTTCGGTCAGGAAGCGCATCGAAACGTCGAAGGTCGCCCCGCCCCAGCATTCGAGCGACAGGAGGTTCGGCAGCGCATGCGCATAGGTGCCGGCGATGCGGGCGATGTCATAGGTGCGCATGCGGGTGGCGAGCAGCGACTGATGGCCGTCGCGCATCGTCGTGTCGGTCAGAAGCACGCGCTTCTCGTTGCGCATCCATTCGCCGAATTTCTTCGGGCCGAGCGTGTCGAGCAGCTGCTTGGTGCCGTCCTTGACGGTGTTGCCGTTGGCGTAGGGCACCACCGGCTGGGCGGCATTGTCAAGCGGCCGCGGCCTGTCCTTGGCCTCGGGATGGCCGTTGACGGTGACATCGGCGAGATAGGTCAGAAGCTTCGTCGCGCGGTCCTGGCGCTTGACCTGCTGGAAGAGTTCCGGCGTCGTGTCGATGAAGCGGGTCGTGTAGCTGTTGTCACGGAATTTCGGATGGCCGATGATCGCTTCGAGGAAGGTCAGGTTGGTGGCGACGCCGCGGATACGGAATTCGCGCAGCGCCCGGTCCATACGGGAAATCGCCTCGGACGGATTGGGCGCCCAGGCCGTCACCTTGACGAGCAGCGGATCGTAGTAGCGGGTGATGATCGCGCCGGAATAGGAGGTGCCACCGTCGAGGCGGATGCCGAAACCGGAGGCCGAGCGATAGGCGGTGATGCGGCCGTAATCCGGAATGAAATTGTGCTCCGGATCTTCCGTGGTGATGCGGCACTGCAGCGCGTGGCCGTTGAGGCGGATGTCGGCTTGCGCGGGAACGCCCGATTCCGGCGTGCCGATCGCAAAGCCGTCGAGAATGTGGATCTGCGCCTTGACGATGTCGATGCCGGTGACGACTTCGGTCACCGTATGTTCGACTTGGATGCGCGGATTGACCTCGATGAAATAGAATTTGCCGGTATCGGCATCCATCAGATATTCGACGGTACCGGCGCCGACATAGTTGGTCGCCGCTGCAATCTTCAGCGAATAGGCGGCAAGCTCCTGGCGCTGTGCTTCCGAGAGGTAGGGCGCCGGCGCGCGCTCGACGACCTTCTGGTTGCGGCGCTGGATCGAGCAGTCACGTTCGAACAGATGCACGACATTGCCGTGCGTATCGCCGAGAACCTGGCTTTCGACGTGGCGGGCGCGCTCGACGAGCTTTTCCAAATAGACCTCGTCCTTGCCGAAGGCGGCCATCGCCTCACGCTTGGCCTCCGTCACTTCGCGGGCAAGGTCCTTCGGATCGCGGATGGCGCGCATGCCGCGCCCGCCGCCGCCCCAGGAGGCCTTCAGCATGACGGGATAGCCGATCTCCTCGGCCATCTTTGCCACTTCCTTCATATCGTCCGGCAGCGGCCCGGTGGCCGGCACCACAGGCACGCCGACCGAGATCGCCAGATTGCGCGCCGCAACCTTGTTGCCGAGCTGCCGCATTGTATCGGCCTTCGGGCCGATGAAGATAATGCCGGCCTCGTTGCAGGCATCGACGAATTCGGGGCTTTCCGACAGCAGGCCGTAGCCGGGATGAATGGCGTCGGCGCCCGAGAGCTTGGCAACGCGGATCACCTCATCGATCGACAGATAACTTTCGATCGGGCCCATGTCCTTGGCAAGATGCGGGCCGCGGCCGACCTGATAGCTCTCGTCCGCCTTGAAGCGGTGCAGCGCCAGCTTGTCTTCCTCCGCCCAGATCGCCACTGTTTTTATTCCAAGCTCGTTGGCCGCGCGGAACACGCGAATGGCAATTTCGGAGCGATTGGCAACGAGAATCTTGGAAATGGGCAAAACGGTCTCCTCAGACGTTCAGACGCGGGCATGCTGCACCCGCGAAGGAAATTCTTAACTTCTTGTCACAGGAAGTTCAATTTCTCTTGCGACTGCGAAATGCAATTTCTCGCCATTTTGGATGCGAATGATATCAGGCCATGCCGGTTTAAATCTGAGACCTTATTTAAATCAAAGAAGTAACATGAAAACCGCTGATACTTTCGGCACCAGCCTCTAGCGTATCAGACCGTGACGAAAGGCAAGCGCCACCGCCTGCTGCCGGTTTTTCGCCTTCAGCTTGTTCTGCAGGCCGTTCATATACCAGTCGACGGTGTGGTTTGAGATCTTCAACATCTTGCTGATTTCTATCGAAGTCATGCCTTCGGCGAGATAATGCAGGATTTCCATTTCGCGTCGCGTCAGCGGCGTTTCGGCCGGCAGCACGGTTTCCAGCGCCTCAGCCTCGCCTCTCAGCTCGAGCAATCGCCAGAAGGACTTGCGTGCCACCGCCTCGAACAGGGCGATCTCCATCGGTGACAGCTCGACGGGCTTGCCGGCGAGACTGAGGCTGCCGAGAATGCCGTTCCGTCCGTGGATCGGAAAGATGTAACCGTCTTCCAGTCCGTGACCGAAAGCATCGACCATCATCTGCTCCATACGGCGCTGCTGCGCATCCTTGCGGAAGGCCGCCAAGCTTTCCCGCCAGCCGAAAGGCCGCTGCGCATGGGCAAGATAGCGCACCATCGGGTCGATCTGGACATATTTTTTCGCGGTATAGATTTGCGGCCATTGTTCCGGCCATCGCCCGGCAAGCGCCGCAGCCCAGGGTTCCGGAATCTGCTGTGCCGGATTCTGCGGCAAATGGCGCAGCAGGCCGTAATATTCGAAGCCGCAATCGCGGATGACATGCTCCAGCTCGGTGACGACAGCTTGAGGATTTGACGATTCTCCCAGAATGATAAGCAATTGAATTAACGCATTAATATTCACAAAGCGCCCCTTGTCCGGACCGGTGCCCGCATCAGGCCGTCGGCGGCTTTCACATTGTCGCGAAACGGTCTTCTTCAAAAAATGCAGTCTCTAATTTAATGCTGCGCTAAACATTTATTAAAATGCAAGCGCAAATTGTTGCGGGGATATAGCCGAGCAATAATTTGAGCGCCAGGGTTATCTCGTCGCATCCTGGGATAGCACGATCGGGTAATCGTCGCGGGATTGAACCCTGAATACGCCGTTAATCGCCGGTTCAGGTAACCTTTTGTAGCATCGCATCATCCCGTTTTTCGCAGATGCACAAGAGGTTCGACGTGACGCTATTCAAGGTCTATGCAAGAGCTCTGCGCTATCTTGGCGCCTACAAGCTGCGCGTATCCCTGGTCGTGGTGGCCAACATCGTTCTGGCGACGATTACCATCGCGGAGCCGATCCTGTTCGGTCGTATTATCGATGCGATTTCCGGTAAGGGTGAGGTCAAGCCCATCCTGTTCATGTGGGCGACTTTCGCCGTCTTCAACACCATTGCCTTCGTCCTGGTCGCCCGCGAGGCCGACCGGCTCGCCCATGGCCGGCGGGCGACGCTGCTAACGGAAGCCTTTGGTCGCATCATTTCCATGCCGCTCGGCTGGCACCATCAGCGCGGCACCTCCAACGCGCTGCATACATTGCTGCGCGCCTGCGAAACGCTGTTCGGCCTCTGGCTGGAATTCATGCGCAACCACCTGTCGACGGTTATCGCGCTTGCTCTTTTGATACCGACCGCAATGTCGATGGACCTGCGCCTTTCAGCCGTCCTGATGGTGCTCGCCATCGCCTACTGGCTGATCGGCCGCGTCGTCATGAGCCGCACCAAAGACGGCCAGGCTTCGGTCGAGAACCACTATCACACCGTCTTCTCGCATGTCAGCGACTCGATCAGCAACGTGTCGGTGCTGCACAGCTACAACCGCATCGAGGCTGAAACCAGGGCGCTGAAATCCTTCGCCGACCGTCTGCTCGAAGCCCAGTATCCGGTGCTCGACTGGTGGGCGATCGCCAGTGCGCTAAACCGCATGGCTTCGACCATTGCGATGATGGTGGTCCTGATCATTGGTACCATGCTCGTTCAGTCCGGCCAGATACGCGTCGGCGACGTCATCGCCTTCATCGGCTTCGCCAACCTGCTGATCGGCCGCCTCGACCTGATGCGCCAGTTCGCCACGCAGATTTTCGAGGCCCGCTCCAAGCTCGAGGAATTCTATGCGCTCGAGGACTCGGTGCGTGACCGTGAAGAGCCGGCCGGCAACGGCGAGATCAAGGAGGTCAAGGGTGCGATCGAATTCCGCGACGTCTCCTTCGGCTTCGGCAATTCCTCGCAGGGCCTGCACAATGTCTCCTTCTCGGTGAAGGCAGGCCAGACGGTCGCCATCGTCGGCCCGACCGGCGCCGGCAAGACGACGCTCGTCAACCTGCTCCAGCGGGTCTACGACGCTCAGGGCGGCCAGATCCTCGTCGACGGCACCGATATCACCAAGGTGACCCGCAAGTCGCTGCGTCGCCATATCGCCACCGTCTTCCAGGATGCGGGCCTGCTGAACCGCTCGATCAGCGACAATATCCGCCTTGGCCGCGAAGGCGCCAGCGAAGAGGAAATGCGCCGTGCGGCCGAAGCCGCCGCCGCCGCCGACTTCATCGAGACCCGCGAGGATCGCTACGATACCCATGTTGGCGAACGTGGCAACAAGCTCTCCGGCGGCGAGCGCCAGCGCATCGCGATTGCCCGCGCCATCCTCAAGGACGCGCCGATCCTGGTGCTCGACGAGGCGACCTCGGCGCTCGACGTTGAAACCGAAGCCCGCGTCAAGGCGGCGATCGACAATCTGCGCCAGAACCGCACCACCTTCATCATCGCCCACCGCCTGTCGACGGTCCGTGAAGCCGACATGGTGCTCTTCCTGGATGACGGTCGCGTGGTCGAACAGGGCAGCTTCGACGAGCTCAGCCACAGCAATGGCCGCTTCGCCGCCTTGCTGCGCGCCAGCGGCATCCTGACGGACGAAGAGGTCCGCAAGGCCCACACCACCGAAGCCGCCTGATCGGTTCGGGTTTCAAGATGAAGGCCGGAAGGGTAACTCCTTCCGGCCTTTTTGTTTGCCTGAGCCCTGGAAGCGGCGTTGAAGCGTATGGCACCCCCTCCCCCCTGCCGGCATCTCGCCCACAGGTGGGGAGATCGGCTGGGCGGACCCGCTCGTTCCAACATTGCGTGGGGAGATTCCATCCCCGCGTCGATCTCCCTCCTTGTTGTGGGGGTCCGAAGGACGGGTCGAGACCCGGGGCTCGACCCCGGGTCCGGCAGGGCAGAGGGGTATCCCACCCGCAAATCTCCGCTCTGACCCGGACAGATTGATCACCCCACCGATCTTCCCTAACCTTCGCCAGTCAACGAGCACGAGGGAGATTATGAAGGTCCTGCGCATCGTCGCCAATATCCAGGCACCTGACATCACCCCGGCCAGACGCTTCTATCAGGATATCCTCGGTTTCGACGTCATCATGGACCACGGCTGGATCACGACCTTCGGCGCCGCAACTGACATGACCGTTCAACTCAGCATCGCCCGCGAAGGCGGTTCCGGAGGTGCCTGACCTCTCGATCGAGGTGGACGACCTCGATGCCGCTTCCGACGCAATGTCGGCCTCCGGCTTTCCGATCGAGTACGGCCCCGCCGCCGAACCATGGGGCGTCCGTCGCTTTTACGTGCGCGATCCCTTCGGCAAGCTGGTGAACATGCTCGTCCATAAAAATTAAGCCGGCGGCCCTTCGGCCGCCGGCTCCTTCATCTCCGATGATCCCGGAAACTATTTCCGATCGTTGCGGCGATAGGTATTTGCCGTGCCGATACGGACGGGAACCGCCATGGTGGCGGGCTTCGTGACCAGTTTCGTCTTGACCTTGCCCTGCTGGCGCTTGCGCTCGAGATAATAGGCATAGGCGAATTGTGTGGCGACACCTGATATCACGAAGAGCGGACCGACCAGCGGATCCTTGTTGGTGATGTAGAGCACCACCTGGCCGATCATGGCGAGGATTGTGCCGGCGACGAAGATGTTCAGCGAATGGCGGCCGAGGATCGTCAGCGGATGGTGCGCAGGGCGGCGCAGAATGCGCGAGAACGCCGGAATGCTGATGACGAGATAGGTCAACGCAAGCACATGCAGCAGACGCGGCAGCGACAGGAAGGTCTTGTCGAAACCGGTGATGACGGTTGGCAGGCCAAGCGCGGCCAGCGAATTGCCGAGGGTCCACAGATGGCCGGTCACCCAGATAAAAGACAGCGCGACGTAAGCGGCCGCAGCCGCAAGCAGCAGCGGATGCCGCGGGATTGTGCCGCCGCGCTTGATATGCAGCATCGAAACGATGCCGATCGTAAACAGGAACTGCCAGGAGAGGGGATTGAGGAACCAGTAGCTCTCGATCAGCATGTTGTGCGGCGCCACCTGGTAGATGCCCGCAAGCAGCCAGACCGTGCCGGAAACGCCAAGCGCCAGCAACGGGCTGCGCGCATTCAGCAGCAGGATGACCGGCACCATCAGCATCAACGCGCCGTACATCGGCAGGATATTGTTGTAGCCGATCTGGTGGCCGAGCAGCAGCAGCGCCGGGATGCCTTCCTTCAGGTTCATCAGCACCGCCAGGATGTTGATTTCGACCAGCAAGCCCGGCCGTTGAAACAGCCAGGCGCCTGAGATGAACAGCGCCAGCGTCATGAAGGTGGTGATCATATGAGCGAGGTAGAGCGTGAAGGCGCGTTTTATTGCCTTGATCGCCATCTTGAGCCGGTTGCCTGGCCGGAACCCGGAACCATAGGCCAGGCCGACGGCAATGCCGGAGATCAGCACAAAGGCCTCGGCAGCATCGGAAAAACCGAAATTCTTCGTCGTCACATATTCGAAAATCTGCCCGGGAACATGATTGATGAAGATCATGATCAGCGCCACGCCGCGCAACACGTCGAGCCTCGTGTCACGTGTTGGCGCAGCTGCGGATAGGGAACTGCGCCCAGCGACGATGGCTTCGGACGGCGTGCTTGCCATGGGTCTCTCCTCATTTATCCGATTTGCAAACGCGACGACGGCCAAAAGGGTTCCCTTTTGGCCGTCGCGAATCGCCGTGTTTTTCAGCGTGGAGAACGCTGTTATCCGAGCGGATATCCCTCGTCGGGATCGGTGACTTCGCAACCATTGATAGACAGAGTGTAGCCGCTGTCATTGGACGCTTTTGAGACCGAAATGCGGTATTTGCCGCCGCCCTGCTCCACCTCTGCCGCAAAACCGTCCCATTCCGAAGGGAGCGACGGGCGCACGTAGAGCCGTCCGCCCTTCAGCCGGATGCCGAGGATGCCTTCGACGGCGGCGCGGTAGAGCCAGCCGGCAGAGCCGGTATACCAGGTCCAGCCGCCGCGCGCCGTATAGGGCTCATGGCCGTAGACGTCGGCCGCCACGACATAGGGCTCGACGCGATATTGCTCCGCCGAAGCCTTGTCGAGCGCATGGGTGATCGGGTTGAGGATCTGGAAGCAGCGGAAGGCATCGTCGCCCCGCTGCAGCTCGGCCAGCGCCATCACTACCCAGGTCGCGGCATGGGTATATTGCCCGCCGTTTTCGCGCACACCCGGCGGATAGGCCTTGATGTAGCCGGGATCCCTGGCGGAATTGACGAAAGGCGGCGTGAACAGCCGGATGATGCGGGCATCCTCGTCGACCAGCTGGTCAAGTACGGCCTCCATCGCCGTGACGGCGCGGGCCGGATCGCCCTCGCCCGACAGCACGCTCCAGGACTGCGCAATCGAATCGATCCGGCATTCGGGGCTTTCCCGGGAGCCGAGCAGCGCACCGTCGTCGAACGTGCCGCGGCGATAGTAGCCGCCATCCCAGGCCGCAGTTTCGAGCGCCTTCTTCAGCTCGGCAAGATGCGCCGACCAGCGCTCCGTGCGGGTAGTATCGCCGCGCTCCTCGGCATAGGGAATGAAGGAGCGCAAGGCACCCGCCAGGAACCAGCCGAGCCAGACGCTGGTGCCGCGCCCGCCGATGCCGACGCGGTTCATGCCGTCGTTCCAGTCGCCGCCGAGGAACAACGGCAGGCCGTTTGTCCCCTTGCGGGCGATGGCGAGATCGAGCGCCAGCGCCGCATGTTCGTAGACGCTCGCCTTGTCCTCGGAAATCTCCGGCTTGTAGAAAGAGTCGTGCTGGCCCTCGAGTAGAGCCGGCCCTTCCAGGAAGGCGATCTGCTCGTCGAGCACGCTCTTGTCGACGGTGACGGTGCAATAGTGATGGATCGCATAACTCAGCCAGACGACGTCATCCGAGATCAGCGTGCGCACGCCTGCACCCGTTCCCGGCAGCCACCAATGCTGCACGTCGCCTTCGCGGAACTGGCGCGAAGCGGCGTTCAGGATCTGCCGGCGGGCAAGCGAAGGTTCGTGCAGCACGAAGGCCAGCGTGTCCTGCAACTGGTCGCGGAAGCCGAAGGCGCCGCTTGCCTGATAGAAGGCGGTGCGGGCCATGATGCGGCAGCCGAGGCTCTGATAGGGCAGCCAGGTGTTGACGAGATTGTTCATCCCGCGATCCGGCGTCGATATCTGCAGCCGGCCGGTAAAATCCCGCCAGAAGGCGCGGTTCGCCTCGACGGCATCATCGAAGGAAACTTTGCGAATATCGGCGATGACACCACGCGCTTCTTCCTCCGTCGGCGTATCGCCGAGGAAGAAGGTGAAGTCGCGTTCCTCGCCGGCGCCGAGCTCGACGTCGATCGCAAGCGCCCCAGCCGGATCACCGTCCAGGTCTGTCGTGGCCGAAAGCGAGGCGGCGGAGGTGACGGCCTGCGGCGCCTGGATCGTTCCTGCCTTGCCGACGAATTCGCGCCGACTTGCCGAGAAGCTCGAAAGCGCCTCGCTCGCCGCGAAGAAGGCGGTGCGGTTGGAATAATCGATGCTGTAGGGATTGGTGGCAAACAGCGCCCCTGTCTCCTCGTCATGCTTCGACAGGATGAAAGGCGCCGTGCGTCCCGGATTGCTGCCGAGGATCCATTCGACATAACCGTAGAGACGCAGCTTGCGGCTGGTCGAGCCGGTGTTGCGCAGGCGCAGGCGCTGCAGTTTCACCGGCCTTTCACGGTCGACCGTCTGCGTCAGCTCCAGCCCGATATCGTGCTGAACGCTGGAGAAAACCGAATAGCCGAGCCCGTGGCGGGCTTCGAAACGAATGTCCGGCCGGCGGGAAAGCGCTGCAAACGGCGTCATGACGGCACCGCTGTCGAGATCGACGAGGTAGAACGCCTCGCCGGAACGGTTGATCACTGCATCGTTCGACCAGGAGGTCAGCTGATAGTCGCGCGAATTGGCGCTCCAGGTAAAGCCGGAGCCCTCGGCCGACACGTGGAAGCCGAAGCTGTCATTGGAGATGACATTGATCCAGGGCTGCGGCGTCGCGTGACCTCCGGGCAGGCGGACGACATATTCACGACCGTCGCGGGCAAAGCCGCCGATACCGTTCCAGAAGTCGAGATCGCCTTCTTCCTCGATGACGACGGCGGGCGCGACGGGCGGCGGCACCGGCACGACACGCTTCGCGGGGGTCTTGTTGCGCTCGGCCCGTTCCATCTCCTGCAGCTCCTCCTTGGAGGGTGCAAACAGCGCCACGGCACGGTTGATCTGGTCGACCACCTTGCCGTTCTTCGTATGCAGAGTGACGCGGGAAGCCGCGATCAGCGCATGATAGGTGCTTTCCTCCATCAGGTCCTTGCGAACCGCAAAGATATGCTGGCGCAACCCGTCGGCCTGGCCCATGCGGCGCACATTTTCGCACATGGCATCGAGCGCATGCTGCATGTCCTGCGCATAGGAAGAGGCGCGTTCGTTCATGATGACGAGATCGGCAGTGACGCCGCGCGAGCGCAGATATTCCTGCGCCAGCAGCGCCTCGCGGGCGATTTCGAGATCCATGTCGTCGTTGATGCGCAGCGTGAAGATCGGGAAGTCGCCGGATATCGCCAGCGGCCAAAGCGCCGATTGCGACTGCAGGCCGGCCTCGACGGTCGCCTCGTCCTTGCGCAGCTGCATGTCGGGATAGACGAGGTAGCGTCCGAGATGCTGGAAGGCCGCTGCCTGCTGCGAGGTGACGCCGACATGACGCATCTGCACCTGGGTGCGCGTCCAGGCCTGGACGAGCTCGTGGTTGAAGGCGTCGGGATGACGATAGCGATTGACCGCCTTGTCGACTTCGTCGCGGCTCGGCGCTGCGATCGTCCAGAAGATCACGCTGACTTTCTTGCCGGCCGGCACGCGGACAGTGCGGCGCAGCGACATGACGGGATCGAGCATGAAGCCGTCGCTGCCGGAAAGGGTCGCACCCGGATCGAAGGCCGCTGCATCGGCAAGACTGCGGCCGCGGCCGATGAACTTGCGCCGGTCGGTCTCGAATTCCGTATGGCGGGTGTCGCCGGCATTGTCGACGATCAGATGGGCGATGCTGATGTTCGGCTCGTTCGGATCGCGCTTGTTGCGTTCGGCGCGGATGACGTCGCCGCGCTTGCCGATCTCGGTCTTGACGAACATCCGGGCGAAGGCCGGATGCGCATTGTCGGTATCGTCGGAGGTAATGACAGGTTCGAGATAGGAGGTGACTTCGATGAAACGGTCTTCCCCACCCATGTTGAGCAGGGTGACGCGGCGAGCCTCGGCATCATGCTCGGTGGCGATGATGCACTCCACCTCGCTGGTGAGGTCACCGACCGTCTTGGTGAACTGCGCCTTTTCGTCGGCGAATTCGACCTTGATCTTTTCGCCTTCGACACCCTTCGGCTCCGATGTCGTCGACCACCATTCATTGGTGGCGGTATCGCGCAGGAAGATGAAGCTGCCCCAGCGGTCTTCGGTCGGATCGGCTTTCCAGCGGGAAACGGAAAGGCCGTTCCAGCGGGAATAACCGGCGCCTGTCGCCGTCAGCATCAGCGAATAATGGCCGTTCGACAGGAACACGAGTTCGCGGTCACGCGAAGCCGGATCGCTGATCTTTCTGATCTCCGGCCGCAGGAGATCGTCCTGGATGCTGGCCGGCGTGTCGGATTCATGCTTGCCGCTCATCACCGGAATGTCGCGCGGCGCCTTTTCCTGCAACAGCAGCTCGGCCGCCTCGATGACGGGATCGGAGTGGAAGAGCTCGCGCAGATGGCCGTTGAAGGCGACGTTGGCGACCGCCGCGATCGACATGCCGTGATGGTGGGCATAATAATTGTAGACCACCGCGCATTTCTTGCCTTCCGGCACGCGCGTCGGCGTGAAGTCGACGGCATCGTGGAAGCCGAACTTGCCGAGCGCGCCGACCTTGCGCAGCCTCTGCAGGTTTTCGAGCGCGCCCGGCGGGTCGTACTGGCTGGCGAGCAGCGATGCATAAGGCGCGATGACGGCATTGTGGCCGAGGCCGCGCTTCAGGCCGAGCGTCGGCACGCCGAAATTCGTGTACTGATAGTTGAGGTTATGGTCGCGGGCATTGAAGGCCGCTTCCGAAATGCCCCACGGAATGCCGAGCTTGCGGGCGTAATTCATCTGCTCGACGACGACCAGATTGTTGGTCTGGTTGAGAATGCCCCCGCCGCGCTCCTGCATGACGAGCGGCGGCATCAGATATTCGAACATCGAGCCGGACCAGGAGACCAGCGCACCGCGTGACCCCACAGGCACGACCTGGCGGCCGAGGCGGTACCAGTGTTCCGTCGGCAGATCGCCCTTGGCGATGCCGAACAGGCTGGTCAGGCGGCATTCCGAGGCGAGAAGATCGTAGCAGGCTTGGTCGAGTTCACCGCTTTCGACGCGGTAGCCGATCGACAGCAGGCGCCGCTCGGGCCGGAACAGGAAGCCGAAATCCATCGAGAAAGCGAGATCGCGGGCCTTGTCGCGCAGCGCTGTCAGGCGCGGCCGCAGCGCATCGACTTTGGAAAGGTCGAAGGTGCTGTCCGATATATGCGCCTCGCAGACCTTCACCAGGGATGCCGCCCATTGGGTGACCTCTTCGCTCTGCTTCGACTTGACCTCATGGTCGAGATTGGCGGCGAGCTTCTCGATGTCGCGCGCGAGAACGGCAAGGTTGATGATGCGGATCGAGGCGAATTCATGCTCGCGCTTGACGGCGGCAAGCGCATTCTGGAAGCCGACGATGCGTTCCTCCAGCCGCCGGCGCAGCGGGCGCACGGTCTTGCGGTCGTCGGGCAGGTCTGCCAGCACTTCACCGAGAATGCCGGCGGTGTCGCCGACGCCGTCGAGATTGCCCTGCATATGGGCGGACGGCGCCTCTGCCCAGTTGCGGCAGGCCGACGAAATGGCGATCAGATGGCCGGCGAGATTGCCGCTGTCGACAGCCGAGACATAACGGGGCCCGAGCGTCTGCAGCGTATCGGTGTGATACCAGTTGAACAGATGGCCGCGGAATTTCTCCATTCTGTCGATCGTCGCGATCGTCTGCTCGAGCCGCTCCAGCGTCTCCTCGAAGGAGAACCAGCCGAATTGCCGGCCGGAAACGACGGAGAGCAGGTAGACGCCGATATTGGTCGGCGAGGTCCGCGCCGCGACGATCACATGCGGCGTTTCCTGGATATTATCCGGCGGCAGGTAGTTCTGCTCGGCCGTGGTGAAGGTCTCGAAATAACGCCAGGTGCGCCGGGCAATCTTGCGCAGTTCGCTCGACACGGAGTCAGCGACCTCGAGCCGGTCCTCGGTCTCTGCCGACTGGCTGACATACCAGGCGACGACAGGCGACAGGATCCACAAAAGCGCGAAGGGAATGCCGACGACGAAGGCGTTGTCGCCGGGGAGGGCTGCAAAACCGAGCGCCAGCAGCGCCAGCGCCGGTGCGTGCCACATCGCCTTGTAATACGAGATCAGCGTCCCCTGGCCGCCGGCCTGGACGCTGGCGGCGGTCCGCCACTGCAGCATCAGCTTGCGGCTGACGAACAGGCGGTAGAGCGAACGGCCGATCGCATCCGCCATCATGGCGGCCGAATCGGCGATGAAGACGATCCGCAACGCGACCTGCGCATTGGCGGCGGTGATATCGGACCAGACCGTATAGAGATGGGCGCGGGCGATGATATCGCTGGTGCGCGGAATGATGCCGTTGATCAGCGACAGCGTCGGCGCGACGAAGAGGCAGAAGATCAAGAGAATCTGCCAGATGAGCGCGCCGAGCGGACTCATGAAATACCAGCCGAGCACGGAGGCGAAGAACCATGCGATCGGCGTCAGCGAGCGGCGCAGATTGTCGAACATCTTCCAGCGGCCGAGGGCCGTGACGCCGTATTTCGGATTGAACATATAGGGCAGCAGCTGCCAGTCGCCGCGCGCCCAGCGATGCTGACGCGAGGTCTCGACTTCGTAGCGGATCGGGAAATCCTCGACCAGCTCGAGATCGGTGACGAGCGCGCAACGCGCCATCGAGCCTTCGAGAAGGTCGTGGCTGAGCACGGAGTTCTCGTCGATCCGGCCCTTCAGCGACGCTTCGAAGGCATCGACATGATAAAGCCCCTTGCCGGTGAAGGTGCCTTCGCCGGCCAGATCCTGATAGACGTCGGAAACGGTGAAGACGTAAGGGTCGAGGCCGCGGTTGATCGAAAAGACGCGCTGGAAGACCGACGCGTCCTTGCCTGTTGTCAGCGACGGGGTGACGCGCGGCTGCAGCACGCCGTAGCCGCTTTCGACACGGCCGGTTTTCGGATTGATGACCGGGCGATTGATCGGATGATAGAGCTTGCCGACGAGCTTGGTGACGGCATCGCGCATCAGGCGCGTATCGGCATCGAGCGTCATGACATACTGCACGTTGGCCGGCACGGTGTTGGCGCCCGGCAGATAGGTCGTGTCGCGGTCGCCGCGTAGCAGCATGTTCAGCTCGTGCAGCTTGCCGCGCTTGCGCTCCCAGCCCATCCACACACCTTCGGAAGGGTTATAGAGGCGGCGGCGATGCAGCAGATAGAAACGCGTCTTGCCGTCATAGGCATAGCGGGCTGAAAGATTGGCGATCTCGCGCCGGGCATAATCGAGAACCTCGAGATCGGCGGGCGTTTCCTCGGTGTCGCTGTCCGGCCAATCGCTGAGCAGCGCGAAATAGAGTTCGCCGCGCGGATTGGCGAGATAATGAACCTCGAGATTGCGCACGTGGTCGTCGACGCTGTCGCGGTTCGAGATCAGGCAGGGCACGACGAGCAGCGTGCGCGCATCCTCCGGAATGCCTTCCTTGAACTCGTAGCCGACCAGGCGCGCCGGCGTCACGAAGAAGGAAAGCACGGTGTTGAAGAGACCTGTGGCTCCCTCCGATGCCGGCAGTGAGAACATGATCAGCAGCAGGGCGATTTCGATCGGCCCCATGCCGGCATTCGCCATGAACCGGCCGACGATCGCCATGGCGATGACCGTCAGCAGCATGACGGGCACGGCAATTGCCAGCCAGTTGAACTGGCGCACGGCGCGCACGAAATGCTGGATGAACGTCGGGCGATAATTCGCCCGCGCCTCGAGCTTCGGCCGCTGCGCGCCGGACAGGAAACCGCCGACATTCGGTTCATGCGGCTGCGGCTCGTCGGAGGCCTTGGCGGCATCCGTCATGTCGAGCGCCAGCTGGGCGATTTCCATTTCCGTCAGCGGCGAGCGCTTGGCCAGCTTTTCGATCTGTTTGCGATATTTGTTGCGCGAGCCGGAATCGAGGATGCCGTAGTCCGAATGCTCCCAGAGCAGCTTGTCGACATGGCTGACCTGCTCGACCCAGACCGACCATTCGGCATCGTCGATCTCGCGAAGGCTGCGGATGATGTTGCCCATCGTCACGTTGCCGGAAGACAGGCGGCTGTGTTCTGCGGTCGTCGCTTCTTCGGTGTTGCGGCCGAGTTCTTCTAGCCGCTCGTCGAGCCAGGTGATCGCCAGGCTTGATGTCTGCGAGCCGTCGCGCAGGCGATAGAGAAACTGCGTCGAGAAGGTATTGTCCTCGGCAAGCGGTTCCAGTGTCTTCAGATAGCTGGCCGCACCGGCCGGATCGGTCAGGCGCACCAATTCGTCGGCCGCCTCGTTGGCGCGGCGGCGCATGCGGCGGCTGGCTTCGACGCGGCTGGAAATGCGGCGAAGGTTTTCCACGAGCACGTAGCGCACAAGCGAAGGCAACGCCCAGAGTTCGCCGATCCTCAGCGTCTCGCTGGCCTGAAAACCGTCGACCAGCGCCGTCAGGCTTTCCTGCGAGATCGTGCTGTGGGTATGGGCGACGTAGAGCCAGGCAAGCACGAGGGTGCGCGGCACCTCGACACCGCCCACGACCATGGTCGGCAATTCGCGATAGAAGCGGCGGGGGAAGTCGCGCCGCACCTCCTGAATCGCCTCTTCGACGATATAATGATTGTCCAGCAGCCATTCTGCCGCCGGCGTGATCGTCTCGCCGGCTTCGACGTCGGTCGCCGTCGTCCGGTAGACGCGCAGGATTTCCTTCTCGTTTTCCTTGTGGCGCGCGAAGAAATCGAAGGGGGCGAAAGCCGGCAGCTTGTCGACGCCGCTGCGGGCGACCGCATCGCCCATCGCCTTGATATCCTCGATGGCAAGATAGGTCGAGCGGATCGAATCGTTGTGATCGATCTGCTTCGTCTCGGATTCGCGCGGAAGGCTCGGAGAAAGATTGGCAATAGACATGGGTTCGGTTCTGGATCCAAACAAAGTTATGGCTGTTTTGCTCAGCCTTTTGCACTGCTTATCATGACTGCTACATGAACGGAGCCCAATTCTTCGAAGATCGATGAATCGGGATAAATGACGCTTCGGCCCAACGCTGCGAACGGGCTACGCCCCGGTTTCAGCGCGCGGCCCGACGGATGATCGAGACCATCGGTACCCTGTCCGCGAAAGCCATGGCGAAAACTTGGCCATCATCGGAATAATTCAAGTCATGAGGCAGGAGCTATAGCCCCGGCGGGCAAGTCTTGGCGGCGGGAATGACAAGATGCCGGTAATGCGAGAGCTCTTTGATTTCGGGAAAGGAATGGGTGGGGCGTCACCGGCAAAACCGATCCCCTCCGGCCGAACGCTGGAGTGCGGATCGTCCAGGTGCGCAGCGGAAATAGGAAGCCAGCCACATCGCATGAACACGCTCGATGCGATCGCTTCAAATGGCGTGAAAAGATTAGGGAAGAATGACGATACGGATGGCAATGCCGACCACCGGAGCAAGAGTGCTCGAGTGTCAGGAGAACGACGGGACAATCAAACGTTCCGGAATTCAATAAGGGCGGAAACCACCGCAGCGCCGGCATCTGCCGACGCTTATCATCGCCCGGATTATCCGACGACGCCGCAAACCATCGCCACGACGAACAGGAATGCCGCCGTGAAGATTGCGCCATGGAGCGCCGTCTGAAGCCGGTGACGCGTGGTGAGCGGCTTCTTCGTCCCTACGGAACCGTACTGGTTCACGTGAGTATGCGAAATACCCAGATCTGCCATATGTCGCCTCCGTTGTTCTCGTTCGGCCGGTTGTGCGGCTCGCGCTTATATTCTTATTTTATCTATCAAGTAGGTAGAGATAAATTTCCGTCCAGAGCGTACGGAAGAGAAAATTCAACCCCCCCTTTAGCAGAGCGTGCGCCATGCCCAGATCCACGACCGCTCGACGGCGTCCTCAGTCTGAGACGGATTTGCGGGGGCCTCGATCAGCCGACGGTCCTTCTCCGCGGGAATGCATGTTGAAATCTGTTCCCTGCGGTCGGCTTTAACGGGAGGATCGAGGTAGCCCATGGTCATCCCACCGAGAAAGAACATGCTTCAACCTCCATCGATCACGAAAGCTAACAAACGTTAACGAGATCATGACAGAAGCAAGGCAGCTGTCAATAGTCTAGTTGAATGGTCGTCTTTTAGCAAAGCATTATCCTTAACGCCGCCGCCGGCCTTTTCTTTTCAAAGGTTTGAAAAGATTGCCCTTCACGCTTTGACGAAACCCTTGCTCGCGATCATCAAATTTCTCGTGTAGCCCTCCTGTACCGCGCCCCTGGCCAGGTCTTGCGAGCTCAATCGCTCGACGACGGCGCCGTTGCGCATAACGGCGAGCCTTTCGCACATATGGGTGACGACACCGAGATCATGGCTCACCATCACGAAGGTGAGCTTGCGGTCGCGCCGGATCTGTTCCAAGAGGTTCAGCACCTCGGCCTGCACCGAGGCATCGAGTGCCGATGTCGGCTCGTCGAGCAGCAGGATAGATGGTTCGACGATCAGCGCCCGGGCGATCGCCACGCGCTGCCGCTGGCCGCCCGAAAGCTGGTGCGGGTAGCGGAAACGGAACCCATTGCCGAGGCCGACCTCGTCGAGTGCCCGGGCGATGCGCCTCTCGCTCTCGCCGATGCCGTGGATGGCAAGCGGTTCCAGCAGGAGCCGGTCGATCGTCTGGCGCGGATGCAGCGAACCATAAGGGTCCTGAAAGACCATCTGCACGCGCCGATAGAAGGTTTTGCTGCGTTTCGAACCCGTCAGCGCTTCGCCGTCGATGGAGATTGCGCCGCCGCTGATCGGCGCAAGCCCGGCCACGGCCCGCAGCAGGGTCGACTTTCCCGAGCCGGATTCCCCGACGAGACCGAAGGATTCACCGCCTTCGACAGTGATGCTGACATCCTTCAGCGCATGAAATTCGTCGTAAACGACGCTGAGATCGTCGATCTCGAGAGTTGCGCTCATGCCGCCCACTCCGGCCTGCGGTCGAGCACCGGCAGCGGATGGCGGTTTGCGCCGATCTCGGGCATGCAGTTCAGCAACCCTTGCGTATAGGGATGTTTTGCCTGTTTGAGATCGGCGGCCGCCAGTTCCTCGACGATCTTTCCGGCATACATGACGATGACGCGGTCGCAGAAGGAGGAGACCAGCCTCAGATCGTGGGAGACGAAGATCAGGCCCATGCCGCGCTCCGACACCAGCCTGTCCATGATCCTCAGCACATCGAGCTGCACCGTCACGTCGAGCGCCGAGGTCGGCTCGTCGGCAATCAGCAGTTCAGGCCCGGCGATCAGCATCATGGCAATCATCGCCCGCTGCCCCATGCCGCCCGAGACCTCATGCGGATGCAGGTCGAAGACGCGCTGGGGATCACGGATCTGCACCGCTTCCAGCATGGCGAGCGCGCGATCGCGCGCCTCCGCCTTGCCGACCTTCTCATGCGTGCGCAGCGTTTCGCAGATCTGCCGCCCGATCGTCATGACCGGATCGAGCGAGTATTTCGGATCCTGCAGGATCATGGCGATGCGCTTGCCACGCAGCCTGCGCCTTTCGCCGGCAGACGCCTTGATCAGGTCGATGCCGTTGAAATCGAGCCGGTCGGCCGTGACGATGCCGTGTTTCGGCGTCAGACCCATGATCGCCCGGCCGGTCTGCGACTTGCCGGAACCGGATTCGCCGACAATGCCGAGCCTTTCCTTGCCGAGGGTGAAGGAGACGCCGCGCACGGCCTCGATCACGCCGGTGCGCGTGGGGTAGCTGACCTTGAGATTGTCGACGGTCAGAAGTGTCGTCATTGGCCGCTCTCCTTCGGATCGAGCGCGTCGCGCAGGCCGTCGCCGAGGAGATTGAAGCCGAGGCTGACGATGAGGATGGCGATGCCGGGCATCGCCGCGACCCACCATTGATCGAGAATGAAGCGCCGGCCCGAGGCGATCATCGCACCCCATTCCGGCAGCGGCGGCTGCGCGCCGAGGCCAAGGAAACCGAGACCGGCCGCCGTCAGGATGATGCCCGCCATATCGAGCGTCACCCGCACGATCAGCGAGGAAATGCAGAGCGGCATGACATGGCGCACGATGATGCGGAGCGGCGAGGCGCCCATCAGCTTCACCGCCGAAATATAGTCGGACCGCCGCACCGTCAGCGTCTCGGCACGCGCGATGCGGGCATAGGGCGGCCAGGATGTGATGGCAATGGCGATGATCGCGTTCTGGATACCCGGACCGAGAGCGGCGACGAAGGCCAGCGCCAGCACCAGCTTCGGAAAGGCGAGGAAAATATCGGTGATACGCATCAGCGTCGCATCCACCCAGCCTCCGGCATAACCGGAGACCGTGCCGACGATCAGCCCGATCGGCGCCGAGATGACGGCGACGAGCACGACGACGAACAGCGTCAACCGCGATCCGTAGATCAGCCGCGAATAGATATCGCGGCCCTGGTCGTCGGTGCCGAGCAGGAATTCACCCGTTCCGGGCGGCAGCAGCCGGGCATTGCGGAGATCGCCGACGACGGGATTGTGCGTGGCGATCACATCGGCGAAGGCGGCGATGAAAAGCAGCGCCACGATGATCAGCAGGCCGACCACCGCAAGCCTGTTGGCCGTGAACTGCCGCCAGGTGATGTAGGCGCGGCCGAGGCGGGCCTGCAGGCGCGATTGCGGCCGGTCGGAAAGCAGCCACTCGCGGCGGCTCATCGTCGGAGATGGGCTGGCAGGGGCCGTCATCGGTTTCGCGTCCTCGGGTCGAGCGTCCGGTAGAGAAGATCGGACAGAAGGTTGATGCCGATGAAGATCGTGCCGATGACGATCGTGCCGCCGAGCACGGCATTCATGTCGGCATTCTGCAGCGAATTGGTGATGTAGAGCCCGATGCCCGGCCAGGAAAACACCGTCTCGGTGAGCACCGACCCTTCGAGCAGACCGGCATAGGAAAGCGCAATCACGGTGACCAGCGGCACGGCGGCATTGCGCAGCGCATGGCCCCAGATCACCCGCGTTTCCGAAAGACCCTTGGCCCGCGCGGCAACGATATATTCCTGCGAAAGCTCGTTCAGCATGAAGCTGCGCGTCATCCGGCTGATATAGGCAAGCGAGAAATAGCCGAGCAGCGACGCGGGCAGGATGATGTGGCGGAACACGTCGTAGAAAACATCCCATTGCCCCTGCCAGGCGCTGTCCAGGAGATAAAAGCCGGTGATCGGCGTGAACGTATATTCGAAGACGATGTCGATGCGGCCGGGAAAGGCCACCCAGCGCAGTTGCGCGTAGAAGATGACGAGCGAGATCAGCGCCAGCCAGAAGATCGGCACCGAATAACCGATCAGGCCGACGACGCGCACCACCTGGTCGGCGATGCTGCCGCGACGCACGGCGGCGAGAACGCCGAGCGGCACGCCGACGAAAGCGCCGATCAGCGTTCCGAGCGTTGCGAGCTCGATCGTCGCCGGAAATGCACGGCGAATATCGACCATGACAGGATTGGTCGTCAGCACCGAATTGCCGAAATCGCCGGACAGGACGCCTTTGATATAGATGAAGAACTGCTGATAGAGCGGCAGATTGAAGCCCATCTCCTGGCGCACCCGCTCGACGACATGGTTGGGGGCGCGATCGCCGAGGATAGCGAGCACGGGATCGATCGGCACGACGCGGCCGATGAAGAAGGTGACGGCCAAGAGGCCGAGATAGGTGGTGACGGCGGCAAACAGGAACCGCCCCAGCGCCTTTGCGAAGGCCTTGGCACGGCCCTTTCGGGGCCGCGCCTCCTGTCTTGTTTCGACGGTGCTCAAACCACTCAATCCTGCCGGACTATTCCTTGGCGATCGGACCGACGAAATTGGTGTCGAAGCTCGGACCCAGCTTGAAGTCCTTCAGGTTCTTGCGATAGCCGGCGACCTCGGTCTGCTGGAAGATGAAGACGAAGGGGCTGTTTGCCAGATACTTCTTCTGGATGTCCTGATATATGGCGGCGCGCTTGGCCGCGTCGCGTTCCAGAAGGGCTGCCTTGGCTTGCTTGTCGAGTTCCGGCGCTTCCCAGCTGTTGCGCCATGCGAGCGTCTTCACCGTGCCGGCATCGGAATTGTCGGGATTGCCGGTAAAGGTATCGGCATTGGAATTCGGATCGAAATAGTCCGAACCCCACTGGCCGATATACATGTCGTGGGTGCGGGCGCGGTACTTGGTCAGCGTCTGCTTGCCATCGCCGGGGATAATTTCCATCTTCACGCCGGCCTGCGCCAGCGTCTGCTGCATGGATTCGGCGATACCGGTGACCGGCTGCGTGTTGCGCACGTCCATGGTGATCGAGAAACCGTCGGCCAAGCCGGCCTTGGCGAGCAGTTCCTTGGCCTTGGCGACATCGAGCTTGTAGGGATTCTCGTCGAGTGCGCCGAGCTGGCCCTTCGGCAGGAAGGTCTGATGAATTTCGCCGATACCCTTGATCAAGGTGGCGCCGATCGCATCGTAATCGACCAGGTATTTGAAGGCTTCCTGGACTTCCGGCTTTTTCAAGTTCTCGTTCTTGTTGTTCAGGCTGACATAATAGATCGTGCCCTTCGGCGCACTCGTGGTCGCGAGATCGGCATTCTTCGACACCGCGTCGATGTCGCCCGGCTCGAGGTTGCGGGCGATATCGATGTCGCCGGCTTCGAGCGCCAGCCGCTGGGCAGAACTTTCCTTCATATAGCGATAGATGACGCGGTTGAGCTTCGCCTTGTCGCCGTAATAATTGTCGTTGCGCTCCAAGACGACGACTTCGTTAGCGCGCCATTCGCGCAGCTTGTAGGCGCCGGAACCGGCATAGCCGGTCTTCAGCCATTCATTGCCGAAATCATTGTCGTATTTGTGCTCGGCATCCGGCGTCACCGCCTTCACATGCTCCAGCACCAGCTTCTTGTCGACGACCGACGCGACCGTTGCCGTCAGGCAGTTCAGCACGAAGCTCGGCGCATAGGCCTTGTCGACCGTGAAGACGAAGGTAGTGGCATCGGCCGCCTTGGCCTTTTCGGCAATATTGTCACCGGTCAGGCCGAACTGGGTGAGGATGAAGGCCGGGCTCTTGTCGAGCTTGACGGCACGTTCGAACGAATAGGCGACATCGTCGGCGGTGATCGGGTTGCCGGAGGCGAATTTCAGGCCCGGCTTCAGCTTGAACGTATAGGTGAGGCCGTCATCGGAAACGCTCCAGCTCTCGGCCAGATCGCCCTTCACCTTGGAGGTGTCGTCCATGTCGAGACGGACGAGCAGGCTGTAGCTGTTGGTGGTGATTTCGGCGGTCGACAGCTCGAAAGCCTCGCCCGGATCCATCGTGATGATATCGTCGATGGCAAAACCCTCGACCAGCGTGTCTTTGGGCGTCTCGGCGAAAGCCGAGGGTGCGGCCATCATCAGGAGCGAAAGAGCGGCACCCGCGGAAAGCAGTCGGAAATTGCGGCTGAGCCTGGTGATCATCATGGTTTGTTCCCCTGTTCTCGATTGATTGCGAAGCGTTTTGTCGACATGTCCATTAAACTGTTGTCCGTTCTGAGCGCGCCCAGAGGCGCGCGGCGCTTTAGGCCCGCGCCTCCCGCCAAGCTTGTGCCAGAATGCGAAGCCAATTTTCACGGGCAAGTTTCGTGAGATCGGCTTCACCATATCCAACCTCCCGGAGAGCGGCAATCAGCTTCTGATTGCCGGCCGCATCGCCGATTTCCTCAGGAATGGTGGCGCCGTCGAAGTCCGATCCGAGCCCCACGCAATCTATGCCGACGCGGTTCACGAGATAGTCGATGTGGCGGATCATGTCGGCAAGCGGCGTCTCGCTGTCCGAGCGGCCGTCGGGACGCAGCATGGCGGTGGCGTAGTTGATGCCGACGAGCCCGCGGCTTTCGCGGATCGCATCGAGCTGCTTGTCCGTCAGATTGCGCGCCACCGGCGTCAGCGCGTGGGCGTTCGAATGGCTGGCGACCAGCGGCTGGTCCGTCGTTTTCGCCACGTCCCAGAAACCCTTTTCGGTGATATGGGCAAGATCGATCAGGACCCCGAGACGATTGCATTCCCTCACCAGCGCGAAGCCGGCATCGGTGAGGCCCGGCGCCGTATCCGGCGACATCGGGAAGGCGAAGGGCACGCCGTAACCAAAGACATTGTGCCGGCTCCAGACCGGCCCGAGCGACCGCAGACCGGCCGCATAGAACACCTCGAGCGCCGAAAGATCGGCGCCGATTGCCTCGCAGCCTTCCATATGCATGACGGCTGCAAAAATGCCGTCCGCCATGGCGCCGCGGATATCCTTCACCGTCCGGCAGAGCCGCCAGGCGCCGGCTTGGTCGAGCCGCAGCGCGATCGCCGCCATTTCGGTGGCGATGGCAAGGGAAGGCAGCGGATCGAGAGGGGCCGCCATCGGCGTGATATAACGACCGTCGGCATCCGGGTCGGCGAAGACGAGATCGCCCGAGGGAATGTAGATGGCGCAGAGGCCGCCCGAAAGGCCGCCCTCCTTGGCCCGCCGGGCATCGATATGGCCGACCGTCGTACCGCCTGCGAATTCGGCGATCGGGTCGCTGCCGTCTTTTGAATGTGTCCAGAGTCGGAGGAGAACGTCGTTGTGACCGTCAAATACGAATTGCATCTGTCTTCCTGCGCTGCCCTACTGCATAATTCCTTAAATCGGAATCGATTCAAAGTGCTACAGCGTCCTTTACGCGTCTTTTCAGACGCGCGGCGCTGCAGAGGGCGAATGATGCAGTCAGAATAGAAAAGCTGACGGAATTCGCCACCTCTTTTTTCAGAAATTGGTTACCGACCTCCGGAGCTTCGCCGGAATCGAAGCGGGGGCCGAAGCCCCCGCGAAAACCTCGGATCGTGTGGCCGCAAATCAGTGCTTGCGGCGCTTCTTCTGTCGGTAGACGTCGATGACGACAGCCGCGACGATGATGAAGCCCTTGACGATCTCCTGGTAATAGGCGTCGATCCTGAGGAAGGTGAAGCCTGATGTCATGACGCCGAGGATGATGGTGCCGATGACGGTGCCGGTGATACGCCCGACGCCGCCGGTGAGCGAGGTGCCGCCGATGACGGTCGCGGCGATCGCGTCGAGTTCATATCCGACGCCCATGCTCGCCTGTGCGGTTTCGGCGCGGGCCGCCGTAACGATCCCGGCCAGGCCGGCAAGCAATCCGGCAATCACGTAGACCTTGACGAGATGCGCTTCGATGTTGATGCCGGAAACGCGTGCCGCCTGCGGGTTCGCGCCGATGGCATAGGTGAACTTTCCGTAGCGGGTATAGCGCAGCGCAATGTGAAAGATCAGCGCAACGACCAGGAAGACGACGACCGGCCACGCCTTGGTTCCGATGAAATGAAACTGCTCGGTGATCCCGGAAACCGGCTGGCCCTTGGTATACCACTTCGCCACACCTCTGGCGGACACGAACATGCCAAGCGTTGCAATGAACGGCGGGATCTTGGTGTAGGCAATGAGCGCGCCGTTCGCCAGACCCGCGGCCGCCCCGATCAACAGGCCGACGACGATCGGCACGACGGCCGGCAGGTCGGTCAGCGACGGGAAGACGGCCCGCCCCCAGGTCGACGACTGGGCAAAACTGGTCGCGATCATCGCGGTCATGCCGACGACCGAACCTGACGAAAGATCGATGCCGCCGGTGATGATGACCTGCGTGACGCCGACGGCGATGATGCCGATGACGGAGACCTGCAGGATCATGATCGTCAGGCGCTGCGAATTCATCAGGAAGCTCTGGCCGATGAACATCCAGCCGAGCACTTCATAGATGAGCGCGATGCCGACGAGCACGAGGAAAATGCTGAGCTCAGTCGGCAAACGCCGCCGCCGTTGCCGGGTTGCGAGCGGAGCCGCGCCCTCTGCTGCCTTGGTACTCATGTCAAACCTCCCTTGGGCGATCGCCGACGGCGCATCACTGCGCAGCCAGCTCCATCACCTTGATCTGCGTTGCTTCATCGCGATTGAGGAAACCGGTCACGCGCCCCTCATGCATGACCATGATGCGGTCGCTCATCCCGAGAACCTCGGGCATTTCGGACGAGATCATGATGACTGCCACGCCGTGGCGCGCCATCTCCGTCACCAGCCGGTGGATTTCCGCCTTGGCGCCGACATCGATGCCGCGCGTCGGCTCATCGAGGATCAGGATCCGCGGATTGGTGAGCAGCCAGCGCCCGATCAGCACTTTCTGCTGATTGCCGCCTGAAAGGTTTTCCACCCGCTCGTAAAGATTGGGCGTTTTCACCCGCAACTTTTTTGCCATGTCTTCGCAGGTCGCTTCGATGGCGCCCTGCTGCACGAAACCGCCCTTGACATATCTGTCCTGCAGAACGGCGATCTGCATGTTCTCGAGAATATCGAGGATCAGCAGACAGCCGGTATCTTTGCGGTCTTCGGTCAGGAACGCCATCTGGTGACGGATAGCCTCGGTCGGCGACGAAATCGTCACCGGCTTGCCGTAGAGTTCGATCGAGCCGGAGCTTGCCGGCGTCACGCCGAACAGCGTTTCGGCGACATTCGATCGCCCGGAACCGACAAGGCCGGCCACACCGAGGATCTCGCCCGCCCGCACCTCGAAGGAGACGTTCTTGAAGACGCCGTTGAGGCAAAGATCCTTGACGGAGAGCAAGACCTCGCCGATCGGCACGTCCTCTTTCGGAAACATCTGGGTGATTTCGCGCCCGACCATCATGCGGATGATGTCGTCGCGGGTAACGTCGGTCGAAGCGTGCGTGCCGATATATCGGCCGTCACGGAAGACCGAAAACTCGTCGGCGATCTCGAAAAGCTCGTTCATCTTGTGGGTGATGTAGACGATGCCGATGCCCTGAGATCTGAGATCGCGGATGATTCGGAAGAGATGCTCGACCTCGCGCTCCGTCAGCGCCGAAGTCGGCTCGTCCATGATCAGCACGTCGGAATTATAGGAAACGGCCTTGGCAATCTCGACCATCTGCCGGTTGGCGACCGACAGGTACCGGACCTCGATATCGGGATCGATGTCGATATTGAGCCTGGTAAACAGCTCCTCGGTCATGCGGTGCATGACGCCGTGATCGACGAAACCGAGGCGGTTCTTCGGTTCGCGGCGGATCCAGATATTTTCCGCGACCGTCATGAACGGCATCAGGTTCAGTTCCTGATGGATCATGGCAATCCCGTTCTCCAGCGCGTCGAGCGGAGATTTCAACCGGATCTCAACGCCCTTCAAGCGGATATCGCCCTTGTCGGGTATGTAAATGCCGGCAAGGATCTTCATCAATGTCGATTTGCCGGCGCCATTTTCGCCCATCAGCGCATGCACGGAGGCGCGCTTCAGCCGGAACTGCACGTCGTCGAGCGCGACGACGCCCGGAAATTCCTTGCGAACGCCCTCGGCGCTCAGCAGATATTCCGCATTCGGAACTGCGCCGCTCGCACGCACGGCGGCCATGGTTGTCGGGCTGACGGCCATATCATCTCCTCCGGATACGGACAGGCGGAAAGGATGCGGGCAGAACCCGCATCCTGGTGGCACTCGTCTCAGTTCTTGGTGACGAAGTCCTTGACGTTGGCAGGCGTGACGAGCTGGAAGGGAATATAAACCTTCTTGTCGATCTTTTCGCCCTTGGCGAGCTTGATCGCCGCATCGAGCGAGCCCTTGCCCTGGCCGGCGGCATCCTGGAAGACGGTGACGTCGAGATCGCCCGCCTGCATGGCGGCAAGCGCGTCCTGCGTGGCGTCGACACCGCCGATGACGACCTTGGTCATGTCCTTGCCGGCCGCCTTCAGCGCCTGGATGGCGCCGATCGCCATTTCGTCGTTGTTGGAGATGACAGCGTCGAATTCGATGCCGCTGGAGAGCCAGTTGGTCATCAGGTCGGCGCCCTGGGTGCGGTCCCAATTGGCCGTCTGCTCTTCGACGATCTCGATGCCCTTGCATTCATCGGTCTTGATCACGTCATGGACGTCCTGGGTGCGCGTGCGCGCAGCCTGGTTGGAGAGCTCGCCCATGATGACGACGGCCTTGCCCTTGCCGCCGAGAATGCGGCAGATTTCCTTGGTTTCCAGCGTGCCGGATTCCAGCTCGTTGGATGCGACGAAGGCCTGCTTGTCCGGCAGCGTGTCGACGTTGACAGGCTGGCGGTTGACGTAGACCAGCGGAATGCCGGCATCGGCGGCGAGCTTCGACATAGCCGTCGTCGCATCGGTATCGACAGGGTTGACGATGATTGCATCGACCTTGGAGGCGATGAAATTCTGGATCTGGCTCTGCTGCTTGGAAACGTCGTTCTGCGCGTCTTCGACCTGCAGCGTCACGCCGGAAAGCGTCTTTGCATAATCGGTCATGCCGTTGCGCAGAACGGTCAAGAAGTTGTCGTCGAACTTCGCCATCGAGACGCCGACGGTTTCCGCGTGAGCGGCCGTTGACATGACGAGCGCCATCGCAGTGCCCAGGATAAACTTTTTCATTTTCACTTCCTCCACAAAGCGGTGCCCGGCTGCACCCTCCTCACACCGGAGCTCCAGGCATTTGCCCTGAAGCCGCAATTTCCTCGCGCCGCCTCTCCCGCGGCGCTTCAGCAAAACGGAACAAACAAACCGTAAAATTTGTTCTTCGGAATATTCATTCCATTTTCTGGGAACGGCGTCAAGCCTCTTTAGTGGCGATGAGCGATGGATAAAAGGTGCAATGCCGCGGACTTGGCGATCGGCGCCCGCGTTGCCCCTGTTGTGAAAGGCGAAGGCCGCATCCATCTATGGGAGGGTCGAAGAGAAGGCCGCGGCCGCAGGCATCTTCGATCTTACGACGCGGCCGGTCATTTAAAGATTTTGGAGACAGGACAAATGTCCATTTCGATCTATCGCCTCACCGTTCCGATGTTCCAGCGCGGCCTCGGAAGCCTGAAAACCTATCTCGACAAGGCCGAGACCTATGCGAAGGAAAAGAATATCGATCCTGCCATATTGGTCGCTGCACGCCTTGCGCCCGACATGCTGCCGCTCTCCGGCCAGTATCAGCGCGCCAGCGATAGCGCCAAATTCACGCTCGCCCGCCTGACCGCCACCGACGCCCCGAAGTTCGAGGACGATGAGAAGACCTTCGATGAGCTGCGCGAGCGCCTGGCAAAGACCGAAGCCTATCTCGCCACCTTCTCGGCGCAGGCGCTGGAAGGCGCGGAAAGCCGTGAGATCACCCTGCCGGGCAAGAGCGGTATCGTGCTGCCCGGTGCCGAATATGTCACCGCCTTCGCCCTGCCGAACTTCTATTTCCACGTCACCACCGCCCACGCCATCCTGCGCAACCAAGGTGCGCCGATCGGCAAGCGCGATTATCTCGGGTAAAAGGCGTCAGGGCCGGCGTGTCACCGGCCCTCTTTCCGTCAGCTCGGTATAGGCAAACGTCTGGTCGAGATGCCGGGCCCTCAGCGACAGCAGCTTTTCGGCATATTCGAGCCGGATCGCCGCATAGGCCGGGTCGACCGCGACATTGTCGAGCTCCGTCGGATCGTCGCGGAGATTGAAGAGCAGCGGCGGCAGGGCGGCAAAGTGCACATATTTGAACCGCGCATCGCGGATCACCGCGAGATTGCATTCGCTCGATTTCAGCCCGAAATACCGCTCCGTTTCACCCTCGGCGATATCACGGAAATCGAATTCCCAGAAGGCTGCATCCCGCCAGTCCGGTCTGCTCCCGCCGTTGACGAACGGCATCAGCGACCGGCCGTCGAGCCCGTTTTTCGCGTCGATGCCGAGCCTTTCGCAGAGGGTCGGAAAAACATCCGCAGCGCTGGTGAAATCGTCGACGGCCCCGCCCCCAGCACCGCTTGCGGGATCGCGAATGACCAGCGGAATATGATAGCTGCCATCGAAGAAGCCGCCCTTGCCGAGCGTCCAGTGATCGCCCGCCATCTCGGCATGGTCGGAGGTGAAGACGATCAATGTATCGTCCCAGGCACCCGCATCCTTCAGGGCCTGCCAGATGCGGCCGAGCTGCGCATCGACCTCCGATATCATGCCGTAATAGATCGCCCTTATCGCGGCGAAATCCTCGGCGTTCCAGCCGCCGAGCGGCCCCGTCGCACCGTGGATGAAGTTGCCCTTGTCAACGCGCGGCATGGCAAAAGCGAGATAGGGATGACTGTCCTGTTCCACGGCCCGGTTTGCCGCACGCGCAAAAGCCGGCCCCTCGCCCGGCTTGAACATCCGATTGAACGGCTCCGGCACGGAGAATGGCGGATGCGGGCGCAAGAAGGAGACATGCGCAAACCACGGCCGATCCTGCTCGCCCAACCAACGAATGAACTCGCCGGCCAGGAACGCCGTCTGGGTCTCGTCGCTGGAATAGGCCGGCGCGCCATCGGAAATTTCGCCGGCTTGCGCGCCGACGGGAATATGGATGTCGCGGCTGACGGCATGCCGATGGCCGCGGGACCTCAGCCAGGAGAGCCATTGTCTTTCATGTTCGGGCAGAAGCTGGCGGGCCGTAAAGCCCGGCAGCACGCCTTCATAACTCGTCAGATGCGGATCGTTGGCAGCCATGCCGCGCGGATCGGGCGCCGTGTCGGTGTAGCCGAACAGCGTCGGGTCATATCCCGCCCGCCGGGCGGCGAGCGCCAGATTGTCGAAGCGGGCATCGAGCGGCGAACCATTGCGGCAGACGCGGTGGTTCATCTGGTAAAGGCCGGTATAGAGTGTCGCCCGCGCCGGCGAGCAGGGTGCGGCCCCGGCATAATGCCGCCGGAAGAGCGTGCCTTCCCGGGCCAGCGCATCGACGGCAGGTGTTTTCACGCAAGGGTGGCCGACGGCCGACAGGCAATCGCCGCGCCATTGGTCCGCCGTGATCAGCAGAATGTTCGGCCGGCGGACCTTTTCAATGCGGTCTGGCTCAATGCTGGTTGGATTTTGCATGCCAGTTCCAGGCGGAGCGGATGATCTCGGACAGATCATACTGCGGCACCCAGCCGAGCACGTCGCGCGCCTTGTCGTTATTGGCGACCAGCGTATGCGAATCGCCTTCGCGACGGCCGATATATTCGACCGGGAAAGGCCGGTTCGACACGTCCTCGATCGCGCCGAGCAATTCCTTGACCGTCGTGCCGGTGCCGGTGCCGAGGTTGAGCGCGACAGAATCGCCGCCCTTCAGCAGGTATTCGACGGCGCGCACATGCGCATCGGCAAGATCCAGCACATGGATATAGTCGCGCACGCAGGTGCCGTCGCGCGTCTCGTAATCGCTGCCGAACACCTTGAAGCCCTGGCGGCGGCCGAGTGCCGCATCGATCGCCAGGGGTATCGCATGCGTCTCCGGCTGGTGCCATTCGCCGATCCGGCCTTCGAAATCGGCGCCGGCCGCATTGAAATAGCGCAGCACCACCGAGCGCAGGCTTCTGTACTGGTCGTAATCGGCAAGCGCCTGTTCGACGATATATTTCGTCCGCCCGTAGGGATTGATCGGCACCTGCCGATGCGTCTCGTCGAGCGGCACGCTCTGCGGCAGGCCGTAGGTGGCGCAGGTCGAGGAGAAGACGAAGGTATTGACGCCGGCCGCCTGCGCCGCCGAAAGCAGCGTCAAAGTGCCGATGACATTGTTCTCGTAGAAGGACACCGGATCCTTGACCGATTCGCCGACCTCGATCAGCGCCGCGAAATGCATGATCGCCGCCGGCTTGTGCTTCGCCAGCACCTCGTCCAGCCGGGCGCGATCGCGAATATCGCCTTCCTCGGCCGGGCCCCATTTGACGAATTCGCGATGGCCGTTCGAAAAATTATCGAAGACGACAGGCTTGTAGCCCTTGTTCGCCAGGTCGAGACACGTATGCGAGCCGATATAGCCGGCGCCGCCGACCACAAGAACCGTTTCACCTGCCATTTACCACCCTTATTATTAGCGAGAGATGAAAGAAACCTAGACGAGATACACGTCAATAAAAAGAAGGAACTGCGTTAAAATAAAAAGCTAGAGCGGTTCTGCGCTTCCATGAAAAGCTGAGCCGCTCTAGGCGTGAACGGACAATAGGTCAAATGCCGAACCGCCCCCGGCCTCGTGCGTTTTGTGCCGGATCGGCGGTACGTGAATTATTCGCGTGATTTGCATAACCGGCCGTTTTAAGGGGCTTTAGCAGCAATCAGCCAGGAGCGCGCGAATGAGGAAGGCATTGGTCGTTTGGGGCGGCTGGCAAGGCCATGAGCCGGAGCAATGCGCTCATATCGTCGCCGATCTCCTGCGCCAGGACGGCTTCGCGGTAGAGGTGACCGGCGATCTCGGCATATTCGGCTCTCCAGCACTTGCTAAAACCGATCTGCTGGTGCCTGTTATAACAGGCGAAACGCTCGAAAAACCTCATGCCGCCGCCCTGGTCGAGGCGGTGCGCGGCGGGCTGGGGCTTGCCGGCCATCACGGCGCGCTCGCCACCTCCTTCAAGGAAAGCGCCCCTTTCCGCTATGTCTCCGGCGTCACCTGGGTTGCCCATCCCGGCAACATCATCGACTTCCGCGTCGCCGTCACCCGCCAGGACGATCCGGTCATGCAGGGCATCCCCGATTTCGACTATCGTTCGGAGCAATATTATCTGCACTATGATCCCACTGTCGAAATCCTGGCGACCACCACCTTTACCGGCGCCTACGATCCGGCGGCCCGCAATGTCGTGATGCCGGTCGTCTTCAAGCGCCATTTCGGCGCCGGCCGCATCTTCTATTCCGCTCTCGGCCATGTCGCGGCCGAATTCGACCATCCCTACATGCCGCTCATCCTGCGGCGCGGCCTCAGCTGGGCCGCCCGTCAGTAGCATTGGAGGGCGGGGGGAGCGGTCTTGCCGATCGCCGACCCGCGCCTAATCTCTCCGCATGCCGGATCGCTTCTCTTTCCTCCCCGCCACGGCCGACCGCCTGAATGATATAGAAGCAGTCTTCGACGATTGCTCCGGCGGCCGGAATTGTCGCTGCGCCTACTGGTATCTTCCGAATGCCGAATACAAGGCGGGATGGGGCGAGGGAAATCGCAGCTGGTTTCGAAACCTCGTCGTCGGGCCGCGCCCGCCGGGCATTCTCGGCTATCACCAGAACGAGCCGGGCGGATGGTGCGGTGTCGGGCCGCGCGCCGTCTTCGACCGGCTGCGCCGCTCAAAACCCTTCGCGCCGGTCGACGACAGGCCGGTTTGGTCGATCAATTGCTTCATCGTCCGCAAGCCGTTCCGGCGGCAGGGCCTGGCGCGATCGTTGTTGAAACACGCCGTCGAATTCGCAAGCGCGAACGGGGCCGAATGTCTCGAAGCCTACCCCGTCGACCAGGCAGCCCGTGCTTCGAACGGAGCCGAGCTCTATCCGGGAGCGCTCTCGATGTTTCTGGATGCCGGTTTCGTCGAGGTGGCAAGACGCCTGCCGGCAAGGCCGATCGTCCGCCTGGAATGCCGCTGAATATTTCGGCAACCCAAGGATTGATAAATTCAGGCTAGCGAGCCGCCTTGATCTGCCGATCGCTCTCGACGGCGGGGGCCTCGTCATAGACCCGCATCAGCCGCCCGGCTGCCTTCAGCTTCTCGATAAGATCGTTTCCATCGGGCGAGGCCTTGGTCAGCTCCAGCTGCTCAAACTCCCTTAGCGCCTGCGCCCAATGGCTCTCCCCGCGCCCGTCCGGCCTGCCTTCCGATTCCCACAGTGAATAAGCGCGCTGGCTGACCCAGGCGTCTTTATTACGACTCATAATCAACCCCAGCGAGAAATTTCGGAAAGAATATTCGATGGGAACAAGGTGCCAAAACCGGCTTTAGGAGTCGTTACGAGGCAGCGTTAGTTTTTAGCTAATACCGCAGCGCCGGGGGATTGTCCCCGGCACACATTTCTGGACCTTGGCCTCGTGCCGGCTCCGGGATAGGGTCATCCGCAGAAACGACAGCGATGACCGATGGCAGCCAAGACAACCCTCAATGCGAAGAATCTCGAATCCCTCGGTGCGCAGCGGCTTGCCGAATTGCTGATCGAGATCAGCACCGGCAGCGCCGCCCACAAACGACGGCTTCGAATGGAGCTTGCCGGCAATCACGGCAGTGCGGAAGTGGCGCGCGAGGTGCGCAAGCGCCTTGCCAGCATCGCGCGGGCACGCACCGTCATCGAATGGCATAAGGTGAAGGCGGTCAACGCGGATCTAGAAACGCAGCGGTCAGCGATCGTCACCGTCGTGGCGGCCGACGATCCGAAGGAAGCGTTCGATCTCATCTGGCAATTCCTTGCCGTCGCCGATTCGATATGCCGGCGATCCAACAGCAGCGACAGCGCCTTCATCGAGACGTTCCACCAGGCATGCGCCGATGCCGGCGTCATCGCCAGCTCCGCGGGGATCGGTATCGATGTCCTTGCCGACAGGGTCTTCACGGCGCTGCAGGATAACGACCACGGCCAATATGATCCGCTGATCGCCGAGATGGTTCCAGCGCTGGGCAAGGACGGCCTGGAACGTTTGAAGAGTCTCCTGGTGCAATGGTCGAACGAACCGGAGGAGAAGCCTGCCGACGCCGACCGAGAGATTCTCGGCTGGGGCGGCGACGGGCCGATCTACAGGGACGAGCTCTACGCCAATCAGCGGCAACTGACGGCGCGCATCGCTCTGCAGGAAATTGCCGATGCCCAGAATGATGTCGATGCCTTCATCGCCCAGCAGCCGGAACCAACGTTAAGGGCGCCGATGGTCGCAGCGGAGATTGCCGACCGTTTGCTCCTGGCTGGACGCGCCGAGGAAGCATTGGAGATTTTGGACGCCGCCGATCGCAGGGGGTGGTTCGAACTGCCGTTTGAATGGCAGTCCGCCCGCGTCAAAGCACTCGACGCCCTGGGACGAGCCGAGGAAGCGCAGGCCTATCAATGGCAATGCTTCGAGCAGGCGCTGAATGGCGAGCACCTTCGCGCTTTCCTGCGAAGGCTCGCCGACTTCGACGATATCGAGGCAGAGGAGAAGGCATTCGCCTTCGCGCACGGCTTTCCGGATGTTCATCGAGCCCTTGGCTTTTTCCTGACGTGGCCCGCACCCGCCGAGGCAGCGAAACTCATATCCAACCGCCAGGCGGAACTGGACGGCGAGCTGTACGAGCTGATGACACCGGCCGCCGAGATGCTGCAGGAGAAACACCCGCTCGCGGCAACCCTGCTGCTGCGGGCGATGATCGGCTTCGCCCTCGATTACGGCCGATCCAGCCGTTACAGGCATGCCGCACGCCATCTGGCGGAATGCGCGTCGCTGGCACCTCATATCGTCGATTTCGGCAGCGCCCGGCCCCACGACGCCTATGTGGTGGAGCTGAAGCGCCAACATGGGAATAAGCAGGGCTTCTGGAGCCTGCTGCGTTGAGCCGAATGCCCGATCTTACGAGCGAAACGGACATCGCCATGAAGAATCGTCAGTCCGCTCGAAACCATTGAGCGCATTATCTCCGCTACCTCCGCCACCTGAATGAATTGACCACAGCTCTCAACACATGATAGATATTAATAAGTATCTACCAGGGGAGTCCGTCACGATGAGCGCGACCGCCAAGCTATTCACGCATGGGCGCAGCCAGGCCGTGCGCCTGCCAAAAGAGTTCCGCTTCGAAGGCAAGGAGGTTCGGGTCAGCCGGGTCGGCAATCGAGTCATCCTCGAACCGCTCGACGCTGACAATGCCATGCCTTGGGCAGCAATCGACAAGCTGGGCGACACGCCTTTCATGCCCGAAGGTCGTGAGCAACCATCGATGCCAGCCGACCGCGCCGTGTTCGACTGATGATCCATCTTGATACCAATGTCGCAGTCGCGCTCTTGAACGGACGGCCACGTCAAGTTCGCGAGCGCTTCGATGAGGCGCGAAATGCAGGAACCCCGCTCGGCCTGTCAATCATCGTCTATCATGAACTGATGTATGGTGCCGCAGCCAGCGAGCGCCGACACGCGAACGAGGAGAAGATCGCCCTGTTCATCGCTTCGGGCGGGATTTCTCTGATCGATTTCAATGAGGGCGACGCACAAGAAGCAGCGGATATTCGCGCCTATCTCCGGAGACAGGGCACACCGATCGGGCCGTATGATGTACTGATCGCCGCCCAAGCGCGCCGAGCCGGCACCGTGCTGGTGACAGCCAATACAGGCGAGTTCGTCCGTGTGCCTGGCCTGCAAGTGCTCGACTGGGCAGCAGCCTCGTAGCTGCCGGCACTAATGGACTGAAGCTTGTTGAGAGAAATCAGCAGATCGCGGGGAAACTTTACGGCCCAAGGTCCAAGTGGCGGAGAGGGTGGGATTTGAACCCACGATACCCTTGCAGGTATGCCGCATTTCGAGTGCGGTGCATTCGACCACTCTGCCACCTCTCCGCGGTCTTGGTCGGCGCTTGTTCGGCGCGGGCGTTCTCATAACGAGCATATGACAGGTTGGCAAGCCGAAAAGTCGAAGCATTCCATCCTTTTGCCTTGACAGTTTTTTGTCGCTCGCGTATCTCGGCTGCGCAATAGGTTTGGAGAAATCCGTGCCTTGTTCGTCCTGCGCTTGCGTGGGGCGCTTCACCGGCAGGAAGAGTTCGAGGGTAGCCCTCTGAAATCCCTGCTTAACTTCGACTGATAAAAAGACGGCCACCTTGCTCAAGCGGCGAGGAGAGCTGGAACGAACATGAAAGGATAAAAAATGTTCGCAGTCATCAAGACCGGCGGTAAACAGTACCGTGTGGCAGCCAACGACGTGCTGACCATCGAAAAGCTGGAAGCCACCGCTGGCGATTCCATTGAATTCACCGAAGTGCTCGTGATCGGCGAAGGCGCCGACGCTGCGATCGGTGCGCCCTTCGTTACCGGCGCCTCTGTCAAGGCAGAAGTCGTCGAACAGAACCGCGGCAAGAAGGTCATCGCCTTCAAGAAGCGCCGCCGTCAGAATTCGAAGCGTTCGCGCGGCCATCGTCAGCATCACACGGTCGTCCGTATCACGGACATCGTGGCTGCCAAGTAAGATCAACGGGTTTCAGGTTTAAAGGAGAACTCCAATGGCACACAAAAAAGCTGGCGGTTCCTCGCGCAACGGTCGCGATTCCGAATCCAAGCGCCTTGGCGTGAAGAAGTTCGGCGGCGAAGCCGTCATCGCAGGCAACATCCTCGTGCGTCAGCGCGGGACGCAGTGGCATCCGGGTTCCAACGTCGGCCTCGGCAAGGATCACACGATTTTTGCGCTTACCGCCGGCAATGTGAACTACCGAACGAAGGCCAACGGTCGCGTCTACGTGTCTGTCATGCCGAAAGCGGAAGCAGCGGAATAAGCCGGTAGCGCTCAAAAACAGCCGGCGTCTCATCGACCCGGCTGGCCGTATCAGGTTCAGTCCAGAAAACAGGGGAGATGGGGCGCCATCTCCCCTTTTTCTTTGTCCAAACAGGAGGACTGAACATGCAAGGCGAATTGTTAAGGGTAGACCAATCACGGTCTCCCCGGGAAGACCGGGTGTCTTCCGAAGAACGGCTGAGGCCGGAACGGTTAAGGACCGATTGCCCTGTCTTATTATCGGAAAGGCTCGTCATGCGCGCGCCCCACGAAGAAGACATCGACGCCCTTGCCCATCTCGCCAACAACGCCAAAGTCGCCACCATGGTATCGCGTATGCCGCACCCCTATACCGCCGATGATGCTGCTGACTTCGTGCGTCGCACGAAAAATGGCGAGATTGGCAAATGCGTCTATGCGATCACCAAGGCCGAAAACGGCGCCTTTATCGGCTGCTGCGGTGTCGAGCCGCATGCCGACGGCAGGACCGTCGAAATCGGTTACTGGCTGGGCGAACCCTATTGGAACAAGGGCTATACGACCGAGGCCTGCCATGCCCTGGTCGATATGGTGTTCAGAACCCGCCAGGACGTCGATCAGATCGACGCCCGCTGCCGGGTGATGAACGTCGCCTCGCGGCGCGTTATCCAGAAGTGCGGCTTCCAGTTCCAGGGTTCGGGGCTCGCCGCCTCACTGGCGCTCGGCAGCAACGTGCCTGTGGAATGGTACAGGCTCGACCGCAAGACCTGGATGTCGCTCCGAAGCTGGGGGAACATCGCATGAGCACGACCGCGCTGCAAAGGCCGGAGGTCACGCCGATGATGCCAGGCCCCGCGCCTGTCATCTCGACCGCCCGGCTGACGCTCCGTCCCCACCGGCTGAGCGATGCGCCTGCGATCGCGGAATCGCTCTCCGATTTCGCGGTCACGCGCATGCTGTCCCGCGTGCCCGCGCCGTTCGACCGGCAGGATGCGCTGGACTGGCTGATCCCGGTCACCTCCGGCACCTTGCCGGACTGGCCGCTGGCGATCACCGGCAAGGACGATGTCCATATCGGTAATGTCTCGATCGAGCTGCGCCACGGCCGCTGGCACCTCGGCTACTGGCTGAACCGCTACTACTGGCGGCGCGGCTATATGAGCGAGGCGGTGGCGGCGATCATCGAGCGCTTCTCGCGCCGCATGCCGGAGACGCCGGTTCATTCCGGCGTCTTCGCCGACAATCCGGCCTCACTGCGGCTGCAGGAGAAGCTCGGTTTCCGCATGACGGGCTGCGGCGAAATCTATTGTTTCGCCCGCAACACCATGGTGTCGCACATCGAAACCGTGCTGCAGCCGGGCATGTTGGCGCCGCGCAAGGTGGCCTGATCGAAAAAAGGGAGGCGCCGCCACAGCGGCGTCTCCGTCAATCGCCGATCTCGACCCAGAGAGGGAAATGATCGGAGCCCTCGGATTGCGTATCGATCCGGGCGGATTTCAACCGGCCCTCGAGGCCGCAACTGACGAAGCAATAATCGAGATGCATGCGTTTGCTGTGATCTTCGGGATCCATCCAGCTGTAGCTTCCCGGCCGATAGGCCGAAAGCGCCGCAAAGGCGTCGATCGGCGTGCCGATCCGGGCGACACGGCCGTAATATCCGCCGCCGGCACCGGCAAGCGCGCAATATTCCGGCGATTCCGGCTCCATGTTGAAATCGCCCATGATGACGTAATCCTCCGGCAGCGGCGGCTCCGGCAGATCGAATTCGCCACCGCCCGTCAGCGACCCGCCCTCCTGGACGAAGGCATTGATCTCAGCGTTCAGGAATTGCAGCTGGCGGATGCGCTCGTCGGCCGAGACATGGTCGAGATGGACGGAATAGACGCGGATCGCGCCGCCGGGTGTTGTGATGACCGCCTCGGTTGCGCCGCGCTGCAGGTTGATCTTGCCGATCGTCCGGCTGCGCGGCAGAAGCAGCGTTCGGGTCGAGATGACAGGCCAGCGCGACAGCACCATGTTGCCGAATTGGAAGCGGGTGCCAGGCGGCGGCTGAGGCCTGCCTTCAGCTGCCTCGACATGCATGTCGCAGGCCGGCCCATACACCCAGAAATAGTCGGGAAAAAAGGCTGCAACATCGGCCACCATGTCGGCAAAACCGTTGCGCGAGAAGCCGCGGGTCACCTCCTGCAGCGCGATGACATCGGCGCCCTCAAGGCTGCGGGCAATGCGCGCCAGATCGTATCTGCCGTCGAGACCGAAGCCGTACTGTATGTTATAGCTCGCAAAATTCACGATAATCTTTGACCTCCGTCGGAACCGCCTATATCGAATGGGCCAAGACGGGCCGTCCAACTGCCACCGGATACTGGAAGTAAAATGAAATTTCTCGACGAAGCAAAGGTCTATATCCGATCCGGAGACGGCGGCGGGGGCAGCGTCTCCTTCCGGCGCGAGAAATTCATCGAGTTCGGCGGCCCCGACGGCGGTGATGGCGGACGCGGCGGCGATGTCTGGGTCGAGACCGTCAACGGTCTCAATACGCTGATCGATTTCCGCTACCAGCAGCATTTCAAGGCGACGACCGGCACCCACGGCATGGGCCGGAACCGTACCGGCGCCAACGGCAGCGACGTGACGCTCAAGGTCCCCGTCGGCACCCAGATCTTCGAGGAAGACCGGGAAACGCTAATCTGTGATCTCACCGTCGAAGGCCAGCGTTACTGCCTCGCCCATGGCGGCAATGGCGGTTTCGGCAATGCTCATTTCAAGACCTCGACCAATCAGGCGCCGGATTGGGCCAATCCCGGCCTGCCCGGCGAGGAAAAAACCCTCTGGCTGCGGCTGAAGCTGATTGCCGATGCCGGCCTTGTCGGCCTGCCCAATGCCGGCAAATCGACCTTCCTTGCATCAGTCACCCGCGCCCGGCCGAAGATCGCCAACTATCCCTTCACCACGCTGCATCCCAATCTCGGCGTCGCCACCATCGACGAGCGGGAATTCATCCTTGCCGACATTCCGGGCCTGATCGAAGGCGCCCATGAAGGGGTCGGCATCGGCGACCGTTTCCTCGGCCATGTCGAGCGCACCCGGGTGCTGCTCCACCTCGTCTCCGCCCAGGAGGAAAAGGTCGGCAAGGCTTATAAGACGGTCAAACACGAGCTCGAAGCCTATGGCAACGATCTGACGGATAAGCCCGAGATCGTGGCGCTGTCGCAAATCGACGTGCTCGACGAGGCCGAACTCAAGAAGAAGACCAAGGAATTGGCCAAAGCCTGCGGCAAGACGCCGTTCCAGATTTCGGCCGTCACCGGCAAGGGCATGACCGAGGTCCTGCGCGCGCTGCGCGACGTCATCGTCGAGGAAAATACCGAGGAAAAGCCTGCCAGGGTGCCGAAGCTCAGGCATCGCGACATGGTCGTCACCGATGAGGGCGAGGACGAGGCCGATGACCAGCCGTAAGCCGCTTGGCCGCTACCGCCGCATCGTCATTAAGATCGGCTCTGCGCTTCTGGTCGACCGCAAGGCCGGGCTGAAGAAGGCCTGGCTCGACGCCATGTGCGCCGACATTGCCGGCCTGAAGGCCAAGGGCATCGATGTGCTCGTCGTTTCCTCCGGCGCAATCGCGCTCGGCCGCTCGGTGCTCGACCTGCCCTCGGGGGCACTGAAACTGGAGGAAAGCCAGGCGGCGGCCGCCGTCGGCCAGATCGCGCTGGCGCGCGCCTGGTCGGAAAGCCTGTCGCGCGACGAGATCGTTGCCGGCCAGATCCTGCTGACGCTGGGCGATACCGAAGAGCGCCGCCGCTATCTCAATGCGCGGGCCACCATCAATCAGCTGTTGAAGATCGGCGCCGTGCCGATCATCAACGAAAACGATACGGTCGCCACCAGCGAAATCCGCTATGGCGACAACGACCGCCTGGCCGCCCGCGTCGCGACGATGACCGGCGCCGACCTGCTCATCCTTCTTTCCGACATCGACGGCCTCTATACCGCCCCGCCGCATCTCGATCCGAACGCAGCCTTCCTGGAGACGATTTCCGCAATCACGCCGGAGATCGAGGCAATGGCCGGGGGTGCTGCCTCCGAGCTCTCGCGCGGCGGCATGCGCACCAAGATCGATGCCGGAAAGATCGCCACGACATCGGGCTGCGCCATGATCATCGCCTCCGGCAAGACCGACAGCCCGCTGTCGGCGATCGAAAACGGCGCCCGTTCCTCGTGGTTCGCCCCTTCGGGGACCCCTGTCACGGCTCGCAAGACCTGGATCGCCGGACAGCTGCAGCCGGCCGGTGAACTGCATGTCGATGACGGCGCCGTCACCGCTCTCGGCGCCGGCAAGAGCCTGCTTCCGGCCGGCGTGCGCAGCGTTTCCGGCCTCTTCAGCCGCGGCGACACCGTCGCGATCATCGGCCCCGAAGGTCGCGAGATCGCCCGTGGCCTTGTCAGCTACGACGCCGACGACGCCCGCCGGATTGCCGGCCGCAAGTCGGCCGAGATCGAGGCCATCCTCGGTTATGCCGGGCGCGCCGCTATGGTCCATCGCGACGACATGGTGATGACCGCGCCGATCGGTTCCAAATCGGAAAGGCAGAAGAAGGACGCGAGCTATGCTTGATACCGTTGCGCCAGGCCCTGACATTGACGTGCTGATGAACGACATCGGCCGCAAGGCGAGGGCTGCCGCACGACCGCTGAGCTTTGCGTCCGCCGAGGTCAAGAACAGCGCGCTGAATGCGATGGCCGATGCGATCCTGGCGAACAAGGCTGAGATTCTTGCCGAGAACGCCAAGGACCTGAGGGACATCGAAGGCACCGAGATGCTCGCCTCCTTTGTCGACCGGCTGACGCTGAACGACAAGCGCATCGCCGAAATGGCCGAGGGAATCCGCGCCATCGCCGCCCTTGCCGATCCGGTCGGCGAAGTCATTGCCGCCTGGGACCGGCCGAACGGCCTGAAAATCGAGCGCGTCCGCACGCCGCTCGGCGTCATCGGCGTCATCTTCGAAAGCCGGCCGAACGTCACCGCCGATGCCGGCGCCCTCTGCCTCAAGGCGGGCAATGCCGTCATTTTGCGCTGCGGGTCGGATTCGCGCCATTCATCGCAGGCTATCCATGCCTGCCTGGTCGAGGGCCTGAAAGCGGCAGGGCTTCCAGAGCATGCTATCCAGCTCGTCCCGGTCACCGACCGCGCCGCCGTCGGCGCCATGCTGCGCGGCCTGGACGGGGCGATCGACGTCATCGTGCCGCGCGGCGGCAAGAGCCTGGTCGCCCGCGTGCAGAGCGAGGCCCGTGTGCCGGTTTTTGCCCATCTCGAAGGCCTTTGCCACATCTATGTCGATGCCTCCGCCGATATCGAGATGGCAAAGCAGATCGTCGTCAATGCCAAGATGCGCCGTACCGGCATCTGCGGCGCGGTCGAAACCCTGCTCGTCGACGGTGCCGCGATCGGCACGCATCTGACGCCGCTGCTCGAGATTCTCACGGAGGCCGGCTGCGAGATCCGCGGCTCCGCAACCGTTCTGAAGGTCGCGCCCGGCATGAAGCCGGCGACCGAGGAGGACTGGTCGACCGAATATCTCGACGCGATCATTTCCGTTGCCGTCGTCGACGGCATATCGGGCGCGATCGCCCATATCCAGACCTATTCCTCGAACCACACCGAGGCTGTCATCGCCGAGGACCCTGACGTCGTTGCGCGGTTCTTCACCGAGGTCGATTCGGCGATCCTGCTGCACAATGCCTCGACGCAGTTTGCCGATGGCGGCGAGTTCGGCATGGGTGCGGAAATCGGCATTGCCACCGGCAAGATGCATGCCCGCGGCCCGGTCGGCGTCGAACAGCTCACCTCTTTCAAATATCGGGTGCACGGCGCCGGACAGACGCGACCCTGACGTGGCGATTGGGCCTGACGTGGTGATTGAGAATGTGGACCGGCACTATCTCCGCATGCCGCACAGCGAGCGCGGCATGGTCGTCGGTCTGTTCGGCGGTTCGTTTAACCCGCCGCATCAGGGCCACGCGCTCGTCGCCGAGATCGCCCTCAAACGGCTCGGCCTCGATCAGCTCTGGTGGATGGTCACCCCCGGCAATCCGCTGAAGAGCCGCAACCAGCTCGCTCCGCTTGCCGAGCGCATTGCCGAAAGCGAGCGCATTGCCCCCGATCCCCGCGTCAAGGTCACCGCCTTCGAACAGACGCTCGGCGTCAGCTATACCGCCAACACGCTTGCCCGCGTCAAGGCGCGCAATCCGCATGTGCATTTCGTCTGGATCATGGGCGCGGACAGCCTGCAGACCTTTCACAAATGGCAGAAATGGCAGGAAATTGCCCGCACCTTCCCGATCGCCGTGATCGACCGGCCGGGTGCGACGCTCTCCTTTCTCTCCTCGAAGATGACGAGGACCTTCGATTTCGCCCGTGTCGACGAGGATGACGCGCGTGTGCTCTGGAAGAAACCCGCGCCGGCCTGGACCTTCATCCACGGACCGCGCTCCGGCCTGAGCTCGACGGCAATCCGCAACGGCTCTGCGCCGGGCAGCTCCGAATAGGTCGGTTTTTAGGGAAATCCCAGAAACGAGAAAGCCCGACGGGGGAGGAGATCCGTCGGGCTTATGAACTCGATCGACAACTGGGAGGAGGAGTGTTGTCGATCCTACCGAACGGCTATGGGAGGAGGAGATGCCGTTTCGATGAGTCTGTTGTATCATATTCCGCAAGAAGGTGAATATCGATTGGTGCATTGCAGCAATGCACTGAGTGCAAATCTCCGGAGAGATTTGGCTTCGCCGTTGGCGCTTTTATTAGCAACAATTAAAAGAAGCATCCTCTGCCGCCGGGAGTCCCCGCGGTTCGCAGACTGTCTCCGAGTATTTTCGCCCTAGCGATCTCGATTTCGGCGGGAGCCATGCACCTGCCGAATGCGTGAACATTGCGCCGCTGCGAACACGGATCCGGGATCGGGTTATATTTTCCTGGATATATCCCTAGCCAAGCCGCGTCGCTCGTTATATTCGTCGCAATATTTCGAATCCCTGGGGAGTGAACATGCAAAACCGTCGCCAATGGATGAAACTGGCAATTGCCGCGATGGCGGCCCTCTGGCTTGGCACAGCAGCGCTTCCGGCGCCGGCCACTGCCGCCGAAAAGCTCACCGTCTTTGCGGCGGCGAGCCTCAAGGATGCGCTCGATGCCGCCAATGCCGCCTGGACTGGGGAAAGCGGTAAGGAAGCCGTCGCCTCCTATGGGGCAAGCGGGGCACTGGCCAAGCAGATCGAAAATGCGGCTCCCGCCGATATCTTCATCTCGGCCGACCGCGACTGGATGGATTACGTCGCCAAGAAGAACCTGATCAAGGCCGACACCCGTTCGGACCTGCTTGGAAACCGGATCGTGCTCGTTGCCGAAAAGGACAAGGCCAAGCCCGTCGAGATCAAGCAGGATTTCGATCTCGCTGCTTTGCTCGGTGACGGAAGGCTTGCCATGGGTGAACCGAAATCGGTTCCGGCCGGCAAATACGGCAGGGCTGCGCTGGAAAAGCTCGGCGTCTGGAAATCGGTCGAATCCAAGGTTGCCGGCGCCGAAAGCGTCCGTGCTGCCCTTGCCCTCGTCTCCCGCGGCGAAGCGCCTTATGGCATCGTCTACCAGACGGATGCCGCGGCCGATAAGGGTGTCGCCGTCGTCGGCACCTTCCCGGCCGATTCCCACCCGCCGATCATCTATCCGATCGCCATCCTGGCTTCGAGCAGGAACCCGGATGCCGCAGCCTATCTCGACTTCCTGAAATCCGATAAGGCCGCCGCTTTCTTCACGGCGCAGGGCTTCACGATTCTGAAGTGATAAGCTGAGGTGATTGCAGAAACGATTGTAGCAGCTTAGCGTGGAGACTCGCCTCGTGAGCGCAGACTCCTCCAAAGTCGGCTAACTTCTCCTTCGTCATGCTCGGGCTTGTCCCGAGCATCTGCAGCCGGTGCAGCAGATCCTCGGCACAAGGCCGAGGATGACGCCGAGTGAAGAGCGAGGCTTGTCATCAAACCGAGGCACGTTTCGGCGAGCCTTCGATTTTCCAGGGAGACGGCTGCATTTGGATATCTTCGGCCTGAGCAACGAGGAATGGACGGCGATCTTGCTCAGCCTGCGCGTCTCGATCGTCGCCATGCTGGCGAGCCTGCCCTTCGGCATCATCGTCGCCCTACTGCTTGCCCGCGGCCGCTTCTGGGGCAAATCGGTGTTGAACGGCATCGTTCATCTGCCGCTGATCCTACCCCCCGTCGTCACCGGTTTCCTTCTCCTCATCCTGTTCGGCCGTCGCGGTCCGGTCGGCAGCCTGCTCGACCAGTATTTCGGCATCGTTCTCTCCTTCCGCTGGACGGGTGCGGCTCTGGCCTGCGCCGTCATGGCCTTTCCGCTGATGGTACGCAGCATCCGCCTGTCGATCGAGGCGGTCGACCGCAAGCTGGAGGAGGCGGCTGGAACGCTCGGCGCCGGTCCCACCTCGGTCTTTTTGACCATCACGCTGCCGCTGATCTTGCCCGGCATCATCACCGGCATGATCCTTTCCTTCGCCAAGGCGATGGGTGAATTCGGTGCGACGATCACCTTCGTCTCCAACATCCCGGGAGAAACCCAGACGCTGTCGGCAGCGATCTACACCTTCACCCAGGTGCCGGGCGGCGATGCCGGCGCGCTGCGCCTGACGCTCGTCGCCGTCGCCATCTCGATGGCAGCCCTGCTCGCCTCCGAATTCCTCGCCCGCCTCGCCGGTCAAAGGATCGATCCGGAATGACGCTGATCGTCGAGGCAAAACAGCGGCTCGGCGCCTTTTCGCTCGATGCCGCCTTCACCTCCGAGCGTGGCGTCACCGCGCTGTTCGGCCGCTCCGGCTCCGGCAAGACCTCGCTGATCCGCATCATCGCCGGCCTCGCCCGTCCGGACGATGGCCGCGTTGTCCTTGACGGCGAGCCCCTGACCGAAACCGCAGCCGGTATTTTCGTCCCGAAACATCGCCGCCGCTTCGGTTATGTCTTCCAGGAGGCCCGGCTTTTCCCGCACCTCAGCGTTCGCGCCAATCTCTCCTATGGCCGCTGGTTCGCGGCGAGAGCGGCACGTGGTGAAAGCTTCGATCGCATCGTCGACCTGCTCGGCATCGAGCCGCTCCTGGAGCGCAGCCCCGCAAAACTTTCCGGCGGCGAGAAGCAGCGCGTCGCCATCGGCCGCGCCCTTCTCTCCACGCCCCGCCTGCTGTTGATGGACGAGCCGCTCGCCGCCCTCGACGAGGCGCGCAAGGCCGAGATCCTGCCTTATCTCGAGCGATTGCGCGACGAGACTGACATTCCGATCGTCTATGTCAGCCATTCAATCGCCGAGGTGGCGCGGCTGGCAAACCAGGTGGTCGTCATGCGCGACGGCAAAGTGGAAGCGACCGGTCCCGCCGTCGACATATTAAGCCGCCCCTCTGCGGCATCCGACCGGAAGGAGACCGGCGCGCTGTTGGAAGGCACGGTCGAAAGCTTCGACGCGCTTCATCGCCTGTCGACCGTCGCGCTGAAATCCTGCCAGCTGCATATTCCGGGTGCGGCCCTTGCACCCGGCAAATCGGTCCGCATCCACATTCCCTCCCGCGATGTCATGCTGGCGACGACAAGACCCGAAGGGCTGAGCGCACTGAATATCCTGGAAGCAAGGATAGAGCAGATATCGCCGACGGAGGACGGAACGGTGGAAATCCGGCTCGATTGCGGTGGCGATATCATTCTTTCCCGCATCACCATGCTCTCCTGCGAGCGTCTTGATCTTCGACCGGGAAGGGCAGTGTTCGCCGTCATCAAGACGGTTGCCCTGGAGGCCTGATCAGCCGCGCTCGCCCTGCTCCAGGTTGCGCTTGCCCTCGAGCCAGGCGAGGTCTTCGGCAAGGCTCGTACGCATCGTCTTTTCCATCCGGCGGAAACGCTCGAGCAATTCCTCGCCGAACGGCGTCAACGCCGCGCCACCGCCCTTTTGCCCGCCGCGCTGCGATTCCACCACGTGTTCGCAAAACATCCGGTTCATCTCGCTGACCAGCAGCCATGCCCGCCGATAGGACATGTCCATCGCCCGCCCCGCCGCCGAGATCGATCCGGTCGCGCGGATATGTTCCAGCAGTTCCATCTTGCCGTGGCCAAGCCGATCCTCGTCCGGGAAACTGATTCGCAGGACGGGCACGAGGGTTTTTGCGGCTGAGTCAGTCATTGAATCCGGAGATCGTGGAATTTGCTACACTTTACGCTGCGGCACGGAAACTGTACACCGCCCGCAATAAGCGGCCCGAGTGGCAATATTCTTCAATTCGGGCGTCGGATCGGATTTTCAGCCGTTCTGTATCTTAGCACGTCTTGAAACATTAATGGTTTGATGCCTATCTTAACCATGATCCGGTCTCGATCGGATCTCGTGTTGTGCATGGTTTGTCATTCCAGGAAAGGGAAAAAACTGACAACAGTACACGCCAAGGGAAAAACGCTCGCCGTTATCCCGAAGAGTGCGGAACGTGGCGCCGATGCCGCTGCCCGCGCCCTAGAAACCGTCCTCGCCAGCCTCGAGGACTCCAAAGCTGAAGATATCGTCACCATCGACATTGCCGGAAAATCGGCGCTGGGAGACTACATGATCGTCGTCTCCGGCCGCTCGAACAGGCATGTCATGGCGATCTCGGATCATCTGCTCACCGACCTTAAGGATGACGGCCTCGGCACGGCCCGCGTCGAAGGCCAGGAAGGCGGCGATTGGGTCCTGATCGACACCGGTGACATTATCGTGCACGTGTTCCGTCCCGAAATCCGCGAGTTCTACAACATCGAAAAGATGTGGGCGGCTCCGGATATGGATGAAGAAACACGGCACTGACAGGCAGCCGGCATTTGTCCGGCGCCTGAGATGTGGCATTGGCTGGCCGGACAAGTTTAGAAGCCGGCTGGTGGCGCCTTATGCGCCCGATGTGCCGCATCAGCGGGGAGCGGAAGAATGCGAGTTGGTCTTTTTGCGGTGGGACGGCTGAAGTCCGGCCCCGAAAAGGACCTTGCGGCCCGTTATTTCGACCGTTTCGCCAAGGCCGGCCCTGCCGTCGGCCTTGAATTTACCCGTATTGCCGAAGTTGCCGAAAGCCGTGCCTCCAATGCGGACACCCGCAAACGCGAGGAAGCCGCACTGCTGTTGAAATCGCTTGCCGATGGCAGCATCCTCATTCTTCTCGACGAACGCGGCAAGGCGCTCGACAGCGAAGCCTTCGCGGGCCTGCTTGGCTCCTATCGGGACCAGGGCAAACGCGAACTGACCATCGCCATCGGCGGCGCCGACGGCCTCGATCCTTCCCTCTATGACCGTGCCGACGCCACGCTGTGCCTGGGCAAGATGACCTGGCCGCATCAGCTCGTGCGCACGCTGATCGCCGAACAGCTGTATCGCGCCGTCACCATCCTGTCCGGCCACCCCTATCACCGCGTCTGAATGCGTCGCAATGTCACGCAGCCGTGTTTGCCTCGCCGCCCGTTCTGCGCCGAACGTTCTGGCAAAGCGTGCCAAATCAGCTTAGGCTCCGCGCGATTTGAGAAAGTGCCCGAACACGCATGACGACAACAGCAACCAGGCGACACCGCATGATCCTGCCGGCGATCGCCGCCAGTGTCGGTGTGGCGGTGATTGCCGTGTCGGCAAATCCCTTCATCGTTCGAGCACAGGATGCCGCACCCGAGGCAGCACAATCTGCACCGCCGCCGACCGCCGAGCCGGCGCCAGCCGATCCGGCCGCCGAGCTGGCCGCCAAACGCGACCAGACCCGCGCCGAACTCGAAACACTGTCGAAAACCATCAGCCTCTCCACCGACAAGGTGAGCGCGCTTCAACAGAGCATTGCCGATCTGGAAAAGAGCACGCAAAGCATTCGCCAGGCGTTGATCGAGTCGGCTGCCCGCCGCAAGACGCTCGACAGGCAGATCCTCGAAAGCGAGAAGAAGCTAGCCGATCTCGGCGTCAAGCAGGATGGCATCCGCCGCTCGCTGCACGAACGCCGCGGCCTTCTGGCCGAGGTGCTGGCAGCTCTCCAGCGCATGGGCCGCAACCCGCCGCCCGCTTTGCTCGTCACCCCGGATGACGCGCTTGCCTCGGTGCGCAGCGCCATCCTGCTCGGTGCCGTCGTGCCCGGCATCCGCAAGGAGACCGACAAGCTTGCCGCCGACCTTGCAAGCCTCGCCGCATTGCAGACCGCGAGTGCTGCCGAGAAGGCCCGCCTGACCGCGACGATGACGGACGGTATCGAGGAAGAGCGGCGCATGGATCTGCTGCTGGCCGAAAACGACAAGCTCAGTCGCAGCAATGCCGCCGAACTCGCGGCCGAGAAAAAGCGTTCCGAGGAGCTGGCCGGCAAGGCGACCAGCCTTGAGGGCCTCGTCGCCTCGATGGAATCCGAGATCGCTTCGGTGCGGGACGCCGCCGCGGCCGCCCGCCAGGCGGAGGAAAACCGCAAGCTGATGACGGACGAGCAGCGCGCCCAGGCCAAGGCGTTGGCCGACAGCGGCGTGCCCGATAAAAACCGCATTGCGCCCGCATATCCCTTCGGAGAATTGAAGGCGAAATTGGAGGTGCCCGTTGCGGGCGATATCCTGCGCCAGTTCGGCGATGCCGACGGCACCGGGCACGAGGCCATGGGCATGACGGTCGCCACCAATCCGGAGACGGTGGTAACGGCGCCTGCCGATGGCCTGGTGGTTTTCGCCGGCGCATTCCGCAGTTATGGCCAGATGATCATCCTCGACACCGGCGACGGATACCACCTGGTTCTCTCGGGAATGGATACGATCAATACCCGCCAGGGAAAATTCGTTTTCTCCGGCGAGCCGCTCGCCGTGATGGGCGCGAAAAGAGTGGCAAGCGCAACTGCATTGGCGCTGGAAACGGACCGGCCAACGCTTTACATTGAATTTCGAAAGGACGGTAAACCGGTCGATTCCCGGCCGTGGTGGACCGCCAAAGACACTGGAAAGGCACGCAATGATTCGTAGGGCTTCTCTTGTTCTGGTCGGCGCATTGATGGGTGCGACCGCCATGAGCGTTATTTACTCGGCAGGTGTGCCGGCAGAAGCGGCCGGATCCTCGACCTATAAGGAGCTTTCGGTTTTCGGCGATGTCTTCGAGCGTGTGCGCGCGCAATACGTGACGCCGCCGGCCGAAGACAAACTGATCGAGAACGCCATCAACGGCATGCTCTCCTCGCTCGATCCGCATTCGAGCTACATGAATGCGAAGGACGCCGAGGATATGCGCACCCAGACCAAGGGTGAGTTCGGCGGCCTCGGCATCGAGGTCACGATGGAAGACGAACTCGTCAAGGTCATCACCCCGATCGACGATACGCCCGCCGCCAAGGCCGGCGTTCTCGCTGGCGACTATATCTCGGAGATCGACGGCCAGTCCGTACGCGGCTTGAAGCTGGAAGACGCCGTCGAGAAGATGCGCGGCGCCGTCAACACGCCGATCAAGCTGACGCTGATCCGCAAGGGTGCCGACAAGCCGATTGAGCTGACGATCGTCCGTGACGTTGTTGCCGTCCAAGCCGTCAAATCGCGTGTCGAGGACGATGTCGGCTACCTCCGCATCATCTCCTTCACCGAGAAGACCTATCCCGACATGGAAAAGGCGATCAAGAAGATCAAGGACACCGTTCCGGCCGACAAGCTGAAGGGTTATGTCCTCGACCTGCGACTCAATCCGGGCGGTCTGCTCGACCAGGCGATCAACGTCTCCGATGCCCTGCTGCAGCGCGGCGAAGTGGTTTCGACCCGCGGCCGCAATCCCGATGAAACCCGCCGCTTCAATGCCGGCCCGGGCGATCTGACGGATGGCAAGCCGGTTATCGTGCTGATCAACGGCGGTTCGGCTTCCGCATCGGAAATCGTCGCCGGCGCTCTTCAGGATCTGCGCCGTGCCACCGTTCTCGGCACGCGCTCCTTCGGCAAGGGTTCCGTCCAGACGATTATCCCGCTCGGCGAAAATGGCGCGTTGCGCCTGACCACGGCGCTCTACTACACGCCGTCCGGCCGCTCGATCCAGGGCACCGGCATCACCCCCGACATCAAGGTCGAGGAGCCGCTGCCGCAGGAACTGCAGGGCAAGATGGTGACCGAAGGCGAATCCAGCCTGCGCGGCCATATCAAGGGCCAGAGCGAGACCGACGAAGGGTCGGGCTCCGTTGCCTATGTCCCGCCGGACCCGAAGGACGACGTTCAGCTGAACTACGCGCTCGATCTTCTGCGCGGCAAGAAGACCGATCCGGCCTTCCCGCCGAACCCGGACAAGGCCGTCGTGGCCAAATAATTCATCCCCTCAAGGCCGGGCACATCGCCCGGCCTTGACCCTTTCTGCTGTTTCCCGATTTTGGAGCGGGCGAAAAATTGGGAACGGACCTGCATGCGCCTTTGGGCCGCAACCGAAAAACCGGCAACCGGCGCCCGGGTATTCTGCGCCTGGGCCGGATCGCCGCCAGTCTTTGTCTTTTCGCGATAGGCGGCTTTTCCCTCTATACGGCGTTTCGCGGCGACGGGCTCGAACGCACCAAACCGCCGGCGGCCGAACAAGCTGCCACGCCGCCCTCCGATAGCCCTCAGCCGCCGACGACAGCCGCCAATCAGGCGGCGGACGGTATGCCCCGCGCCGAACCGCGTTCGGGCGCCAATGTCGAACAGATGGTCACCGGCGACGGCTCCGTCGTCACCAAATACACTCCCCGCCCGCGCGATGGCAGCGGGCCTGTGCTGGTTGACGCCATGCAGATCGGCCAGGATCCGCGCATGGCGGCCCAGCCGAATGAAACGCTGCTTGAGGAAACCCCTTTTGGCAAGCTTCCGATCGTCGGCCCCGATGGCCGCCGCCCGATGGATCAATATGCCCGTCCCTCGTCCGGCGCGCGTGGTGTGCGTATCGCCATCGTCGTCAGCGGCCTCGGGCTCAGCCAGACCGGGACACAACGCGCCATCGCGCAATTGCCGGAGGAAATCACCTTCGCCTTTGCCGCAAGCGGCAACAGCCTGCAGCGCTGGATGCAGGAGGCGCGCCGCGGCGGCCACGAGATTCTGTTGCAAGTCCCGTTCGAGCCATTTGATTACCCGGCGAATGATCCCGGCCCGGAAACGCTTCTAACCACGAAGCCGGCCGCCCGCAATATCGAGAACCTGCACAAGGCGATGGGCGAGATCACCAATTATACCGGCGTCATGAATTATCTCGGCGGCCGTTTCCTGTCGGATACCACCGCCATGGAACCCGTCATGCGCGATATCGGCAAGCGCGGCCTGCTGTTCCTCGACGACGGCACGTCGGCGCAGTCGAAAACGGCTGTGGTCGCCAAGGGAACCGAACTGCCCTACGCCTTCGCCGACCTGCAACTCGACGGCCAGCTCGATATCAACGCCGTCCTGAAGAAGCTTGACGAGCTCGAACGCATCGCCCGCAAGAACGGCCAGGCGATCGGCGTCGCCTCGGCTTTCGATGAGAGCGTTGACGCCATCGCCAAATGGAGCGAGGAGGCTGCGATGCGCGGCATCGAGATCGTCGGCGTCGCCGCCCTTTCCAACGACCCCCGGCATCGTTGAGAGCAATCCCAGAGACGATTCCTGAACGGAGAAGACGATGAGCCAAGCGACCGTAAAAGCCGAGGATCTGCCCTACCGCCCCTGCGTCGGCGTGATGATCCTGAATTGCGATGGCCTCGTCTGGGCCGGGCGGCGCATTCCCGACGGCAATTCGGAATATGACGGCTCGCCGCAGCTCTGGCAGATGCCGCAGGGGGGCATCGACAAGGGCGAGGATCCGTTGGATGCCGCCTACCGCGAACTCTACGAGGAGACCGGCATCAAGACGGTGACCCTGCTGGCCGAAGCAAGAAACTGGATCAATTATGATCTTCCGCCGGCACTGATCGGCATCGGATTGAAGGGAAAATTCCGCGGCCAGACGCAGCGCTGGTTCGCCTTCCGCTTCGAGGGCAACGACAGTGAGATCGCCATCAACCCGCCGCCGGGCGGCCACGAGCCGGAATTCGATGCCTGGGAATGGAAGCCGATGCGGGAACTGCCGGGCCTGATCGTCCCCTTCAAGCGCGCCGTCTACGACCAGGTCATCGCCGAATTCGAGCATCTGGCGGCACTGCAATCGGAAGACTGATCGATACGGGATGATCGGACCGGTTTGCACCTGATAATATCAGGTGCGGAATCCCGGCCGCGGCGGCGGCCGGTTTCTCGTGCGAATGGTTATTCGGCTTCGTCGGCGGAGTCGGCGTTAAGCTGGCCGTATTTGCTTTCGCCGATTTTCCCGAGCAGCTCGAGCTGCGTTTCGAGGAAGTCGATATGACCTTCCTCATCCGCCAGCAGCTCTTCGAAAAGCTTCATGGAGACGTAATCGCCGGCCTCATAACAGATATCGCGCGACTTCTTATAGGCCGCGCGGGCGTCGTATTCGCCGGCAAGATCGGCTTCCAGCACTTCTTTGACGTTCTGGCCGATGCGCAGAGGTGCAAGGGTCTGCAGATTGGGATGGCCTTCAAGGAAAATGATGCGCGCAACAAGCCGATCGGCATGATGCATCTCTTCAATAGATTCGGCGCGCTCCTTCTTGGCGAGCTTGGTGTAGCCCCAGTCCTCAAGAAGCCGATAATGAACCCAATATTGATTGACCGCCCCGAGCTCGAGGAACAACGCCTCGTTAAGCCGCTCGATGACCTTTTTGTCGCCTTTCAATGTCCGCTCTCCTGTTTTCCTCATGGAATTGTTTCAAGCGGGACATGAAATCAAATATTTCAGTCTCCGTCGAGTGGCGACGGGCGTGATACTCCTCGGTCGTCTGGATAATGATATCGACGACGTTGGGGAAACAGCCGCAGCAGCGGCCGCGTTTTTCCATGGCGTGGTAGACCTTCGCCGGCACGATAAGCTGCCAACAGTCTTCATCGAGAAGGTTGGTGATAACCTCCCGGATTTCCTTGTCGGTTATATAATTGCAGCTGCAGACAAGCACGTCTTCATTCCAAACATGACACTGACTATCGTGTTTTCTGCTAAAGAAGATGGTGGCTGTCAAGAAAAAATTCGAGCCCCGGATCATCGAACCCGGTGTCCGGATGCGACTCCGATGCATATCGTCCGAGATTATCCAGTGGTTCCAGGGTGATGACGCCATAAGGCGGTGAAGGCATGCCGTATGATCCCGATCAGTGCGGCGCACTTTAATGAAAGTTGCGTCCGCGCGGCATCACTTCGGCGGTTTCCGCCGCGCCCGTATGGCGGCCTGCCGCAGCCATCCGTTTTTCCAGCTCCGCCCTCTCCGGCGCATTCGCAAGCTTTTTCTGCCGTTGATCGCCACCCGGCCTCAGCACCTCGTCTGCCCGCTCGCAGCCCCCGAAACGCCGGGCCTCGCGTTGCAGGATCCCGAGCGCCGGCGTCATGTCCTCGATATGTTCGACGACGGTATGGATCACCCCGCTCTGGCTTTGCAGCCGGCCGCGGATTTTCACCAGCCGGGCGCCCATCACAACCGAGCGGTATGTGTCGAATATCTTGTTCCAGACGATCGCATTGGCAACCCCGGTCTCGTCCTCCAGCGTCATGAAGATCACACCTTTGGCCGAACCCGGCCGCTGGCGCACCAGCACGAGGCCGGCAATCGTCACCCTCTTTCCGTTCGCGACCTTCAACAGATCGACATTGCGCGTGATGCCCATCCTTTGAAGCTCCTCCCGCAGGAATGAAACGGGATGCGCCTTCAGCGACAGCGAGAGATAACGATAGTCCTCGATGACCTGCTCTCCCGGTAGCATGTCCGGCAGCTTCGTTGCAGGCTCGGCCTGGAGATCGACGTGACGGGCCTGCTCGAAAAGCGGCAGCTCCTCGGCCGCGCTCTTCACATCCAGCGCCCGCACCGCCCAGAGCGCATCGCGTCGCGATAGTCCGAGGGATTGGAACGCATCCGCATCCGCCAGTCGCTCGATGACGGATTTCTGCAGGCCGGACCGCAGCCAGAGATCCCGAACGGAACTGTACCCTTTGCCTCGCTTCTTGACGAGCAGCGCCATCTCTTTATCCGAGACACCCTTGATCTGCCGAAAGCCGAGCCGCACCGCGTGCCGGGCCTTGATAATCTCGCGCATCTCACGGTGGCGGAAATCGACGGCATTCGGATCGAAAGCCGCCTCTTCCAGACCGCAATCCCAGTCGGATTCGTTGATGTCGACCGGCAGGATTTTTACCCCGTGTTCGCGTGCATCCCGCACCAGCTGCGCCGGCGCATAAAACCCCATCGGCTGGGAATTCAGCATCGCCGCGCAGAAGACATCGGGGTAATAGGCCTTGAGCCATGAGGAGGCATAGACGAGCAGCGCAAAGGAGGCGGCATGGCTTTCAGGGAAACCATATTCACCGAAACCTTTGATCTGGTTGAAACATTGCTGCGCGAATTCCTGGGTATAACCCTTTGAGGCCATTCCCTCGATGAACCGCTTCTCGAAATTGCCCATCGTACCGGTTCTCTTGAATGTCGCCATCGCTCTGCGAAGCTTGTCGGCTTCCGCCGGTCTGAAGCCTGCAGCCGTGATGGCGATCTGCATCGCCTGTTCCTGGAACAGCGGCACGCCGAGGGTTCTTTCCAGAACCGCTTCCAGCTCCTTGCTCGGATATTCGATCGGAATGTTTTTGGCCCGCTGCTCCCGGCGCTTCAGATAGGGATGCACCATATCGCCCTGGATCGGCCCCGGCCGGACGATCGCCACCTCGATGACGAGGTCGTAGAACACCGTCGGTTTGAGACGCGGCAGCATGCTCATCTGTGCCCGGCTCTCGATCTGGAAGACGCCAAGCGTATCGGCCCGGCCCATCATCTCATAGACCGGTTTGCCTTCGTCCCCATGTTCCCGGTTGCCGAGATCTGCAAGCGTCTTCTTGACCTCGTAATGCAGTTCAAGCAGCGAAAAGGCCTTGCGCAGGCAGGTCAGCATGCCAAGCGCCAGCACATCCACCTTGAGGATCTTGACGTTGTCGAGATCGTCCTTGTCCCACTCGATCATGTAGCGATCCGGCATTGCCGTCTTCATGATCGGCACCACCTCGTCGAGCCGGTCCCGCGTAATGACGAAGCCGCCGACATGCTGGGTGAGATGGCGGGGAAAGCCGAGAAGCTCGGAGGCATATTTCAGCACGTTCCGTGTCACCGGATCCTTGATATCGAGGCCGGCTGCCTTGGCATCCCGTTCCGAGAGATTGTCCTCCGACCAGCCCCAGACGAGACTGCTGATCGCCGACTGGACATCCTCCGACAGCCCGAAGGCCTTGGCGACTTCGCGGCCGGCCGAACGGGTCCGGTAGGTGGTCACACCCGCCGTCAGCCCGGCATGTTCTCTTTTGTAGGTTTTATAGATGTACTGGATGACCTCTTCACGCCGGTCATGTTCGAAATCGACATCGATATCCGGCGGTTCGTCGCGATCCATCGAAATGAAGCGGTCGAAGAGCAGCGTGCTCTTTTGCGGATCGACTTCCGTTATTTCGAGGCAATAGCAGATAACCGAATTTGCTGCCGATCCGCGCCCCTGGCACAAGACCTTGAGTTCATAACGGGCGTGCTGGATGATCCTGTGAACCGTCAGGAAGTAAGAGGCATATTTCTTATCGCCGATAAGTTTCAGCTCATAATCGATCTGCATCGCCACCTTGGGCGGGATACCCTCGGGATAGCGCTTTGCAGCTCCCGTTCTCGTCAGCCTTTCCAAGGTCTCCTGCGGCGTTTCGCCGGGATCGTTTTCAGGTGGATAATTATGCTCCAGCTCCGTCAGCGAAAAGCTCAGCTTGCCGAAGAAGACCTGCGTATTTTCGATCGCACCGGGATAGTCCCGGAAGATCCGGACCATTTCACGTGAATCCTTGAGGTAGCGTTCGGCATTCGGCGCCAGCAGGAATCCGGCCTGCGCTATCTGTACATGCTCCCGGATCGCGATCACGACATCCGAAAGCGGCCGGCGTTCGGGATGATGGTAAAGCGGCTGGTTGGTCGCAATCAGCGGCAGGCGATTTCGTGCCGCAAGCATGGCAAGCACCGCAAAGACCTGCCTGTCGCGGCCGTCATAGGCTGGCGCCAGCGCCATAAAAAAAGCCTTGCCGAACCGTCTGCGAAACCGCTCCAGACAATCCTCCAGTGCCGACTGCCCGGCCTGGCTCTCGACAAGAGTGCGATCGGGAACGAGGACAAGCATCATCTCGTCCCCCCATTCCATCAATTCCGCTTCTGTCAGAATGCAGCTTCCCTTGACCGCTTCATCCTTCAGATTGCCGGCGCTGAGAAGGCGGCAAAGATTTGCCCAGCCCCGCCGGTTGCGTGGGTAGGCGAGGATATCAGGCGTATCGTCGGAAAAAACGAGACGGGCGCCGGGCTGAATCCGGATGGGATCGACAATCTCTTCCTTTTTCCCCTCCTTCTCCGCTTGAGCCATTATCGCATCTCTGTTCTTGTATCTCTCCTCGAGTTGCAGCGCCTGCGCATGCGCCCTGACCACGCCGGCAACCGAATTCCGGTCCGCAATCCCGAGACCGCCGAGCCCGAGATGAGCGGCCTGCACGACCATCTCTTCCGGGCTGGAAGCGCCTTCGAGAAACGAAAAATTCGTTCTCACGCCGATCTCGAAAAATGCGGGTTCGCTTTTCATGCAAAGACCCCATGCATGAACCAGCGAGGATCCAATTCCCCGCCATAGAAACCGCGGCGATAGATCCAGAAGCGATGCCCGGTCTCGTCCTCGATGCGGAAATAGTCGCGCGCCTCGGCGTCATCCCCATCGATCCACCATTCCATGGCAATCCGTTCCGGCCCTTCGCTTCTAGCCACCTGATGCTGCATGCGCCGCCAGCGGAACACCTGCGGCGGACCATCGGGCACTTCGGCAAGCATGATCTCGACCGGCTCCGGCGTTGCAAAGAGCCGCAGCGGGCGCTCTTGGCGGAAAGGAAGTTGGATGTCCGGCGCCGCCTTCCGCCTGGGAAGACACTCCATTACAGGCACCGTGATGACGGCGCGTTCCGGCACATGGCTCTCGCGGAGCTGGAAGCTTTGCAGGCAATCCGCACCCAGTCGGGCCGAGACCCGGTCGACGAAAACCGAAAGCGAGATCTCTCCCTGGCGGTCGCCCTCGAAATCAGCCTGCGCCTCATTGAAGGGATCATGCCGCAACACATTCAACCGCAGGATTTCGAAACCATAACCGGCATCAAGATCGTCATAGACCGCCTGCAATCGCTCGGCAAAAAGCCCGGCGATGACCTTTGGTTCGCGCAGCGGCTGTGAAGCGCCGACGGAGATACGAAAGACCCTGCCGTCGACGCGGAACAGCACCAGTTCGAACACCCGCCCGCCGGCGCCCCGCGCCTCCAGCGACGGCTGCAGCGATAGGGCGACCTGCCTGGTGACGGCAAGGATCTGCTCTTCCGTGCCGATGGGCTCGATCAACCGGCTTTCGGCCGAAAGGCTGGCAACCGGACGCCGGGGCGAGACCGGCTCCTCTTCACGCCCCAGCGCCTGGTCGAGACGCAAAAGCAGTTGCGGGCCGAACCGGCGGGTCAGCGGCGCTCGCGGCGCATCGATGACGTCGCCGACATATTTCAGACCGAGCTTCTTCAGGGCATCGACGGTTTGTTCTTGCAGCCGCAAGGCTGCAACCGGCAAGGACATCAGCACATGGTCCGTCTCCTCGTCCTCGATCACGCCGCCTTGCCCGAAGCGGGACACGGCCCAGGAAAGGCCCGGCGACGATGACACCGCCCCGCGCGCATCGAAGCCCATATGAAAAAGCCGTGACAGCACATCCCTGAGAAGCGCCTTTTCACCGCCGAAGAGATGGGCGCAGCCGCTAATGTCGAGAAACAGACCGTCCTTGTCGTCGAACGCCACCAGCGGCGTATAACGGTCGCACCAATCGGCAATTGCCTCCAGCAACCGGCGGTCGGCCACCGGATCCTCTTCGACGACCTCGAGCGTTGGGTACATGGCACGCGCTTCGGCAACGCCCAACTCCTTCTTCAGCCCCAGCCTCTCGGCCAACTCGTCCAGTGCCGTCAGCCGCATGGCATTGTTGAGTTTGCCGGAACAGACGATAGGCGGGGTCTCAGGACGCCCTTTCGAACGCCAGGAGAGCCCCCATCGCCTGCGGGCGATGCGGTCCGTTGGCAGATGCGGGAAGCTGATCGCCAGAATGCGCTGACTGTTCGCCTGGAGGACGAACGAGGTTTGGTTCGGCGACAGGGAGAAATTCGCGTTCATGGGGATTCCACTCCAGAAGAAAGGAGAGCGGGGCCGGATTGCGGCTCTTCTCCAGCGTCAGACGGAAAATCGGATTGCCGATGCTGCCGGAAAGCTTCGATCCGTCCGGCAACGGCCGCAGAGCGGAGGGGCCCGGTTCGACATGCAGGCGGAAGGCCGCACTGCTTGCCTCCTCCGCCCCGGCCTGGCGGACGAGAAAGAGCGGATGGCGGGCAGCCCGCGCCCGAAGACTGAGCCTGCGGCTTTCGGTCAGGCCGAAATGGGCGGGATTGCCTCGCACTTCGAAGATGACCGCCGAGAAGGCAGCGCTTTCCACCGCGGCCTCCACCAGCCAGAGCGCCTCGTCCAGCTTGCGCGGCGCGGCATGGAGAAACCGCTCCGGGCTCAGTCCGAAATCCCGAAGCCCGGGAGCATAGGGACGACCGGCCTCCAGCGTGCCGACAGCATCGCCGATCCACAGCAACGGCAAAAGCCTGCCGGCATCCGCCTCCTGTTTCTGCAGCCGCGCGGCAACAGCCATCGCCAGCCCGCTTGCAGCACCTGCATCACGAGACAGAGCCGAGCGGAATTCGGTGATCGCATCGAGCGGCAGGCCGCCTTCCAATGCCCCATCGAGAAACTCCACCCCAAACGGTAGGGGCGGCAGAATGCGCTCCTGGCGGTTCTTACGTCCTTCTGCCAGGGCTTCCTGCTCCGCTGCGGCAAGCGCCGGCGCGGGCCTTCCCTCCAGTCGGGCAATGGTTTCGCGGAGCGCAAAAAGCCGCTCGCGCGCCAGGGCGTGCTGCGCCATGGCGTTCTCCGATCCGTCTTGTTCCTGTTATGTTCTTATAGATTCCAGAGAGCTAATGAAGAGTCAACGGCCATTTTCTATGAATTTATTCCTGCCTTTGATTCCGCACTCGAAAATCGGCGATAAAGGTTCTATATGGGCCCGCAAAGGAAGGAATATTCATGGCCCGCATAGACCAGAGCGATGATTGGCGGGACCGCCATGCGCCGACGATCAGCACCTTCGAGTCGCTGGCCATGGAGGCCTACAGCCATCTGCCGGATGAATTCCGCCAGCTGACGACCAACCTCACGATCGAGATCGAAGATTTCCCCGATGACGACGTTTTCGAGGACATGGCGCTGGAAACCCCTTTCGATCTGCTCGGCCTTTTCGAGGGCAGGGGCATTTCCGAACGTTTCACGCTGGAAACCGGCGAGATGCCGAACCGCATCCGCCTCTACCGGCGCCCCATCCTCGATTACTGGGCTGAGAACGACGAGACGCTCGGCGATATCATCACCCATGTCCTGATCCACGAGATCGGCCACCATTTCGGGCTGAGCGACGATGACATGGAGCGGATCGAGGCCAGCGCCGAGGAAGCCGCCGAACGCTAAAGCGCGTCGCAATCTTTCAGATTCGCTCCTTGCGCTTTAGCTCTTTGTTTTACGCATGTCGTTGCCGCAAACCGCTGCACACTTTTGCGCGACATGCTTTAAGCCGCGCGTTCGGCAGAACGCGCTATTGCTCGGAGAGCTTCATCTCGGGATCGTAATCCTTGCCTTCGACAGACTTGACGACGGCCTGACCGCATTGCATCGCGCCGGTTGCGGCATTGAAGGCATAGGTCGGCGAGCCTTCCAGCGACCAGCCCTTGTTTAGGGCAGCGGTGACCTTATGGCAGAAGGAAGCGTCGTCGGGACCGGTCAGGAAGCGGTAGAGTTTCATCAGGCGGGCTTTCTTGCAGAAATCAGGCGAGCTTTATGAACCAGAGCTTCGGCTTGAACAAGATGCAGACGCTCGATCATCCGCCCACCTGCATTGATGACGTTCAACCCATCGGAGGCGGGATCGGCAAAAGCAGCGATGATCGCTTCGGCTTCCGCAATCGCGGCCGGATCCGGGCCGAAATGCCGGTTGGCGGGCTCGATTTGCGCCGGGTGGATCAGCATCTTGCCGGCAAAGCCCATGGCCCGGCCCTGCCGGCATTCGGCATCGAAACCCTGCTCGTCCCTGAAATCGTTGAAGACGCTGTCGATTGCATCGAGCCCGTAAGCGCTGACCGCAAGCACGACCTGCATCAGCCACGGCACCAGATAGCCCCGCCCCGGCTGCGCCAGCACGCCGGTTTCCTTGCGCAGGTCGTTGAGCCCGACGACGAGACAGTCGAGCCGCGAGCCCGGCGTGCGCCCGGCTTCGGCGATCGCTCCCGCATTCAGGATACCGCGCGGCGTCTCGATCATCGCCCAGATGCGCAGATCTTCCGATGCATCCGCCTCGGAGAGAAGGTCGCTGATATCAGTGACATCCTGCGGCTCGTCGACCTTCGGCAGCAGCACGGCATCGGGACCAAGGGCCGTCACCAGCTCCATATCGTCCAGGCCGAAATTCGATGACAGGCTGTTGATGCGAATGATCCGCTCCTTATTTTCGAGCGGACGATCCGAAAAGAAGCGCCTCAGGTTTTCCCGCGCTTCCAACTTCTTTTCCGGCGCCACGGAATCCTCGAGATCGAAGATCACCGCATCGCAATCGACCGCATGGGTTTTTTCGAGGGCACGCGGATTAATCGCAGGCACGCTCAGCACCGAACGGCGCAGGCGGGGGGTCACGGGGTTTCGGCTCATGGCCGAATTAGTGCCAAGCTTTGCACGCCGAAGCAAGCAGCCCATGCCAGCCGTCCAGCAGAACAACAAAAAGCCATGCTTGCCTTGCAGAGAGGAAAGAGAAGGACCACATTCCTTTCCGAAGAAAGGTCTCAAACCCATGCAGAACATTCGCTCCATCTTCCTCATGCTTGCCGGCGCCACCGTTTTCGTGGCCATGCTGCTTCTCACCTTTTCGGTGACACTTGCCGTCGGCGGCATCCTGACCGTACTCATGGTCGGGCGCGCGCTATCGATGAAGATGAAACCCGCTCCGGTCCGTGCCAAGGCAAATAACGGTAAGCCGGAGATGCGGGTCTGGAACGACGGCCGCGGCACGATCATCGATCTCTGATCACCTTTTCGCTGAAAATTTTGGTTCGCCGAAAAATTTCGGCCGACACTGTCGGATCATGCTTCCATGCTACGTCCTTGAAGCAGCCAGGCATTCAGCCGGCGCTAAGATGAATGGAGGACAAGCATGGATGCAACGACAGAAAGCAACCCGACCAAGATGCCGCCGGTCAAGAATGGCCTGTTGCCCTATCTGACGGTCGGTGGCGCGGTGAAAGCCGCCGAATTCTACAAGAAGGCTTTCGGCGCCGAAGAGGCCTATACCGTGCCGGTCGACGAGAGCGGCCGGACGATGCATGTGCATCTCTACATCAACGGCAGCTCCCTCATGCTGTCGGATGCCTATCCCGAATACGGCCACCCCTTCAAAGGGCATGAAGGCTTCGCCATCCAGTTGGTGATCGATGATATCGATTTCTGGTGGGATCGCGCCGTCGCTGCCGGCGCCGAAGTCGTCATGCCGGTCGAACTGATGTTCTGGGGCGACCGATACGGCCAGCTTCGCGACCCGTTCGGCGTCCTCTGGGGCCTGAACGCACCGACCAAATGACGAAACACGCACGATGGCAGGCCGCGCGAAACATCGCGTGGCCGCCATTTTAGAAAGATTCTCCTTCATTTCGGCGGAAAACTGGACTAGATGCAAATTCAGGAAGTAGATTTGCAGAAATGGAGCATGGGTCATGGATAAATTCGTGAAGCTCACGGGCGTTGCTGCGCCCTTGCCGGTCGTCAACATCGACACCGACATGATCATCCCGAAGGATTATCTGAAGACGATCAAGCGCACCGGCCTCGGCACCGGCCTCTTCGCGGAGGCCCGTTATAACGAAGACGGCTCCGAAAACCCGGATTTCGTGCTGAACAAGCCGGCCTACCGCGATGCCAAGATCCTGGTTGCCGGCGACAATTTCGGCTGCGGCTCCTCGCGTGAGCACGCGCCCTGGGCGCTTCTCGATTTCGGTATCCGCTGCGTCATCTCGACCAGCTTCGCCGATATTTTCTACAACAACTGCTTCAAGAACGGCATCCTGCCGATCAAGGTCAGCCAGGACGATCTCGACAAGCTGATGGACGACGCCTCGCGCGGCTCCAACGCCATCCTGACCGTCGATCTCGAAAACCTCGAGATCACCGGCCCCGACGGCGGCTCGATCAAGTTCGATCTCGACGAGTTCAAGCGTCACTGCCTGCTGAACGGCCTCGACGACATTGGCCTGACCCTGGAAAAGGGCAAGGCGATCGACAGCTTCGAAAAGAAGAACGCCGCGTCGCACCCCTGGGCGGCCTGAGCGCTCTCCAATAATGATCGATCAAGCCGGACTTTCGCCCGGCTTTTTCTTTACAGCGTCGCGCCTCTTTCCAGACGCGCAACAGACGCTGTAACACTTTGAATTGCGGTCGATCAGAGAAGCTTTTCTTTCCAGGCCTTAAGCTTTTCGAGCGACACGCCGATGCCGCCGCAGACTTCGATCAGCGGATTGTCGAAGCGCTGAAGCAGCCCGGCATGCACATCGGCAACGGCAAGGGCCGCCCCACAGGCCGGCTCGACCAAGATGCGATAGGCATCGGCAAATTTCAGGCAGGCGGCGACCGCATCGGCGTCGCTGACGACGACACTTTCGATCGGATGCTGCTCCGGCAGGTCGAAAACATGCTGCGCCACCTGCCGCGCCCCGAGCGAATTGGCAATCGAGGTGATGGCGGGAAGGACAATGCGCTCATTCGCCTCGAGGCTGGCATTCAGCGAGGCCGCCCCTTCCGTTTCGACGGCGATAACAGGCACATCGGAAAGCCCGTTTCGCTTCAGCCCCTCGACAATGCCGGCCAGCAGCCCGCCGCCACCGACGCTGGTGACGACGCAATCGAATTTGGCACCCTTCGCCACCACCTCATCGATCAGCGTCGCATGGCCGTCCCACAGAAGCGGATGGTCGAAGGGGTGCACATAGGTCGCGTTGCGGCTCCGGGCGAGTTCGACCGCATGGGCATTGGCTTCGTCGAAAACCGAACCATGAACGAGGACATTCGCGCCCGTTGCGGCGATCGTCTGCCGCACATCGGCCGCCGTCGTTTCCGGCACGACGATGGTGACCGGCACACCGAGCCCCCGTCCGGCATAGGCCGCGGCAATGCCGGCATTGCCGCCGGACGCGCAGAAGATCTCGCGCGCACCATTTTCCACCTCATGCCGGCAAAGCCGGCCGACGCCGCGCAGCTTGAAGCTGCCGGAAGGCTGCAGCGCATCGAGCTTCAGCCAGAGCGGCTTGCCGCTGGCGCTGTAGCCAGGTGCTGTCTGAACCAAGGGGGTGTCGAGATGGAGAGATGCGAAAGACATAAGAACCATCCGGGGAAATTAAAGCGGGGTCTGCCGGTTCTAATCCTTTTGCAGGCGCAGGAGCAATATCGCGGCGAAGAGCCAAGCGTACCGATTCGCCCCTTCTCTCGCTTGAAATGCCCATTTCCGGGGTCTAAGAAACCGCAACTTGTTTTTCCCAGGAGGGTTTCATGACAGCGCGCAATCTTTTCCTGCTGCCGGGTGACGGCATCGGTCCCGAGGCCATGGGCGAGGTCCGCAAGATCATCGCCTATATGAACGAGGCGATGAATGCCGGTTTCGTCACCGACGAAGGCCTTGTCGGTGGCAGCGCCTACGATGCGCATGGCGCGGCGATCTCCGAAGCCGACATGCAGAAGGCGCTTGCCGCCGATGCCGTGCTCTTCGGTGCCGTCGGCGGCCCGAAATGGGATAGCGTGCCTTACGACGTGCGCCCGGAAGCCGGCTTGCTGCGCCTGCGCAAGGATCTGCAGCTCTTCGCGAACCTGCGCCCCGCCATCTGCTATCCCGCCCTGGCCGCGGCCTCGTCGCTGAAGCCGGAACTGGTCGAAGGCCTCGACATTCTGATCATCCGCGAGCTGACGGGCGGCGTCTATTTCGGCGAGCCGAAGGAAATCATCGACCTCGGCAACGGCCAGAAGCGCGGCATCGACACGCAGGTCTACGATACCTACGAGATCGAGCGCATCGCCGGCGTCGCCTTCGAAATGGCCCGCACGCGGCAGAACCGCGTCTGCTCCATGGAAAAGCGCAACGTCATGAAGTCGGGCGTGCTCTGGAACCAGGTGGTCACCGAGACGCACAAGGCGAAATATTCCGACGTCCAGCTCGAACACATGCTGGCCGATGCCGGCGGCATGCAGCTGGTGCGCCAGCCCAAGCAGTTCGATGTCATCGTCACCGACAATCTCTTCGGCGATATGCTTTCCGACGTCGCCGCCATGCTGACCGGTTCGCTCGGCATGCTGCCGTCGGCCTCGCTCGGCGCGCCTGACGGCAAGACCGGCAAGCGCAAGGCGCTCTACGAGCCGGTGCATGGCTCGGCCCCCGACATTGCCGGCAAGGGCATCGCCAATCCGATCGCCATGATCGCCTCCTTCGCCATGTGCCTGCGTTATTCCTTCAATCTGGTGAAGGAAGCCGACGACCTGGAAAAGGCGATCGCCAACGTGCTCGACAAGGGCATCCGCACCGGCGACATCATGGCCGATGGCGCAAGGCAGGTCGGCACCGTCGAGATGGGCGATGCGATCCTCGCCGAGTTCAAGACGCTTTCCGCCTGATATTTCACGTGAAACAGTTCCGGCCCTTCGCATGATGCATGCGGAGGGCTTTTTTCTTAAGAACGCGACCCGGACCGGCTTGGGCGAATTATCCCAAACGGACTATTCCTGGCCACAATCTCGTGTATTTTTGCGCCGGATTTAACGAGCGGGCAAATTCGAACGGACGACGGCATGCGGGCATTTTGGGCTTCCCTGGACAGGCGCTGGCGCCGGAGCAGCGTCGGCATGCCGCCTTTGCGCTGGCAGGCCTGTCTCTTCATCACGCTCAATGCCGTGATCCTCTCGATGCTGCTCTTCGACGCACCGATCGGCGCCAGTGAAGCTCCAGCACCAGTGAAGCACCTCGGCGAAATGCTGACCGGTTTCGGCGATTCCGCCTGGCTGATCTACACCAGCATCCTGCTGTTCTTTCAGGGCCGGGCGGGCTACAGGCTTGTGAAGACGGCGCGCTCCAAGGCGCAGGCGCTCTATGTCAGCTGGATCGGCGCCTATCTCTTCACCACGGTCGTCTTGTCGGGGCTTCTCGCCAATCTGCTGAAGCGGGCGATCGGCAGGGCGCGTCCCGATCATTTTCACGATTACGGCATGTTTTCCTTCACGCCCTTTTCAGGCCACGCCGCTTTCGAAAGTTTTCCGTCCGGGCATTCCACCACGGTCGGCGCCTTCTTCGCCGCTTTCGCCCTGCTGTTTCCACGCTACCGCGTTGCCTTCATCGCCTGCGCCATCTGGCTCGGCATGACCCGTGTCATGGTCGGCGCCCATTATCCGAGCGACGTCATCGCCGGCCTTGCGTTCGGCGCCTGGTTCTCGCTGCTGACGGCGATCGTCTTTGCCCGCTGCGGCCTGCTCTTCAAACTGGCGCCGGATGGCTGGCCCCTCGCCAAACGCTTGTTTTCCGATACGGAAAAGCCCGGCGCCTTGTAAGCGCCGGGCCTTTTTTCTTAAACGCGAATGCGCTTCCTCAATCCATGGTGTGGATATCTCTGTTCTTCGTCTCCGGCAGGAAGATCAGGCCGATCACCAGCGTGATCGTCGCAAAGACGATCGGATACCAGAGACCATAATAGATATCGCCCGCGGCAGCGCTCATCGCGAAGGCCGTCGCCGGCAGCAGGCCGCCGAACCAGCCGTTGCCGATGTGATAGGGCAGCGACATGCCGGTATAGCGGATGCGGGTCGGGAAGAGCTCGACCAGCAGTGCCGCAATCGGACCGTAGACCATGGTCACATAGAGGACGAGGACGAACAGGATGGCGATCGTGCCGATCCAGTTGACGCGGGCCGGATCGGCCGCCATGGCAAACGTGCCGCCATTGGCGACGTTGTAGACCGCCATATCGGTGACGCCGTTGGCCTCATCGGCCGTCAGCAGCTTGGTTTCGACCAGCTTGGCCGCCGGCACGGTTTCCTTTTCGCCGGCGCGCACGGCATCGGCATTGAGCGACAGTTCCGGATTGGCCGCGATAAAGGCATCGAGCTTGGCATCCGGCACCTTGGCCACGCCGCGCTTCAGCGGGTAACCGGCATCGTGAAGCGCGATGTTGACGCCCTTTTCGAAGGCGGCGGTCATGCCCTTGGCCTTGTCGCCGGCAGCGACGACGTCGAAGCTCGGGATCGTCGCGTTGCCGATCTTCACCGTTGCCGGCTGACCGGCGGGACCCGGCACGACGTCGTAAGGCACCGAGTTCCTCGTCAGGAACGCCGTCGCCACGTCGCAGGAGCTGGTGAACTTCGCCGTGCCGGTCGGGTTGAACTGGAACCTGCAATCCGCCGGATCGGCCGTCACCGTTGCCCGGATCGTTGCCTGCGCTTCGGCAAGCGCCGGGTTCGCCGTCCAGGTCATCGCCTTGAACAGCGGATTATAGGTCACCGCCGCGATGAGAAGACCCGCCATGATGATCGGCTTGCGGCCGATCTTGTCGGAAAGGCCGCCGAAGATGACGAAGAACGGCGTGGCGAGGAAGAGCGCGATGGCGACCATGATGTTGGCCGACTGCAGATCCACCTTCAGCACGTTTTGCAGGAAGAACAGTGCGTAGAACTGGCCGCCGTACCAGACGACTGCCTGGCCCATGGTGGCGCCGAGAAGCGCGATGATCGCGATTTTGGCGTTCTTCCATTGGCCGAAAGCTTCTGTCAGAGGCGCCTTGGAGCCCTTGCCTTCCGCCTTCATCCGCTGGAACGCCGGCGATTCGTTCATCTTTAGGCGGATCCAGACGGAGACGCCGAGCAGGACGACCGAGACCAGGAACGGAATGCGCCAGCCCCAGGCGGCGAATTGAACCGGGCCCATCAGATATTGAACCAGCACGATGACGATCAGCGACAGGAACAGGCCGAGCGTTGCCGTCGTCTGGATCCACGACGTGAAATAGCCGCGGCGGCCATTCGGCGCATGTTCGGCGACATAGGTCGCCGCGCCGCCATATTCACCGCCCAGCGCCAAGCCCTGCAACAGGCGTAACGCGATCAGGATGATCGGCGCTGCGATGCCGATCGTGGCGGCGCCCGGCAGGATACCGACGAGAAAGGTCGACAGACCCATGATCAGGATCGTCACTAGGAAGGTGTATTTGCGTCCGACGAGATCACCGAGACGGCCGAACACCAGCGCGCCGAAGGGGCGCACCAGGAAGCCGGCGGCAAAGGCGAGCAGCGTGAAGATGTTGCGCGTCGCCTCGGGATATTGGGTGAAATAGGTCGCGCCGATATAGGTGGCGAGCGAACCGTAGAGATAGAAATCATACCATTCGAAAACGGTGCCGAGCGAAGAGGCGAAGATCACCTTCTTCTCTTCGCCCGTCATCGGACCGGCCTTCGCGCCGTCGATGCTTACGACATTAGCCATTGTCTGTCCTCCACAGAGTGATGAGCAACGCGCGCGACCTACTCTCCTCAAAGCAGACCCCTGGCCGCGACACGCCTGACGAGAGTGTGCCAGAAAAGACGGGCCACAAAGAGAGAGGCTTTGGGATTATGACTTTAGTCTAAGAGCGACAGGTTTTGTCAGGCACATCGGCACGTCCACCGCCCGTGAGCATTCAGCCGCCGGAGAGGCTTGGAAGGAGATCTTGTTTACGCCAATGCACTATGCCCTCAGCGCCTGTGCCGGCGATTGCCGGTAGGCGAGCACCGCCGGCAGTGCTGCAAGGATTGTCGCAAAGGCAAGCAGCACCCCTGCAAGTCCGGCGTCCTCGCGGGCAAAGCCCACCGGCATGGCGATCCCGCTCGTCTGCGAGAACATCCCTGACAAGGTCAGCGCCGCGGCATAACCGAACGCGAATCCGAGCCCGATGCCGACCGCCACTAGGAAGAAGAATTCCAGCCAGACGATGCCGAAGATCGCGCCGCGCGGGGCGCCGAAAGCCCTAAGCGCGCCGATCTGGCGGCGGCGCTGGCCGATATGGATGACCGTGACCAGCACCAGCGAGGCTGCGACGAGAGCTTGCGCGCCGGCGGCGACCGCGACGAGGATCTGCTTGGCGTCGCCGAGCGTGGCGTAGAGATTGGTCAGCACCTCGCCGGGAAAGACGGCGACGGTATTGCCGCGGCGATATTCCTGCCGCAGCCTGTAGGCGTCGGCGATCGTCTTCGGCTTGACGAGAATGGCGGGAAGGCCGGGCGCGCCTGCAGTCCAGCGCTCGTTGAGCGCGGCATCCGGGTCAAGCTTGCCGTGATGCTCATGCCCCTCGTGATGGTCGCCGGCGTCCTCATGCGCATAGCCATGTTCAGCCGTACCCGTGCCGGACCCCGTTTCATGCTCGTGCTCGGTCCCAGCACCTTCCTCCGCCTCCAGGCCATGGATATGCCAGACGGCCTGGATCGGAACAAGAATGGCCCGGTCCCAGGCAGTACCCGTCGGCCGCAGGCGGCCGGCGATATGGTAGACGAGTTCGGTATGGGTCTCGCCGCCCTCTTCAGGCAAACCGTGCATCGGCTTGATCTCGCCGCCGAGCGACAGCTTGACGGCGGAGCCGATGACCGCCTCCCCCTCGCGCGCGAAAACCTTGCCCTCGGTTAAGCCGCCGGACAGGTTTTGCACCAACACGGTCGTCGTCCCGACGATCGGATAGCCGGAGAAGGAATCGCCGAAGCCGATCGGAGCGGCCCAGTCGACACGGCGATCGGCGGCAAGCCTGCCCAGCACCTCGCCCGCCATCAGCGGCAGCGGCGAGGGTTGCAGGAAGACCGAGGACAAAACGAGCTGCGTCTCGCTGCCGCCGGCGCCGATGACGAGATCGAACTTGTCGGCGGCGCGCGCGCTGCCGAGACGAAGCGCCCGCTCCTGCAGCACGACGGAAACGCCGAGCGCGCTCGCCAGCGCCACCAGGAGCACAACCACCAGCGACCCTGCCCAGAGGCGACGAAGATCGGAAAGGATGAAGCGGATCATGCAGCCTCCCCCGCCTTTGCCGCGGAATCGTCGCTGATCCGGCCGGAGCCGAAGGTGATGCACCGGTCGAGGCGGCCGGCCAGGCGCTGATCGTGCGAAACGACGATCAGCGTGCTGCCTTCGGCAATGGCAAGATCGAGAATGAGATCGCCGACAGCTTCGCCGCTTTCGGCATCGAGGCTTGCCGTCGGCTCGTCGGCGATGATGACGCCGGGCTTGCGCAGCAGCGCCCGGCCGATCGCCACGCGCTGCATCTCGCCGCGCGACATGGTTTCGATCTTCTGGCCCGGACGGGAAAGACCGACAGTGCTCAAAAGCGAATGCGCCCGCTCGATGACGCCAGCCGTGGCGGCGCCGGCAAGCCGCGCCGGCAAAAGCACGTTTTCCAGCGCCGACAGGCCGGGGAAAAGATGGAACTCCTGCATGACCAGGCCGATATTGGCGGCACGGAACCGGTCGCGCCGGTTTTCCGAAAAGCCCGCAATATCCTCGCCGTTCCAACGGACGCGGCCTTGGCGTGTCCGCTCCAGCCCGGCAACGATATTGACGAAGGTGCTCTTGCCGGAACCGGACGCCCCCGTGATGGCGACCCTGCTGCCGGCATCGATCGACAGGCGGTCGATCGCCAGTACCGGCGAGGACAGGCCCGGAAAGGTGACATCAAGGTTTTCGATATCAAGAGCGAGCATATCGGTTCAGACAGCGGAATATTCGGCTTGGCGAAGGCGCAGCAGGCTGACGAAGCCGGTGTCCGGGTCCGTCCAGGAACCGTATTCCAGCGTGCCGCGCACTTCGATCGTCTGGCGCGGCTGCACGAAGGTCTGCTTCTCCCCGAGATAGACGACGACGATATTATCCGGCCAATCCGCATCCGAGGAGCAGAAGGGGCAGAGCGACATCGGCACTTCGGTGAGCACGAAGAACTGCGCCTCGGCTTTCAACGGCGGCGCCATGAAGCCCTTCATTCTGACGTCTTTGCCGGCAAGGCGCTTCACCTTATCGGAGAATTCGAGGCCGAGCACGCCGAATTTGCCATAGAGCTCGTCGAAGGAGAGCGAAGAATCGGCCGCCCGAACGGGAGAAACGGTAAAGGGAAGCGCGACGGCGGCGCCGATCAGCCGGCGCCGGCTGAGATGCAGCGAAGAGAATATGTCCATGGCGACCTCCAGGAAGCAAATCCCGGCCGCTGAACGGCCGGGACCATGATCGGTGAAAGAGGCAGAGCCGGCAAGCGGCCCTGCCGGATCGGCCAGAGCATGATGCCGAAAAGTGTGCGCGCTTTCGGACGACATCATGCTCTATTTCTTTGATTTAGATGCGGATTCAGATTTTAGGCCGATCCGGTCTAAAATCATCCGCATCTAGAGATCAGTTCGTCTGCTTGGCACCGAGGGCGAAAGTGTCGGCAAGCACGCGATAGACGTCGCTCTGTTCCATGTAACCATGGAACTCTTCCGAACCCGGACCGGCCGACTGCAGGACGACGTCGTCGACGGCGTGAACGCCGCTTTCGCTGCTCTTCGGAAGATTGCCCTGAACGAAGACGGCGCCGGGAACATCCTTATACTGCTCGTTGGCGACATATTCCTTCTTTTCGTTCTGGACAGCCGGAACGAACGGACCGTCGAGCTTCGGACGGAAGGTCTCGTAGTGATCGGGGCCGTTGTTGGCGCTCAGAAACAGCCGGCGGCTGACGTCGACCCTATCGGGATAGCCGTCGCCGTTTTCATCCTTGTAGTTCGGGAAGCCGGCTTCTGCGTAGGTCCCGACCTTTTCGCGCATTTCCGTGCCGGGCTTCTCGTCGTCGACGGTGCCGATGATCGATACGCCGTGCGTGTGGTCGCCGGTAACGACGATCAGCGTGTCCGGATGGGCTTTCTGGAACTCGCGGGCAACGCCGATCGCCTGGTCGAATTCGATGGTTTCGATGACCGCACGATCCCAATCGAGCGGATGGGACATCTTGTCGATCGAGGAGCCTTCGACCATCAGGAAGAAACCGTCAGGATTTTTGGACAGGCGGTCGAGCGCAACCTTGGTCATCTCGACGAGACCCGGCTGGTTCGGGAACTTGTCGACGGTGCCCTTCTTCAGGAACTCGCGATCGAGCGTGACGTCCATGTTGCCGGTGTGGAAGAGACCGAGGAGGTTGCCTTCAGCCGATGCATTGGCGGCGAGCTCGTTCTTGTCGGTGGCAAGCTTGTAGCCGGCGTCCTGGAACAGCTTGATGTAATCCTGATTGTCCTTGCGCTTGGAACCGGCGACTTCCTTGCCGAGGAAATAGGCCGAGCCGCCGCCGAGAAGGACTTCGGGCTTGACGTCGAGCAGCATGCCGACGACATCGGACTTGTCGTTGCGGTTGCGGGTATGGGAAACGACCGCAGCCGGCGTGGCGTCTTCGACCTCGGCCGTCGCAACGATGCCGATCGACTTCTTGCTCGTGCGGCGGAGAGCTTCCGCGAAGGTCTCGACACGCGGGTCATCGAGGGAGGCCGGCGTACGGTCCGCGTAGACGCCGAGCGCGTTGACGGCTGTCTTGTGGCCCGTCATGTAGGCCGACATGGTGTTGGCCGAGTCCGTGGAAACTGCGTTCGTCGACGACGTGCCGATGAAAGCCATGCGGTCGAGGTCGTCCATGTTCAGGCGGCCGTTCGCCTTGCCCTCGGTCATGCCCTTGGACATGATCCGGGCAGCGGTACGATGCGCAACGGAAAGCCCGTCGCCGAGCAAGAAGATGATGTTCTTGGCCTTCGGCTGGGCCGCGGTTTCGTAGACGTTCCAGGTGACGGACTTCGTTTCGTCGCCGGCGGCGACCTCGACCTTATAGGCGCCGGGCGTGGAAATCTTCAGGCCGCGCAGCAGCAGAGCGGAACCGAGCGCCTTATCTTCCTTGCCCTTTTCCAGTTCGACGAACTGCGCCTCGCCCCCGAGAACGGTCTTGTAGTCCTGGCCGTTGACGGTAATCTTCACGTCTTCGGGCTTGACCTGCTTGTTCAGCTCGACCTTGAAATCGAACGGCGAGCCGACGAGAATCGTGGCGCGATCGAGCGGATAGACCGTCGTCGCCTGAGCGGCGCCCGCAAGGATGGTGGTGGCCGCAAAGGCGGCAAGAAGCGTACGCATGGAAAACCCCCGTTTTCGTTGCAGACATTGATAACCGGGCCGGGATATCTCCCGAGGATGACAGCGGCATGACAAAACGTCGCAGCATGGCGGCGGCCGCTTTCGCCTTCCGGCTCTGAGCGCAAAAACCTTGACTCCTGTGGAAAACCTTCTAAGAGCAACAACGGAAAAGGAATATCCATGGTTCGCGACGAACACGCCATTGCTGCATGCAATGACCGGGCACGGGTTGCCGGGGTGGACATTGCCGTTCCGGTTTCTGCCAAAACCAAGGCCAAAACGACGACGAAAACCGTCTGACGTCTCTGGCCTGCCGCTCTCTCCCCGGCTCGGCTGGGGACAGGAAGACGCGATCCGTCGCGCCTTTCCCCTCACCGGACAGAGGAGAGAAGAGAAAGAGAGCTTGAGAAATGGGTTTCAAAGTAGCAATTGCGGGAGCGACCGGAAATGTCGGCCGGGAGATGCTCAACATCCTCTCCGAACGCGGCTTCCCCGCCGATGAGGTCGTGGCGCTCGCCTCCGCGCGTTCGCAGGGCACCGAGGTTTCCTTTGGCGACCGGACGCTGAAGGTCTCCAATCTGGAGAATTACGATTTCTCCGATACCGACATCTGCCTGATGTCGGCCGGCGGTGAGATCTCCAAGAAGTTCTCGCCGAAGATCGGCCAGCAGGGCTGCATCGTCATCGACAATTCGTCGGCCTGGCGTTACGATGCCGACGTGCCGCTGATCGTGCCGGAAGTGAACCCGGATGCCATCAGCCAGTTCACCAAGCGCAACATCATCGCCAATCCGAATTGCTCGACCGCCCAGCTGGTGGTGGCGCTGAAGCCGTTGCACGACTTCGCCAAGATCAAGCGCGTCGTCATCTCGACCTACCAGTCGGTCTCCGGCGCCGGCAAGGACGGCATGGACGAGCTGTTCAACCAGACGCGCGCCGTCTTCGTCGCCGATCCGATCGAGAACAAGAAGTTCACCAAGCGTATCGCCTTCAACGTCATCCCGCACATCGACGTCTTCATGGAGGACGGCTACACCAAGGAAGAGTGGAAGGTGCTGGCCGAGACGAAGAAGATGCTCGACCCGAAGATCAAGGTGACCTGCACGGCGGTGCGCGTGCCGGTCTTCATCGGCCATTCGGAATCGGTCAACATCGAGTTCGAAAACGAGATCACCGCCGACCAGGCCCGCGACATCCTGCGCGATGCGCCAGGTTGCCTCGTCATCGACAAGCGCGAGAACGGCGGCTACATCACGCCTTATGAATCCGCCGGCGAGGATGCGACCTACATCTCGCGCATCCGAGAAGATGCGACGGTTGAAAACGGCCTCAACATCTGGGTGGTTTCCGACAATCTGCGCAAGGGTGCGGCATTGAACGCCATCCAGATCGCCGAGCTGCTCGTCAATCGCGGCCTTGTCAAGCCGCGCAAGCATGCCGCCTGACACCATTTGTAAACCATAATGTGTTAAAGCCCTGCTGATGAAGGCAGGGCTTTTTGCCGAGCCGTAGGCGCCCTTATCCATAAGCGCTGACTCAAAGGTGATCGTGACAAGGTCGCTTTCGGCTGGCATTCTGCCCGGCGTCAAGCCAAGCTATGCCGCCTGAAACCGTGCAGCGGTTTTGGGACAACGGCAGGAACAGAACGAAGATTTAGGGCGCGTCGCATGGCTCCGATCGGCCGCGGCGCGCTTCAGCAGACCGGAAGCGGGGTTTCTCATGCGCATGACAACATTCCTTCTGGCCGCGTTAACGACAGCCGGCGTCCTCCACGCGCTGCCGGCAGCGGCCCAGGGCGCCCAATGCGGCAACAATAGCAGCGGTTTCACCGCATGGGTCGCCGACTTCAAGGAGGAAGCGGCGGCAAATGGGGTCAGCCGTTCGGTCCTCGACCGCGCCTTCGCCAACGTCAATTACAACAAACCGACGATCGCCGCCGACCGCGGCCAGAAGAGCTTCAAACTCTCCTTCGACACTTTCATGCAGAAGCGCGGCGGTGCCACCGTCATCTCCCGCGGCCGTTCGATGAAGGCCGCCAACCAGGCGCTTTTTGCCTCGATCGAGCGCCGTTTCGGCGTTCCTGCCGGCCCGCTGATCGCGATCTGGGGCATGGAGACCGGTTTCGGCAGCTATATGGGCAACCAGCATACGCTGTCGGCTGTTTCGACCCTTGCCTATGACTGCCGTCGTTCGGATTATTTCACCGACCAGCTCTATGCCGCGCTCCAGCTCGTCTCCGAGGGTTATCTCAGCCCGCAGGCGAAGGGCGCTGCCCATGGTGAAATCGGCCAGACGCAGTTCCTGCCGCGCAATGTCGTACGTTTCGGCGCCGACGGCGACGGCGACGGCCGCGTCGACATGGTCGGTTCCCGCGCCGATGCCCTGGCCTCGACGGCGAATTTCCTCAAAGGCCACGGCTGGCGCGCCGGCGCCGGTTATCAGCCGGGTGAGCCGAATTTCGTCGCCATCCAGGGCTGGAACGCCGCCAGCGTCTATCAGCAGGCAATCGCCTATATCGGCCAGCAGATCGACGCCGGCAGATAGTGCATGTCGCCTGGGGCGTGCGCAGCGGTTCCGGGATAACGACATGCATAAAACAAAAGGCCTTTAAGCCTTCGTCAGCACCAATACGCGAAAACGCCGCTGCGATATGCGGCGTTTTTCATATGCGGGAATCAAAGCCGCTGCCGGAGGCCGTCTTGCGGCGCTCCTCCTGCGCCGGCACGGTCGGCCCCGAAACGACGCAGTTGCGGCCGGAGGCCTTGGCGGCGTAGAGCGCCAGATCGGCGCGTTTGACCAGATCCTCGAAGTTCCGGTTGGCGGCTTCATTTGCCCGGCCGGCGCATCCGAAACTCGCCGTCACCTTGAGCACATCGCCGCTCGGCAAGGGGATTTCCGCCGCCTCGATCGCCAGCCGCACACGCTCGGCAACGATGGCGGCATCGTCGGGCGTCGAATCCGGCAGAAGCGCCAGGAACTCCTCCCCGCCGTGGCGCACCAGCAGATCGAAGGAACGGAAATTCTCGCGCGCAACGCCTGCGACCTGCCGGAGCACGGCATCGCCGGCATCATGGCCGTTGAGATCGTTGATCTTCTTGAAATGATCGAGGTCGAAGAGCACGACGGAGATCCAGCGCGACCCGTGCTCGGCCTGTGTGAGAAGCGCCGATGCGGCGACCTCGAAGCCGCGCCTGTTGTAAAGGCCGGTCAGAAGGTCTGTCTGAGCGGCATTGCGCAACTCGCCCACCAGCGTCTCGCGATCGCGCGTCAGCCGGTCGATCAGGCGCAGGCCTCTTGACGCCAGCACCATGACCAATGTCGCGAGAATCAGCAGGCCGGCGCACAGCGCCAGGATCCGCGTCAAGTGGAGGTGCGAGCGCGTCGAAAGGCTTTCGCCGGTCTCGTGAATATCGTTTGCGGCCTCGACCATCTTCTTCTGCAGGAAGGTCATGCGTTCGCTCTGCGCGGCGGCCCAGATATCGCGCACTTCACGCGTTGGCCGCGATCCGGCAAGGATGGCATCGGTGATCGCATTCGCCTTCACCTGGTCGCTGCGACCAAGATAGGCAACGATGTCGCCCACGATCGCCGCTGCCGAATGAAAGACCATGTGGTCCATGCCCTCACCGAGCATGACCTTGCCCTGCACGAAAAGCTCCACCGGAAATCTGGTGGAAACGCCGTGATCGAGGTAGCGGGTGCCGACACCGGTAATCAGCCTTTCGCCGTAATAGGTCAGCAGGATGCCCATCAGCTGGTTGGATTTCTCAAGCAGTACCGGATCGCTGATCAGTGGTGAAAGCGCATCGACGACGGCAAGCTGCGTGAGAGCCGCATACCAGTAGATGGAACCGGGATCGCTGCCGGCATAACGGCCCTGGTCGACGGCACTGCGCGCGGCGATGATACGGCTATAGGCAAGGCTGAGAATTGATAATTCGCTGACGAGGCCCTCGTCGAGCGTATCGCGGGAGGGCAGGCTGGCATAAAAAGCGAGGCGCTCGCGATCGAGCGTCACCCGGCTTCGTTGCATGTCGGCGGCAGTCACGCTGGTCGGACGTGCGAGGTAGAGGCGGGTGGCGCCGATTTCACTCAGGATTTCTGTGGCGGCGATCGACCCGCCGCGGGCAAGCACATCGGCGAATTGCCGGTCCTTCTCGAGATCCCTGTACTGCCTGACTGAAGTCCGTATGACGATGACGCCTTCAATGAGCATGAAGACGAAGGGCAGCATAATGGCGGCCAGGATAACCTTTTTGATGGTTTCGAACTTCATCGCCAATCGCCACGGTGATCAAAATGTCGGTCGTGTGCGACCAATTGCCGGCAGCTTAGCAACAATTCTTAAAAAACTGATAAACCAGCCTATCCCTAGATCTCGGGACGAATGAAGTCGCGTGTCTCGGCGTCCATGACCCACAGTTCACCTGTAGAGATGTCGAACCAGGCGCCGTGAAGATGCATTTTTCCTGCGTCCTCAAGCGCCTTGATATCGGGGAAGGTTCTGAGATTGTTGATCGAATTGCGGATGGAGACACGCTCCAGCGCCGTCTGCCGCTCAGCGGCCGTCATCACGTCGTTGCTCTGGATCTGCTCGGCGGCGGGCTTGACCAGCGACATCCAGCGGCCGATGAAATCGCCGGGCGACAACGGCTCGGCATTCGGGTCGAGTGCAGCGCGAATGCCGCCGCAACGGCCATGACCCATCACGACGATATCCGAGACCTTCAACGCCTGCACCGCAAATTCGAGCGCGGCCGAGGTCGAATGAAAATGACCGTCCGGCTCATAAGGCGGCACCATGTTGGCGACGTTGCGGATGACGAAGAGTTCGCCCGGGCCGGCATCGAAGATTAACTCCGGTGCTGCGCGCGAGTCCGAACAGGCAACGACCAGCGTATGGGGACTCTGACCGTTTTCGGCAAGCTGCCGATACCTGTCGCGGGCGTCTGCATAACGCCCGTTCATGAAGTTGCGGTAGCCGTCCAGAAGTGGTGTTGGAAAACGCTGCATGCCTTCTGGATTAGCGCGGGCGGAAGACAAGATCAACTGCTGCACCGCAAAATGCCTGCATCGGCAAATGCGTCATTTTTTCCGCCGCTGCGCCGGGTGCACAAGCCGGCGCATCTGCACCATGGCCATCGGCGTCGAAAGGCTGGATGCATCGCTTGCCAGCATCAACTCGTTGCTGCCGCGCTTGACGGCGCGCGCCAGCACCTCGAAGACGCTGGCCGTGGCAAGTTGCAGCGCCTTTTCGTCCTCCAGACCGGAAAGCAGACGCGACAGGAAGACCGCGGCGAGCAGGTCGCCGAGACCGTTCGGCGGATTTTCGACGACGCGGTGTTCGGCCAGAAGCGCGTGCCGGCCGGAAAGATAGAGATTGCCGGTACCGCCAGCCATCATCGGCACGGCCGAAGTCACGAGCATACGCGACGGCCCGAGCGCCAGCGCCGCCTCCATGATCGCACTGTTGTCTTCGAGGGCTGCGCCCGAAAGCCATGCGAGCTCGTAGCGGTTCGGCGTCGCCAGCGAGGCGAGCGGAATGAGATGATCGCGAATGGCCTCGGCGGTCGCTTCCGGCACGTAGAGGCCGCCGAGATCGCCCATGACGGGATCGCAGACATAGGTGAGCTCGGGATTATTCTGCCTGAGCGCAGCGATCAGCCGGGCGACGGAGCGTGCCTGGGCGGCATTGCCGAAATAACCCGAAAGCACCGCCTTGACTTCGCCGATCCATGGCGCGCGGATCAGATCGTCGATCGCCGCGTCGAAATCGGCTTCCGCAAATGTCAGCCGCGTCGAGCGGCCGTGGCCGGGATGCCAGGGCAGCACCACGGTCGGCAGGGCCCAGACCGGATGACCGAGCGTCTCCAGCGCAAAGACAGCCGCGCGGTTTCCGACCGAACCACGCACCACATGGCTGGAGATGACGATGACTGCGCCCGCTGCATTTTCCGACATGATATCAAGGTCCGAATGATGATGGCGTTTGATGATCTTTTTGACGCCACGCTGTCAACCATTCTTCACGTGAGCATGGAAATGTGCGGCGAAGCGAAAAGTCGGAAGAAGGGCCGTCCCGTTCGTTTTGGCCACGAAAGCGGAAAAATCTCTAACGATTTCCCATTTTCGGCGTCAAAAAGCACCAAAACTATCCTTCAGGCCGCTATTTTAGAGATTTTTTCGAGGAATCTTCTGCTAGCTTGCAGAAAATCAGTCTATTGCGGGAGGCGATCCATGGCTGCCAGAAACAATCCGAAACGGGAAAAGCAGATCGAAGGTGCGCGCAAGATCGCCAAGGCGACCGGCGAGGCCCATCTCGATCCGGAAATCCTTTTCGGTCGGGCCAGCAACGACGATCTCGAACTCTATACGGCTGAGATGCTCGCGCTCTCCGCCGTGCATTCCGCCAAGGAACTCGCCGCCTGGAACGGCAAGGCGCCGCGCGTCAGCATCGACACCATTGCCGACGTCACGCCTGACGGCATCGCCGTCTCGGTGCTTTCGGTCACCGATCGGAACATGCCCTTCCTCTATGAATCGGTCATGGGGGAGGTGACGAGCACCCACCGCGACCTGTTCATGGCCGTGCATCCCATCCTGGTGATCGAAAAAGGCAAGCCGCCCGCGCTTTATTCCGCCGATCACCCGAGCGATCCGGCCGCGCGCGTCAGCCACATCCAGCTCCATATCGCCCCGCTCAATTCCGCCCAGGCCGCCGATCTCGTCAAGCGTATCGAAGCCGTGCTGGAACAGGTCCGCCTGTCGGTCTCCGACTGGAAGCCGATGCTCTCCAAGCTCGATGGGGTGATCGCCGAGCTTTCGGCCAACGGCGCCGGCCGCAGGAAGGCCGAACACGCCGAGGCGATCGCCTTCCTGACCTGGCTGCGCGACGAGAATTTCACCTTCCTCGGCATGCGCGAATATGTCTATTCAGGCAAGGGTTCCGACGCCAAGGTGGAACGCGACAAAGGCGCCGGCCTCGGCATCCTCTCCAACCCCGATGTTCTCGTGCTGCGCACCGGCAAGGACGCCGTGACCACGACACCGGAGATCCTTGCCTTCCTCGACGGGCCTGATTTCCTGATCGTCACCAAGGCGAACGTGAAATCGATCGTCCATCGTCGCGCCTATATGGATTATGTCGGCGTCAAGCGTTTCGACGCTCAGGGCAATGTCACCGGCGAACTGCGCATCGTCGGCCTTTTCACCTCGACGGCCTATACTTCGCTCGCCGCCGAAATCCCGCTGCTGCGCTCCAAGATCGAGAAGGTGAAGGAGCATTTCGGCTTCGATCCGATGAGCCATTCCGGCCGCATGCTCGACAACACGCTGGAATCCTATCCGCGCGACGATCTATTCCAGATCGATACGACGCTGCTTGCGAGCTTTGCCGAACAGATCAACGATCTGGCCGACCGGCCGCGCGTACGCGCCCTGCCGCGAATCGACCATTTCGACCGCTTCGTCTCGGTGATCGTCTACGTGCCGCGTGAGGAATATGATTCGATCGTGCGCGAGCGCATCGGTGCCTATCTGAAGACCGTCTATGACGGCCGCGTCTCCGCCTATTACCCGGCTTTCCCGGAAGGCGGCGTGGCGCGCGTGCATTTCATCATCGGCCGCTCCGGCGGCAAGACGCCACGCATTCCGCAGGCAAAGCTCGAGCAGGTGATCCGCGAAATCACCGCCCGCTGGGACGATCGTTTCGAGGCTCTCGCCGGCGCCAAGGCGCCGAAGATATCGGTCGACCAGGCCTTCCAGGATTCCTTCACTCCGGAGGAAACCGTGGCCGACCTCGCCGATATCGGCGCCTGCGCCGCCGGCGAGCCGCTCCGCATCCAGTTCTATCATCGCCAGGAAGAACAAGGCCGTACCCTCTCGCTGAAGATCTTCCACGCCGGCGGCCAGCTGGCGCTGTCGCGCCGCGTACCGCTTCTTGAGAATCTCGGCTTCAATGTCGTCAGCGAACGCACCTTCGACATCGGGGTTCCGGCCGCTGACGGAGAAATGAAACTCGTCGTGCTGCACGATATGGAGCTCGAGACCCGCAACGGCGGCGAAATCGATCTGCAGCGCTACGGCGCCGCCCTGGAAGAAGCCTTTGTCGCCGCCTTCGCCGGCACGATCGACAATGACAGCTTCAACCGGCTGATCCTTTCGGCCGGGCTCTCGGCGCGCGAGACGAATGTGCTGCGCGCTTATGCCCGCTATCTCCGCCAGGCCGGCATCGCTTATTCGCAGGATTATATCGCAACGACGCTCGACAAATATCCCGATGTCGCCGCCGCCATTTTCCAGCTGTTCCATAACACGCTTGACACCAGGCTTTCGGAGAAGGCCCGCGTCAAGAAGCTTGCCGAACTGCACCAGGCGATCGAAGCCGAGCTTGCCGACGTGCCGAGCCTTGACGACGACCGTATCCTGCGCCGCTACGTCAATATCGTCGATGCGACGCTGCGCACCAATTATTTCCAGAAGAACCCGGACGGCTCGCCGAAGCCGATGCTGGCCTTCAAGCTCGATCCGCACCTGGTAGACGGGTTGCCGGAGCCGAAACCCTTCCGTGAAATGTTCGTTTACGGCGTCGAAGTCGAAGGCGTGCACCTGCGCTTCGGCAAGGTGGCGCGCGGCGGCCTGCGCTGGTCGGATCGCGCCGAGGATTACCGCACCGAGGTGCTCGGCCTGGTCAAGGCCCAGCAGGTGAAGAACGCGGTCATCGTGCCGGTCGGCGCCAAGGGCGGATTCTATCCGAAGAAGCTTCCCGTCGGCGGCAGCCGCGACGAGATCTTCAATGCCGGCCGCGAGGCCTATAAGACCTATATCCGCACGCTGCTGTCGATCACCGACAATATATCGGGCGCCGATATCGTGCCGCCGAAGGATACGGTCAGGCTCGACGGCGACGACCCCTATTTCGTCGTCGCTGCCGACAAGGGCACAGCAACCTTTTCCGACACCGCCAATGCGCTGGCGCAGGAAGCCGGCTTCTGGCTGGACGACGCCTTCGCCTCCGGCGGCTCGGCCGGTTACGACCACAAGAAGATGGGCATCACCGCTCGTGGCGCCTGGGAAACCGTGAAACGGCATTTCCGCGAAATGGACATCGATATCCAGACGACGCCCTTCACCGTCGCCGGCGTCGGCGACATGTCGGGCGACGTCTTCGGCAACGGCATGCTGCTCTCTCCGAAGATCAGGCTCATCGCCGCCTTCGATCACCGCGACATCATCATCGATCCCGATCCGGACATGGAAAAGACGCTTGCCGAACGCCAGCGGCTCTTCGACCTGCCGCGTTCGAGCTGGCAGGACTTCGACAAGAGCGTGCTTTCGAAAGGGGCGATGATCATTTCCCGCGCGGCGAAGTCGGTCACGCTGACGCCGGAAGCGGTTGCCGCGATCGGTATCGACAAGGCAGTGGCGACACCCTTCGAGATCATGACGGCGATCCTGAAGAGCCCGATCGACCTGCTCTGGTTCGGCGGCATCGGCACCTATGTGAAGGCGCCCTCCGAAACCGACACCGAAGTCGGCGACCGCGCCAACGATCCGATCCGCATCACCGCGACTGATGTGCGCGCCAAGGTGATCGGCGAGGGCGCAAACCTCGGCGTCACCCAGAAGGGCCGCATTGCATACGGCCTCAAGGGCGGGCGCTGCAACTCCGACGCCATCGACAACTCGGCCGGCGTCAACACCTCGGACGTCGAGGTCAACATTAAGATCGCGCTGGCCGCCGCGATGCATGACGGACGCCTGACGCGTGCAAAACGCGACCAGCTTCTTTCCTCGATGACCGACGAAGTCGCGACCCTGGTGCTGCGCAACAACTACCTGCAGTCGCTGGCGATCTCGCTGACGGAGCGCAAAGGCACTGCAAACGGCCTGGAACTTGCGCGCTTCATGACGGTTCTCGAAGGCGCCAAGCAGCTGAATCGCAAGGTCGAGACGCTGCCGGACGACCAGACTCTCGCCGAACGTTATGCCGCCGGTAAGCCGCTGACCCGGCCGGAAATCGGCGTGTTGGTGTCCTATGCCAAGATCGTGCTCTTCGATGCGCTGGCCGCCAGCGATCTGCCGGACGATCCCTATTTCACTTCGACGCTTTCGAATTATTTCCCCGTCAAGATGCAGAAGTCGAACGCCGGCGATATCGCCGGCCATCGGCTGAAGCGCGAAATCATCGCGACGGTGCTCGCCAACGAGGCGATCAACCGCGGCGGACCGAGCTTCACCGTCGCCATGATGGACGCAACGGCGGCTTCCGCACCGGAAGTCGTGCGTGCGGCGATCGTTGCCCGCGACGGTTTCGACCTGACCCGGCTCTGGGCTGAAACGGATGCTCTCGACGGCAAGATATCGGGTGAGATGCAGAATCGCATCTACGAGGAAATCAGCCACAGTTTTATCGTGCTGACGCGCCTGTTGCTGAAAACGGGCATGACCAAGGCTGATATGGCAGAAGTGATTAGCCGGCTGCAGGCGGCTCTGAAGAAGCTGAAAACCGCCTTCGCCGGACAGGTGGCCAGCGAGGTCGCCGTGCGCCAGGCGGAGTACAGCCAGGCGGGCCTGCCCGAAAAACTCGCGGCCGAGATCGCCGGCCTCCCGATCTTCGCACTGGTGCCGGAGATCATGCAGATCGCCGAGCGCACCGGCGAACCCCTGGTGCGCGCCGCCGAGAACTACATCGCCGTGTCGCAGACTTTTCGTATTGCCCGGCTGCTGGCCGCGGGCGGCCGGATCCTCACCTCAGACCACTACGAGAATCTGGCGCTTGCCCGCAGCATTGACCAAATCGCCAGCGCAAGGCGCGACATCGTCATCTCGGCGCTGTCCGAGCACGGCAAGGAAAAGCTTCCCGTTCAGGCCTGGCATGCGCAGGATCGCATCCGCATCAACCGTATCCTCGAGGAGCTTTCAAGCCTCAGCGACGGCGGCGATCCCAACCTTGCGCGTATTACCGTTGCTGCAGGTATCCTGACCGATCTTGCGCGCGACCGGGCGAGGTGAGACAGTCCGCGGAAAAGGAGCGGATGTTGAATCGCATTGACTGGACAGGAACGCAGCCGCCGAAGGCCACGGAGAAGGGCATCTGGGGGTGGATGTTCTTCGATTGGGCAGCGCAGCCCTTCTTTACCGTGGTCACCACCTTCATCTTCGGGCCCTATTTCGTTTCCCGCCTGACCGATGACCCGGTGTCCGCGCAGGCGACGTGGAGCAACATGGCGACGATCTCCTCGGTGATCATCGCCCTGCTGTCACCCGTTCTCGGCTCGATTGCCGACCAGTCCGGCGCCCGCAAACCCTGGATCGGTTTCTTCGCGATCATCAAGATCGCCAGCCTTTTCGGCTTGTGGTTCGCCGCGCCCGGTTCGCCTGTACTCTATCCCGTTATTTTCATGATCCTCGCCTCGATCTCGGCCGAGTTTTCGATCGTCTTCAACGATTCGATGATGCCTCGCCTGGTCGCCAAACACGAGGTCGGCAAGCTCTCCAACACCGCCTGGGGGCTCGGTTATCTCGGCGGCATAATCGTGCTCATTGCCGTCGTGACGCTTTTGGCGGCGAGCCCTGAGACCGGCAAGACCATCCTCGGCCTCGATCCGCTTTTCGGTCTCGATCCGAAGACCGGCCAGGATGCCCGCATCACCGGGCCGATCTCGGCCGTCTGGTATCTGATTTTCATCCTGCCGATGTTTTTCTTCACGCCGGATGTCGGCAGAGGTCTTCCCTTCATCACCGCCGTCCGCTCCGGCCTGCGGGAACTCAAAAACACGCTTGCCGAACTGAAGGAACGCCGCGGCATCCTGAGATTTCTCATCGCCCGGATGATCTATCAGGATGGCGTCAACGGCCTGCTGATCCTTGGCGGCGTCTTCGCTGCCGGCATGTTCGGCTGGGCGACGATCGAGATCGGCATCTACGGCATCATCCTGAACGTCGTCGCAATCTTCGGCTGCCTGATCGCCGGCCGCATCGACAAGGGCGTCGGTTCGAAGGTGACCGTCGTCATCAGCCTCACCATGCTGCTTCTCGCCACCATCGGCATCATCTCGACGGGGCCGGGTTACACCCTGTTCGGACTGATACCGCTGCCGACGGCGGATTCCGGCGGCCTCTTCGGCACCGCAGCGGAGAAGGCCTATATTCTCTATGGTCTGCTGATCGGGTTCGCTTTCGGGCCGGTGCAGGCCTCGTCGCGCTCCTATCTCGCCCGCAGCGTCAGCCCGGAGGAAGCCGGCCGCTATTTCGGCATCTATGCGCTTTCGGGGCGCGCCACGAGTTTCATGGCGACGCTGCTCTTCTCGCTGATGACCTATATCAGCGGATCGCCGCGGCTCGGAATGGCGACGCTGATCCTGTTCCTTGCCGGCGGGCTGGTGCTGTTGATCCGCACGCCCTATCCGGCCGATCGGGCATAACAACCGGCCCCTCGAGGCCGGTCGGCCATACCCTCAGTGGCGGAAATGACGCATGCCGGTGAACACCATCGCGATGCCGTGTTCGTTGGCGGCATCGATGACTTCCTGGTCGCGCATCGAGCCGCCCGGCTGGATGACCGCCGTCGCCCCTGCCGCGATCATCGACAGAAGACCGTCGGCAAAAGGCAGGAAGGCTTCGGAGGCGACTGCCGAGCCATGCGTCATCGGCACGGCAAGGCCGAGCGCCTTGGCCGCCTCTTCGGCCTTCAGCGCGGCGATGCGGGCGGAATCGACCCGGCTCATCTGGCCGGCGCCGATACCGGCCGTCTGGCCGTCCTTGGCATAGACCACGGCATTCGATTTCACATGTTTGCCGACCTTGAAGGCGAACTTCATATCATCAAGCTCCTGCGCCGTCGGCGCGCGCTTGGTGACGACCTTCAGTTCCAGATCCTCGACCATCCCATTGTCGCGGCTCTGGACCAGCAGGCCGCCGGAAACGGTTTTCGCTGTCAAACCTGCGACACGCGGATCGGGCAGGCCGCCGGCTGACAGCAGCCGCAGGTTCGGCTTGCGGGCGACGATCGCCTTCGCTTCGTCGGTCACATCTGGCGCGATGATCACTTCGGTGAAAAGCTTGACGATTTCCTCGGCCGTTTCGGCATCGAGCGTCCGGTTGAGCGCGATGATGCCGCCAAAGGCGGAAACGGAATCGCAGGCGAGCGCGCGGCGATAGGCCTCGACCAGGCTCGCTCCGGTGGCGACGCCGCAGGGATTGGCATGCTTGATGATCGCGCAGGCCGGCGCCTTCTCAGGCAGGAACTCGGCGACGAGTTCGTAGGCGGCGTCCGTGTCGTTGATGTTGTTGTAGGAGAGCTGCTTGCCCTGGAGAAGAGCGGCTGTCGAAACACCCGGACGCTTCTCGCCGGTCACGTAGAAGGCGGCCTTCTGATGCGGGTTTTCGCCGTAACGCATCTCTTCCTTGAGCGCGCCGCCGATAACTCGGTGGCGCGGCGTGTCGATCGACAGCGCCTCGGCGAACCAGTTGGAGATCATTGCATCATAGGCGGCGGTGCGAGCATAGGCCTTGGCGGCCATACGCTGACGGAAGGCATAGGCAGTCTTGCCGCCATCTGCGGAAAGCTGCTCCAGCAGCTCGGCATAATCGGCCGGATCGGTCAGGGTCGTCACATAGGCATGGTTCTTGGCCGATGCGCGGATCATCGCCGGACCGCCGATATCGATATTTTCGACGGTAGTGGGATAATCGCCGCCGGCGGCGCGCACTTCTTCGAAGGGGTAAAGATTGATGACGGCGAGGTCGATGCCCTCGATGCCGTGTGTTTTCATCGCATCCTGGTGTTCGTCGTCGTCACGGATCGCCAGCAGGCCGCCATGCACCATCGGGTGCAACGTCTTGACGCGCCCGTCCATGATCTCGGGAAAGCCGGTGATTTCGGAGACATCGGTGACGGCAAGGCCGGCCGCGGCAATCGCCTTGTAGGTACCGCCGGTCGACAGCAGCCGCACACCTCTGGCAGACAAAGCCTGGGCGAGCTCAACGATCCCGGTCTTGTCGAAGACGGAGAGGAGCGCGGTCTTGATTTCGACCTTGTCGGGGGCGGGGATCTTCTTGGAAATGACGGCCATGAAACCTTCTCCGTTCGGGCTTCGGGAGACATCCGCGAGGGACGTTCGCATGCTGGCGTCGCGTTAGCACAGCTTTGCCGCCGCGCAAACAGGCGTCAGCAAAGGATCTAACCTTTGCGGGATAGGAACCAGCGGATTTCCGTCTTCTCGGCAAGATCGAAGTCGATCTCGATCTGATCCGAGCCGCAAATGCCGGAGCTGTCGGCAAAGAAGATATCCTCGGCGATCAGCACTTCATTGCCGGGTGCCGAGAACTGCCAGCTTTCGCCATCCGGCGCCGTCAGCAGCACGGATTCACTGTCGCTCTGATGCAGGACGATCGCGGGATGGATATGAAAGCGGGCGACAGCCTTCAGAGGTTCATCATGCTCATAGCCTTCCCGGACGACGAGCCGGTCGCGGCCTGTCACGATCGAGCCTGCGGCATTGAGTGTCAATTCACGCTCGTGCAGCACCCCGAACGCCCTGATATAACCGTCATGACTGAGCTTGATGCCGTCGCGCCCATCCTCCGTTTCAGCCCGTTCGACGGTGACTGTCTTGACCGGTTCGGTGATCGCGTGATTGAGGAACGGCGAAGGCGAAAAACGGCTGGACGAGGTGTCGTTGAGGATGACGGTCGAATGCGCCGCCGTCGTGCGCGCCATCTGGACATAACGGTTCCCGGCAAATTTCGGCGAGCCGGAATTGACGATGAAGCGGTGGCGGCCGGACGACATCTCGAAGGAGAGGCTGCCGGCATGCACGGTCCGCAGTGCGCCGCCCGAAGGCGGCGTGCCGGCATCGGCAATGATCACCGTTTTTCCACCGGAAAGCCGCTGATAGCGCGAATGCGGCAAAGCCTTGAACGGCTGACCGGCGGTTTCGTCATAACGCAGCACGGAGATCAGCTCGTTTGCCAGCGTCGAGGTCGCCCCGTTGAACAGCGCCAGATCCCCGTCCTGGTGGCGAAAGAATCGCAATGCCGGATATATACGGTCGATGCCGGAGATCAGTTTCTGCGGCAGGTCATGGCCGAGATTGACATAGGTTTGCCTGAGCGGCAGCAGATCGAGCAGCAATTCCAGGCCGACTCGCGGATTGCGCGATATGTGGCCGCCATCCGGCAGAATCTGGCTATCGAATTCGCGGTCGAGCGCCTGCGCAGCCCGTCTGAGGGTGGAGGCGCGCGTCGGCATGGCGACCGAGGCCATGGCGAGCGCGATGCGCAGCCGAAACAGCTCCAGGCCGCCAAGGGTATAGGGCGCCATGCGGTGCAGGAACCTCACCTGGAACGCCAGCGACTTCATGAAGCGGCGATAGAAGCTGCGGTCGGCATTCTGCAGGACGACGGGCGAATGCGACAACCAGGCTATGACACGCTGGGCGGTGACGTCGATCTCCCAGGCAATCCCCTCCATGCGGCCGGCATGAATGGAAAGCCAGCTGTCGACGATCGCACGGGCGGCGGCCGAACTGCGCTCCGTCTTGTTCGCCCGCATGTGCCGCAGCCAGCCGAAGCTGTGAAGGCGGGTGGCGAAGGGGCGCGAAGGCAGGGTGAAGGTGAAGGGCGACTTTCCACCCGTTTCCAGCATGCGTCCGGCCAACAGAAACCGCCCGTTGAGAATTTCGTCGGCCACATGCGTATCGATGCTGCGCAGATCGGTCGGCGCGACGATCAGACGCTCGGGGACCTTAATCGAATGGCGAGAGAGCTTCAGGCGCAGCAACGCGACGCGGCGCAAGGCGCGCCGCCAAGCCTCCCGAACATACATGCTCGCAAAACGCCGACCGGACTGCATATTCTATTGTCTATTGACCCTCGTGGTTAAGAATAGGTGAAAAGTGGCCGATTTCATCGCCCGCAATGAATTAATTCGTGACAAGGTTCGAATATACGCAAATTAATGCGCTTCCCCGGAGATCACGCCGCGATTTTAGAAGAACAACATGCATGACACGAGGCCTGTGAAGCGCCTCGTGGGCTCACACGCCGCGAGTGCTGAAGTCTGCAGTCAGGCCACGCGCCGCAGCACGGCGGCATAGAAGCCGTCGAGGCCGGAGGCAATGCCATCGGCCGTCTTCAACATGGTGGGAAGCGTGCGGAATTCGCCGAGCGGCGTGATCGCCACTTCGAGGCCGGGCCAGTCGCCGGCGCCGATCGGAACGCGCTCGACGGTATGAGTATCGGCGAGGACACGGGCGACGACCTCTTCGCCTTCGGCGGGATCGAGCGAGCAATTCGAAAAAACCAGCGTTCCATCAGGCTTCAGCAATGTCAGCGCATGGCGCAGCAACCGTTCCTGCAGTGCCGCCAGCCGGGCGATATCCTCAGCGCCCTTGGTCCACAGCACGTCGGGATGCCGGCGTGTCGTGCCGGTGGAAGAGCAGGGGGCATCGAGCAGGATCGCATCGAAACGCTCTGCCGGCGCGAATGTCGTCAGATCTGCTGCAATTGTCTCGGCTTTCAGGCCGAGCCGATCGAGATTGGAACGCAGCCGTCTTAGCCGGCTTTCCGACTGGTCGAGCGCGGTGACTACACCGCCGGCAAGGATGAGCTGCGCCGTCTTGCCGCCGGGGGCGGCGCACAGATCGGCGGTGCGTTTGCCCGAGAGGTCGCCGAAAAGCTTCGCCGGGATGCTGGCTGCCGCATCCTGCACCCACCATGCGCCCTCGTCGAAGCCTTCGAGCGAAGGGATGCCGCCGTCGAAGGCAGCAAGCCGAACGCCGCCCGTCGGCAGGGCAACGCCGTTCAGCCGCTTCGCCCAGCCTTCGGGGTCGGACTTGACGGTCAGATCGATCGCCGCCGGCTCAAGCTGGGATTCGGAAATCGCCAGCGCCGCGTCCCGGCCATAGGCCTTTTCCAGCCTGGCGATGAACCAGGCCGGCATCGGCGCGACCTTGCCGATCTCGTCGAGCACCTGCTGCTTCTCGCGGCCGAGCCGGCGAAGAATGGCATTGACCAGCTTGGCGAAACGCCGATTGCGCGGATCCTGATTGGCCTGCTCGACGGCAAGATCGACGGCCGAATGATCGGGCACGTCGAGATAGAGGATCTGCGCCGCACCGATTGCGAGCACATGGTGCAGCGCCCGTGCCCCTTCCGGCAGCGGCGATTCCAGCAGCGCTGTAATCGCGGCATCGATACGCGGCAGATGGCGCAGCGTCGTGTTCAGGATGGCGCGGACCAGCGCCCGGTCGCTTTCGCCGAGCGCTCGGTAGGCGGGGTTGCCGTGTTCATGGTCGAGAGCGCCATCGAGCGGCAGTTTGCGATCGACGACGGCAGCAAGAATTTTTGCCGCCGCGGCGCGCGCCTGCATGCCGGGTTTTGCCGGCGCGGATCGCTCGGTCGAGGGCTTGTGTTTGCGGAATGGTTTCTTCGTGCCGTCTGAATTCAAGACCATGGACCTTTTGGCGGTTGTGAACCACCGCGACCAAGGCCCGTATCCGGAACAGAGCGCGATTTGCGCGACGGATTAGCAGGCCGAACCGGCGGCGTCGAGACGTTCATGCCGCCCTGCGCCATGTCCTGCAGCGCCGCGATGCGGTTTTCCGTGTCCGGATGGGTGGAAAACAGATTGTCCATGCGCTCGCCGGAGAGCGGGTTGATGATGAACATATGCGCCGTCGCCGGGTTGCGCTCGGCATCCTCGTTCGGCACGTGGGCGGCACCGCGGGCGATCTTGCCGAGTGCCGAAGCCAGCCACAGCGGATTGCCGCAGATTTCGGCGCCACGGCGGTCGGCCGAATATTCGCGCGTCCGGCTGATCGCCATCTGCACCAGCATGGCGGCCAGCGGCGCCACGATCATCGCGACGAGGACTCCGACGAAGCCGAGCGGGTTGTTATTGTTTTCACGGTTGCCGCCGAAGAAGAAAGCGAAGTTGCCGAGCATCGAGATCGCGCCGGCAAGGGTTGCCGTGATCGTCATCGTCAGCGTGTCGCGGTTCTGGATGTGGGCGAGCTCATGCGCCATCACGCCTGCGACTTCCTCGGGAGACAGGGCACTGAGCAGGCCGGTCGAGGCGGCGACGGCAGCATTGTCGGGATTGCGGCCAGTGGCAAAGGCATTCGGCTGCGGGCTGTCGTAGAGATAGACCTTCGGCATCGGCAGGCCGGCGTTGCGGGCGAGATCGCGGACGATCGCAAAGAATTCCGGCGCGTTGCGCTCATCGACCTCCTGGGCGCGATAGGTCGAAAGCACCATGCGGTCGGAATTCCAGTAGGAGAAGAAATTCATCCCGGCGGCAATGACGAAGGCGATCATCATGCCGGCCCGACCGCCGATCAGAAAGCCGACAAACATGAAAAGCGCCGTCATGAAGGCAAGCAACATGGCAGTGCGAACGAGGTTCATTGTGAATCTCCATCTCCAATTTCGCCGTCACAAGCTTTCAATCGCGGCATCGGCGCATTATGATTTGGTTATTCACCAGCCATTTTCAATATTTCCGGCAGGAGAAGCCCATGCAGGAAGCCGATAACGACAATAGCGAAACCCCGACGGCCGAGAGATCGGAGCCGCCGCGCAAGGTACTGTCTCCGGCTGCGCAGCGCGCCCTTGCCGAAGCCGAGGAGCGGCGCAAGAACCAGAAGCCGCTGGAGCTGCCGCCGGAGACCGGCGGCCGCGGTGGAGCCGAGCCGGCGCGCTTCGGCGATTATGAGATCAACGGCCGGGCAATCGATTTCTAAGTGGAGCGAAAACAGGCCTCCGGCCTTCGTCCGGGTATGACAAGACCGCCAGCCACACAATACGTGAAAGTGAGCCGCTCCGGGAACAAAACCGGAGCGGCTTCTCTATCAGGCCGTCGTCTTGTTCTGCCGATTGGCGATCAGATCGTCGACCACGGCCGGATCGGCAAGCGTCGAGGTATCGCCGAGAGCACCGAAATCGTCTTCGGCAATCTTGCGCAGGATACGGCGCATGATCTTGCCGGATCGGGTCTTCGGCAGGCCGGGTGCAAACTGGATCTTGTCGGGGGCGGCGATCGGGCCGATTTCGGCACGCACATGTTTCACCAGTTCCTGGCGAAGCGTGTCCGATCCGTCATGACCGGCCATCAGCGTCACGTAGCAATAGATGCCCTGGCCCTTGATCGCATGCGGATAACCGACAACCGCGGCTTCCGAAACCAGATTGTGCGAGACCAGCGCCGATTCCACCTCCGCCGTACCGAGCCGGTGGCCGGAAACGTTGAGCACGTCGTCGACACGGCCGGTGATCCAGTAATAGCCGTCCGCATCGCGCCGGCAGCCGTCGCCGGTGAAATACTTGCCCTTGTAGGTGGAGAAATAGGTCTGGATGAAGCGCTCGTGATCGCCGTAGACCGTGCGCATCTGGCCCGGCCAGCTGTCGGTAATGCAGAGATTGCCGTCGGCAGGGCCTTCCAGCACCTTGCCCTCATTGTCGACCAGCTGCGGTTTGACGCCGAAGAACGGCACCGTCGCCGAGCCGGGTTTCAGATCGGTGGCGCCCGGCAGCGGCGTGATCATGTGGCCGCCGGTTTCCGTCTGCCACCAGGTATCGATGACGGGGCAGCGCTTGTCGCCGACGACATTGTAATACCATTCCCAGGCTTCCGGGTTGATCGGCTCGCCGACGGTGCCGAGCAGGCGCAGCGAGGAGCGCGAGGAGCGGGTGACGAAGTCGTCGCCGGCACCCATCAGCGAGCGGATCGCCGTCGGCGCCGTATAAAAGATGTTGACCTTGTGTTTGTCGATGACTTCCCAGAAACGGCCCTGGTCGGGGAAATTCGGCACGCCCTCGAACATCAGCGTCGTCGCGCAATTGGCGAGAGGCCCGTAGACGATATAGGAGTGGCCGGTGACCCAGCCGACATCGGCCGTGCACCAATAGATATCGCCGTCATGATAGTCGAACACATATTCATGCGTCATCGCCGCATAGACGAGATAACCGCCCGTCGTGTGCAGCACGCCCTTCGGCTTGCCGGTCGAGCCCGACGTATAAAGAATGAAGAGCGGATCTTCCGCCTTCATCTTCACCGGCGGGCATTCCGCCTTCACGGTGGCGATTTCCTGGTGATGCCAGAGATCGCGGCCGGGCGCCCAGCCGGTCTTGCCACCGGTGCGGCGAACGACCAAAACCTTCTCCACGATCACGTGCTGACGTGCCGCGATGTGAATTGCCGTATCGGTGTTGTCCTTCAGCGGCACCGGCTTGCCGCCGCGCACGCCTTCGTCGCAGGTGATGACGAAGGTGGATTCACAGTCGACGATGCGCCCCGCCAGAGCCTCCGGCGAGAAGCCACCGAAGACGATCGAATGCACCGCGCCGATGCGGGCGCAGGCAAGCATCGCATAGGCCGCTTCCGGGATCATCGGCATGTAGATCGTGACACGATCGCCCTTCTTGACGCCGTGTTTCTTCAACACATTCGCCATCCGGCAGACATGCTCGTAGAGCTCGTTATAGGTGACCTTCTTGTCGATATAGGGATTGTCGCCTTCCCAGATGATCGCCACCTGGTCGCCGTTGGTTTTCAGATGACGGTCGATGCAATTGTAAGAGACGTTGGTCTGACCGTCCTCGAACCATTTGATCGAGACCTTGCCGGTAAAGGAGGTGTTCTTGACCTTGGTATAGGGCTTGAACCAGTCGATCCGCTTACCGTGTTTACCCCAGAACTTGTCCGGGTTCTCGACGCTTTCCTCGTACCATTTCAGGTACTTATCCTTATCGATCAGGGCGCGCGCCTTCACCGGTTTCGTGACCGGATAGATCTTCTCCGACATGCAACTCCTCCTCATGGGACATGCGACGGGCCACCGGCAAAACGGGCCCGGACTTGAAATCACGGCAATTCATAGCAGTTCGCATCGCCACGGCAATTAGACGAAGGTCATTTCATTTCGGAAGAATTGCAATTCTGCGACAGTGCGGTTATATAGCGGCATATTTCCCGGACATTGTGGTGACAATCCACGGACCGCGACCGGCGCGGACGATAGAAGGACTATATCCATGGCTCAAACACTGCTCATGCCGAAGGCGACAGCCATCTGGCTCGTCGACAACACGGCACTGTCTTTCGATCAGATCGCGCAGTTCTGCAAACTGCATCCGCTCGAAGTCAAGGCGATCGCCGACGGCGAAGCGGCGCAGGGCATCAAGGGCCTCGACCCGATCTCGACAGGCCAACTTTCCCGCGACGAGATTGCCCGCGCCGAAGCCAATCCGAACCACAAGCTGAAGCTTTCCGAACCGAAGGTGCGCGTACCGGAATCCAAGCGCCGCGGCCCGCGTTATACGCCGGTTTCCAAGCGTCAGGACCGCCCGAACGCCATTCTCTGGCTCGTCCGCAACCACCCTGAGCTGAAGGACGCGCAGATTTCCCGCCTCGTCGGCACCACGAAATCGACCATCGAGCAGATCCGCGAGCGCACCCACTGGAACTCCGCCAACCTGGCGCCGATGGATCCGGTAACGCTTGGCCTTTGCAGCCAGATCGATCTCGACATGGAAGTGGAAAAGGCTGCCAAGGGCCGTCCGCTGCCGACCGCCGCCGAGCTTGGCGCGACGCTGCAATCGGCTCAGGAAACCGAGCGCCTGACCCCGAGCTACGAGCGCGAGGAGGAAAAGGAAAAGGAAATCGACGCCGACGCCGTCTTCCGCAAGCTGAGCTCGCTGCGCTCCGCGCCGAAGGACGAGGACGACGATCAGTACTGAGATATTGAGTATCTCACGAAAAACCCCGCCGGTATGAGCTGACCGGCGGGGTTTTTTGTTGCGGATTGGCTGTTTCAGAGCATGTCGCGCAAAAGTGTGCAGCGGTTTTGCGATAACGACATGCGTCAAACCAAGACTTCAAGCGCGGGGAGCGAATCTGAAAGATCGCGACGCGCTTTAGCTGCGGAACAGGGTCAGGATGTTCTGCGCCGAACTATTGGCGATCGAGAGCGACTGGACGGCAAGCTGCTGCTGCGTCTGCAACGCCGAGAGCTTGCTTGATTCCTCTTCCATATCAGCGTCGATCAGGCGGCCGACGCCGGAGTCGATCGAATCGCGAAGACCGCTGACGAAATTTTCCTGCAGCTGGATGCGGGTCGAGATCGAGCCGAGGGCCGAGCCGGCGGCGGTCATGGCGCCGAGAACCAGTTCGACACCCGTCAAGGCTCCATCGAGCTGGCCCTGGGTGAAACCGGTAATGTCAAGATCATAGATCGACGCCATGACGATCACGGTGCCGCCATAGGTTCCGTTGAAGGCCGTGCCGATGATGCCGCTTGACGTCTCGATCGCACCGGTACTCGTCATGCCGAAGAGCACGTTTCCAAGCGTTCCTGCATCGAGCACGTAGTCCGTCATCTTGACCGAGACGGCATTGCTGCCATCGCGGACGAAGGAGGAAACGACGCTCTTCGTACCGGAAGCGCCGGCGACCCAGTTTTCACCGGAGAAAGACGCCGACTGGGCGATGCTGAGCAGCTGCTCCTGCAGCTGGTCGAGCTCCTGCTGGATCTTCGTCTTGTCGACCCCTTTTTCGGTGGCGGCGACGATCTTGGCCTTGATGTCGCTGACGATATCGAGCGCGCTTGACATGGCCGAATAGGCGGTATCGACCTTGGCCGCGCCAAGCCCGAGCGCGTCGGAAACGGCCGAAAGAGCCTTGTTGTCCGAACGCATGGTGGTGGCGATCGACCAGTAGGCGGCGTTGTCGGACGCCTTTTCCACCCGATAACCCGAGGAAACGCGACCCTGAGTGTCCTTGAGGCTATCATTTACGCCGCGCAAAGTCTGCAGCGCTGCCATGGCAGCGTTGTTGGTAAGGATGCTTGTCATGATCCGTTCCACACTCTTGGAGAAAGGGCATTCCGGACTCCAGCGCCGTGCGTCTTCAGACGCGCAAAGGGCGCTGTAGCACTTCAACTGCCGTATAATTTTCCTTAGATCGATCCCGATTTAAGGAATTATGCAGTAGGCCGGTAACGGCGAGCGCGTCATGCAAAGCCTGCTATGCAAGCCATCGCCGTTAACAAATGCTTGCATCGATATAGTTAACAATTCCTCAATTAGCCTTAGCGAAAGTTTAATTTCACATCGGCAGGGAGCCCAGACCGCGCCGGCGCAACGCCTCGGCGATTTCCTCCAAAATCGTTGGATCATCAATGGTTGCGGGCATTTTCCAGGGCATGCCGTCGGCGATCTTCTGCATCGTGCCGCGCAGGATTTTTCCGGAGCGTGTCTTCGGCAACCGGTTAACGATGATGGCCGTCTTGAAGGCGGCGACAGGCCCGATCGATTCGCGAATCATCGTCACGACCTCTGATTCGATTGCTGTCGTGTCACGCGATACATTCCGCTTCAGCACCAGGAAACCGCACGGCGCCTGGCCCTTCAGCGCATCGATCACACCGATGACCGCGCATTCGGCGACGTCGGGATGGCGGGCGCAGACCTCCTCCATCGCCCCGGTCGAGAGGCGATGACCGGCGCAATTGATGATGTCGTCGGTACGCGACATGATGAAGAGATAACCGTCCTCGTCGACATAGCCGGCGTCGGCCGTCTTGTAGTAACCCGGAAACTCGTCGAGATAGGCCGATCGGAAACGGTCGTCGGCGTTCCAGAGGGTCGGCAGGCAGCCGGGCGGCAAGGGCAATTTCACGACGATATTGCCGAGCGTTCCCGCCTCGATCGGATGGCCGGCATCGTCGAGCACCCCGATCTCATAGCCTGGCATCGGCAGCGCCGGCGAACCATGCTTGACGGGAAGGGCGCCGAGGCCGAGCGGATTGGCGGCGATCGGCCAGCCGGTCTCCGTCTGCCACCAGTGATCGATGACGGGTATGGCGAGCATGCGCTCCGCCCATTTCAGCGTCTCCGGGTCCGCCCTCTCGCCGGCAAGAAACAGCCCCCGCAAATCCGGCATCGGATACTGACGCATCAGTTCCCCGTCGCCATCGTCCCGGCGGATGGCGCGGAATGCCGTCGGCGCCGTGAAGAGCACCCGCACATGATGCTCCGAAACGACCCGCCAGAAGGCGCCCGCATCCGGTGTGCCCACCGGTTTTCCTTCGAAGATCACGGTGGTTACGCCTGAAATCAGCGGGGCATAGACGATATAGGAATGTCCGACGACCCAGCCGATATCCGAAGCCGTCCAGAAAACCTCGCCCGGCTTCAAGCCGTAGATATTGCGCATCGACCAGTTGAGCGCGACCAAATGGCCGCCATTGTCGCGCACGACTCCCTTCGGCTGGCCCGTGGTGCCGGAGGTATAGAGGATGTAGAGCGGATCGGTCGCCTTGACGGAGACGCAGGTGACCTCGGCGCCGCGATGCCGCGCCACCGCGGCCTCGAAATCCTCATCGCGTCCGTCAATGAGATCTGCCGGAAGCTCCGGCCGCTGCAACACAAGACAGCGCCCCGGCTTCGAACGCGCGATCTCGATCGCCTGGTCGACCAGAGGCTTGTAGGCGACGATGCGGCCGGGCTCGAGCCCGCAGCTTGCGGTGATCACCAGCTTCGCACTGCAATCGTCGATGCGGGCGGCAAGTTCGCTCGCGGCAAAGCCTCCGAAGACGACGGAGTGAACCGCACCGATGCGGGCGCAGGCGAGCATCGAAAACACCGCCTGCGGGACCATCGGCATATAGAGGATCACGCGATCGCCTCTGCCGATGCCGAGGTTGACCAGTGTCGCGGCGATGGCCTTTACCTCGTCAAGCACCTCGCCATAGCTGAAACGGCGTTTGTCACCGGTCATCGCGCTGTCGAAAATAACAGCTGTCTCGCCGCCGCGTCCGGCGATGACATGCCGGTCCAGACAATTGTGGCAGGTGTTGGTTTCCGCCCCTTCGAACCAGCGGCCATAGACCCCGGCATCCGGCGAAAAAACCCGCTCCGGCGGTTTGAACCAGTCGATCTCGGCGGCTGCTTCGCGCCAGAAGGCTTCGGGATCGCGTTTCCAGGCCGCGTAGACCTGATGATAGCCGTTCTGCATCTGCTCCTCCCCAGGATATGCAAGTGTTAATCTAGGCAGAGGGGAGGGGAACAGGAAGCCCGACCAAAGCAGCGTATTAGCGTGCGCCGAAAATAGCCGATCCGACCCGCACGCTGGTGGCGCCAAAGGCGATCGCCGTCTCGTAATCGCCCGACATGCCCATCGAAAGTTTTTCGACGCCGCATTTGAGCGCGAGCCTGGCCAGCAGGGCGAAATGCGGCCCGGGATTTTCCTCCGCCGGCGGAATGCACATCAAACCTTCGATAGAAAGGCCAAGCTCGTCGCGGCAGAGAGAGACGAAGGCTGGCGTGTCGTCAGGAGCGATGCCGGCCTTCTGCGGCTCGAGCCCGGTATTGACCTGGATGTAGAGCCGCGTCTTTTTGCCTTGCCGCTTCATCTCCTCAGCAAGCGCGCGGGCGATCTTTTCCCGGTCCACCGTCTCGATGACATCGAAAAGCGCTACCGCGTCGGCCGCCTTGTTCGATTGCAGCGGTCCGATCAGATGCAATTCGATATCCTGCTGCTCGGCTTTCAGCGCCGGCCACTTGCCCTGGCTCTCCTGCACCCGGTTCTCGCCGAAAACGCGCTGGCCGGCTTCGATGGCTGGACGGATCGCTTCCGCCTCGAAGGTTTTCGACACCGCGACGAGCCGAACGGAACCGGCTGGACGACCCGCCTGGCGTTCCCCGGCGGCAATCCGCGTCCGCACGTCGTTCAAGCGCTGTTGAAGTTCCATCGTTCTGCCTCGACATTTCCGCATGAGAGTGATGGCAATGAACTAGCCAGCCATTCTGTGCTTGCCAAGACCCGCTACCGCGAAATCGCCCGGCCAGAATCAAGATCGGGCGCTTGCAGCGCCTGCAAAACTTGACGCTACGGTGGTTTCATGGTGAAGGTCTCGACCAACCTCCCCTGATTTTCCGGAATATCGAATACAATGGCCACCGAACGTTATAATCCGCGCGATGCCGAGCCCCGCTGGCAGCAGAAATGGAATGAAGACAAGGTCTTCGAGACCGACAATGCCGATCCGCGCGAAAAATATTACGTCCTCGAAATGTTCCCCTATCCATCGGGGCGCATCCATATGGGCCATGTTCGCAATTACGCCATGGGCGATGTCGTCGCCCGCTACAAACGCGCCCGCGGCTACAACGTGCTGCATCCGATGGGCTGGGACGCCTTCGGCATGCCGGCGGAGAACGCCGCCATGGAACGCGGCGTGCATCCTGCCTCCTGGACCTATCAGAACATCGGCTCGATGAAGGCGCAGCTGAAGGCCATGGGGCTTTCGCTGGACTGGAGCCGCGAATTCGCCACCTGCGACGTCGAATATTACCAGCACCAGCAGCATCTGTTCCTGGATTTCCTCGAGAAAGGGCTGGTCTACCGCAAGCAGTCGAAGGTCAACTGGGACCCGGTCGACAATACCGTGCTCGCCAACGAGCAGGTGATCGACGGTCGCGGCTGGCGCTCCGGCGCGCTGGTCGAACAGCGTGAACTGACGCAATGGTTCTTCAAGATCACCGATTTCAGCCAGGATCTGCTCGACGCGCTGGATACGCTCGACCAGTGGCCGGAAAAAGTGCGGCTGATGCAGAAGAACTGGATCGGCCGCTCGGAAGGCCTGACCATCCGCTGGGAGATCGTGCCGGAAACGGCGCCTGCCGGCGAGAGTGAAATCACCGTCTATACGACCCGCCCGGACACGCTGTTCGGCGCCTCCTTCCTGGCGATCTCAGCCGATCATCCGCTGGCGAAGGATGCCGCCGCGAAAGATCCGGCGATCGAAGCCTTCTGCGAGGAGTGCCGCCGTGCCGGCACCTCGCTCGCAGCGCTCGAAACCGCTGAAAAGAAGGGCATGGACACAGGCATCCGCGTCAGGCATCCGCTTGATCCCTGCTGGGAACTGCCTGTCTATATCGCCAATTTCGTTCTGATGGATTACGGCACGGGCGCGATCTTCGGCTGCCCTTCGGGCGACCAGCGCGACCTTGATTTTGCCCGCAAATATGGACTGCCTATTGTGGCCGTCGTCATGCCGAGAGATGGGGATGCTGCAAGCTTCTCCATCGCCGATACAGCCTATGATGGTGATGGCGTGATGATCAATTCACGCTTCCTCGACGGCAAGACGACGGAAGAGGCCTTCAATATCGTTGCCGACCGGCTGTCGGCCACTTCGCTCGGCAATGCGCCGCAGGGTGAGCGCAAGGTCAATTTCCGTCTGCGCGACTGGGGCATTTCCCGGCAGCGTTATTGGGGCTGCCCGATCCCGGTCATCCATTGCGATGATTGCGGCGTTGTGCCGGTGCCGAAGAAAGACCTGCCGGTCAAGCTGCCCGACGACGTCACCTTCGACCAACCCGGCAATCCGCTTGATCGGCATCCGACCTGGCGTCACGTCTCCTGCCCGACCTGCGGCAAGGATGCGCGCCGCGAGACGGATACGATGGACACCTTCGTCGATTCGAGCTGGTATTTCACCCGCTTCACTGCCCCCTGGGAAGGAAAGCCGACCGATCCCGAGGCGGCAAACCGTTGGCTGCCGGTCGATCAGTATATCGGCGGCATCGAGCACGCGATCCTGCACCTGCTCTATTCCCGCTTCTTCACCCGCGCCATGCGCGAGACCGGCCATGTCGCTGCCACGGAACCCTTCAAGGGTCTCTTCACCCAGGGCATGGTGGTCCATGAAACCTACAGCCGCGGCACCGGAGCTAGCCGCGAATGGGTGGCGCCGGCCGATATCCGCATCGATGAGCTCGACGGCAAACGTCGGGCCTTCCTGCTGACGAGCAATGAAGAAGTTGCGATCGGCTCGATCGAGAAAATGTCGAAGTCAAAAAAGAACGTCGTCGATCCCGATGATATCATTGCCTCCTACGGCGCCGATACCGCCCGTTTCTTCGTTCTGTCCGACTCCCCGCCGGAGCGCGACGTCATCTGGTCCGAGGCCGGCGTCGAAGGTGCCCATCGTTTCACCCAGCGTCTGTGGCGGTTGATTTCCGAAGCCGCAGAGGCGCTCTCCGCCGTCGCCCCGAGGCCGGCAACCGAGGGGGAAGCGCTGTCGATCTCGCAGGCTGCCCACAAGACCCTGAAGGCCGTCGAGAACGATTATGACAAGCTCTGGTTCAACAAGGCCGTCGCCCGAATCTATGAACTGGTGAATGCGCTGGCCGCGCCGATGACCAGGGTTGCGGCCGGCGAGGGTGATGTCGCCTATCGCGCGGCGGTGCGCGATGCCGCCGAGATCCTGATCCAACTGGTCGCGCCGATGACGCCGCATCTGGCTGAGGAATGCTGGACGGCACTCGGCAATGAAGGGCTGCTTGCCCGGACCGGCTGGCCGCGATACGACGAAACGCTCGTCACCGAAAATGATGTCGTCCTGCCCGTACAGATCAACGGCAGGAAGCGCGCTGAATTGACAATTTCTCGCGATGCAGATCAGAATGCCGTCACCGACGCCGTGCTGGAACTGGATACGGTGAAGAACGCGCTGAACGGACAGGCACCGAAGAAGATCATCGTGGTTCCCCAAAGGATTGTGAACATTGTCGTCTGATATCACCCGCAATGCCGGCGTCGCCATGATCCTTGCCGCCGCGGCTTTTCTCTCTGCCTGCCAGGTCCGGCCGCTTTACTCCGAGAACTCAGGTGTGGTTGAGAAACTGTCTTCGGTCGGCTTTTCCGAGGCAGGCAGCCGGGTCGAGCAGCAGGTTCGAAATCGCCTGATCTTCCTGGCGTCACGTGGTGCCGGCGAAGCGGTAAACCCGCAATACCAGGTCGAACTACACGCCACAGCGGCGGTTGCCGATACGCTGCTCGCCGAATCCTCCGACACGTCGAAAGCCGGTCGTGTGACCGTCACCGTCACCTACACGCTGCGTGCGACGACCGACAATCATGTCATCAAGGCGGGCAGCCGCGCGACCACGGCGCTGGTGGATTTCCCGGACCAGGAATTCGCCAAGCAGCGGGCAATCCGTGATGCCCAGAACCGCGCGGCGGATCAGGTGGCGGAATTTGTGGGAGCCGATATCGCCGCTGCGCTTAGCCGCTGAGGGCTGAGATGTGGCGGAGATAAAATCCCACGAATTTGAGACCTTCCTGCAGAAATCAGCCGGGAATTATCGGATCTTCGTCATTTACGGGCCAGATCGCGGCCTCGTTTCCGAACGTGCTGGTCAGCTTGCCGGCAAGACCGGTGTCGCGCTTGATGATCCCTTCTCGCTGACCAAACTCGATATCGGCGACCTGCAGAAGGATCCCGGACGATTGGTCGACGAGGTTCAATCTATCGGATTGTTCGGTGGCGAGAAACTGATCTGGATCCGCGGCGCCGCCAATGAGAAATATCTAGTCGATCCCTTGGCGCTGCTCGCCGAAAAACCACTTGAAGCCGCCCATCTGATCGTGGAAGCCGGAGACTTGAAGAAGGGCTCCCTGCTTCGCAAGACAGCCGAGACGGCGCGATCGATCATGATGATCCCGTCTTACGCCGATGACAGCCGCGCCCTGAATGCCTTGATCGACATGGAACTTGGCGCAGAAAAGCTCGGCATCACGCCGGCTGCGCGCCAGGCGCTGATCGCATTGATCGGCGGCGACCGTATCGCTTCCCGCAACGAGGTGCGTAAACTTGCCCTCTATTGTCGCGGCTTCCCCACGATCGAAGAACATCACGTTACCGAAATAATCGGCGATGCGAGCGCGATCTCGGTAGACGATGCCGTCGATGCCATCCTGAGTGGCGATCTCAACGCCTTTCTGCACGCCATGCAGAAGATCACCAGCTCGAAAACCGCGATCTTTCTGGTGCTGCAGGCCTGCCTCAAGCAGTTTCAGCTTCTCGACACCATGCGCGCCGAAATGGAAGAAAAACGCCTGCAGGCGCCTCAGGTCATGCAGACGCTGGGTCGTCATCTGCATTTCCGCCGCAAGCCGATCATAGAACAGGCCCTACGGCATTGGACCGCGGAGAGCATCGCTCGTGAATCCAGTCGTCTGCAGGCCGCGATTCTGCAAAGCCGGCGGCGGCAGGTTCTTGAAGACAGCGTTGCGATGCAGACGCTTCTCTCCACCACCCTTCAATCCGTTCGCAAATCCGCCTAGCGACCGGGAGTGCGGGGCCGCCTAAATCAGCTCGACGGCGGCCCGCTCTATGCGTGTCGCTCGGAGTGGGCAGGGTTCTAGAATAAAGACATGCGTGGAAAAAACCGCCTCGCATGAAGTTTGATGCGACGCGCTTTGACTACCGCCTCTCAAGCAAGCGGCAGATTTCCTCGAGCTGCTCAAGCGACTTGTAGGAAATTTTAATCTGGCCACCGCTGGTCTTGTGATTGATCGAGACATCAAGGCCGAGCGCATCGGAAAGCGTTCGCTCCAAGGCCAGCGTGTCGGAATCCTTCTGATCTCGCCGCAACGCCGGCTGCTGCGGCTCCGATTGCGCCTTGATATTGTTTTGCGCCAGCTTTTCCGCGTCACGGACCGACATGCCCTTGGCGACGATCGTGCGGGCAAGGCTTGCCGGGTCGGGGGTAGAAACCAGCGCGCGGGCATGACCAGCCGACAGGCTGCCGGCGGCAAGCATGTCGCGCACGGGATCGGGCAGTTTCAACAGGCGCAGGGAGTTGGCGACATGGCTGCGGCTTTTGCCGATGATTTCGCCGAGATCATTCTGGGTATAGCCATACTCGGCAATAAGCTGCTCATAACCCAGGGCTTCTTCAAGCGCATTGAGATCCGCTCGTTGTACGTTTTCGACAATGGCGATCTCCAACGCCGTCTTGTCGTCGACATCCCGGATAATCACCGGGATCTCAATCAACCCGGCCAGCTGGGCTGCTCGCCAACGGCGTTCGCCGGCAATGATTTCGTATCGGTCCCGGTCCATCGTTCGCACGACGATCGGCTGCACGATCCCGTGCTGGCGAATAGAACTTGCAAGATCATGCAGTTCAGCGTCATCAAAAAAACGACGGGGATTGCGGGGATTGCGGCTGACAAACTCGATCGGGATCATTCTGTCGGCACTGACAGTCCGCTCAGCTTCCACCGGGACAGGCTGATCCATTTCCCCAATCAGCGCTGCAAGGCCACGGCCCAATCGCCTCTTCGATACGTCGTCATTCATGATCTACACTCACCTACGCTCCTGATATGATATTAGGCGGCCAGCCTTTGACGTTCCCTTTGGATGACCTCGGAGGCCAGCTGCAGATAGGCCTGACTGCCCGCGCATTTCAGATCATAAAGAATAGCCGGCTTGCCGTAGGAGGGCGCCTCGGAAACCCGGACATTGCGCGGAATTAACGTGTGATAAACCTTTTCGCCGAGATGCGTGCGAACATCATTGACCACTTGCTGGGCAAGATTGTTGCGCGCATCGAACATCGTCAGGACGATCCCTTGAATATCCAGGCGCGGATTAACCGTCCGACGAACCTGGCTGACGGTCTCAAGCAACTGGCTCAACCCCTCCAGCGCGAAGAATTCACACTGCAGCGGCACTAGCACGGAATGCGCTGCCGCCATGGCATTCATCGTCAGCAGATTGAACGACGGCGGGCAATCCAGAAGAATATAGGAAAACGCCATTGCCTCGGGCGACGACAGCGCCTTGCGCAATTTGAACACCCGGTCGCTCTGCTGCGAAATCTCCATCTCGATACCAAGCAGATCCATCGTCGAAGGAACAATGAAAAGGTTCGGCACTGCTGTTTCGAGGGTGACGTCAGTGATGCTACGCTCCCCCACCATAAGGTCATAGGAGGAGAGTTTCCGGTCGCGGCGATCGATGCCGAGGCCGGTGCTGGCATTACCCTGCGGATCGAGATCGACGATCAAGACACGCTCACCGATAGCGGCAAGGGCCGTTGCCAGATTGATCGCGGTGGTGGTTTTACCAACGCCGCCCTTCTGATTTGCGATGGTGATTATTCGGTGTCGTTCGCCAGCCATTGCAGCAATATCCGATCTGTTAAACCAAGCGCCGGAGATTTGATATTTCCAAAATAACAGATTCCCGCTCGACGGCGCTCTTATGTTCTAACAGATCGAATTCCCACCGACCACGTGCTTTGTCGATTTCCCTCAGGTAATCCCGGCCTTTATGAAAAAAGCCACGACAATTGTCATTGCCTAGCATCCAGGGGGCCGAATATCCGATCAGTCCGTCGAGATCGGCGAGAGCTCGGGCGGAAATTGCGCCGCAATCGCGGATTTCGACAGCCGCATCCTCGATTCGGATAGGATGCACGCTCCCGCGCGCATCCGTCTCCCGCAGCGCCGTCCGCAGAAACGCTGCTTTTTTGTGGTTGCTCTCGACCAGGTGGACCCACCCGTCCCGCAATTCAGCCAAGTAGATCGCGGTAATCACCCCGGGGAAACCGCCGCCGCTTCCAAGATCGACCCAAGTGGTCGGTTGCGGATGGATCTGAAAAATCTGGCTGCTATCGGCGATATGCCGATGCCATAGATCATCAAGCGTCGACGGCGCCACCAGATTGATGGTTTTAGCCCACTTCTGAAAGAGCGTTGCGAAGTGCTGGAGCCGTTCCTGTGTTTCACGTGAAACACGCAAGCCGTTTAATTCCATTCTGAAAGACTCTCAATCTGGTAATCAGGCAGTCTGACGTGTCGAAGAATGCAGTCGACGCAGGTGCACAAGCAGCAACGCGATGGCTGCCGGCGTCATACCCTCGACAATGGCAGCCTGGGCAATGTTGAAAGGCCGCACTGCATTCAGCTTCAGCTTGAGTTCGTTCGACAGGCCGGCGAGGGCGCCGTAGTCAAAATCGGCGGGGATCTGCCGTTCCTCGTCGCGCTGCTGATCGGCAATGGCGGATGCCTGCCTATCCAGGTATACTGAATAACCCGCTTCGATTTCCAATGCTTCCGCAATCTTTGGTGCGATTCCGGCAAGGGCCTCCGGCCAGACATGCCGAAGCGCGGCAAAATCATAATTTGGATAAGATAGAAGATCATACGCCGTTCGGCGCTGGCCATCCAGATTGATATTCAAGCCGGCGCGTCGCGCCTCGTTCGGCGTCACCGCCAGCGATTGCAGCAGTGATCGGCCGGCGCCGATATCCGTCTGATAGGCGGTAAATCGCCGCTGGCGCTCGCTGCTGACGCAGCCCAGCTGCATTGCCAACGGGGTCAGGCGCATATCGGCATTGTCAGCGCGAAGAGTCAGGCGGTACTCCGCCCGGGAGGTGAACATTCGATACGGTTCCGTAACGCCACGGGATGTCAGATCGTCGATCATCACGCCGATATAGGAGCTGGTTCGGCTAAAATGGAACGGCTCCGAATCGTTGCTTCGCAACGCAGCATTCAGTCCCGCCGCCAAGCCCTGCGCCGCTGCTTCCTCATAGCCAGTGGTGCCGTTGATCTGGCCGGCGAGGAAGAGACCTTTCAGCCGCTTGACCTCCAGCGACGGTGTCAGCTCTCGCGGATCGACATGGTCATATTCGATCGCATAACCCGGTTGGAGAATCCGAGCTTTTTCGAGACCGGGAATCGTCTTGATAAATTCGGCTTGGACCTCCGCCGGAAGAGAGGTCGAGATCCCGTTCGGATAGACGGTATCGTCATCGAGCCCTTCAGGTTCCAGAAAGACCTGATGTCCATCGCGTTCGCCGAACTTTACCAGCTTGTCTTCGATAGACGGGCAATAGCGCGGACCGACACCCTCGATCTGACCGGAATACATCGCCGATCGCATGATGTTGTCGACAATGACGCGGTGCGTTGCGTCAGTTGTCCTGGTGACCCCACACTCGATCTGCGGGGTGGTGATTGCGTCGGTCATAAACGAGAAGGGGATAAGGTCTGCATCAGCCCCCTGACGGCCCACCGCTTGCCAGTCGATCGTCTTTCCATCCAGCCGCGCCGGCGTTCCGGTTTTCAAACGCCCCAACTGCAGCCCGAGCCTGGCCAGGGTGGCGGACAATCCAATCGAAGGGGCTTCACCGACGCGGCCGGCCGGTGTTTTCTCCGAACCGATATGAATGAGCCCGCGCAAGAAGGTGCCGGTGGTCAAAACCACTGCGGGCGTCCTGAAGGTCCGGCCATCCTTCATGACAACGCCGGTGACCCGTCCATCGGCAATGTCCAGATCAAACGCGTCACCCTCGACGATATCTAGGCCGGGCGTCGCTTCGATCGCCGCCAGCATCGCCAGACGATAGAGTTTCCGATCGGCCTGCGTCCGTGGACCGCGGACTGCGGCGCCTTTCTTCTTGTTCAACATCCGGAATTGAATGCCTGCGGCGTCGGCAACGCGACCCATCAGACCATCCATGGCATCGATCTCACGCACCAGATGGCCTTTGCCGAGCCCGCCAATCGCCGGATTGCAGGACATCACGCCAATCGTATCCCGCCTATGGGTCACCAGAGCGGTTTTAGCACCGAGGCGCGCAGCCGCATTGGCAGCCTCCGAACCCGCATGGCCGCCACCGATGACGATCACATCGTAGACATTGTCGCTCATCTCAAACTCCATTCCAGCAGACGTTTCACGTGAAACCCGAGGGCTCAAGGTTTCACGTGAATCATTTGCCGATACAAAACTCCGAAAAGATCACCCCGAGCAGCTGCTCGACATCAACTCTTCCGGTAATCCTACCCAGATATTCCGCCGCGGTTCGCAGCTGTTCGGTCCGCAATTCAAGATCCACGCCTGTTTCTGAAATCGCCGCGTCCAGCGCCAATAAACATTTCGCTAGCGAATCCTTATGCCGTTGCCGGCTCGGGATCGCCATGGACAGGCCGCCGAAACGTTCGGCGACTAGAGTGCCGATCAACCGCCGCAACTCCGGCAGACCATCGCCCGTCGCCGTCGAGATCTGGAGGTCATATCGACCTGTGCCGACATCGATGAGATCCTTTTTCGTACCGACAGTAACATGCGGCAAGGCCTGGTCCAAGTCGTCGGGGATCAGGGGATTTGCCATGTCGACCAGCAACAGAACGAGATCGGCATCACGCAGCGCAACGCGGGCGCGGCGTACGCCTTCCATTTCGACCCTGTCTTCCGCCTCCCGAAGGCCCGCAGTGTCGTAGAGCTTGATCAGGTAACCGTCAATGTCGAGATCAACCTGCAGAACATCGCGCGTCGTTCCGGCGAGCTCCGTGACGATCGCCACGTCGCGGCGTGCCAGAGCGTTCAGCAGGCTGGATTTCCCCGCATTCGGCGCGCCGGCGATGACGACCTTGAAGCCATCCCTGATGACCTCGCCCGCCGACGCCGCAGCCAAGTGTTCTGTGATCTCGGTGTGAAGCTTTGCCATATTGGCCCAGACCATGTCCGACACCGAGCCGGGAACATCGTCCTCATCGGGAAAATCGAGTTCCGCTTCGATCAGCGCCCGGGCTCGCGTCAACCGTTCCGCCCACGAATCGTAAATGGCGGAAAGCCCGCCGGCGCTATGCTCGATCGCAAGGCGTCGCTGCATCTCGGTCTCGGCGCCGATCAGATCGGCCAAGCCTTCGACCTCGACGAGATCAAGCTTGCCATTTTCAAAAGCCCGGCGCGAGAACTCGCCCTCGACCGCCATCCGCACACCTGGAACCGCGCCAAGCGCGTGAAACAGCGCCGCCAGCACGGCTCGGCTGCCATGGATCTGCAGCTCGGCGACATCCTCGCCGGTAAAGGAATTCGGGGCCGGAAAAAACAGTACGAGGCCATTGTCGATCGGCTGGTTGTTACGAGTCCGAATCGTTCTGTAAGAAGCATGCCGGTCAACCGGCACCGATCCGACCAGCCTGGTCAACAGCTCCCGGGTCGCCGGGCCACTGATTCGAACGATCGAAACGCCCGAGGGCGGGGAACCACTCGAGAGCGCAAATATCGTATCAGTCAACATGGCCATATCGCTGGTCCGTCGGTTGGAATCCGAATTGATCCCTCTCAAATGGAAAAAGCTGGCGACATCGTGACGATGTCTCCAGCTCTGATCATTGCGTGCCGCCCCGGCAGTGGGCAGCAGTTCCGCACGACATGCGTAAAACAAGGAGCCAAAGCGCATCGCATCGATCGAGTCAACGCCAGGCGCTTAAGCTGAATCCGGCTAAGGATTACGTATTCATCGAGTCGAAGAAGTCGGAATTGTTCTTCGTCTGCTTGAGCTTGTCGATCAGGAATTCGATCGCATCCGTCGTGCCCATCGGCGCCAGGATACGGCGAAGCACGAAGATCTTCTGCAGATCCTGGCGTGGAACAAGGAGGTCCTCCTTGCGGGTGCCGGACTTCAGGATGTCCATCGCCGGGAAGATGCGCTTGTCGGCGACCTTGCGGTCGAGAACGATTTCCGAGTTGCCGGTACCCTTGAACTCTTCGAAGATGACTTCATCCATACGGCTGCCGGTATCGATCAGCGCCGTGGCGATGATGGTCAGTGAGCCGCCTTCTTCGATATTACGTGCCGCGCCGAAGAAGCGCTTCGGCCGCTGCAGGGCGTTGGCATCGACACCGCCGGTCAGGACCTTGCCGGAAGAGGGAACGACGGTGTTGTAGGCGCGGCCGAGGCGGGTGATCGAATCGAGCAGGATGACGACATCGCGCCCATGCTCGACCAGGCGCTTCGCCTTTTCGATGACCATTTCCGCCACCTGGACGTGGCGCACAGCCGGTTCGTCGAAGGTCGAGGAGATGACTTCGCCCCGGACGGAGCGCTGCATGTCGGTCACTTCCTCGGGGCGTTCGTCGATCAGCAGGACGATGAGGTAGCATTCCGGATGGTTTGCCGTGATCGAGTGCGCAATGTTCTGCAACAGCACGGTCTTACCGGTGCGGGGAGGCGCCACGATCAATCCGCGCTGGCCCTTGCCGAGCGGCGCCACCAGATCGATCACACGGGGCGACAGATCCTTGGAAGTGGGAATATCGAGTTCCATCTTGAAACGCTCGTTCGGATAGAGCGGCGTCAGATTGTCGAAGTGAACCTTGTGACGGATCTTTTCCGGATCGTCGAAATTGATGGTGTTGACCTTGAGCAGCGCGAAATAACGCTCGCCTTCCTTCGGTCCACGGATCGGTCCCTCGACCGTATCGCCGGTTTTCAGGGAGAAACGGCGAATCTGCGACGGCGAGATATAAATATCGTCGGGACCCGGCAGATAGTTTGCATTGGCGGAACGCAGGAAACCAAACCCGTCCTGCAGCACCTCGACGACACCTTCGCCGATAATTTCGACATCCTGGCTGGCGAGCATTTTGAGGATGGCAAACATCAGCTCCTGCTTGCGCATCGTGCTGGCATTCTCGACCTCGAGCGATTCGGCGAAAGCCAGAAGATCCGTCGGGGATTTGCTCTTAAGTTCCTGAAGCTTCATTTCAGCCATGAAGTGACCAATACTCTTTTCAATTTCAAAGGGGAAAGGCGATGTTGGGTCGTATTCGGTACTGCGAAGGGCTCGCAGACGACTGAACTCTACACACATGCCACGTAGATGAGATGCGCGGAAAATAGCGACTCGTGATCGCTGCCGCAAGAGGGCTGCTTAAAATGAAGCAAATTTAACCTGAGGGTGATTTTGCCTCAGAATGGCTTCACCACGACGAGGATCACGATGACGATCATCAGCACTGTCGGCGCCTCGTTCATGAACCGCCAATAACGGGCGGAACGGCGATTTTCATCCCGCTCGAACGCTCCGACCGCGCGGCTGAAAAACATATGAACGCCGGTCAACAATACGACGAGACCGATCTTCGCATGCAGCCAGCCACCCTGGAATCCATAGACCGACCAGGCGAGATAGAGGCCGAAAATCCAGGTCAGCATCATTGCCGGCGTCATGATGATTCGAAGCAGCCTGCGCTCCATCACCTTGAAGGTTTCCGATTGCACCGAACCCGGTTCGGCATCGGTGTGGTAGATGAACAGCCGCGGCATATAGAACAAGCCGGCCATCCAGGAAATGACCGCAATGATATGCAGCGCCTTGATCCAGAGATAGAGATTGTCGGGATTCCAGGCGAAAAGCCCGACCGCCATCAGCGCGAAGAAGGCCAACGCAAAATGGGCTCGGCGCCGGGCGTACGCGCCGGGTCTCCGGTCCGTCTGCCTTTCCATCGTCACGCGCCCCCACGCATCCACCCACCCCGCACGCGATCGACCAGCAGCCGCACATGCTCGGGATCGGCCTGCGGCGTGATGCCGTGACCGAGATTGAAGATCAGCGGCCCATTGCCGAGATGCTGCAGAATATCGTCGATACCCTCTTCCAGCGCCCGGCCGCCGGCAACGACGCGCATCGGATCGAGGTTGCCCTGCACCGGCCCGTCTTTCTGAAGCTCAGCGGCAAAGGCCAGCGGTACCGACCAGTCGAGGCCGATCGCATCGGCGCCGGTCCTCTGGCGATAGGACTTCAGCTGGTAACCGGCGCCCTTGGCAAAGGCAATGATGCGCGCCTTAGGCCGCCGCGATTTGACCGAAGCGATCATTCGCGCGACCGGCCGGAGCGCGAAGGACTCGAATTCCTTCTCACCGAGAACGCCGGCCCAGGAATCGAAGATCTGCACGGCATCGGCGCCGGCATCGATCTGAGCGACAAGATAATCGGCCGAGACGTCGGCCAGCAGCATCAGGAGATGCTCGAAGGCGCGGGGATACCTGTAGGCGAAGAGGCGGGCAGGCGCCTGATCCGGCGTGCCGTGACCGGCGATCATATAGGTCGCAACCGTCCAGGGCGCGCCGCAGAAGCCGAGCAGCGTCGTCTCATCAGGCAGTTCCCCACGCAGCCGCCGCACCGTCTCCAGAACCGGCCTGAGATAATCGACAACCTCTTCGCCATTCAATCTGCCGATACCCTCTTCATCGATCGGATCCATCTCCGGGCCGTGGCCTTCGGTAAACCGGACATTCCGTTTCATCGCGTCGGGGATGACCAGGATATCGGAAAACAGAATGGCGGCATCGAAGCCGTAGCGGCGGATCGGCTGCAATGTCACTTCGACGGCATGATCGGGCGTGTAGCAGAGATCGAGGAAACTTCCGGCCTTTGCCCGTGTCTCTCGATATTCCGGGAGATAACGTCCCGCCTGTCTCATCAGCCAGAGAGGAGGAGGGGAGAGGCTTTCGCCATCCAGAACCCTCATGATCTTTCGGCGCGTGTCGCTCAAGCGCTTCTTCCCTATAAAAAATCAAAGATATTTTAAAAGGTTTCTATTTCTTAGAGTCGGTGTCTATCAAGGATTAAAATCCATCCACCGCCGATGCCATTTGTCGCGTGCCGGCAAAAAACATCGCAGCGATTTTCCTCATTCTGCCGAAATTCCGGGGAGAAGCCGAATCTGAAAATGATTCCAAATCCTTCTGGGCGGCCGATTTTCCCAGCGCTTGTGGATAAGCTGTGGACCAGTTCCGGCAAACTCAACCTGTTCCCCGTCATCCACAGAGCCTGCTGAAACCGATCTGCAAAATTCGAAATGTGGATAAGCCGGCATGTTTTCCCTTGCCCGAGACGGCCTCGCCGCCGTAGCTCTGTTTCATCCAGTCTTTTCAACAGGCAGCGGAAAATAGCGTGGAGAACAGAACGAACTTCTTTCATCTGCATCTGATTTCTGACTCAACGGGAGAGACTCTGATCTCCGCCGGCCGCGCCGCATCGGCACAGTTCCGATCGGCTCAGCCGATCGAACATGTCTATCCGCTGATCCGCAACCGCAAACAGCTGCTGCCGGTTCTGCAGGCGATCGACGAGGCGCCGGGCATCGTGCTCTACACGATCGTCGACCGGGAGCTTGCGAGCCTGATCGACGAGCGCTGCGTCGAAATGGGTGTCGCCTCGGTGAACGTGCTGGAGCCGGTGATGAATGCCTTCCAGATCTATCTGGGCGCCCCGTCGCGCCGCCGGGTCGGCGCCCAGCATGTGATGAATGCCGGCTACTTCGCGCGGATCGAAGCGCTGAATTTCACCATGGATCACGACGACGGTCAGATGCCGGACGACTACAACGATGCCGACGTCGTTATCATCGGCATCAGCCGCACGTCGAAAACACCGACCAGCATCTACCTCGCCAACCGCGGCATCAAGACGGCGAACATTCCGATCGTCTATGGCGTGCCCTTGCCGGAGAGCCTGTTCATCGCGAGCAAACCGTTGATCGTCTGCCTGATCGCCACCACCGACCGTATTTCCCAGGTGCGGGAAAACCGTGTGCTCGGGGCGACGCAGGGTTTTGATCGCGAACATTATACCGACCGCGCCGCGATCTCCGAGGAGCTGAAATATGCCCGCTCGCTCTGCGCCCGCCACAACTGGCCGCTGATCGACGTTACGCGCCGCTCAATCGAGGAAACCGCCGCGGCAATCGTTGCCCTGCGCCCGAAGCTGCGCTAAGCGCTGACCGAAGCCGGCAGCCCGAGGAAGCCATGATACCCAAACTCATCCTTGCATCATCGAGCCCCTTTCGACGGATGCTGATGGAAAATGCCGGTCTATCCTTCGAGGCGCATGCCGCCAACATCGATGAAAGAGCGGTCGAAGCCCCGCTGGAAAACGCCGGCGCAACGCCGGATGCCGTCGCCCTTGTCCTGGCCAAGGCCAAGGCCGAGGATGTCGGCAGCCGTTTTCCGGACAGCTTGGTTATCGGTTCGGATCAGACGATGTCGCTTGGCGACCGGGTCTTTCATAAGCCGAAAGACATGGTCGACGCGGCGAATCACCTTCAAGCCCTTTCGGGAACGACCCACCGACTGAACAGCGCTGTCGCAATCGTCAGCAATGGCGTGGTTCTGTGGCAGCATCTCGCCCATGCGGAACTGACGATGCGGCCGTTGACGGCGGATTTCATCGCCAGGCACCTGGCACGCGTCGGCGACAGGGCGCTTTCCAGCGTCGGCGCCTATCAGTTGGAGGGTGAGGGCATTCAGCTTTTCGAGAAAATCGAGGGTGATTATTTCACCATTCTCGGCCTGCCGATGCTGCCGCTCTTGAAAAAATTGCGAGATCTCGGAGCGATCGATGGGTGATTCACGTGAAACATTCGGACCGGAAGCGTTTGTCACGGGCTTTCCTATCAAACACTCGCGCTCGCCGTTGATCCACGGATATTGGTTGAAGACGCTCGGCTTGCCAGGCAGCTACCGCGCCCATGAAGTGGCACCCGAGGCCTTTGCCGATTTCATCGCCACGCTGAAAGATGGCAGCTCCGGCTTCGTCGGCGGCAATGTCACCATTCCCCACAAGGAACTGGCTTTCACGCTCGCCGATAAGCCGGATGCCTTGTCGCGTGAACTCGGTGCTTCGAATACGCTCTGGCTGGAGGATGGCGTCCTGCATGCGACGAATACCGACGGTCGCGGCTTCACTGCCAATCTCGACGAACGTCATCCGGGCTGGGACCGGCATGACACGGCGGTCGTCTTTGGCGCCGGGGGTGCCAGCCGGGCGATTATCCAGGCGGTCCGCGATCGCGGTTTCAGGGAGATCCACGTCGTCAATCGCACCGTCGAACGGGCGCGTGAGCTGGCGGACCGCTTTGGCCCGAAAGTTCGGGCCCACCCGGCCGGCGCACTTGCCGAAGTCATGAAAGGCGCCGGTCTCTTCATCAACACCACCTCGCTCGGCATGGACGGCGAGGCCGCACCGCACCTCGATTTCACGCCGCTTGCAGCCGAGGCCGTCGTTACCGATATCGTCTATATCCCGCTGAAGACGCCGATCCTGGCGCAGGCGGAAGCGCAGGGATTTCCCGTCGTCGATGGTCTCGGCATGCTTCTGCACCAGGCCGCGCCGGGCTTCGAGAAATGGTTCGGCCAGCGTCCGGTCGTCGACGCGGCACTGCGCGAGCTTATCATCGCCGATATGGACGGGCACTGATGCTGACGATCGGCCTCACCGGCTCCATCGCCATGGGAAAATCGACGGCGGCAAAGCTCTTCGCCGAGGCGGGAATTCCGTTGAACGATTCCGATGCCGTGGTCCACGATCTCTATACCGGTGAGGCTGCACCCCTGGTGGATGCTGCTTTTCCCGGCACAATGAAGGATGGTGCGGTCGACCGGCATGAGCTCGGCCGCCAGCTTGCTCTTGATCCCGACGGCTTCAAACGGCTGGAGGCGATCGTCCATCCGCTGGTTCGCAAACGCGAGACGGAATTTCTGGCGCGACAGCGCGCCGCTGGCGCCGAGATGGTATTGCTCGATATTCCTTTGCTCTTCGAAACCGGCGCCGAGGAAAGAGTCGACGTCATCGTCGTTGTCAGCGCCGATCCACAGATTCAGCGCCAGAGGGTGCTTGCGCGACCAGGGATGACCGAGGAAAAATTCGATATGATTCTCTCCCGTCAGACGCCGGACGCCGAAAAGCGCCGCCGGGCCGATTATCTGATCGACACCAGCCAGAAGATCGCAGTCACGAGAAAACGAGTGCTCGAGATCGTCGCCGACCTGAAAACGCGGATTGCCAAGGGAGATTTCCGGAATGCGTGAGATCATCTTCGATACGGAAACCACCGGCCTCGACAACCGCGCCGACCGCATCATCGAAATCGGCGGCATCGAGCTCTTCAACCATTTCCCCACAGGCAACGTGATCCATATCTTCATCAATCCGGGAGATCAGAAGGTTCATCCGGATGCGCTCGCCGTGCACGGCATCACCGACGAGTTCCTGAAGGACAAGAAGCCTTTCGCCGACGTTGCCGAAGAAATCCTGACCTTCTTCGGCGATGCCAAGTGGATCGCCCACAACGCCACCTTCGATATGGGCTTCATCAATGCCGAATTCGCGCGGATCGGTTTGCCGCCGATCCTGCCGGAGAGGGTGGTCGATACCCTGTCGATGGCGCGGCGCAAACATCCGATGGGGCCGAATTCGCTCGACGCGCTCTGCCGGCGCTACGGCATCGACAATTCGCACCGCACTAAACACGGCGCACTGCTCGACTCCGAATTGCTTGCCGAAGTCTATATCGAGATGATCGGCGGCAGACAGGCAGCCTTCGGCCTGAGCACTGCTACGTCAGGCCAGAACGGTCGCGGCGATAGGGTAGAAGAAGACGATGTGGTGATCGCATCAGTGCTCGAGCGGCCCCGGCCGCTCGCCCCGCGCCTCAGCCAGTCCGAGGCGCAGGCGCATGAGGCGCTCGTCGCCAAGCTCGGCGATAAAGGCATCTGGGCCAAATACGCCAACCTCGATTAAACCAGCCCTCAATTGAAAATGCCCGGGACTTGCCCGGGCATCCGCATGTCAGAACAGAAAAGATCCGCTCAGTTCGGAACGGCCTGAACCTTGGCGCGGGCCTGTTCTTCGGCAACGCGCTGAGCGAACATCTGCGTGAAGTCGATCGGGTCGATCATCAGCGGCGGGAAACCACCGTTGCGGGTGACGTCGGCGATGATCTGACGGGCGAAGGGGAAGAGCATGCGCGGGCACTCGATGAAGAGAACCGGCAGCATGTGTTCCTGCGGGAAACCGGCAACGCGGAAGACGCCGCCATAGGCGAGCTCGGTATGGAAAACCGTCTTGTCGCCGTCCTTGGCTTCGGCATTCAGCGATAGCACGACATCGAAATCCGTGTCCGAAAGCGGATTGGCGTTGACGTTCACATTGATATTGATCGTCGGCGCCTTGTCGCGGGCCTGCAGCGAACGCGGCGCACCCGGATTTTCGAAGGAGAGATCCTTGGTATATTGCGCAAGGATCGAAAGGGTGGGGCTGGCCGCACCGTTGCTGTTGTTATCGTCTGCCATTGGCTTTTCCTCGAGGGGCATGGGAATGGTGCCGCCATCTAACATTTCAGGGAAGGGCTTACAACCCTGGGCGCTTGGCCTGAGCGCTTGGCCTGAGCGCTTGGTCTGAGCGCTTGGTCTGAGCGCCTGACCGGGGCTTGGCGCGGTTGATCGGTCGAAGCGCCTCAATCGCCGAGATGTTTGCCGGACCACGGCGAGTTGCGGTCCGGTTCCCTATGATAGTCCTCGTCGTCGAGATCCACCACCTTCGAGTTTGGTTTGCGGTCGCGGAAATCGGGTTGCGGGCCGGAGGAAAAGCCGCCCTTGGCATTGACGACGACGAAGCGTTTGGCGATTGCCCGCCAGACGAGATCGCGCACCGGTGGAATGAGAATGAGGATCGCGATCAGATCGGTGAGGAAGCCGGGAATGATCAGGAGCAGCGAGGCGATGACGTTCATCGCCGGCCGCAACAGGTCGCGGCCCGGCATCACCCCGTTTCGTCCTTCACTCGACATGCGGCGCAAAATACCGATGCCCTGCCGGCGCAGCAGAACCACCCCGGCAACGAAGCCCAGCATGACGAGAGCAAGCGTCAGCCCCAATCCGATTGCCCGGCCGACGACGACGAAACCGGCGATTTCGGCGAGCGGCAGCAGCAGAATGAAAGCTGGCAGGATCGAAAAACGCATGGTCGTCATGTCCCGGGCTTGCCGGTCTCCTCTTGGGCGCCGGCGAAGATGCCAGCCATCATTTGAATCATCTGTATAGGCAGACTATATGGGAGTACAAATCAGAGATGTTAACGGCGGCTGCGATACGATATGAGTTCGAACGACTTCATCACATTATTCTTCCTGGTGGCGGCTGTGCTGATTTTCTTTCAGTTGCGCTCCGTGCTCGGGCGTCGCACAGGAAATGAGAAGCCGCCGCGCGATCTCTATACGCCACGGGACGCAGCACCGGCCGAGGCCGCCGATGGCGGCAAGGTCGTGACGCTGCCGCGCCGCGATGCGACGACGGAGGACGAGGATCGCTTCGCCGCCATCGATGCCGTCGCCGCGCCGGGAACGCCGCTCAATGAATCGCTGCGCGCGCTGAACAAGGCTGATCCCGCCTTCAGCCCGAAGGAGTTTCTGAACGGCGCCCGCATGGCTTACGAGATGATCGTGATGGCCTATGCCGACGGCGACCGGAAAACCCTGAAGAACTTGCTGTCCCGCGAAGTCTATGACGGCTTCGATGTGGCGATCGGCGAGCGCGAAGCCCGGGGCGAGAAGGTGAAGTCCACCTTCGTCGGCATCGACAAGGCCGAAATCACCCACGCCGAGACGAAGGGCAGCGAAGCGCAGATCACTGTGCGCATCATCAGCCAGCTGATTTCGGCCACCTACGACAAAGCGGATGTGCTGATCGAAGGCGACGCCGAAAACGTCGCCGAGGTCAACGATCTCTGGACCTTCGCCCGCGACACCCGCTCGCGCGATCCGAACTGGAAACTCGTGGCGACCGAATCGGAACATGAGTGACCACGCATCGGACTTCGTCCTGCAGGCCATAAGCTTTGACAATTTGGAAGGCTGGAAGGATGATGATCCCTCCGGCCTTTTTGAGGTCATGCGGCGCTGCCGGCGGCAGATCACCGATGTCAAACCCTACCGCACCGGATCGCTTGGCCTGAGCGCGGAAGATCTGCTGCCGCTTCTCACGGCCGCCGAAGATTTCACGCCGTCATCTCCGGCATCGGCGCGCGCCTTTTTCGAGACGCATTGTCGGCCCTTCCTGATCCGCCGCAAGGATGGCAATTCCGGCTTCGTCACCGCTTTCTACGAACCTGATATCGAGGTGTCGGAGCGGCCGGACGAAACTTTCCGTTTCCCTTTCTACCGTCGCCCGGACGATCTGATCGATCTCGACGACGACAATCGTCCCGCCGGGCTCGATGGGTCCTATGCTTTCGGGCGTCTGCATGACGGCCGCATCGGCGCCTATCCGGATCGCCGCGCCATCGATCAGGGCTTTCTCGAAGGCCGGGGCCTCGAAATCGCCTGGGCGAAATCGAAGGTCGATGTCTTCTTCGTGCATGTGCAGGGTGCGGCCCGCCTGCGTTACAGCGATGGCCGCATCGGCCGCATCACCTATGCGGCGAAAGCCGGCCACGCTTTTTCGGCGATCGGCAAGCTGCTGATCGACCGAGGCGAGATTGATCGTGCCGACATCTCGATGCAGACGATCCGTGCCTGGCTGGCGCGCAATCCCGAGCGGGTGGACGACGTGCTATGGCATAACCGCTCTTATATTTTCTTCCGTGAAGCGCCCTCGCAGGCTTTCAGCCTGCGAACCGACGATCCTGAGGCAGGTCCGATCGCCGCGGCCAAGGTGCCGCTTCTCGCCGGCCGTTCCCTTGCGGTCGACCGGATGATCCATACGTTCGGCTTTCCCTTTTTCATCCGCGTCGAAAGTCTTGTCCATCTCGATCACGGCCGGCCCTTTCGCCGGCTGATGCTGGCGCTCGATACCGGCTCGGCAATCGTCGGCCCGGCGCGGGGTGATATCTTTACCGGCTCGGGGGATATGGCCGGAGAAAGTGCCGGCACCGTCCGCAACGATGCCGATTTCACCATTCTCATTCCCAAGGCCGCTGCCGGAAGATTCGACTGATGGCTAGGGATCGCAAACTCAGTGCGGATGAGAGGATCCTCTGGGGCAAGGTTGCCCGCAGCACGCGGCCGATGCCCGGCAAGGCGGGTGAGTTGACCGAACTGGACGCTTTTCTCGCCGAAGCGGCGGCCGAGCAGGAGAAGGCCGAAAAACAGGCGCCGGTATCACCCATGCCGCTGCAGCCGACAGCACCGGCGACGGCGAAACCGTCCGCCGGGGTGCATCATCCGCTGGAAAAACCGGTCAAGCGGAAGATCGCCAAGGGCCGGCTGGCGCTCGAAGCGCGGATCGACCTGCACGGGCTGGTGCAGAGCGAGGCTCACGCGATCCTTCTCGATTTCCTGATCCGCGCCCACGAGCGCGGCATGCGCCATGTGCTTGTGATCACCGGCAAAGGCAGCTCGATGGGCAGCGACGGCGCGCTGAAGCGGGCCGTGCCCCTCTGGTTCTCGAAGCCGGAATTTCGCTACCTGATCTCCTCCTATGAAGCGGCCGCACAGCATCATGGCGGTGAGGGCGCTCTCTATATCCGTCTGTCGCGGCGGCATGGGGAGAGGTCATGACTCCGTTCGGAGAGGCGGTTCGCCGGCTGAGAGCGCGCAAAGGTGTGTCGCAGAAGGAGATGGCGGAAGCGCTGAACGTCTCTCCCGCCTATCTCTCGGCGCTCGAACATGGCAAGCGCGGCGTGCCGACATTCGATCTGCTGCAGCGCATCGCCGGTTATTTCAACATCATCTGGGATGAGGCCGAGGAACTGTTCCTGCTCGCCCGCTCGTCCGACCCGCGAGTCGTGATCGACACCTCCGGCCTGCCCCCCGAATATACCGAATTTGCCAATCGGCTGGCGCGCCAGATTCGCAACCTTGACAGCGCCGAGATCGGCCGGTTATCCGCTCTTCTCGAAAATGACGGCAAAGGCGACGGAAAAGCGTCATAATCCCCTGTTTTATGCCTTGTTCAGGGGACTTGCCATTGGGAACCGGGTTCAAAAAACCTATATACGAGAGTGAAGAAAGCCGGTGATTCGCAAGGCGCGCCGCAGCTTTACGGCAACAGGGAAAATCTCGACAGAATGAGCGATACATCCGCGACGGAAAACGGCGTAAGCACCGAATATGGCGCAGATTCCATCAAGGTTCTGAAGGGCCTCGATGCCGTGCGCAAGCGTCCCGGCATGTATATCGGCGATACCGACGATGGTTCCGGCCTTCATCACATGGTTTATGAAGTCGTCGACAACGCGATCGACGAAGCGCTCGCCGGCCATGCCGACATCGTCACCGTCACCCTCAATCCGGATGGCTCGGTGACGGTCACCGACAACGGCCGCGGCATCCCGACGGACATCCACACCGGCGAAGGCGTGTCGGCGGCCGAAGTCATCATGACCCAGCTTCATGCCGGCGGTAAGTTCGACCAGAATTCCTACAAGGTTTCTGGCGGCCTGCACGGCGTCGGCGTCTCCGTCGTCAACGCGCTGTCCGTCTGGCTGAAGTTGAAGATCCGCCGCCAGGGCAAGATCCATGAAATGAGCTTCACCCACGGCGTGGCCGATGCGCCGCTGAAGGTCACCGGCGACGCGCCGAATGAGACCGGCACGGAAGTGAGCTTCATGCCGAGCACCGACACTTTCACCATGACGGAGTTCGATTACGGCACGCTGGAGCATCGCCTGCGCGAACTCGCCTTCCTGAACTCCGGCGTCCGCATCCTGCTGACCGACAAGCGCCATTCCGATATCAAGCAGGAAGAGCTGCGTTATGACGGCGGCCTCGAGGCTTTCGTCGCCTATCTCGACCGTGCCAAGAAGTCGCTCGTCGACAAGCCGGTCGCCATCCGCGGCGAAAAGGACGGCATCACCGTCGAAGTGGCGATGTGGTGGAACGACAGCTATCATGAGAACGTGCTCTGCTTCACCAACAACATTCCCCAGCGCGACGGCGGCACGCATATGGCCGGCTTCCGCGCGGCGTTGACGCGCCAGGTGGTGTCCTATGCCGACAATTCCGGCATTACCAAAAAGGAAAAAGTGACGCTGCAGGGCGAAGATTGCCGCGAAGGCCTGACGGCGGTGCTGTCGGTCAAGGTGCCCGATCCGAAATTCTCCTCGCAGACCAAGGATAAGCTGGTTTCCTCGGAAGTCCGCCCTGTCGTCGAAAGCCTCGTCAACGAGGCGCTGAACACCTGGTTCGAAGAACATCCGAGCGAAGCCAAGATTCTCGTCGGCAAGGTCGTCGAGGCAGCGGCCGCTCGCGAAGCGGCCCGCAAGGCGCGTGAATTGACCCGCCGCAAGGGCGCACTCGATATCGCTTCGCTGCCGGGCAAGCTCGCCGACTGCTCCGAGCGCGACCCGGCAAAATCCGAAGTCTTTCTCGTCGAGGGTGATTCGGCCGGCGGCTCGGCCAAGCAGGGCCGCTCGCGCGAAAATCAGGCGATCCTGCCCCTGCGCGGCAAGATCCTGAACGTCGAACGCGCCCGTTTCGACAAGATGCTGTCGAGCCAGGAAATCGGCACGCTGATCACCGCGCTCGGCACCGGCATCGGCAAGGACGAGTTCAATGTCGAAAAGCTGCGCTATCACAAGATCATCATCATGACGGATGCCGACGTCGACGGCGCCCACATCCGCACACTGCTGCTCACTTTCTTCTTCCGGCAGATGCCGGAACTGATCGAGCGCGGCCACCTCTACATCGCTCAGCCGCCGCTCTATAAGGTGTCGCGCGGCAAGTCGGTGCAGTATCTGAAGGACGAAAAGGCGCTTGAGGAATATCTCATCAGCCAGGGCCTGGAAGATGCCGCGCTGAAGCTCGGCAGCGGCGAGGTTCGCACCGGCCAGGATCTGCGTGAGGTCATCCTGGATGCACTGCGCATGCGCGCTTTGCTCGACAATCTTCATTCGCGCTACAACCGTGCCGTCGTCGAACAGGCGGCAATCGCCGGTGCCCTCAATGCCGATCTCGTCAGCGATCCGGCAAGAGCGCAGGCATTGACGACAGAGGTCGCAAGCCGTCTCGATATTATTGCCGAGGAGACCGAGCGCGGCTGGCAGGGCGATCTGACCAGCGACGGCGGCCTGCGCCTCGAACGAATGGTCCGCGGCGTCAGGGAAATCGTCGTGCTCGACATGGCGTTGATCGGCTCTTCGGATGCCCGTCACATCGACCAGCTGACCGCGCGCCTCAAGGAAATCTATCAGACGCCGCCGTCGCTGCATCGCCGTGAAGGCGATGTCGAGATCGCAGGCCCGCGGGCCTTGCTCGACGCAATCTTTGCCACCGGCCGCAAGGGCCTGACCATGCAGCGATACAAGGGCCTCGGCGAGATGAATGCCGAGCAGCTCTGGGAAACGACGCTCGATCCGAATGTGCGCTCGCTGCTGCAGGTCAAGGTCAACGACGCCACCGATGCCGACGGCCTCTTCGCCCGGCTGATGGGTGACGAAGTCGAACCGCGGCGCGAATTCATCCAGGACAACGCGCTGAGCGTCGCAAACCTCGACATCTGATTGATGTTTCGAAACAAAAGCCCCGCCATCCCTGGATGGCGGGGCTTTTGTTTGCGCGATTGGCTTGAATTCGGCTTCGCTCAGTTCGCAACGAAACGGCCGTTGAAGGCGACCTCGGAGAGCGGTTTGCGCTGACTGGGGAATTCGCGCGCCTGATTGCGTTCGGACAGGACACTCTTGTCGGCGAGACGGCCGAGGGCAATGCCGGCTTCGACCCGATAACCCTCGGGAATGGCGAACGTCTTGCTGATTTCCTCGTGTTTGATGCCGCCCATGCCATGGGCATAGAACCCGGAGAGGCGGGCTTGAAGCGCCAAATATCCCCAGGCCGTGCCGGCGTCGAAGGAATGGGTATAGCTCGGCTTTTCCTCGCCGGAACCGGCGACCCCGGTAAAGGCGCGCGACACGACGAAGATCAGTGCTGACGCATTCTTAGCCCACTCTTGGTTGGCATCGACGAGCAATGCGACGAATTTCTCCCAATGCTCCGAGCCTTTCAGGGCATAGATGAAGCGCCAGGGCTGTTGATTGGACGAAGACGGCGCCCAATGGGCGGCGTCGAGCAGGCTGAGCAACTGTGCCTCCTCGATGATTTCGCCGGTGAAGGCGCGCGGTGACCAACGGTCGAGAAACATCGGATCGATCGGATATTGAGATTCGCGGTTATTGCTCTTCGTCATGGCTGTTCCGGAGGTTGGGGGCAGAAATTCGAATCGGGGTGCGGGTCAGTTCGTCCAGGTGATGTCGAGTTCCTCGCGAAAGGCGAAGCGCTTCAGATGATCGTCGATGACATCATGCATTCTTCGCTGTTGCGAGGGATCGGTGACGGAAAGTGTCATGGTCAGCGCCGCATCGTCGGCGGAAAACGTCACCTCGGCTGTATCGCTGAACGGCACCCGGCCCTTCACGGGATCGAAATCGACGCTGAACTTGTGGCTCCAGTGTTTGCAGAGTTGCTGCAGGTGGCGGCTCGCATGTTCGGTCCGCACGACGGCTTTGGAGAGATGCATTTCGACGAACTCCACTTCATCTTGTATCCCGGAGTCATATTTCCTGCGTCCTCGGCTTGGCAAGCGCGGCATCGTCGCAGTTTGGGTGTACAGAGTGTCTTCCTAAAAGCGGCCTTACGCCGGCGCCGAAGCAGGATAATGAACGCCTCAGTCAATCGATCGGAGAGTTGCGCATGCTGGTGAATGGAAAATGGACGGAAGACTGGCAGCCCGTTCAGGCCAAGGATGAAAAGGGCGGCTTTATCAGGCAGACCTCGAGTTTCCGCAACTGGGTGACCCCGGATGGCAGCGCCGGGCCGACGGGCGAGGGCGGCTTCGAAGCCGGCGCCGGCCGTTATCATCTCTATGTCGCCTATATCTGCCCCTGGGCGTCACGCACCCTGATCGGCCGCAAGCTCAAGGGCCTCGACGATGTCATTTCCGTCTCCGTCGTCGAACCGCTGCTGAGCAGAGAGGGTTGGCGCTTCGGCGATTATCCCGGCGCAACCGAGGATCACGTCAACGGCACGACCTATCTGCATGAAATCTATACGAGAGCGTCCGTCGATTTTACCGGCCGGGCCACCGTACCGGTTCTCTGGGACAAGCAGCGAAAGACCATCGTCAACAATGAATCCGCCGATATCCTGCGCATGCTGAACGGCGGCTTCGGCGACCTGGCAAAAAACCCGATTGATCTTTACCCGGCGGAAAAACGCATCGAGATCGATGCTTTCAACGACCGCATCTATCCGGCCCTGAACAATGGCGTCTACCGCGCCGGTTTCGCCACCACGCAGCTTGCCTACGAAGAAGCTTTCGCCGATGTCTTTGCCTGCCTCGACTGGGTCGAGCCGCAGCTGGAGGATCGGTCCTTTCTCTTCGCCGATCATCCCACCGAAAGTGATATCCGGCTCTTCGTAACCCTTGTGCGCTTCGACGTCGCCTATCACGGCCTCTTCAAATGCAATCTGCGCCGGCTTTCCGACTATGCCAGCCTGCGCGCCTTTTGCCGCCGCATGCTGGATTGGCCGGGCATCGCGGAAACGGTAAATCTCGACCACATCAAGCGCGGTTATTATTCGATCGAAAGCCTCAACCCGACAAAGATCGTTCCTGCCGGCCCTGAACTGGCGGAGGTTTTTTGAAGCGTGACGCCGAAGGGATGGTGGCAGTTTTGGCAGAAAATCATCCGAATCGCAGAAAGCCGTACCGCTTGGCGGCAAAGCCGTAATGACACCGGTGAATAATTCGTTCATAGGTGGCTGCAAATCCGTTTTCGATGAGGAGGAAATTCCATGAAGCTGATGCGTGTTGGCGAAGCAGGCAATGAAAAACCCGCGCTTCTCGATGCCGATGGCAAGATCCGCGATCTCTCCGGCCATGTCGCCGATATCGGCGGTGAAGCCATCACGCCGGCAGGTCTTGCAAAGATTGCGGCGATCGATCCACAGAGCCTTCCGGAGCTTGCCCCCGGCCGCATCGGCGCCTGCGTTGCCGGCACCGGCAAATTCATCTGCATCGGCCTCAATTTCTCCGACCACGCCGCCGAAACCGGCGCCACCGTGCCGCCCGAGCCGGTGATCTTCATGAAGGCGACCTCGGCCATCGTTGGCCCGAACGACACCGTGCGGATTCCGCGCGGTTCGGAAAAGACTGATTGGGAAGTCGAACTCGGCGTCGTCATCGGCAAGACCGCGAAATATGTCAGCGAGGCCGACGCGCTCGACTACGTCGCCGGCTACTGTGTTTCTCACGATGTTTCCGAGCGCGCCTTCCAGACGGAACGCGCCGGTCAGTGGACCAAGGGCAAATCCTGCGACACTTTCGGACCGATCGGTCCCTGGCTGGTCACGAAGGACGAGATCGCCGATCCGCAAAACCTCGGAATGTGGCTGAAGGTCAACGGCCAGACGATGCAGAACGGTTCGTCCAAGACCATGGTCTATGGTGTCGCCCACATCGTTTCCTATCTCAGCCAGTTCATGTCGCTGCATCCAGGCGACGTGATCTCCACCGGAACGCCGCCCGGCGTCGGCATGGGCATGAAACCGCCACAATATCTCAAGGATGGCGACGTCGTCGAACTCGGCATCGAAGGTCTCGGCACGCAGAAGCAGAGCTTCGTAGCGGATCGTTAACGACGCTTTCTGCTGAGAAACTTAGGTTTTCCAGTCGATAATGATGCCGGAGAGTCACTTCTCCGGCATTTCTTGTGCGGGTCTGGTTCGTCCATGTTGCTGTGCAACAAAAAACTGTTAGTCTGCGTGACGTGCCCGCGTAACGGAAAGAGGCGATGCCTTTCAATCGGCGTCATCTTTTCGATGGAGAAAGGTGGCGCCGTCCATGTTTTATCAGCTTTATGAATTGAACCATGCCGCCATGGCGCCGTTTCGCGCCGCGGCCGATATCATGCGATTTGCCTATGCCAATCCGCTGAACCCGTTTTCCCATACGCCGTTCGGCCGGACGATGACGGCAAGTCTCGAAATGTTCGAACGCACGACGCGCCGCTACGGCAAGCCCGAATTCGGACTGAATCAGACGACGATCGGTGACCAGCCGGTGTCTGTCCGTGAAGAGGTCGTCTGGTCGCGCCCCTTCTGCAACCTCCTGCATTTCTCCCGCAATGTTCCGCCCGCCCGCGGCAATGACCCGCGCATCCTGATCGTCGCACCGATGTCCGGCCACTATGCCACGCTGCTGCGCGGCACGGTGGAGGCGCTGCTGCCGAATGCCGATGTCTACATCACCGACTGGATCGACGCTCGTATGGTGCCGATGACGGAAGGCAGGTTCGATTTCGACGATTACGTCGACTATGTCATCGAGATGCTGCATTTCCTCGGTCAGGACACGCATGTCATCGCCGTCTGCCAGCCCTCCGTTCCGGTGCTGGCCGCCGCCGCGGTGATGGAGGAAGCCAATGATCCGCTTTCACCGTCGTCGATGACGCTGATGGGTGGTCCGATCGATACGCGCATCAATCCGACGGCGGTCAACAAGCTTGCCCAGGAGCGCTCGCTGCAGTGGTTCTCCGACAATGTCATCATGAACGTGCCCTGGCCGCAGCCGGGCTTCATGCGCCCTGTCTATCCGGGATTCCTGCAGCTTTCGGGCTTCATGTCGATGAATCTCGATCGCCATGTCGTCGCCCACAAGGAATTCTTCATGCATCTCGTGAAGAACGACGGTGAACCGGAAAAACATCGCGATTTCTACGACGAATATCTCGCCGTCATGGATCTGACCGCCGAATTCTACCTGCAGACGGTGGAGCAGGTCTTCATCAAGCATGCGCTGCCGAAGGGCGAGTTGATGCATCGCGGCAAACGCGTCGACCCGGCAGCGATCCGCAAGGTGGCGCTGCTGACCGTCGAGGGCGAGAATGACGACATCTCCGGCGTCGGCCAGACAAAGGCGGCGCAGACCATCTGCGTGAACATTCCTGAAGATATGCGCATGCACTATCTTCAGCCGGATGTCGGCCATTATGGTGTTTTCAACGGCTCGCGGTTCCGCCGCGAGATCGCGCCGCGCATCATCAATTTTGTCCGAGAGCATTCCCGTTCCGCCGTCAAGCCTCGGGTGCCGCGTGTCATCAAGGGCGGTCGCACCGCCTGATTTAGGGGTATCTGAATTAGCAAAACGGATTCAAGGCTTTATCCGATTTCGCGGGCAATCGTCTTGAAGGCGGTTGTTGCGGTAACCACATCGATTTCAGCGTTCGGTATTCTGCCGGGCGCGGAAAGCGAGGGATACCCGCACGATGAACCAGTCAGCATTGCTTCGACCGGATTGGACTCCGGCTACCATTGCCCTGATGATTCTCGGCTTCATGGTTTTCTGGCCTCTGGGTCTTGCCATGCTTGCCTACATCATCTTCGGCGACCGTCTGCGCGGCTTCAAGCGTGACGTCAATGAGGCGACCGATGGCTTCTTTGCCTCCTGCCGCCGTTCGAACGGCCGTCACCGCCCGCACTTCTCGACCGGCAACGTCGCCTTCGACGACTGGCGCAAGGCCGAGATCGATCGGATCGAGGAAGAGCGCCGCAAGCTCGACGAAATGCGCGAGGAATTCGACGCTTACATGCGCGAACTTCGCCGCGCCAAGGACCAGGAAGAGTTCGATCGCTTCATGCGTGACCGCAGGAACGCCAAGCGTGACGACAATGGCCCGGTCGCTGAATACCAGACGCCGTGAAGGCCTGAACGCTGAAAATCACCGGCATCTTCCGATGCCGGTTTTTCTATGTCCGTTCCCCCGGCGAATCGGATAGAAAACACCCATGTTCTCGCTTCTGAAAACACGGCCGAAAGCCCGCAAACCGGCTCCGCCCGAAACGCGGACGCTTGACGTGGCCGGCCGGCTCATGCCGCTGACCATCAAACAGCACGACCGGGCGACGCGCATCACCTTGCGCATCGAGCCGGGCGGCCGGGCCTTGAAGATGACGGTGCCGAAAGGTCTTGCTGCGCGCGAGGTCAATGCATTTCTCGATCGCCACCAGGGCTGGCTGCTCACCAAACTTGCCAAGTTTTCGACCGATGCCGGCCTGCGCGACGGCGGCGAAATCCTTTTTCGCGGCGTTCCCCATCGGATCCAGCATAGCGGCAGCCTGCGCGGCCTGACGGAGGCGGTTTTGATAGACGGCAGGCCGGTGCTGCGGGTCAGCGGCATGCCGGAACATGTCGGACGGCGCATCGCGGCCTTTCTCAAGAAGGAAGCGCGCGCCGACCTCGCAAGACTGGCAACCATGCATGCCGGAACGATCCGAGCGCCGATCCGCTCGATCGCGATGAAGGATACCCGCAGCCGCTGGGGCTCTTGCTCGTCGGAGGGAAATCTGAGTTTTTCCTGGCGCATCGTCATGGCGCCGCCCTCGGTGATCGATTATCTCGCCGCCCACGAAGTTGCCCATCTCAAGGAAATGAACCATGGTCCGCACTTCTGGGGGCTTTGCCGAAAGCTTTGCCCTGGTATGGACGAGGCAAAGTCCTGGCTGAAGCGGCATGGCAGCCAGCTGCATGCCATCGATTTCGATTAGAGCGCCGCGTGTCCGATGGACGCGCCAAGGACGCTCTATCATTTCAAGTCTGCCTATAACCGCGAAAATCGGAACCGATTTTCGCGGTTATAGGCAAAACGAAAGCCGCTCTAAATACAGCTTTCCATGCAAATTGGCTCGACTCTTGCCGCATTTCGTGTCACTTCGCTGCCATGAAACCGGATATCAAGATCTGTGGCTTGAAGACGCCTGAAGCTGTCGATCGCGCGCTGAAACGCGGCGCGACCCACATCGGTTTTATCTTTTTCGAAAAGAGCCCGCGCTACATCGAGCCGGACCTGGCGGGTAAACTTGCCGAGCCCGCGCGCGGCAAGGCAAAGATCGTCGCCGTCGTCGTCGATCCCACCAATGACGAACTGGATGAGATCGTCTCGCTGCTGAAGCCCGATATTCTGCAGCTCCACGGTAATGAGAGCCCCGAACATGTGCTGACCATAAAGGCGCTCTATGGTCTGCCTGTCATGAAGGTTTTTTCGGTGCGCACGGCCGATGATCTGAAGCGCGTAGAGGCCTATATCGGTATCGCCGATCGCTTCCTCTTCGATGCAAAAGCGCCGAAGGGCTCCGAATTGCCGGGCGGCAACGGCATTTCTTTCGATTGGAGCCTCCTCAGCTGGCTTGACGGCAGCATCGACTACATGCTTTCCGGCGGGCTGAACAAGGACAATGTCGCGGATGCGCTGGCGAACACCAAGGCACGTGGTATCGACGTCTCCTCGGGAGTCGAAAGCGCGCCTGGCGTGAAGAGCGTCGCAATGATCGATGAATTTTTCGATGCGGTCGAAGAGGCGGATGCGCCTGTCATGGCCTCAGGGAGTTGAGAGTGAACGAAACGCCTAAACCGAATTCCTTCCGTTCCGGGCCTGATGAAGACGGCCGTTTCGGCATCTATGGCGGTCGTTTCGTTGCCGAAACGTTGATGCCTTTGATTCTCGATCTTCAGGACGAGTGGAACAAGGCGAAGAACGACCCGGCATTCCAGGCCGAATTGAAGCATCTCGGCGCGCATTATATCGGTCGCCCGAGTCCGCTCTATTTCGCCGAGCGGCTGACGGCCGAACTCGGCGGCGCGAAGATCTATTTCAAGCGCGAGGAGCTGAACCACACCGGCTCGCACAAGATCAACAATTGCATCGGCCAGATCCTGCTCGCCAAGCGCATGGGCAAGACCCGCATCATTGCCGAAACCGGCGCCGGCCAGCATGGCGTCGCCTCCGCCACCGTTGCCGCCCGCTTCGGCCTTCCCTGCGTCGTCTATATGGGCGCCACCGACGTCGAGCGTCAGGCGCCGAATGTTTTCCGCATGAAGCTGCTCGGCGCGGAAGTCAAACCGGTCACGGCCGGCAGCGGCACGCTGAAGGACGCCATGAACGAGGCGCTTCGCGACTGGGTCACCAATGTCGAGGATACCTATTACCTGATCGGCACGGCGGCTGGTCCGCATCCCTATCCGGAAATGGTCCGCGATTTCCAATCGGTGATCGGAACCGAAGCGAAACAGCAGATGCTGGCAGCCGAGGGCCGCCTGCCGGATCTCGTCATTGCTGCCGTCGGCGGCGGTTCGAACGCGATCGGCATTTTCCATCCCTTCCTCGATGATCCCACCGTCAAGATTGTCGGCGTCGAAGCCGGCGGCAAGGGCCTGCAGGGCGACGAACATTGCGCTTCGATCACCGCCGGCTCGCCGGGTGTGCTGCACGGCAACCGCACTTATCTGCTGCAGGATGGCGACGGCCAGATCAAGGAAGGCCATTCGATTTCGGCCGGTCTCGATTATCCGGGCATCGGCCCGGAACATTCCTGGCTGAACGATACCGGCCGCGTCGACTATGTGCCGATCATGGATCACGAAGCGCTCGAGGCGTTCCAGATCCTGACCCGTCTGGAAGGCATCATCCCGGCGCTCGAGCCCTCGCACGCGATTGCCGAGGTGATCAAGCGCGCCCCGAAGATGGGCAAGGACGAGATTATCCTGATGAACCTCTCCGGCCGCGGCGACAAGGATATCTTTACCGTCGGCAAGATTCTGGGAATGGGACTGTAAGACATGACTGCACGCATGGACAAACGCTTTGCCGAGCTGAAGGCCGAGGGCCGTCCGGCGCTTGTGACCTATTTCATGGGCGGCGATCCTGATTACGATACCTCGCTCGGCATCATGAAGGCGCTGCCGGAGGCGGGCTCCGACATCATCGAGCTCGGCATGCCTTTTTCCGATCCGATGGCCGACGGCCCGGCGATCCAACTCGCCGGTCAGCGTGCGCTGAAAGGCGGCCAGACGCTGAAGAAGACGCTGCAGCTGGCGGCCGATTTCCGCCAGACGAATGACGCGACGCCGATCGTGATGATGGGCTACTACAACCCGATCTATATTTATGGCGTCGAGAAATTCCTCGACGATGCGATTGCGGCCGGCATCGACGGCCTGATCGTTGTGGATCTGCCACCCGAGATGGATGACGAACTCTGCATCCCGGCGATCCGCAAGGGCATCAATTTCATCCGCCTGGCGACACCGACGACGGATGAGAAGCGCCTGCCGAAGGTTTTGAAGAACACCTCCGGTTTCGTCTATTACGTCTCCATGAACGGCATCACCGGTTCGGCACTGCCCGATCCGTCGCTGGTGTCCGGCGCGGTCGAACGCATCAAGCAGCATACTAAACTGCCCGTCTGCGTCGGCTTCGGCGTCAAGACGGCGGAACATGCGAAGGTCATCGGCGCTTCGGCTGATGGCGTCGTCGTCGGCACGGCGATCGTCAATCAGGTCGCAACCAGTCTGACGGCCGACGGCAAGGCAACGGCGGACACGGTTCAGGCGGTTGCAACGCTGGTGCGCGGCCTTTCCTCGGGAACCCGTTCGGCGCGCCTTGTTGCTGCCGAATAGTTTGCCCACATTGGCATTGGAGCATGTCGCCCAAAGGCGTGCAGCGGTTTTGCGGCAACGACATGCGGGAAACAAGACCTCAAGCGTGGTACGCGAATCTGAAGGATCGGGAAGCGCTTAGTCAATCAGGAGTATTCGAGTTGAACTGGATCACCAACTACGTTCGCCCGCGGATCAATTCCATGCTGGGCCGTCGCGAAGTGCCGGAGAACCTCTGGATCAAGTGCCCGGAGACCGGCGAGATGGTCTTCCATAAGGACCTGGAAGGCAACAAATGGGTCATCCCGGCCTCCGGTTATCACATGAAGATGCCGGCGAAGGCCCGCCTGGCCGATCTTTTCGACAATGGCGAGTTCGAATCGCTGCCGCAGCCGAAGGTCGCCCAGGACCCGCTGAAATTCCGCGATTCGAAGAAATATAGCGATCGCCTGCGCGACAGCCGCCTGAAGACCGAACAGGAGGATACGATCCTCGCCGGGCTCGGAAAGGTGCAGGGTCTGAAGCTCGTGGCGGTCGTGCATGAATTCAACTTCATCGGCGGTTCGCTCGGCATGGCCGCCGGCGAGGCGATCGTCAAAGCTTTCGAACGTGCGACGTCCGAAAAGTGCCCGCTGGTGATGTTCCCGGCGTCCGGCGGCGCGCGCATGCAGGAAGGCATCCTGTCGCTGATGCAGCTGCCGCGCACGACCGTTGCCGTCGACTTGCTCAAAGAATCCGGCCAGCCCTATATCGTCGTCCTGACCAACCCGACGACGGGCGGCGTGACCGCCTCCTACGCCATGCTCGGCGATATTCACCTGGCCGAACCGGGCGCTGAAATCGGCTTTGCCGGTAAGCGGGTGATCGAGCAGACGCTGCGTGAAAAACTGCCTGAAGGCTTCCAGACCTCCGAATACCTGCTGGAGCATGGTATGGTCGACATGGTCGTCAAACGGCACGACATTCCGGAAACGCTGGCGCGTCTGCTGAAGATCCTGACGAAGAAGCCGGTTTCGGCGGCGAATGATATGAATAGCGGCGCGATCGCTCTGGCGGCGAGCGCCTGATAACCGACAAGCAGGCGGGGTGCCGAATTGATACCCAGGGGCCAAACCGCGGTGAGTGAGGCAGCACAGGAGATCGACAAGCTCATGGGATTGCATCCCAAGGGCTTCGACCTGTCTCTCGATCGCATCACCCGTCTTCTCGATCAACTCGGCAATCCGCACAGGAGATTGCCGCCGGTGATCCATGTCGCCGGCACCAACGGCAAGGGGTCGGTCACCGCTTTCTGCCGCGCACTGCTCGAAGCCGGCGGCTACAGCGCTCACGTCCATACCTCGCCGCATCTCGTCAATTGGCACGAGCGTTATCGCATCGGTGTGGCGGGCGGGCGCGGGCAGCTTGTCGATGACGCCGTCTTTGCCGAGGCCCTGCGTCGTGTGGCCGATGCCAATGCCGGACAGCATATCACCGTCTTCGAAATCCTGACGGCGGTCACCTTCATCCTGTTTTCCGAACATCCGGCCGATGCCGCCATCATCGAAGTCGGTCTCGGTGGCCGGTTCGATGCCACCAACGTCATTTCCGATCCGGCCGTCTCGGTGATCATGCCGATCTCGCTGGATCACCAGCCCTATCTCGGCGACAGGGTCGAACTGATCGCCGCCGAAAAGGCCGGCATCATGAAGCCGGGATTTCCCGTCGTCATCGGCCACCAGGAATATGATGCAGCCCTCGACGTCCTGATGTCGACAGCCGAGCGGCTGCATTGCCCGAGCGCCGTCTTCGGGCAGGATTTCATGGCGCATGAGGAATATGGCCGGCTCGTCTATCAGGACGAATTCGGCCTTGCCGACCTGCCGCTGCCGCGCCTTCCCGGCCGCCACCAATATGCCAATGCCGCCGCCGCCATTCGGGCCGTCAAGGCGGCGGGTTTCACCGTCACCGAGACGATGATGGAAAAGGCGATGAGTTCTGTGGAGTGGCCGGGCCGGCTGCAGCGGCTGAGCGAAGGCCGGCTGCTCTCGCATGCGCCAGCCGGCGCTGAAATCTGGATCGATGGCGGGCATAATCCCGGCGCCGGCGAGGTGATCGCCGAAGCCATGGCCAATTTCGAGGAACGCCAGCCGCGGCCGCTTTTCCTGATCATCGGTATGATCAACACCAAGGATCCGGTCGGCTATTTCAAGGCCTTTGCCGGTCTGGTCGAGAAGGTCTTCTGCGTGCCGATCCGCGGCAGCGAAGCGACGATCGACCCGGTGATATTGTCGAATGCCGCCTATGATGCCGGCCTCGTTGCCGAACCGATGTCGACGGTCGGCGACGCGCTGGAAGCCATCAAAGCCGTCCTCGATCCGGAGGCATTGCCGCCGCGCATCCTCGTCGGCGGCTCGCTCTATCTCGTCGGCGATGTGCTGTCCGACAACGGCACGCCCCCGAAATGAAGGCTGCGAAATGAAAAAAGCCCGGTCGAAGCCGGGCTTTTTCATCAATGGGATATCAGCAAGGGCGATATCAATCAGGCAGCGTTCGAAATCCAGTTCGAAAGAGCGGTCTTCGGCTTGGCGCCGACCGAAATATCGGCCACTTCGCCGCCCTTGAAGATTGCAAGCGTCGGGATGGAACGGACACCGAACTGGGCGGCGAGTTCCGGGTTCTCATCGATATTCAGCTTGGCAACCTTGACCTTGCCTTCCAGCTCGACGGCGATTTCTTCCAGGCTCGGCGCAATCATCTTGCACGGGCCGCACCATTCAGCCCAGAAATCGACGACGACGGGTTCTGCGGATTCCAGAACTTCCGACTGGAAGTTATTGATATCGACTTTCACGGTAGCCATGGGCTGCTCCTTTACCTCGGGTGTTGAACCACATGTGATGGTGCGGTGCCGAATTTTCAATGTCCGGTATTTCACTTTGTCTTGACTGCTGCAAGCGCCAAACCGAGCGCTGCTTCGCTCAGCGTGTAGAGCGAGGCATTTTCCGTATAGACAAGCATGCAATCGATCCGCTTGTCGGGATAGAGCGGCGTCAGGATTTCGCGATAGATCGCCAGCTGCGCCCGGTGCGCGAAAGGGATGGCCTCTTCCGTTGCCGGCGGCACCCGGTTGGTCTTGTAGTCGAGAATGACGACGCGATCGGCAAGAACGGCAAGCCGGTCGATGCGGCCGGAGACGGCATAGCGCCGGTCTTCGAGCGTCAGGGTTCCCATGATCGAGACTTCGGGCTGGGCCTGCGCCCCGAGCACGGCCTGCAGGCCCTCCTCGTCCAATAGTTTCAGAACCGAATCGACAAGTTTGCGCCGTTCGGCTTCCGGCCAGAACCGAGCCGCCCGCTCGGCATAGCGGCTCGCCGCATAGGGCCGCTCGCCAGGTGGAATTTCGGGAAGCGCCTGCAGCATGCGATGGATCAGCCTGCCCTTCTCCAGCGAACGATCGCTGCGCTCCTTCTCGGTAAACAGCGGTGAGACGACGAGCAGGCCGCCCTCGTCTTCATCGATGATCGTCCCGGCGCCGGAGGGGCTGAGCGGCCGGGGCAGCTCAGCCTGCGGCGGCAACGGCCGCAGCAGGCCGTCCGGCAGCGTCTCCTCGCTGTCACGCTGCTCGCTGCGGTCGGTCCGCTCGAAACTCCGTTCCACCCGTGGCACGCGCCATTTGATACCTGGCCATTCGCCGTCGGGACCGGAGAATGTAGTCGCTTCCACATGCGGATGGTCGTGGCTGAGTGCCGCCGAAATCATCATATGCCAGGTGTCGTTGTTCACCCGCACGCCACGATAGCCGCAGACGACTAGCCGGTCGGCAGCACGCGTCATGGCGACATAGAGCAATCGGCGGTATTCTTCCTCCGCCAGGATCTGGATCCGCGCCGCATCGTCCTGCGTCAGCGAATTGGAAAGATCCGAGACTGGAACCCAGGCGGGCATCGGCGGCTCGTCGGCATCGGTCTCGATAAGGCGAAGCTTGGGCAGATGGGTATGGGTGAAGGCCTTCGAACCGCCGTCGACCAGGAAAACGATCGGTGCTTCCAGGCCCTTGGAGGCATGCACCGTCATGATCCGCACTTCGTTGCGTCCCTTGTCCTGCTCGCGCTTCACCACGGGCGCTTCGAGCTCCAGCGTCGAGATGAAGGATTGCAGCCCGGGAAGACTGGAACTCTCGTGGTCGAGCGTGAAGGTCAGGAATTCGTCGAGGATATCGCTGACCTCTGTGCCGAGCCGGGCAAGGAATTGCCGTCGCCCGCCCTGGCTGCCCAGAACACGCGCAAAGAAATCATGAACCGACAGGCTCCTGGATTGCCGAAGGAACAGCTCTAGCTTCTCGACAGCAGCGCGGAAGCGTTCGGTGCCGTCGGCGGCGAAGCTTTTGAGGTGGCTCCAGACGCTCTCATTGTCGCCGCGCAGGCCGGCAATCGCAAAGATGTCGTCCTCGGAGAGATCGAAAAGCGGGCTCTTCAGCACGGCGGCGAGCGAAAGATCGTCTTCCGGCAGCAGCAGGAAACGGCCCAGCGCCAGCAGATCCTGCACGGCGATATGGCTGGTCAGCAACAGCCTGTCGGCGCCGGCGACCGGAATGTCGCCGCGGCGCTTCAAGGCGCGCGTCAAAGCATTGACGAAGGCGTCGCGCTTGCGCACCAGCACCAGGATGTCGCCGGCTTCGATCAGGCGCTCCTTGCCCTTGTCGACGATCGTTTCACGCCCGACGAGGGTACCGATCGAATGGGCGATCCGTCGTGCCAGGATTGCCGCCGGCGCGCTTTCCGGCGTCGCATCGAAGGGCGCCGTCCAGTCCTCCTCCTTCACCACCGCTTCCGGCGCGACCATGTCCCAGAGATCGACGGCGCCGGGATGTCCGATGCGGCTGGAACGATGCACGACCGGTTCGCCGACAGCGCTGAGACCGCGCGCATTGTCCGATGTCCTGAAGATCTCGTCGACGGCTTCGAGCACGTCGGCGGTCGAGCGGAAGGAGAGCGGCAGCCGGACCGAGGAAAAGCTCTGGCCGCTGTCGGAGACACGCCGCCGCGTCCGATCGCTCTCCTCGGAAAAACGCTCGGGCCGGGCGCCCTGGAAGGAATAGATCGACTGTTTCTCGTCGCCGACGGCAAACAGCGTGCGCACGATCGGCCGGGCGCTTTCGCCGGAGAAGAAATCCTCGGCGAGCGACTGGATGACGCTCCACTGGATCGGGCTGGTGTCCTGCGCCTCGTCGACGAGGATATGGTCGATGCCGCGATCGAGCTTGTAGTGGATCCAGGGGCCGACGCCGCTTTTCGTCAAAAGGTCGGCGGTACGGGTGATCAGATCCTCGAAATCGAGCTGGCTGCGCTGCTTCTTCAGTTCCTCATAGTCGCGGTCCAGCCGGTCGGCGAGCACGAGTGCCGCATGTGTCGCGCCATACATCCGCATCAGTTTCAGCCGGTCACGGCTGGCGGCGACATGCGTGCGGGCAGTGGCAATAGCGGCCGCCAACTGCGGTGCCTCGGCAAGCATGGCCTTGACTGAGAATTGCGAGTCCGCCTTCGGCTCGCCTTTCGCTGTCAGAAAGATTTTCTCGAGAAACTGAGCGCGCCTTGCGTCATCGCGTTCCCGCCCGGCTAGCCTGAGGCCGTAGGCAACCTCCTGCGCCTTGGCGCCACCCTTCTGGTCGGCAAGCGAGAGATAGAGCTCCAGCATGCCGCCCGAAAGCTCCGGCAAAGGCCAATATTGCGCCGCGATCCGGCTTTCCGTGTCGCCGGCGGCAAGGCCGAGCTTTTGGCGCAGGACCTTCTCCACGCCGCCCTGCTGTTCGGCCGTTGCGGTGAAACGACGGATGGCGTTGCGGTTGGCGACGATATCGCCGAGCAGGTTCTCCAGTCCGGACTCGTCGCCGAGATTGAGCACGTAGGCGAATGCCTCGGCGAGGGTGCTGTCTTTCTCCGGCGCGGTCGCCGTCAGCAGCGCCCGGCGCGCATCGGAAAGCAGCGCTGCGGCCGCGCGGTCGTCGAGAACCGAGAAATGGCCGGCGACGTTGGCCTCCAGCGGGAACTGATGCAGCAATGCCTCGCAAAAGGCGTGGATCGTCTGGATCTTCAACCCGCCGGGGGTCTCCAGCGCCTTGGCAAACAGCCGCCGGGCCTCGGCAAGCTTTAGTCCGTCGGGTGCCGTCCCCTCGATCTGCATGATCCGCCGGCTCAGGTCTTCATCATCGAGCACCACCCAGTCCGCCAGCCGCTCGAAGACGCGGTTCGACATTTCGGAGGCCGCAGCCTTGGTATAGGTGAGACATAGAATGGCGGAAGGCCGCGCCCCGGCCAGCAGCAACCGGATGACGCGCTGGGTCAGAACATGCGTCTTGCCGGAACCGGCATTGGCCGAGACCCATGCCGAACGCTCGGGATCGGAGGCAATTGCCTGCTGGATCGTGGTCCAGCCGATCCAGGCGCCCGGATCCTCGTCGGTGGGTAGCGCGGTCACGTCACTCATCGCCGCCGCCCTCTTCGGTTTCGGCCGTCGACCATTCGGAGACGCGGGCGAGATGATCGTAGTCGCCGCCGAAATCGAATTGCTGCGCCGGGATCAGCCGCGAGGTGAAGCCTTTCTCGCCGGACTGCAACAACCTCACGAACTTGACCAGCTGATCGATCGATTCCTCGGCGAGATCCATCGCCGATTTCGCCTTGTCGCTGCGCGCCGAGCTCTCATTGTTGACGGTATCGACCTGGAAGCGGCTTCCCGGCCGCAGACGCACATAAAGCAGGTCCTGCGGCACGAGGCTGCCGGCATCACGGAAGGCGCCGGCACTCAGAGCCGCTGCTTCGAGCGCAAGCTGCGGATCTAGAAGCACGCGCGCCTGCGCCGGCGAGGGGTTGTAGCCGGTCTTGTAATCGATGATATCCGCAGCGTTCGGTCCGGTGACATCGATCCGGTCTGCGACACCCGTGAGCCGGATATTGATCGGCTCCAGCTCCATGCCGCCCCGCACTTCGGTTAGCGTTTTGCGGATGCCCGGCCGCCGTCCGGCCTCCCATTCGAGGAAGGCGCGGGCCACGGCGCGAAAGCGCGGCCGCCACACGGCATCGATATGCGGCGGCAGCTTCTCCATGTCGAAAAGTTCGCAAAGGATACGCTCCATCGCCCCTGCAGCATCCGGCGTGCCGATGATATGGGCCTCGCGGATGAACCGGTCGATGATCTTGTGGTAGAGCGTTCCGCGTTCGGCCGCACCCGGATCGCGGTTGAATGCGTCGACGGGATCGAGTCGCAGGACACGACGGGCATAGATGGCATAGGGGTCGCGGCGCAACCGGCCCACTTCGCTGAAGGAATAGGATTTCGGCTGGAGTGCCAGCGGCGGCTTCGGCGAGGGTCGCTGCGCCGGCGCTTGGGCCTCTCCGCGATCGATGAGACCGGCCCACTGCAGGAACCGGTTGCCGCGGCCCTTCAATTCCGCTTCGAACGCCTCGCCGCCGAGCGCCAGCAGCCGTTGCAGCCAGCGCGAGGCGACGGTCGGCGTCGAGCCCTGGCGCAGCGCGCGGGAATAGATCAGATGGCGTGTGCCGTTTGCCATCTCGAAATCATGCGCCAGCTGGCCGATGCGCCGTTCCGGCGGTTCGAGGCCGATTTCCGTCTTCATCATGCGCGGAATGAAGGGATTGTTGGCGGTCTGCCCTGGCCAGGTGCCCTCGTTGAGGCCGCCGAGGATCAGGGTATCGACGCTCTGCAGACGGGCTTCCAGCGTACCGAAGATGAAGAGGCGGGGATGGCTGAGCGCCCGTGGCTTTACCGCATGACCGGCGGCAAGGGCCGCCATGATATCGATCCATTGCGGCCCATCGGCCTCCATCTGGCCGTCCGTGTCGATCACTTCGCTGAGCAGGGCGGCGAGTGCATCTCCCGCTTCGCCTGACCAGAGATCGGCGAGATTGCCGCGCGGATCGGCCGCGACGGCTTCCAGCGAACGGCCGGTGCGCTCCGCCCATTCGGACAATGTGAAGCTTGCCGTCTTTCCGCGATCTTCCGGCCGGTGCCGCTTCAGGGCCGAAGCCAGCGGCTCGGTCGCCTGCGTGACCCGCCGGGCAAGGTCGTATGCGGCGTCGGCTGCATCTGATGAAAGCGCTTTTCGCCATTGCGGCGGGTACCTGTCCAGCGCCTGCTCGGCAAGTTGGTGGGTGAGCAGCGGCTCGAGCATGCTGATATCCACCTCGGCCACGCCGCCGCGCAGTGCCAGCAGTTCGAGCGCCTCGGTCGCCGAAATCAATGCGTGGCGTTCCAGGCCGAAGCGGGCGAGCGGATGTTTGAGCAGCGAGACGATCGCCACCGGATCGCCGGGCCGCAACGCTGCCTCCAGCAGCAATTGCATCAGCGTGCCCTGCGGCGTGGCCGCAAGCGGTGTGCCGGCCGAATCGTCGGCGAGGATGCCGAAGCGGGACAGCTCGGCCATCACCCGCCGGGCGAGATTGCGGTCCGGCGTGATGAGGGCTGCCCGGCTGTCGCCGTCCTGCCCCGGCCTCTCCAAGGCAAGCCGGAGCGCGATGGCGATCGCCGTTGCTTCCTCCCGCTCATTGGCGGCTTCGATCAGCGACACATCGGCGAAGGCTGAAGACAGAGCGCCCTCGGGCAGATCGCCCTTCCATGCCCCCCAATCGCTGGTCGCCTCCGATGGGGTGAGGGCCCGAGACAGGATCTCCGCCCGCCGGTCAAGATCGGCCTCCGGTCCGCCGAGGAGCGTCACGTCGGCACGCGTCAGCTTCAGCCGCTTGAGCAGCGACGACAGGCCATATTGCGGATGGCTGCGGCTTGCGGGATTGGCATGTTGGCCGGGTGCCGGTTCCGGCGCCACCATCTGCCAGTGTTTCTCAGGCATGGAGAGATCGAGGCCCGGCAGCACGATCACCCCTTCGGGCAGATTGGCGACGGCGGCGATGAGATCGGCGGTGGCGGGAACCGAACCCGTCGAGCCGGCGATGATGATCGGACCTGCGGGTTGCGTCGCCGAAAGCCGGCCTGCTTCCGCCCGGAGAATGGCGTTTCTGTGCCGCGCCGGCGAGGATTTGCCGAGTTCGGAAAGCCGCTCCGGCCAGAAGGCGCTGGCGATCTGCAGGAACTCCGCCGTCAGCTGCCACCAGGCGGCATAGTCACCGGTGTCGAGTTTCGACAGCTCCGACCAGTCGAGATCCTCGGTTTCGATCGAATCGATCAGTTCCGCCAGGTTGCGGGCGAGCCAGATCGCATCCGCGGGGCTTGCCGGTGCGACGAGCGGCGAGTCCGAATGAATGTGGCGGACGATCTCCGGCAGCTTGTTTCGCCAGGCGAGGATGAGGCGCGCCAGCTCCAGCAGTCGGGCGGTATTCGACAGCGGCTGGGCGAGATCGATCGTTGCCGGCAGCGCTTCGTCGAAATAACCGCTGTCGTCGTCGGTTTCTCCGAGCGGACGGATGACGGGGAGGATCGCCGAACGGCCGCCGAGCAGGTCGACGAATTCCGAACGCAGCACGCGTACGGCGCGCCGGGTCGGCAGATAGATCGTCACCCTGGCAAGCGACAGCGGATCATCGGCCTCATGCCGGAAAAGCGGCGTCAATCGGCCGTCGCAAAGCGTCGTCGCCAGCGTTTTCAGGAAGGAGAGGCCCGCCGGGATTGTCAGGATGCGTGGCTGGTGCCGCTCCGCCATGGCTCACGCGAACGCCCGCAGCCGTCGGATCGTTTCCTCCGCCTCGCCGATCGCCTCCGGCGTTCCCACCGTCAGCCAGTGGCCTTCGAGCACCATGCCGAACAGTCGCGCGCGCGCGATCGCCTTGTCGAAATAGATATTGAGGTTGAAGGCATCCTTTGGCGCATCGTCGAGCAGTGACGGCTTCATGACGATCGCTCCGGCGTAGACGACGGGATTGGAGGGATCGTCGCGATACCGCGTCAGCCGGCCATCGGCCGCCATGCCGAAATCATTGCGGCCGTTATGACCCGTCGTATCTTCAATCCTCACACAAAGCAGCGCCATATCCATGCGCTCGGCATCGAAGAATCCGGCTAAACGCTGCAGGTTCGTCGGCCGTCCCGGTTGTTCGCCGATCCAGAAGAGATCGGCATTCATGACGAAGATGTTGTCGCGGGTCAGCAGCGTCAGCCCCTTGGCCAGGCCGCCGCCGGAATTCATCAGCGCCTCCCGCTCATCGGAAATGGCGATGTCGAGGCCTTGATAATTCCTGAGATGATCGAGCATCTGGCCGGCATGGTGGTGAACATTGACAACGGCGCGTTCGACGCCGGCCGCCACCAGCGAATCCAGCGCGTAGTCGATCATCGGCTTGCCGTCGATTTTCACCAGCGGCTTCGGGATCGTGTCGGTGATCGGGCGCATGCGGGTTCCGAGACCCGCGGCCAGTACCATGGCTTGTCTGATCGTCATTCTGATCCGGAACTTATGATTCGCTTTGGCCTATTCCAGCCCTTGCGCACCAATCGCGCAAGGGGGCAAGCGCTTCGTGCTCGAGCGCGACCCTGAGATAGGTGAGTGTGCGCGGCATGTGTTTGAGATAGCCGGGCTTGCCGTCGCGCTGCAACAACCGCACCCAGAGGCCGGCGAGCTTACAGTTGCGCTGCGCCGACATGATCGCCCAGGCCTTCATGAATCCGGCTTCGTCGAAGCCGCCTTGCGCGCGGCGAAGGCCGAGATAATCATCCATCAGTTGCCGGAAGAGGTTCGGTTCGATTGTCGCGCGCGCATCTTGCACGATGGAAGCAAGGTCATAGGCGGTCGGGCCGATCATGGCGTCCTGGAAGTCGATGATGCCGATCTTGCCAATACCGCTTTCATGTTCGCGCCAGATGATATTCGGCGAATGGAAGTCGCGCAGCAGGAGGTTCGTTTCAGCCGATTGCAGCTCGTCGATCAAGTGGTCCCAGATCGACAGATACTCCTTGCGCTCGGCATCCGTGGGGGCCGTGCCGCGCTTCCAGGCAATATGCCAGTCGAGCACAAGCTGCACTTCCATCTTCATCGCCGTGCGATCGAAGTCCGGAATGTGATGCGTATGCGTTGGAGAAACCGGGATATCCTGCGGAATCTGCATCGAATGAAGATGCGCAAGGCAGGCGACGCTTTGCCGGTAGCGTTCGGCAATTGGTTGCCCGTCGTCATCGAGCACGCCTTCGGTACCGAGATCTTCGATCAGCAGAATGCCGTTGTTATAATCGACCTTATAGATCTCCGGCGTCGCAAACCCCCGTTCGCGCAATGCATCGGCGATCGCGACGAAAGGATAGGCGTCCTGTGCCAGATGCGCGACCTTGGGATAGGGCTTGCCGTCATAGACCGGCGGTCCCTCGGGATGCGGGCGCCAATCCATCAGTATTTTTCGTGGAGCAGCGTCCGGATAGATTGCTTCATAGGCGCGCAGCGACGCATCGCCGGTCAGGAACCGGCGTTTGACACCGGGATAGCCGGCGGCGTCGAGGAAAGCGCGGATGGCCAGGACCCTGCGGATACGCGATGCCTGCGGGCCCGAGGCCCTGATCGTTGCCCGCCGGCCGCTGCCTTCGTGTTGCAGCGTCAGTGCAATGCGCTCGGCCGGCAGTTCGCCCTCAGCCATCTCTGGCCATTCGACGAGACAGATGCCGTTCTCCAGAGCTTCGTCGAAGCCGAGTTCCGTCAGTTCGGCGGGATTGCCCAGTCGGTAGAGATCGAAATGCGAAACGGGCAAGCGCAGATCGTAGGATTGCACCAGCGTGAAGGTCGGGCTCGGGACGTCGAGCCCCTCGTCATCGGCGATGGCACGCAGGATCGCCCGGGCGAGCGAGGATTTGCCCGCGCCGAGGTCACCGGAAAGGGCGAGACAGTCACCGGCCTTCAAGGCCAGCGCCAGGTCTTCGCCGAGTCGAATGGTGGCCGCCTCGTCTTTCAGGAAAAGCGAGATTGCATCGCTGGTCGTCATTCGGCGGCCGCGGTATGCGGGACGTTGACCGAGGGGATACGGCAGACGACGGTGGTTCCCTTGCCTGGCTCGCTGTCGATCGTCACGTCACCATGGTGCAGGCTGACGAAGCTGTCGACGATCGACAGGCCGAGGCCGGCGCCGCCGCGCTTGCCGCTTTTCGCCCCTGTCGCAAAACGGTCGAAGACGGTGGCGACCATGTCAGGCGAGATGCCAGGGCCACGGTCGCTGACGGCGAAGACGAAATCCGTGCCTTCGCGGCGGCATTCGAGCGAGATCGAGCTGCCCTCGGGCGAGAAGTTCGCCGCGTTGGAAAGCAGCTTCAGCAGGATCTGTTTCAGCCGCTGCGGATCGGCGACGATCGAGCCGAGATAGGCCGGGGCGGTGATTTCAAGCGCTACGCCGCTCTCGTGCAGGCGATCGGCGATCTGCATCGAGACGTCGTCGAGCAGGTCGTTGAGATCGATATCCGCGTAATTCAAGCGCATGATGCCGGCATCGACGGTCGCAAGGTCGAGAATATCGTTGACGAGCGTCAGCAGAACCGAGGATGAGGTCGAGATGTGGTCGATATATTCGGCCTGCCGCTCGTTCAGCGGCCCGACGCCCTGCGTGCGCAGCAGATCGGTAAAGCCGATGATATTGGTCAGCGGCGAGCGCAATTCATAAGAAACGTGCTGGACGAAATCGTTCTTCAGCTCGTCGGCCTTGCGCAGCGCTTCGTTCTTCTCGGTCAGCGCCCGCTCGGCCCGCACGCTGTCCGTCATGTTGACGAAGGTCAGCATGGTCTGGGCGTTCGGCAGCGGGATGACGGCGTAGTCGAGCACCAGGCCGGAGAAGAGTTCCAGCGTCCCCTGGCCCGAGCGGCGTTCGTCGTCGAAACTGGTGATCAGTTCGGCGAAAGCTTTCCAGCCGTCCGGCCGGTCATAGGACGGCGCGCAGGCTTCGCCCAGCGCACGGATATGGGTGCCGGGCTTGGCTTCGGTTTCAGTGATCCCCCAGAGCGCGCGGAAGGCCGGGTTCGACAGGCGGATGCGTCCGTCAGGGCCGAACACCGCCACACCTTCGGACAGATGGTCAATCGTTTCGCCCTGCACCTTGACCAGCGTGTTGTAGCGCGTTTCGAGATCGACCTGCTCGGTCAGGTTTTCGAACACCCAGGTGGCGCCGCCCTGCGGATGCGCGGTCGCAAAGACCCGCAGCGTCTGGCCGTTCGGCAAGTGCCAGAGATCGGATTGCGTGTCGAGCGCCCGATAGACGGAGAGGGCGGCTTCCTTCCAGCTTTTCCAGTTGAGCTGGTCCGGCAGCTTCTTGGCTGCCCGCAGCCGCTCGAGCAACTCGCTATTATCGGGCCGGCCTTCAAGGAAGGCGATATCCAGCTCCCAGAGCGCGACGAAGGCCTGGTTGTAGAATTGCAGCCGGCGGTCGCCGTCGAAGATAGCAACAGGTGTGGCGAGATGGTCGAGCGTTTCGGCATGGCTCTTCAGCGTCCGTTCCAGCTCGGCGCGCACAGCCTCTGTGTCGGATACATCGATGGCGATGCCGGCCGAGCCGCCGGGAAGCCTGACGTCGACGACATCGAAGAACGTGCGGTTGCCGTGTACGACCGTCGAGATCGTGTCATGGAAGGGTGATTCTGGCGTCGTCGTCGCGCGAATGCGTTCGCGCGCCACGGTCGTCAGCATCTCGCGGCCTTCATTAATCGCCTGCTGCGGCGATCGCGCTTCGACCGCCTCGCCGTAAGCCTGGTTGACCCAGGTGAGGCGACCCGCCGGGTCGCGCTGCCAGGCCGGCATGTCGATCGCGTCGAGCATGGTCTGGAAGGCCGAGATCGAGGTCATCAGCCGGTCGCGTTCGATCCTGAGCTCTGCGAGTTCGGCGCGCAGATTATTGAGCGCCACGAAGCGGACGAAGGCGCGTCCGCCGGAAACCCGGCCCTGCGCCTCGAGGATTTCGTCACGGATGGTTTCGACCACCATGTCGAAGCTCTGCGCGTCGTCGCGCAACCGGTCGATCGCTTTTTCCAGATCGGCAGCCGAGCGTGACTTCAGCCAGAGGCCGAAGGCCAGGAATTCGCCGTCCTGCGGCGCGCCGGTTTCCGGCGGAAGCTGGCCGAGCAGCTCGGGGCGCGCATTGCCGTCCCAAATGACGATCCGCCGGTTCTTGTCGGCGATCAGCGCCTGGTATTGCGAAATGCGCTGCTGGGCATCGGAGAGTGCCGAGCGGATTTCCCGGCTCTCGTTTTCCAGATTGCCGCGCTGGCGCACCAGCCACAAGGTCGAAAGCAGTGCTGCCGATATGACGCCGATGACGACGGAAACGCCGACGACCTGCGAGGATGTGAAGAGGTGAGCCGAGGCCGCCGCCTGCTGCTCGCCCTGTGCCAGAACCGGCCGCGCCAGCGCGGCAAGCGCCGTCCCGGCCGCGCAGGCTTTCAGAAAGCGCGCCAATGATCCATGCTCTTGCTTTGCGGCCTCGTGTGCCGTTGCAGATTGATGTTCTTGACCCGCCATGATCAGGCGGCGACCGGCGCGAGCGCCATCATCCGCCTGACCGGGCAGGCTGTGTTTCATTTCCGACATCCGCGGTATGTCTCCGTCCTTCAATGTGCCGCATTACGACAAGACATCCCATTTTCGCAGCGGTCGGACGGGGTCCGGCGCCACGAATCAAGTCTTAAAACAATACTTCGGAAGGGAATCGGCGGGAAGGGAGCGCCCAAAAAATAAGCCGCGACATTTGTCAATGCCGCGGCTTCTACATCTTGTGGATATTGATGATCAGATCAATATCTGTAGTGGTCGGACTTGAACGGGCCCTTCGGCGAGACGCCGATATAGGCAGCCTGTTCCTCAGAAAGCTGAGTGAGCTTCACGCCGAGCTTGTCGAGATGCAGGCGTGCGACCTTTTCGTCGAGATGCTTCGGCAGGATATAGACCTGGTTGGAATACTGGCCGGGCTTGGTGAAGAGCTCGATCTGCGCCAGCGTCTGGTTGGTGAAGGAGGCCGACATCACGAAGGACGGATGGCCCGTCGCATTGCCGAGGTTGAGCAGGCGGCCTTCGGAGAGAAGGATGATGCGGTTGCCCTTGGGGAATTCGATCAGGTCGACCTGCGGCTTGACGTTGGTCCACTTGAGATTGCGCAGTGCCGCGACTTCGATTTCGTTGTCGAAGTGGCCGATATTGCCGACGATCGCCATGTCCTTCATCTCCCGCATATGGTCGATGCGGATGACGTCCTTATTGCCGGTCGTGGTGATGAAGATATCGGCCGAGGAAACGACGTCCTCGAGCAGCACCACTTCATAACCGTCCATGGCAGCCTGCAGGGCGCAGATCGGATCGGCTTCGGTGACCTTGACGCGGGCGCCGGCGCCCGACAGCGAAGCGGCAGAACCCTTGCCGACGTCGCCGTAGCCGCAGACCACGGCAACCTTGCCGGCCATCATCACGTCCGTGCCGCGGCGGATGCCGTCGACCAGCGATTCCTTGCAGCCGTACTTGTTGTCGAACTTCGACTTGGTAACGGAGTCGTTGACGTTGATCGCCGGGAAGGGCAGCAGGCCCTTCTGGCTGAGCTGATAGAGGCGGTTGACGCCGGTCGTCGTTTCCTCGGTGACGCCCTTGATCGCGTCGCGCTGCTTGGTGAACCAGCCCGGAGATGCGGCAAGGCGCTTCTTGATCTGTGCGAAGAGGATTTCCTCTTCCTCGGAATGCGGATGGGACAGCACGTCCTCGCCGGCTTCGGCGCGGGCGCCGAGCAGGATGTACATGGTGGCGTCGCCGCCGTCATCGAGGATCATGTTGGAAAGACCGCCATCGGCCCACTGGAAGATCTTGTCGGTGTAGACCCAATAATCTTCGAGCGACTCGCCCTTGATGGCGAAGACCGGCACGCCGGCGGCGGCGATCGCGGCAGCGGCATGATCCTGCGTCGAGAAGATGTTGCACGAAGCCCAGCGAACTTCGGCGCCGAGCGCCACCAGCGTCTCGATGAGCACGGCCGTCTGGATGGTCATATGCAGCGAGCCGGTGATGCGCGCGCCCTTGAGCGGCTTTGTGTCGCCGAATTCGGCGCGGCAGGACATCAGCCCCGGCATTTCGGTTTCGGCGATCGTAATTTCCTTGCGGCCGAAATCCGCAAGCCCGATATCGGCGACGACATAATCTTTTTCAGTGCTCATAGAGGTCTCCAGGCTGAAAAACGTCTCAAAATTGGCGCAGGCGCGAGATGCCGCGCGATGGATGGGCCGCGTGCTGATGCGTGTCGCCCGGAGGTGTGCAGCGGTTCCGGAATGACGACATGCACAAAAACAGAGAGCTAAGACGCGTCACATGAAGCAAGTTCGCTGCGAACGCGCAGTAGCGCACGGCATGCCCGCCGTTTAGCAGGCTTCGCATGCGAAGGCAATAAGGATATAAAGAAGTCTTTATATGTTTATATGAGCTCGGCCGAGCTCACATCTCTTCGCCGAACTTGTTCTGGATCAGCTGATCCAAAGCTTCCAGCGCTTCGTGCGCCTGGCTGCCGCTCGCCGAGACGACGACGCTCGAGCCGGGGCTTGCCGCAAGCATCATCAGGCCCATGATCGAGGTGCCGCCGACCGTCATTCCGTCCTTGGAAACGGTGATGGCGGCGTCGAAGGTCTCGACCATCTGCACGAATTTGGCGGAGGCGCGCGCGTGAAGACCGCGCTTGTTGATGATGAGGAGTTCCCGGGAGAGCGATGTCATGAAGGGCCGTTATTTTCCGCTGAGCACTCGGCTCGCGACATTGATATATTTCCGCCCGGCTTCGGAAGCCTCCACCAGCGCCTTCTCCATGTTGTTCTCGCCGCGCACGCCGGCGAGCTTGATCAGCATCGGCAGGTTGACGCCGGCAATGACTTCGGTATGGCCGCTGCTCATGACTGAAATGGCGAGATTGGACGGCGTGCCGCCGAACATGTCGGTCAGAATGACGACGCCATGGCCGTCGTCGGCACCGGAAACAGCTTGCAGAATGTCCTGCCGTCTTTGATCCATGTCGTCTTCGGGGCCAATACAGACCGTCTCGATGAATTTCTGAGGACCGACGACGTGCTCGACAGCATGACGAAACTCTTCAGCCAGCTTGCCATGAGTGACAAGCACAAGTCCGATCATGATATTACTGCTCCCATATACGCGAACGGTGGCCCCAATATCGCAATGCAGCAATTACGTCCACCGGTGGCGGCACATCTTGGCTATGAAAAGCCGAAGTGCAAGATAAAAATGCGACTATATAAGGCAGATTGATCAATCCGGAAGGCGTCAATGCCCGATATCAGGTGCTTTTGCCATCAGGATTGCAAGGGGTGAAGGCACGCCTGTGAGCAACCGCAATGCGGGAAGCGAAAAACCGGCGGCAAGGCTGACGATTTCGCCTTCAGGGGGGAGGCGGTTTTCACCGCTGGCGCTGCCCGGAAGCACGGCATAATGCATGGGCGCCCGGGCAATATGATCCAGCCGGACGATGCCGGTGCCGCGAAGTTCGATCAGCCCGGCGATCGGCGGCGGGCATGCGGCGATTACCGTGCCGGCCTCTCCCGACAACAGCACCTGGTCGTCGGCGACCAGCGCCGTGAACAGCCCGAGCCGGCGTGCCTCGGTCATGCAGGTAAAGGCCAGCATCGATTTTCCCCAGCCGGAGGGGCCGCTGAACAACAGCCCCGTCCTGCCGACCACGATCGCCGTCGCATGAATGTTCAGAGCCGCCGTCATGCCGCGGCATCGACGGGCAAAGCGAGGATGAAGCGGGCGCCGAGCACCTGTCCGCCTTCGGCATCGGTGATGTTCTCTGCGCGCAGCGAACCGCCATGGGCTTCGGCGATCTGCCGGCTGATCGACAGGCCGAGCCCCGAATTCTGTCCGAATCCCTCCGATTCCGGCCGGTCCGTATAGAAACGCTCGAAGATGCGATCGATATTTTCCGCCTGGATGCCGGGGCCGTTGTCTTCGATCGTGGTGACGCAGCGCGAACGTGTCCGCACCAGCCGCACGGTGATCTTGCCACCCTTCTCAGGCACGAAGGAGCGGGCGTTCTCGATCAGGTTGGCGATGATCTGGCCGATGCGCAGATCGTGGCCGTTGACGACGAAACGCGTCTTGACGTTCGGCTTGCGTTCGATCGCGTATTCGATCTCCACCTGCTTCTTGCTGCTCCTGACCTGTCGTGAAACCTCGATAAGGTCGCGCAACAGCACCTCCATGTCGACGGAACCGGCATCGACACGAGCGAGTTCGGCATCGAGGCGCGAGGCGTCGGAGATATCGCTGATCAGCCGATCGAGGCGGCGGACATCATGCTGGATGACGTCCATCAACCGCTTCTTGGAATCGTCTGATCGGGCAAGCGGCAGCGTTTCGACGGCGCTGCGCAGCGACGTCAGCGGGTTCTTGAGCTCGTGGCTGACATCGGCCGCGAAACTTTCGATTGCGTCGATGCGGTCGTAGAGGGCCGTCGTCATCTCGCGCAACGCGATGGAAAGATTGCCGATTTCATCCTGGCGGGCGGAAAAGTCGGGAATCTCCTCACGCGCCTTGGCCCCGCGCCGCACCCGGATGGCGGCGGCCGAGAGGCGGCGCAGCGGATTGGCGATCGTCGACGACAGCACCAGGGAAAGCAGCACGTTGACGAGCGTCGCGACGCCGAAGACACGCATGATGGCAAGCCGCTCGGCATGAACGATATTGTCGATGTCGCCCGCCTGGGTCGACAGCAGCAGCACACCGAGCACGGCGCGGAAGCGCTGGATCGGCACGGCGACGGAAACGATGAGTTCGCCCTTTTCGGTGGTGCGCACCACCGCGCCGCGCACGCCGGTGAGGGCGTTCATCACTTCGGGATAGATCGAGCCGTCACCACCCGGCGCTTCCTTGTAAAGCGGCAGATTGCCGGGCTGCAGCGCCTTGTTGAACAGGGTGGCGAACCATTCGCTCCAGGTCTGTTTCTCCTCCTCGACCGGCGGCAGATCGAAGCGCAGCACCTGGCCGCGCGAATAGAGATGGCGCGAATCGAGCAGCAGATTGGCGTCGGCATCGAAGATGCGGGCGCGTGTGCGCGTCGGCGAGATCAGCCGGCGCAGCACCGGGGCCACCTTCTCGGGATCGATCGGGAATTCGAGGTCTTCGTCGTTCGGCACTGGGGTGATGCTCTGGCCGGCCTGAAGCTCGAGCAGTTTTTGCGGATCGATGGTGATCGAGTTGGTATCGACCGAGGCGGAGGCCGAAACGGCGCCGGCGATAATCTCGCCCTGCGTCAACAGGCTTTCGGCGCGGGCGTCGATCAGCCCCTCGCGAAACTGGTTGAGGTAGAGGATGCCGCCGACGAGCACCACCAGCGCGACCAGATTGAAGAACAGGATCCGCCGCGTCAGGCTCGAAAACACGGCATTGCCGAAGATCCGGCGGATCAGGGTGAAGGGATGCGACCAACGGCGGCCTCGGACGCGACGGGTGCTCACGCCCTCCGCGTCGTCCAGATCCCTTTCCTGCACCAACTGTGCCAATGACAGGCCCTTTCGAAGGGTGGGGCCGGATGGACCGGCCCGCAACCCCTAATTTCCCAAGGCTGAGCCGTTTGGCTCAGGCCGCTTCGCGGAAGCGGTATCCCACTCCGTAGAGCGTTTCAATCATATCAAAGTCGGTGTCGACCATCTTGAATTTCTTGCGCAGCCGCTTGATGTGGCTGTCGATGGTCCGGTCGTCGACATAGACCTGTTCGTCATAGGCTGCGTCCATCAGCGCGTCGCGGCTTTTGACGACGCCGGGGCGCTGCGCCAGCGAATGCAGGATCAGGAACTCGGTCACCGTCAGGGTCACGGCCTCACCCTTCCAGGTGCAGGTATGGCGTTCCTGGTCCATGACCAGCTGGCCGCGTTCCAGCGAGCGGGCCTGCTGCACGGCGCCGGCCTTCGGCGCACCGGCGGGGCTGGTGCCGGCGGCGGCGGCTTCACGGCTGGATGCGCGGCGCAGGACAGCGCGGACGCGCTCGACCAGCAGGCGCTGCGAAAAAGGCTTGGTGATGAAATCGTCGGCGCCCATCTTCAGGCCGAACAGCTCATCGATCTCCTCGTCCTTGGAGGTGAGGAAGATGACGGGAATATCCGACTTCTGCCGCAGGCGGCGCAGCAGTTCCATGCCGTCCATGCGCGGCATCTTGATGTCGAAGATCGCCAGCTGCGGCGGTCGCGCCAGCAGGCCGTCGAGCGCCGAAGCACCGTCCGTATAGGTCTCGACCTTATATCCTTCTGCCTCCAGTGCGATCGACACCGAGGTGAGGATGTTGCGGTCGTCATCAACGAGCGCGATTGTCGGCATGGTGTTGGTCTCCGTCATCAGTGCGCAATCTCCCGGATTTTGCTCTCCCCAGGCGGTCTCAGTGACCGGATGCGCTTATGGAGGATAAAGGTGGAACAAATTGTGGCAAAGATAAAGGGAAAGATTGTCGTAAAATTTTCCGGCAATCATAAGTGGTGCGGTAAAATGTTTCAACGCGCCCACCTAAAACGATTTAAAATTGAGGCAATAAATTTAAATCGATTAAATATTTGATATTACTGCATTTTCTCAAGTTTTGCGTCTTGTGTTTTAAAATTTCTCCCCGTATTTTCGCGCTTAGTTTTAACGGCAACGAGCCTGAGCAAAAGGAACTAGCCATGGAAAAGTTCGGAGTTCATAACCCGGCAACAGAGCTGGCAACGGTCGGATTGGGCGGCGCAGTCAGCGTCCGCTACAACTTTTCCGCCGCAGCGCTCTATGAGGAAGCGATCCGCCGGGGTGAAGCCGAACTGACCGCTCAGGGCGCGCTTCGGGCTCTCACCGGCCAGCACACGGGCCGTTCGCCGCGCGATAAGTTCGTCGTTCGCGACGCCAATACCGACGGCGAAATCTGGTGGGACAACAACAAGCCGATCTCGCCGGAACATTTCGCCCTGCTGCGCGAGGATATGCTGGCGCATGCCGCGGGCAAGGAGCTGTTCGTCCAGGACCTCGTCGGCGGTGCTGAGGAAGGCCACGCCCTGCCGACCCGCGTCGTCACCGAATTCGCCTGGCATTCGCTGTTCATCCGCAATCTGCTGATCCGCCCCGAGGCGGCAGCGCTGCCGACTTTCGTGCCGAAGCTGACGATCATCGATCTGCCGAGCTTCAAGGCCGATCCGGCCCGCCACGGCTGCCGTACGGAAACGGTGATCGCCTGCGACCTTACCAACGGCCTCGTCCTCATCGGCGGCACCTCCTATGCCGGCGAAATGAAGAAATCGGTCTTCACCGTGCTCAACTACCTGCTGCCGGCCAAGGGCGTGATGCCGATGCACTGCTCGGCCAATGTCGGCCCGGATGGTGACGCGGCCGTCTTCTTCGGCCTTTCCGGCACGGGCAAGACGACGCTTTCGGCCGATCCGGCCCGGACGCTGATCGGCGATGACGAACATGGCTGGAGCGAAAACGGCATCTTCAACTTCGAAGGCGGCTGCTACGCCAAGACCATCCGCCTCTCGGCCGAGGCCGAGCCGGAAATCTATGCGACGACGCAGCGCTTCGGCACCGTGCTCGAAAACGTCGTGCTCAACGACCGCCGCGAGCCGAATTTCGATGATGGATCGCTGACCGAAAACACCCGCTGCGCCTATCCGATGGATTTCATCCCGAACGCCTCGGAAACCGGCCGCGCCGGGCATCCAAAGACGATCATTATGCTGACCGCCGATGCCTTCGGCGTCATGCCGCCGATCGCCCGTCTGACGCCCGATCAGGCAATGTACCACTTCCTCTCCGGCTACACCGCCAAGGTGGCCGGCACCGAAAAGGGTGTCGTCGAGCCGGAAGCGACCTTCTCGACCTGCTTCGGCGCGCCCTTCATGCCGCGGCATCCGGCTGAATACGGCAATCTGCTCAAGGAACTGATCAGCCGCCACGGCGTCCAATGCTGGTTGGTGAATACCGGCTGGACCGGCGGCGCCTATGGCACCGGCAAGCGCATGCCCATCAAGGCAACGCGCGCGCTTCTCGCTGCCGCCCTGGCCGGCGAACTCGGCAATGTCGAATTCCGCGCCGATCCGAATTTCGGCTTTGCCGTGCCGGTCTCGGTCAACGGTGTCGACGGCAGCATTCTCGACCCGCGCTCGACCTGGGCCGACAAGGCAGCCTATGACGCGCAGGCCGAAAAGCTGGTCTCGATGTTCATCGCCAACTTCGCCAAGTTCGAAAACCACGTCGACGGCGGCGTCCGCGACGCGGCCCCCGGCGTGAAGGTAGCCGCAGAATAAAAGCGAGATCTCTGACTCACGTGAAACCCGGCATCGCAGAATGCCGGGTTTTTGCTGCCGTTGGACGATATTTCCAATTCGCCGCCGATGTGAGATAGATCGCCGCATGGCCAGCGACGCACTCTATATCGACGACAGGATCACCATCGCCGGATGGGAGTTGACGGAACAGTTCGTTCTGGCGGGCGGTCCCGGCGGGCAGAACGTCAACAAGGTTTCGACCGCGGTCCAGCTGTTCTTCAACATCCCGAATTCACCCTCCCTCAACGATCGCGTCAAGGCCAACGCGGTCAAGCTCGCCGGCCGGCGCCTGTCGAAGGACGGCGTGCTGATGATTGAGGCGAGCCGCTTTCGCAGCCAGGACCGCAACCGCGAGGATGCGCGCGACCGGCTGAAAGAACTGATTCTGGAGGCCGCCAAGCCGCCGCCGCCGCCGCGCAAGAAGACCAAGCCGACCAAGGGTTCGGTCGAACGCCGTCTGAAGGAAAAATCCGGCCGCTCGGAAGTCAAGAAGATGCGCGGCCGTCCTGGCGGCAGCGGCGGCGAGTGATATGCCGGAGCTTTTGAGCGGCATCCGCCATCTCCCCGGCTATCTTGACCGGCCGCGCCAAGAGGCGCTGGTCGAGGTGATCCGCACGGTCGTCACTGAGGCGCCGCTCTATGTGCCCGCCATGCCCGGGACCGGCAAGCCGATGTCGGTGCGCATGACCAATTGCGGGCCGCTCGGCTGGGTGACGGACAAGCAGCGCGGCTATCGCTACCAGTCGACGCATCCGGCAACCGGCAAGCCCTGGCCTGACATGCCGCAGCAATTGCTCGATATCTGGAATGACGTTGCCGGTTACGACAAGCCGCCGGAAGCCTGCCTCGTCAATTTCTACTCCGACGACGCGCGCATGGGCCTGCACCAAGACAAGGATGAACAGGACCTGAAGGCCCCGGTTGTCTCGATCTCGCTCGGCAACAGCTGCCTCTTCCGCGTCGGCGGCCTCAAACGCAATGATCGCACGCTATCCTTCAAGCTTTCGAGCGGCGATCTGGTCGTTCTGGGCGGCGAGGGAAGGCTTTGTTTCCACGGCGTTGACCGTATTCATCCGGCGACGTCGACGCTGCTGAAGAATGGCGGCCGCATCAATCTGACGCTGCGCCGCGTCAATCCGCCGAGCTGATCGTCAGCGCAGGATCGCCTGCTACAGTTTCCGCAACGCGACCTGTTCGATCAGGTGATCCTTGCCTTTTTTCAGGATGAGGTCTGCGCGCGGCCGCGTCGGCAGGATGTTCTGCCGCAGGTTCTTCAGGTTGATATTCCCCCAGAGATCCTCGGCGATATCAAGCGCTTCCGCGTCGCTGATCGAGGCGTAGCGATGGAAATAGGAATTCGGATCGCGGAAGGCCGTCTCGCGCAGCCGCATGAAGCGCGTGACGTACCAATTGTGGATCTGGTCTTCCGCGGCGTCGATATAGATCGAGAAGTCGAAGAAGTCGGAGACCATCGGCACAATCTTGCCGCCGGCCGGCAGGTCGCGCGATTGCAGGACGTTGATGCCCTCGAAGATCAGGATGTCGGGCCGGTCGACGATCTTGTATTCGTCCGGCAGCACGTCGTAGACGAGGTGCGAATAGCTGGGCGCTCTGACATCCGGCTGCCCGGCCTTGATCGCCGAGAGAAAACGCAGGATCGCAGCGGTGTCGTAGCTTTCCGGAAAACCCTTGCGCTGCATCAGCTTTTGCCGCTGCAGCACGGCGTTCGGATGGAGGAAGCCGTCGGTGGTGACGAGATCGACCTTCGGGCTGGAAGGCCAGCGCTGCAGAAGCTCCTTGAGGATACGGGCGGTGGTCGATTTACCCACGGCGACCGAGCCGGCGATGCCGATGACGAAGGGCGTCTTCGTCACATCGGACAGGCTGAGGAAGCGGTTGCGCTGTTCGAACAGCATCTGCGAGGATTCGACATGTGCCGACAGCAGCCGCGACAGCGACAGATAGATGCGCCGGACCTCGTCGAGATCGATCGGGTCGCCCATCGAACGCAGCCGTTTGACCTCGTCGCTGGTCAGCGTCAACGGCGTGTCGGCGCGGAATTTCGCCCATTGTTCGGAAGAGAAGAAGTGATAGGGCGAATAGGATTCCGACTGGAAGTGATCCAACGTTTCCGGCACCCCGATAATCTCAGTCGCGATACTCATGAACTCTGCCGGTTGGCCTTTTCCTTGAGGCCGGACTGCGCGGTTCTGCGCTCGAGTTCGGCCATGACATTCTCTAACGGTATTTCAGCAATCTTCAATACGACCAATAGGTGATAGAGCAGATCGGCGGCTTCATAGGTCAGATTGTCGCGGTCGCCGGTTACCGCCGCCATCACGGCTTCGATCGCCTCTTCGCCGAGCTTCTTCGCCGCCTTCGACTGGCCGGCGGCCACGAGCTTCGCCGTCCAGGATTGCTCCGGTGAGGCTTTCGACCGCTCCGCGACGATGCTTTCGAGATCGGCAAGGGAAAATCCGCTCATAGGTCCGCTTTCAACTTCAGTCGAGACGCATGTCGATGCCGCACTTCGACATATAGTGCTTCGCCTCGCCGACGGAATAGGTGCCAAAGTGGAAGATCGATGCGGCGAGAACGGCATTGGCATGGCCCTCCTTCACCCCGGCGACGAGATCGTCGAGGTCGCCGACGCCGCCCGAGGCGATGACCGGCACGCGCACCGCATCGGCAATCGCCCGTGTCAATTCCAGATCGTAGCCGACCTTGGTGCCGTCGCGGTCCATCGACGTCACCAGCAGTTCGCCGGCGCCGCGTGCCACCATCTTCTGGGCGAATTCGACGGCATCGATGCCGGTCGCGTTGCGGCCGCCATGCGTGTAGATTTCCCAGGCGCTGAGATTGTCGCCGCCGACCGCCTGCGTGCGCCGGCGCTTGGCGTCGATCGAGACGACGATGCACTGGTCACCGAACTTGTCGGCCGCTTCGGCGACGAAATCGGGATTGCTGACCGCTGCCGAATTGATCGAGACCTTGTCGGCGCCGCACAGCAGCAGCTTGCGGATATCGGCGATGGTTCTCACCCCGCCGCCGACCGTCAGCGGCATGAAGCATTGGTCGGCCGTGCGCGACACGACATCGAAGATCGTCTCGCGATTGTCCGAGGAAGCAGTGATGTCGAGGAAGCAGAGCTCGTCGGCGCCGGCCGCATCATAGGCCTTCGCGGCTTCGACGGGATCGCCGGCATCGACGAGATTGAGAAAGTTGACGCCCTTGACGACACGGCCGTCCTTGACGTCGAGGCAGGGGATGACACGGGCTTTGAGGGTCATTTACGCGGTCTCCCTTGCCTTACTGGCCTTGATCAGCGCCAGCGCTTCCGCCGGATCGATCCGGCCGTCATAAAGCGCGCGACCCGAAATCGCCCCTTCCAGCTTCTGCGCGTCAGGCTGCAGCATGCGCTTGATGTCTTCTATCGAGGCAAGGCCGCCGGAGGCGATGACGGGGATGGAGACGGCGTCGGCAAGCGCCAGCGTCGAACTCCAGTTGATGCCGGTCAGGATGCCGTCCCGGTCGATATCGGTATAGATGATCGCACTAACGCCGGCCCCCTCGAATTTTTTGGCAAGCTCGATGATCCCGAGCTCGGAAGCCTCCGCCCAGCCTTCGACCGCCACCTTGCCGCCCTTGGCGTCGATGCCGACGGCGACGTGGCCCGGAAATTTCCGGCAGGCCTCGATGACCAGATCAGGATTCCGGACCGCGACGGTGCCGAGAATGACGCGCCGCAGCCCACGCGACAGCCAGGCTTCGATATGATCGAGCGTGCGGATGCCGCCGCCGAGCTGCACAGGATTGTCAGTTGCCTTGAGGATCGCCTCGACGGCGTCGCCATTGGCCGAATGTCCCGCAAAGGCGCCGTCGAGATCGACCACATGCAGCCATTCGAAACCCTGGTCTTCGAAGGATTTCGCCTGGGCGGCCGGATCGGTGTTGTAGACCGTCGCCTGCTGCATGTCGCCGAGCTTCAGGCGGACGCATTGGCCGCCCTTCAGGTCGATCGCGGGAAAAAGGATCATGTCGTCTTACGTCCGTAAAATGGTCGGTACCATCAGCGCATTCCACGCATCTACGATATCCGAGCGAAAAAAGACAGCGGCAATGGTGGCCGCGCCAAAAAGCAGAAGAAGGAGCAGGGTGACGGTAAAACCGGCGCGCACCTGGCGCCAGAAACCGAGGCGCTTCCTCACCGATTTCTCGACGTCGCGCACCTTTCGCAGCGCCTCGCTGTTGACGGCGGCAAGACGAATTTCCGGCTCCATCGCCTCCACATAGGTTTCAGCATAACTCGAAAGAATCTGCGAAGCGCGGTCGCGCAGCGTATTGCGCAGGTCGGTTGAGAGATAATTGCTGCTGACGGCGGCCAGCTCGGCCTCGTTGGGTGAACGGCCGGCATTGCGTTTGCGGTAGCTGAGGACGAAATCGCGCTTTTGCCGTTCGTAGAGTGCGTAGGCAAGCAGGCCGATCAGATCGTCCTCGCCCTCGATATAGAATTCCAGCACGGCTTCAGTGATGTCGCCGGCGCTGATGCCGTTGGCGCGCAGCTGGGAATTCTCGTTGCCGGCAAGGAAGTCATGGATCATCGGTCCAGCCTTTCTTTCAATGCCCTGGCTGCATTGGAAAGCGCTCTTTTGTGAACAGTCTCATCGACACGGCGGACGATCGTTCCGTCGGGAAGCCGGATGTCGGAGAAGGGAGGCAGGCCTTCTCTGGAGGGTCTCAGCGTATAGAACACCTTGCCTGATTTCCGCGACTCCGGCATCGAGCGCACTCCTGTTCCGCCGTTTCCATAAAGGAGAAATAAGGCGGCGGTATTACGGGTTCCAGCGCAGGAAATTGGCGATCAGCGCCAGCCCAAGCTTCTGGCTCTTTTCCGGGTGAAACTGTGCCCCCACCATGTTGTCGCGTCCGACCAAAGCGGTCATCGGGCCGCCATAATCGACGGTTGCGATCACATCCTCGGCGTTTTCGGCGGCAAGATGGTAGGAATGGACGAAATAGGCGTGCAGCCCCTGGGAGCCTGTGGGAATGCCGTCGAACAGCGGATGTTCGCGCTTCAGGTCGAGCGTGTTCCAGCCGATCTGCGGGATCTTGAGCGCGGGATCGTCGGGCGTCATCTCGATGACGTCGCCGGGAATCCAGTTAAAACCGTGCGTCACGGTCTTCTCGAGGCCGCGCGAGGACATGAGCTGCATGCCGACGCAGATGCCGAGGAACGGCCGCGCCTTCCTCTCCACCGCCTCGATCAGCACCTCGGCCATCCCAGGCACGGCATCGAGGCCGCGCCGGCAATCGGCATAGGCGCCGACGCCGGGAAGCACGATGCGATCGGCCGCGGCAACGTCCTCCGCCCTGTCGGTGAGATCGATATGCGCATCGATGCCAGCTTCGCGAGCGGCACGCTCAAAAGCCTTGGTCGCCGAGCGCAGATTGCCGGAACCATAGTCGATAATCGCGACGCGCATCGTCAGCGTTCTCCATCAAAACCAAAGAGGCCAAGCGACGTGCCGTGGCTATATGGACCGTTCGGGCGGGGCTTGTTCCCCCAATCCGGTACGGCGTTGTCGTCACTATGTGTGATGGCTGCCCTGTCTGAAAAATAGACCTGCTCGGCAATGCCGATGGTATCGGCAGCAATGAGTGCGTCTTCGGTCCAGCCCTTGGCAGCAAGGCTGCGGATACGGAAATTCTGGCCCTCCAGACCGACCAGCACATTCACGCCCAGCAGGATGGCTGCTCCCGCCGGCCCAAGGCCCGGTTCGTCCATCAGCGCCCCACCGACGCCCTGCAGCAGAAAGGCCACGGCTGCATGCAGCCAAAGCCGATGTGCCAGCAGCCATGGCCACGGGAAGAGGAAGCCGAGGAACGTGAAGCCGTCGCGGATGGTCCTCGTCTCCTCGACCGTGGCGCTCGTGCCGCCGGGCGGTGTCAGGAAGATATAGCTTGATGTCATGGTCGCCGCTCCCTTGAGGGGCTCAGACGAGCGTGCCCTTGGTCGAGGGAACACGGCCCGCCTGTCTCGGATCGATCTCTGTCGCCGTGCGCAATGCGCGGGCAACGGCCTTGAAGCATGTCTCGGCAATATGATGGTTGTTGGCGCCATAATGGTTGAAAATATGCAAGGTGATCCCGGCATTCTGGGCGAGTGCCTGGAAGAATTCGCGAACGAGTTCGGTGTCGAACGTGCCGATCTTCGGCGCGCTGAAGGCGACGTTCCAGACGAGGAACGGCCGGCCGGACAGATCGACCGCGGCCTTGGTCATCGTCTCGTCCATGGCGAGATCGATCGAGGCATAGCGGGCGATGCCGCGCCGGTCGCCGAGCGCCTTGGAGATCGCCTGGCCGATGGCGATGCCGGTATCCTCGACCGTGTGGTGGTCGTCGATATGCAGGTCGCCCTTGGCTTCGATCTCCATGTCGATAAGGGAATGCCGCGAAAGCTGGTCGAGCATGTGGTCGAAGAAGCCGACGCCCGTCGAAATCTTCGATTTGCCGGTGCCGTCGAGATTGACGGAAACCGAAATCGAGGTCTCGTTGGTCTTGCGGGAAACGCTGCCGGTGCGGCTTGCTGCGGTCTCGGCCATATGGCCCTCCATCGGGAATAAGGCCGTTCCTTATCAGGCGCATCGGCAAATATCCAGAAGCCGGGCAAGAGAAAAGCCGGCCCATTTGCAAACGGCGCCGGCCCACTTACATAGGGTTCAACAAGGCCGGTGTGCGGCCTGGTGGAGTAGCCCGCGTCAAGGGCAGACAGGTGTTTGATGACAACGATCATTACAGTTCGAAAAGGCGGCAAGGTGGTGATGGCGGGCGACGGCCAGGTGAGCCTCGGCCAGACCGTCATGAAGGGCAATGCCCGCAAGGTGCGCCGCATCGGCAAGGGCGAGGTGATCGCCGGTTTTGCCGGCGCCACGGCCGATGCCTTTACCCTGCTCGAGAGGCTTGAAAAGAAGCTGGAGCAATATCCCGGCCAGCTGATGCGCGCCGCCGTCGAGCTCGCCAAGGACTGGCGCACCGACAAATACCTGCGTAATCTCGAAGCCATGATGCTCGTCGCCGACAAGTCAATCACGCTGGCGATCACCGGCAATGGCGACGTCCTGGAGCCTGAGCATGGCACGACGGCGATCGGTTCGGGCGGCAATTTTGCCTTTGCCGCCGCCCGCGCGCTGATGGATACCGACAAATCGGCCGAAGAGATCGCGCGTCGCGCCCTCGATATCGCTGCCGACATCTGCGTCTACACCAACCACAACATCGTGGTGGAATCCTTGGATGTCGAAGGCTGAACCGCATGCCGCCTAGGCGCTTGGCCTAGACGAGACAGGCCTTCGAGGACTTGGCGAAACAACGACGAATTACGGCCGGGCGCTGCTGATGGCCCGGGCCGCCAGGAGAATGACACCCAATGACGACTTTTTCCCCCCGCGAGATCGTGTCCGAACTCGACCGCTACATTATCGGCCAGCATGATGCTAAACGCGCTGTCGCGATTGCGCTGCGCAACCGCTGGCGCCGCCAGCAGCTGGACCCCAGCTTGCGCGACGAAGTCATGCCGAAGAACATTCTGATGATCGGCCCGACCGGTGTCGGCAAGACCGAGATCTCGCGGCGCCTGGCAAAACTCGCCGGCGCACCCTTCATCAAGGTGGAAGCCACCAAATTCACCGAAGTCGGCTATGTCGGCCGCGATGTCGAGCAGATCATCCGCGATCTGGTCGAGGTCGGCGTCGGCCTGGTGCGCGAGAAGAAGCGGGCCGAGGTCCAGGCCAAGGCGCATGTCAGCGCCGAGGAGCGTGTTCTCGATGCGCTGGTCGGCACCACCGCGTCGCCCGCCACCCGCGAAAACTTCCGCAAGAAGCTGAGGGACGGCGAACTCGACGACAAGGAAATCGATATCGAGGTGGCTGATGCCGGTTCCGGCATGGGCGGCTTCGAAATACCCGGCATGCCCGGCGCCAATATCGGCGTGCTCAACCTGTCGGAAATGTTCGGCAAGGCGATGGGTGGGCGCACTAAGAAGGTCCGCACGACGGTCAAGGCCTCCTACAGCGACCTGATCCGCGATGAATCCGACAAGCTGATCGACAATGAGGTGATCCAGCGCGAGGCCGTTCGCTCCACCGAGAATGACGGTATCGTCTTCCTTGACGAAATCGACAAGATCGCCGCCCGCGACGGCGGCATGGGCGCCGGGGTTTCCCGTGAAGGCGTCCAGCGTGACCTTCTGCCGCTCGTCGAAGGCACGACGGTCTCGACCAAATACGGGCCTGTCAAAACAGACCATATCCTCTTTATCGCCTCCGGCGCCTTCCATGTCTCCAAGCCTTCGGATCTTCTCCCCGAGCTGCAGGGCCGCCTGCCGATCCGTGTCGAATTGCGTCCGCTGAACAAGGAGGATTTCCGCCGGATCCTCACCGAGACGGAGGCAAGCCTCATCCGCCAGTATCGCGCGCTGATGGAAACCGAAAGCCTGAGCCTCGAATTCACCGACGATGCGATCGATGCGCTGGCCGATGTCGCCGTGCATCTGAACTCCTCCGTCGAGAACATCGGCGCCCGCCGTCTGCAGACGGTGATGGAACGGGTTTTGGACGACATTTCCTACAACGCGCCGGATCGCGGCGGCACAGCGATCACGATCGACGCGGCCTATGTGCGCGAACATGTCGGCGATCTCGCGCAGAATACCGATCTGTCGCGCTTCATTCTGTGATATCGGCGCACCGGTCCATGTCTTTCCCGATGTGAATGCCGGATTGTGACGAACTCCACTCTCGACAGCGGGCCTTTTCCTTTTTAGGGAAGGCCCGTTTTGTTTTCCGCTCCGGCTTTATTCGGCCAAGATTCTGGTCCAGTCAGCCGCATCGCAAGCAGGACGATGGAACGGGACGGGATAGCGGATCGTGCGACGCCTTTTGACAAGCCTTTTGATTGCCGTTGCCCTGGTGAATTCGGCGCCTGCCTTCGCCATGCAGACGGTGCCGGCGGGCAACCGTCACGCCGAGCAGCCCGACATTCCCGGCGCTTCCATCCGGCGCACCAAGGGCACCAAGAGCAGCTTCGATCTGAAATATGAAAAGGTCCACGAGCTTCTGGCGACCGATCACGAGCTGATGGCCAAGATCCGCAAGGTCTCCAGCGCTTACGGCATCAATCCCATCCATGTCGTCGGCGCGATCGTCGGCGAGCACACCTATAATGTCGATGCCTACGACCGCCTGCAGGCCTATTATGTCAAGGCCGCTTCCTATGCCGGGGAAAGTTTCCGCTTCGCCTATGACGGCGAAAACGTCGACGATTTCGTGGCGCGGCCCCAATTTGCCGAATGTAAGGGCAAGAGTGATTCCTACACGCTCTGGTCCTGCCGCGAAGATGTCTGGGAAAGCGATTTCCGCGGCAAGACGGTTGATGGTAAGAGCTTCCCCAACAATCGCTTCAGCGCGGTCTTCTTCCAGCCCTTCTATGCCGGCCAGACCTTCGGTCTCGGCCAGGTTAATCCGTTGACGGCGCTGATGCTCTCCGATCTCGTTTCCCGCGTGTCCGGTTATCCGAAACTCAACGAGAAGAACGCCGGCGCCGTCTACAAGTCCATCATGGATCCCGATATCTCGCTGGCTTTCGTCGCGGCTTCGATCCGCAGGTCGATCGACGATTACAAGGAGATCGCCGGCATGGACATCTCGGGCAATCCCGGCCTGACGGCGACGCTGTACAATGTCGGCAATTCGCGCCAGCGCGCCGCCGCCCTTGCAGCCAAGAACCGCGGCGCCGGTGCGACCGCCTGGCCGGAAGAGAATTATTACGGCTGGCTGATCAACGACAAGCTGGACGAACTCAAGGGCCTGCTCTAGCTTCAAGCTTGCCGGGAAGACGTGATCTTCCCCGAAAGGCTTTTCCAATGGACATGCGTCCGGACCCCTTCGTTCCGCCGGCACCGCTGCCGCGCACCGTGCCGCCGAGCCGGCTGGACATCATCCGCATCATCCTGCGCAACCCGCTCGAACTCTGGGGCGAGCCGTCGTACACGCTGCCCTGGATCAAGACGAGCTTCTTCGGGCAACATACCCTGATCGTCAACGATCCCGGCCTGATCAAACATGTGCTGGTCGACAATGCCAATAATTACCGCATGTCGGACATTCGCCAGCTCGTTCTGCGTCCGATCCTCCGTGACGGCCTTCTGACCGCCGAAGGTCCGGTCTGGAAGAGATCACGCAAGGCGGTGGCGCCTATTTTTACGCCCCGCCATGCCCAAGGCTTCGCCGGGCAGATGCTGCGCCAGTCCGAAGACTACGTCCGCAAATATGAGAGCGCAGGCGAGACCGGCGATATTTTCGATATCAGCACCGACATGACCGAGCTGACCTTCGCTATCCTCGCGGACACGCTATTTTCAGGTGAAATCGTCACCTCGAGCGGCCATTTCGCCGACGATGTCAATGAACTCCTGCATCGCATGGGCCGCATCGATCCGATGGATCTGATGCGCGCTCCGTCCTGGGTTCCACGTGTGACACGCATCGGCGGTCAGAAAGTGCTGGAGAAATTCCGCGCCATCGTGCGTGACACGATGGATATGCGGCTCGCAAAAATGAAGACGGATCGCGGCAGCGCGCCCGAGGATTTCCTGACGCTGCTGCTGGAACAGGCCGGTCCCGACGGGCTGACGAAGGAAGAAATCGAAGACAATATTCTGACCTTCATCGGCGCGGGGCATGAGACCACGGCGCGGGCCTTGGCCTGGACGCTCTATTGCGTATCGAACAGCCCGCATATCCGCGAGGCGATGGAACAAGAAATCGACGCGGTGCTCGCCACGGAGGCCGAACCGGTGGAATGGCTGGATATGATGCCGCAGACGCGCGCCGCCTTCGAGGAGGCTTTGCGCCTCTACCCGCCGGCGCCATCGATCAATCGCGCCGCCATATCGGATGATTCCTGGACGAGCGCCAAGGGCGAGCGGGTCGAGATCGAGGCCGATGTCACGGTGCTCATCATGCCCTGGACGCTGCATCGCCACGAACTTCACTGGGACAGGCCGCGCGCCTATATGCCCGAGCGCTTCCTGCCGGAAAATCGCGGCTCTATCGGCCGCTTCCAGTTCCTGCCTTTCGGCGCCGGTCCGCGTGTCTGCATCGGCGCAACCTTTGCGCTTCAGGAGGCGGTGATTGCCCTTGCCGTCCTGATGCATCGCTATCGCTTCGATTCCACCGCTCAGACCCATCCCTGGCCGGTGCAAAAACTGACGACGCAGCCGCAGAACGGGCTGCCGATGCGCGTCACGCCGCGCATAATTTCCACGAAAGCATAAATCTTTCGAATTATTGCGGAATTGACTGTGAATGAAAGCCGCGCAAAGTGACCGGATTCAAAGTTGTTGCCAGGGAGAATGCCGCATGAGCCGCGTTGATAAGAACGGTCTTGCCGTCGAAACCGTCCTTCATGATTTCCTCGTCAAGGAGGTGCTGCCGGGTCTGGCGGTCGATGCGGATAAGTTCTTTGCCGATTTTTCGGCTGTAGTCCACGACCTCGCCCCGAAGAACCGTGCGCTGCTGGCAAAACGCGACGAGCTGCAGGTCAAGATCGACGACTGGTATCGCCGGCATGGCGCGCCTGCCGATATGGACGAATACCAGTCCTTCCTCCGCGAAATCGGTTATCTCCTGCCGGAGGGATCGGACTTCCAGGTTTCGACCCAAAATGTCGATCCGGAGATCGCCTCGATCGCCGGCCCGCAACTGGTCGTCCCGGTCATGAACGCCCGCTATGCCCTGAACGCTGCCAATGCCCGCTGGGGCTCGCTCTATGATGCGCTCTATGGCACCGACGCCATTCCCGAAACTGACGGCGCTGAAAAGGGCAAGAGCTACAATCCGAAGCGCGGCGAGAAGGTTATCGCCTGGGTGCGCGATTTCCTCGATACGTCAGCCCCGCTGCAGGATAGCAGCTGGAAGGATGTCGGCAGCTTGGTCGTCAAGGATGGAGCGTTGGCCATCAGATCGATTGATGGCGAGCAGACCATGCTGAAGGATGGCGGGCATTTTGCCGGCTATCGCGGCGATGCCGCCGCCCCGACCCATATTCTCCTCAAGAACAACGGCATTCACATCGAAATCGTCATCGATGCGGCAACGACGATCGGGAAAGCCGATCCGGCTCATATTTCCGATGTCTGGCTGGAATCGGCAATCACCACCATCATGGACTGCGAGGATTCGATCGCCGCCGTCGATGCCGAGGACAAGGTCACTGTCTATCGCAACTGGCTCGGCCTGATGAAAGGCGATCTGCAGGAGGAGGTGGCAAAGGGCGGGACGAGCTTCGTGCGCAAGCTCAATCCGGATCTGCAATATACCGGTCCGGACGGGAGCTCCTTCGAGCTGCACCGCCGCTCGCTGATGCTGGTGCGCAATGTCGGCCACCTCATGACCAATCCGGCGATCCTCGACAGGGATGGGAACGAAGTGCCTGAGGGCATTATGGATGCGGTCATCACCGGCCTGATTGCGCTTTACGATATCGGCCCGGCCGGCCGGAAGAAGAACTCCCGCACCGGCTCCATGTATGTGGTCAAGCCGAAGATGCATGGTCCCGAGGAAGTCGCCTTCGCCGTCGAGATCTTCTCGCGGGTCGAAGATGCGCTCGCCCTGCCGCGCAACACCATCAAGATGGGCATTATGGACGAGGAGCGCCGCACGACGGTCAATCTCAAGGAGTGCATCCGTGCCGCCCGCGAGCGCGTCGTCTTCATCAATACCGGCTTCCTCGATCGCACCGGCGACGAAATCCACACCTCGATGGAAGCCGGCCCGATGATTCGCAAGGGCGATATGCGCCAGGCGGCCTGGATTTCGGCCTATGAGAACTGGAATGTCGACATCGGCCTCGAATGCGGCCTTGCCGGCCATGCCCAGATCGGTAAGGGCATGTGGGCGATGCCGGATCTGATGGCGGCGATGCTGGAACAGAAGATCGCCCACCCGAAGGCCGGCGCCAACACCGCCTGGGTGCCGTCGCCGACGGCCGCCACCCTGCACGCCACCCATTATCACCGGGTCAATGTCGCCCGAGTCCAGCAGGGATTGAAGGACCGGGCCCGCGCCAAGCTCTCGGATATTCTCTCCGTACCGGTAGCGGTGCGGCCGAACTGGACGCCGGAGGAAATCCAGCGCGAGCTCGACAACAATGCCCAGGGCATCCTCGGCTACGTCGTGCGCTGGGTCGATCAGGGTGTCGGCTGCTCGAAGGTGCCCGACATCAACAATGTCGGCCTGATGGAAGACCGCGCCACCTTGCGCATCTCGGCCCAGCACATGGCGAACTGGCTGCATCATAAGGTGGTCACCGAGGCTCAGATCGTCGAAACGATGAAGCGCATGGCCGCCGTCGTCGACCGGCAGAATGCGTCGGATCTGGCATATCGGCCAATGGCCGGCAATTTCGACGGCTCGATCGCCTTCCAGGCCGCCCTCGATCTCGTCCTGAAGGGCAGGGAGCAGCCGAACGGCTACACCGAGCCGGTGCTTCACCGCCGCCGCCTCGAACTCAAGGCGCAGCAGGCATAACGGAGCATATGAAAAGGCCGCCGGAACGACAGTCCCGGCGGCCTTTTTTATACCGAATTCGATAATTAGCTTACTGGATGACGATGACCTTGGACGTACCCTTGCCGGGACGGACGCGGCTGTAGAGGTCGATGACGTCCTGGTTCATCAGGCGAATGCAGCCCGAGGAAGCGGCGGTGCCGATCGAGGCCCATTCCGGCGTGCCGTGCAGGCGGAACAGCGTGTCCTTGCCGTCCTCGTTGAAGAGATACATGGCGCGTGCGCCGAGCGGATTGCTGAGACCCGGGCCCATGCCGTCTTCGACGTATTTGGCGACGTCAGGACGGCGGACAGCCATTTCCTTCGGCGGGTGCCAGGTCGGCCATTCCTGCTTCCAGGCGACGTAGGCGGTGCCAGCCCATGCGAAGCCCTGCTTGCCGACGCCGATGCCGTAGCGCATCGCCTTGCCGTTGGCCAGGATGTAATAGAGGAAGCGCTCGCGCGTGTTGACGATGATCGTGCCGGGACGCTCGGTGGTCTCGTAGTTGACAACCTGGCGGCGGAACTGCGGCTTGACCCGGCTGATCGGGATCGCCGGCAGCGAGTATCCGGCATCCTTCGTCACGCCGTAGGCGTCATCGAAGATCTGGGCCGTCTGTACTGTCGGACCTGCGCCCTTGTTGTCGACGGACGCGCTGTCTGAGCTCGTGGAGCAACCGGCCAGAGCGAGCGTCGTCAACAGGCCAAATACAGGGAATGCATTGCGGATGCGCATAGATAACTCTTGAAGTTTTGGGGCAAGGAGAACAGTCTTTCGACCATCGTTGATTATGGTTTATTTTCGATTAACTTGCGCTTTGCAAGGCTACTGCAGCGCGACAAATCCGTCTGCGGCGCAAATTAGAAGCGCATGGTTTTTTTGCAACAACACGCCAGCCCCTCTGATGGTTATCCATGACGATTTTGAGCGTTTACAATAACAATCCGTTAATCGACGGCCGGCAATCGGACAGGGCCATGATGGTGCGGCGGGGAACGCAGATTTTGCTGCATGAAATGCGCCATGCTGTGCTGCCCGAACTGCCGCTGGCGAGCGGCCGCCGTGCCGATCTGATCACGGTTTCGGAAAAGGGCGAGGTCTGGATTATCGAAATCAAGACGTCGATCGAGGATTTCAGGGTGGATCGCAAATGGCCGGAATACAGGCTGCATTGCGACCGCCTGTTCTTCGCGACTCATAAGGACGTGCCACTCGACATCTTTCCCGAGGAGTGCGGGCTTTTCCTCTCGGATGGTTATGGCGCGCATATGATTCGCGAGGCGCCGGAACACCGCATGGCGCCCGCCACACGAAAATCCGTCACACTCAATTTCTCGCGCGCCGCCGCGCAACGGCTGATGATGGCCGAATGGGCGAGCGGGAAGCCGTTTACCGTGGACGATGTCTGATGCTGCGCCTGCTTATTTCGGCGCGCGTTTGGCAAGGATGCGCTGCAGCGTCCGCCGATGCATGTTGAGCCGGCGCGCCGTTTCGGAGACGTTGCGCTCGCACATTTCATAGACCCGCTGGATATGTTCCCAGCGCACCCGGTCGGCCGACATCGGGTTCTCGGGAAGCTCCGCCTTTTCGCCCGGCCGCTGCGTCAACGCCGAAAACACGTCGTCGGCATCCGCAGGCTTTGCCAGGTAGTCGACGGCGCCGAGCTTCACCGCCGTCACCGCCGTTGCGATATTGCCGTAGCCGGTCAGGACGATGATTCGCGTGTCGTCGCGCCGCTGGCGGATGGCTTCGATGACGTCGAGCCCGTTGCCGTCGCCGAGCCTGAGATCGACCACCGCATATTTCGGCGGGCGGCCTTTCGATTTTGCGACGCCTTCCGCCACTGATTCGGCCGTCTCCACCTCGAAACCGCGCGTCTCCATCGCCCGGGCCAGGCGGCGCAGGAATGGTCCGTCGTCGTCGACGATCAGCAGGCTGGCGTCAGGACCGATATGGTCTTCATCGGACGCGGCGAAATTGTCATGATTCTGTTCTGTCATCGTCTCGGCCCCGGCGGTTGAGCGCACGAACTCCGTCAACCGCTCTTTCCTGTTTATGCCGACAAAGTCATTTTGTCGAATTTGCGTCGATCAGCATGCGCGGCCATTCGATTCGGATACGTGCGCCCGCACTTTCCGGGTCGCGGTTCTCGAAAACCAGCGATGCGCCGGAGCGCTCCAGCAACGTCTTGGCGATGAAAAGTCCAAGCCCGAGGCCGCCAGCCGTATCCTCCTTCTGCCGCTTGGTCACATAAGGCTCGCCGATCCGCGTCAGAATGTCAGGCGCATAACCATTACCGTCGTCCTCGATGACGATCAGAACTTTGTCGTGATCGTGCTCGACGGTGACGATCACTTTCTCCCGCGCATAATCGACGGCGTTTTCGATCAGATTGCCGAGCCCGTACATGATGCCGGCGTTGCGGTCGGTCACCGGCTCGTCCTTGCGTGGGCTTTTTTCGATCAGCTCGAGCGTGATGCCGAATTCCCGGTGCGGCGCGACGATCTCCTCGATCATCGAGGAAAGCGGCAGCCGGCGCATATGGGCTTCGCCTTCGGAGGAGAGTGTCGTCAGCCGCCGCAGGATGTCACGGCAGCGTTCGCTCTGGCTGCGCAGCAACATCACATCCTCGCGGAAACGATCGTCGTCCTTGAGTTCGCGCTCCATTTCCTTGGCGACGACGCTGATCGTCGCCAGCGGCGTGCCGAGTTCATGTGCGGCAGCCGCGGCAAGCCCGTCGAGCTGCGAAAGGTGCTTTTCCCGCTGCAGCACCAGTTCGGTCGCAGCCAGCGCATCGGCAAGCTGGCTTGCCTCCATCGACACCCGATAGGCATAGAAAGCGGCGAAGGCCATCGTCGAGGCGATCGAGCACCAGACACCGAACTGCATGACGTTGTGGACGTTGATCTCGACGCCGTCGAACCAGGGCAGCGGAAAGGGCGAAAAGGCAAGCACCGTGATGCAGACCATCGCAAAGCCGATCAGCGCCGTGCTGTAACGGATCGGCTGTGAGGCAAAGGAGATGATGACGGGCACGCAGACGAGCGCTGCGAAAGGATTGGCAAGACCGCCGGTGATGAAGAGCAGCGCACAGAGCTGCAGAAGATCGAAGCCGAGCAGAGCGAAGGCGGCCGGCGCCTCCAGCCTATGCGTCGGCGGATAGCGGATCGTCAGGTAGAAATTCACCCAGGCGAGCGCGGCGATCAGCGAAGAGCTGGCAATCAGCGGCAAGGGAAATTTCAGCCAGAAGGCCACGATGAAGACCGTTAGCGCCTGTCCGCCGACCGCCAGCCAGCGCAGCCGCACCAGCGTCTGCAAACGCAGCCTGCGGCTGCTGTGCCGGTCCTCCCGCGTATGGCTTTCCGTCTTGTCGATCATGCCAGGCTTGTCGATCATGCCGGGGCTCCCTGAATGGCTCTCATGTACCACGCGGTTTTGCCCGTGTCGTCGGCAACGCCTCTTCGGGCCGCTCCGGCCAGGGATGCCGGGGATAGCGACCGCGCATATCGGCGCGCACATCCCTCCACGAGCCGGCCCAGAAGCCCGGCAGGTCGCGTGTCGTCTGGATCGGCCGGTGCGCCGGCGAGGTGAGTTCGAGCAGCAGCGGCAGGCGGCCTCCGGCGATCGCCGGGTGCTGCGTCAACCCGAACAGCTCCTGCACGCGGATCGTCAGCACCGGCTCTTGGCCCTCATATTGGATCGGATGCCTTTGACCGGTCGGCGCTTCGAAATGGGTCGGCGCAAGCCGGCTAAGGTCGCGCTGCAACTCGTGCGGCACTAAAGACAGCAGACCGTTCGAAAGCCCGGCTGCGGAAATCTCGGAAAGTCCGCGGGCCTCGGTCTGAAAGGGCGCGAACCACTCGTCCAGCCGGGAAAGCAGGGCGCCGTCGCTGACATCAGGCCAAGGCTCGCCGATCGTCCGGTGAAGGAAGCCGATCCGCTCGCGGAGCTGCACGGCCTCCTTCGAGAAGGCAAGCTGATCCAGCCCCAGCTCGCGCACTCCCTCCACCAGGGCCTGGGTGACCGCAGCCCCGGAAGGTCGCGGCAAGGGCGTCTCTTCGAAGACAATCGCACCGAGCCGGGTTGCCCGCCGCGCCCTGACTTGCCGGCTTTGCCGGTCGAAGAAGATTTGATCGCCGGTTTTGATCTCGCCGGGCAGCTCGGCTTCGATGTCGCCGCGCGTCACCTCGGCTGCTGCCAGAACCCGCGCCTGCGCCGCCCGTCCGGTGAGATCGGCGATGACAAGCATCTGGCTGCCGGCCAGCCTCTCGGTTTCCGGCAGCTCCGCACCGCGCCCGTTCGCCATCACGAATCGGCCACGCCCGCCGCGCTGAAGCGCGATTCGATCCGGGAATGCATGCAGCAGCAGCTGGCCTGCCAGCGCCGGCGCCGTTGCGGCAACGCTGTCGAGACCGCTCGCCAGCCGCCCCGCCAGCCGCCGTGAAGCCTCGGCTCTTTCGCCGCGCTCGGCCTTGAAGCGGCGCAGCCGGTCCTCGATATCGATGCTCGTTCCGCCAAGCCCCTGTTCGGTGAGAAGCACGGCGATCATCGCCGCATCCCTGGCGTACCCGGCTTCTCCCGCCGAGACGACCATGGCGGCAAGCCGCGGCGGCAAGGCGAGGTCACGCATCACCTTGCCGCGCGCTGTCAGCGTTCCGTCCTTGTCGAGCGCGCCGAGCTGGCCAAGCAGCGCCCGGGCTTCCCTCAGTGTCGTTTCCGGCGGTTGATCGACGAAGGCAAGCGACGTGGGATCCTGGACGCCCCAATGGGCGAGATCGAGCACCAGCCCCGAGAGATCGCTGGACAGGATCTGCGGCGGTGTGAAGGCCGGCAGCGCCGCCGTCTGGCCCTGATGCCACAGCCTGATGGCAATACCCGGTTCCGTTCGTCCGGCGCGGCCGGCCCGCTGATCGGCGGACGCCCGCGACACACGCACCGTCTCCAGCCGCGTGATCCCGGTCGACGCCTCGAACACCGGCAGGCGCTGCAGCCCGCTGTCGATCACGATCCTGACGCCGTCAATGGTGATCGACGTTTCGGCAATCGAGGTCGCCAGCACGATCTTGCGCGTTCCCTTGGATGCCGGGCGGATCGCCGCATCCTGGTCCTTCTGGCTGAGATTGCCGTAGAGCGGCGCAATCAGCGTTTCGGTTCCGAATCGTCCCTGCAGACGTTCGACCGTCCGGGTGATTTCCGCTTGGCCGGGCAGGAAAGCGAGGATCGAGCCGGTCTCATCGGCATGCGCGTCGACGATCGCCCGCGTGACGGCATCCTCGACGCGTTCGCCGCCCGGCCGGTCCTGGTAGCGGATATCGATCGGAAAGCTGCGCCCCAGGCTTTCGATGACGGGGGGATGGTCGAGCAGGGCGGCCACACGGTCGACGTCGAGGGTCGCTGACATCACGAGGATACGCAAATCCTCGCGCAGTGCCGACTGGACGTCGAGTGCCAGCGCCAGCCCGAAATCGGCATCGAGCGAACGCTCGTGGAATTCGTCGAAGATCACCGCCGAGACACCGGTCAGTTCCGGATCGTCGAGGATCATCCGGGCAAATACCCCTTCGGTCACCACTTCGACCCGCGTCCTTGCGGATATCCGGTTATCGAGACGCATGCGATAGCCGACCGTGCCGCCGACTTCTTCGCCGATGAGCGAGGCCATCCGGCTTGCCGCTGCCCGCGCCGCCAGCCGCCGCGGCTCCAGCAGGATGATCTTGCCGTTTCCGCGCCAGGCCTGGTCAAGCAGGTAAAGCGGCACCAGCGTCGTCTTGCCGGCGCCGGGCGGCGCGGAAAGAACGGCGCGTCCCCGCTCGACCAAGGCGGCACCGACGGCCGGCAGGACATGGGAAACCGGGAGATCCGGCAATGATGCACTGAAGGTCACTGGCGGCCCGTCACTGTCTCATAGGCAAGAATGGCGCCGGCGAGATCCTCCAGTGCGGCGCCGACCGACTTGAATAGCGTGATCTCAGCATCATTGCTTCGCCCGCCACGGGCGCCGCTGACGAGCTCCGCAAGCTCCGCTTTTATGTCGCTTTCCTTCAACACGCCGCTTTTCAGTGGCTGGGCGATGTCGCCCGCCTCGCTGATGGCGCCGGCGCGGGTATCGACATAGACCGAAGCGCGGCGGATAGCCTCGTCGTCGCTTTCGCGCATGCTCGGCTTGAAGGCGCCGACGAGATCGAGATGGGCGCCGGGCTTCAGCCATTCGCCCGATATCAACGGCTCGCCGGAAAGCGTGGCGCAGGAAATGATGTCGGCCGTGCGTGCCGCGGCTTGCGTATCCGCGACCGCCTCGGCATTGAGACCGAGCGCCCGCGCTTCGGCCGCGATCTTTTCCGCCGCTTGGCCGTTGCGGCCCCAGACCCGGTACCTCTTGATCGGCCGGGTCGTGCCATGGGCAAACATCAGGTTGAGCGACAACCGTCCGGTTCCGCAGACAAGCATCTCCTCCGCGTCGGGACGGGCGAGATAGCTGGCCGCCAGCGCCGATGCCGCCGCCGTCCGCCGTGCTGTCAGTTCGCCGCCGTCGATCGCGGCCAGCATCTCGCCGGTGGCGCCGGAGGAAAGAAGATAGGTTCCGAAGATCGCCGGCAGGCCCCGGCGCACGTTGCCTGGAAAGACCGAGACTGTCTTCACCCCGGCATAGCATCCGGGAACCCAGGCCGGCATCAGCAGCAGCGTGGCGCTCTCCTCCCCTGGCACATCCATCTCGTGGTGATGGCGCACCGGCATCACGCATTCGCTCTGCAACATGCGGGCGATTGCCTCGATCAACTCCGGCCAGGGCAGGGCTGCGCGCGTCTGTTCTTCATCGAGGACAAGCATTCTTCACTCCCGTATCGTTCTTCGCCGCCAAACTAGCGAGTGAGACATACCATAGGCAAGCGAC
>NZ_CP118713.1:4222500-4554370 GCF_028994275.1 Rhizobium binxianense
GTAACGACTTCCCCGCTGTCTCCAACATAGACTCAGTGAAATTGAATTCCCCGTGAAGATGCGGGGTTCCTGCGGTCAGACGGAAAGACCCCGTGCACCTTTACTATAGCTTTACACTGGCATTCGTGTCGGCATGTGTAGGATAGGTGGTAGGCTTTGAAGCGGGGACGCCAGTTTCCGTGGAGCCATCCTTGAAATACCACCCTTATCGTCATGGATGTCTAACCGCGGCCCGTCATCCGGGTCCGGGACAGTGTATGGTGGGTAGTTTGACTGGGGCGGTCGCCTCCGAAAGAGTAACGGAGGCGCGCGATGGTGGGCTCAGACCGGTCGGAAATCGGTCGTCGAGTGCAATGGCATAAGCCCGCCTGACTGCGAGACTGACAAGTCGAGCAGAGACGAAAGTCGGTCATAGTGATCCGGTGGTCCCGCGTGGAAGGGCCATCGCTCAACGGATAAAAGGTACGCCGGGGATAACAGGCTGATGACCCCCAAGAGTCCATATCGACGGGGTTGTTTGGCACCTCGATGTCGGCTCATCGCATCCTGGGGCTGGAGCAGGTCCCAAGGGTTTGGCTGTTCGCCAATTAAAGCGGTACGTGAGCTGGGTTCAGAACGTCGTGAGACAGTTCGGTCCCTATCTGCCGTGGGTGTAGGAATATTGACAGGATCTGTCCCTAGTACGAGAGGACCGGGATGGACATATCTCTGGTGGACCTGTTGTCCTGCCAAGGGCATAGCAGGGTAGCTATATATGGACGGGATAACCGCTGAAGGCATCTAAGCGGGAAACCCACCTGAAAACGAGTATTCCCTATCAGAGCCGTGGAAGACGACCACGTTGATAGGCCGGGTGTGGAAGTGCGGCAACGCATGAAGCTTACCGGTACTAATAGCTCGATCGGCTTGATCGTTCTCATTGACTATGCTCATCAGCCAGAGGCTGATGATGCTTGACCTTCTGTCCTCACGCGCTGAAAGCGCTGCGGACGGCGCGCCAAACGATTGGCGACGCGCTTTGCGCTTGCGGCCTCTGGCCGACGGTGCCTTGCGAAAGGTAAGACGTGTTCAAAAAAAACAGGCTAACGCCTGCCAGCTTCTCAAAACAAAAGTTGCGCTTTGCCGACCTGGTGGTTATGGCGGGGTGGCTGCACCCGTTCCCTTTCCGAACACGGCCGTGAAACGCCCCTGCGCCCATGGTACTTCGTCTTAAGACGCGGGAGAGTAGGTCGCTGCCAGGTCTGCAAAACGCAACTTAAATCTTCTCTGATCAAACTAACGGCCCATCGCCGTCACAAAAGGGTCGCTCAAGCGGCCCTTTCTGCTGTAAAATAATACCGCGGGGTGGAGCAGCCCGGTAGCTCGTCAGGCTCATAACCTGAAGGCCGCAGGTTCAAATCCTGCCCCCGCAACCAAACTTCCTCAATATCAAATACACAAAAGCCCGCCTCGTGCGGGCTTTTTGCGTTTCCTGATGGAATTAAGCCAAGGCTTCAGCGCGCAGATCCTTCAGCCCAATCCGTTCCGGGCAAGGAAGTCTGCCGCCTGCATTGTGTCCAAGGCGCCGGCCGTCTCCCTGAAGTAAGGCAGGCCTTCCCAGAGGTTGCGATCGCCGACGATATAGAATCGCCGCTTGGCGCGAGTGAGGGCGACGTTCAGGAGGTTTGGCTTCGAGGCGGCCCAGCTCGCCGCGCCGCGATGGTCGGCATCAGCACCGAGCACCATGAAAACGATGTCTTCCTCCTTGCCCTGGAAGGTATGCACCGTACCGATCCGTTCCTGCAGCCATTTCGACAGTTTCGGCGGAGCCGAGCGCGTATTTCCGTTCCAATCGCCCCACGCTGCATTGGCCAGAGCCTGCTTCAAACTATTCTTGATCTCCTTGAACGGCGAAATGATATAGAGATCCGGCAATCCGCCGTCCCGCCGATAAGTGGCGGTGAGGAGATCGACGATGAAGCCCGTCTGTTCTGGAACGGCCTGTTTGCCTGACACTCTTCCTCCGATGTCGACCCAGGTGCTGTTGCCATAAAACGGCGGAGCGTCACCGGCCGGCCGGCGCTCTTCCAGCCCGAAGACCATTTTGTTCTGATAGGCGATCTGATTGGCGAGGCTGAACATCGGGTCGATGCAGCGACGATGCACCCTGAGAGGGCTGCCGATCCAGAGCCCATCAGCCTCCTCGCCCTGAACGGTTGTTCCATAGCGGTTGGCGGCATCGGCGAGCATCTGCACCGACACTCTGTTCGGGGAATATAGTCCTGCCGCCGTGTGGGGCGAGAGCGCCGAGGTGGCCGCAATCAAGGCGACCGGTTCGATCTGTTGGGGATCGCCGATCACCATGACGCGGCGCGCCCGCAGCAGGGCGCCGACGGCCGCTTGCGGCACCGCCTGACCGGCTTCATCGATGAAGACCCAGCCGATCGAGCCGGCTTCGAGACCACGGAACTGTCGGGCAAAGGAGGCAAACGTCGTCGACACGATCGGAACGATCATGAAAAGGCTCTGCCAGATCAAGGCAATGTGCTGGCCGTCGGCGGGACCGTTGTTGGAAAGCAGTTTGTTGATAGCGACGATGTTTCCGCCAAAACCTCCGCCTTTCTTGCCGACATCCGCCAGCCACGCTTCATGCAGCGTCAACGCCGCTTCCAGCAAAGCCGAACGCAGACCCGCCAGTTCGTCCTGATGCCACAGGCCGTCAATCTGGAACTGATCGGTCTCGAGATCGCCGAGACGCCCGGGCAGGGTGGGATGATCGAGAATCGTCCCAAGACGATCGAATTCTTCTCGCTTGCGGGACCAGATTTCTCGTTGCGATCTGAGCGCCCGTTCGGCCCGCTGATGTCCGCGCAACGCCCGTTTCAGTGCAGGTCCATGAGCCTTTGCAAGATGGCGCTCGCATTCCGCCAGTGCCTTGCGCAGTTCCAACTGCCCGCGTGCATTGGCGCCGACATCTTGCCGATGCTGCCGGACAGGAGTGGTCGGCAACACTCTCTCCCACCACGCAGGAGCGCTGCGGTCGAGCAACTGTTCCTCCTCCTTCAGATGCGACAAACCTTCCCTGATACGAAGTATTTCGGCCTGGACCATGTTGCATCTGTCCTGCGCTTGCCGAAATTCGCTTTCGGCTGCCCTGACCCCTTCAAGGGCCTCGCGGCAGAATGCATCCTGCGACACCAGGGCGATTTCGTCATGGAGATCGGCATAGCGTGCACATTGGCCGATCTTGTCGCGAACCGCGTCGTCGGCGGTATGAAAAGCCGCCGACGCTTCGGCAAAGGTCGGTCCGTCATAGCTTTTCAGCCATTCCCAAATGGTCTGCGGCTTATCGGTGCCGGACCAGCCGGGCTTCGGCCTGTCGGTGATTTCCATGAAGGCGAAACGTTCCTTGAAAGCTCGACGGTTCCGGGAGTTGCCGAGCGCACAGGCGATCAGCCCCCAGGGGCGGTCGCCGTCGGAGAGCTTGATGGTGGCACCATTGTCCTTCTGGCAAGCGATCTTGTGCGCGACCGTTTGCAGATATTGGAATGAAGACGTGTTCGCGATCGCGCTCCGCTTGGGAAGGTCGCGCGAGATATTCTCCACGGCGGCATTGTTGGAGGAGGCCACGACCATTTCGAAACCGGCAAGGGCCGGGATCAGCGCCGATATGGAGCTCGTGCTCCGGTCCCCGAAAGTGACGCGGCACGCCGAACCGCCAAAGGCATCGCGCGCCGTCTTCAAGGAGGAGAGCACCCGGGCGCGCCGAACGATATTATCCGCGAACATGTCGCGAAGCAGGGTCGTCTTTCCCGTCCCCGGCGGGCCGTTGACCGAGGACAATCCTGCTTGCGAAAGGTCGCCAATCGCCGAATTGATCGCAAACTGCTGCATGAGGCTCATCGCGTGGTGACGGTCGCTCAGCCAACGTCCGCGGTTGAGATTGCCTGGATGTAGGGCCCGAACGATCGCCCGGCGTCCATCCTCGGTGTAGAGGTCGATCCGCTTCTCCTGCGCGAGCGGCGTGAGATATTGCCTGAGCGGCTTGGGGATATCGCCGTGTTTGACCCCCATCATCGCCTGCTCGATATCCTCGATGAAGAAGCTGTTCAGGATCCCGATCTCTTCTTCGATGTTTGCACTCTCGTCCTCCGCGTCGTCGGCATCGGGCGCGTTGCTCTCCTGCGGTGGCGGCAGGGAGAGGAGTTCGGGCTTTTCCGCCCTGTCTCGGTAGCGTATTTCGACGGCGGCGATGGGCTTTTCCTGGCGTGAGGCAAAGCCGGCCCAATTGCAGAGCAATTCATGCAGCGTCAGGATTTCGCCGGCGTCGATCGGCTGATCGTCCGTGTCCTCGGAGGATGGCGATCTCAGCTGTCGCTGTGCCCGAAAGTTTTGGAGCAGTTCCGAGAGCTGCCGTTTGCTGTCGGCAAATGCCTCGTGGCTGAGCGAGGAGAGGCCGGATTTTCGCACCCGTCCCAGAGCCCATGGCAGCGTGGAAACCGAAAACGTTTCGAACATCGGCTGTCCCAAGGGGGAGAGCTGCAGGCTGGCAAAGCAGGTGTCGCCGTCGAGGTCGCCGCGTTCGGCATCCTCATATTCTGATAAATCGGCCGCAACGCTGTCGAAATGCCGGCGGACGTCGGCAATTTCCGATTTGCTGAAAACGCCGAGGAACAGGGTAAAGCCAGTGATCTGCTTCTCCTCGGGGATCGCTGGGCGGCTGAACGCGGCGCCGTCATCCTCGAGTGTCTCCGCATGCAGCCAGAAAACAGTTCGGCCTGCAGCTGCGACAACACGGCTGGAGAGATCGTAAGGAATGAAGAACTCGATTTTGTGCCAGAAATCGAGAATGGCGAGAAGCCGTTCCCTTTCGGCGCCATCTGCATTGGTCTGCATGAGTTCTCACTGAGGAGTTGCAAAAATAGGCTCGCGCTTGTTTTAACAACGATCTCAGCTCAAAATCAAAGACCATGGCGACTGCGCGTCCTGGAACCGCCGCACCGCATTTCCGCACCAGGGCAAAACCGCGTCAATGCAGACGCGGCCGGCGTCGTTCGCTGCGGCTCCAGCGGGCGATACTCTCCGCCACGACGTCCACCTTATGAGGAGCAGGCGCCGCACGCATGCGGATTCGTTCGAGCGCTGCACTCGCCTTGGCGGCATAGTCGAGTGCGGCCGGATCGTCCGAATGCACTCCCTGGATCGCAGCAAAGACCGTCTCTGCTTCGGCCAGCCGTTTGCCCGCCGCAAGGGCGATGCCACGCTTGTAATGCGCCTGGATGAGATGCGGCCCGATCTCGCCGACCCGGCGGAAAGTCTCGGCGGCCTGGTCGTATTGATGCAGGGCAAGCTGCGTGTCGCCAAGCCGCATCTCTATCGGCGTCGGATCGGGCGCTCGTTCGGTGAGAGCCTTGTAGGCAGTCAGTGCCTCCGTCAGCTTGCCTCGGTCGAACAGCAGATTGGCGAGCCCGAATTCCGCGCCGGTATGGCCGGGAGCAGATTGCAGCACCTGGTTGAAGGCAATCTCCGCTCTACCACGGGCGCCGTTGCGGTACATGTCGAGCGCCTGTTCGTAGACGAAACGAATGCTGCGCGGATTGAGCACGCCGTGCAGGTTCTGGCCGCTGCGGGTACGGAACAGGGTACAGCTGATCCGCCTTTCCTCCGCCCCGAACATATATTTATAGGGTTCGTTCCCCCGCAGGAAGTCATAGGTCTTGAAGCCGTCCTCGATCGCCCGCCGGATGCAGTAACCATGCAGGATGAGGCCGGGAGACGGCGTCTTCCAGGTCTCGTCGCGGCCAGTGATGTAAAAGAGAATCGCCTTCTTCTGCCGATCGACGATATTGGCCAGCGCGCCGAGCGGCTGGTCGCCATGCCACAAGACCGGGACGTCGAGATTGCCGCTGTTGAAGCAGTCCATCAGCATTTCGCGCGTGGTGATGATCAGCCGCGCGGTCCGCTCCGCGCCCTTGCGGGCACTCCATTTGGTTCGCCAGAGATTGAAAAGGATGTCCAGGTCCCGATGGATGGTCTCAGGCGTCGCCATGGTGATCCGGTAAATATCGTCGCCTTCGACCTTGCGCAGGAAGCGGCGGAGCTTCTGACGCGTCTGGCTGCTCATCCGCTGTTCGAGATAGTCGTCGAAGTTTGCCGGTAGGGGGACGATGGGGCAGATCGTATTGTCAATGTTCTCGCTGTTCTGAGGCGAGCTGTCGCGAAACATCACCTCCGGCCCCCGCAGCGCCTCGATCATCTTCTCGCGCCGCCCGGCAGGGCCGCTGAAATATTCGAGCTTCAGGTCGGTCCAGTTCTGATGTTTGATAAACGAAGCAAAACCGGCGATGGCATGATGTTCGTAATCCGGCCTGACGATGAAGCCGGTATAATCGGCCGCAAAATTCCCGGCCATCATGATCTCGTCGTAGAAGAGCCCGGTCTTCTCGTTCAGATGCGTGATGAGGCGCAAGGGGAAAAAAGCGACATAGGGTGCGTCGGGATCGCGTTCGCGAAGGGCGAGGATGAACCAGCGGCGCCGGCGGGAGAGATAGTTCTTCAGCCAGATCCAGGAGAGGAAATGCTGCGCATCGGGATCGTCCATGAAGACCTGATCCCAGTTGTCGCGTACCGTCTCGAACCCGGCAATGGTATCGATGATATCTATGCGCATGGCCGCCCCCAATACCCCATACGTCACTTGGGAGCTTTCATTCTAATGGGAAACGCCGATCTTCAAATAAACCGTCCGGATGATTTGCAGGGCTTAAATATGATTAGTCTTGAGCCGGCACATAATCCAAAATCGGAATCGGTTTTTAGTTAAGATCAAGCATCTTTTCAAAGACATAGCGTTCAAGGCGTCGCATCGTCGCCGCGCTTCCATTCACATCGCCCGGAAGTATGCGGCGGGTTTGGCAGCGCCACCTCCATACGGATTAGGTCAAAGCCCACCGGAGATCTGCGGGCTCGCATGGATGAAGGCCCAGAGCGTCCGGCTGATGGCGACGATTTCGGCGATCGACTTCTCCAGAAGATCGATCTCACGTGCATCCATCTGCTCGATCTTGCCGTAGCGGATCTCCTTGTCGTCCTCGACCAACCGCATCAGCTGCGTGCTCGAGATATCTCCCTTCTCGTCGAAGGAATAGATGCAGTGATTGTATTTGTTGCGTGTCTTGGATTCTTTCTTCAGCCGCGACATGGCCGAAAGGATCGCCTTCCGGTCGGAAGGCGAGGTCGAAGCGAGCTTGGCAAGCCGTTCGATGAGATCGATGCGGGCGCGCGTCGTGTTGAGCGTCAGGAAGACGACGATCGCCGCCTCTTTTTCGACCCGGAGAAGATGGGCGATGATGTAGATCAGCAGGCTTTCGGTGTTCGTCCAGACATAATTCAAGCGGCCGACCCGCAGCAGGACATCGGACATCGCCGCCATGCCAGCCCCTTTCTTCCCCCGAGGGGACGATCCATCCCGAAGGGATGATACATGCCGATGTCACATCAGAACAACGGGCAAATCCTTGATATTGAGCGGACCGCCGTCGTTTGCCGAACCGCCTCGCCCGCGGTCAGCGTTCCTTGAAAGCCCGGGACATGCTGTCGGTGATTGGTTTGCTTATATATTCGAAGAAGGTGCGTTCCGACGTCTGGATCAGCACTTCGGCCGGCATGCCGGGAACGGGATGGAAATTGTGTACCCGCGCAATCTCGGAATCGGGTATTTCGACGCGCACGATATAGACATCCTTGACCGAGAGCCCCGCATTCTCCTCGATCGAATCGGCCGAGACGTAGAAGACCCTGCCCTGCAGAACCGGCGTCGTGCGCCGGTTGAGCGCCGTCAGGCGGATCGATGCCGTTTCCCCCTCATGCAGCTGGTCGATCGAGGTGCGCAGCACCTGCGCTTCCAGGATCAGCGGCACATGCGCCGGCAGGATTTCCATGATCGGCTTGCCTGTGGTGATCACGCCGCCGGCGGTATGAAAATAGGAGCGTACGACCGTTCCCGACACCGGCGAACGGATAGTGGTGCGTTCAAGCACGCCTGCGGCCTCGCGCATCTGCTCGCGCACGCTGTCCAGATCGGATTCGGCGGTCTCAAGCGCATCGAGTGCCGCCTGCTTGTTGGAGTTGACGGCGATGACGGCTTCCTGGCGGAATTTGGCGATTTCTGCCTCGCTCTCGTTGATCTCACCGTTCAGTCGCGCAATGTCGCCCATTGCATCGGCGATCGCCCGTTCGATCGCCAGGAGATCCGTCTTGCGCATATAGCCGACCTTGACCAGCCGGGCCTTGGAATCGCGTTCCTCGGTCAGCAGCGACAGCTGCCTTTCGAAGGATTCCTTTTGGCCGGTATAACCGGCGAAGCGGAATTCCAGCGATTGGATGTTCTTCTCGATCAGATTGAGCTGCTCTTCGAGCTTGATCTGCTTGCTGTGGAAGACGACGTTCTGGCTCTGGATGATCGCGCCGATGTCCGGGTCGCTTGCCTCTTTCATCACGATGGCGGGAAGCTGGAACTCCCGCAGACCCTGCGCTTCGGCGCGGAGCCTTGCGACAACGGCCTCCAGGCGCAGGCGCCGAAGCTGCAGCATCCGCTCATTCGAGCGGGAGGCGGTGGGATCGAGGGTGAGCAGGATATCGCCTTCCCTCACGGTATCGCCCTCGCTGACGCGCATCTCCTTGATGATGCCGCCCTCCAGATGCTGGACGATCTTGTTGTTGCCGGTCGCAACGAAACTTCCCTGCGCGATGACGGCCGAGGCAAGCGGCGCCGTTGCGGCCCAGAAGCCGAACCCTCCGAACGAGGTGAAGAGAACCGTCAGGCCGACGATGCTGTGCATGCGGATCGAGCGCGGCACGTCGCTATACCATTCGAGCTGCGCCGGACCGGATGTCTCCTGCTTTTTCCGTCCCATCTCGTTCACCCCTGAATACGCGGTGCTTGTTGACCACTATTGCCGTTCTTGGAAAGCGCCTGCAGCACCTCGATCCGCTCGCCGAACATGGCGACAGTGCCTTCCTTGAGGACGAGGATCTTGTCGACGCATTGGAGAAGGGCCGGGCGCTGGGTGATGGTGACGGTGGTGATGCCTTGTTTCTTGGCGTGGATCAGCGCCCTGGCAAGTGCTGCCTCGCCCTGTGTGTCGAGGTTCGAATTCGGCTCGTCGAGGACGACGAATTTGGGATTGCCGAAGAAGGCGCGGGCAAGCGCGATGCGCTGCTTCTGGCCGCCCGAAAGCGGAGCGCCGTCGGCCGCCACGACCGTTTCGTAACCCTGCGGGAAGCTGGCGATGAGCTCATGCACGTCGGCCAGCACCGCGGCCTCGTAGATCTGGTGATCTTCGATGTCGTCGCGCATGCGGCAGATATTCGCCTTGATCGTACCGGGGAAGAGCTGCACGTCCTGCGGCAGATAGCCGATGCTTTCGCCGAACTGGCGCTGGTCCCAGTTGCGCAGATCCATCAGGTCGAGGCGCACATTTCCCGATGTCGGGACGATCGAGCCGACGAGCATCTTGCCGAGCGTCGTCTTGCCGGAGCCGGAATTGCCGATGACCGCCAGCGATTCCCCCTTCTTGAGCGAGAAGGAGATGCCGTTGAGGATGACCTTCTTCTGCGGCGGCGGTACGAACAGGATGCGTTCGACATCCAGCCGGCCTTCGGGATTGGGAAGGCGCAGGCGCGGGAAGTTCAACGGTGAGTTCAAGAGCAGGCTCTTGATCCTGCCATAGGCGGCTGCCGACCGGTTGAACTGGTGCCAGCCTTCGATGGCGCCTTCGATCGGCGCCAGCGCGCGTCCCGAGATGATCGAGGACGCAATCACCATACCGCCGGTCAGCTCACCGGAGAGCGACAGATGCGCGCCCCAGCCGAGCAGGGTGATCTGGGTAATCATCCGGCAGGCCTTCGATATGCCGGAGAAAATGATGTTGCGGTCCTGTGCTTCGACTTGCGATTTCAGCGAGCCCGCCGTTTCCCGGCCCCACATCTTTACGGCCTCGGGGATCATCGCCATCGCATTGATGATCTGCGAATTGCGCGACATGGAATCGAGGTGGAAATTCGCCCGGCTGAGATAGCCGTTGGATTCGGCAAATTGCCGGGCGGTGAATTTCTGGTTCAGATAAGCGATGACGAACAGCACCGCGCAGCAGGTCATGATGATGATGCCGAGATGCGGATGCACAAAATAGACGACGACCACAAAGAATGGCATCAGCGGCGCGTCGAGAAACGCAATCAGCGTGCCCGAGGTCAGGAAGCCGCGCAGCAGCTGCAGATCCTGCAGCGTTTGATAATCTTTGCCGCTGCCATGCAGCGACGCCCGCGCCGCAGCGCTGAGGATCGGCGCGCCGAGCTGCACTTCGAGCTCCACCGCGGTACGCATCAGGATGAAGCGCCTGATGGTGTCCATGAAGGCCTGCAGCAGCACGGCGCCGAGCACGGCGATCGAGAGCATGACGAGCGTGTCGATGGAGCGGCTGGTCAGCACGCGGTCGGATATCTGGAAGAGATAGAGCGGGATTGCCAGCAGCAGCACGTTGATGGCGATCGTGAACATCATGACCACCACCATGTTGCGGCGGACTGCCGCCATGCCGCGCGCGAGGCTGGCGGCGAAATTCACAGGCTCGCTGCGCTTGTGAAATCCGCCGCCGCTTCCCCCGCCCCCGCCCCCGCCGCCCCCGGGATCGGAATCTTTGCCGTTTCCGCCGCCGCCGGTACGCAGCCGACGGTCGGTTTCGCTGATCGGGCCACGCTCGCCTTCGATGGTCTTGCCGAAGGGCATCGTCGGGTTCGATTTGAGCTCGGTCTTCTCCTTCGGCAGTTCAGGCGGCAATTCGGGCACCGCCCGCGCTTCGATCGGCGGCTGCACGGGTGCTTCCGCCGCTCTTGCTGCAGCCGGGCTCTGCGCCATCGCGGCGGGAGGCGCCGCTTCTGTATTCGAGGCTTCCGGCGAGGCTTCCGGCGAGGCTGCCGGCACGACCGTCATTTGCGGAAAGGGCGCCTGCACAACAGCTGCCCGCGCCGTATCGGCAGCGGCGCTTGCTGCGACTTGGGCCGTCTGCTTGCGATCGGGAGATGGAGCTGAAGGGGAGACGCCGCTGAGCCGGCGAAGGTTCTCGACCGCTTCGTCGATTGTCGAGATGCACAGCGCGGCTGTCGCCGCTTCCGAGGGAGCAGTGGAAGGTATACTGCCCGACCTCAAATCGAGGGCGCTGCCGGCGGCAAAGACTTGTTTCGACATCTGGTTCATCGTGATTCCCTTGGAATATCTAGGGTCAAGCGGTCATGGCTTGCATGACGTCGACGGGATGCGACGACCATGAAAGGTCATGTCCTGCATTGATCAAACCATCGGCGGAATCGCCGCCCGAGGGATCGTCGTCATCGAGAAAGGCGATGACTTCGTTGGCGAGCCTGTCGTCGGCCGGTTGCGGCTGTGTCGTATCGTGCTCCACCAGGCCGCCCTGAATGAGGATGGCGTCCGAATAGAGCTGGCCTGCCAGATAGATGGTCTGGCCAAAACTGTCATAGTCGATGATCTCGGCGATGTTGACGACCGCATTGCTGCCGGTGTCGATCGTCACCATTGCGTCGGGATTGTTCTTGAGGAGCGTCGATGCAGCCTGGGTCACATCGTCGGAATCGCCGAGGATGCTGACCTGTTTTATGATCGTCATGTCGTAGAGATTGCCGGTGATGTAGAGCACGTTGAGACCGGCATATCCTTGGAAGTTCACATCGAACGACAGCCCTTCCGGCATATTGGGATCGCGATCCTCGATCGCCTTCTGCGTTTCGACCATATAGTCCGGCATCGCCTCGAACGGGCTGCCTGTCCCGACATTGTGGATCGAGGCGAAATTCCAGATCAGGTTGTTGCCGGTCTGTATGTCGGCACTGTCTTCCGCCCGCACCCAGTCATTGTCGTAGAGCAGCGAGATCTGTGTGATGCTGTTGATGTCGAGCACATTGCCGCCGATGATCACCAGATCATACTGCATGCCCATCCCGAAAAAGGAGGAGAAGTTGATGGAGGTATTGCCGCCCGTCAGAACCGTGGTTTCGGATCCCGAGGTGGTGACCGTCATCGTGTCGTTGTCGCTGACGAAATGATACTGCTCGACCCACTGTACGAAGGAGACATCGCCATCGATGACACTGACGCGCCAGCTGGTCGGGAAGGTCGGATCGGCAGCATCGATTTCGGCATGGCTCGACGTATCGAAGGTGCTTTGTTGGAAGACGGCGATATTCTTGGCGATCGTGCCCGCCTCCTCGGCCGAATGGCCCGATGAGCGCAGCGCCGCGTCGATCTCGTCGTTATCGCTGTAGACAAAGGATTGGGAAGCCGCGTCGATCTGGTGGTAGTCGCCCATGACGGCGGTGACCGAGGTGATGACGCCGGTGTTGATCACCGCGGCGACGTTGACGACGACGTTCGCGCCGGCCGTTACATCGAGGCTGTTGCCGCTCGGCTCGGTCTGCCCGACGGATGAATTGCTGTCGTCGGGTTCCTCGGGGATCTTGGCGAGACCGCGGTCGGGCAGGAAGTCATCGAGGACGGGTATCTCGGCCTCGACCTTGCCGTTGACGTAGACGCTGTTGATCTCGGGATCGACGCGGATGAAACTATGCGTGGCGTCGGCGCTGGGCGAGGTTGCTACACTGTCCTCGGTATCCTCGGTATCCTCGGTGTCCTCGGTGTCCTCGGTGTCCCCGCTGTTCTCGGTATTCTGGGCATTCTGGATATAGTTTTCGAGATCCTGGGCGATCTTCAGCGCGCCATCATAGGTATCGGTTCGCTGGAGGTCCGAAAACGGCGTGAAGACTTCGGCCTTGGTACTGAACTCCGCCAGCCGCTCGATGACGAAAGCCGTGTCCCGGGGAGCGTGGATGCCGTCTGTCATATCGAGATAGTCGTCGTCGTAAAGGACGTTGACCTGGAGGACATGGCTGATCCCCGAACCCGGCCCGGCAAAGACGTTCAGCTCCGGCTCATCCGACAGCACGATATCAGTCGCCTCACCGAAATGCGGTAACCGTATGTCCCTTGCCGCAATCGCCGCAAGCTTCTCGAGACTCTCTTCGAAGACGCGGCCCAAATGGTGCGCCGGACCATATTCGATATCGTAACTGCCGCTTTTGTAGATGATGCCGGGATCGTAGTCCTTGAGCAGGAGATGGGACGAGAAGCCCGCGGTAAAAGCGTCCTGATCCGGCAGAGCCGGCCCGTCTTCGCCCGGTCCTGCGCCTTCGGCATATTTGGTGCGCGCCCTCATCTCTTCCGTGGTCATCTCGAAGAGACCGATGAAGTGGGCAATGATTTCCGAAATCTTCTCGATATGCATGGTTCGGCCCTCCCATTCGAAATGACGATCGGCCTTGGAGGGGCTCCCGCCGGGAGCCGTGGTGTGGTCGTCAAACCGTTTTCAAGCAGTCAAACTGCACCGACTGGAGCCGGTGCAGTTCCTCTTGGTCGTTTGGAGGTCAGTGTCAGGTGCTGGTATCCTCGCCGACGTCGGAGACATGAGAATTGCCGCCGATGACGCTGGAGTCGACCGTGTTGCTGAGCAGGTTCGCGCCCTGAACGAGTTCGAGGTGGAAGCCGGAATTGGCAAGGATTGCCGAAGCATCGGCCGCGCTCGATCCTGTGGCGTCGCCGCCGGCCTTGAGATCCCAGCCCCTGCCGTCCATCTCCATGCCTTCTGCGCTGTCGGCGGTGCCGGCATTGGCATTCAGGTGGTTCTGGGCGCCTTCGTTCTCCATCTTGATGTTCCAGGCACTATCCTGGTCAGCCAGATGGTTCGCCTGGACGGCGCTGAAACCGCTGTCGTTGCCTGCGCCGCTCAGCGAATTGTTGAGGATGTTGTCGACGTCGAGTGTGAAGGAGAAGTCGTCGCCGAGGTTGAAGGTAAGGTCATGGCCGGCAACGCCGAGGTTGTCGAAGTCCTTAACGTCCTCGATGACGGCGAAATCGGTGTCCGTCTTGTTGAAGCTCTCTGACGTATTATTGCTGTCGGAAATTGTCTTAGTATCGGTATCCGTGATGGTCTTGGTATCGGTGTCGGTGATCGTCTTGATGTCGATGTCGTTGTCGCTGTACGACTTGCTGTCATAGCTCCAGTCGTAATCGTTTTTGGTATCGGTGATCGTCGTGGTCTTGGTGCTCGTATCGTCGTCGGACTTGTAGCTCCAGTCGTAGTCGTTGTCGCGGTTGTCGCCGTTATTGGCAGACACATCGATGTCGGCCTTGACGTCCACATCGACGCTGTTGTCGGTATTGTCGCGATTATCGCCGTTGGCGACGCCGACATAACCGGTCGAGCCGTCGTCGACTTCAGTGGAATTGACAGCGCTGTTGGCAAAACCGTCGGCCAGCGCCCCGACCTTCGTGATTTCGATTTCGTCGCCCGGGGATTTCGGGTCGGGCTTATGGTCGTCGGACATGCAGTCTCTCCAGAAAAAAACCGGAGCAGCTTTTCGAAATCCCTCTCATCTCAAATGGGATTTTGCTCGCGCTCGCTCCGATGCGGTTAACATCGGCAGATGTATTCGATACCAGTCATCTGCAGCTTGATCGCGATTTGTTGGATCAAATCGATGGTATTGGGAACGTACGTACTCAGTACAAGGCCGCACAAATCCAACTCCTCATCCTGGAGCGGATAAGGAGTATTCAGGCGTTCTTTTCGTTGAGTTGCCCTAATTGGAGGTCATGTATCAAAAACGCACACAGATACATGGCTTTTCCACGTCGCCACTTGGGAGACGATCACAGATTGCTGGAAAAATTGCGGATGCGATAGATATCAATTCGGGCTAAGGCATATCGGCCGCATCCGGCTAGCCCCCTGTCGGTGCTAGGTCGAGACCTCTTCGGTGGGGCGTGGCCGAGCCACGAGAACCCAGAGCCTCCTGCATTCGCCGCTGGGTTGAGCGGTGCCTTTCGACGATCGCCTGTCTCATATCCGACACTTGACGCATGCCGAAAATATAACAATCTGTACTGAAATATTACATCAAGCGCTCATCTATAGTGAGAGCAAATATAACCTTGAAGTATCAATCACAGTAAAAATGCAACCAACGCTTTGTATATTATCGTTTTTTGCCCGCTAAAACTAATCACTTTGGGCCATTTCCTTCCTTCTCAATCCGTATTAACATAATTAAGAAATGTCTAAAAAATAAAGCGGTGACATCAGGGGCCGGCATTTCATACTATTTAATACCCGCCATCGCTCCACGTTTGAGTAAAGTGTAACGCTAGGGGAGGCGAATATGTTCATGACAGGCTCAGGAATGGAGAATGCAGACCAGGGAGGGAAGTTGGGTTCGTCAGGAAATACTATACTGGTGGTCGCCAAGGCGGATCTGTTTTCAGAATGCATGGTAGAAGCGCTGGCGAAGAAATTTCCGAACTGTGAAGTGTCAAGCATAACGAGCACAAAGCCGATGTTGGAAAAGGACAGCGGCGATATGAAGCTCGTCTTATTCTATCATATACCTGCGCCGGAGCTTCATGAGGCGCTGCAGGCTGCCCGAGAAAACCACCCGGAAACCTCTGTCGGACTGGTCGTCGAAGCGATCGACATGCTCGAGCCCTATGTCAGCCGGCTGGTCGAGGCAAGGATCATCGACGGCGTCCTGCCGCTCAACCTGCGGCTCGATGTCTTCATGGCCGCGGTGGATCTGCTGATGAAGGGCGGCGAACATTTTCCGTCAGCGCTGCTCAATCGCCTGACCAACAAGAACGCCCAGCTGGAGCCCTCGCTCTATCAGACGAAGTCGGTCGATGCGGCGCGCACCAATGCGCTGAAGTTGAGACGCGACAGCATCTCCGCTTTGACCACCCGGGAGGTCCAGATCCTGGACCTCATCTGCAAGGGCACGCAAAACAAGATCATCGCCGACAAGCTGCATCTTTCCGAAAACACGGTGAAGGTTCATGTCCGCAACATCTACAAGAAGATGAACGTACGAAACCGCACGGAGGCGGCATCCCGTTTCTTCAACGAGCATCCGGCCGGCGATGACGACATGTCCGGCCGGTGGCGCAATTGATCTGCAGCGCCGCGCCTCTTTTCAGGCGCGCGAAGCACGTTGTAGCCCTTTGAATTGCTGCATGATTTGCGGACAGATTCCGATTGAAGGAATTATGCAGTGGTCCTGTTGCTTCAGATTGAGGGGCGTGCAAAGCAGCGCGACTTCTGTCCGAAGCCGCTTGGAGAACAGATGTAGGGCGCTGAACCGTGATAGGCGACGCGAACCGTTGCCGCAGCCGGGCGTTCGGGCCGATTTGCCGGATAGGCATAGGCTTTCGAAACACGCGGCGCCTCGACCACGACGACGTTCTTTTTGGTGACGGCGGCTATGTCGTCGTTAGCGACCGCGCATGCCGTCGGTCCGATCGCAAGAAGCGTCGTTCCCCCGGCGAAGATCGCAATATGAAATAGACGCCAGCCTTTCGGCTGTGTCGCATCTTGTTTTTTCAACATGGCCAAACCCCCTCGCATATGGCGTTTCCGGATGCAAGCCCGGTCGCGCAATTCAGCGCGGCCAACCTTCCCCATGACTTCTACACCAGCTTCATTGAGTGAAGCTTGAGTTCTGTCGGGATACAAGTTGCAAGTGCAAAATCGATGGAAAATGATTAATCATCTGTTATTTTGAAGAATAGTTGCGTAGTTATTTCGGATAATTGGAGTTTTTGAAGTTGACCACGGCTGTTATCGTCTTATCATTTAAATAGTAATTCTATTAACAGAAGAATAACTCAAAAGTTATTCATGTCGTAGTGGCCATGCAGCGGATATCGGCAATATAAAGTAGACATGCAGTGCATAAACAAATCAAAAGACTAAAAATATGGGAAGGGGTTTGTAATGCGTAGTTTCGTTCCCAGCGAAGGCTATTCTCAAATATCAGGCATGCCGGTGCCCCAGGAGCCGCGCACCGTCCTGGTAAACGGCGGGGCCGGCTTCCTCGGCTCGCATCTCTGCGAAAGACTCCTGCAGCGCGGCCATAAAGTCATATGTCTCGATAATTTTTCGACCGGCCGCCGCGTGAATGTCGATCACCTCGCCTCGAACACCCGCTTCCACATCGTCGAGCACGATGTCCGCCGGCCTTTCGATATCGAGGCGTCACTCATCTTCAACTTCGCCTCGCCCGCCTCTCCGCCCGATTATCAGCGGGACCCGGTCGGCACGCTGCTGACCAACGTGCTCGGCGCCGTCAATACCCTGGATTGCGCGCGAAAGACCGGTGCAGTCGTCGTCCAGTCGTCGACATCGGAGGTCTATGGCGACCCGAACCAGAGCCCGCAACACGAATCCTATTGCGGCAATGTCAACCCGATCGGCCCGCGCGGCTGTTACGATGAAGGCAAGCGCGGCGCCGAAACCCTGTTTTTCGACTATCACAGAACTTACGGCATCGACATCAAGGTCGGCCGCATCTTCAACACCTACGGTCCGCGCATGCGCCCGGACGATGGGCGGGTGGTCTCCAATTTCATCGTGCAGGCCCTGCGCAATGCCGATCTGACGATCTATGGCGATGGCGAGCAGACCCGCTCCTTCTGCTATGTCGACGATCTCGTTGAAGGTTTCCTGCGGTTCTCGGCCGCCGGCAGCGCCTGCAACGGCCCGATCAACCTCGGCAACCCGGCCGAGTTCACCGTTCGCCGCCTGGCGGAAATCGTCCGGGACCTGACGAATTCGCGTTCCCGGATCGTCCACCTGCCGCGGGTCGTCGACGACCCCCGCCAGCGGCGGCCGGATATTTCCCGGGCCGCGGCCGAGCTCGGCTGGCAGCCCCGCATCGGGCTCGAAACCGGCCTGGCCCGCACCGTCGACTATTTCGACGGCGTGCTTGCCGGCACAGAGAAGGCGGAGGTCGTATGAGATGCCCCGCTACATTCTGGTCACCGGCGGCGCCGGTTTCATCGGCAGTCATATCTGCAAAGCGCTGGCGCGCGCCGGCATGGTCCCGGTTGCCTACGACAATCTCTCGACGGGACATGCCGACAGTGTCCGCTGGGGACCGCTGATCCGGGCGGAGCTTGCCGACGCGGCCACGCTGCGCCGGACGCTCGCAGAGTTTTCGCCCGAGTGTGTCATCCATTGTGGGGCCAACGCCTATGTCGGCGAATCCGTCGAGATGCCGAGGAAATACTACCGGAACAACGTCGTCGGCAGCCTCACGCTGCTCGAGGCCTGCCTCGACCAGGATATCGAGCGGATCGTCTTTTCGAGCAGCTGCGCCACCTATGGCGTTCCCGCCTCCCTGCCGATACGCGAGGAAAGCCCGCAGCTGCCGGTCAACCCCTATGGGCGCACCAAGTTGATATTCGAGATGGCGCTCGAGGATTTTGCCGCCGCCTATGGCATCCGCTTCGCCGCGCTGCGTTATTTCAACGCGGCCGGCGCCGATCCGGAGGGTGAGCTTGCCGAGCGCCACCAACCCGAGACCCATCTCATCCCTCGCGCCCTTCTCGCTGCCGCCGGCAGGCTGGAATGGCTCGATGTCTTCGGCACGGACTATGCGACCGAGGACGGAACCTGTGTGCGCGACTATATTCATGTCAGCGATCTCGCACAGGCGCATCTTGCCGCCGTCAAACATCTGATGGCGGACGGCGGCTCGCTAAACGTCAATCTCGGCTCCGGCCGGGGCACCTCGGTGCGTGAGATTCTCGACGCCATCCATCGCGCGACCGGCCGTGAAGTCCCCGTGCGCTATCGCGCCCGCCGCGCCGGTGATCCGCCGATCCTCTTTGCCAACACGGCAAGAGCAAGAGCCGAACTCGGCTTTTCGCCCTCTCTCTCGGATATCGATACGATCATCCGCACCGCCGGCCCCACCTTCGGACTGGAGGTGAGGGCGTGAGCAACGTTTCGCAAGCCGGGTACGGCCTAAGGGCGGCGAAAGCCGCCGGCGCGGACGCATTCGATCCTGTCTTCGCTGGCCGGAACCGTGCCGTCTACGGCTTCGGCATCTTCTGCTGGCTGGCCGCACTCGGCTATTTCTGGATCTGGTGGTGCCAGTCCGCCCATATTATTTCCTGGGCCGCCTTCGTGCTCATCAGCCTCGTGCTTGGCTGGATCACGCTCGTTCCGGCCTATTTCATCCTGATCTTCCTGGATGCGAAGACGGTCAGCCCTGGCGCACGCTTGCCGGAGGGGCGGGTGGCGATGGTGGTCACCAAGGCGCCGTCCGAACCCTTCGCCGTCGTCCGCGCCACGCTTCAGGCGATGCTCGACCAGATCGCCGTCGATTTCGATGTCTGGCTCGCCGACGAGGATCCTTCGGAGGAAACCAGACGTTGGTGCGCAGAGCGCGGCGTGCTGATCTCCACCCGAAAAGGCGTGGCGGAATATCATCGCACCACCTGGCCGCGCCGGACGCGGTGCAAAGAGGGTAATCTCGCCTATTTCTACGATCATTTCGGCTATGCGCGGTACGATTTCGTCGCCCAGTTCGATGCCGATCATGTCCCGACGCCCACCTATCTCCGCGAGGTCCTGCGTCCCTTTGCCGATCCCGGGATCGGCTATGTCTCAGCGCCCAGCATCTGCGATGCGAATGCAGCGGCAAGCTGGGCGGCACGCGGCAGGCTCTATGCCGAGGCGAGCCTGCACGGTTCGCTGCAGACCGGATACAACAATGGCTGGGCGCCGCTTTGCATCGGCTCGCATTATGCGGTTCGCACATCAGCGCTGCGTGAGATCGGCGGCCTCGGCCCCGAACTTGCCGAAGACCATTCGACGACGCTGATGATGAATGCCGGCGGCTGGCGTGGCGTGCACGCCGTCGATGCCATCGCCCATGGCGACGGCCCGGCGAATTTCGCCGATCTCGTCGTCCAGGAATTCCAGTGGTCGCGCAGCCTCGTCACCATTCTGCTGCAACATTCCCGCCGCTATGTCATGCGTCTGCCGTTGCGGCTGAGATTGCAATTCGTGTTTTCGCAGCTGTGGTATCCGCTGTTTTCCGCCTTCATGGCCGTGATGTTCCTGCTGCCGGTTGCCGCCTTGCTGACGGGCCATGTCTTCGTCGCCGTCACCTATCCGGATTTCCTGCTGCATTTCGCGCCGATATCGATCGTGCTGACGCTGTTTGCCTTCTTCTGGCGGGCGACGAGAACATTCAGGCCGCATAATGCGAAACTGTTCGGTTGGGAGGGGCTTGCCTTCATCTTCCTGCGCTGGCCCTGGTCGCTCGCCGGCAGCCTGGCGGCCGTTCGCGATCACATCTGCGGTTCCTTCGTCGACTTTCGCATCACCCCGAAGGGAAGGCAGCAGCAGCAGTCTTTGCCGCTGCGCGTCGTCGCGCCCTATATCGGGCTCGCCGGGCTTTGCGCTGCCGCCATGGCGATTCCCAACGAGGCCGCATCGGCCCAGGGCTTTTATATTTTCGCCGCGATGAACCTCGCGATCTATCTGTCGCTGACGGTGTTGATCGTCATGCGCCATGCGATCGAAAACGATCTGCCGCTGCTGCCGCAATCACGCGGGCTCTGGTTTGCGACGGCCACGGGATTGGCGATCTGCGTCACCGGCGGCATGCAGGCCGGCAGCCACGGTCTGCGCAGCCTCGAAGCCCTTTCTCACGGCCAGACCATCATCAGTTTCAGCCAATCGCAGTTTGCCGTCGCCGGTGCCGGCCTCGGCGGCAAGACCAGGACGGTGAAGTTCCGCATCAGATGGAATGGGTTCGGAAACACGGCACAGGATCAACAAGGTGTCTGAGCCGGCGGAACCGGCAAAGCGTTGAGTAGGAGGATGTAATGAGTATCGGATCGAGATTATATGGGGCAGCCCTTGCTCTCAGCCTGTGTCTGCCGGTGGCAGCGCAGGGTGCCGAGGTGGTGGGGGAGAAGGCGCCAACGCCGCTCAGCGCCTATGAGCTCTATCGGATCTACGGTGACAAGACCTGGACATGGGACACCGGCGGCGGCCGCTTCTTCGATGAGGGCCGGCGCTTCGTCGCCTGGACCGACAACAAGGGCAAGCAGTCCTTCGCCGAAGGCCGATGGGTGGTCGACGATCTCGGCCAGCTCTGCATGCGCGCCACCTGGACCAATGCCGAGGGTGCTGCCCGCGCCAGCACCTGTTTCGGCCATCGCAAGATCGGCAATACGATCTATCAGCGGCGCCAGCCGGACGGCAACTGGTACGTATTCCGTCATGCATCGGTACGAGGGGATGACGAGTTTCGCAAGCTTGTTCCCATGGATACGGTCAGCGCCAAGGCGCATGACCTGAAGCAGATCCTGCTCAGTCAGGAAGTAGCCCGAAAAGGAGGTTGAGCCATGAAGAAGCTGATGAAAAACAAACTCTCGACCGCCGCGATCGCGCTGCTGCTGTTGTGTGCCGCGGATCTGCCGGGCCGAAGCGAGGCGCAATATGCCGGCATTGCCCCGAACCCGGCGGCAAGCGTGCGGGCGATCATCGACAAGCGCCCCGTCCTTCATGCCGACGGCATCAAGTTCGGAGCCTACGATCCGCACGGGGATTTCGGCGCGCAGGCGAATGTCGCGACCGAAGCCCTGTTCCTGCCGTGGGAGGACGTCGACCTCGAGACGCTGCGCGTGGCCGATGCCTACGCGCTGGCAAGGGGTCGCAACCTGCTGATAACGGTGGAGCCCTGGTCTTGGGACGTCGATTGGCGGCTGACCTCGGCCGCGCTTCGCGCAAAGGTCCTGCGCGGCGATTACGATGTCAACATGCGTGCGATCGCGCAGATGATATCCCAGCTGAAAAGCCCGGTGATCGTCCGCTGGGGGCAGGAGATGGAGGACAAGTCGGGGCGGTTTTCCTGGTCCGGCTGGAATCCGCAGGACTATATCGCCGCCTATAAGCGGATGATGGATATCGTCCGCCAGGAGGCGCCCGGCACCGAACTCATGTGGTCGCCGAAGGGCGAGCCGGGCTTGCAGGATTATTATCCCGGTGACGATTATGTCGATCTCGTCGGGCTCTCGGTCTTCGGCCTGCAGCGCTACGACGAGCTTGCCCGCAATGAGCACCGGACGTTCTCGGAAGCGTTGAAGCAGGGCTATGATCTCGTCGCCGGCTACGGAAAGCCCATCTGGGTGGCGGAGCTCGGTTATGAAGGCGGCGACGCCTATATCAGGCCGTGGATCGAAACTGCCACCTTGAAGCAGAGCGCTTTTCCGAACCTTCAGGAGGTGGCCTATTTCAACGACCGGGACGTGCACGCCTGGCCCTTCGATCTCGGCCGGCCGGACTGGCGCGTGGTCAAGAGCGTGGGCAATTGATCGCCTGAAAACGAGAGAGGCCCGCCGGGGTTTTGCGGGCCTCTCCTCTCATGTCAGGCGATCGATCATCCCTTGATCGTCGCCTTACCCTCTTCGATGAGCCGGGTCGCCGCATCGGCCGGCGAAACCCGTTCGAAGGCGAGTTCGTCGCAGATCGGCCGCAGCACACGCTGGTCGAATTGGGTTGCGCCCATCGGCACCGGCGGCGGATATTCGCCGACCTGATCCTTGAGAAGATTGACGTATTTGACCGTTTCCTGCTCCGTCGGGTTGAGCTGCGGCAGGATGGCTTCACGCACGGTCGGCGACATCGGCACGCCGCGCTCGACGCCGAGAATCTTGCCGGCCTCGACATCGTTGACGAAGAAGTCGATGAATTTCGCGGCCGCTTCGCCGTTCTTCGTCGTGGCGCCGACGCTCCAGATCAGCGCCGGACGATAATAGTGACCGGAGGGGCCGCCCTTCTTTTCGCGCGGCAGCATGGTGATGCCGAGTTTGTTCTTGATGATCAGCTGATAGCCGATCATTTGGTTGGAATAGGCCATGCCGATCACCGATTTGCCGAGACCGAGGCAATTGGTGTCGATCGTGTTCTGATCGAGCGTCTGCACGTCGGCAGCAACGGTGCCGCCCGCCTTGCGCAGCTTCTCCCAGTAGTCGAACCATTCCCTGGCATCGTCCGCGGCGAAGCCGAACCCGACGCTTTCCTTGGAAAAGAGGCTTTTGCCGCGTTGGCGCAGCCAGGCATCGAACACATAGGCGTACCGCGCCGCATAGGGGCCGCCGCCCTTGCCCGAGGACTTGGCGAGTTCGACGGCGAGCTTGGCATACTCATCCCAGGTGAGGTCGGCCGTCGGCAGCGGGATGCCTGCCTTTTCGAATTCGACCGTGTCGAAGAACATCGAGAATGAGTTGAGGCCGAGGCCGACACCATAGAGCTTGCCGTCGACGGTGGTCAGCTTCAGCATATCGGCGCCGAAGCTGCTGACCTTCAGCGTCGAAGGGACGAATTCATCGAGCGGCAGGCAGGCGCCGCGCTTGGAATAGTCGGAGATCGTTCCCGGCTCGAGCTGGAAGACGTCGGCGACCGAGCGGCCGGCCATCTGCGTCGCGAGTTTCGTCCAGTAGCCGTCGCCCGAAAGCGATTCACCGACGATCGTGACGCCAGGCGTTTTCGATTGATAGAGCTTGGCGACGTCAAGCGTGCGCTTGGCGCGGTCGTTGGACCCCCACCACATGGCGCGCAACGAAGCGTCCTCGGCAAAGGCCGGAAAGGCGCTTCCCGCACCGAAGGCGAGACCGGCGGCGGCACCCGCTGAGCCCATCAGGAATGAACGGCGATTGACCTGCATGATATCCTCCTTGTCCCAATATGCCTGCTGCCATCCTCCAATGGCTTCGGCGGGCATTTCGATGAGAAGGGTACGCAAAAAAATAATTATTGCAACAAATAACGTTCATGTTGCAAATTTGCATAATTTGCATAAGATTTGCCCATGAACGATCAGAAAATCAGGCGGCCACGTCAGGCCGATATCGCCACATTGGCTGGCGTCTCCGTCTCCACGGTGTCGCGCGTGCTCGCCAACGAACCTGGTATCAGCGAAACCGTGCGCCGTCAGATCTTGAAGGTGGCCGCCGAGCACGGCTATCCGGTCAAACCGGCTTCGGAGACCGTTGCCGGAGCACTGGCGCTGATTGCCAGCGACGGTGTCACCGGCGGTCTCAGCGTCTTCTATGAGGCGATCGTCGACGGCCTGCGTGCCGGGGCCGCCGAAGCAGGCATGCCCTTCGAAATCCGGATGGTCCGCGAGGATCGCACCACCCCGGACGCCATTCGCGACTATATGCAGGCCGCAGCGGCTGACGGTCTCTTTCTCGTCGGCATCGATCCGAACGAGATGCTGCGCAACTGGCTGCAGGGCAGTGTGACGCCGACCGTTCTCGTCAACGGCACCGATCCGAGGATGCAATTCGACGGCGTTTCGCCGGCTAATTTCTTCGGCGCCTATGAGGCGACCACGCGATTGACGCAGGCAGGTCATCGCCGAATTTTGCATTTGAGCGGCTCCCACCGCCATACGATCCGGGAGCGCATCCGCGGTTTCGAGGCGGCAATCGCCGCCGTCCCCGGCGCCGAGGGTCGTTTCGTGCCCCTGGCGCTGCAGGGCGGCGCCAGTCACGAGGCCCATGAACGCACGGCCGCGATCCTTGCCGAGAATGCCGGCTTTTCCGCCGCCTTCTGCATGAATGATTTCATCGCCGTCGGCGTGCTCGAGGCCGTCACCGAAGCCGGTCTGCGTGTGCCGGAGGACTTTGCGATCGTCGGCTTCGATGATCTGCCCTGTGCGCTGATGACCAATCCGCAGCTTTCCACCATGCGCGTCGACCGCGCCGCCATCGGGCGCGAGGCCGTTTCGCTGATGCTGTCCCGTTTCCGCAACAGGGCGGTGCCGGCGCGCCACATCTGCCAGGCCGTCATTCCCGTTCCGGGAGGGACCGTTCCGAATGCTGAAACCCGTGAGTGATGCCGATGACCTATGATCCCGCCAGCGCCAATCCGCTTGCAGGCAATCCGCTTAAAACCCGCACCGATATGAGCCGCGCTCTTCTGGCGCTCTTCGATCCGCTGCTTGCCTGTTTCTCGAAAGGCAATGCCCGCGTCAGGCTGAGCGGCGCCGCCGCCCATTTCGACCGGGCGGCGGCCGATCTCGAAGGCTTCGCCCGCCCGCTCTGGGGATTGGCGCCGCTTGGCGCCGGGGGCGGCGACTTCGCTCACTGGCATCGTTTTGCCGAAGGTCTCGCAAACGGCACCGATCCCGCCCATCCTGAATATTGGGGAACGGTCAATGGCCGCGATCAGCGGATGGTCGAGCTTGCCGCTCTCGGTTTTGCTTTGGCGCTGGTGCCGGAAAAGATCTGGGAGCCGCTCGACGCGGGCGCCCGCGGCAACGTCGTCGCCTACCTCAAACATGTCAGGCAGTTCGACTATGCCGACAACAATTGGAAATTCTTTAGGATTTTCGTCGACATCGCGCTTGATCGCCTCGGCGTCGATTTCGACCGCAGCCTGACACGGCAATATCTGCAGGAGCTCGAAGGCTTCTATATCGGCGACGGCTGGTATCGCGACGGCAACGTGCGCCGCATCGACCACTACATTCCCTTCGCCATGCATTTTTATGGCCTGATTTATTCGAAGCTCGTCGACGACGACTACGCGAAACGCTACCGCGAACGCGCGGTCCTCTTCGCCCGGGATTTCCGCCACTGGTTTGCCGCTGACGGTGCCACCATCCCCTTCGGCCGCAGTCTGACCTATCGCTTTGCCTGCGCCGGCTTCTGGTCGGCACTCGCCTTTGCCGATCTTGAGGCTCTGCCCTGGGGCGAGATCAAGCATCTCTGCCTGCAGCATCTGCGCTGGTGGAAGGACAAGCCGATTGCCGATCGCGACGGCGTGCTGTCGATCGGTTTCGGCTATCCGAACCTGCTGATGTCGGAAAGCTACAATTCCGCCGGCTCGCCCTACTGGGCGCTCAAGGCTTTCCTGCCGCTCGCGATCGCCGCGGATCATCCGTTCTGGATGGCGAGCGAAAAGGCGCCGGAGCAAAGCCCCGATGTCGTTCCCCAGCGTCATCCGGGCATGGTGATCATGCCGGCGGGCGGCGATGTCGTGGCGCTGTCATCAGGCCAGGAAAACCTGCAGATGCGTTTCGGCACCGAAAAATATGCGAAGTTCGCTTATTCCACCCGCTACGGCTTCAGCGTCGAATCCGACGAACGCGCCTTTGGCCTCGCCGCCTTCGATTCGATGCTGGCCTTCAGCGATGACGGCCTGCACTACCGCGTGCGCGAAACCAATGAGCAGGCCAGGCTCGCAGGCGACGTGCTTTATGCGAAATGGTCGCCTTTCCCCGATGTCGGTGTCGAAACCTGGCTGGTGCCCGCAGCTCCCTGGCATATCCGCATCCATCGGATCAGGGCAGGCCGGCCGCTTCGGATCGCCGAAGGGGGCTTTGCCATCGGCCGCCGGGATTTTGAGCAGGACACGCTGTCGGCTTCGGAGGGCGTCGCCTATGCGATCGGCGAAGCCGATTTTACCGGTATTCTCGACCTCGGCTCCTCGGTCAAACGCGCCGGGCTGGCGCAGCAGGCGCAGCCCAATACCAATGTGATCGTCGCCAAGACCATCGTGCCGCAACTGCGCGGCCAGATTCCGGCTGGTGAAACCATCTTGGTGACGGCGGTGCTGGCGCTGGGCGATCCCGCTGCCGTCTCGTCTGTGTGGACGCGGCCGCCGAAAGCGCCTGATATTGCGGCGCTGGAGGCCCTGGTGCGGGAAAAGGGCGTCGCCGTCAGCGCCATCGAAGCGCCCGGACAGATGCCATGAGTCGTCCGGCAATCGTCCTTGCCATGGAGCCATCGCGCACAGAGCATGTCCTGCCCGATGCGGTCCTGCGCCGGCTCGATACCATCGGTCGCCTGCTGGACCCCGAGCCGTTGCAGCGCTTGGACGACGCGCGGGCAAGACGCCTGCTCTCCGAAGCCGAAATTCTGATCACCGGCTGGGGCGCGCCCTATGTCGGGCCTGAGATTCCCGCGGCCGCACCGCAGCTTCGCCTCATCGTCCATGCGGCGGGCACGGTGAAGGGCATCATCGACGAAGCCATCTTCGAAACCGGCATCATAGCGGTCAGCCATTCGGCCGAGGCCAATGCCGTGCCGGTTGCCGAATTCACGCTCGCCGCGATCCTCTTCGCCGGCAAACGCGCCTTCCGTTTCCGCAATCTCTACGTCGCCGACCGCAACCGCGATCGGACCTATCCGATGCAGCGCCAGGCGATCGGGAATTATGGCCGCACTCTCGGCATCGTCGGCGCCTCGCGCATCGGCAGGCGCGTCATCGAGCTCTTGAAACCCTTCGACTACAGGCTGCTGCTGTTCGATCCCATGCTCGATGCCGTCGAGGCAGCCGGATTGGGAGCGGAAAAGGTCGATCTCGACGCATTGATGCGGCGAGCCGATATCATCTCCCTGCACGCGCCGTCGCTGCCGTCGACGCAGCATATGATCGATGCGCGGAGACTGTCGCTGATGAAGGACGGGGCAACGCTCATCAACACCGCGCGCGGCATCCTCATTGATGAGGCCGCCCTGCTTTCGGAGCTGAAGACCGGCCGCATCGACGCGGTCATCGACGTGACCGATCCCGAGATTCCGGACGCGGGTTCCGCATTCTACGATCTGCCCAACGTCTTCCTGACGCCGCATATCGCCGGCGCCATCGGCCTGGAACGGGGGCGCCTCGGCGAGATGGCGGTGGACGAGGTCGAGCGTTTTATGACCGGCCGGCCGCTGCTCTACCAGATCCGCCGAGAGAATCTGGAAAACATCGCCTGACGCTTATTCCCCGTCCAGCGGGGTTCTGCGTCAGCGTGGTGTCCTCAGCGAATTGGGCGAACCGTCATTGGCAAGCTCGGGCATCAGCTCGGCGATATCGACGACTTTACCGGTGCGCGAGCTCGTCAGCGCGGCAATGCCGCAGAGCACGGACATGGCGCCCGCCCGCGTGCCGGCGCGCTGAGCGAGCCTGTCTTCCATGTCGGGTTTGAAGATCATGTTGCGCATCCGGTCGTCGCCGCCGTAATGGCCGCCGGTGAAATGCGGAACGACGATGCGCTCTACCGCCTCTCTGCCGTTCGGGAAATTGCGGATCAGCTGGATCGTGTCCTGCTTCGGCTCTTCCCAGGGCTGAGCCTCATACTGGCGAAGCTCGATGCGCCCCTTGGTGCCGTTGAAGGCCAGGTGATGGCCTTCGATCGGCTGGAAGGTGTTCAGCGAATAGGAGACGTGGACATTGTTGCGGTAGCGGAGGCTGACCACCATCGTATCGGGAATGTCGATATCCTCGCGGAAGACGCAGCCGTCGCGGAAGTAGCCGTCGATCTCAGAGGGATCCTCGTAAAGCTGATCGAGGAAGGGATCGGCTTCGAGATCGAGATAGTAGTCGCATTCCTGTGTGTGCGGACAGAGCTTGCAGCGGGGGCCGCGGAACGGGCCCTTGCGGCCGTAATTCTGCAGGTCGGCAAAGGAGGTGACGGACTCGGGATCGCTGTCGAGATACCAGTTCAGCAGGTCGAAATGGTGGGTGGCCTTGTGGACGAACAGGCTGCCGGAATTTTCCGTATAGGCATGCCAGCGGCGGAAGTAATCGGCGCCGTGCTTGGTGTTGAGATACCAGTGAAAATCGACCGAGGTCACCCGGCCGATCTCGCCGGCATTCAGCAATTCCTTGATCTTGGCCGCCGTCGGCGCATAGCGGTAGTTGAAGGAGACGTCGACCCGGCGGCCGGTGCGCCTTTCGGCATCGAGAATCCGGCGAATTTTCTCGATCGAGGTGGTCATCGGCTTTTCGGTGATGACGTCGATGCCGGACTCCAGCGCCCGCACGATGATATCGTCATGCGTATGGTCTGGCGTGCAGACGATGGCCAGATCCGGCTTCTGCTCGGCCAGCATGGAATCGATATTGTCATAGAGCGGCGCGTTGCTGCCGATCATGTTGCGGGCGCGCTCACCGCGAAGCGAATTCTTCTCGACGATGGCTGTGAGGTCGACATGTTCGCGCCAGCCGGCAAGCAGATCCTTGCCCCACATGGTGGTGCCGCGGTTTCCGGTGCCGATCAGGGCAAAACGGCGTTTCTCCATCGAATGATCCTCCTGCATGCGTGATGAAACAAATATTGAAAATCAGATCTGGCAGCAGCTCCGGAAGCGCTCGACGCAAGTGGCGATCACCTCGTCGGCCGGGCGTTTCCACCAGGTCTCGGCCGAAAAGATCTCCACCTCCTGTGCGCCGAAGAAGCCGGCAGCTTCGATCATCCGTCTTATGCCTTTGAGGTCGATGACGCCATCGCCCATCATGCCGCGGTCGAGCAGCATGTCCTTGGTCGGCACCAGCCAGTCGCAGATGTGATGGGCAAAGATGCGTTTCATCCGTCCAGCGCGGGCGATCTGGTTGGCAAGATCGGGATCCCACCAGACATGATAGACGTCGATCGCCACGCCGACATCCTCACCGAGCGGCTCGCACATATCGAGTGCCTGGCCGAGTTTGTTCACGCAGGCCCGGTCGGCGGCATACATCGGATGCAGCGGCTCGATGGCGAGCTTCACGCCGGCTGCCTGCGCATGCGGCAGCACGGCGGCAATGCCGTCGAACACCATCTGCCGTGCCGCGACAATATCCTTCGAGCTGCCCGGCAGGCCGCCGACGACGAGCACCAGGCAATCGGCTGCGAAGGCTGCCGCCTCGTCGATCGCACGTTTGTTGTCGTCGAGGTTTTTCTGCCAGTCGGCATCGTTTGCCGCCGGAAAGAAGCCGCCGCGGCAAAGCCCGGTCAGCTTGATGCCGTTCGATTTGACGATCCGCACCGCCTCGTCGAGCCCGGCTTTGGCGACCTGGTCGCGCCAGGGCGCGATCGAGGTGATGCCGTGCTTCAGGCAGATATCGACGGCCTCGGCAAAGCCGCATTGCTCGCGGATCGTCGCCAGATTGATCGAAAGCCCTTCGACCTGCATGTCATTCTCCTCCCGCGCCGTCTCGCGCTTAGTTGATGCCGTGGACGGCGAGCACCTGTTTCATCCGCCTTGTCGCGAGGTCCGGATCGGCCAGCACCCGCGCCTTGTCGGCCAGGCGGAAGAGTTCGGCCAGATGCGTCAGCGAGCGGGTGCTCTGCTGGCCGCCCACCATGGTGAAATGATCCTGCAGGCCGTTAAGATAGGCGAGGAAGACGACACCGGTCTTGTAGAAGCGGGTCGGCGCCTTGAAGATGTGGCGCGACAGCGGCACGGTCGGCTCAAGCAGATCGAAGAACTCGTGATTGCTCTTGCGGCCGAGCGCGTCGAGTGCTGCGGACGCTGCCGGGGCGATCGCATCGAAAATGCCGAGCAGCGCGTCCGAATGACCCTGTTCGTCGCCGGCGATCAGTTCGGCATAATTGAAGTCGTCGCCGGTATACATGCGCACGGCTCTGGGCAGTTGCCGGCGCATGGTCACTTCCTTCTCCTTGGAAAGCAGCGAGACCTTGATGCCGTCGACCTTGGAGGCATTGGCTTCGATCACCTCAAGGCAGGTTTCCATGGCTTTCAGGTGATCGCCATTGCCCCAGTATCCCTCAAGCGCCGGATCGAACATTTCGCCCAGCCAGTGGATGATGACAGGTTCCCTGACCTGGCGAAGGATGCGGTCATAGACCCTCACATAATCGTCCGGTCCCTTGGCGGCGACAGCCAGCGCCCGGCTCGCCATCAGGATGATGCGACCGCCGGCCGCCTCCACCGTTTCGATCTGCTCCTCATAGGCCCTGAGGATCGTATCGATCGTGACGTCCGGTCCGGGCGTCAGATGGTCGGTGCCGGCGCCGCAGGCGATCAGCGCATCCTTGCGGCCGGCCGCCTCGCCAAGCGCCCGGCGGATAAGGTCGCGCGCCTCCGGCCAGCCGAGGCCCATGCCGCGCTGGGCCGTATCCATCGCCTCGGCGACGCCGAGGCCGAGATCCCAGAGCCGGTGGCGGAAGGCAAGTGTACGCTCCCAGTCGATCGCCGGCGTCAGCCAGGGATCGTTGTCGGCGAGCGGATCGGCGACCACATGGGCGGCGGCAAAGGCGATGCGCGGGAAGCTGTTGGCGTCGCGCTTCTTCAGCTCGATCGGCGTGCCGGTCAGCGTATAGGGGACGACCTTGCCGTCGAGGGGGAGATTGATCGTCGTCACGGCTCAGAACTCCAGTGCCGGAACATCGAGCCAGCGGCGTTCGGCCCAGGATTTCAGCCCGAGTTCGGCCAGCTGTACGCCCTTGGCGCCGGCCTCCAGGCCATAGGGCCAGGGCGCATCTTCGACGACATGGCGGATGAACATTTCCCACTGCGCCTTGAAGCCGTTGTCGAAGGCCTGGGTGTCCGGGACTTCGTCCCAGGTCTTGTAGAAGTCGATCGTCTGCGGCTGGTCTGGGTTCCAGACCGGCTTCGGCGTGTTGACGCGGTGCTGGCTCCAGCATTTCGTCAGGCCGGCGACGGCCGAACCATGCGTGCCGTCGACCTGGAAGGTGACGAGGTCGTCGCGGCGCACGCGCACAGCCCAGGAGGAGTTGATCTGCGCGATCGCGCCGCCGTCGAGCTCGAAGGTCGCATAGGCCGCGTCATCTGTGTCGCAATCATAAGGCTTGCCCTGCTCGTCGATGCGGCGCGGAATATGCGTGGCGCCGAGGCAGGAGACGGCTTTGACTTCACCGAACAGCTTGTCGAGCACGTAGCGCCAGTGGCAGAGCATGTCGAGAATGATGCCGCCGCCGTCGCCCTTGCGGTAATTCCAGGAGGGACGCTGGGCCGGCACGCCCCAATCGCCTTCGAAAACCCAGTAGCCGAATTCGCCGCGCACCGAGAGGATCTTGCCGAAGAAGCCGGAATCTTTCAGCAGCGCCAGCTTGCGCAGGCCGGGCAGGAAGAGCTTGTCCTGCACGACGCCGTGCTTGAGCCCGGAGCGCCGCGCCTTGCGGGCGAGATCGATCGCCACCTGCAGGTCGTCGGAGATCGGCTTTTCGCAATAGACATGTTTGCCGGCATCGAGCGCCTTGGACAGCAGCTCGGCGCGCATCAGCGTCGTGCCAGCGTCGAAGAAGATCGTGTCGTCGGGATTGGCGAGCGCGGCATTCAGATCGGTCGACCAGCGCTGGATGCCGTGCTTCTTCGCCAGCTCTTCCATCTTGGCGCCGTTGCGGCCGACGATGATCGGGTCGATCTCGAGTTTTTCGCCCGATTGCAGCGTGATGCCGCCCTGGTCGCGGAAGGCGAGGATCGAACGCACCAGGTGCTGATTGTAGCCCATGCGGCCGGTAACGCCGTGCAAGATGATCCCCAAGCGTGCCATTTTTTCCTCCCTGGAATCTTTTGCGGCGGGAGCGGGCATCCGGCCCGGCCCTCCCAAGCCGGTAACTAAACAGTTACTTGATGGCAGAAGAGCGGCGCCGCTGTCAAGAGTCGAATCCGACTTTCGAGACCAGCGCCTTTCCGGGTCAGGTTGCAGAAGGCTCACATCTAGCGCTTGATCGAGGTCAGCGTGACGTGGACGATATGTTTTTCCCAGGCATTGAGATGGGTCGGCTCGATCAGGTCGCGGCCGAAGATCGTCGAAAGCGTATACTGGTTGGAAAGGTAGAAATAACCGAGCGAGGCGATCGTCAGGTAGACATGCAGGGGGTCGGCAGTCTCGATGAAGACGCCCTGCTTCTTTCCCTGCTCGAGCACATCGGTCAGCTCGCCGATCAGATGCGAATGCAGCTCCTTGAGCCGCACGGATTGGCGCAGCCACCGGGCCCGATGCAGGTTTTCCGTGCCGAGCAGGCTGAGGAATTCCGGGTGCTGGAGAAAATAGCGCCAGGTGAAGAGCGCCAGTTCCCCGATGCCCTCCTCCGGGCTGCGGTCGCCGATATGGAGCGCGCGCTCGGCGGTGCGGATGCCGACATAGGCTTCTTCGAGCACGCGGAGATAGAGCTGCTCCTTGTCGCCGAAATAATGGTAGAGCATGCGCTTGTTGGTGCCGGCGCGCTCGGCGATGGCGTCGACGCGGGCCCCGCCCATGCCGTTTTCGGCGAATTCCCGGGTGGCTGCTTCAAGGATTGCGGCGCGTGTCCGCTCCGGATCGCGCTGGGCCGTCCGTTCCTGAGATGGGCGCCGAGATTTTTTTTTCTCCCCATGCTCGCCGCTGTCGTTCATCTCTCCACCTCCGTCTCGCTTGTTGCGCTCATAAGCCTTCAGTGCGAAATTGTAAAAACCGAATTCAGAAGCGCGGCCCTCTTCCAGTGTGAATAGTGAGAGCATGATGCCGTTCGAAAGCCGCTCACACCTTTTCGGCATCATGCTCTGGCCGACACCGCTTGACACGCTTGCCGCTTTGCTCGTAGCTTGTAACCAATTAGTTATTTATGCAAGGGTAACTGGTCGGAAGCGTGTGGAGGCGCTTCCCTTTGGAGGAGGAAAAAATGAGCCTACGTGTAAGCAGACGTAATTTCGTTGCGGGAGGAGCCACGCTTCTGTCGCTCGCGGCACTCGGAACCAGCGCCATGGCACAGGAAACGCGCCTGCGTCTGCTGTGGTGGGGTTCGCAGCCGCGCGCCGACCGCACCAACAAGGTGTCGGAACTCTACAAGTCGAAGAATGCTGGCACCGCCATCAACGGCGAGTTTCTCGGATGGGCCGATTACTGGCCACGCCTTGCGACCCAGGTCGCCGGCCGCAACGCCCCTGACATCATCCAGATGGACTACCGTTATATCGTCGAATATGCCCGGCGCGGCGCCCTCGCTCCGCTGGAATCCTACATGCCGTCGAAGCTGCAGCTCGAGGATTTCGATCCTGCGCAGATCGAAGGCGGCAAGGTCGATGGCCATCTCTATGGTGTCAGTCTCGGCGCCAACTCGGCCGCAACCGTGTTGAACGCCGCGGCCTTCAAAGAGGCCGGCATCGATATGCCGACGCAGAAGACGACCTGGGAAGAATTCGGCAAGATCGGCGCCGAGATGACCAAGGCCGGTAAGCGCAAGGGTTATTTCGGTTTTGCCGACGGCAGCGGTGTCGAACCGGCCCTTGAAAACTACCTCCGCCAACGCGGCAAGGCGCTCTATACGGCGGACTCGAAGATCGCTTTCGGTCCTGAAGAAGCGTCTGAATGGTTCGATATGTGGGCCAAGTTCCGCGAAGCCGGAGCTTGCGTCACCCCTGATATCCAGGCTCTCTATAAGGATACGATCGACACCAGCCCGCTCACCGTCGGCAAGGCTGCTTGCGACTACGCACATAGCAACCAGTTCGTCGGCTACCAGGCCATGGTCAAGGACAAGCTAGCCCTGACCAACTACATGCGCATCACGCCGGACTCGAAGGGCGGCCATTACCGCAAGCCATCGATGTTCTTCTCCGTCTCGGCGCAGTCGAAGGTGATGGATCAGGCGGTCGACTACGTCAACTTCTTCGTCAAGAATCCGGATGCCGCGGTGATCCTCGACGTCGAGCGCGGCATTCCGGAATCGAAGGCAATGCGCGATGTCGTCGCCACCAAACTCGACGAAATCGGCAAGGTTCCGCTCGATTATGTTGCCGGCCTCGGTGATCTTGCCGGCCCGCTGCCGCCTCCGCCGCCGACCGGCGCAGGCGAAGGCACCCTTATTCTGCGCAACATCGCCGAACAGGTGGCCTTCGGACAGCTATCTCCTTCGGATGGCGGCAAGCAGCTTGTCACCGAAATTACGCAGATTCTCGCACGAGGCTGATCCCGTATGAGCAATGCGATGCGCACGCCCGCAGGGGCCATATCCGTGGAAAGATATCAGGGGGCCGTGGCCGAAGGGCGCTTCCGGCGTCTCTGGAATGCCAATGCTCCCGGCTATCTCTTCCTTCTGCCATGGCTCGTCGGCTTTTTCGGGCTGACGCTCGGGCCGGCCCTGATTTCGCTCTATCTCTCCTTCACCGACTTCGACATGCTGCAGTCGCCGAGGTGGGTGGGGACCGCGAATTACGTGCGCATCGCCACGGCGGATCCGAAATTCTCGGCCGCCATGCACGTCACCCTGACCTACGTGGTCTTCTCGGTGCCGTTCAAACTGACCTTCGCCTTGCTGGTCGCCATGGCGCTGAACCGCGGCCTGCGCGGGCTGCCGATCTACCGCGCCATCTTTTATCTGCCGTCGCTGCTCGGCGGCAGCGTGGCGATCGCCGTGCTCTGGCGGCAGCTTTTCGCCAGTGATGGCCTCGTCAATGCCGCGCTCTCGCATTTCGGCATCGAAGGTCCGAGCTGGATCTCGCATCCGAGCTATTCGATTTACACGCTGGTGGCGCTGTCGGTTTGGCAGTTCGGCTCGCCGATGATTATTTTCCTGGCCGGCCTGCGCCAGATTCCGCAGGATATGTATGAGGCCGCCAGCCTCGACGGCGCCTCGAAATTCCGGCAATTCTACAAGATCACGCTGCCGCTTCTGACGCCGGTGATCTTCTTCAACGCCGTCGTCCAGACGATCGAAGCCTTCAAGGCCTTCACGCCCGCCTTCATCATATCAGGCGGCACGGGCGGTCCGATCAACTCGACGCTCTTTTACACGCTCTACCTCTATCAGGAAGCCTTCGGCAATTTCCGCATGGGCTATGCTTCGGCGCTCGCCTGGATCCTGGTGGTGATCATCGCGATCTTCACTGCCTTCTCCTTCCTGACCTCGCGTTATTGGGTGCACTACGATGACTGAGATGACCGCTTCCGTCACTGCGGCCAGGCCGCCATCGGATATCACCAAACGCAGCCTGCCGGCGTCGCTCATCATCCACGCCCTGCTGATCGCCGCTTCGCTTCTCATGCTCTATCCGCTGTTGTGGATGGTTTCGGCATCGGTCAGGCCGGAAAACGAGATCTTTTCGTCGACCTCGCTGATCCCGTCGTCGATCGATGTCTCCTCCTATGCGCGCGGTTGGAATGGCCTCGATATCAGCTTCGGCCGGTTCTTCTGGAATTCGCTCGTCATCTCTCTGCTGGTGGTGACCGGCAATGTGATTGCCTGTTCGCTGACGGCCTACGCCTTTGCGCGGCTGCGTTTTGCCGGCCGGAACTTCTGGTTCGCGATCATGCTCGGGACGCTGATGATCCCCTATCACGTGACGCTGATCCCGCAATATGTGCTCTTCCTCGATCTCGGCTGGGTGAACACCATCCTGCCGCTTGTCGTGCCGAAATTCCTGGCGAGCGACGCCTTCTTCATCTTCCTCATGGTGCAATTCTTCCGCGGTATCCCGCGCGAACTCGACGAGGCGGCGATGATGGATGGCTGCAGCGCCTGGCGCATCTACTGGAAGATCATGCTGCCGCTGTCGCTGCCGGTGCTGGCGACGGCCGCGATCTTCTCCTTCATCTGGACCTGGGACGATTTCTTCGGTCCGCTGATCTACCTGAACGACATGAACACCTATACGATCCAGCTTGGCCTGCGCACCTTCGTCGACTCCACCAGCGCATCGGATTGGGGCGGCCTGTTCGCCATGTCGACCCTGACGCTCGTGCCGGTGTTCTTCTTCTTCCTGTTCTTCCAGCGCCTGCTGATCGAGGGCATCGCCACGACGGGCATGAAGCGTTGACGGCGGCAATGGGAAAGAGTGACAGGGGCGTGAAGACGGTCGCCATCGTCGGCTGCGGCATCGGCCGCTCGCATATCGTCGAGGGTTATCTGCCGCATTCCGACAAGTTCAAGGTCGTGGCGATCTGCGACCTGAACGAGCAGCGCCTAGCTTCGGTCGGCGACGAGTTCGGCATCGAACGCCGCACCACCTCCTTTTTGGAGTTGCTGACTGACGAGACGATCGACATCATCGATATCTGCACCCCGCCCGGCATCCATCTGGAACAGGTGGTCGCAGCGCTTGCCGCCGGTAAACATGTGGTTTGCGAAAAGCCGCTGACCGGCTCGCTTGCCGGCGTCGATACGATCATGGAAGCGGAAAAAGCGGCCCCGGGCGTGTTGATGCCGATTTTCCAATATCGCTACGGCGACGGTATCCAGAAGGCCAAACGGATCATCGACGCCGGCATTGCCGGCAAAGCCTATACGGCTTCGGTCGAAACCTTCTGGCTGCGCAAGCCGGAATATTATGCTGTGCCCTGGCGCGGCAAATGGGCGACGGAACTGGGCGGTGTGCTCGTCACCCATGCGCTGCATCTGCATGACATGATGATGCATCTGATGGGCCCGGCGGCAAGGGTCTTCGGCCGTGTCGCCACCCGCGTCAACGATATCGAGGTGGAGGATTGCGCCTCCGCCAGCCTGTTGATGGAAAACGGCGCCTTTGTCTCGCTGTCCTGCACGCTTGGTTCGCAGGAACAATTGAGCCGGCTGAGGCTGCACTTCGAGAATGTCACTTTCGAAAGCAGCCACGAGCCCTACATCCCAGGCAAGGATCCGTGGAAGATCATCGCCGCCAATGATGACGTGCGGCAGAAGATCGACCGGGTGATTGCTGACTGGCAGCCGGTTGCGCCGCGTTTCACCACCCAGATGGGCCAGTTCCACGCCTTCCTCAGCGGCCATGGGCCGCTGCCGGTGACGACGGTGGATGCCCGCCGCGCGCTGGAACTGGTGACCGCGATCTATCAGTCTTCCGACAGCGGCGCCGAAGTGCCACTGCCGGTCGGTCCCGACAGTCCGAAATACGCCGATTGGCGCGCAAGAACGAAGTAACCGATAAATAAAACGAGAGGGTTTTGAGAAGATGGCAACCAGTGTCGTTCTTCAGAAGGTCGAGAAGCGCTACGGCGCGATGGATGTGATCCATGGCATCGACCTGACGATCGATCCCGGCGAATTCGTCGTTTTCGTCGGCCCCTCGGGCTGCGGAAAATCAACCCTTCTGCGCATGATCGCCGGTCTCGAAGAGATCTCGGGTGGCGCACTTTTGCTCGACAGCGAGCGCATGAACGAGGTGGCGCCGGCCAAGCGCGGCATCGCCATGGTGTTCCAGTCCTACGCGCTTTATCCGCATATGTCGGTTTACAAGAACCTCGCCTTCGGCCTGGAGACGGCGGGTTACAAGAAGGCCGAGATCCAGCCCAAGGTAAAACGCGCCGCCGAGATCCTGCAGATCGAGAAGCTGCTGGAGCGCAAGCCGAAGGCGCTCTCCGGCGGCCAGCGCCAGCGTGTCGCCATCGGCCGCGCCATCGTGCGCGAGCCACGCATCTTCCTGTTCGACGAACCGCTGTCGAACCTCGATGCCGAACTGCGGGTGCAGATGCGCGTCGAAATTTCCCGCCTGCATCGCAGCCTCGGCAACACGATGATCTATGTCACCCATGACCAGGTCGAAGCCATGACGATGGCAGACAAGATCGTGGTGCTGAATTCCGGCCGCATCGAGCAGGTCGGCGCGCCTCTCGATCTCTACAACAATCCGGCCAACCGCTTCGTCGCCGGCTTCATCGGCAGCCCGAAGATGAATTTCCTGAGGGCGCGCATCGAGCAGGTCGGCGCGGCCGAAACCAGCATCCATGTCTGCGGCAATTCCGTTCACCTGCCACGCCGGCTGAACGGCGAAGCCGGCCAGGAGGTCACCTTCGGCATCCGCCCCGAGCATCTTTCCCTGACCGGCGGCGCCATCACGCTTTCGACCGTCAATGTCGACCTCGTCGAAAATCTCGGCGGCGCCACTATGCTTTACACCACGACGCCGGATGGCCAGCTCCTGACCATCGCGCTCGACGGCCAGCAGAAGGTCGAGCGCGGCACCAACGTCACGACCTTCTTCGATCCGGTCCGCTGCCACGTCTTCGATGCCTCGGGCAAGACCATCTAAGCGCTGCTTGACATCAGATCCTCCTCTGCCTCATCCTTTCGGAAGGGGCTGAAGGGGAATAAGCATGACGCCTGAAGATAGGATTCATGCACTCGGCATCTGGCAGGGCCCGATCGACATTTCGCCGATAGCAGGCGGCATCACCAATCGGAACTATCTGGTCAGCGATGCCGTCGCGCGCTGCGTGGTGAGACTCGGCACCGATATCCCGATCCATCACATCAACAGGCAGAACGAGCTTGCTGCAAGTTGTGCCGCCCATGCGGCAGGCATATCGCCTGCCGTCATCCACCATTCGCCGGGCGTGCTGGTGCTCGACTATATCGAGGCGAGGGCGCTTTCGCCGGAGGATATCAGGACGCCGGATATGCTGGCCCGGATCGTGCCGCTGGTGCGGGCCTGCCACCGCGACATTGCCCGGCATTTTCGCGGCCAGGCGATGATCTTCTGGGTCTTCCACGTCATCCGCGATTATGCCGCCAGTCTGAAGGCATCCGAGAGCCCCTATCTTGCTTTGCTGCCAGGCCTCATCGGCCGGGCCGAGGCGCTGGAAGACGCGGCAGGGCCTTTCGAGATCGCCTTCGGCCACAATGATCTGCTCGCCGCCAATTTTCTCGATGACGGCAAGCGGCTCTGGCTGATCGACTGGGATTATGCCGGCTTCAACACGCCGCTTTTCGATCTCGGCGGATTGGCCTCCAACAACGAACTCTCGCAAGCGGCCGAGCAAATGATGCTGGAGAGCTATTTCGACCGGCCGCTCACCGATGATCTCCGCCGCCGCTATACCGCGATGAAATGCGCCTCGCTGCTGCGCGAGGCGCTCTGGAGCATGATTTCGGAAATCCATTCCACCATCGATTTCGACTATTCCGCCTATACGGCCGAAAATCTCGGGCGCTTCGAACGCGCCTATCAGGCCTTTGAACAGGATCGATAAATGACGAGAGAATTACCGAAGACGGCGAAAGCCGTGGTCATCGGCGGCGGCATCATCGGCTGCTCGACAGCCTATCATCTCGGCAAGCTCGGCTGGACCGATACCGTCCTGCTGGAGCGCAAGAAGCTGACGTCGGGCACCACCTTCCATGCCGCCGGCCTGGTCGGCCAGCTGCGCACCAGCGCCAACATCACCCAGCTGCTCGGCTATTCCGTCGATCTCTATAAGCGGCTGGAGGATGAAACCGGCCTCGGCACCGGCTGGAAGATGAATGGCGGCCTGCGCCTGGCCTGCAACGAGGAGCGCTGGACAGAAGTCCGCCGCCAGGCGACCACCGCCCAATCCTTTGGCCTCGAAATGCAGTTGCTGACGCCGCAGGAGGCCTTCGATCTCTGGCCGCTGATGACGGTTGACGATCTCGTCGGCGCCGCCTTCCTTCCGACAGACGGCCAGGCCAATCCCTCCGACATCACCCAGGCGCTGGCCAAGGGCGCCCGTATGTCGGGTGTCTCGATCTTCGAGGATACCGAAGTTCTCGACCTTGAAATCGACAAGGGGCGGATCCGCGCCGTCGTCACCGCCGAGGGCCGCATCGAATGTGAGCGCGTCGTCGTGTGCGCCGGCCAATGGACGCGTGCCTTTGCCGCCCGCTTCGGTGTCAACGTGCCGCTGGTCTCGGTCGAACATCAATACATCATCACCGAATCCTTCGGCGTGCCCTCCAACCTGCCGACGCTGCGCGATCCCGATCGCCTGACCTATTACAAGGAGGAGGTCGGCGGCATCGTCATGGGCGGCTATGAGCCGAACCCGATTCCCTGGGCGAAAGACGGCATCCCCGAGGGTTTCCATTACACACTGCTGGACAGCAATTTCGACCATTTCGAGCAGATCATGGAACAGGCGCTCGGCCGCGTCCCGGCGCTGGAAAATGTCGGCGTCAAGCAGTTGCTGAACGGCCCGGAAAGTTTCACGCCCGATGGCAACTTCATTCTCGGCGAGGCGCCGGAGCTGAAGAATTTCTTCGTCGGCGCTGGTTTCAACGCCTTCGGCATCGCCTCTGCCGGCGGCGGCGGCATGGCGCTTGCCGAATGGGTGACGAAGGGCGAACCGCCCTATGATCTCTGGCCGGTGGATATCCGCCGTTTCGGCCGTCCGCATTTCGATACCGACTGGGTGCGCACCCGCACGCTCGAAGCCTATGGCAAACATTACACCATGGCCTGGCCCTTCGAGGAGCATTCGAGCGGCCGCCCCTGCCGCAAGTCGCCGCTCTATGACCGGCTGAAGGCGCAAGGCGCCTGCTTCGGCGAGAAGCTCGGCTGGGAGCGGCCGAACTGGTTTGCCGATCTCTTCGCCAACGAGGAGCCGAAGGATGTCTACAGCTACGCCAGGCAGAACTGGTTCGACGCCGTTGGCCGCGAGCACAAGGCGGTGCGCGAGGCGGCCGTCATCTTCGACCAGACCTCCTTTGCCAAATTTGTGCTGAAGGGCAGGGATGCCGAGGCAGCCCTTTCCTGGATCGCCGCCAACGATGTCGCAAGGCCCGTGGGATCGCTGATCTACACGCAGATGCTGAACGACAAGGGCGGCATCGAATGCGACGTGACGGTCGCCCGGATCGCCGAGAACGAATATTACATCGTCACCGGCACCGGTTTCGCCACCCATGACTTCGACTGGATCGCCCGCAATATACCGGCGGAGACACATGCCGAGCTGGTCGACGTCACCTCAGCCTATTCCGTGCTGTCGCTGATGGGACCGAATGCGCGCGCCGTGCTGGAAAGGGTGACGGGCAGCGACGTCTCGAATGCGGCCTTCCCCTTCGGCCAGGTCAGAACCATCGGCATATCGGGTTGCCCGGTGCGGGCGCTGCGCATCACTTATGTCGGCGAGCTTGGTTACGAGCTGCATATTCCGATCGAATATGCCACCACGGTCTATGACGTGCTGATGGCATCAGGCGGCGAGCTCGGCCTCGTCAATGCCGGCTACCGCGCTATCGAGAGCTGCCGCCTGGAAAAGGGCTATCGCGCCTGGGGATCGGATATCGGTCCCGACCACACGCCCGTCGAAGCCGGCCTCGGCTGGGCGGTGAAGATGCGCAAGAACATTCCGTTCCGCGGCCGCGAGGCGATCGAACGGCAGCTTTCGGGCGGCGTGAAGAAGCGCCTCACCTGCTTCATTCCGGAGGATGCCGATGCGGTGCTGCTCGGCCGCGAAACGATCTATCGCGACGGCAAGCGCGTCGGCTGGCTGTCGAGCGGCGGCTTCGGTTATACGCTGGGCAAGCCGATCGGCTACGGCTATGTCCGCAATCCCGAAGGGGTGACCGAGGATTTCGTCCTCTCCGGCACCTATGAACTCGATGTCGCGCGGGAACGCATCCCCTGCAAAGTGTCGCTGTCGCCGCTCTACGATCCGGATATGGCGCGCATCAAGGCGTAGCCGGATCTAGAAAAGCGGCAGCCGATCGTCCTGAATCAGGATCTCCAGCTTGTCGGAGACGTCCTGCGTCCACGCCCGGTGTCCTGTCAAAGCTGCCGGGAAGAGTCCCGGAAGGGTGAAAAGAGCCGCCGAAATGGCAAGGCCGGTGCGCGGGACATCGGCGATGAGAGTGGCGATTTCGCCAGCACGGGGATCGCGCAGTTCATAGCGTTCGCCGTTGCCGTGCTCGCCGATCGCATAGCGCATCCATGCCGCAACGGCAATCGCATAGGTCTCTGCCCGGTCGCCATGGGCCAGCGCCTCGCATGCCGGCTCCAGCAGCCGCTGCGGCAGTTTCTGCGTGCCGTCCATGGCGATCTGATAGGTGCGATGGGCGATCGCCTTATTTGCAAAGCGTGCTATCAATTCATGGGCGTAGGCATCGAGATCGATGCCGGGCACCGCGTCGAGCGTTCGCGCGGCCGCGTGCATGTGACGGTAGGCGAGTGCTGCCAGGCCCGTATCGTCCATCACGTCGCGGATGAATTCATAGCCGCCGATATAACCGAGATAGGCAAGCAGCGAATGCGCGCCGTTCAGCATCCGCAGCTTCATCTTCTCGTAGGCCGAGACCTCCTCGACCATCAGCGCGCCGCGCACCTTTTCCCAAGCTGGCCGGCCATTGGCGAAATGGTCTTCGATGACCCATTGCGTGAAGGGTTCCGTCTCGATCGCCGCCATATCCGTACGGCCGGTCAGCCGCTCGGCATCGGCATAGGTCGCCTCGGTACTGGCCGGCGTGATGCGGTCGACCATCGTCGACGGGAAGGGCACATTCGCCTCGATCCAGCCATGCAGGTCGGGATCGATGCGGGAGGTGAATTCCAGCACCAGGCGCTTCAGCACCGCGCCGTTGCTCGGCAGGTTGTCGCAGCTGAGCGGCGTAAAGGGCGCGACGCCCTTCTGCCGCCGGCGGGCGAGGCCTTCGACGAGATAACCGATGACGCCGCGCGGCGCATGCCGGTTGGCAAGGTCGGCGACGATATCGGGGTGCTTGAGGTCGAGGCCGCCGGTTGCGGGATCGAAACCATAGGCCTTTTCCGTCACCGTCATGCTGACGATGCGGATATCGGGGTCTTCGAGCCGCGCCAGCAGGCCGGCCGGATCGCGCGGCGCCACATGTGCCTTCAGGATCGAGCCGATGACCTCAGCCGTCGTGCCTGAAGTATCGCGGATCAGCACCGTATAGAGCCCGTTCTGGGCGCTCAGATTGTCGGCGACATCGGGCGTGCGCAGGCTTGCCACCTCGATGCCCCAGTCGCCGCCTGCGGCTGCAAGCGCGCCGTCCGTGAAGGGGGCGAAATGGGCGCGGAAGAAAGCGCCCGGGCCGATATGCAGGATGCCGGCCTTCAGCGCATTCCTGTCATAGGCGGGAAGTTTCGTCGTCGGCGCAAGGCCGGTCAGGTTTTGTAGTCTATCGCTCACAGCTTGTAGGCCTTCTTCGCATTGTCATAGGAGAGTTCGCGCGCGACGATCGCGGCGTCCTTCTTGGAAATCCGGTGCTCGGCGGCGAGCTGGGCGAGGAAGCGGCAGACTTCGCGGCGCCAGACGTCATGCCGCGCCGGGATCGAAAGCAGCGCCCGCGTATCGTCGTTGAAGCCTGCCATATTGGCGAAGCCGGCCGTTTCCACCACCTGGTCGAGATAGCGGCGAATGCCGAGCGGACTGTCGTGGAACCACCAGGGCGGGCCGATCATCAGGCAGGGCCAATGGCCGACCATCGGCGCCATCTCGCGCGCATAGGTCGTCTCGTCGAGCGTGAACAGCAGCACCCTGAGCCCCGGCGCATGGCCGTATCTGGAAAGCAGCGCATTCAGGCCGCCGACCCAGTCCGTACGAGTCGGGATATCGGCGCCCATATTGGGGCCGCGCGTCGCAAACAGCCCGCTGTCGGTATTGCGTCGTGAGCCGGCATGGATCTGCATCACCATGCCGTCTTCGGCCGAAAGCCCCGCCATCTCGGTCATCATCTGGCCGCGGAAAAGCTCCGCGTCGGCAGCCGAAAGCGGACCCTTCAGCGCCTTGTCGAGCAGCGCCTGTTTTTCCGCAAGCGGCAGATCAGCGGTGAAGGCTGTCGGCACGCCGTGGTCGGTCGCGGTGGCGCCGAACTGGCGGAAATAGGCGCGCCGGCGCCGATGCGCCTCGATCAGGCCGTCCCAGCGCGTGACGTCGGCGCCGGTGATCTCCCCGAACTTGACGAGATTGTCGCGGAAGCCGACGGCGTCCGGATCGGTGACGCTATCCGGCCTATAGGTGGTGCGGACCTTGCCGATCCAGCCGTCCGCCGCCATCTTCTGGTGATGCGCCAGCGGATCGAGCGCGCCCTCGGTCGTTGCGATCGTTTCGATGCCGAATCGCTGATGCAGCGCCCGCGGCCGGAATTCGGGACGGGCAAGCTGAGCATTGATATGGTCATAGAGCGCATCGGCATTGTCTGGTGTCAGCGGCTCGGTGCAGCCGAGCACGGCCGACATGGCGTGATCAACCCAGAGGCTCGAAGGCGTTCCGCGGAAGAGGTGATAATGCCTGGCAAAGCTCCGCCAGATCGCCCGCCCCTCAGCCACCGGCTTGCCGTCGAGCCTGGGCACGCCGAGATCGTCCAGGGCGACGCCGACGCTGTGCAACATGCGGAAGAGATAGTGATCGGGAATGACCAGCAGCGAGGCCGCGTCTTCGAAGGGCTTGTCGTCGGCAAACCAGGAGGGTTCGGTGTGCCCGTGCGGGCTGACGATCGGAAGATTGCGCACCGTCTCGTAAAGGTCGCGCGCGATAGTCCGTGTTGCCGGATCGGCCGGAAAGAGCCGGTCCGGATGAAGAAAGCCGTTTCCTGCATCCATCAGTATTCCTCCCTGATGGATAAGGCCCTACCCCACAACATCAGGCGCGGCAAGGTCTTTTAGTAACCAAACGGTTCAGTTTTGCACCCGGCCGTCCCCGCCATCGAAAGCATTGACGAGATGACCTATTTCCGCTTTGGGAGAACCATTCGGCAAAGGAGGATCCATGTCCGACGAGACGAACCGCATCACCCGGCTGGAAGAAATGCTGGCCTACCAGGCAAAGACGATCGAAGAGCTTTCCGATCAGCTCGCCGAGCAATGGAAGACGGTGGAACAGATGCGCACCAAGCTCGAACGGCTGACGGAACGTTTCCTCTCGCTGGAGGAGCAGTCGCTGGACGCGCCTGGTATCACCCGCCCGCCGCATTATTGACGGCACGCGGCTGAAGGCCGCGTGCCCCCGGTGCACCGTGAGTGACGATCAGACGCCGCCGATGCAGAGATATTTCATTTCCAGATAATCGTCGGCGCCGTGGCGCGAGCCTTCGCGGCCGAGGCCGGATTGCTTGATGCCGCCGAAAGGCGCCGTCTCGGACGACATCAGGCCGGTATTGATGCCGATCATGCCATACTCAAGCGCTTCCGCCACCCGCCAGACCTTCTTCAGGTCGCCGGCATAGAAATAGGCAGCGAGACCGAATTCCGTGTCGTTGGCCTGGGCGATGACGTCCTCGACCGTCTCGAAGCGGAAGAGCGGCGCCACCGGCCCGAAGGTTTCCTCGCGCGCCACCTTCATGCCGCGCGCCACGCCGGTCAGCACCGTCGGGGTGAAGAAGGTGCCGGCACCGTCGATGCGCTTGCCGCCGGTCAGCACTTTGGCGCCCTTGGCCAGCGCGTCGCTGACATGGTCTTCCACCTTGGCAAGGCCCTGCTCGTCGATCAGCGGCCCGATCTCGACACCCGCCTTAAAGCCGTCGCCGACCGACATCGCGGCGGCCTTGGCGGCAAGCTTGGCGGCGAAGGCGTCATAGACGCTCGACTGGATGTAGAGGCGGTTGGCGCAGACGCAGGTCTGGCCGGCATTGCGGTATTTGGAGGCGATCGCGCCTTCGACGGCGGCGTCGAGATCGGCATCGTCGAAGACGATGAACGGCGCGTTGCCGCCGAGCTCCAGGCTCACCTTCTTGATCTGGTCGGCGCACTGCCGCATCAGGATGCGGCCGACCTCCGTCGAGCCGGTGAAGCTGATCTTGCGCACCTTTTCATTGCCGCAGAGCTCGCGGCCGATCGCCGGGCCGTCGGTGCCGACGATGACGTTGAAGACGCCCGCGGGAATACCGGCCTGTTCGGCGAGCACGGCAAGGGCGATTGCCGTCAGCGGCGTCTGTTCGGCGGGTTTCGACACGACGGTGCAGCCGACGGCAAGCGCCGGCGCGACCTTGCGGGCAATCATCGCCGCCGGGAAATTCCACGGCGTGATCGTGCCGACGACGCCGACCGGCTGCTTGATGACGATCATGCGCTTGTCCTGGGATGGCGCCGGGATCGTCTCGCCGTAAATGCGCTTGGCCTCTTCCGCATACCATTCGATATAGGCGGCGGCATAAAGGATTTCGCCGCGCGCTTCCGGGAACGGCTTGCCCATTTCGGCGGTCAGGATCGCCGCGAGCTCGTCGGCATTGGCGACCATCAGGTCGAACCATTTGCGTAAGGTGGCGCTGCGCTCCTTGGCCGGGCGGGCAGCCCAGGCCGGCTGAGCGGCATGGGCCGCATCGATCGCCGTCCGCGTCTCGCTCGCACCCATGTCGGGCAGCGAGCCAAGCAACTCGCCGGTTGCCGGATTGAGCACGTCGAAGGTCTTTTCGGCATCGCCTGAGGTCCAGACGCCGTTGATATAGCCGGCATCGCGCAGCAAGGGAGAAGAGAAGGGAACGTGTCTGGTCAGTGCGGTGGTGAAAGTCATGTCATATCCTCATTGGGCATGAGACTGCCGGTTGCCGGCAGCTATTGAATGCGGTTCCGGTGCGGTCACTTGCCGGCGCTCGCCTCCAGCATCGAGGCTTCCAGAATGTCGAGCGCCTCGCCGAGGACCTCGTCCTGGATGGTGATTGGTGCCAGGAATCGGATGACGTTGCCGTGGACGCCGCAGGTGAGCAGGATCAGGCCCTTGTCGAGCGCGATCAGCCGCACCCGGTTGGCGAATTCGGCACTCGGCAATCCGCTCGTCCGGTCGTTGAATTCGACGGCGTTCATAAAGCCCGGCCCGCGGATATCGACGATCTCGGGGACCGTCTCGCGCAGCGATTCCAGCCGCTGCTTCAGCCGCCCGCCGAGCTGGTTGGCGCGGTTGCAGAGATCCTCGTCCGCAATGACGTCGAGCACGGCATGAGCGGCAGCGATCCCGATCGGATTGCCGCCATAGGTGCCGCCGAGCCCGCCCGGCCCCGGCGCATCCATGATTTCGGCGCGGCCGGTGACGGCGGCAAGCGGAAAGCCGCCGGCAAGGCTCTTTGCCATCGTCGTCAGGTCGGCTGCCACCTCGTGGTGATCCATCGCGAACATCTTGCCGGTGCGGGCAAAACCGGTCTGCACCTCGTCGGCGATCAGCAGGATGCCGTGCTGGTCGCAGAGTTCGCGCAGCACTTTCATGAAGGCGGCTGGCGCCGGGTAGAAGCCGCCTTCGCCCTGTACCGGCTCGATGATGATGGCCGCGACGCGCTGCGGATCGACATCGGCGGCGAACAGTTTTCTCAGCGCCTGGAGCGACTGGTCGGCGGTGACGCCGTGCAGCTCGACCGGGAAGGGAATGTGGAAGACGTCGCCCGGCATCGCGCCGAAACCGACCTTGTAGGGCACCACCTTGCCGGTCAGCGCCATGCCCATGAAGGTGCGGCCATGAAAACCGCCGCCGAAGGCGATGACCGCCGAGCGGCCGGTCGCGGCACGCGCGATCTTGACGGCATTCTCGACCGCTTCGGCGCCTGTCGTGACGAAGATCGTCTTCTTCTCGAAGTCGCCGGGGACCAGCGCATTCAGCCGTTCGGCGAGATGCACGTAGCTCTCATAGGGCACCACCTGATGGCAGGTATGGGTGAAGTGATCGAGCTGCTCCTTGACGGCCGCGATCACCCGGGGATGGCGGTGGCCGGTGTTGAGAACGGCGATGCCGGCGGCGAAATCGATGTAGCGGCGACCTTCTTTGTCCCAGATCTCGGCATTTTCTGCGCGATCCGCATAGATTTGGGTCGTCATGCCGACGCCGCGGGAAATAGCGGCGTTCTTTCGGTCCGTAAGGCTGGTCGCGTTCATCGATGCGCTCCTGTTTTGAAAGGCTTGAGAACTACCTTGCATAAGTTCTGCAAGATATTTATAAAACTCCTACATTTTTTCTGCAAGAAAACAAGCGGGATTTTTTGCTTCAAACATCACGCGTTTTGATGAATGCTCGCGGGCGATTGGAATCGGGGATATGGGATGAACGAGAACGGGCCGGTACGCTACAAGGTGGCGGAGGCTGCTCGGCTGGCGGGCGTTTCGGCCTCGACGCTGCGGCTCTGGGAAAGCCAGGGTCTGTTGGTTCCCGGCCGTTCGCAAACCGGTCATCGGCAATACAGCGCCGATGATGTGGCGCGGTTGAAGCGCATCTCCTGGTATCGCGTCGAGCGTGGTCTCAATCCCGCAGCCATCCGCGAGGCGCTGGAGAGCGAGGAGCCTTCGGCCGATGGCGCCGAGGCAGGCCAGGGCACCGGCCTCGGCCGCAAGCTGCGCAGCCTGCGTCATGCGAGCGGCAAGACGCTTGATCAGGTGGCCGGCGATATCGGCGTCACCGCTTCGACGCTCTCGACGCTGGAGCGCACCTCGCAGGGCGTCAGCTTCAAGACGCTGCACGACCTTGCCGAATATTACGGCACCACCGTCTCCCGCCTCTCCGGCGAGGAAAGCGGCGAGGTGCCGGCAATGATCCGCACCGGGGAATGGCGCACCTGGCCGGAAACGACGCCGGGTGTCACGGTGCAGCTTCTCGCCGAAGGCCGCAGGATGATGGATTGTCATCGTTTCGTGCTGGCGCCGGGTGCTGCCAGCGAGGGCGCCTATCGCCACGAGGGCGAGGAATTCATGCATGTTCTCTCCGGCCGGCTCGAACTGGTGCTCGACAGCGATCAGTTCTTCGATCTCGGCCCGGGCGATTCACTGTATTTCGAAAGCCGCCGCTACCATTCCTGGCGCAACCGCCACGACGGCGAAACCGTGCTTCTCTGGATCAACACGCCGCCGACCTTCTGAGCCACCGCATCGGCCCAAAAATCGGAATCGATTTTCGGAAAACACGATGCGGAGATTAAAAGAGGTAGTGCGTCCGAGAGGACGCACGGCGCTCTAGCAAGAGGAAAGCGGTTTCGCACTCTGCGCCTTTGCGCTATAGCGCCAGGGGGAGTTTCGAACGAAAGATTGTCTCATGGCCGCCACCATACGTTATCACGAAGGCGATATTTCCGTAGCTGATGCCGCCCGCTACACCGGCGCGATTGCCATCGATACCGAAACGCTCGGGCTGGTGCCGCGGCGGGACCGTCTCTGCGTCGTCCAGCTCTCACCGGGTGACGGCACCGCCGATGTCGTCCGCATCGCTGCCGGCCAGAAAGAGGCCCCCAATCTGGTCGCCCTGCTCGAAGATCCGACCCATCAGAAGATCTTTCACTACGGCCGCTTCGATATTGCCGTGCTCTTCCATACTTTCGGCGTCACCACGACCCCGGTCTTCTGCACCAAGATCGCCTCGCGCCTCTGTCGGACCTATACCGATCGCCACGGTCTCAAGGACAATCTCAAGGAGATGCTCGACGTCGATATCTCCAAGGCGCAGCAGTCCTCCGACTGGGCCGCCGAGACGCTGTCTCCGGCCCAGCTCGAATATGCCGCCTCCGATGTGCTTTACCTCCATGCCTTGCGCGACAAGCTGACGGCGCGCCTGATCCGCGACGGTCGGTTCGACCATGCGACGGCCTGTTTCGCATTCCTGCCGACCCGCGCCAAGCTCGACCTGCTCGGCTGGGAAGAGGCCGATATTTTCGCCCATAGCTGATTAAATTGCCTACTGAGAACAGCGGGGCAGGGGTTGCCCGTGGGCGTTAGCGATTCATTAACGCATCTTTTCTAAAATTCCCGTTAATTTTTATGCATTCGATGACGCCGGAATTGCGTCATGCGGACAGGAGGATCTGCTGGAATGCAAGGGGCCGGATGAGCACGGTCCTTTTGTGGAGCCTGCTTTCACAGTCTTTTTGCGAAAGGAGCATGCCATGTTGAATCCTGTTCGTGCAGCGTCCAATGCAAGCTTTTCGTCCCAAGGCCAGACCGCGGCGATCGTCGCCGGCGGTCTCGGCCATTCGGTGGTTGCGCCCGCGCCCGTCAACGCCGTCGAAGCCACCGATCTGAATTCCGCCATTGCCGGAAAGCTCAATATTCTGCTCCTGGCTGCACGCGAACGCATGGTCGAGGCCCTTTTCGATGTCATCGACGCGGCAGGCCGCTCGATCTCGCTGGATCGCGGCGAGGACGAGACCAATCTTGCTTTTGCGTCCCGGCTCGCCGACGCCATCCGGGGGCTGCCGGCCGCCAGGATCGATGAGGTCGAGCGCCAGCTCACCGGCGAAGGCCATAGCCTGCCGCTCAGGATGATCGCCGAAGCCCTGAAGAACCCGACAGGCCCGCAAGCAGCCCGGATCGTCGCTTATCTGGAAATCGTCCGCTACAAGGATCGCGATCTCGCCGCCCGCGCCGTCGTGCGTTCCTATGGCCAGAACGACGCTTCGCCGATGCGCGCCGAAGCCCGCCCCGAGATTCAGCTGCATGAGGACAGCCTGCCTGCCGTCATGCGCCAAGCGGCGGAAAAGGCACCGGTGCCGGCCGATCCCCCGGTCGAGGCTGCAGAGCTTGCGACCGCCGAGCAAGCGGTCATCGCCGAAGCCGCGGAAGTTGGTGATCCCACGCCGCAGCTTGAAAATCGGCCTCAGACCGCTTCGGTAACGGCAAGGGAAGTCGTGTCGGAAAAATCCGCGCCGCAGGAGATCGAGGCCAGGCAAGCTCTATCGACGGAGACAGCCGCAACCGACGACGTCGGGCAGACGACCGAGCCGCCTGCCGTCCAGCCCCGCGCGATGTCGGAAAAGGGCGATCCTGTCATTCCGAGGAACTGGACAGGCATTGTCGCCTCGATGACCGAAGAGGCCTCCGAGATGATCGCCACCATCATTCGCGAGCAGGACGTCGAAACCGTGCTGGAGGATGTTGCCGTCGAAGCGGCAGTGGAGATCGATACGATCCTCGATGAAGCCGTCATCAGCGACGCGACCGAAACCTTGATCCGGCAGCCGGCCGAGTTCGCAGTGCCGGATGCTCGCCAGTCGGCAGCACCCCGCCCGTCGCAGATGGATGGCGAGATCGCGGCTCCGGCTGTCCGGCAACCGAAGGACATTGCCGCGCAGCCGCAAACGATGCCGATGCAAGAGACGGTCGAGGCTGCCTATGTGCCGCTCGCGGCACGGATGCCGGACGGCCTTGCCTATACCCAGCTGCCCTATCAGTTCGCCAAGGATACGCCGTCGAACGAGACGGCAGGCGAAACGAGCCACCAGCATCATCATGGCGGCGCGCCCCAGGACCAGCATCAGGAAGATGATCAGCAGGCCCAGTCCGGCAGCGAGGATGCCACGCCCGATGCCGAAGCGGCCAGTGCGGCACCCGAACGCCGGACGCCGAGGATGATCGATGCCGAGCCGACGCCGCATCAGCCGGGAACGGCTGCCGATCCTGTCTATGCGCTGTATCAGCGGATGGTCGGGTGGGAATAGAGCAAGACACGCTTTAAAGCTTTTCACCGCCTGAAAATGAAGAACCCGCCGGATCGCTCCGGCGGGTTCTTCAATTCATAGGCGGATGCGAGGCTTATTCGCCGCCGCGGTTCTTCAGGGCTGCGCCCAGGATGTCGCCGAGCGAAGCACCCGAGTCGGACGAACCGAACTGGGCAACGGCTTCCTTCTCTTCCGCAATCTCCAGAGCCTTGATGGACAGCATGATCTTGCGGTCCTTCTTGGAGAAGTTGGTGACGCGGGCGTCGAACACCTGGCCGACCGAGAAGCGCTCGGGGCGCTGCTCGTCGCGGTCGCGGGCGAGGTCGGCACGGCGGATGAAGGAGGTGATGTCCTCGTGGTTGACGAGCTTCACTTCGACACCGCCGTCGTTGACCGCGATCACTTCGCAGGAAACGACTGCATTCTTGCGCAGATCGCCCGATGCAGCGGCGTCGCCGACTGCATCCTTGCCGAGCTGCTTGATGCCGAGCGAGATGCGTTCCTTCTCGACATCGACGTCGAGAACGACGGCCTTGACGACGTCACCCTTGTTGAACTCCTCGATGACCTGTTCGCCCGGACGGTTCCAGTCGAGGTCGGAGAGGTGCACCATGCCGTCAACATCGCCGTCGAGGCCGATGAACAGGCCGAATTCGGTCTTGTTCTTGACTTCGCCTTCGACTTCAGTGCCGGCCGGATGGCTGCGGGCGAATGCTGCCCACGGATTTTCCAGCGTCTGCTTGAGGCCGAGCGAGATGCGGCGCTTGGACGGATCGACTTCGAGAACGACGACTTCGACTTCCTGGCTCGTGGACAGGATCTTGCCGGGGTGAACGTTCTTCTTGGTCCAGGACATTTCCGAGATGTGGATCAGGCCTTCGATGCCCGGCTCCAGCTCGACGAACGCACCGTAGTCGGTGATGTTGGTGACGGTACCGGAAATCTTCTTGCCTTCCGGATACTTGGCCTGGATGCCATCCCACGGATCGCTCTCGAGCTGCTTCATGCCGAGCGAGATGCGGTGGGTTTCCTGGTTGATGCGGATGATCTGAACCTTGACCTGCTGGCCGATGTTCAGGATTTCCGACGGATGGTTCACACGGCGCCATGCCATGTCGGTGACATGCAGCAGGCCGTCGATGCCGCCGAGGTCAACGAACGCACCGTAATCGGTGATGTTCTTGACGACGCCGTCGACAACCTGGCCTTCTTCGAGGTTCTGAACGATTTCAGAACGCTGCTCGGCACGGGACTCTTCCAGAACCGTACGACGCGAAACCACGATGTTGCCGCGGCGCTTGTCCATCTTGAGGATTTCGAAGGGCTGCGGATTGTGCATCAGCGGGGTGACGTCGCGGATCGGGCGGATATCGACTTGGCTACGCGGCAGGAAGGCGATCGCACCGTCGAGGTCGACCGTGAAGCCGCCCTTGACCTGGTTGAAGATCACGCCTTCGACGCGCTCGCCGGCTTCGAACTTGGCTTCGAGCTTGATCCAGCTTTCTTCGCGGCGAGCCTTTTCGCGCGACAGAACGGCTTCGCCAAGCGCGTTTTCGATGCGCTCGACATAGACTTCGACTTCGTCGCCGACCTTCAGCGAACCGTCCTTGGCGCGTGCGCCGAATTCCTTGAGCGCGATGCGGCCTTCAACCTTGAGGCCGACGTCGACAACGGCGACGTCCTTCTCGATACCCGTGACGATGCCCTTGGTGACATAGCCTTCGGCCAGGTCGTTCTTGGCAAAGGACTCTTCGAGAAGAGCCGCGAAATCCTCGCGGGAGGGGGTAGCTACTGACATAAAATCTCCTGCGTGTCCTGGATACGGAAGCGGACACGTATGCGCCGGTTGGTTTGCGTTGAACGGGCCTGAACCCAGTCCGCCCTCTCTCACGAAGGCAATCCGGCGCTTGGACGGAATTTCAGGCTGCTGTATGAGAAGCGATCCATGCTCAGAGCATGCAAAATCGCTTGAATTTAGGCATTTCGGCTCAAGACCGCATCGATGATCGATTGTGCAGCTTGAAACGCGGCCTCTATACTCATTTCCGACGTATCAAGCAAGTGCGCATCATCAGCTGGTTTCAAAGGGCTGTCGGACCGTCCCATGTCGCGTTCGTCGCGCCGCTTGACGTCCTCGAAAATCGCATCGAAATCGGCCGTCGCCCCCTTGCCGAGGATCTCGTCGAAACGGCGTCTTGCCCGCACTTCCGGCGACGCCGTCACATAGAGTTTGACCGGCGCATGCGGGCAGACGACCGTGCCGATATCGCGCCCGTCGAGCACCGTTCCCGGCGCCTTTTCCGAAAACCGCCGCTGCGCCTCGACCAGCGCCCGGCGCACCGCCGGCATGACTGCAATCTTCGAGGCGGCTTCGCCGATCTCGTGTTGCGAAAGTATATCGCGATCCAGTCCGGCAAGTTCAACCTCCCGCGCGATCTTTTCGGCCACCGCCTCGTCGTCGAGCGGCAGGCCGGCGTCGAGCAGCGCCTTGGCGGTGGCACGATAGGTCAGGCCGGTATCGAGATGATGGAAGCCGTATCGCTCGGCGATCCGGCGCGAAAGCGTGCCCTTGCCGGCCGCCGCCGGGCCATCGATGGCGATGGTGAACGTCTTGGTTGTCATGTGATCCATCCTGCGGCAGGGGACTTACGGACGGCGGCAGGCCTCAGGCGGAGCCGTGCGTAGCGTAATCCTTTGTAAAGGCGTAGCATTTCCTCTGCAATGCCGTCCTTTCCGGCGACAATCTTCGCCCGCTTCTGCGGCCTCTGCGGCTCGTTACCATATCCGCGCCGACCGGTCATCCGCCGCTGCGGGAAAAACCCGGCGCTCTGATGATAAAGTTTGGCTTTGACATGGGAAGCCACAGCGATTAAGGGGACCGGCTTATAAATTCCGATGGAACGCCGGCTTGAACGGCATTTGCCGAATCTCGCATTCGGTCATTCTCACGAGGCTTATAGTGGCGAAAGCGGAACTTGGAACCAAGCGTACCGATCCGGAAACCGGCAAGAAGTTTTATGACCTGAACCGGGATCCGATCGTCTCTCCTTATACCGGCAAGTCCTACCCTCTGTCCTTCTTCGAAGAAACCTCGGCGATCGCCGACGTTGCCGAGGAAGACGAGGTCGCGGAAGTCGATACCGAAAACACCGAAGTCGAACTGGTTTCGCTCGAGGATGCCGATGACGCCGCCGCCGGCGACGACATCCCCGATATCGGCGACGACGATGTCGAAATCGAAGGCGATGACGACGACGATACCTTCCTCACACCCGACGAAGACGATGACGACGACGACATGAGCGACATCATCGGCGTGACCGGCGACGAAGACGAAGTCTGACGACTGCATTTCGGCCCGGTGAGGAAAAAATTCTCCGGGCCGGATTTTTTAGGCTTGCTATCTCCGAAAACCGGAAGTAATAAGCCGCCACTCCGCAGGGCACGCGCCTTGAGGAGCATCCCAGGACCGGCCCTGAGCCGGACCACCTTGATGGGGCTATAGCTCAGCTGGGAGAGCGCTTGCATGGCATGCAAGAGGTCAGCGGTTCGATCCCGCTTAGCTCCACCAGCCTACGCTCTTCGAGCTTCGGCTCGGCAAGCCGGAAGGCTTGACGGGACGAGGGCGAGAAGGAAGCGGAGGCTGCCGCGCCGAAGTTGCGAAGCAACGTAGGCGGGCTATGATCCCTCCATGAAGTATGTCTACATTCTCCATAGTGTCGAATTTCCGGATCGCTATTACGTTGGCGTGACGAGTGACCTGAAGTCGCGCCTGGCAAAACACAACGCCGGAGCGGTCTCTCATACCTCGAAATATGCCCCTTGGTCTCTCAAGACGTATCTCGCTTTCTCCGATGAAACACAGGCCTTTGCTTTTGAGAAATATCTGAAGTCTGCTTCGGGCAGGGCATTTGCAAAGAAACGACTGTAGCCGCCACCTCAACTCCGGCAGGCCGCCCCCACAGCCCGCTTGGCGCCTCGCGCTCCTCACATCTCGACGATAACAGCCGTGACCCGCTTCACCACCGGCAGCACCAACAACAGGACGGGAAAGGCGATCGCCCAGGAGAGCGCCCATGCCGAGGGCCACATCGCAAGGGCAGGCGCGGTCAGGCCTTGTGCTCTTAGGATGCTGATCGCCGAGCTGTCATCAGCGGCGAGAGGATGAGCGGCATGACGATCGTATTGTAGCGTTTGGGGAGTTTGCCTTTGGGCATTTTGATCTCCGTAAGATGCCGATCAGACAATTGCGCAGCGCCGACCGGCGGGTTGCGCGTTGATTGACGTAAACGCTTACGGAGCTTCGATCTGAAGCAACGCCATCTCTATGGCCGAAAATGCCTTGCCGTTCAAGTCCGCCCCATCCCTTCCGATCGTCTTTGCCAATTCCTCAACGAAAGGAATTATCCTTGTTGCCGCAATCTCAGCGATTCGGCTTCAGGACCCTTGAGCAATGACCAGAGCAAGACGCCGCCGTCTCATCCGCACCCGACGAACCTTAACCGGACTCGCCCTCGTCGGCTCGATCTCGTTTCTGGCCGGCATGACCGATGCGACCGGTCTTCTGCTGACCGGCGATTTCGTCTCCTTCATGACGGGGAACACGACGCGGGCCGCGCTGGCCTTGAGCGAGGGCAATCTTTATCACGCGGCGGTGTTGATCTCCGCCATCGTCGTTTTCGTGCTCGGCAATGCGGCTGGCGTCGTCATCGCTCATGTATCAGAGCGCCGAATCTTCGTGGTGCTCGGCTGCGTCGGTCTCGTCCTGGCGCTGGCCTCGATGATGACGGTGCAGAACATGCTGTTCGAGCGGTTCTACATGATCGTTTTTTCCATGGGGATGGTGAACGCGGCAGTCGAGCACATCGAAGGCCTGCCGATCGGGCTGACTTATGTCACAGGTGCCCTGTCGCGCTTCGGCCGCGGCATCGGTCGCTGGATCATCGGCGACCGCCATATCGAATGGACGATCCAGATCGTGCCCTGGGGCGGCATGGTGCTCGGCGCCATTGTCGGCGCCCTGCTGACGCGATTGACCGGAGCATCTGCGCTATGGCTGGTCTCCCTCTTCGCCATGGCGCTGGCGCTTGCCGCCATGTTCATTCCCAGGCCGCTGCAGCGGCGCTTCAACCAGAAGCTCGCGCCGCACCGATCGGCCGCCCAGCGCGTGAGATAGAACCGTCGCATTCCTGTCATCGTCGAATCGGATAGGAAGGATCGCCGCCCATCCTTGAGGAGTACGTCTTGTTCGTCATTTCGAAGCTTGTCTGGATTTTCGCTCAGCCGCTGTCGCTGGCATTCTTCCTCGTCTTCCTTGCCCTGCTTGCCGGCCTTCTGCGCTGGCGGACCTTAAGTATCCTCGGCGCCGCGGGGTCGGCCCTCATCCTCTTCATCACGCTCTACACCACCGCCGGCAACCTGCTGATGCAAGGTCTCGAGCAGCGCTTCGCAAAGCCCGCCGCCGATCCGGAGAACCTGCAATGCATGATCGTGCTCGGCGGCGCCTTCGAAAACGAGGTGAACACGGCGCGTCACGGCATAGAGTTCAACCCCGCGGCCGACCGCTTCGTCGAAGCCCTGCGGCTCGCGCAGAAATTTCCGCAGTCACGCATTCTGGTATCGGGTGGCGACGGTTCCATCTCGGGCATCTATGAAGGCGATGCGGCGGCATCCGCGCGCTTCTTCCCGCTCTTCGGCGTCGGCAAGGATCGCCTGATCGAGGAGAGGCAATCGCGCACCACCTTCGAAAACGCCATCAACACCAAGGAATTCCTGGCAAGCCAGGGGCTTTCCCATTGCCTGCTGATCACCTCGGGTTTTCATATGCCTCGATCCGTCGGCATCTTCCGCAAACTCGGCATCGATATCGTGCCCTGGCCGACCGATTATCGCACCGACGGCGAGGTGAGGCCGGGGTTCGATTTCACTCAGCCGAATCTCAATGCGCAGAACATGGCGACTGCGATCCGCGAATGGTACGGCCTGGTCGGCTATTATCTCGCCGGCCGCACGTCGGAACTCTATCCGAGCTGAGATTTACTTCTTCGAGATGGTGACGAATTTCGTGCCGCGCACGCGGGCAGTGACGATGCAGGGATCACCTTCGGTGCGGTCGCAGAAGCGCGGATGCATCTTCATTGCCAGCACCATATTGCCGAAGCGCTGGACGAAATCGTAGCCATAGATCTGCGCCGTCGCGATCATGAAATAACCGCCTTCAGCAACCTGCAGATAGAAATTATAGGTGCAGCCGTCGTCATTGCATTGCGGCCCCTTCTGCCCGTCGCAGGTCAGCTGGCCCTCGTTGACCACCGCATCGATCAGGCCGTCATTGTTGATGTCCTGGCGGGTGATGAAGCCGTCGGCGAATTCGGCCGTCTTGCACTGCTCCTGGAAATGTTTCTTCTCGTAGATCTCCGGATCGGAAATCAGCGATTGCTGGCCGAAGGCGACAGCCGGCATGACAAGCAGCAGGACGATATTCAGAACGGCGAGCAGCAGCGTTTTCACGGCTTTCCTCTTTGGATAAAGGCGCCCAATGCATGTCGCCCAAAGTGTGCAGCGGTTTTGGGACAACGACATGCATTGAACAAAGACTTCAGCTTTATGGCCGCGCCGCCTTGCGCCGCCCTTGCCGCCGTGTTTCTTGTCCGAAAATTGTTCGCCGGTTCCGGGGGCCGCATGTCCTTGCTCGTCTATCTCGATTATGCCGGCATTGCGCTGTTTGCCGCGACAGGCGCGCTTGCCGCCTCGCGCAAGCAGCTGGATCTGATCGGTTTTCTGTTTTTCGCCATGGTGACGGGAACGGGCGGCGGCACCGTGCGCGATATCGTGCTCGGCCGCGTGCCGGTCTTCTGGGTGTTGAACCCCGCCTATATCCTCGTCTGCTGTATCATGGGCGTCATCGTCTTCTTCACCGCCCACCTGCTGGAATCGCGCTATCGCCTGCTGATCTGGCTGGATGCGATCGGCCTTGCCGCCTATTGCGTGATCGGCGCTGCCAAGGGCCTCGCCGCCACCGGCTCGCCGACGATCGCGATCGTCACCGGCACGCTGACGGCGACCTTCGGCGGCATTCTGCGCGATCTGATGGCAAACGAGCCTTCGGTGTTGTTGCGGCCGGAAATCTACGTGACCGCAGCCCTCATCGGCGCCGGCGTATTCACGCTCGCCAATGCGCTGGGGATGCCGCTCTATCTGGCGTCTGCCTGTGGTGTCGTCGCAGCCTTTGCCGTGCGCGGCGGCGCCCTGTGGTTCGGCTGGACCTTTCCGACTTACATGCACAAGCCCGGCCGGCATCCCGACGATGTCATGTGAAGACTTGGGTGGCCTTGGGTGGCGTCAGCCCTGCTTTGCCCGCAGGCGGATCACGACGTCGACATGGGCGATCTCCATCCCCTCAGGCGGTTCCGGCAGATTGCCGATCGTCAGGTTGCTGACGGGAATGTCGAGCACTTCGTTCTCACCTTCGATGAAGAAATGGTGATGGTCGGAAACATTGGTGTCGAAATAGGTCCTGGCGCTCTCGACGGCGAGAACGCGGATGAGGCCGGCTTCGGTGAACTGGTGCAGCGTGTTGTAGACGGTTGCCAGTGAGACCGGCACGCCGGCGGCAACCGCCTCCTCATGCAGTTCCTCGACAGTCAAATGCCGGTCGCCCTTGGCAAACAGGAGGTCGCCGAGCGCGACACGCTGGCGGGTGGGGCGCAGGCCCGCACCGCGCAGCCTTACCTCTATTGCGATCGGGAGTGCACCCGTCATCAAGACCAACTCCGGTTATTCCTGCATAAAGCAATCATGTTTCTTCAAGCGGTATAACTTTTGCACCGGAGCCTTTCAATAGTTCAATGGGGACAAGAGCCTGATAAACGCGGCAAAAACGGGCTTTTGGTGCAAATAGGTCTGGTCGCGGCCCTGGCCTTCCTGTATTCGACCACCAAATAATGACGTAAGCCTGGTCCGGGGCGATGAATGAAGCTGCCTTGCTGATGCTTCATTTTCTGAAGAACTTGGACTACACGTTCACATCCATCGGCTTCAGGCGGGGGGAAAAAGAAACTTTATGACGACCAGACAGTCCAGCTTCTCGTACGACGAACTCATCGCCTGCGCACATGGCGAGCTGTTCGGGCCCGGCAATGCGCAGCTTCCCCTGCCGCCCATGCTGATGGTTCACCGCATCACCGACATTTCCGAAACCGGCGGGACCTTCGACAAAGGCTATCTCAGGGCCGAATACGACGTGCGTCCCGACGACTGGTATTTCCCCTGCCATTTCGAAGGCAATCCGATCATGCCGGGCTGCCTCGGCCTCGACGGCATGTGGCAACTGACCGGTTTCTTCCTCGGCTGGCTCGGCGAGGAAGGCCGCGGCATGGCGCTTTCAACCGGCGAAGTGAAATTCAAGGGCATGGTCAAGCCTCATACGAAGCTGATCGAATATGGCATCGACTTCAAGCGTGTCATGCGCGGCCGTCTGGTCCTCGGCACGGCCGACGGCTGGCTGAAGGCGGACGGCGAGACCATATATCAGGCGGCCGACCTTCGCGTCGGTCTCTCTAAAGACAAGACGGCCTGAAACCGCATCTCAAGCGGTTCACGAAACAAAAAAGGTTTGATCAGATGAGACGGGTAGTTGTCACGGGTCTGGGTGTCGTGTCCTCGATCGGGAACGACGCCGCCGAAGTCACCGAATCCTTGCGGCAGGCAAAGTCGGGGATTTCCTTCTCGAGCGATTTCGCCGAGCACGGCTTCAAGTGCCAGGTTTGGGGCAGCCCCAAGCTCGGCGCGGCGGAACTGGCCGAACTGGTCGATCGTCGCGCCATGCGCTTCCTGTCGCAGGGCGGCGCCTGGAACCATGTGGCCATGAAGCAGGCACTCGCCGATTCCGGCCTGGAAGAGAAGGACTACGCTCAGAACGAGCGCGCCGGCATCATCATGGGCTCCGGCGGTCCGTCGACCCGCACCCTGATCGAGGCGGCCGAGATCACCGTCAAGAACAACAGCCCGAAGCGCATCGGCCCCTTCGCCGTGCCGAAGGCGATGTCCTCGACCGCATCGGCCACACTCGCCACCTGGTTCAAGATCCACGGCGTCAACTATTCGATCTCGTCGGCCTGCTCGACCTCGGCGCATTGCATCGGCAACGCCGCCGAGATGATCCAGTGGGGCAAGCAGGACGTGATGTTTGCCGGCGGCCACGAGGATCTCGACTGGACGATGTCCAACCTCTTCGACGCCATGGGCGCCATGTCTTCCAAGTACAACGATACGCCCGACACCGCCTCGCGCGCCTATGACGTCAACCGCGACGGTTTCGTCATCGCCGGCGGCGCCGGGGTGCTGGTGCTCGAGGAACTGGAGCACGCCAAGGCGCGCGGCGCCAAGATCTACGCCGAAATCGTCGGCTACGGCGCAACCTCGGATGGTTACGACATGGTCGCCCCCTCCGGCGAGGGCGCCATCCGCTGCATGCGCCAGGCACTTGCGACAGTCAAAGGCGACGTCGATTACGTCAATACCCACGGCACGTCGACGCCGGTCGGCGACAGCAAGGAAATCGGCGCCATCCGCGAGGTATTCGGCTCCAAAATCCCCCATATCCAGTCGACCAAGTCGCTGACCGGTCATTCGCTGGGTGCTGCCGGCGTGCAGGAATCGATCTATTCCCTGCTGATGATGCAGCACGGTTTCATCGGCGAAAGCGCCCATATCACCGAACTCGATCCCGAATTCGAAGGCGTGCCGATCGTGCGCAAGCGGATCGACGATGCGAAGATCGACATTGCCCTCTCCAACTCCTTCGGCTTCGGCGGCACCAACGCCACGCTGGTCTTCCAGCGTTATAACGGATAACAAAATGATGGGAATCATGCAGGGTAAGCGCGGCCTCATCATGGGCGTCGCAAATAACCATTCGATCGCCTGGGGGATTTCAAAAGCGCTCGCCGCGCAGGGTGCGGAACTCGCCTTCACCTATCAGGGCGATGCGCTCGGCAAGCGCGTCAAGCCGCTGGCTGCCGAGGTCAACTCGGATTTCGTGCTGCCCTGCGATGTCGAAGATGTCGCCTCGGTCGATGCCCTGGTCGACGCGCTCAGTGAGCGCTGGGGCAAGCTCGATTTCATCGTCCACGCCATCGGTTTTTCCGACAAGAACGAGCTGAAGGGTCTCTACGCCGATACGACGCGGGAGAATTTCAGCCGCACCATGGTCATTTCCTGTTTCTCCTTCACCGAGATCGCCAAGCGCTGCGCTCCGCTGATGGAAGACGGCGGTGCGATGTTGACCTTGACCTATAACGGCTCGACCCGCGTCATTCCGAATTACAACGTCATGGGCGTCGCCAAGGCAGCACTCGAGGCTTCGGTGCGCTATCTCGCCGCCGACTACGGCCCGCGCGGCATCCGCGTCAATGCGATATCAGCCGGTCCGATCCGCACGCTCGCCGGCGCCGGCATCTCCGATGCGCGCGCGATCCTCTCCTGGAACCAGCGTAATGCGCCGCTGCGCAAGACCGTGACCATCGATCAGGTCGGCAATTCGGCTCTTTACCTGCTCTCCGATCTTTCCGCCGGCGTTACCGGCGAGATCCATTTTGTCGACGCCGGCTTCAACGTCACCTCGATGCCGACACTGGAAACGCTGCGCAGGGCAGACGTCGAGTAAACGCTGCTCCGATTTGAAACTCAAAGGCCGTGCGCGGATGTTGCGCACGGCCTTTTTGTTCTATCGATAGAATGACCGGATCGGTCGAAGCCGCGTAGAGCTTACTTCTTCGCCCAGAGAACCTTGAAACGGGCGTTGCGGCAGGTTTCGCCGCTTTCTCGGAAATTCGCCGCCAGAACCGGCTCGTAGGGCAGGCCGCGATTGGCGACTAGCATCAACCGGCCGCCGCCGCGAAGGGCGGATGCGGCGGTCTTGATCATGGCCTGGCCGAGCGCCGGCTCGGCTGCGTGCCCCTCATGGAAGGGCGGGTTCATGATGACGAGATCGTATTTGTCCTTGACCGGCTCGCCCGCCAGATCGTGCCAGAAGAAGCGCGCAGGCGCGTTCGGGCAATTCTCCGCTAGATTGTCTCTGGCGGCCTCCAGAGCCGCGTGATCGGCCTCGTAGAGGTCGAGGCGGGTCAGTCCACGCGATCTCTGCACCAGTTCGACGGAGAGATAGCCCCATCCGGCGCCAAAATCCGCAACGTCGCCGGTGAAATCCTGCGGCAGGCGCGAGGCGAGCAGTTCCGATCCGGCATCGATCCGGTCATGCGAGAACATGCCGGCGGTGGCATTGAAACGGCCGTCGACGCGCACCGGCGCTTTTGCCAGCTTGGAAATGATCTCGTCGGCATCCGCCGGCCGGCCGAACCAGAAAGCGACGCCGTGATATTTCGGCATGTAGTCGACTGCGAGATTGAAACCTTCCATCCGCTTGCGCAGCGGCTGGATGCCGTCTTCCTTCGCGCCGGCAACGACGATCAGACCGCCGAGCCGCGTGCGGGCGATCGCCGCGGCAAGATTGGCCTCGTTCTCGCCCTTGTGCTTGGTGCAGAGCACCAGGGCGGCATCGTAGTCCTCGCCGTCGATCTCGGGCTTTGCTTCGATCCGCTGCGCCAGCAGCTGCCGGTAGAGCGGCCGGAAGCCCTGGACGGCGCTGAGCGAGGCGGCAAAACCCTCCGGCAGCGCAAAGCCTGCCTCGGCGCCGAGGAAAAGCACGCGCTCGCCCTCGCCGGGCGCCTGGACTGTGCCGCTGGCAAAGGGATGGAACAGGGTCTTCAGCGTTTCGCGGCTCATGGATCTCGTCTCGACTTCGGATACAAAAAGGGCGCGGAAGATTCCCGCGCCCGGAATGAAATTTGGGAGACGCGGCTTATTCGGCCGCTTCTTCCTTCTTCTTCTCGTTCGCAATTTCCTGGCCGGTGGCCTGGTCGACGACCTTCATCGACAGGCGAACCTTGCCGCGTTCGTCGAAGCCGAGCAGCTTGACCCAGACCTTGTCGCCTTCCTTGACGACGTCCTGGGTCTTGGCAACACGCTCGGAAGCAAGCTGCGAGATGTGAACGAGACCGTCGCGGGCGCCGAAGAAGTTGACGAAGGCGCCGAAGTCGGCGGTCTTGACAACCGTGCCTTCGTAGATCTGGCCGATCTCGGGCTCGGCAACGATCGAGTGGATCCACTTGCGGGCCGCTTCGATCTCTTTGCCGGAGGAGGAGGCGATCTTAACGGTGCCGTCGTCCTCGATGTTGATCTTCGCACCGGTCTTTTCGACGATTTCACGAATGACCTTGCCGCCGGAGCCGATGACTTCACGGATCTTGTCGACCGGGATGTTCATGACTTCGATGCGCGGAGCGAATTCGCCGAGCTGGCCGCGGCTTTCGGTGATGGCCTTCGCCATTTCGCCGAGAATGTGGGCGCGACCGCCCTGGGCCTGGCCGAGAGCGACCTTCATGATCTCTTCGGTGATGCCGGCGATCTTGATGTCCATCTGCAGCGAGGTGATGCCGTCGGCGGTACCGGCGACCTTGAAGTCCATGTCGCCGAGGTGGTCCTCGTCGCCGAGAATGTCGGAGAGGACGGCGAAGCGATCGCCTTCCAGGATCAGACCCATGGCGATGCCGGCAACCGGCTTTGCCAGCGGAACGCCGGCGTCCATCAGAGCGAGCGACGTGCCGCAGACGGTGGCCATCGAGGACGAGCCGTTCGACTCGGTGATCTCCGAGACGACGCGCAGCGTGTAGGGGAACTGCTCAGGCGTCGGCAGCATCGGACGGATCGCCCGCCATGCGAGCTTGCCGTGGCCGATTTCGCGGCGGCCCGGGGAGCCCATGCGGCCGGTTTCGCCAACCGAGTAGGGAGGGAAGTTGTAATGGAGCAGGAAGCGCTCCTTGTACATGCCCGTCAGGCTGTCGACATACTGCTCGTCTTCGCCGGTGCCAAGCGTGGCAACCACGATCGCCTGGGTTTCACCGCGGGTAAACAGCGCCGAACCGTGCGTGCGCGGCAGAAGGCCGACTTCCGAAACGATCGGACGAACGGTTTCGAGGTCGCGGCCGTCGATGCGGCTCTTGGTGTCGAGGATGTTCCAGCGGACGATCTTCGCCTGCAGGTGCTTGAAGATCGCGCCGACTTCTTCGGCCGTGTACTTGGCCTCGCCTTCCTCGGGCAGGAAATGCGCCTTCACCTTCGCCTTGACAGCGTCGACGGCGGCGTAGCGGTCGGCCTTCTGGGTGATCTTGTAGGCTTGCCGAAGCTCACCTTCGGCAAGGCCGAGCATCTCGTTTTCGAGAGCCGAGTAGTCTTCCGGCTGGAAGTCGCGCGGCTCCTTGGCTGCCACTTCGGCGAGCTTGATGATCGCGTCGAGAACCGGCTGGAAGCCCTTGTGGCCGAACATGACGGCGCCGAGCATGACCTCTTCGTTGAGTTCCTTGGCTTCGGATTCAACCATCAACACGGCATCGTAGGTGCCGGCGACGACAAGGTCGAGGCTCGATTCGTCCATCTCGTCGAGATGCGGGTTGAGAACGTATTCGCCGTTGATGTAGCCGACGCGCGCACCGCCGACCGGGCCCATGAAGGGAACGCCGGAGAGCGTCAGTGCCGCCGAGGTGGCAACCATCGACAGGATATCCGGGTTGTTTTCAAGGTCGTGCTGGATGACGGTAACGACGACCTGCGTGTCGTTCTTGTAGCCTTCCGGGAAGAGCGGGCGGATCGGGCGGTCGATCAGGCGGGAAACGAGGGTCTCGTTCTCGCTCGGACGTCCCTCGCGCTTGAAATAGCCGCCGGGGATCTTGCCGGCTGCGTAGGTCTTTTCCTGGTAGTTGACGGTGAGCGGGAAGAAATCCTGGCCGGGCTTCGGCGCCTTGGCCGAGACGACGGTGGCGAGAACGACGGTTTCGCCGTAGGTGGCGAGAACGGCGCCGTCGGCCTGACGGGCGATCTTGCCGGTTTCGAGCTTCAGCGGGCGGCCGGCCCACTCGATTTCGACTGTGTGTGTATCAAACATGACTTGTCCTTCAATGCGGGAGCACGCGCCATCGCCGATATCAAGGCGCAGCGCACAGTCGACCGCAATCAATGTGACGTATCACGGGCAAGACAACGGGAGGCTTTTATCGCAGTTTTCCCTGGGGAACCTCGTTCCCGAGAAACTGGGCCAAGCCTTGAGAAGCCTTGGCCGAAAGCATCCGGCAATCCTGCCCCATGACAGGTCAACGGTTGGTTTGGCAGAACCGGCCCATCCGGGTCCGCCGATCTTTCCACCGCTTGGAAAATAGAGCGCGGCTGGAACATTTCATCGGGAACCGTGTCCCGAAACAGGATCCGGCGGGCGCTTGGAAAGCGCCCGCCGGACAATCTTAGCGGCGGATACCCAGGCTGGTGATCAGCTTGGAATAGCGGCCTTCATCCTTCTTCTTGAGATAGTCAAGAAGCGAGCGGCGGCTCGAAACCATCGTCAGCAGGCCACGGCGGGAATGGTTATCCTTCTTGTGGTCCTTGAAGTGTTCGGTCAGGTTGTTGATGCGTTCGGTCAGGATCGCAACCTGGACTTCCGGAGAACCGGTATCGCCTTCAACGGTCGCATATTCCTTGATCAGCGCAGCCTTGCGCTCAGCAGTGATCGACATCGGGTGATCCTTTCTAAGAGAGGAGATAAAGGTCGCCAAAAGCCGGGATGCCGTCCAGCTTTGGCCGTGAATGCAAACGGGCGTACCCGATGCTGGCGCTGCCTATAAACCAAATATGGATCGATGGAAAGAGGGGGTCTTCTCGGCGGCTTCAACGGCCCGCCATGGCGCCCCGGATCATCCCATCATAAGCTGCCGGATCCTGCAGCATGGCGAAATGGCTCACATCCTTCAGGATGACGAGTTTGGCGCCCGGAATCTGCTTTGCCATCATTTCCGTATGGTCGAGCTTTACGGCTTCATCATGATCGCCGATGGCAAGCGTGACCGGCACCGAGATCTTGGCTAGATCGGCGGCCGTCCAGGCCGGCTGGGTCGCCCACATGTCGGAGATCTGCTTGACGAAGGCGTCGTATTCGTTCGGCGTCGGCGAAAGCTTCCGGTATTGCTCGCCGGCGACGTTGATGTAGTCGTTGAAGGTCTTGTTGTCCATGACGTCGGCCTTGACGCCGTCCGTTGTGACATTGGCTGCCTGGGCAATGACGCGGGTCAATTTTTCCGGGTGTTTCATCGCCATGTCGATGCCGATAATGCCGCCGTCCGACCATCCGACAAGCGTCACCTTGCCGATCTTCAGAAAGTCGAGAAGTGCCACATAATCCGATGTCATCAGGTCGTAGCCGAAGGGCTGCTGGCTGCGCGTCGAACGCCCGTGGCCGCGGCTGTCGGCAACGATGACCAGGTGGTCCTTGGCAAAATCGGCGACCTGATGACCCCAGACCTCGGCATTTCCGAGTCCGCCGTGAATGAAGAGGATCGGCTCGCCTTCACCATATTCGGCGTAATACATCTTGATGTCGTTGACATCGGCCATGCCGCTGGTCTTGGCCGCCGGCATCGAAGGAAAGGCCGGAAGCTCGGCCCAGCGCTCGGCGGATTGAGCGCCTGTAAAAGTCAGGAACATCGAAAAGAACGTCAGTGTTGCGATAGCAGTTACGCGCATATTCTTCCCCCTATCGGACCGCTATGGCCCGATAGGGAAGATATCGCATCGCTGCCGGCTGACAATCGCTATCGTTGCGGACTCAGCCGAAAACCCGCTTTGGGCGAAACTCGCCCTGACCGATCTCGCCGATCGCGATCAGCCTGCCGCGGGCGGTCGCATAGGCTTCGCTTTCGGCAACCGGCGCATCGCGGCCACGCACCAGGATTGGGTTGCCCATCTTCAGCCGGTGCGCCTGATCGTCGTTGATGACGAGATGGGGCAGGGCCGACAGCGCCTCGCAAGTGTCGATCAGCAGCGTGTCGAGGACCGCCAGCCGCTCGTCCATATCTTCGATCGCCTCCAGCGCCACGAGGTTTGCGAGCGGCACCATGGCCTCTTCCGAAAAGGGCGCGACGAAGGTGCGCCGCAGCCCGGATACATGGCCGTAGCAGCCGAGCTCTCGGCCGAAATCGCGCGCCAGCGCCCTGACATAGGTGCCCTTGCCGCATTCCACTTCGAAATGCGCGGTATCGGCATCCGGGCAGGCGAGCAATGTCAGCCGGAAGATCTCGACCTCGCGCGAGGGGATTTCGACGACTTCGCCTTCGCGCGCCAGATCATAGGCGCGTTCACCCGATATCTTGATGGCCGAAAACTGCGGCGGCACCTGGCTGATGGTGCCGATATATCCAGGCAGGATATCGCGGATCTGCTGTTCGCTGGGACGCTTGTCCGAGCTCTCGGTCACTTCGCCCTCGAGATCGTCGGTGGCGCGCTCTTCGCCCCAGCTCACCGTAAATTCATAGATCTTGCGGCCGTCCATCACATAGGGAACGGTCTTCGTCGCATCGCCGAGCGCGATCGGCAGCATGCCGGAGGCAAGCGGATCGAGCGTGCCGGCATGACCGGCCTTCTGCGCCTTGTAGAGCCACTTGATCTTGGAAACGGCTTCCGTCGAGCCGAAATCCACCGGCTTGTCGAGGATCAGCCAGCCGGAAATCGGTCGGCCCTTGGGTTTGCGTGGTTTGGACATCAGTCTCTTCTGTTTATTGTTCGTCATTATCGCCGTCGAGGTCGCGGCTTACCTCAGGCGAACGCAGCAGTTCGTCGATCTTCTTGTAGTTGTCGAAGCTGGTATCGTCGCGGAAGCGCACCTCCGGCATGTATTTCATCTGTCGAAGCTGCTGCCCGAGCCGGCCGCGGATAAACCGCGCATGACGGTTCAACGCCTCGATGACCACGCTGTGGTCGGAAACGCCGAGCGGCGTCACATAGGCGGTGGCGATCTTGAGGTCGGGCGACATGCGCACTTCCGAGATCGAGATCACGGTCGCTTCGATGACGTCGTCGCGCACTTCGCCGCGCTGCAGCACCTGGGTGATAGCGGCGCGAACCTGTTCGCCAACGCGCAGCATGCGCTGCGAAGGCGCGGAAGAAGTTGCTCTGGTCATTGTTATCTCTATTTGCCGATGCGGCTGGGAATCGAACCCGTCAAAGGAGAGCGTCCATGACTCTTTTGGTCGAAAAGGTCAAGTCGGCAGGTACCCGAAAGCCATCCGCCGGCTGGCGAATGGCTTTCGCGCTGATGTCGTGCGCAGCGGTTTAGAGCGTGCGCGTGATATGCTCGACGCGGAAGCACTCGATGACGTCGCCGGCGCGCATGTCTTCGTAGTTCTCGAAGGCCATGCCGCATTCCTGGCCCATCGGCACTTCGGACACTTCGTCCTTGAAACGCTTGAGGGTCTTGAGCTTGCCTTCGTGAACGACGACATCGTTGCGGATGAGGCGGACGCCCGCACCGCGTTCGACCTTGCCTTCGACGACACGGCAACCTGCGACCTTGCCGACCTTGGTGATGTTGAACACCTCGAGGATCTCGGCATTGCCGATGAAGGTTTCGCGCCGTTCCGGAGACAGGAGGCCCGACATCGCTGCCTTCACGTCATCCACGAGGTCGTAGATGATGTTGTAGTAGCGGATTTCGAGACCTTCGCGCTCGGCGAACTGGCGTGCCTGCGTATTCGCACGAACGTTGAAGCCGATGATGGCGGCGTTCGAAGCTTCGGCGAGCGAGATATCCGACTCGGTGATGCCGCCGGCGCCCGAATGGACGATGCGGGCGCGGACCTCGTCGGTGCCGAGCTTTTCCAGTGCGCCGGCAATCGCTTCGATCGAGCCCTGCACGTCACCCTTAATGACCAGCGGGAACTCCTTGATGCCGGCGCTCTGGCGCTGCATCATCATCTGTTCCAGCGATCCACGCTGGCCCGACTGGCGGGCAGCCGCCTTGTCGCGGGCAAGACGCTGACGATATTCCGAGATTTCGCGGGCGCGGCTTTCGCTTTCGACGACGGCGAACTTGTCGCCTGCCTGCGGCGTGCCGGACAAACCGAGAACCTCGACCGGGGTTGCCGGACCTGCTTCCTTCACATGGTCGCCCTTGTCGGTGACGAGGGCGCGCACGCGGCCCCAGACGTCGCCGGCAACGATGATCTGGCCCGGACGCAGCGTGCCCTTCTGGACAAGCACGGTCGCGACCGAACCACGGCCACGATCGAGCTGGGCTTCGATGACAGTACCTTCCGCCGTCCGGTTCGGATTGGCCTTGAGATCGAGAATTTCGGCCTGCAGCAGGATCGCCTCGAGCAGCTTGTCGAGGTTCTTGCCTGTTTTGGCCGAAACTTCGACGTCGAGCACTTCACCGCCCATGGATTCCACGAAGACTTCGTGCTGCAGCAGCTGGTTGCGGACCTTCTGCGGATCGGCCTCGTGCTTGTCGACCTTGTTGATCGCAACGATGATCGGAACACCAGCCGCCTTGGCATGGTTGATCGATTCGATCGTCTGCGGCATCACGCTGTCGTCAGCCGCGACGACCAGGATCGCGATGTCGGTCGCCTGCGCACCGCGGGCACGCATTGCCGTGAAGGCGGCGTGGCCGGGTGTATCGATGAAGGTGATCTTCTGACCGTTCTGCTCCACCTGATAGGCGCCGATATGCTGCGTGATACCACCGGCTTCGCCGGAGACCACGTTGGCATGGCGGATGGCGTCGAGCAGCGAGGTCTTGCCGTGGTCGACATGGCCCATGATGGTGACAACCGGCGGGCGCGAAACCAGTTCGCCATCCTCGTCGGACACGTTGAAGATGCCGAGTTCGACGTCGGATTCCGACACGCGCCTGACCGTATGGCCGAATTCGCCGGCGATGAGTTCGGCAAGGTCGGCGTCGATGACGTCGCCCGGCTTCATCATCTGGCCTTCCTTCATCAGGTACTTGATGACGTCGACGGCGCGTTCGGACATGCGCTGCGACAGTTCCTGAATGGTGATGGTCTCAGGCAGAACGACCTCGCGGGAGATCTTCTCGCGGGTTTCCTGCATCTGGCCGCGGCGGAACTTCTCCTGCCGGCGACGCATCGCCGAGAGCGAACGTCCGCGAGCATTGTCCTCGCCGTCTACGTTGGCAGTGGAGATCGTCAGCTTGCCGCGACGGCGTTCTTCATCCGTCTTCGGACGTGTCGTGACCGGCTTTGCCGGTTCCGGGCGAACGACGCGGCCACGGACAGGACCGCCGCGCGCTGCGCCGCCACGATCGTCGTCTTCCTTTTCGTCGCGACGGCCGCGAACGGCGCCGGGCACCGCAGCGCCCGCTGCCGGACGGGCGGCAGCAGGTGCTCCAGCCGCATCGGGCCGGCGTGCAGCAGGTGCCGACGAAGCGGGTTGCTGCGGCCGCGGGGCGTCGGAGCGTGCTTCGGCCGGAGCCGGTGCTTCGGCTGCCGGTTCAGCAACAGCGACGGGTGCCTCAGCCTGCCGGATAGCCTCTTCAGCGGCCCTGCGGGCTGCTTCTTCGGCTTCGGCTGCCTTGCGGACAACCTCTTCGGCGGCGCGGCGCTTTTCTTCCTCGGCGCGGCGGATCGCATCCTGGGCGTCACGCGCCTGGGCGTCGGCAAGCGCGCGGCGGCGGGCGTCCATCTCTTCCGGCGACAGATGGTTCAGCACCACCGGGCGTGGACGATCGTTTTGGCGCGGCGCCTGGTGGGACTGCTGCGGACGCTGGTTGGTCTGGCCGTTGTTGCCCTGTTGAACCCGCGGTGCCGGCGTCGGCTGCGTTGGGCGTGCCTGCACGGGTGCGGGCGTCGGTTCGGCGGCGCGGACGGGGGCCACCGGAGCGGCGGGTGTGATCGGCTTTTCGTCTTCCGGGCGCATCGGGCGCCGCTTGCGGGTCTCGACGACGACCGCCTTGGTGCGACCTCGACCCATATCCTGGCGAACGGTGCCCTGGCTCATCCCCGATGGTTTCAGGGTAAGCGTCTTTTTGCCCGTCACGCTGATTGTCTTGTCGTCGTTACTATCGGTCATTCGTTCCCGTTCCTTCGGACAGGGAGCGATGACTAGATCAGACCCTGTCGTTCAAATACTGTCGATCAATGAGAATAGGACCGGCCGATGCCGGTGACCGCCTCATTGTTTTTGCCGGCCAGCGCCGCCCGCTGCCCGGGACTGACCGCCAATACGGTACTGTTCGAGCATCTTTGCGCGCTTCACTACACCCTCACCCGCCTGCCCTGCAAGCACTGCAGCATGGATAAAAGCATTCTGGCCCATCAGGCCTTCCATTTCGCTCTCCGAGAAGAGACGGAAGGAAGGTATCTCCTCCTCGGTCTCCATTCCGAGGTGCCAGGCCTTGCGGGCCTGGTCGATTTTCCGGACGCCGTCGTCCGCTGCATCGGTCGCGTGGAACACCGCAAGGGCTGCTCCGCTTCTGACCGCGGCATCCACTTTCGCGGACCCGCTGACGAACTGGCCGGCTTTGCGCGCCATGTTCATCATCTGCATCAACTGCGCTGCAAGCAGCCGGTCGACGCTCGCACCGAGATCGTCCGCCGCCTTCACATCCATTTTCAGCGCGCGGGCGAAGAGTTTCCTCGCCACTGCCCTGTCGACCAGCGACCGGTCGATCTTCACCCAGCATCCGCGTCCCGGAAGCTCTCGCTTCAGGTCGGCGACAACCGTTCCATCGGGAGCGGCAACGAAGCGGATCAGCTCTTCCGGCGATCCGCTTTCGCGCGTCACGATGCACATGCGTCCGTTCACGTCATAACCTGCAAGATCGTCGTCCTCATCAGGAAGAGCGTCCGGCTCATGCGCGGTCATCATGCTTCTTGTTCGGCTTCAGCTTCGGTGACCTCTTCCTCGGTCCCCTTCGCCAGGTCCTCTTGCGTGATCCAGCCGGCCGAAAGGCGGGCCTGGACGATCATCTGCTCGGCCTCGACGCGCGAAACGTCGAACTTCGAGAACAGGCCTTCGAACTTCTTCGTTTCGCCGTTCTTGCGTTCCGTCCAGCCGACGAGATCGTCGGCGGCGCAACCGGCAAAATCCTCGATCGTCTTGATGCCGTCTTCGCCGAGCGCCACCATCATCTGGGCGGTGATGCCGTCGATTTCGCGCAGCTCGTCCTGAACGCCGAGCGCCTTGCGCTTTTCGTCCATCTCGGCTTCGAGACGCTCGAGGAATTCGCGGGCACGCTGCTGGATTTCCTGCGCCGTCTCTTCGTCGAAACCGTCGATCGAGGAGATTTCGTCGAGATCAACATAGGCCAGTTCCTCGACCGCGGCGAAACCTTCGGACGCCAGAACCTGGCCGACCATTTCGTCGACGTCGAGCGAATCCATGAACAGATTGGTGCGCTCGTTGAATTCCTTCTGACGGCGCTCCGATTCCTCGGCCTCCGTCATGATGTCGATATCCCAGCCGGTCAGCTGCGATGCCAAGCGGACGTTCTGGCCGCGGCGGCCGATCGCAAGCGACAGCTGCTCGTCGGGAACGACCACTTCGATGCGCTCGGCATCCTCGTCGAGAACAACCTTGGCGACTTCGGCCGGCTGCAGGGCGTTGACGACGAAGGTCGCCGGATCCTGGCTCCACGGAATGATGTCGATCTTCTCGCCCTGGAGTTCGCCGACGACGGCCTGGACGCGCGAGCCGCGCATACCGACGCAGGCGCCGACCGGATCGATCGAACTGTCGTTCGAGATCACCGCGATCTTGGCGCGCGAGCCCGGATCGCGGGCGACCGACTTCACCTGGATGATGCCGTCGTAGATTTCAGGCACTTCCATGGTGAATAGCTTCACCATGAACTGCGGATGCGTGCGCGACAGGAAGATCTGCGGGCCGCGCTGCTCGCGACGGACGTCATAGACATAGGCACGGACACGATCGCCATAGCGGACGTTTTCGCGCGGGATCATTTCGTCGCGGCGGATGATGCCTTCGCCACGGCCGAGATCGACGATGACGTTGCCGTATTCGACACGCTTGACGGTACCGTTGACGATTTCGCCGGTGCGATCCTTGAATTCGTCGAACTGGCGGTCACGCTCGGCTTCACGCACCTTCTGCACGATCACCTGCTTGGCGGACTGTGCGGCGATGCGGCCGAAATCCATCGGCGGCAGCGGATCGGCGATGAAATCGCCGAGTGCGGCATCCGGGTTGCGGTCGCGGGCGAGTTCCAGCGGGATCTGCGTCGAATAATCCTCGGCCTTCTCGACGACTTCGAGCAGGCGCTGCAGACGGATTTCGCCGGTCTTCGGATTGATATCGGCCCGGATATTGGACTCGGTGCCATAACGGGAGCGTGCCGCCTTCTGGATAGCGTCGGCCATTGCGGCCAGCACGATCTCGCGGTCGATGACCTTTTCGCGCGCCACTGCATCTGCGATCTGCAGAAGTTCGAGCCGGTTCGCACTGACTGCCATTGTCTTGTTTCTCCGTCTTTACTTCAGGGTTCCCGTCCCTGGAGCGGTCTGTTGATCGGTTATTCCTGGTCGTCCGCTTCGTTCTGGTTGGCGGCCTGGGCTTTCGCCAGCTTGTCGGCGCGCAACGCGTCGCGGATCAGGTCGTCGGTCAGAATGAGCTTCGCATCGCTAAGCGCCGTGAAGGGAATGGTGACCTTCTGCTCTTCCCCGTAAGCGACCTGGTCACGCTCGAGCGTGAAACCATCTGCGCCTGCTTCGACGATCTTGCCGCGGAAGCGCTTGCGATTGTCGATCAAGATCGACGTCTCGCATTTCACAAGGTGGCCCTGCCAGCGGACGAAATCGGATTTCCGCACCATCGGACGGTCGATGCCGGGCGAAGACACTTCGAGATGATACTCTTTATCGACGGGATCTTCCACATCGAGGACGGGAGAAATCGCCATCGAGACTTCTTCGCAGTCCTGAACCGTCATCGTGCCGTCGTTGCGTTCGGCCATGACCTGCATCGTTGCGCCGTTCTGGTTCAGCATACGGACGCGGATAAGCCGAAAGCCCAGGCCGACGAGGACGGGTTCGATGATATCGGCAAGACGCTGGTCGAGCCCGGTTTCGGTAATCAGCCGCGGCTCAAGTTCGTGGTCTGCGTTTGTCATGTCCGACAAGCGGTGCGCTCCTCGCAATTTCATGCTGTTTAGGGATCGCGCTAATAAAAAAGAGCGGGTCCTTGCGGCCCACTCTTCATCAAGCGATCAAGAATTTGAGAGCCATATAGTCGGGTTTTTCCGAAATTGCAAGGTCCGCGACCGATTCCGCCGATTCGCTTTCGGCGAGGTGAACAGGCCTATGGCCAGCGCCGGTCTTGCGCATATATTGCCGGTGCGGCGCAATAACAAAAGCGGGAGAAATCGTGGCCTACACTTCCTCGACATTAGCGCCGTTGCGGCACGAGACCTACCGCACCATCTGGTTCGCCAGCCTGTCCTCGAATTTCGGCGGTCTGATCCAGGCCGTCGGTGCTGCCTGGATGATGACGACGATCACCGCCTCGGAGGACATGGTGGCGCTGGTGCAGACCTCGACGGCGCTGCCGATCATGCTGTTTTCGCTGATATCGGGCGCCTTGGCCGACAATTACGACCGCCGCCGGGTGATGCTGACGGCGCAGTGCATGATGCTGACGGTCTCAGGCCTGCTGACCGCCACAGCCCTTCTCGGCTGGATTACCCCCTGGCTGCTGCTCTTCTTCACCTTCCTGATCGGCTGCGGCACCGCACTCAACAATCCCTCCTGGCAGGCCTCGGTCGGCGACATGGTGCCGCGCGCCGATCTGCCGGGCGCCGTCACCCTGAACAGCATGGGTTTCAACATCACCCGCAGCGTCGGCCCGGCGATCGGCGGCGTCATCGTCGCGGCAGCAGGTGCCGCTGCGGCCTTCGCGGTCAACACGGTGAGTTACTTCGCCCTGATCTATGCCCTCATGCGCTGGCGCCCGAGCACGCCGGTCTCGACCCTGCCGCGGGAGGCGCTCGGCAGCGCCATCTTCGCCGGCCTGCGTTATGTCTCGATGTCGCCCAATCTCGAAAAGGTCCTCGTCCGGGGACTGCTCTTCGGCATCGGCGCCAGCTCGATCCTGGCGCTGCTGCCGGTCGTCGCCCTCGATCTCGTCGGCGGCGGACCGCTGACCTATGGTTTCATGCTCGGCGCCTTCGGCATCGGCGCGATCGGCGGCGCGGTGCTGAATGCCAGGCTCCGTCAGCTGCTGTCCAGCGAGATGATCATCCGCCTGGCCTTTGCCGGCTTTGCGCTGAGCGCCGTCATCGCCGCCTTCAGCCCAAGCGCCGTCCTCACCTCCGCAGGGCTGCTCGTCTCCGGCGCCTGCTGGGTCTCCGCGCTTTCGCTGTTCAACACCATCGTCCAGCTGTCGACGCCGCGCTGGGTGGTCGGCCGGGCGCTGTCGCTCTACCAGACCGTCACCTTCGGCGGCATCGCCGGCGGCAGCTGGCTCTGGGGCGTTGCCGCCGATCGCTACGGCGTCGCCGACGCGCTCTTGATGTCATCCGTCGTCATGCTGCTCGGCATTGCCATCGGCCTGCGTTTTTCCATGCCGGCCTTCGCCTCGCTCAACCTCGATCCGCTGAACCGCTTCACCGAGCCGGCCTTGAGCCTCGACATCACGCCGCGCAGCGGCCCGATCGTCATTCAAGTCGACTATGAGATCGGAGATGACGACCTTGCCGAGTTCATGGAGCTGATGGGCGAACGCCGCCGCATCCGCATCCGCGACGGCGCCCGCAACTGGGCGCTGATGCGCGATCTCGAAAATCCCGGGCTCTGGACGGAAACCTATCATACGTCGACCTGGGTCGAATATTTAAGACACAACCAGCGGCGCACGCAGGCCGATGCCGAAAACATCGACAGGATTCGCGCACTTCATCGCGGCGAAGGTCTGCCGCATGTCCACCGCATGATCGAGCGGCAGGCGATCCCGCCTGACAACGACGTCTTCCACAAGGCGCCGATCGATCTGCATCATTGAGAATAGCCATGTATAGTTTCAGGCTCGCCCGCCGATCCGATCTTGCCGCCATCGTCCGGCTTCTCGCCGATGACGAGCTCGGCGGCGCCAGGGAGATCGTTTCGGACCCCGTCGATGCGCGGTATCTCTCGGCCTTTGCCGCGATCGAGGCGGACGCCAATCAGCTGCTGGCCGTCGCAACCGACGCTTCCGATCGGGTCGTCGGCTGTCTGCAGCTGAGCTTTCTTCCCGGCCTGTCGCGGACGGGCATGTGGCGTGGCCAGATCGAAAGCGTACGTGTCGCTGGGGATGTTCGCGGCGCCGGCCTCGGCTCCGCGTTCGTCGAATGGGCGATCGCCCGATGCGTCGAACGCGGCTGCGGCCTCGTGCAGCTGACATCGGACAAGACGCGGACGGACTCGATCCGCTTCTACGAGAAGCTCGGTTTTGCGGCCAGCCATGACGGGCTGAAGCGCACGCTCTGAAGCGGCTATTTCAGCTTGCCCTTCATCGTCGCCTCGGGAAAACATGTCGGCTTCATGCCGTTCTTGGCCTGCCACTGGCCGATCGACCGGCGGGTCTTGTAGCCCGGCAGACCGTCGGAACCGCCGACATCGTAACCCTGCCGTTCCAGCGCCTTCTGCATGGCGGCCACATCCGAGCGCAGCATCTTGCCGACATCGCCCCATCGGCCCTTAAAGGCGCCGCCATTATCGGCGATCCGGTCGGCAAGATTGCCGATATAGAGGGCGTAGAGATCGGAATTATTATATTCCTTGATGATGTAGAAATTCGGCGTGACGACGAATTCCGGGCCGTCGCGGCCGGCCGGCACCAGCATCATGCCCTCGGCCTTCATCTCGCCGGAGGGAAAGCCCTTGCCGGAGATGCGGCCGATGCCGAGCGAGGCCCAGTGCGACAACGGTTTTGCCAGATCGGGTCCCTCCTGTGCGCAGGAGACCGCCTCCGGGATCGACACTTCGAAACCCCAGTCGCGGTCGCGCTGCCAGCCTTTCTTGACCAGGAAATTGGCGATCGAGGCGAGCGTGTCGGGCACCGAGGTCCAGATGTTGCGATGGCCGTCGCCGTCGAAATCGACGGCATATTTCAGATAACTGGTCGGCATGAATTGTGGCTGTCCGAGCGCGCCGGCCGACGACCCTTTGAAATCGGCAGGTGTGACGTCGCCGCCATCGAGGATATGCAGTGCAGCCACCAGCTCGGTGCGGAACATCTCCTTGCGCGTCGACATGAAAGCCTTGGTCGCCAGCACTTCGACTGCCGAATTCGGGATCTTCGCCGCGCCGAAGCCCGTTTCCCGGCCCCAGATGGCAAGCACGATCGAGCCCGGCACACCATAGGTCTTTTCGATCCGCTTCAGCGTTGAGCCGTATTGCGCGGCAAAGCCGCGCCCTGTTGCGGCAAGCTTCGTCAGCCGGTCCTCGTTGAAATAGGGACCGGGCGAGGAAAATTCGGCCTGCGTCTGCTTCTGCTCCTTCGGCGGCGGGAAACCGGGCGGGGCAAGATCGGGCAGGTTCCAGTTCAGCGTGATGCCGGAAAAGGCAGCCTGGAAGGTCTTCTCCGAAATCCCGCCCGCCTTCGCTTCCGGCCAGAGGTCGCTCTTCACCCATGTCTCGAACTGTGCTTCGACATCGGCTTTCGAAGGGGCTGCATGTGAGGGGAGGGGGAGGAAAGCGGCCGTTATAGCCAGTGCGAACAGCCGCAGCCGCCGTGGAGCATTTTTCGGCATATGCAAACCCCTCATATCACCGTCCGCGCCCGAAGGGCCGCCGCAAGCGTGCCCTCGTCGAGATAGTCGAGCTCGCCGCCGACAGGTACGCCATGCGCCAGCCGGGTGATCTTCACCTCAAGCCCCTGCAGCTGGTCGGTGATATAATGCGCCGTCGTCTGCCCCTCGACCGTCGCGTTGACCGCGATGATCAATTCCCGGATGCCGCCTTCGCCGATCCGGTCGATCAGTCCGCGGATATTGAGATCGTCGGGCCCGATCCCGTCGAGCGGCGACAGCGTGCCGCCGAGCACGTGATAGGCGGCGTTCATCGCGCCTGCGCGCTCCAGCGCCCAGAGATCCGAGACGTCCTCGACGACGATGATGACGGATTGATCGCGTTGCGTGTCGGTGCAGACAATACAGGGATCGACCGTATCGACATTGCCGCAGCGCGAGCAGATCTTCACCTTGTCATAGGCTTCGCCCATCGCATTCGATAGGGGCCCCAGCAGTTGGTCCTTCTTCTTGATCAGATGCAGCGCCGCCCGGCGCGCCGAGCGCGGCCCGAGGCCCGGCACCTTCGCCAGAAGCTGGATGAGTTTTTCGATTTCGGGGCCGGTGACTCGTTTTGCCATGCGCCGTTCTTAACTGATATGGAACGAAAACGGAATCGCGGAAGGATCGGCCATCCCATGAAAATCCTGGCGCTCTGCACCGGCAATCCGGAAAGGCTACCCGGCAAGAGCTACAAGACCGGCATCTTCAAACATGCGGTCAACGGCGCGGTGATGATCGATGCCGAAGGACTGGTCGGCGATGCGATCTGCAACCGCAAACACCATGGCGGCGTCGATCAGGCGGTCTATATCGAGGGATCGCTGACGCTCGACTGGTGGAGCAAGGAGCTCGGTCAGCCATATGAACCCGGCACTTTCGGCGAGAACATGGTGATATCGGATCTCGACAATCGCGACGTCTCTGTCGGCGACCGCTTCGTCACCGGCGATCTCATCCTCGAAGTCACGTCATCCCGCATGCCCTGCGCCACCTTCGCTGCCAGGATGGCTGATCCGAAATTCGTCAAGCGCTACACCGACGCCGCCCGCCCAGGCCTCTATTGCCGCGTTATCCGGGGCGGCGTCGCCGAGGCCGGAATGCCGGTGGAGCATCAGCCCTTTTCCGGAGAGAAAGTGATGATGCCCGAGCTGATGGAAACCTTCGGCCGGCGGCTTTCCGAGATGGATCGGGCGCGATATCTCGCTGCTCCAATTCACCACAAGCTACGGGCGATTCTGGAAGTCAGCCCCTGACGCCGGGATATGCGCGGCGTATCATCTGGTACGCTGTTTAGCGGGTCGATCAGAACGGCAGCTTGAAGCCGGGCGGGATCGGCAGGCCGGCGGTCAGCGCCTTGGTCTTTTCGGCGGCGAGCGCCTCGGCCTTGTCCTTGGCGTCCTTGTGGGCAGCGACGATCAGGTCCTCGAGGATCTCGACATCGTCTTCCTTGAACAGCGACGGGTCGATCTTCAGGCTTTTCAGCTCGCCCTTGCCCGAGATGACGACGGTGACGAGGCCGCCGCCCGCCTTGCCTTCGGCGGTGAGCTCGGCGATCTCCGCCTGCATCTGCTCCATCTTGGCCTGCATTTCCTTGACTTTGCCCATCATGCCCATGATGTCGCGCATCGTCTCGCTCCTTGTTGAAACTTTTTAAAATTCTATGTCGTCGCCGGGCAGGATGTCACCTTCTTCGGATTCGGCGGCATCAGGTGGTTTGACCTCGCCTTCCTCTTCCGGTTCGGGCGCCCGCACACGCACGTCGATGATTTTCGCGCCGGGAAAAAGCGCCAGGATCGCTGCGACGTCGGGGTCCTGACGCGCGTCGATGACATGCTGTTCCCGGGTCCTGGCTTCCGCTTCGACAAGCGTCGGCTGACCCTCGTCGCGGCTGAGGCTGACGATCCAGTGGATGCCGGTCCATTCCTTCAGCTTGACGGCAAGCTCATTGAGCAGCGTCGTCGGCGCGCCCTCGGTGAGGCTGACGTCAAGCCGGCCGGGCTCGATCCGCACGGGGCGCACGAAATTGCGCACCATCGCCTTCAGCTTCGCATCGCGCTTTTCGGTGGCGAGGTTGACGATATCGCTGACCGAATTGACCCGAACGAGCGGCTTCGGTGCTTCCGCCGGTTTCGCCTCTATCCGCCCGACAGGCATCGTCTCCGGCTGGCTGCTCGGCACGGCGCGCAGCATCGCCACCGGCGCCGAAGGCTGCGGCTTGCTCGGCGCGATCTCGGGTGCCCGTGCCGCGACACTGCTTTGATAGGGGACTCGCGTGCCGCCGCCGCCATTGCCGGAAGGCGGGGAGGGCCGCTGGCTTCCATTGTCGCCGGAAAATTCGGCAAGCCGACGCGCCGCATCCTCGGGCGCCGGCAGATGCGCCGCATGCGCAAGCCGGATCAGCACCATTTCGGCAGCACCCGCTGTGCGCGAGGAGCCCTCCGTTTCCGGAATGCCTTTCAGCAGCATCTGCCAGATGCGCGACAGCGTCGTCACCGCAACGCCCTTGGCGAATTCCGCCGCCTTGGTGCGCTCGACTTCGCTGAGCGAGGGATCGTTTGCCGCATCCGGCACATATTTCAGCCGGGTCACCAGATGGGTGAAATCGGCAAGATCGGTCAGCACCACCACCGGATTGGCGCCGGCCTCGTACTGGTTCTGGAATTCGCCGAGGGCGGCGGCGACATCGCCTTTGACGACATGCTGGAAGAGATCGACGATCCGGGCGCGGTCGGCAAGGCCGAGCATCCCTCGCACGGCTTCGGCCTGCACGGCGCCCGCGCCATGGGCGATTGCCTGGTCGAGCAGCGACAGGCCGTCGCGGGCCGAGCCTTCGGCGGCGCGCGCGATCATCGCCAGTGCGTCCGGCTCCGCCTCGATGCCTTCCTTGGCGGCGATCGTCGAAAACAGCCCGACGAGATCCGACGCGCTGATCCGGCGCAGGTCGAAGCGCTGGCAGCGCGACAGCACGGTGATCGGCACCTTGCGGATCTCGGTGGTGGCGAAGATGAACTTCACATGCTCCGGCGGCTCTTCCAGCGTCTTCAAGAGGCCGTTGAAGGCCTGTGTCGACAGCATGTGCACTTCGTCGATGATATAGACCTTGTAGCGCGCCGAAACCGGCCGGTAGCGCACCTGCTCGATGATCTCTCTTATATCGTCGATGCCGGTATGGGAGGCGGCATCCATCTCGATCACGTCGACATGCCGGCCTTCCATGATCGCCTGGCAGTGCTCGCCGGGTATGCGCAGGTCGATCGTCGGCTTGTCGATGTCAGCCGTCTTGTAGTTCAGCGCCCGCGCCAGGATGCGTGCCGTCGTCGTCTTGCCGACACCGCGCACACCGGTCAGCATATAGGCCTGCGCGATGCGGCCGGTCTCGAAGGCGTTGGTCAGGGTGCGGACCATCGGCTCCTGGCCGACCATCAGGTCCGTGAAATCCTTGGGGCGGTATTTGCGAGCCAGCACTCGGTATCCGGTGCCCGTCGAGGCGGCATCTTTTGATTGTCGCTCGGTGTCGCTCATCGCCCTGCTTGTCGCCCGGGATCGTCGGGCACTTCGTGGAGAGAAGGTGGGAGGCTGGCACGATGACCCGTGCCGGGCTCGTTAGGGCTGCTTCCTTCCGGACCTGACCCGGTTGGCGAGTGGCTCGTCCACCACCAACCTCCCGGATGCACATATCGGCAATATCGTCATCAAAAGCAAGCCAACATGCAAAAAAACTGCTAGTCGTAGGAAAACATGAGGAGAATGCCCTTTGAAAGGTTTCGCGCTCGACCCCCGGCTGGAAAACGACAGCACCAGCATCATGGTCACCGGCCTCTGTGATCTGAGATTGTCGAGGGATGCCCGCTGGCCCTGGCTCATTCTCGTGCCGCGCCGGGCCGATATCACCGAAATCTTCGAGCTGACACCGCTCGACCAGGTGCTGCTCGCCTTCGAGACGGAGCTGGTCTCCAAAGCTCTGAAGGACATCACCGGCGCGACAAAAATCAATGTCGGGGCTCTTGGCAATATCGTCCGTCAGCTTCATGTTCATGTCATTGCCCGCTTCGAAGGCGATGCCAACTGGCCGGGTCCCGTCTGGGGCTTCGGGCGCGCAGAGCCCTACGAAGACGGAAAGAGAGACGAATTCATAGCGAAGCTGCGGGAAGCCCTTTCATCATGAGTCATTCGCTTTTCGATTCGGATGTGCCGCATCCCGAACCCAGCAATCTCACGGCCTTTGCCGCCAATGACCTCAATCGCGATTCCGAGCATCGCGACGAACGCTCCGTCGAAAAGGCGCTGGCCAAGGACGGCACCCATATCTTCGCCTTCGCCGGGGATAAGCTGGTGCTGAAGCATGACGGCCAGGTGCTCGACCCACTTTTCGCCCGTTACGAGCTCAAGGAATTGCAGCCGGATTGGGACGAGACCGTGCTTCTCGGTTACCGCAAATCCGGCGAGCCGCGGCTTGCCGTTCCCGTCGGCATCGGCGTCGATGATCTCACCAGCCAATACAAGCCTTCCGACGGTCGCACCCTGTTTCGCGAAATGCTGATCGACGAGGTGCTGCTCGGCGAATTCGCCCAGGCCGCGAGCCTCATCCGCTGGAATGGCGACAACCGCTTCTGCGGCCGCTGCGGCTCGGCAATGGAGATCCATATCGGCGGCTACAAGCGTGTCTGCGCCGCCTGCGAACACATGATCTTCCCCCGCACCGACCCGGTCGTCATCATGTTGACGATCGATGAGAGCCGCGACCTCTGCCTGCTTGGCCGCAGCCCGCATTTCGCGCCCGGCATGTATTCCTGCCTTGCCGGCTTCGTCGAGCCCGGTGAGACCATCGAGAATGCCGTACGCCGGGAAACGCTGGAGGAATCCGGCATCCGCACCGGCCGCATCCGCTATCACGCCTCGCAGCCCTGGCCGATGCCGCATTCGCTGATGATCGGCTGTTACGCCGAGGCCAAGTCCACCGAAATCAGCCGCGACGAGACGGAACTGGAGGATTGCCGCTGGTTCACCCGCGAGGAAACCATCGAAATGCTGGAACGTCCGAGCGCGACAGGCAAGGCCTCGCCGCCGAAAGGGGCGATCGCCCACCGCCTGATGCGCGACTGGGTGGAGTGGAAGCGGTAGCGCCATGCCGGTCGCGCGCTCGGAACGGCTGCTGACGCTGCTTCAGGCGCTTCGGCGTTATCGGCGGCCGGTGACCGGCAACGTGCTTGCTGAGGAGACCGGCGTCAGCCTGCGCACGCTCTATCGCGATATCGCCAGCTTGCAGGCCCAAGGCGCGATGATCGAAGGCGAAGCCGGCATCGGCTATGTGCTGAAGCCAGGCTTCATGCTGCCGCCGATGATGTTTTCCGAAGAAGAGCTGGAGGCGCTGGTGCTCGGCTCGCGCTGGGTCGCCCGCGCCGCCGAGCCGCGCCTTGCCGGCGCCGGCGCCGATGCGCTGGCCAAGATTGCCGCCGTGCTGCCGGCCGATATGCGCGAGATGATCGATTCGGCAGCCCTTTTCGTCGGCCCCAAACGCCGGGACGAGGACAAGGCTGACGTTTCGGCGATCCGCAAGGCGATCCGCCTCGAACGTATCCTCGAACTGCATTATGGCGACGAGCAGGGCCGCATCTCCCGCCGCCGCGTCTGGCCCTTCGCGCTCGGTTATTTCGAGCATGTGCGCGTCCTCATGGCCTGGTGCGAACTGCGCCAGGATTTTCGCCATTTCCGTACCGACCGGATCATCGACATGGCCCTGCATGAGGTGCGTTATCCCCGCCGCCGCACCGTGCTCCTCAAGGAATGGCGCGAGACGCAGGACGTGCCGGTCGAGAACTAACACTGCTGCCAGAAACTGTCAGCAGTTGGGGTTATTGTCAGTACCAATCCACTACAGCGCCGCGCGTCTTCGGACGCGCAAAGGACGCTGTAGCAGCTAGGTTCCGCGCATCGTGCCGATGCGCTAGGGAAGGAGTACTGATCATGGTAACGCCTCCAACCATTCATCTGACCAACGACCGTTTTACGGCCGAGTCCTTTGCCGATGTCATTTCGGCCGAAACGTTTGCCGATGTCCGCCAGTCGGCGCGCTCCGGCCTGCTGTGTCTGGTCATGAATATTTTCCGGTTTTCCAGTGGAAACCGCACCAGCCTCGACCTTGAGGCGCTGCCGGAGTGCCGCAAGCGCGATCTCGGCTTCATCGATGGACGTAACCCGCGCCACGAGGACCATCCCTCGCTTTAGGTCGCCCATCCCCATCAACATTTACCCGGCGAGAACCGGGCGTTGCGATCGCAACGCCCTTCCGTGCCCTGCTGCCAATAATTGTCAGCAGACGATCTCGCGCCCGTTCCATTTTACAGCAACCGGAGAACCGAAATGACCAGCCCCAATCTCATCATTCTGTACGTCAAGGATCCGGGCGAAAGCGCCAGCTTCTACCGCAACCTCTTGAACCGCGAGCCGGCCGTGGAAGCGCCGAATTTCGTCGCCTTCCCGCTCGATGGCGGCTTCACACTCGGCCTCTGGCGGCGCAGCAAGGTCGAGCCGCAGCCGTCGGCCATCGGCAATCGCGGCGAAGTGGCCTTCATGGTCGCGGGAGAAAATGCTGTTGCCAACCACTATAAGGACTGGCGACAGCGCGGCCTGCCGATCGCCCAGGAACTGACCGAACTGGATTTCGGCCCGACCTTCGTCGTGCTCGATCCCGATGGTCATCGCCTTCGCGTCTGTGAGCCGGATAAATAATGGCTGAATGACAAGGCCTGCTTAAAGCAGGCCTCGCATCGCATGCCCCTTGTAGACACCGAGGATGCGGACTTTCTCGGAGAAGAACCGCAGTTCCTCCAAAGCCCGGCGCACGTTCGGATCGTTCGGATGGCCTTCGATATCGGCGTAGAACTGCGTCGCCACGAATTTTCCGCCGAGCTGATAACTCTCGAGCTTCGTCATGTTGATGTTGTTGGTGGCGAAGCCGCCGAGCGCCTTGTAGAGCGCGGCCGGAATGTTGCGGACGTTGAAGACGAAGGTGGTGACGACCTTTTCTTCCGCCGAATTCCGCTGCGCCCATTCCTCGTCGCGCGAAAGCACGACGAAACGGGTGACGTTGTTTTCGGTATCCTCGACATTTTCCGCGACGATCTCGAGCCCGTAGAGATCGGCGGCAAGACGCGGCGCCAAGGCGGCCATCGAGCGGTCGCCGGTTTCCTTCACCAGCTTTGCCGCGCCTGCCGTATCGCCTGCGATGACAGGCTTCCAGCCATTGGCGCGAACGATCTTGCGGCACTGGCCGAGCGCGTGGATATGGCTGTGAACCGTGCGGATCTCGTCCTTGGTCACCCCCGGCAGCACCATCAGCTGGAAACGGATCGGCATGAAATATTCGCCAATGATGTGCAGCCGCGAGTCCGGCAGCAGATGATGGATGTCGGCGACGCGCCCGGCGATCGTGTTCTCGATCGGGATCATCGCGATATCGGCATCACCGTTGTCGACCGCCGTGAACGCATCCTCGAAGGTCTGGCAGGGCAGCGGCTCCATGGTCGGAAACATGTCGCGGCTGGCCATGTCGGAATTGGCGCCGAATTCGCCCTGGAAGGCGATCCTGTTGGTCTTGATGTTCATGATGGTTCCGTCAGTTCGACTTTGCGGAGAGGATGCGCCGCGCTTTTTCGAGGTCGGCCGGAGTATCGACACCGAGCGGAACCGTGTCAACGATCTCGGCGTCGATGCGCATGCCGGCCTCCAGCGCCCTGAGCTGCTCCAGCGATTCGCGCCGTTCGAGCGTCGAAGGCCCGAGCGAGACGAAGCGTTCCAGTGCTGTGCGGCGATAGGCATAAAGGCCGATATGGTGATAGAGCGGCCCCGCGCCGTAGGGTGCCGTCGCGCGCGTGAAGTAAAGTGCGTGCAGTCGGGTATCGGAGACGGGCGAACCGACAATCTTGACGATGTGCGGCGCGGTTTTATCCGCTTCATTGTCGATGACGGTCGTCAGCGTGCCGATATCGACCGCCTCGTTTTCCAGAGGGCGCAACGCTGCGCGCACGGTTTCCGGTTCGATCGTCGGCAGATCGCCCTGGACGTTGACGATGAATTTCGCTTTCCCGTCCGGATCGACTTTCGTCAGCGCTTCGAAGATCCGATCGGAACCCGACTGATGATCGCAGCTGGTCATGACGACTTCGAAGCCGGCAGCAGAAACGGCATCGAACACTCTGATGTCGTCGACGGCGACGACGACGCGGCCGATGGCTGCTTCCCTGGCGCGCATCGCCACCTGGACGATCATCGGCAGACCGCAAATGTCGGCCAGCGGCTTGCCCGGAAGGCGGGTTGAGGCCATACGCGCCGGGATCAGCACGAGCGCACCGTCTAAATTTGAATCACTCATTGTTCGGGCCTTCTATTCCGGGCTGAAAAGTGTCAAAAAGTCTCACGCACAAGACCATTTAGACAGTTGCAACGATCAACCAAAAGACATAGGTTCCGCGCGATTTCAAGATGGTCCGGTTTATGGTCTGCCGGCTGCAAGGGGAGCATTGCAGATGAATTCATACGTCAATACGGCCGTGGGGGCGCTGCTCGGAACGATTTTCGTTCTGATGTCAGTCTCCATCGCGTCCGAGGGGATCTTCCATTCCGAAGCGCCGGAAAAGGAAGGTTTCGCGATCGTTGCCGAAGAGGCGCCCGCCGCCGGTGGTGAGGCTGCGCCTGCCGCCGCTGCCGTTCCGATCGCGCAATTGCTCGCTTCTGCCGATGCCAAGGCCGGTGAAACGGTCTTCAAGAAGTGTCAGGCCTGTCATGACGGCACCAAAGGGGGACCGAACAAGGTCGGTCCCAACCTCTTTGGTGTCGTAGATCGCCCGATCGCTTCGCATGAGGGCTTCGCCTATTCCGCTGCCATGAAGGATTTCTCCAAGGGCAGCAGCGAGAAGTGGACCTTCGAATTCCTCAACAAGTTCTTGTTGGCGCCGAAGAAGGACGTTCCCGGCACGGCCATGGGCTTCGCTGGTTTGGCGAAGGATCAGGACCGCGCCAACGTCATCCTCTACCTGCACACGCTGGCCGATTCGCCGGTGCCGTTGCCGGACCCGAAAACCGCGACGCAGTGATGCGCCAGCACAAACGCATTACAAAAGCCCGGCCGCAAGCCGGGCTTTTTGTTGTGCGGAGAGGTTTTCAGGCACCGAGGAAATAGGCCCAGAGCGAAACTGTGATGGCGCCGAGCGCTGTCGTCACGGTGATCGTCGAGGCGGCGAGGCTGTGACCGACGCCGAAGCGGTTGGCGATCAGCCAGGCGTTGACGCCCGTCGGTACCGAGGAGGTCAGCACGATCGCCGCCGTCCATTCGGGGCTGAGACCGAGGAGATGGCTCGCCGCCCACACGCAGCCGGGCAGCAGCAGCAGCTTGCATGTCGAGGTGACGCTGGCGATGCCGACATTGCCGGAGACGCCGTATTTCTCCAGCGCCATGCCGAGCGAGATCAGCGCCGCCGGCCCGGCAATGCCGGCAATCTGCCCGACGACCGATGCCACCGCCGTCGGCATGGTAAGACCGGAAAGATGCACGGCCATGCCGGCCGCAAGCCCGATCACCAGCGGATTGCGTACGAGATTGATGGCGATCTGGCGCAGCACGAACACCATGCTGCGGTCGCTTTTGCCGGCGATCTTGCGTTCGGCATGCTCCATCAGAACCGTGCCCGCGACCATCATCACAGGCAGATGCACGGCGAGCAGGATCGACAGCGCCACCAGCCCCTCGTCGCCGATGGTGCGCTCGACCAGCGGCAGTCCGATGAAGACATTGTTGGCGAAGGCCGAGGAAACGCCGGCCAGCACGCCGATCCGTTCGTCGCGGTTAAAGAGGCGGGTGGCGGCGAGATGGCCGGCCGTCCAGGTGATGGCGACGCCTGAGAAATAGACGATCCACAGCCGGAAGGGCGAGGCGCCATGAAAATCCGCCTCGGCGATGGTGCGGAAGAGCAGCAGCGGCACAGCTATCTTGAAGACGAATTCGCCGAGCGCATCGCCGACATTCGATGCCATCAAGCCGCTGCGGACGATCACCCAGCCGATGAGAATCAGGAGGAAGATGGGAAGGACGTCGAGAATGATGGCTGACATGAGGGAGGTTGCTCTGCGCGGGGGAGTATCCAACCTCTACTGCATAATTCTCTAAATCGGAATCGATTTAGAGAGAAAATTACGCAGCACTTCAAAGTGCTGCAGCGCTCCCTGCGCTTCTGAGAAGACGCGCGGCGCTGCGGCAGCAAACCGCTTGGGTAAAGAAGCGGAATTATGTAGCAAATGCCACCAACGACCGCTTTCGACCCATGCGAACATCAGACGTTTGCAAAACTCGGTCGCTTACATAAGGGTTTTGCGAAAGGAATTCCTCTCATTTTTTGATGCTGAGAGGTCGGTCGTTGATCGTAGGATTTCCGCAGCAAAAGAAGGTTGCCCCGAAATAGCTTGCGAATCGCATAAGTACGTGCTTATGTGTTCGTATGATCGAGAATGACTTCTTCCGAGCTTTGGCAGACCCGACCCGCCGTGCGATCTTTGAGAAGCTGGCGGCAGGGAGCATGAATGCTAGTGCCTTGCGCGAGGGCATGGAGATTAGCCAGCCTGCGATGTCGCAACACCTTGCAGTTCTGCGCAGTGCAAAGCTCGTGAGGGAAGAACGACAGGGGCGTTTCGTGAATTACGAAGTCGATCCCGATGGGTTGGCTCTCATCGCCCAGTGGCTCGCAAAATACCGCGCCTATTGGCCGGAGCGTATCGCTGCACTCAAAGTCTTGCTGAAGGACATGGATCAATGAACGAAGGGAAGACCAAGGAGCAGGATAGCGGCGTCGAGTTGGAGTTTGACTTGGGCGATCCGCCGCAAAAGGTCTGGCGTGCTGTTACCATTCCCGAACTTCGGGAAAGGTGGTTGCCGAAGGCAGCATTGGCTGATCCCGATGCGATCACCGTCACCCCCGGCCAGGAAGTTCGCTACAAGCTGCGTGACGATAACCCACCTTTCCTTGAAAGCACCGTGACGTTCACGATCACCCCGAATGCCACTGGCGGCACTTGCCTTCGGATCGTCCACGAACTGACGGACGCAAGATTCGATAGAATGGCAAGAGCGCCGGCAAACAGCAACCGCCCGCTCCTCATGCTCGCCGCCTGACACGGCGAGCCTCCCCTTAAAATTCTGAAAGTCTGGAGGTCGCCGATGCGCGAAGCGATGCAACTCGTCCCTATGGTCATAGAACAGTCCAGCCGGGGGGAGCGATCCTTTGATATTTATTCCCGGCTTCTGCGCGAGCGGATTATCTTCCTCAATGGCGAGGTGAACGATACCGTTTCGGCCCTCGTCTGTGCGCAGCTTTTGTTTTTAGAAGCGGAAAACCCAAAAAAGCCCATCAGCCTCTATATCAATTCGCCGGGCGGCGTCGTGACCAGCGGCCTAGCCATGTACGACACCATGCGCTTCATCCGTGCGCCGGTTCATACACTTTGCATGGGGACGGCCCGTTCAATGGGATCGTTCCTGCTGATGGCAGGCGAACCCGGCGGAAGAGCCGCATTGCCCAATGTCAGTATCCTCATTCACCAGCCCTCCGGCGGCTTTCAAGGGCAGGCTTCCGACATGCTGATTCATGCCGAGGAAATTTTAAAGACCAAGCAACGCATGACGCGGCTCTACGCAGAGCATTGCGGACGTTCCTACGAAGACTTTGAGCGCGGGATGGATCGCGACCGCTTCATGACGGCGGAGGAGGCGCTTGAATGGGGTCTTATCGACCGTATTCTGAAGGTTCGGGAAGACACGAGCAGCCTATAAGCCTTGCCGCAAAAATCCCCATTAAGGCTACAGTTGTTTTTCCAACTTCTGCGATGTCGCAGAATAAGGAGTTTTGCAGCAGCCACAATGACCGCTCCTGGCGCAAAGTGCCAACGCCGCATCGTTATCGGTTGGTGGCATTTGCTCCATAATTCCGCAGAAAGGCAATCGCCGGCCGCGCCATCCGAAAACAAAAAAAGCGGGCACAGCCCGCTTTTCCGCTCCGGCCGTGCCGGATATCCGGATCGCGAAGCTGCCAGTTCATCCGTGGTCAGCATCACGCCAGTAAGATCGAAGGAATCATCCTTCATGCGCCCGGCTGCAACTGAAAGCTGCTCATGCCGGTCTTCTTGCGAGTATTTCTAGATTTTGAAAATGACAGGGACATGACGAATAGGCGGCACTTTTGCGAAGAAATAGAAGCGACGTCCCATTTATCCTTCCAAACCGCGGAAATTTCGCTAAGACCGAACCCCGGCTATCACAAATCCGGGACCACCCATTTCATGACAAGATTCGATGTTCTGACAGTCGGCAACGCAATCGTGGATATCATTGCCCGTTGCGACGACCAGTTCCTCATTGACAACCAGATCACCAAGGCGGCGATGAACCTCATCGATGCCGAGCGCGCCGAACTCTTGTATTCGCGCATGGGGCCGGCTCTCGAAGCCTCCGGCGGCAGCGCCGGCAACACGGCGGCGGGCGTGGCCAACCTCGGCGGCAAAGCTGCCTATTTCGGCAATGTCGCTGCAGATCAGCTCGGCGACATCTTCACGCACGACATCCGTGCCCAGGGCGTTCACTACCAGACCCGGCCCAAGGGCACCTTCCCGCCGACGGCGCGCTCGATGATCTTCGTCACCGAGGACGGCGAGCGTTCGATGAATACCTATCTCGGCGCTTGCGTCGAGCTCGGTCCCGAGGACGTCGAGATCGACGTCGTGGCCGACGCCAAGGTCACCTATTTCGAAGGTTATCTCTGGGATCCGCCGCGCGCCAAGGAAGCGATCCTCGATTGTGCCCGCATCGCCCATGAAAACGGCCGCGAAATGTCGATGACGCTGTCCGACAGCTTCTGTGTCGGCCGTTATCGCGGCGAATTCCTCGATCTGATGCGCTCTGGCAAGGTCGATATCGTCTTCGCCAATCGCCAGGAAGCACTGTCGCTCTATGAAACCGATGATTTCGAGGAGGCGCTGAACAGGATCGCCGCCGATTGCAAGATCGCCGCCGTGACGATGAGCGAGAACGGCGCCGTCATTCTGAAGGGCCGCGAGCGTTATTACGTCGATGCGATCAAGATCAGGGAAGTCGTGGATACGACGGGCGCCGGCGATCTCTTCGCCTCCGGCTTCCTCTATGGCTACACGCAGGGACGGTCTCTGGAGGATTGCGGCAAGCTCGGCTGCCTCGCCGCCGGCATCGTCATCCAGCAGATCGGCCCGCGCCCGATGACCTCGCTCTCCGAGGCCGCCAAACAGGCCGGGCTTATTTGAAGGCTTCGCCGGGATAGGCGCCCCAGATTTCCGACTGCGCCACCCAGCCCGAGGCGCCGTCGGTTTCAGCGCGGCACCAGTCGCCGTTGCATTCGCCGATCGTCACCATCACGCCGGGTTCCAGCTTGGCGACGATCGAGGCGGACGGCTGCGCCTCGCGGCGCAGATTGACGAAGACGCCCTTGCCCTTGGTCTTCATCCACGGCGCGGCGATCGCCGCGCGCTGGCCTGACAGCAGCGACTGGTTGACCCAGCCTTCGGTGCCGTCGGCATCGCGGATGCGGCGCCAATTGTCGTATTCCTGGATGATCTCCACCGGCAGGCCGGATTTCAGGTACATCCATGAAACCGCGTAATCCGTTCCCGGGCCGATGCGCAGGTTGACGCGTTTGGATTTCAGCGTGACGAAACGCGGCAAAGGCAGCCCACTCGGTCCCTTGGCCGCCTGCGCATGGGCAAGTTCCAGGGTGGCGAGGGATGTAGTCAGAGCGATCGCGACGGCGAGGCAGGACTTCAGGACTTTGCTGCGCATGGAAAGCTTCCGTTTGCTCGAATTCGCGGGCCAGGCCCAGCCTGCTCGCTGTCCGGGCACTGACATTCCCCGGCTGCACCACGAGTTTTGTTTGTCTTCGCGTGCGGGTCTGGTAGAAAATGCCCTGAATGGAAAAGTTATCCCCTTTCTTGGTTAAAGACCTCTGAACAAGGCACCACAGCCAGCCATGACAGCGAAGAAAAAACCCAAGGTCTACATCACCCGCAAATTGCCCGATGCCGTCGAAACCCGCATGCGGGAGCTCTTCGACGCCGAGCTGAACATCGACGACGCGCCGCGTTCCGTTTCCGAGCTTGTCGCCGCCGTCAGGACCGCCGAGGTGCTGGTGCCGACCGTCACCGATCGTATCGACGCGGCGCTGATCGACCAGGCGGGGCCGCAGATGAAGCTGATTGCGAGCTTCTCCAACGGCACGGATCATATCGACGTCGAGGCGGCGGCGCGCAAGGGTATCACCGTCACCAACACGCCGAACGTGCTGACCGAGGACACCGCCGACATGACGATGGCCCTCATTCTCGCGGTTCCGAGAAGGCTTGGCGAAGGTGCGCGAGTGCTGACCGAAAAGCCGGGCGAATGGGCCGGCTGGTCTCCCACCTGGATGCTAGGCCGGCGCATTCACGGCAAGCGCATCGGCATCGTCGGCATGGGCCGCATCGGTACGGCGGTTGCCCGTCGCGCCAAGGCTTTCGGCCTGTCGATCCACTACCACAACCGCAAGCGCGTCAATCCGGCCATCGAGGACGAGCTGGAGGCGACCTATTGGGAAAGCCTCGACCAGATGCTTGCCCGCGTCGACATCGTTTCGGTCAATTGCCCGTCGACACCGGCGACCTTCCACCTGATCTCGGCGCGCCGTCTGGCGCTGCTGCAGCCGACGGCCTATCTCGTCAACACCGCGCGCGGCGATGTGGTCGATGAAGCCGCGCTGATCAAGTCGCTGCGGGAGGGCCGGATCGCCGGTGCCGGCCTCGACGTTTTCGAAAACGAGCCCGCCGTCAACCCGAAGCTCGTCAAGCTCGCCAACGAGGGCAAGGTCGTGCTGCTGCCACATATGAGTTCGGCGACGATCGAAGGCCGCATCGACATGGGCGACAAGGTGATCATCAATATCCGCACCTTCATCGACGGCCACAGGCCGCCGAATCGGGTCCTGCCGGGCCGTTGAAGGCGGCGAGCTGAATTCAGGCGGTGCGGACCGGCGGTCCAAGGACCTTGCGCATCTCGACAAATGTCGTCCTGGCAAAACCGGGGTGCGCCTTTTCGGCGGTTCTGGAAAATCCCCAGGCGGCGAAGACGGCGTGATTGTCGGTGAGTTCAATCCGCGTTTCCAGCCGCAACGCGGGAAGACCGAGCGCCGCAGCCGTCTCCTCGGCAATCGCCAGCAGCCGCTTGCCGAGGCCCTTGCCTTGTACCTCAGGCAGAACGGCGAGCTTGCCGACATAGAGGCAATCGGCCTCCGGCCGCAGGAATAGGCAGCCGATCAACTTTTCGCCGTCGATGGCGACATGGCAGATCTCGGCCCTGGCCTTTTCGGCGAGCGATACCGCCGTCAGCTTGAGCGCCGAGGATGGCGGGTCAATCCTGCCGTTCATCGAGGCGAAGGCGGCGAGGATCAGTGCGAGCAGTTCGTCCCAGCGCGTGAAGTTCTGGTCGAGGCGGACGATCGTCATCCGGTTTGTCTCTCCCGCGTGCGGCGTCTTCTGTAGCGGACCGTGTCGAAGCGGGCCGCAAGCGCGTCGTAGAGCAGCAGCCGTCCAACCAGCGGCTCGCCGGTGCCGGTGACGAGCTTGATCGCCTCCATCGCCATCATCGTGCCGATGACGCCAGTGAGCGCGCCGATGATGCCGGCCTCGGCGCAGGCGGGGATGAGCCCCGCCGGCGGCGCTTCCGGAAACAAGTCGCGATATCTGGGGTTGGGTGTTCCGTCCGCGGCAGTTTCATAGGGTTTGAGAACCGTCAGCGAGCCATCGAAACGCCCGACAGCGCCGCTGACGAGCGGAATGCGTGCTTCCTCCGCCGCATCGGCGGCGGCGTAACGCGTGTCGAAATTGTCGGAGCCGTCGATCAGGAGATCGAAGCCGGATAATTGCCGGCGGGCGGTCTCCGGGGAAAAGCGTTCCTCGAAGCGCATCAGCCGGACATGCGGATTGAGCCTGGCGATGGCGAAGGCGGCACTTTCCGTCTTCAATTCGCCGATCGTACCGGAATCATGGATCACCTGGCGCTGCAGGTTCGACAGCGACACTCGGTCGTCATCGACGATACCGAGCGTGCCGATCCCGGCTGCGGCGAGATATTGCAGAACCGGCGCACCGAGGCCGCCGGCGCCGATCACCAGCACCCGGGCGGCTTTCAGCCTCTGCTGGCCGGCGCCGCCGATCTCGGGAAGCAGGATATGGCGGTGATAACGGGCGATTTCGTCGGGGCTGAGCGGTTCCATGACGCCGACATTATCATGGCGCCCGAGGCCGGGAAAAGCCGCTTCCGTCATTCGAACACTCTTCCGTCGGCAACCGTAAAAAACTGTGCCCTGTCGCCGAGCGCCGAAAACATGACGCGATCCGTTCCGGTCATGAAGGCTTGGCCGCCGAGCCCATCGATGAGGTCGAACAGCGCGGCCCGGCGGCCCTCGTCGAGGTGCGCCGCGATCTCGTCGAGGAGGAGGATCGGTGCGTGGCCGGTGAGGTTGCCGACGAGGCGCGCATGCGCAAGCACCAGCCCGACAAGCAATGCTTTCTGCTCGCCGGTCGAGCAGCGCTCCGCCTCCATCGCCTTCTCGCGGTGGTGCACGATGAGATCGGCCCGGTGCGGCCCCTCGAGTGTACGCCCTGCGCCGGCGTCGCGGTAGCGGCTCTCTGCCAGCATTGCCGCGTAATCGTCCTCGAGGTCGACCGAGGCGCGCGAAAACTGCCCGTCCATGAAGCCGGAAAGCTGTAGCGATGCGGAAGGGAAGGGCGAGTTCTCGCGGCTCTCCTTGATCAGCCGGGTCAGCAGGCCGAGCATTTCCTGCCGGGCGAGCGCCATGGCAATGCCGAGGCTTGCCATCTGTTCCTCGATGCCGGCAAGCCAGGAGGGGTCGAAGCGGCCTTCATCCAGCAATTTGTTGCGGCTGCGCATGGCGCGCTCGAAATCGCTGGCGCGACGGCCATGGGCGGGATCGAGCGACAGCACCAGCCGGTCGAGAAAGCGGCGCCGGTCGGAGGAGGCGCCGGTAAAGAGGCCGTCCATCGCCGGTGTCAGCCAGAGAAGACGCAGATGGTCGGTCAGTTCCTCTGCGGTTTTGGCGGGGGTACCGTTGATCCGCAGCCTGCGGGCGGTGGTTTCCTCGCCCCTTTCGATCCCGGTGCCGATCTCGACGTCGCCTTCCATGCCGTCGAGGGCGGCGAAGATCGAAAAACCGCCGGATGCGCCGACCCGGGTGATGTCGCCATAGGCGGCGCGGCGCAGGCCGCGGCCGGGCGAAAGCAGCGAGACGGCCTCCATGAGATTGGTCTTGCCGGCACCGTTGTCTCCCGTCAGCACGGCGTGCCGGCCATCAAGGGCTAGGGCCGCCGACGCATAGTTACGGAAGTCTGTCAGTTTCAGACGGGAAAGAGAAACCTTGTGCGGCATCGAATGTCCGGAATCGTGAAACGTGACAGTTAGAGCCTTTCCTGGCCAGATTGAAGCATTCTGTTGGCTCAAACGGAGTCGGATGGTCGACCGGCCGGCGCGCGTCGTAGCCCAGTTCTACGGCCAAGCCGGCCGGTCGATCAGCCGGCCCGTTTCGGCCAACCCGAAGGGCCGGGCATCTTTCCGCCAGGGCAAAGGCGATCGGCTCGGACGTACCAAGGGGTATGCCCGTCGCCAATCGCCTTTGCCCTGAAGAAAACCTGCTCCGGCAGAATGCTTCAATCTGGCCAGGAAAGGCTCTAAGCCTAAGCGGCGTTGATAGCAAGGCTGACAGCTTGACTGCCGGGGATCGTGTCCCTCTGGTGGTGTCGGACCGCGGCGGTATTTTTGGCGGATCCTGTGACCGAGGTCCTGGCGTCCGACACCCACTCGATGTAACGGGCACCTAGCCACTCTCCAATCGGCTAAAAATACAACCTGAGAGCGGATGATCCGGCACCGCTGGGCCGAGATCGTCGACGGTCACGATTAACGTCGGCAAACGCCGGATATTAGGGCTTTTGCTGCATTCCCTGGAGGTCGCTGACGTAACGTAAAGCCCAAAAAAAGTCGGTTGAATTTTGCAACTGCAGGGTTGAGTTATCCCGTGAAACCGATATGGTAAACGAACTGTTTAGGTATGAGAGAGCGATGAAGTGCCAGATCCGGTTGATATTATCGTCGGTCGCAACGTAAGACAGTTTCGCGCCCTTCGCCGTGTTTCGCAGCTCGAGCTTGGCGAAGCACTCGGACTGACTTTCCAGCAGATCCAGAAATACGAAAAAGGCGCGAACCGCGTTTCCGCCAGCAAGCTGCATCAGATCGCGGTTTTTCTCGATGTCGAGATCTCTGCTCTTTTCGAGGGGGTATCGCAATTCGGCAGCCGGGTCGAACTCAGCCCTGATGCCTATGCGCTTGCCCTGAGCTACGACAAACTGAGCTCATCGGCGGGCAAGGAAGCAGTCAAGACCATCCTCACCCTCATGGTTGGCGAAACGGCCGAAACCGCCGCCTGATCCCACCGAGCCTCACACAGAGCATGACCTGGGTCCGGGTGATATCCGGACACATGCAGCCGTGCGGCAATTTGGAGACATCAAGACAAGACCGGACGCATGTCCGTTGATGCGATTCTATGCCGTGCGTTTTAGTGAATCTCGCATTCGTGCAGCGCCATCAGCAGATCGTCCTGCGTCTGGTGGCCGGCATGATAGAGGTCGATGGCGATGCTGGCGATGGAAAGGCCCTGCTGGCTGCGAAGCTTGATGTTGCGCTCGGCGCACCATGTGTAGAGGGCGCCGGCGAGAACGTCGACATCTTCGGACTGAGAGGAAAAGGCTGGCGCCATGGCAGATACCCTTGGTTTTGTTGTTCCCGACTGACGGCAGAGACTGAATTCATTTGGAAAACTTGCAAGCGGCATCATATGGCTGCGTTAACGCAAGACATGTTCCGCCCCGTCGCCGTGCCGATCCGGGACAATTTGCCCGGCGCGAACGGCGAATGTCGCAAATTGGGGCAATTGCAAAAGCGCCAGGAGAACACGGCAAAGCAAAAAAGCCGGAGACGTTTCCGTCCCCGGCTTTCGAGATGGATCGATCGATCGCACTCAGCCTTCGAAGAATTCCTTCATGCGGGCAAAGAAGCCCGTCGATTCGGGATTGTTCTCCTTGGAGGAAAGCTGCTCGAATTCCTGCAACAGCTCGCGCTGGCGCTTGGTGAGCTTTTGCGGTGTCTCGATCTGGATCTGGATGTAGAGGTCGCCCGTCTGCGCCGAACGCAGCACCGGCATGCCCTTGCTCTTCAGGCGAAACTGTTTGCCGGCCTGCGTGCCCTCGGGCACGCTGACGCGCGACTTGGTGCCGTCGAGCGTCGCCACGTCGAAGGTTCCGCCGAGAGCGGCCGTCGTCATCGAGATCGGCACGGCGCAATAGAGATCGGCTCCGTCGCGCTGGTAGAATTCATGCGGTTTGACCGACAGGAAGATATAGAGATCGCCCGCCGGTCCGCCACGGGCACCGGCTTCGCCCTCGCCCTGCAGGCGGATGCGCGTACCATCCTCGATGCCGGCGGGAATATTGACCGAGAGCGAACGCTCCTCCGTCACCCGGCCCTGGCCGTGGCACTTCGGGCAGGGATCGGGAATGATCTGGCCGCGGCCATGGCAGGTCGGGCAGGTCCGCTCGATCGAGAAGAAGCCCTGTGCCGCGCGCACGCGCCCCGTTCCCTGGCAGGTGCCGCAGTTCTTCGGCTGCGTGCCGGGCTTGGCGCCCGAACCCGAACAGACGTCGCAGGTGATCGATGTGGGAACGCGGATCTGCGCCGTCTTGCCGGAGAAAGATTCTTCCAGCGTAATTTCCATATTGTAGCGAAGATCGGCGCCGCGCTCCCGGCCGCCCGACGAGCGCTGGCGCGCGCGCCCTCCACCCATCATCTCGCCGAAAATATCCTCGAAGATGTCGGAGAAACCGCCGCCGGCAAATCCGCCGCCACCGCCGCCGCCCATGCCGCCATGCTCGAAGGCCGCATGGCCGTAGCGATCATAGGCCGCCCGCTTCTGCGGGTCCTTGAGCATCTCGTAGGCTTCGTTGATTTCTTTGAACTTGCGTTCGGCGTCCTTGTCATCCGGGTTCTTGTCCGGATGGTATTTCATTGCCAGTTTGCGGAAGGCGCTTTTCAGCTCTTTCTCGTCCGCCGACTTGGCTACACCCAGAGTTTCGTAAAAGTCCGCTTTTGCCATTAAGGATTAAACCCCGGAAATGGATTTCCGGCTGCCATGGTGAGCAGCCGGATCAGGTGTTGAAGCATAACCACGCCGTCGCGGATTACGCGGACTTCTTGCGGTCGTCGTCCTTGATTTCCTCGTAGTCGGCATCGACGACATTGTCGCCGCCTTCCGCGGAGGCATCGCCGGCAGCGCCGCCTTCGGCCTGCTGCGCTTCATAGATCGCCTGGCCGAGCTTCATCGACACTTCCATCAGCGTCTGGGTCTTCGCCTTGATGTCGTCGGCATCCGGCTCGGTCGCTTCCGAAGCGGTCTTCAGCGCGGCGATCGCATCCGAGATCGCGGTGCGGTCGGCCTCGGAAACCTTGTCGCCGTAATCCTTCAGCGACTTTTCCGTCGAATGGATCAGGCTCTCGGCCTGGTTCCGGGCTTCAACGGCTTCGCGGCGCTTCTTGTCCTCGGTGGCATGGGCTTCGGCATCCTTGACCATCTTTTCGATGTCGGCGTCGGAAAGACCGCCGGAAGCCTGGATGCGGATCTGCTGTTCCTTGCCGGTGCCCTTGTCCTTGGCCGAAACCTGCACGATGCCGTTGGCGTCGATGTCGAAGGTGACTTCGATCTGCGGCATGCCGCGCGGCGACGGCGGCAGGCCGACGAGGTCGAACTGGCCGAGCAGCTTGTTGTCGGCAGCCATTTCACGCTCGCCCTGCGAAACGCGGATGGTGACGGCCTGCTGGTTGTCTTCGGCCGTCGAGAAGGTCTGGCTCTTCTTCGTCGGGATCGTCGTGTTGCGTTCGATCAGGCGGGTGAAGACACCACCGAGCGTCTCGATGCCGAGCGATAGCGGCGTCACGTCGAGCAGCAGCACGTCCTTGACGTCGCCCTGCAGAACGCCGGCCTGGATGGCGGCGCCGAGCGCGACGACTTCATCCGGGTTGACGCCCTTGTGCGGCTCCTTGCCGAACAGCTGTTTGACGACTTCCTGTACCTTCGGCATGCGGCTCATGCCGCCGACGAGAACCACTTCGTCGATTTCGGCCGCGGTGACGCCGGCATCCTTGAGCGCTGCCTTGCACGGTGCGATCGTGCGCTGGACGAGATCGTCGACCAGGCTCTCGAGCTTGGCGCGGGTCAGCTTCAGCGTCAGGTGCTTCGGACCGGAGGCATCGGCGGTGATGAACGGCAGGTTGATTTCGGTCTGCTGCGAGGAGGAAAGTTCGATCTTTGCCTTCTCCGCAGCTTCCTTGAGGCGCTGCAGGGCAAGCTTGTCGTTCTTCAGGTCGATGCCGTTGTCTCGCTTGAACTCGCCGACGAGATATTCGACGAGACGCATGTCGAAGTCTTCACCGCCGAGGAAAGTATCGCCATTGGTGGACTTCACTTCGAAAACACCGTCGCCGATCTCGAGGATCGAGATATCGAAGGTACCGCCGCCAAGGTCGTAGACGGCAATCGTCTTGCCTTCTTTCTTGTCGAGGCCGTAGGCGAGTGCGGCAGCGGTCGGCTCGTTGATGATGCGCAGAACTTCAAGGCCGGCAATGCGGCCGGCATCCTTGGTTGCCTGGCGCTGCGCGTCGTTGAAGTAGGCGGGAACGGTGATGACGGCCTTCTCGACCTTTTCGCCGAGATAGGATTCGGCAGTTTCCTTCATCTTCTGAAGGATCATCGCGGAAATCTGCGCAGGCGAGTAGCCCTTGCCATTGGCTTCGACCCAGGCGTCGCCATTGTCGCCTTTGACGATGGTGAAGGGAACGAGGTGCTTGTCCTTCTCGACGGTCGGGTCTTCGTAGCGGCGTCCGATCAGGCGCTTGACCGCAAACAGCGTGTTCGTCGGGTTGGTGACTGCCTGGCGCTTGGCCGGCTGGCCGACGAGGCGTTCGCCATCATCGGAAAAGGCCACCATGGAAGGGGTCGTGCGTGCACCTTCCGCATTCTCGATAACCTTCGCGTCCTTGCCGTCCATGACTGCGACGCAGGAATTCGTCGTTCCAAGGTCGATACCAATTACTTTTGCCATGTCATTCTCTCCTTGAAGCAAGCTGTCGGAACCCCGAGAAGGCATTTCCCTGACAGCCCCTTACGGGATGGGTCTACTTAAGATTACGCAATCGTGATTGCGGTGATGCGGCGTATATAAGGAGCGGTTTTCTGGACTGCAAGGCGAGAAATGGCCCGGAATCCAGCAAAACGAATGTGTTGCATTCAATTTTGACAGTCACCGGGAAAGAGGTCGCCTCATCACCGGAAAGCAGCCGATTTCTCATGCATGCCGCCCGGAAACGTGCAGCGGTGCCAGGATAACGACATCCATCAAAACCCAGGGCGAAAGGACGTCGCTCAATCAAATCCGGACGACCGCGTTTCGCGGCATCGAACTGGCGCCGGCCGTGCAGCACAGATCTCATTGGCCCATGATCAGATCGAGCAGCGTCGTGCGCCGCGGCTGGACGGACGAGGTCGTCTGCGGCGACCCGACATCGCCTGGTGGAACCATGCTCTCGTCGCCCGAACCGCCGCCTTCGGCAATGTCTGCAGGCGGAACCGGACCGTTGCCGGAGCTTGCCGGCTGCTGCCGGGCAGGCGCTTGCGGATAGCGGTTTGCATTGTCGTTGCCGCCGAAGACGCCGGAAATGATACCGCCGATCGTCGACGGCGGCGCTTCGGCCGTCATCGGTTGCCCGCTGCCCGCCTGTCCATTACCCGCTTGTCTATCAGCAGGGGCCGCCTGCGCCATCGGCTGGCCATTGTTCGGGTCGCCGATCAGCTGGCCGTTGCCGAAGAGCGGCGCCGGTGAAAGACCCTTATGGGCGGCGATCATGAATTCCTTCCAGGCCTTGGCCGGCAGGCCGCCGCCGGTCACCTTCTTCATCGGCTTGCCGTCGTCATTGCCGAACCAGACCCCGGTGGTGAGGTTGCTGGTGAAGCCGACGAACAGTGCGTCGCGGGAGTTCTGCGTGGTGCCTGTCTTTCCGGCCGCCTGCCAGCCGGGGATCTTGGCGCTCTTGCCGGTGCCGTTGTCGATGACGCCCATCATCATCGTATCCATCTGGGCGGCGATTTGCTCGGAGAGCACACGCGGCGGGCTGTCATAGGTATTTTCGTAAAGAACCTTGCCCTCGGCGGTCGTCACCCGGCGGATGACGTGCGGCGTCGCCTTGTAGCCGCCGTTCATGAAGGCGGCATAGGAGGCCGTAAGTTCCATCAGCGACACTTCCGAGGTGCCGAGCGCGATCGAGGCATTCGGCTGCAGCTCGCTTTCGATGCCGAGCCGGTGGGCAAGCTTGATCACCTGATCCGGCCCGTCATACATCACCAGCTGGGCGGCCACCGTGTTCAGCGATTTGGCGAGCGCCGTCGCCAGCGTCACTTCGCCATTGTATTTCTTCTCGTAATTCTCGGGCGTCCAGTCGCCGATGCGGATCGGCGCATCGTTGAACACCGAAAAGGGCGTCAGCCCCTTTTCGAGGGCGGCGGCATAGACGAAGGGCTTGAAGGAGGAACCCGGCTGGCGTTTGGCTTTGACGGCGCGGTTGAACTGGCTCGTCGCATAGTCCCTGCCGCCGACCAGCGCCCGGATCGCACCGGTGCCGTCGATCGAGACGAGGGCCGCCTGCGAGGCGTCGAGCTTGCCGCCCTCCTTGTCGAGCACGTCGACCAGCGATTGCTCGGCCTTCTTTTCCAGCGATTTGTCTATTGTGGTATCGACGATGACGTCTTCCTTGACCTCGCCGATCAGCCCCGGCAGCTCGTCCATCACCATGTCGGCGACATAGTGCCCAGCCCCCGACCAGTAGCTCTTGGCCGAGGCCGGGGTCTGCGACATCGCCGTCTTCACCTCGGAATCGGTGATGAAGCCCTGTTCACGCATGGCCGCAAGCACGAGCTGGGCGCGCGCATTGGCCGCTTCCGGGTCGCGCGCCGGTGAAAGCCGCGACGGCGCCTTGAGCAGGCCGGCCAGCACCGCGGCTTCGCCGAGGTTCACGTCTCGCGCCGATTTGTTGAAGTAGCGGCGTGAGGCCGCCTCGACGCCATAGGCGTTCGATCCGAAGAACACCCGGTTGAGATACATGGCAAGGATCTGGTCCTTGGTGTATTTTTGCTCCAGCCAGAGCGACAGCAGCACCTCCTGCACCTTGCGTTCCAGCGTCCTCTCAGGGGAGAGGAAGAGGTTCTTGGCAAGCTGCTGCGTCAGCGTCGAGCCGCCCTGCACCATGTGGCCAGCCGTGAAGTTGGTCACTATAGCCCGGCCGAGACCGAGCGGATCGACACCGAAATGCGAATAGAAACGCCGATCCTCGATGGCGATGACGGCTTCGGGAATATAGGGCGACATGTTTTCGAGCGACAGCGCCTCGCCGCCGGTGGCGCCGCGATTGGCGATGACGCTGCCGTCGACGGCGGTGATCTTGACGTTCGGCGGCCGTTCCGGGATCGCCCATGTGCTGGCGCTCGGCATGCGCGAGCCATAATAGACCACCAGCCCGGCAAGGCCGATGCCGGCCCAGATGAACAGCACGACGCACCAGTAGATCACGCGGCGCAGGAAGCCGAAAAGGCCACCGCCTTCGCGCTCTCGCGGCTCGCGCCGCTTCTGCGGGGCGGCACGCTGCGGCGGCGGTTTTGAACTGCCGCGGCGCTGGGATCGGCTTCCGGCGATGCGGTCATCGGCATCGAGCGAAAATTCGTCATCGTCGCGTGCCGGGCGGCCGCTGAAGGACGGTTCGATTCTGTCGCCTGATCTGCCTCTGCCTGCCATCGCCGACCGGTCGCACCCCATGTTCGATCGCGAAGCCCGGCTTCGCACAACTGCGCGCTTCTACAGCGCCGCGTCTTTTTAGACGCGCAAAGGACGCTGTAGCACTTTGAAGTGCTGCATAATTTTGTCCTGAAATCGATTCCGATTTCAGGAATTATGCAGTGGCGACGTGATCATCCGACTGAACTGTAATTGCGGCGATTTAACGGGGTATTAATAATGGAAAGCAAAGCAGATCGCGCCGCCAAAGCGGCCACATCATTGACCTTCAGAACTGGCGGGCCTCGTAATCGTCGAGCGTTTCCGGGTCCTGCTTATATTCCCACTCGCCCATATGAAAGCGACGCCAGATCTGGCCGGAAGGGTTGAGGCTCGCCCCATCGGTAAGGCGGACAGGCAGGATGGGGTTGTATTTGTGCCAAACGGTCACATCTATGGCGGCTGCCCGAGCGCCGAAAAGCCTTGGGAAAGCCAGGTAGTCTTGTGTCATCAGGATCCAGCCCCGAGCGGATCGAGATCAATCCGCAACGCCACAAAACTGCAACAAAGAATCCCGCAAGACAAGAGCATCACGACGCCCTCACATCAAATTGTCTCACATCAAATTGTCTGGGACCTCCTGCCGGCATCAATGCCATTCCTTGCGGCTGTCACAAATGCATGCATCGCGTCGGCTTGCGCTCGCCGGTGCCGTGACAGGCCAGGCATCCGGGCAGGTAATCAATGGTCGATTCGACAAAATTGGACGAAGCAGCTGCCGGCCCGACCGGACGGAGGAAAGCCGACGGGGGATGCTTTACGGTTACTCCGCAGACATGCGCGCGCTGCTTTCGGTACTCCGCCGAAGATCTTCTGTGAGATCGACGGAACCAATAGGCTCCGCGATTGTTTAAGAACAAGCGGGACAACCCTCACGTCCCGCGCATGATCGGCCGTCTCCCCTCAACACGCGCCGATCGACATCAGGCCCGGTGCATCCCTCATGGGAGCGCCGGGCTTTTTCTTGCAGCCGGCCTTGAGAAGAGAGGCGGCATTGCTGCCGCCTCCGATATCTCAGTCGCAGGAGGGATCGCCTGGGCGGCAGACGAAGGGCGAAGCCCGGGGGTCTGGGCGGTTGTAGGTGTCGGCTTTCCCGCCCCTGAACTGCGGCAGATCACGGAAATCCGAGCTCCTGGTGTTGCCTCTGTTGTCATTATCCCGACGACGGTCCGACCTGCGATTATCGTCTCTGCGGTCGTCTCTTCGATTGTCGTCGCGCCAGTCCCGGTCGCGATCCCGGCTGCGATCCCCATAGTCCCGATCCCGATCCCGGTTGCGGTAGTAATAGTCGGGCCCGCGGCTCCAGCGGTCGCGGTCGCGATAGAAATCGCGGTCGCGGTAGTTGCGGTCCCAATAGTTGCCGACACTGAAGCCGATCATCGGAATGCCGAGCGGGCGGTAATATTGCGGACCGACATAGACACGCCGTTGCTGGTAGACGGCCTGCACATATTGGCCGGAAACCCAGCCGCGGCCGCCATAGAATTCGACATCGCACCAGTTGACGTTGGAAAGGCATCCACGGATTTCGACGGGGGAGCCGGCAGGCACGACTGCGACAGCGGGGTATCGTGTACTTGGACCTGCACGCATGTTGACGTTCGCTGTCGAGTAGCCTTCGGCAGCTTGCGCCATGGCCGGAGCCAGTGCAAACAGGCCAGCGGCGGCGATTTTAACAATGAGATTTTTCACGCTTCTCACTCCTCGTTGGCGTGTTTTCAGGCAGCGCTCGGCTGCCTTTCTTGGCATATGCCATCTGGAAGAAAAGATAGAGCGATCGCCCACATTTGTTAGGGCGTCACCATTTTCCTTGTCTTTCAAGGACTTATACTTCTGTCGCGATGAACGCAGCTTGAACGAGGGGAATTTTGTGATGTGATGTGGCGTTTTCGATATGCCGCATGAAATCGCAAATGTGGGACCTGAACGCTGCGGCGTTAACGGCCGGTTAACCTTTCACGGCCAGTCTTATTGCAATACCGCTTTCTCCTTGACCACGGATGAACTGGCACTGAGGCGAGCGGACGACGAAAGGCCGGTTTGAACCGGCCTTTTTGTTGTCGCGCTGCGCGTATTGACTGAAGACGCGGCCGTTTCCCTCAGGCGGCGAGCGCCTGAAGAATCCGCACCCAGGAACGAATGCCCTTGTGGTAGGAGACGAGCTCGTATTTCTCGTTCGGCGAATGGATGCGGTCGTCGCTGAGGCCGAAGCCGACGAGCAGAGATTCCATGCCGAGCATCTTCTGGAAATCGCCGACGATCGGGATTGATCCGCCCATGCCGATGACGATGGCGGGTTTCGGCCATTCATCGGAAAGCGCGGTCTTTGCCTTGGTCAGAACGGGTGAATCATAGGAGAGATGGATCGCCGGCGAGCCGCCATGCGGATGGAACTCGACCGAGCAATCGGCGGGAATCTTCGAACTGACATAGGCGCGGAAAGCCTGGCGGATGGCGGCCGGATCCTGCGTGCCGACAAGCCGGAACGAAACCTTGGCAGAAGCCTTGGCGGCGATGACAGTCTTGAAGCCTTCGCCGGTATATCCCCCCCAGATGCCGTTGATTTCTGCAGTCGGCCGCGCCCAGGTCAGCTCCAGCACCGAACGGCCCTTTTCGCCGGACGGAATGGAAAGGCCGACCTCGCCGAGGAATCTTTCCGCGGTCTTCCCCAGCGTTTCCCAGGACGTCTTGATGTTGTCGGGCGTTTCCTCGACGCCGTCGTAGAATCCGTCGAGCGTAATGCGGCCCGTCTCGTCATGCAGGCCGGCAAGAGCCTCGACGAGAATATGAATCGGATTTGCTGCCGCACCCCCGAAAAGACCGGAATGCAGGTCGCGGTCGGCGGCGGTAACGACCACCTCCTCGCCGACAAGGCCGCGCAGCGCTGCGGCGATCGCCGGCGTGTCGCGGTCCCACATGCCGGTATCGCAGACCAGCGCATAATCGGCCTTGAGTTCGGCGGCATTGGCTTCGAGGAAGGGCTTCAGGGATGGCGAGCCGGATTCCTCCTCGCCCTCGAAGAGAATGGTGATGCGGCAGGGAAGCGCGCCGTTGATCTCCTTATAGGCGCGGCAAGCCTCGACGAAGGTCATCAACTGGCCCTTGTCGTCGGAGGTGCCGCGACCGGTCAGGATCTTGCGGCCCTCGCCGACATCCTTGATCGATGGTTCGAACGGGTCGTTTTCCCAGAGCTCGATCGGATCGACCGGCTGAACGTCGTAATGGCCGTAGAAGAGAACATGCGGCGCATCGGCGGAAGCGCCGGCATGGTGGGCGACCACCATCGGATGGCCGGGCGTGTCTCGGACCGAGGCTGTAAAGCCGAGCCCTTCAAGATAGGCGACGAGCCATTCTGCGGCCTTTCGGCATTCGGCTTTAAAGGCGGGATCGGTGGAAATCGACTGGATGCGCAGAAGTTCGAACAGCTTGTCGAGGCTCGAGGGAAGATTTTGGTCCGCGCGCGCAAGCACCTGATTGATATCGGTCATTTTCGACTCCTTTTGAAATTCGGCCGGACGATAGACCAAACCAGAAAGGCAGGCGAGGCGGAAAAACAAAAAATCGGCGGCGCCAGAGGCCGGCGAGGCAAAGATCAATATCGGGAAGATTTGCTGCATAATATAGAAGAGAATTCTAATTCAATTTACAGTTATTTAGCATAACCTAAATAGCTTGATCGAATTCAGCTGTGGGAGGGGCAGATGTTTTCGGTCATTGCATGTATTAGGGACGATCACGACTGGCGATTGGTGCTTGTGGCGGCCGCGGTCTGCCTGGTCGGCGCGATGGCGGCGATGCTGCCGCTGTCCCGCGCTCAGGAATGCGATGCCGGGCGGCGCAAGCTCTGGATCGGCGCCTCGGCTTTCGCTTTCGGCACCGGCGTATGGGCAACGCACTTCATCGCGATGCTGGCCTATGACGGCGGCATGCCGATCGGCTACCAGCTGGGCCTGACGGCGCTCTCCTTCCTCCTGTCGGTTGTCGTTTCGTGGGCAGCGATTGTCGTCGCTTCGCAAAACCGCGGCAGGTTTTCACACCTCCGCGGCGGCGTGCTGATGGCGCTCGGCATCGCCTCCATGCACCTGACCGGGATGCAGGCGATCGAAACCCAGGCGGCAATCCTTTATGATCCCGTCATGACGCTGAGCGCGGTTCTTGCGGGAGCGCTGTTGTCGAGCGCCGCCTTTCACGCCTTTTTCCAATTGAAGGGACTGCGGCGGCTCCTCGCCTCGTCAATCACCTTCGTTCTCGCGATCTGCGCTCTCCATTTCATCTCGATGGCCAGCATCACGCTCGTGCCGGATCCCGGCAAGCAAGTTCCGGCAACGGTGCTCGACGCCAGCCTGCTTGCTGCGATCGTCGTGGTGGCGGCGACGGCGCTCATTCTGATTGCGCTCGCGGTGGTCTTTATCGAAAGCCACCTGACGGATCTGAGAGGGCTCGCGAATGCCTCGCAGGAAGGGCTGCTGATTCTGCGCGAAGGCCGGATTATCGATGCCAACGAACGCTTCCAAGGGCTTTCCGGCTGGAAGCTTGCCGATCTTGCCGGCAAGGCGCCATCGGCTGTTTTGACCGCTGTTCAGGGCACAGGGCAGGGCAAGCCTGGTGAGACGCTGCTCAATACCAGAAACGGCAGGGAGATCGCCGTCGAAGTGACGGCGAGCAGGATCGTTTATCGCGGGCACAATTGCGAGGTGCTGGCGGTGCGTGATCTCACCGAGCGCAGGCAGGCCGAGGAGATGATCGAACATCTCGCCCACCATGACGTGCTCACCGATCTGCCGAACAGGTCGCTGTTCGATACCCGCATCCGGCAGGCACTGCAGATGGCCGAACGAAAGAACAGCGAGGTTGCCCTCTTTTATCTCGACCTCGATCGCTTCAAGGCCGTCAACGATATTTTTGGTCATGCCGAAGGCGACCGCATTCTCGGCAAGGTCGCCTCGATCCTGCGCCGCGTGGCCGATGAAAGCGATACGATCGCCCGCCTCGGCGGCGATGAATTCGCCATCATCCAGCCCGCCGGGCAACAGCCGGCGGCGGCGCAAAAACTTGCGGCTGATATCCTCGACGAGTTCGCCGCCGAGATGGACACCGCGCGCGATCCGACTGCCGTCGGGGTGAGCGTCGGCATTGCACTCTATCCCGCCGATGGGGCTACGGCCGAAGAACTCTGCAACAATGCCGATACCGCGCTCTACCGGGTCAAGCATGACGGGCGCGGCAAGGTCTGTTTCTTCGATGCGGAAATGGACAAGGCGGCACGCAACCGCCGCCAGATCGAAAGCGAACTGCGCCATGCGATCACCCGCAACCAGATCCATGTCGACTATCAGCCAATCCTCGATGCGCTGAGCGGCGAGATCGGCGGTTACGAGGCCTTGATGCGCTGGAACCGGCCAGGTCACGGCTTGACCGAGCCCGATATCTTCATCCCGATCGCCGAGGAAAGCGGTTCGATTGTCCAGCTCGGCGAATGGGTGTTGCAGCAGGCCTGCAGGGAGGCCGTGCGCTGGCCGCTGCCGTTGAGGATCGCCGTCAATCTTTCGCCGGTGCAATTCATGCTGCCGAACCTCTGTGAGCGGATCGAGGCGACCCTCACTGAGACCGGGCTTGCGCCCGGCCGGCTGGAGCTTGAGATCACCGAGACGGCCCTCATTCGCGATCGCGACCGGGTGATGATGACGCTGCTGCGGCTGCACAAGCTCGGCGTGCACATCGTCATGGATGATTTCGGCACCGGTTTCTCCTCGCTTTCCAACCTACGGTCATTCCCTTTCGACAAGATCAAGGTCGATCGCAGTTTCACCGGCGTGCTGGAACACGATGCGGCGGCGCGCTCGATCGTGCGCGCCATCATCGGCCTTGGTCACAGCCTCGGCATGCCTGTCGTGACGGAAGGCGTGGAAACCGAGATGCAGCGCCGGATCGTCGTCGAGGAAGGCTGCGCGCAAGTGCAGGGCCTTTTGCTCGGCAAGCCGGATGTCGAGCCGAGCGTCAAGCTTGCCGCCCACAAAAACGTCCTGACCGCGCAGATCGAAACCGGGATGTCCTCACTACGACACGCACTCCGTGCCGGCGAGTGATCTTACAGCGCCGCGCGTCTTTTCAGACGTCGATTCCGATTTAAGGAATATGCAGTAGTCAGAGCGCCTTAGCGTTTTCCAGAAGCCGGCGGATATATTCGAGCGTCAACTCGCGCTCGAAGACCCTGAAGCCTTTGAACAGCGCAAGGTCGGCCTCGCGCGCCGTCTCGATCGCCTCGGCCTCCATGGCGCGGGCCTTCGGCGTCAGGAAGAGCAGTTGCGCTCGTTTGTCGGAGGGATGCGGCCGGCGTTCGATCAGCCCGTCGCGGACCATGCGCGAAAGCGTATTGGCCATGGTCGCCTGTTCGATATCGACCCGCTCGAGAAGCTGTTTCTGGGTCAGTCCGTCCTCGGCCCAGAGTTCCAGCAGAATGGGGAACTGGCCCGGAGAAAAACCGAGACCGGCCGCGCGCTGGTGCAGCGAGCGGGCAAAGCCCTTCGCCAGTTGGCTGGCAAGGTAGGCTCCCGAATCCATGCGGTTAAATCCCATGATTGTAAGTTAGGCTCAAAACCATGCCGGAGACAATGCAACAAATCGCATGCGATGCTCCAAAATATGTAAGCCGCGACGATAAATTCGAGTGGCTGGAAAAAACAAAAATCGCCATGGCCTGGAGGTTGGCCATGGCGACTTTAAAGTGGGGACAAAGGCCCGGAGAGGGGGATAAGGCCTTTGTCCAAGCCTGACGCGGCGGGGGACAAGCCGGTAGTCAGACCCGCGGCGCGATCAAGCGCCGGTGACATCGATTTGGGTCCGCAAATGTGGTTTTTCAAGGGTCACGCCACGTTACAAATCGGTAACAGTTTGGTGAGCAGCGATCCCGAACGGTCGATTGCCATAATCTCTGGGCGCGAGAACTTTATATGGACCTCGTCCCATGCCCGCGCTATCCATGCACGCATGAAAAAAGGCGATCACCTCTTCCTAGTCGATGGTTCCGGATTCATCTTCCGGGCGTTTCATGCACTGCCACCGCTGACCCGCAAGACGGACGGCCTGCCGATCGGCGCCGTGTCAGGTTTCTGCAACATGCTGTGGAAGTTGTTGAGAGATGCGCGCAATACCGATGTCGGTGTCACGCCGACACATCTCGCCGTCATCTTCGATTATTCCGCCAAGACGTTTCGCAAGGATCTCTACGACGCTTATAAGGCGAACCGCTCCGCCCCGCCGGAAGAACTCATCCCGCAATTCGGCCTTATAAGAGAGGCCACCCGCGCCTTCAATCTGCCCTGCATCGAGACCGAAGGCTTCGAGGCCGATGACATCATCGCCACCTATGCCCGCCAGGCCGAGGCAGCAGGCGCCGATGTCACCATCGTCTCCTCCGACAAGGATCTGATGCAGCTCGTCAGCCCCAATGTCCATATGTATGACAGCATGAAGGACAAGCAGATCGGCATCCCCGATGTCGTCGAGAAATGGGGTGTGCCGCCGGAAAAGATGATCGACCTGCAGGCGATGACCGGCGATTCCGTCGACAATGTTCCCGGCATTCCCGGCATCGGTCCGAAAACCGCCGCCCAGCTGCTTGAGGAATATGGCGATCTCGACACGCTGCTCGAACGTGCCACCGAGATCAAGCAGGTCAAGCGCCGCGAGACGATTCTCGCCAATATCGATATGGCCAGGCTCTCGCGCGACCTAGTGCGGCTGCGCACCGATGTGCCGCTCGATCTCGACCTCGACGCGCTGGTGCTGGAGCCGCAGAACGGCCCGAAGCTGATCGGCTTCCTCAAGACGATGGAATTCACCACGCTGACGCGTCGCGTCGCCGAGGTCTGCGATTGCGATGCCAATGCCATCGAACCGGCGATCGTCCGCATCGAATGGGGTAAGGCGGCCCATGGCCCCGATCTCAATGCGGCGGAGCCTGCGCCCGTTGCCGGCGGCATCCCCGACGTCTCGGGCGAATCGGTGCCGGTACCGCCGCGTGCGAAGGCGAAAGCCGCCGTCGAAGGCGCCTTTTCGCCCGCCGATCTTGCCAAGGCGCGTGCCGAAGCCTTTGCGGCGCTGCCTTTCGATCATTCGGCCTATGTCACGATCCGCGATCTGGCCACACTCGACCGCTGGATCGCCGATGCGCGCGATACCGGCCTCGTCGCTTTCGATACCGAGACCACGTCGCTGGATGCGATGCAGGCCGAGCTTGTCGGCTTCTCGATGGCGATCGCCGACAATGTGGCCGATCCCACAGGCACAAGGATCCGCGCCGCCTATATTCCGCTTACCCATAAGAACGGCGTCGGCGATCTGCTCGGCGGCGGCCTTGTCGAAAACCAGATCCCGATGCGCGATGCTCTGCCGCGGCTGAAGGCATTGCTGGAGGACGAATCGGTTCTGAAGGTCGCCCAGAACCTGAAATACGACTACCTGCTGATGAAGCGCTACGGCATCGAAACGAAGAGTTTCGACGACACGATGCTGATTTCCTACGTGCTTGACGCCGGTACCGGCGCGCATGGCATGGACCCGCTCTCGGAAAAATTCCTCGGCCATACCCCGATCCCCTACAAGGACGTGGCGGGCAGCGGCAAGGCGAACGTCACCTTCGATCTCGTCGATCTCGACCGCGCCACCCATTATGCCGCCGAAGACGCCGACGTGACGCTGCGACTTTGGCTGGTGCTGAAGCCTCGGCTGGCGGCGGCAGGATTGACCAGCGTCTATGAGCGGCTGGAGCGGCCGCTGTTGCCGGTGCTGGCGCGTATGGAAGCGCGCGGGATCACCGTCGACCGGCAGATCCTGTCGCGCCTGTCCGGCGAATTGGCCCAGGGTGCCGCGAGGCTGGAAGACGAGATCTACCAGCTCGCCGGCGAGCGGTTCAACATCGGCTCGCCGAAGCAGTTGGGCGATATCCTGTTCGGCAAGATGGGCCTTGCCGGCGGCAGCAAGACGAAGACAGGCCAATGGTCCACCTCGGCGCAGGTGCTCGAGGATCTGGCCGCCGCCGGTTTCGAACTGCCGCGCAAGATCGTCGACTGGCGCCAGGTCACCAAGCTGAAATCCACCTATACCGACGCGCTTCCGGGTTACGTTCACCCCGAGACGAAGCGGGTCCATACGTCCTACTCGCTGGCATCGACGACGACGGGGCGCCTGTCCTCCTCCGAGCCGAATCTGCAGAACATTCCGGTGCGCACCGCAGAAGGCCGCAAGATCCGCACCGCCTTCATCTCGACGCCTGGCCACAAGCTGATCTCTGCCGACTACAGCCAGATCGAACTGCGCGTGCTTGCCCATGTGGCGGAGATCCCGCAACTGACCAAGGCTTTCGAAGATGGCGTAGACATCCACGCCATGACGGCGTCGGAAATGTTCGGCGTGCCGGTCGAAGGCATGCCGGGCGAAGTGCGCCGCCGCGCCAAGGCGATCAATTTCGGCATCATCTACGGCATCTCGGCCTTCGGCCTCGCCAATCAGCTGTCGATCGAGCGTTCGGAAGCCGGCGATTATATCAAGAAATATTTCGAGCGCTTCCCCGGGATCCGCGACTATATGGAAAGCCGCAAGGCCATGGCGCGCGACAAGGGCTATGTCGAGACGATCTTCGGCCGGCGAATCAACTATCCCGAAATCCGCTCGTCCAATCCGTCCGTGCGCGCCTTCAACGAGCGTGCGGCGATCAACGCGCCGATCCAGGGCTCGGCTGCCGACGTCATTCGCCGGGCGATGATCAAGATGGAGCCGGCCCTTGTTGAAGCCGGCCTTGCAGAGCGTGTCCGCATGCTGCTGCAGGTGCATGACGAGCTCATCTTCGAAGTCGAGGACGAGGATGTCGAAAAGGCGATGCCGATCATCGTCTCGGTCATGGAAAATGCCACCATGCCGGCGCTCGAAATGCGCGTGCCGCTCAGGGTCGATGCGCGCGCCGCCAGCAATTGGGACGAGGCACACTAACGGCGTTCCTTAAAAGGGCAAAGATTTTTCTACCTCACGCAAATCGTTGAAATCGCAGCAAATTACCTCCGAGACCCGTATCGGAACGATACGGCGGGAAGGAACTTATTAACCTTCCTTTTCTATCCCGGTAGGGTCGTAATTTGTTAGGCATGAGTGAGTAGCGGACGCATGCGTTTTCCCAGAACCAATTTGACGGACGCCGGTGACTTTTCCAGCGGGATTGAAGCGGAGCTTCCGGAGGTAAATCCAGGAGAAAAGCCGGCGGCGCCGATCTGGCAGAGCAATTTTTCTCTCGCGCCGAATGTCCGTTTCACTCGCACGCCGGAAACGCTGATCAGCAAGCGCCGCGGGCCGAATGAGCCGGTTCGCGATGATTCGCAGATTGGACAGCAGGCGATACGGATAGAGCCGGTCGCCGTCGACGTGCCGTTCGATATCTATCTGCCGGAGCCGGATGAAATTTCCCCAGCACCCGTGGTCGAACTGCAGCCGCCGCCCTTGGCTGACGAGGCGGTCGCGCCGGCCTTCCGTGCCACCGCCGAGCTTTCCTCCATTTCGGATTTCGCCTTCTGGGAAGTCATGGCCTTCGAAGAGGCCGAGCCGGTTCGAGCGCCGCCCCTGATCTCGTTCCCGAAGGCTGAGACATCACCCGAATCGATCACGTCGCTGTTCCGCATCATGGAATGGCGCCCCGGCCGGCCGGCTCCCGCTCCCGTCGTCTCCCGCCCGGCTCCGCCGCCGGCGGTCTCCGCCAAGGTCGCCATACGTCCTCCGGTCGCCCCTTCCCTGGAAAAACCGAGGCGCATTGCTGTCGAGGCACCGGTCGTGCCGGCATCTCAGGCGATACAGGCGCCTCCGATCGCGCCAGCCCCCCAGATTGCGTCGGCTCCCCAGGTCTCGCCGCCGCCGCAGCGCACGCCGCCTGTCGCTGCGGTTCTGCCATCGCCGCGCCTGGCTGCGCGGCCCGAAAGGGTTGACGCCTCAGGCTATGAATTCCCGCCGCGCGCCCTGTTGCAGGAGCCGCCGGAACGCCTCGGCGAGATCATGTCGCAGGAGACGCTGGAGCAGAATGCCGGGCTTCTGGAAAGCGTGCTTGAAGATTTCGGCATCAAGGGCGAGATCATCCATGTCCGCCCCGGCCCTGTCGTCACCCTCTATGAATTCGAGCCGGCGCCAGGCGTGAAGTCGTCGCGTGTCATCGGCCTTGCCGATGATATCGCCCGCTCCATGTCGGCGCTCTCGGCCCGTGTCGCCGTGGTCCCCGGCCGCAACGTCATCGGCATCGAATTGCCGAATGTCACCCGTGAAACCGTTTATTTCCGCGAGATGATCGAAAGCCAGGATTTTGAGAAGAGCGGCTACAAGCTGGCGCTCGGCCTCGGCAAGACCATCGGCGGCGAGCCCGTGATTGCCGAGCTCGCCAAGATGCCGCATCTACTCGTCGCCGGCACCACCGGCTCGGGCAAGTCGGTCGCCATCAACACGATGATCCTGTCGCTGCTCTACCGCATGACGCCGGAACAGTGCCGGCTGATCATGGTCGACCCGAAGATGCTCGAACTCTCCGTCTATGACGGCATCCCGCATCTCTTGACGCCCGTCGTCACCGATCCGAAGAAGGCGGTGATGGCGCTGAAATGGGCCGTGCGCGAGATGGAGGAGCGTTACCGCAAGATGTCGCGCCTCGGCGTGCGCAATATCGACGGTTACAACGACCGCGTGGCGCAGGCCCGCGACAAGGGCGAGACCATCCATGTCATGGTCCAGGTCGGCTTCGATAGGAGCACCGGCGCTCCGATCGAGGAAAACCAGGCGCTGGACCTGACGCCGATGCCCTATATCGTCGTCATCGTCGACGAGATGGCCGACCTGATGATGGTCGCCGGCAAGGAGATCGAAGGCGCGATCCAGCGTCTGGCGCAGATGGCCCGCGCCGCCGGCATTCATCTGATCATGGCGACACAGCGCCCGTCGGTCGATGTCATCACCGGCACGATCAAAGCGAACTTCCCGACCCGCATCTCCTTCCAGGTGACCTCGAAGATCGATAGCCGCACGATCCTCGGTGAACAGGGCGCCGAGCAGCTGCTCGGCCAAGGCGACATGCTGCACATGCAGGGCGGCGGGCGGATTTCCCGCGTCCACGGTCCCTTCGTTTCGGATCTCGAGGTTGAAAAGGTCGTTGCCCATCTGAAAACCCAGGGCCGCCCCGAATATCTCGACACCGTCACCGCCGATGAAGAGGAAGAGACGGAAGAGGAAGAAGCCGGCGCCGTCTTCGACAAGAGTGCCATGGCTTCCGAGGATGGCAACGAGCTCTACGAGCAGGCGGTCAAGGTCGTCATGCGCGACAAGAAATGCTCCACCTCCTACATCCAGCGCCGCCTCGGCATCGGTTATAATCGGGCCGCCTCATTAGTCGAACGCATGGAGAAGGAAGGCCTCGTCGGCCCAGCCAACCACGTCGGCAAGCGCGAGATCGTCTCGGGACGGGGTGACGGCGATTAATCGCGCGCGGAGTGCGGCTGCGCACTCCGATTCATGTTCTTAAAACCGCCAATCGCAGCGTCTCGCTGACGAACCCGGTCTTTCCGCCGGTGTAGAAATCCCAATCGCCGCCTGCTTCCACCGCCAGGCGGCGTTTCAGGTCGGCATAGGCCCGGGCTCTTTCCGGATGCTCGCGGAGATAGTCGCGAAACAGGATGCGCTCACGGTGCGCGCGGTTACCAGGGCCGCAAAGATAGAGCCTGAATCCATAACCTTGGTGATCCCGGGTGAAGGCCCAGCGTTTCTCGCCAATATCGCCGTGGAAGACGAAATCCGTAGCGCGCACCGCATCGATCGCCGTCGGCAGAACCTCGTCGGAGATCGTGACGACGTCGAGGTCGACCTTTGGCTTGGCCGCCAGGCCGGGCACCGATGTGCTGCCGATATGATCGATGGACAGCAGGAGGTCGCCGAGCAGGGTGGAGATCTCGGCGCGGATTTCGGCAAAGAGCACCGGCCAGGACGGGTCGTAGTCAACCACTTTGACGGCGCGCATGCCCTTCCCCATGATCTCGGTCAGTGCGTCTCGGCCAGCAACCCGTCGAGGATCTTGACCATCTTCTGCTCGGCCTCTTCGAGCGAACCGCTATTGTCGAGATCCGTCACGTCGTATTCGCCGCGCACCGTCAGCGGCCCGCGGGCGAGCCGGGCCATGATATCCTCATGCGTCTCGCGGCCGCGTGCCTCCAGCCGGCCGGCGAGCACTTCGGGACGGGCGGTGACGTTGATGACTTTCAGGCGGGGGAAAGCGGCCTGGAAGCGGTGCAGCGCCGAACGCGAGCCGTTGGCGACGACGACATGGCCGCGCGACAGCGCCACCGAGACCTCGGCCGGAATGCCGTATTTCAAACCGTGCGCTTCCCACCAGACGGCGAAGGAGCCTGACTGCTCCATGGCGGCAAACCCTTCGAGGGAGACGGAAAGATGGTCTTCGCCGCCGGCGTCACGGTGACGGGTGATCACGCGGCGGACGAAGTGCACGGTGTCGCGCCCGGCAAAACGCTTTGCCGCGAGGTTCATCAGCGTATCCTTGCCGGCGCCGCTCGGCCCGACGACGACGACCATGATGCCGCGTTCGGCTCCGGCTCCGGCATGGGGTTCGTGCGGCGTCATGCGACACGGCGTCCCTGGCGCCAGACGGAGCGTGTCACCGGCACGCCATGCGAGCGGTGAACGCGGACGAGATCGGCACGCAGCCCGGTGGCGATCCGGCCGCGATCATCGAGGCTGACGGTGCGGGCAGGCGTCGACGTCACCATGGCGATCGCCTTCGGCAGCGTAATGCTCTCGACTTCATCGGCGAGGATGAACGGGGCGTGCAGCAGGCTCAGCGGCACGTAATCGGAGGAAAGCACGTCGAGCACGCCCATTTCGGCAAGGTCCCGGGCGGCGATGTTGCCGGAATGGGATTTGCCGCGCACGATGTTCGGCGCGCCCATCAGCACGCTCATGCCGTGCTCGTGCGACGCCCGGGCGGCATCGAAGCTGGTCGGGAATTCGGCAAGCCGCACGCCGTTGTCGATCGCCTCGTCGACATGGGAAAGCGTCGCGTCGTCATGGCTTGCCACGGTGATGCCGCGCTCGGCGCAGACCTTGGCGATGGCGTTGCGGTGCGGCGTCGAATTGCGCGCCGATTCCGCCTGGCGCTTGGCGACGAAACGGGCAAAAACCTCGTCGCTCAGGCCGCGCTTCTTCTGGTAGTAGAAGATATATTGATCCATGGTCTGGAACTGCCGCTGGCCGGGCGCGTGATCCATCAGTGAGACCAGCCGCACATGCCGGTCGTCTTCGAAATCGCCGAAATGTTCAAGCACATTGTCGGCCGAGACCTCGCAGCGCAGGTGCAGCAGGTGCTCGGCGCGCAGCCGGCCTTCCTTCTCCGCCGACTGGATGGCATCGGCCATCTCGCGCATTTCGCCGTGTTCGAAGCCGCCGTCCTCGTCCGCACCCATGCGCAGGCAGTCGAACACCGTGGTAATGCCCGATGTGACGATCTGGGCGTCGTGCGCCTGGACCGCGGCGGTCTTGTTCCAGCGAATGCCGGGACGCGGCTGGTAATGGCCTTCGAGATGGTCGGTATGCAGCTCGACGAGGCCGGGAATGACGTAGTCGCCTTCGAAATCTTCGCCGGCTACCGAACTCCCCTCGGAAATATCGGCGATCTTGCCGTCGCGGATGAGAATCGAGCCTGCGAGGATGTTATCCTCGAGAACGATGCGGGCGTTGGAAAACACGGTCTCTTTGCTCATGTCGTCGGGTCTTTCAGCTTTTGGCGCCGGCAAGCGGCAGCCAGGAATGAACTTTGAACGGGGCGCCGCGCGTCTCCTCGACGAAGACGGCAAGGCCGGAAATCGAAAGCGGCCGGCCGGTGAAATCGGCAAAACGCTCGGTCAGAATCGCTTTCATCACCTCGGCGCGTGTCTCGGGCACTTGCCCGCTCAGCGTCATGTGGAAGCCGAAATCCTCCATGACGTAAGGATAACCCCAGCGCTGCAGATTGGCGCGCTGGCTGTCGCTGAGCTTCTCCGGGTTGCGCCGCGCGACATCGGCCGGAGAAAGCGCTGCGCGGAACGGCTCGAAGGACTTTACCACCTTCGCGGCGAAATCCTGAAGAGGTTGATGAAGAGAAGAGGGAACGAGGGCAAAAAAACGGCCGAGCTGGCCGAGCACCAGCTCGGGAAGCTCGAAGGCGGGGGTGCGCGCGGCAAACTCCTCGGCAACCGTCAGGAGATCCTTCTCGGTGACGGAGGCCGCGAGCGAAAATGGCGCCTTGATCGTCGCATGAAAGCCGTAGCGGCGCGGATCGGCGGTCAGCTCGAACTGCTCCGCCTGGCCGAGCCGCTCATGGTCCGGTGCGGCGTAGGTCTCACCGCTGAAGGCATCGCGGCCGAGCCAGAGCGAGGCCGCGCCGACGAGGGGATCATCCTTCGGCGGCGAGAAATAGAGAGCGTAGCGCAAGGCTTTTATCCTGGGGATCGTCGAAACGGGGAGCGCAATGTGCAGTGATTTGGCGGCGAACCGCAAGCAGGTTCCGGCTAAAAGATTTCCGTGACAGAATGATGATGACGACGCCGCCATCGCCTTTTGTCCGGCGGATCAGTGCGCTTTCGTGCCCATCAGCCGATGACGCAGCGCGTTCGAGGCGGCGTCGAAAAGGAAGACGACGATGAGGATCAGAATGACCATGTAAGCGACGTTTTCCCAGTTGGCATTGGTGCGCATGGCCTCCCAGAGTTTGAGGCCGATGCCGCCCGCGCCGACGGCGCCGATGATGGTCGCGCCGCGCACGTTGGATTCCCATTGGTAGAGCGTCTGGCTGACGATGACGGGAACAATCTGCGGCATAATGCCGTAACGATGGACGAGCACGGTCTCAGCGCCGGTCGATTTGACGCCCTCCCGCGGCTTGTTGTCGATGTTTTCGAGCCCTTCGGCATAGAGCTTGCCGAGTGTGCCCGTTTCGGTGAGGAAGATCGCGCCGCTGCCGGCAAGCGGGCCGGGACCGAAGGCGCGCGTCAGGAACAGCGCCCAGATCAGCATGTCGACCGAGCGCAGGAAATCGAAGAAGCGCTTCAGCACCTGGTTCAGGAAGCGGTTCGGCGTGATGTTGCGCGCTGCCATGAAGGCGAGCGGGAAGGCGGCGAGCGAGCCGAGCAAAGTTCCGAGGAACGCCATGACGATCGTCTGGAAAAGCTTGGTCCAGACGTCGCCGTGCTGCCATTCGCTGTTGTTCCAGATGTCGTCGAAGGCGAGCGACAGGTTGGATTGGTCGGGCTTGATGCGCGGGCCGGAGACGATGAGGCTGATAACCTCGCCGACCGGCTTGTCGAAGAAGGACGATTGCGTATCGAAGATGAAATTCGCCCAGCCGATAAAACGCTTGCGGATTTTCACCCTGTCGACGGAAATGCTGACATTGCCGGCAAAGCCGAGATCGGCGAGCACGTTGTCGTCATAAACCGTCATCCAGCCGGGCACCGGCCCGACGACTTTCGGCGCGCCGCTCGAAACGTCGACGGGGACGCTGACGCCGTGCGCGGTGACGATCGTCTCGCTCTTCGAGACGGTGACGGTGCGGCTGGTGCCGCTGATAGAAACGGTGATGCTGCCGTCGGGGTTGTTGACCAGCCAGTCTGGATGCGGATTGTCGCCGAGCGGCGAGAAACGCGGATAGCGCACCTCGATCGAGCCGTCATCCCCAATGCGGAATTCCGGCTGAACGTCGTAACTCACCCATTGGCTGAGATAGATGCCGACACGCTCCCAATGGGCTTCGGCAAAGAGCTTGGGCAGATCGAAGAACCAGACGGCGTAGAAGCCGTAGAGCAGTGTGGCGATGACGACCATCAGCCCGCCGAAACGCTGGCGGAACGACCGGTGGAAATATTCCGGATAGCGGGCTTCGATCTCGTGCATGCGGTTTGCGTCGATCACAGTCATGGCGGCCTCAATGTTGCAGAAGGAAAGCCTGCTCGCCGACCAGGCGGCGGCGCAGCCATGCGGAGAACTGGTCGACGGCGACGATGGTCACGAACAGCAGCAGAACGAGCGCCATCGTCTTGGCGCCGAAGCCGCGCGAGATCGAAAGCTTCAGTTCCTCGCCGATACCGCCGCCGCCCACAGCGCCGATGATGGTCGAGGCGCGCACGTTGATCTCGAGGCGCAGCAGCGCGTAGGAGGTGAAATTCGGCAGCACCTGCGGCAGGGCGCCGAAGCGCACGCGTTCCCACCAGTTGGCGCCGACGGCTTTCATGCCCTCATCGGGCTTCATGTCGATATTCTCGGCCACTTCATAGAAGAGTTTACCGAGCGCCCCGATCGTGTGCAGGGTGATGGCAATGATGGCGGCGACCGGCCCGATCGAAAGGATCGCCGAAAACAGGCCGGCAATGACGATCTCGGGGAAGGCGCGCAGGAATTCCATCAGCCGCTTGGTGAAGATGCGCAGCGGCCATGAATTCGTCAGGTTGCGGGCGGCAAAGAAGCTCAAGGGAACGGCTAAGACGAAGGCGACGATCGTCGAGATCAGCGCCACGTTGATCGTGACGATCATCAGCTCGAAATATTCGGGAATGTAGAAGGCGCCCCAGACGTAGACGCGGCCCCTGTCGAAATTGAATTCCTCGCCGCCTCTGTCGTTCACGCTCGCTATGTCGAACAGCGCGCGCCAGACGTCGTTCCAATCCTTGGGGATGAGCCAGCTCAGGAAGTCGAAGAGATGCGGCAGGCGATCGAAGAAATGGCCGGCATTGCTCTCGTCGGCGAAGCGGACGGAGCTGACGAAAGCTGCAACGAGAATAACCAGGCCGAGAACCGTGTAGAAGCGGCGCTTGGCGACCATCCGGCCCCAGGCCGTAGCGATCTCCTGCGTACTCTGCATGTGCGGCTGTGTATCGGCAATAGTCATCAACGCCTCGCCTACTTCGTAATTCTATCCTCAAATCGAGATCGATTTGAGGATAGAATTATGCAGCAATTCAAAGTGCTACAGCGTCCTTTGCGCGTCTTACGAGACGCGCGGCGCTGTAGTCACTAAGAAAAGGGCGGCCGTTTCCGACCGCCCCGCATTCCGGAAAGCCGATCAGCCGCCGATAGCAGCTTTGCGAACTTCAACGACGGCGTTGTAGAAGTCGTGCTTGACCGGCGAATAGCCCTTGTAGTCGCCGCCTTCGACAGCTGCGAAGCACTTGTGATCCTTCTCCGGCAGAGCCGTGAAGAAGGCTGCAAGCTTCGTCTGCCATTCTTCGCCAAGAGCGTTGCGAACGACGAGCGGGCCGTTCGGGATCAGCGGCGAACGCCAAACTTCAACGAGCTTGTTCGGGTCGACGGCGCCCTTGTCCACTTCCTTGCGGAAGGTGCCGGAGGTGTAGCCATCCTTGAAATCGCCGAGGCCCGAGCTGTCGTCGACGGCGACGTCGACCTTGCCGTCATAAGCGGCAAGCAGGTTGTTCTCGTGACCGCCGTTGAACTGCGTCGAAGCGAAGAACTTGTCGTTCGGCATGCCCGTGTCCTTCGGGATCTGCGTCAGCGGAACGAGATAGCCGGAGGTGGAGTCCGGATCGGCGTAGCCGAGCTTCTTGCCCTTGGCGTCCTTGATGGACTTGATGCCGGATGATTTCAGCGCGAGGCCGATCGAGTAGTAGCCCGTCGAGCCGTCCTTCTGCTGCGTCGTCAGGATCGGCGTGACAGCCTTTGGATCCTTGATGTAGACGGCTGCGTAGCCGGAAGCGCCGAGTTCGGCGAAGTCGAGCGTGCCGCCGAGCAGGCCCTGGATGACGCCGTCATAATCGGCGGCCGGGAAGAGCGAAACCTTCTCGAAGCCGAATTCCTGCTTCAGGTGGTCGGCAAGGCAGGCGTAGTTGCGCAGGCGGTCGGTTTCATTTTCGCCGCCGAGGATGCCGATGCGGAATTCCTTGAGATCTGCAGCATGGCCGGCGCCGGCGAGCGCGAAGAGCGCCGTTGCCGCAAAGAGTGCTTTCTTCAACATGTTCTCTCCTATTGACCGGTGTCCCCGGCCTTCCCGTTACGAAGAAGTGTGCCCTTGACGCGGGCGCTCGATCGCGGCCGTCTCTAAAGACCGGCCAGCGCCAGCGGTTGGGTGCCGGCGGATTGATTGTCTGCCCGCTCGGGGGCGATATTGATCGATGTCGAGGTCACCGTTTCGTCGATGCCGGCGCCGTCCTTATCCGTCCCGTAGATTTCCTTCACCGCTTCGGCCGTCAATTCCGTGGGCTTGCCGTCGAAGACGACGCGGCCGCCGGCCATGCCGACGATGCGCTCACAATAATTGCGGGCGGTATCGAGCGTGTGGAGGTTGGTGATGACGGTGATGCCCTCGCGCTCGTTGATATCGCGCAGCGCATCCATGACGATCTTGGCGTTCAACGGGTCGAGTGAGGCGATCGGTTCGTCGGCGAGCACCATCTTCGGGTTCTGCATCAGCGCGCGGGCGATTGCTACGCGCTGCTGCTGGCCACCGGACAGCGTGCCGGCCGGCTGCAGCGCCGTCTGCTCGATGCCGAGGCGTTCCAGCGCCGCGATGGCATGCACGCGCTCCTCGCGGGTGAAGATGTTGAGCAGGCTCATCAGCGTCGAGCGGTGATTGAGGCGGCCGAGCATGACATTTGTGAGAACATCTAGGCGCGGCACCAGGTTGAACTGCTGGAAGATCATCGCGCAGTCGCGCTGCCAGTTGCGCAGCGCCCGGCCGCGAAGCCCAGAGACCTCGACGCCGGCGAAGTGAATGGAGCCGGAGCTCGGCTCCTGCAAGCGGTTGATCATGCGCAGCAGCGTCGACTTGCCGGCGCCGGAGCGGCCGATGATGCCGACCATCTGGCCCTGGGGAATGTCGAGCGTGACGGCATCGACGGCGAGCTTTTTTCCGAACCGACGTGTGACATTCTTCAGCTCGAACATCATGCTCTTCCCTTGCGATCCAGGCCTTGATCAGCATCGCATTAGTCCCGCTTGATGAACCTCGCATGTCATATTTGTGTAAGTCTTGTCACAATTCTCCGCCCCTATATCGAGGGTTTAGCCACTATAGCGGGACAGGAAATCTTCCGCGCTCAGGTTGCGGAAATCCTGCAGCGCCTGACGCAACCGCTCGTGCTCCCAGTCCCACCAGGCAAGCCTGTCCATCCGCTCGCCGATCTCTTTCGGAAAGCGCTCGCGGATGAGTTTGCCCGGCACGCCGCCGACGATCGTGTAGGATGCAACGTCCTTGGACACGACGGCGCCGGCCCCGATCACCGCGCCGTTGCCGACGCTGACGCCGGGCAAGATGGTCGCCCCATGGCCGATCCAGACGTCGTTGCCGATCGTCACGCGGTTTGCGCGCCGCCAGGCGAAGAAGTCCGTCTCCATGTCGCCGTCCGGCCAGTAGTCGGCGGCGCGATAGGTGAAATGATGCAGCGTCGCGCGCCAGGTCGGATGGTTGGTGGCATTGATGCGCACGGCGGCGGCGATATTGACGAATTTGCCGATCGTCGCACACCAGACGGAGCCGTCCTGCATGATGTAGGAATAATCGCCGAAGGCGGCCTCGCTGATGCGGCAGCGTTCCGAGACCTCCGTATAGCGTCCGAAGGTGGAGTCGCTGACGGAGGCCGTCTCATGAAAATAGGGCTCGATACCAAGCTTGCGGCTCATGCGGCAATCTTTCTCGGTGAGAATTGCTGGACGTCGAGGATGCGGTCGGCGACGGCTTCGCGCACCTCTTCGTCGTGGAAGATGCCGAGAAGGGCCACCCCTGCCGTTTTCTTTTCCGCGATCATGCCGACGACGACGGCACGGTTCCTGGCATCGAGCGAGGCTGTGGGTTCGTCGAGAAGCAGGATCGTGTGTTCGGTGATGAAGCCGCGGGCGATGTTGACGCGCTGCTGCTCGCCGCCGGAGAAGGTCGCGGGCGGAAGCTGCCAGAGCGCTTCCGGCAGATTGAGCCGGGCCAGCAGGGCGCCCGCTTTTTCTCGTGCCGTGGCGGCTTCTTCGCCGCGCGCCACCAGCGGTTCGGCGACCACGTCGATCGCCGCCACGCGCGGCACGGTGCGCAGGAACTGGCTGACATAGCCGAGCGTATGGCGCCGCACGTTGAGCACGGTGCGCGGATCGGCGGAGGCCAGATCGACGATGCGCTCGTCGTGGCGGATCAGGATCTGACCGGTGTCGACGGCATAATTGCCGTAGATCATCTTCAGCAGCGAGCTCTTGCCGATGCCCGAGGGGCCGCCGAGCACGACGCATTCGCCTGCTGCGACCGAAAAGGCGACATCGGAGACGACGGGCAGTTTGATGCCGTCGCGCAGATGCATGGTGAAGCTCTTCGAGACTTCGGAAACGACGAGGGGCGTTGGCATGATGTCTTCTTCCTTGTTTCGGGCCTCAAACCTGCAGGATCGAGGAGACGAGCAACTGCGTGTAAGGTTCTCTGGGATCGTCGAGCACCCGGTCGGTGAGGCCGTGCTCGATGACGTAGCCGTCCTTCATCACCATCATCCGGTGCGAGAGCAGGCGAGCGACGGCGAGATCGTGGGTGACGATGATGGCCGAGAGGCCGAGATCGTTGACGAGGCCGCGCACGAGATCGAGCAGGCGCGCCTGCACCGAGACGTCGAGGCCGCCTGTGGGTTCGTCCATGAAGACGAGGCGCGGGCCGGTGACGAGGTTGCGGGCGATCTGCAGGCGCTGGCGCATGCCGCCGGAAAAGGCGCGCGGCTGGTCGTCGATGCGGTCGGCGTCGATCTCGACGCGTTCCAGCCAGTCGATCGCCGAGGCGCGGATCTTGCCGTAGTGCCGGTCGCCGATCGCCATCAGCCGTTCACCGACATTGGCGCCGGCCGAGACCGCCATGCGCAGGCCGTCGGCCGGGTTCTGGTGCACGAAACCCCAGTCGGTGCGCATCAGGAAGCGCCGTTCGGCCTCGTTCATGCGGTAGAGATCACGGTAGCTGCCGTCGCGCATGTGGTATTCGACGCTGCCGGTCGTCGGCATCAGCCGGGTGGAGATGCAGTTGAGCAGCGTCGTCTTGCCCGAACCGGATTCGCCGACGATGGCCAGCACTTCACCGGGCCAGAGCTCGAAGGAGATGTTCCGGCAGCCAATGCGGTTGCCGTAGAATTTCGAAACGTCATGGACTTTGAGAAGCGGTGTGTCGGTCATTCTGCAGCCTCCCGGGCCAGCATTTCGCCGGCATGCCCCTGTGCGCGGCGGTCTTCGCAATGGTCGGTATCGGAGCAGACGAACATGCGCCCGCCCTTGTCGTCGAGAATGACCTCGTCGAGGTAGACCTCCTCTGCGCCACAAAGGGCGCAGGGTTTGCCGAAGCGCTGGATTTCGAAGGGATGGTCTTCAAAGTCCAGGCTGACGACATCGGTATAGGGCGGCACCGCGTAGATGCGCTTTTCGCGGCCGGCGCCGAAAAGCTGCAGCGCTTCCGACCTGTGCATCTTCGGATTGTCGAACTTCGGTGTCGGCGAGGGATCCATGACGTAGCGGCCATGCACCTTGACGGGATAGGCATAGGTCGTGGCGATGCGGCCGTTATGGGCGATGTCCTCGTAGAGCTTCACATGCATCAGGCCGTATTCCTCGAGCGCATGCATCTTGCGGGTCTCGGTCTCGCGCGGTTCGAGGAAGCGCAGCGGTTCCGGGATTGGCACCTGATAGACGAGCACCTGGCCGGCTCCGAGCTTTTCCTCGGGGATGCGGTGGCGCGTCTGGATGATCGTCGCCTCGCTGGTATGGGTGGTCACCGCGACATTGGCGACCTTCTGGAAGAAAGCGCGGATCGAAACGGCGTTGGTCGTATCGTCGGCACCCTGATCGATGACCTTCAGCACGTCGTCAGGCCCGATGATCGAGGCCGTCACCTGCACGCCGCCGGTGCCCCAGCCATAGGGCATCGGCATTTCGCGCGAGGCGAAGGGCACCTGGTAGCCCGGAATGGCGATCGCCTTCAGGATGGCGCGGCGGATCATCCGCTTGGTCTGTTCGTCGAGATAGGCGAAGTTGTAGCTGGCCAGATCGCTCATTCGGCGGCTTCCTTCATGTCTTCGCCGCCGTTGCGGGCGGCTTCGAATTCACGGCGCATGCGGCGGACGAGATCGAGTTCGGCCTGGAAGTCCACATAATGCGGCAGCTTCAGGTGCTCGACGAAGCCTGTCGCCTGGACGTTGTCGGAATGCGAGATGACGAATTCCTCGTCCTGGGCCGGCGCGGTGATATCCTCGCCGAGCTCTTCGGCGCGTAGCGCCCGATCGACGAGCGACATCGCCATCGCCTTGCGCTCGCTCTGGCCGAACACCAGGCCGTAGCCGCGGGTAAATTGCGGCGGTGCCTTGGCCGAACCCTTGAACTGGTTGACCATCTGGCACTCGGTGATCTGGATTGTGCCGAGCGAGACGGTGAAACCGAGTTCCGGCACGTCGAATTCCACCTCGACGTCACCGATGCGGATTTCGCCGGTGAAGGGGTGGTTGCGGCCATAGCCGCGCTGGGTGGAATAACCGAGCGCCAGCAGGAAACCTTCGTCGCCGCGGGCAAGCGCCTGCAGGCGCAGATCCCGGGTCATCGGAAATTCCATCGGCTCGCGGGTCAGATCGCCGATCTGGTGATCCTCCGGCATGTCGCCGTCGGCTTCGATCAGGCCTTCCTCGCCGAGGATCTCGGAGACGCGCATGACGCGGCCGGTCTCGGCCGGACGCTGGGCCGGCGTCTCGACCGCCTCGTCCTGAAGCAGCGAGGGATCGAGCAGGCGGTGGGTATAGTCGAAGGTAGGCCCGAGCAGCTGTCCGCCCGGCAGATCTTTGTAGGTCGCCGAGATGCGGCGTTCGATCGTCATATCAGCCGTGTCGAGCGGCTTGGAATAGCCGAAGCACGGCAGCGTCGTGCGGTAGGCGCGCAGCAGGAAGATGGCTTCGATCATATCGCCGCGCGATTGGCGCACGGCAAGCGCCGCGAGCGTGCGGTCGAAAAGCGAAGCCTCGGCCATCACGCGGTCGACGGCGAGCGCCAACTGCGCCACGATCTGGTCGATGCCGATCGCCGGCAGCGAACGGTCGCCGCGACGGCGGTCGGCGAGCAGCCGATGGGCATTGGCGATGGCGGCCTCGCCACCTTTGACGGCAACATACATGAGCTCAGATCTCCGTTGCTGTGATCTTGGTGGTGCGCGGCAGGCAGAGGAAATGTTTGCCCGCCGTCAGCACGATGTCGATGCCGCGCGGAAAGAGCGCGCGGTTCTCGGTCCAGAGCCTGAGGAAAGTTTCCGGCAGACCGACGGGGGCGATCTCCGTCACGCTCTGGATGCCCGGACCCATCAGCGCCAGCCTGCGGCCGCCCTCAAGATCGGCGAGTTCGATGACGACGGTCGTCGAGCGGTCGGGATATTCCTGCGTGCCGGACGCAAACAGACCGAAAGAGGAAAGGGCGGTGCCGGCCTCGGTGAAGGCAAAGCGCGCCTCGGCCTTTTCGGTGGTCAGCGGCGCACCGGTGTGGAAGCCGAGCCACTCCGGCACGGCCGATTTCGCCAGTCCCTGGGAAAGCCAGACTGATGTGTCGTGGTCGCAAAGCGTCAACGCGATCGCGCCGGCGGCGATGCCGAGCGGCGCCGGTGGCGCGGCATCGGGCTGAACGGTCTGGATCGTGCCGGGGCGGGCCATGCCGTCCATCAGCATCTTGAAGACGCTCTGGGCATGAAAGACCGGCTCGGCAAAGCCGCCGGTCAGCGCTTCTGTCTTCAGGCCCATCAGTTGTCTCCCCGCACCATGGTGAAGAAATCGACGCGGGTCGCCGCCGTCTCGTCGGCCTTGCGGCGTTCGGCATCGGCGATCCGCTCGGCGATCGGCAAAAGCAGCGCCTGTTCGACGAAATCCTTCGTCGCCTCCTCCTGCCAGAGCGCGTCGAAGACCGCCGCAAGCCGGGCCTTCTCGCGGTCGGTGCCGAGCGCCTGGGCATGGCCGACCGCGCCGGAATCAAGCCGGACGGTCGCCCGTGTCACCGTCACTTCGCCAAGATTGAAGGGCGCGCCGCCGCCGCCGATGCGCCCACGCACCATCACCAGCCCGGTCTCCGGCCCGCGCACCGGATGCGCCGCAGGCTTTTGCGGCAACGCATCCCAGACCGCCTGGAGTTCGCTGCGTTCCGCGCGCGCCAGCAGATCGGCGGCGCGTTTGCGCCCGGATGCCGTCTGTGACGCAGCGTCTTTCCTGTCCGCTGAGATCATCGCCGCTTCCTCTAAAATGTCTATTGATATAGACAACCATACAAGATACAACTACGCTTAAATCGATGTCGTGACAAGCGTGTGACGTCGCCGGTTTGAAATGGCAGGACAGGGCGAATGGCGGGATTGAAACAGGTGCAAAGGCAGACCGGCGTGGCGCTCTGGCGCCAGATCGCCGACCGGATTCGCGAGGCGATCAGCAGCGGCATCTATGACGAAACCGGCATGGTGCCGCCGGAAACGATCCTGGCGCAGCAATTCGGCGTCAACCGGCATACGGTGCGCAGCGCTTTGGCGGCGCTGGCGCAGGAGGGAATCGTGCGTGCGGTACAAGGTCGCGGCACGCTGATCGAGCGCAGGGAGCGGCTGAATTTCCCGATCACAAAGCGTACGCGCTTCAGCGCCGGCATCGGCGATCAGGCGCGTGAGATGCGCGGCCTTCTGCTCGATGAAGCGAAGGAGGAAGCGAGTGCTGAGATCGCCCGCTGGCTGGGCCTGAAGTCGGGAGAAGAGGTGATCCGTCTGGAAACCCTGCGCCATGCCGACAGGCGGCCGGTTTCAAAGGCGACGAGCTGGTTTCCCGCCATCCGCTTCGCCGGGATCGGTCAAGCCTACCGGAAGCATGAATCGATCACCAAGGCTTTCGCCGAACTCGGCCTGTCGGACTATATCAGAGCGACCACCGAGGTGACGGCCGCTCATGCGAGTGCCGCCGACATGGCCGACCTCGAACTCACCCCCGGCGCGATCCTGCTGATTACCAAGGCGATGAATACCGATCTTGACGGCGTGCCGGTACAATATTCGATCAGCCGCTTTGCGGCCGACCGGGTGCAGTTCACGATCGAGAACTGAGGCCCAGAATTGGAAGGCGTGCCAGCCGATTCCAGTGGCACGCCGTACCGAATTCAGTGCGCGCCCGACATGTCGCCGAGCACTTCCTTGGAGGCGACGGTGGAATCCGCCTTCAGCTTGTAGACCATCGGCACACCGGTCGCGAGGTTGAGGGCGAGCACGCCTTCTTTGCTCAGCTTGTCGAGCACCATGACAAGCGAGCGCAGCGAATTGCCGTGTGCGGCAACCAGCACCTTTTCGCCCCTGAGCACGCGCGGCAGGATTTCGGTGAGGTAATAGGGCCAGACGCGGGCGCCGGTGTCGCGCAGGCTTTCGCCGCCCGGAGGCGGCACGTCATAGGAGCGGCGCCAGACATGCACCTGTTCCTCGCCCCATTTGGCGCGCGCATCGTCCTTGTTGAGGCCGGAGAGATCGCCATAGTCGCGCTCGTTCAGCGCTTGGTCGCGGATCGTCTGGAGATCGGGCTGGCCGACCTTGTCGAGGACGAGCTTCAAGGTGTGCTGCGCGCGCACAAGCGCCGAGGTGTAAGCGACGTCGAATTTGATCCCGTATTCGGCCAGCGCCTCACCCCCGGCCTTGGCTTCCTGAATTCCGAGTTCGGTCAGATCGGGATCCTTCCAGCCGGTGAAGAGATTCTTCAGGTTCCAGTCACTCTGGCCGTGGCGGACGAGGACGAGGGTACCGCTCATGAATATGCCTCCGTAGTATCGTTATTGGGAAGAAAGCCCGAGCACGTCGAGCATGGAATAGAGACCCGGCTTCTTGTCGCGCGCCCAAAGGGCCGCCTTGATGGCGCCGCGCGCAAAGATCGAGCGGTCGGCCGCACTGTGCGACAGCGTGACGATTTCGCCTTCTCCCGCAAGAAGCACCGAATGCTCGCCGATGACGGAACCGCCGCGCAGCGTGGCAAAGCCGATCGTGCCCGCCTCGCGGGCGCCGGTATGGCCGTCGCGCACCCGCACCGATTTCGAGGCGAGTTCGATGCCGCGGCCCTTGGCCGCGGCCTCGCCGAAGAGAAGGGCGGTGCCGGAAGGCGCATCCACCTTGTGCTTGTGGTGCATTTCCAGGATCTCGATATCCCAGTCGGCAGGCTCGAGCGCACGTGCCGCCTGCTCGGCGAGCACGCTGAGCAGATTGACCCCGAGGCTCATATTGCCCGACTTGACGACGCGGGCGTGGCGGGCGGCGGCGGCGATCTTCGCGTTGTCCTCTGCCGAACAGCCGGTCGTGCCGATCACATGTACGATGCGCGCCTGCGCGGCGAGGCCTGAGAATTCCACGGTTGCGGCAGGCGAGGTGAAGTCGAGCACGCCTTCGGCATCGAGAAAGGCGTTGAGCGGATCGTCGCCGATAATGACGCCGGTCGGGCCGAGACCGGCAATCTCGCCGGCATCCTTGCCGATAAAGGGCGAGCCGGTGCGTTCGACCGCGGCATGTAGCCTCACGCCCTCGATCGAATGGATGAGCCGGATCAGCGTCTGGCCCATGCGCCCGGCTGCGCCAACCACCACCAGTTTCATCGCAGCATCGCTCATCTCAGTCTCACCAGGTCAATGTGAATCGGAGGCCGAAGGCCTCTGCAGATTGTTGAGGCGAGCGTAAAGACCGTCGCTGACCTTCGCAAGCGTCTCGTGATTGCCTTGCTCGACGACACGGCCCTGCTGCATGACGACGATCTTGTCGGCGCGCACCACGGTCGAAAGCCGGTGGGCGATGACGACGACGGTGCGCCCGGTCATCGCCTCGTCGAGCGCCTTTTGAACCGCCGCCTCGGATTCGGTGTCGAGGGCCGACGTCGCCTCGTCGAGAAGCAGGATCGGCGCATTGCGCACCAGCGCACGCGCAATCGACAGCCGCTGGCGCTGGCCGCCCGAAAGCGTCACGCCGTTTTCGCCGACGGCCGTCTCGTAACCCTGCGGCTGTGCCGAGATGAAGTCATGCGCATAGGCAAGCCGGGCCGCTTCTTCCACCTCGGCATCCGTCGCCTCCGGCCGGCCGTAGCGGATATTGTCGCGGATCGTGCCCTCGAACAGATAGGGCTGCTGCGAGACATAGGCGAGCTGCTGGCGCAGCGACTTCTTGGTGATGTGGGCGATATCCTGCCCGTCGATCAGGATTTCGCCTTCGCGCGGATCGTAGAAGCGCGGAATGAGGCTGATGACGGTGGATTTGCCGGCGCCCGAGGGACCGACCAGCGCCGTGGTGGCGCCGCCCTCGGCGATGAAGCTCACGCCGCTGAGCACGCTCTCATTGCCGTAGGCGAAGGACACATTGCGGAATTCGATCCTCGCCTGCGTCACCGCCAGCGGCTTTGCATCCGGCAGGTCGCGCTGGCGCGGTTCCATGTCGAGCAGTTCGTAGATCATCCGCGCATTGACGACGGCACGCTCCATCTGCACCTGCAGGCGGGCGAGCCGGCGGGCCGGGTCATAGGCCAGCAGCAGCGCGGTCACGAAGGAGAAGAAGGCGCCCGGCGGCACATTGTAGTAGATCGAGCGGTAGGCGGCATAGGCAAGCACGCTGGCAACGGCAAAGCCTGCGAAACTCTCCGTCAGCGGAGAGGTGCGTTCGGACAGCCGGGCTATCCGGTTCGCCCGGTTTTCGGCGCCCGTGATGAGTTTGTTGACCTTGCGCTCCAGCTCCTCTTCCATCGTAAAGGCTTTGACGATGGCGATGCCCTGGATGGTCTCCTGCATGGCGCCGAGCACATGGCTGTTCAAATGCACCGCCTCGCGGGTCGCCGAGCGTAGCCGCTTGGAAACATAGCGCAGCGCATAAAGCAGCGGCGGCGCCATGATGAACACGGCAAGGCTGAGCAGCGGATCCTGGAGGATCATCACGCCGAGCAGCGAGATGAAGGTCAAGAGGTCGCGCACGGTCGAAGTGATCGTCAGGTTGAGCACGTCGCGGATGCCGCTGACGTTCTGGCTCACCTGCGCGGCGATATGGGCAGAGCGCGCCTCGCTGAAGAAGCCGACCGAAAGGGTCATCAGATGCGAATACAGCCGGCGCTGGTAACGCGCGACGATATTGTTGCCGACCTTGGAAAGCGCCACCGCCTGGCCGTAGCTCGCAAAACCACGCAGCACGAAGGCGATGAAGATCGAAAGACAGATGATCCAGACGACGTCGGCGCGGCGGTTGGCGAAGGCCTCGTCGATGATCGCCCGCATGATCCAGGCGGTAAACGCCGTCGAGAGCGCCACCACGATGAGACAGACAATCGCAAAGACATAGCCCCAGAGATGGTCGCGGCCGTTTTCAGCGATGATGCGCTTCAGGATGCCGGTTACGGTATCGCTGCTGACGCTCTGCGTTCTGCTTTCCGCCGCTTCCAAAAATGAGGTTTCCTGTCTCGGACCAAGCGCTCCGCGAAGGCGAGGCGCACTTTTGCCGGGGTCTATAAAGAGTTGGGACCGGTTTGGCTAGAGCGCCCAGGCGTCCGGATAGGACGCACCGGGGACGCTCTCTTTGCCGTGCGCGCCCGAGCCTAACGCCGCCAGCGGCGGCCCTCCGTCGAGACGCCGAAATTGGCCGGCATCCGGGCATAGGAGGAAAGCCCGGCAAGCGCTGCCAAGGGATGCGTCACCACATAGGTCGGGATGGTGCGAAGCAGGGCGGTATGCGGCGCCTTATCCTCGAAGGCCAAACGGAATTCCGGTTTCTTCAGCGCCGGGAGGATCTTCTGCGAGATGCCGCCCGAGAGATAGACGCCGCCGCGCGCCATGAACACCATCGCCATGTCGCCCGCCACGCGGCCGAGATAGGTGGCAAACAGCGAGACGGTCTCGACGGCCGCCTTGTCGCTGCCGGCAAGCGCGTGCGAGGTGATGTCGGCGGGATCCTTCATCGTCGGCTTGAGGCCGTCGACCACGCAGATGGCGTTATAGAGGTTGACGAGACCGCGCCCGCAGAGAATCTGCTCGGCCGAAACACGCCCCTCGATCGTCTCGATATGCGGGAAGAGCTGATAGTCGCGCTTGCTGCGCGGCCCGAGATCGATATGACCACCTTCGCCGGGAACCGGGATCCAGCTGTGCTGGGCATGCACCAGCCCGCCGACGCCGAGGCCGGTGCCCGGTCCGAGCACGACGCGCGACGCGATCATGTCGCCGGTGGCGTCGCCGATGCGTTCGCGGTTCTCGTCCGAAAGGGCGGCGACGGCCAGCGCTTGCGCCTCGAAATCGTTGACGACGAGCACGTCCTCGATGCCGAGGCCTTCGATCATCGTCTTTGGCCGCACCACCCAGTCGCAATTGGTCAGCGGGATCTCGTCGTCGTTGATCGGGCCGGCGACGGCAAGGATCGCCGAGCGCGGCTGCACGGCTGTTTTGTCGAGCACGCCTTTCTGGATCGCTTCGTCGATGGTGGTGAAATCAGCCGTGCGCACGTTCGGAAACTGCTTCGGCTCGGCATAGGCATCGGTCAGGATGGAGAAGCGGGCATTGGTGCCGCCGATATCGCCGATCAGGATCGGGAAAGGCAGCGGAGCGGTGCTGTTGTTCGGTTTTGGCATGGCCGGTTCCGTGCTGATCAGGCTTCGAGTGTGGGAAGAAGTTTTATAGCGGTCGCGTGGTTGAGCGCCATCGGAATATCGTAAACGATGGCGAGCCGCATCAGCGCCTTAACGTCGACATCGTGTGGCATCGGCGTCAAGGGGTCGACGAAGAAGATCAGGGCGCCGACCTCGCCGGTCGAAATCAGCGCGCCGATCTGCTGGTCGCCGCCGAGCGGTCCGCTTTTTAGCCTCGTGACGTCGAGATCGGGGGCGGCGTCGAGCACCCGCCCGCCAGTCGTGCCGGTGGCGACGATCTTCCAGCGGGAGAGAATGTCCCGGTTGGCGCGGGCGAAGTCCGCCATGTCGTCCTTCTTCTGGTCATGCGCAATCAATGCAAGGCATTTACCGCCGGCCATCAACCCCTCCACCCAAGCAATTCAATCGATTTGACCGCTTCTATACCAAGAATTTGCGATTTGAAAGACAAGGCGCCGGTGCTCCTTATTGGATCGCCGGCTTGTCGTTCGGAACCGGGCCGACATCGGGCAGTTCTCCGTCGGCATCGGCAGCGGGCTCCGCGGCCGGAGCGGCGGTGAGGGCGCTTGCGGCCGAAGGCCCGCCATAGGTGGCGGCCTGCATCGAGGCGACGGAAGCGGCATCGAGCACGGCGGCGCAGGCCTTCGGCAGGTCGGAGACCATCATCTCGCGCGGCGGCTTCGGCGGCTTGGCGCCGGGCTTCGGCGGTTTCGGCGGCGCCCAGGGCGCCGGCGTGAACCACCAGGCGAGCGACTTGTCGCAGCCGTCGCCGGCGGCAACAGGGGGCTGCGGTGTGCATCCGGCCGCGCCGGCCGGGCATTTGATGCGGATGTGGAAATGCGAGTCATGGCCGTATTCCGGCCGGAGCTTGCCGAGATTGGTGCGGTCGCCCGTCCAAGTATCGCACATCTTCTTCTTGATCGCCGGATTGACGAAGATACGCTCCACCTCGGGATAGCTTGCCGCCAGCATCAACAGCCGCGCCCGCGATGGCGTCCACACCTTGGGGTCGACGGTCAGGAACTTGTCCTTCTGCAGCATCGAGGTGAAGGGCAGATCCTCGCGCTCCTGCGCCGTCATGCGGCGCGCCGGCATCGGCGTAAACCAGACATCGGCATCGAGGCCGATCTGATGCGAGGCGTGACCGTTCAACATCGGCCCGCCACGCGGCTGCGCGATGTCGCCGACGAGCAGGCCCGGCCAGCCGGCATATTTGGCGCCATCCTCAGAAAGACGCTCGAGCAATGCGATCATTGCCGGATTGCCCCAGCGGCGGTTGCGCGAAAGCCGCATTGCCTCCCAGGTCGGCCCGTCGGTCGGCAGCGCCACCGCACCCGTCATACAGCCTTTCGCGTAAAAGCCGATCGGCTGCGCCGGCCCCTGCGTCGGCAGGCCGACGGCGCCGAACTGCCCCTTGGCGCTGCCCGGGCTCGGGGTCTTCTGCTCCGCGCCGACGTCGCCGGCGGCAAGGCTTGCGCCGATTGCGCCGGCAAGCGTCAGTTTGCCGAATGTCCTGAAAGCCTGAGCGAAGCCGAAAGCCATACTATTCCCTTGAACCGCTGCCGAAGTGATTTGCGATCGAATCTATCGTGAAAAGCGATTTTGGTGAATCGATGATTTGGCTGGCGGGGATAGGAGGCGGCGGTGACGGATCGCCGCAGCGCGTGCGGCCGCATGTTGCGAAGGCGGCTCGAAGAGGCGACGCCTTCAAGCGAGCCGATGGTTCAAAATTTCGCGAGCCCGGCAAAAACCAAACTCTCTCCTGTTTTTCGCCCGTATTTTTCGTATTGTCGAACCGTCAATTATAAGGGGAAAGCGTGAATGGCGGGATTGTGGTCGAAGTTCGGTTTGGTTCTATCGCTTGCTGCTGCTCTGGCGCCATTGACGGCAATGGCGCAGGATCAGCCGTTTCAGATCGGAAGCTCGGTCGTCAGCGAGATGAAGTACAAGCCGGGCTTTGCGCATTTCGACTACGTCAATCCCGATGCCCCGAAAAGTGGAGATCTCCGTCTTTCCGCTAGCGGCGCCTTCGACACTTTCAATCCTCTGCTTGCGAAAGGCCAGACAGCGGTCGGTCTGTCGCTTGTTTACGACACGTTGCTGAAGCCGGCAGATGACGAACTTCTCGTCTCCTACGGCCTGCTTGCCGAAGGGCTCTCCGTTCCCGATGACGTATCGAGCGCGACCTTTCGGCTGCGGAAGGAAGCGAAATGGGCCGATGGTCAGCCGATAACCCCTGAAGATGTCATCTTCAGTCTGGACAAGACCAAGGAATTGAACCCGCTTGCCGGCAACTATTACACGCATGTCGTCAAAGCGGAAAAGACCGGCGAGCGCGACGTCACTTTCACCTTCGATGAGAAGAACAATCGCGAACTGCCGAACATTCTCGGCCAGTTGATGGTCGTCCCGAAACATTGGTGGGAAGCGCCGGGACCGGACGGCAAGCCGCGCGACATTACCAGGACGACGCTGGAGCCCGTGATGGGGTCCGGACCTTACAAGATCGCTTCCTTCTCGCCCGGCGCCACAATCCGTTATGAACTGCGTGACGACTATTGGGGCAAGGACCTCAATGTGAATGTCGGCCAGAACAATTTCCGCAACGTCATCTACACCTATTTCGGCGATCGGGACGTCGAGTTCGAAGCCTTTCGCGCCGGCAGTAGCGACTACTGGCAGGAAACTACCGCTGCCCGCTGGGCGACGGGATATGATTTTCCCGCGGTGAAGGAAGGACGGGTCAAGAAGGAGGAGGTGGCCAACCCGCTGCGTTCCACCGGCATCCTGCAAGCGCTCGTGCCCAACATGCGGCGTGACCTGTTCAAGGATATCAGGGTCCGCGAGGCCCTAAACTACGGGTTCGACTTCGAGGAACTGAACCGCACCGTTGCTTTCAACAGCTACAAACGCATCGACAGCTATTTCTGGAATACGGAACTTGCCTCTTCCGGCTTGCCGCAGGGGAGAGAACTGGAAATTCTGCAGGGCATGAAGGACAAGGTGCCGGCAGAAATTTTCACCACACCCTATACCAATCCGGTCGGCGGCGATCCGCAGAAGAGCCGTGACAACCTCCGCAAGGCGATCGCGCTGCTGAAAGACGCTGGCTGGGAGCTGAAGGGCAATCGCATGGTCAACAGCAAGACCGGCCAGCCGATGAGTTTCGAGATCCTGTTGTCGAGCCCGATGTTGGAGCGCTGGGCGGTGCCCTATGCCAGCAATCTCAAGAAAATCGGCATAGATGCGCGGGTTCGGACGGTCGATGCCTCGCAAGCTGTCAACCGCGAACGCAGCTTCGACTATGATATGATCTGGAATGTCTGGGCGGAGACCATGAATCCGGGCAACGAGCAAGCCGACTATTGGGGATCCGGCTCTGTCAATCAACAGGGCTCTCGCAATTACGCTGGCATTGCCAACCCGGCGGTCGATGAGCTCATTCGCATGATTATCTTCGCGCCGAACCGTGATGAACAGGTTGCAGCAATCAAAGCCATGGACCGCGTATTGCTAGCAAATCACTACGTCATCCCGCTGTTCTACCGTAATACCTATAACATCGCCTACTGGAACACGGTCACGCATCCGGCCGAGTTTCCGGCCTACAGCCTTGGCTTCCCCGATGCATGGTGGTCCACCTCGGCAAAATGAGCGGGCTTGCAATAGAGGGGCCCTCGGCTCCAAATGGCACAAGCGAATCACCACAAGCCGGCAGCGCCGGCAAGGAAAGGCTGGCGGATTGAGCGGCATTGGACTGGACGGCGGGCACACGAGAAAAACATTCCCGGAGGCTGAAGGCTGATGGGCGCTTATATCCTTCGCCGCCTGCTTTTGATGATCCCGACCATCGTCGGCATCATGGCGATTTCCTTCACTGTCATTCAGTTCGCCCCCGGCGGACCCGTCGAGCAGGTGATCGCCCAATTGACCGGCCAGGCCGACAGTGCCGACCAGCGCCTGTCCGGCGGTGGTGATCTTCTCGGCGGCGGCAGCAGCGACGAAGGCTCCAGATATCGCGGTGCCCAGGGGCTCGATCCGGAACTGATCGCCAAGCTCGAAAAGCAATTCGGCTTCGACAAGCCGCCACTGACCCGTTTTGGCGAGATGATGTGGAATTACATCCGCTTCGATTTCGGCGAGAGCTTCTTCCGCAACACCTCCGTGCTCGAACTCGTCAAAGAGAAGCTGCCGGTGTCGATCTCGCTCGGCATCTGGATCCTGATCTTCTCCTATGCCATCTCCATCCCGCTCGGCATCCGCAAGGCGGTCAAGGATGGATCGACCTTCGATGTCTGGACCTCGGGCGTCATCGTCGTCGGCTATGCCGTGCCGAGCTTCCTCTTCGGCATTCTGCTGATCGTGCTTTTTGCCGGCGGCTCCTTCTATGACTGGTTTCCGCTGCGCGGTCTCGTCTCCGACAATTTCGACCAGCTGGCCTGGTGGCAGAAGCCGCTCGACTATTTCTGGCACCTGACCTTGCCGCTGATCTCGCTTTCGCTCTCCGCCTTCGCGACGACGACGCTGCTCACCAAGAACTCCTTCATCGAGGAGATCAAGAAGCAATATGTCGTCACCGCCCGCGCCAAGGGCTTGAACCAGCGACAGGTGCTCTACGGTCATGTCTTCCGCAACGCCATGCTGATCATCATCGCCGGTTTTCCCGGCGCCTTCATTTCCGCTTTCTTCACCGGCTCGCTGCTGATCGAAAACATCTTCTCGCTGGATGGCCTCGGTCGTCTCGGCTATCTCTCGGTCATCAATCGGGATTATCCGATCGTCTTCGCAACGCTCTACATCTTCTCGCTGCTCGGCCTCGTCGTCAGCCTGGTTTCCGACCTGATCTACACCTGGATCGATCCGCGCATCGATTTCGAGCGGAGGGATGTCTGATGGACGCCGCCGCAAATCCTGCTGTCGCAACACCCGTCAAGCCGCCGCGCAAGGGCCTGCTCTCGCCGACCAACATCCGCCGCTGGCAGAATTTCCGGGCAAACGGCCGCGGTTACTGGGCGCTGTGGCTGTTCCTGCTGCTGTTCGTCCTCAGCCTGTTTGCCGAATTCCTCGCCAACGACCGGCCGATCGTCGCCTCCTACAAGGGCGAGATCCTGTTTCCTGTCCTCGTCGACTATCCTGAGGATAAGTTCGGCGGCTTCCTGGCCGAGACCGACTACCGTTCCTCGGTGATCTCAGACGAGATCAATGCCAATGGCTGGATGATCTGGCCGCCGATCCGCTATTCCTACCGCTCGGTCAATTCCAACATTCCGCATTCGGCCCCCACCGCCCCCTTCTGGCTGATGACCAAGGAGGAGCGCTGCGCCGGTTATCCGCAAGGCGTGAATGATCCGGATTGCACCCTCGGCAATCTCAACTGGCTCGGCACTGACGATCAGGCGCGCGACGTGCTGGCCCGCGTCATCTACGGTTTCCGCATATCCGTGCTCTTCGGCCTGGTGCTGACCATCTGCTCGGCAATCATCGGTGTGACGGCAGGCGCGGTGCAGGGCTATTTCGGCGGCTGGACCGATCTGCTGTTGCAGCGCTTCATCGAGATCTGGTCGTCGATGCCGGTGCTTTACATCCTGCTGATCATCGCCGCACTGCTGCCGCCCGGCTTCTTCGTGCTGCTCGGCATCATGCTGCTCTTCTCCTGGGTCGGCTTCGTCGGCGTCGTGCGCGCCGAATTTCTGCGCGCCCGCAATTTCGAATATGTCCGCGCCGCCCGCGCGCTCGGCGTCAATAATCGCACCATCATGTGGCGCCACCTGTTGCCCAATGCCATGGTCGCGACGCTCACCTTCCTGCCCTTCATCCTCTCCGGCTCGATCACCACGCTGACTTCGCTCGATTTCTTGGGCTTCGGCATGCCGCCGGGCTCTCCTTCGCTCGGCGAGATGATCGCCCAGGGCAAGAGCAACCTGCAGGCGCCCTGGCTCGGGCTGACGGCCTTTTTCGCCATGTCGATCATGCTGTCCCTGCTGATCTTCATCGGCGAAGCCGTGCGCGATGCCTTCGATCCGAGAAAGACGTTTCAATGAGTGACATGACAGAAACGCTGCTCTCCGTCCGCGATCTCTCGGTTGCCTTTCACCAGGGCGGTGAGACTTCGCTGGCCGTCGATCACATCTCCTTCGACATCGCCAAGGGCGAGGTCGTGGCGCTCGTCGGCGAATCCGGTTCCGGCAAGTCGGTTTCGGCCAATTCGATCCTGCGGCTTCTGCCTTATCCCTCGGCAAGCCATCCCTCCGGTGAAATCCTGTTCAAGGGCAAGGACCTGTTGAAGGCGTCGGAGCGGGCGTTGCGCGAGGTGCGCGGCAACGACATCACCATGATCTTCCAGGAGCCGATGACTTCGCTCAATCCGCTTCATTCGATCGAAAAGCAGATCGCCGAAATCCTGGCGCTGCACCAGGGCCTCACCGGCCAGCCGGCGCGTGAGCGCGTGCTGGAATTGCTGAACCAGGTCGGAATCCGCGAGCCGGAAAAGCGCTTGAAGGCCTATCCGCATGAACTGTCAGGCGGCCAGCGCCAGCGCGTCATGATTGCCATGGCACTTGCCAACCGGCCGGAATTGCTGATCGCCGACGAGCCGACCACGGCACTCGACGTTACCGTGCAGGCGCAGATCCTTGAGCTGCTGCGGCAGTTGAAGGCCATGCACGGCATGTCGATGCTGTTCATCACCCATGATCTCGGCATCGTCCGCAAATTCGCCGATCGCGTCTGCGTCATGACCAAGGGCAGGATCGTCGAAACCGGAACCGTCGAGGACGTCTTCACCAACCCGAAGCACGAATACACCCGCCACCTTCTCGCCTCCGAACCGCGCGGCGAGCCGCCGCTGGCCGATCCGTCGAAGCCGGTGGTGATGGAAGGGTCTGACATTCGCGTCTGGTTCCCGATCAAGGCTGGGTTGATGCGCCGTGTCGTCGATCACGTCAGGGCGGTCGACGGCATCGACCTTTCGCTGCGCGCCGGCCAGACGCTCGGCGTCGTCGGCGAATCCGGTTCCGGCAAGACCACGCTCGGCCTGGCGCTCACCCGGCTGATCTCCTCGCAAGGGCGGATCGCCTTTGTCGGCAAGGATATAGCCGGCTATTCGTTCAGCGAGATGCGGCCGTTGCGCAACCAGCTGCAGGTGGTCTTCCAGGATCCCTATGGTTCGCTCAGTCCGCGCATGTCGGTCGGCGATATCGTCGCCGAAGGGTTGAAGGTGCATGAGCGCTTACTGACATCGGAAGAGCGCGACCAGCGCGTCTGCTGGGCGCTGGAGGAGGTGGGTCTCGATCCCATGACCCGCTGGCGTTATCCGCACGAGTTCTCCGGCGGCCAGCGCCAGCGCATCGCCATTGCCCGGGCCATGGTGCTGAAGCCGCGCTTCGTCATGCTCGACGAGCCGACCTCCGCGCTTGATATGAGCGTGCAGGCCCAGGTGGTCGATCTGCTGCGCGATCTGCAGCAGAAGCACGATCTCGCTTATCTCTTTATCAGCCACGACCTGAAGGTGGTGAAGGCGCTCGCCAACGACGTCATCGTCATGCGTTTCGGCAAGGTGGTGGAACAAGGACCGTCCGCGGAAATCTTCCGTGCGCCGAAGGACGATTACACCAGGGCGCTGATGGCCGCCGCCTTCAACATCGAGGCGGTGCCGACGCCCGCCGTGCAGCAGTAAAGTTGATCATGCCCACACCTCCTCCCGTTCTCGTCGATATCAAGTTCAATCCCGAAGGCGTCGCCCGCGTTTTGAAGACGGCCTTTGCCGATCGCGGCAGCGTCAATCTCGCCGATCCCGCCAACGGGAAGCGTGATCTCAGCCGTCTCGAATACGCGCTTGTCTGGAAGCCGGACGCCGACCTTTTCGCGCGGGCGCCGAACCTCAAGGCGATTTTCTCGGGCGGCGCCGGCGTCGACCATATTATCGGCATGGACGGCCTGCCCGAGATCCCGATCGTGCGTTTCGTCGACCGCAGCCTGACGACCCGCATGAGCGAATGGGTGGTCATGCAATGCCTGCTGCATCTGCGCGGGCAATATGCCCATGACAGCCATCAGCGGCGGCGTGAGTGGGCCAAGCTGACCGCGCCGGAAGCGGCGGAGGTCACGGTCGGCGTCATGGGTCTCGGTGTTCTCGGGCTGGATGCGGTCGCCAAGCTGAAGGTAATGGGTTTCAACGTCATCGGCTGGTCGCGCACCCGCAAAGACATCGACGGCGTCGAAACCTTCGATGCCGGCGGGTTGGACAGCTTCCTCGGCAAGACCGACATCCTCGTCGGCCTGCTGCCGCTGACGCCGGAGACGACGGGATTCTATGATAGCGGGCTATTCAAAAAGCTCCGCAGCAACGGCGCGCTCGGAATGCCGGTCTTCATCAATGCCGGCCGCGGCAAGAGCCAGGTCGAGGCCGATATCGTTTCCGCCATCCGCAGCGGTACGCTGGGCGGTGCTTCCCTCGATGTCTTCGAGGTGGAGCCGCTTGGCCCCGACAACCCGTTGTGGGAATTGGAGAACGTCTTCATCACGCCGCACGACGCGGCAGTCTCTGAAGAAAACGCGCTATTCCGTCATGTCGAGGCGCAGATCGCCCGTTTCGAGCGCGGCGAGCCGCTGCAATTCGTGGTCGACCGCGCCGTCGGCTACTAGAGCCTTTCCGGGTTAGATTGAAGCATTCTGCCGGAGCAGGTTTTCGTCAGGGCAAAGGCGATTGGCGAAGGGCATACCCCAAGGTACGTCCGAGCCGATCGCCTTTGCCCTGGCGGAAAGATGCCCGGCCCACCGGCCGCACCGCTTCGCCATGGCGAAGCGACAAGTGCGTCCGGCGATTTTAAGTCTTGCAGATTTGCCAGGCAAATCTGCGGGAGGGTTGGCTGAAACGGGCCGGCTGATCGACCGGCCGGCTTGGCCGTAGAGCTGGGCTACGACGCGCGCCGGCCGGTCGACCATCCGACTCCGTTTGAGCCAACAGAATGCTGCAATCTAATCCGGAAAGGCTCCAAAACCCGGGGGAACCTTCCCGACACCCACCCGTTTCTTCTGCGGAATTCTTTGGGGCCGGATCGGCCCGTCAAGGCAGCGGAAGGAGACGATGATGGCGCATCAGACGGAAACACGCTGGGAAAAGTCCGACGGCAAGCTTCATCGCGAAGAGCAGATCCCGCCGGTGAAGGCAAGGCAGGGGCGGACGGGTTATCGCGTCCTGCTGGTGCTGCTTGCCGCACTGGTGCTCGCTTTCGTGGTCTGGATACCGGTTGAGATCTGGGGCAAGCGCGAAGCAAATGAGGTGGCGCCACAGCAGCCCGGCCAGCAGCTACAGTCGCAGCGGCCTGATGCGGCGCCTCCGCCAACGCTCCAGAACGGCACTGCGGTTCCCACAGAGACTGAGAATACCGCCCCGGCCGCCTCCGGCGTCACGCCTGCAACCCCGGCTCAACCTGCCGCGCCGGCGCAATGAGCGTCGGAATGAGCGTCGGCAGATGATTTCCCGCATCCCGCCGCCGTACCGCGGCGGGATGTTTATTGATTTGTCTGGACTTTCTCTGCCGATTTTTCGATAAGAAGGCGCACGAGCCGGTTTCGTGTGCCGGCCCCGCACTTGGCAGCACTCGGGAACTTGGCAGCACCTGACCGGAGTGGACAGGGGCAGGAATCTCATGGCCAGGACCGATATCGCAAGACGCGTCTACAATCACGCTTGGAAGCTCGATCCGATCGTCCGCAGCCTGATCGATACCGACTTCTACAAGCTGCTGATGCTGCAGATGATCTGGAAGCTCTATCCCGACGTGAACGCGTCCTTTACCCTCATCAACCGCACCAAGCGCGTGCGCCTCGCCGATGAGATCGACGAAGGCGAATTGCGCGAACAGCTCGATCACGCCCGCACGCTGAAACTCTCCAAGAAGGAGATGATCTGGCTGGCGGGTAACAGCTTCTACGGCCGCGCCCAGATCTTCGAGCCGGAATTCCTCGCCTGGCTTTCCAACTTCCAGCTTCCCGAATACGAGCTGTCGAAGAAGGACGGGCAATATGTACTGGATTTCCACGGGCCGTGGAAGGAAACCACCATGTGGGAGATCCCGGCGCTTGCCATCGTCAACGAGCTCAGGTCGCGCTCGGCGATGAAGGCGCTCGGTCCCTTCACCCTCGATGTGCTCTATGCCCGCGCCAAGGCGAAGATGTGGTCGAAGGTCGAACGGCTGAAGGAACTGCCGGGCTTGCGCATCTCCGATTTCGGCACCCGCCGCCGTCACAGTTTCCTCTGGCAGCGCTGGTGCGTCGAGGCGCTGAAGGAAGGCATCGGCCCGGCCTTTACCGGCACCAGCAACGTATTGCTGGCGATGGATTCCGATCTCGAAGCCGTCGGCACCAATGCCCACGAGCTGCCGATGGTGGCTGCCGCCCTTGCGCAAACCGACGAGCAGCTGCGCAATGCGCCCTACAAGATCCTGCGCGACTGGAACAAGCTCTATGGCGGCAACCTGCTGATCGTCCTGCCGGATGCTTTCGGTACTGCTGCTTTCCTGCGCGACGCGCCGGAATGGGTCGCCGACTGGACCGGCTTCCGTCCGGACAGTGCCCCGCCGATCGAAGGCGGTGAAAAGATTATCGATTGGTGGAAGAAGATGGGTCGCGATCCGCGCCAGAAGCTGCTGATTTTCTCCGACGGCCTCGATGTCGACGCCATCATCGATACCTACCGGCATTTCGAAGGCCGCGTGCGCATGAGCTTCGGCTGGGGCACCAACCTGACCAACGATTTTTCCGGCTGCGCGCCGACCGAAATTTCCGGCCTCAACCCGATCTCCATCGTCTGCAAGGTCAGCGACGCCAACGGCCGCCCGGCGGTGAAGCTCTCCGACAATCCGCAGAAGGCGACCGGCGAACCGGCAGAGGTCGAGCGCTATCTGAAATTCTTCGGCGCCGAAGACAGGATCGATCAGACCGTTCTGGTGTAGGTCCGCGACGAGGCGCCGCCCTCCCGTGGCGCATTGCCATGTCCCGCCATCGCATCCTCGATCGACCAGCCGAATCGCCAGGCGTCGAACATCGAGTACCATTCCTGGAAATCGGCAATCGGCAGGACATCCGGTTTCGACATCGGATTGTCGTCCAGGCTGCGGCCGCGCGCGCGGTCCCGCACGCCACGCTCCTGCATCTCCAGCAGATTCTCGAACATTATCACCCCCCGGGTCCTATCCGATAGCTTTATGCAAGCATGCTAATAAAGCATTGTCGAGTCCAGATTCGATAATTCGGGTTTTTCACAGGATTAGCCCCAATGCGCTAATTCAGGGGTGACCGGCCCCGGTACCATCCCATGTCGGTCAGACAAGGGAGCTTGCTGGCGCCTGAAAGCCGCTCGGGCGTTTCGGCATCATGCTCCACAAACACCTTGTGACGGGGAGGCTCGGCTTCCTGGCTGGGGTCCGCCGCCAAGCCTCCCGGCTGGCCGACCTTGAACAAGCCGGCAGCGCCGACACGTTGCCGCGTTCCGGCCGGTGCGATCCAACCAAGATGTCATCGATGGCTAACGGCCGGTTAATATCCACCGGACCTGTTCCGATCCAGTGCATCCTGCATCGTCGGCCGGCAGCGCCCCTCGGCTTTTCAGGCCGCCAGTCTGCGAAACCGGGTTCTGATCCGGTCGAGGTAATAGTGGCCGGGAGACGGCGCTGCCGTCATCGCATGGACTTCCGAGGAGGGAACGCCCGCAAACAGACGCTCCTCGCCATTCTTGAAACAAATCCTGAGCCGCCCGTCGTCCTGGCTGAAATAGACGGATTTGATGATCTTCGACTTTACCGAAAGTTCTTCCACCTGTTTTACCTCTGTTTTTTGGTTTGGCAGAACCTAAACCCAAACGTGCAAAGACACGGTGAAGCCGCATGGTAAAAAATCAGGAATCTTGCGAGAGTCGTCACCTTACGGGTTCGCCTTCCCTGCACAAACTTGGTGGAACAGACTCGGGCGTTTGACAGCGTGATCTTTTAATGACGATATCTTCGATCCAGAGGCGAGGGATGGCAGGGGTGCAATGCTAGGTGAAACGATTTCCTTTATAAGACGTAATCTGTCTTTTGCGTGTGTTTTTGTTGCAATCGGTTGCGCGGTCGTCGCTTTTGAGGATTACAGCGGTCGAGGCGGCAGTAGTTCGACGCGGTATTTTATTGTTCTCTATTTTGGATATTGCGTTCAGAGTGCAATATTAAATGGAGACGGCAAAGTATTAGGCCTCAACAGCGGAGGCATGGGCGGCATCGGTGGCTACATCTGGAAAAACCTGCTCATCATGCTCGCCGTGATGGGAGTCGGGGTCGGCCTCCCCATCGCATTGGGTGCCGCGTCCTTTTCGAGGGACGTATTCCTGCTCCTATGCCTTGCGGTGATTGCAATCGTCTATCCGCTGCTCCTTGCCCTTGTCGGAACTTGGCCCACTGCCGGAATTGCGGGTTCGAAGAGCGGGCTTGCCGATGCTTTGAGCAGGGGACGATATGGTTTAGTTCCGACCTTTCTGCGCCTGTTTGCCGGTCTTGTTCTTCCCTTCGTTGCTGCCTTCATATTGATAACGGCAGCGGCATCGATGTCATACGAAGCCGATAGCGTCTTTCAGGGCGGAAAACTAAACCTGATCGCTTTGGCGTTGCTGGTGATCTCTCAATCCGCGTCGACATTTGGAATATGCTATGTTTCAATTGTTCTGGCTCGCAAATTCCAGATTTCCGAAAGAGGGCCTCTAGGGGGGGCCGTCTCAGCGGCAAATGTCTCGGAGGTATTCGAATAGAGTCTGGCTGTCCTCGCGCTGATCCCTCCGGTCGCATCGGCGACCGTCCGGTTAATTGGCTTTCGGCCGCTCAAGTCGCCTTCCCACTTTCAGCCTGGTGTCGATCACTACTGCCCGTGGTTGGAAGGGAACAGGTTCCTTCTGACGCACAGCTACGGGTCGTTGATCGCCGTGGATCTCGGCCGGGTGCAGAGTTTCGGCTGCCGCATGCAATTGGATTCTTGCGAGAGATTTGAGGGCCTCGCTAAAGAGAGAAAGCAGCAATGGTTTTAACGAAAATGGCGGACAGGGTGGGATTCGAACCCACGGTACGCTTTCACGTACACACGCGTTCCAGGCGTGCGCCTTAAACCACTCGGCCACCTGTCCTTTTTTGGCGTTCGCGCCCGGAGAGGAGCAAATCGTCGGAACGGCGCGATATATACCGATGAATTTTTGTCGATCAACCGAAATCTAACAGTTTTTTGACTTCTTCCGATAAAACTCGCCTCCGCCCGTCCATTGTGCTTCACCTCAGCGACGACTATGTAATTCTCAAGGTGGAGAATGGCGCGGCCGGCCGGGATTGTCCGGCAAATCGAAGCGTCGGAGGAATTGATGCGTTTCCTGTTGCGTCTGGCGAGTCTTGTCGCGCTTGCGGCGGCCGTTATTGCCGGGACCATCGATTCGATCCAATCGGTTGCGGCCTCCGCCGTGGTGATGACGCCGATCTCCGATGCCTGGCAGGATGTCAGCCCGGCAACCCTGACCTCGCTGCAATCCTCCCTTTCCTATTATATCCACCCGCGTTTCTACACCTTCATCTTCCAATGGCTGATGCTCCAGCCGGCCTTTGCGGTTTTCCTGGTGATCGCGCTGCTTCTCTGGATGATCGGCTACAAGAAGCCGCCGGTGGCCGGTCGTTTCACGGCATAGGGGTCGCTTTATCGCATAGGGAAGCGGATTTTGCCGCCGCGGCCCGGCCGGGATCCGATCGGCCGCCAATGTTTCCATAAGCCCCCACATGGCTGTCGGATTGGCTGGAATTTTGGCATCCAGGCGGCAGAAACGTCTAAAAATCAGCCCCGACGAATGGATTTTCGGCAATCCCTGCAAATCTTTACCGCCTGAAAAATTTCTGGTGAATTTTTCCGTGAGCCATGCAAGGATGCGCGCAGCCAGGCCTCCGGGGGGAGGTCGGTGGTTCCGCAGACATGTCCGAAAAGGGCTTGCGGGAGGACCCCTAACGAATAGCAACAACAGGGCTGCACAATGAAAAAATCCCTTCTCACTCTCCTTGCCGTGGCTGCCATGTCGACGACGGCGCTTGCCGCCGATGTCAAGCCGGCGCTGGTTTACGGCACCGGCGGGAAGTTCGATAAGTCTTTCAACGAAGCGGCCTATAACGGCGCCGAAAAATTCAAGGCCGAGACCGGCATCGCCTACCGCGACTTCGAGCCGACGGGCGACACCCAGGGCGAACAGGCCATCCGCAACTTCGCAAGCCGCGGTTTCAATCCGGTGGTTGCCGTTTCCTTCGCCTGGACTTCGGCGATCGAGAAGGTCGCGGCTGAGTTCCCGGATACCAAGTTTATCATCGTCGACTCCGTCGTCGACAAGCCGAACGTCCGCTCGGTGGTCTACAAGGAAGAAGAAGGCTCCTACCTCGTCGGCATTCTCGCCGGCATGGCATCGAAATCAGGCAAGGTCGGCTTCGTCGGCGGCATGGATATTCCGCTGATCCGCAAGTTCGAATGCGGTTACGAGCAGGGTGCGCGCGCTGCCAAGGCCGATGTCGAAGTGTTCCAGAACATGACCGGCACCACGGGCGCGGCCTGGAATGACCCGGTTCGCGGCGGCGAACTCACCAAGAACCAGATCGACCAGGGCGCCGATGTCATTTACGCGGCAGCCGGCGCCACCGGCCTTGGCGTTCTGCAGACTGCCGCCGACAACAAGAAGCTGTCGATCGGCGTCGATTCCAACCAGAACCATCTTCATCCGGGTTCGGTCCTGACCTCGATGGTCAAGCGCGTCGACCTCGCCGTCTATAACGCTTATAACGACACCAAGAACGACAAGTTCACCGCTGGTGTCCAGGCGCTCGGCGTCAAGGAAGACGGTGTCGGTGCTGCGATCGACGACAACAACAAGTCGCTGATCACGCCGGAAATGCAGGCTGCCGTCGACAAGGCCAAGGCCGATATCATCGCGGGGACCGTCAAGGTTCACGACTATACCTCGGACAATGCTTGCCCGAAGTGAACCGCGCCCTGATGTAATCGACGATTGAGATCGGGCGTATGGCGGAGGGGATTTTCGCCATACGCCCTTTTCTTATTTGGAGCCTGCTGTGACAGATAAGCCCGCTATCGAGCTTGTCGGCATCGATAAGAAATTCGGTGCCGTCCATGCCAACAAGGACATCAACCTTACCGTTGCCAAGGGGACGATCCACGGCATCATCGGCGAAAACGGCGCCGGCAAATCGACGCTGATGTCGATCATCTATGGTTTCTACCATGCCGACAGCGGCGAGATTCGCGTCAACGGCAATCCGGTCACCATCCGTGACAGCCAGGCGGCGATCGCCACCGGCATCGGCATGGTGCATCAGCATTTCATGCTGGTCGATAATTTCACCGTGCTTGAGAACATCATGCTCGGCGCTGAAGGCGGCATGCTGCTGGCGAGAGGCGTGGCCTCGGCCCGTGCCGAACTCAAGCGGCTGGAAACGGAATACGGCCTCGAGGTCGATCCGGACGCACTGATCGAAGAGCTTCCGGTCGGCCTGCAGCAGCGCGTCGAAATTCTGAAGGCCATGTATCGCGGCGCCGAGATCCTGATCCTCGATGAGCCCACGGGCGTGTTGACGCCGGCTGAAGCCGATCACCTTTTCCGCATCCTCAAGGTGCTGCGCGACCAGGGCAAGACGATCATCCTCATCACCCACAAGCTGCGCGAGATCATGGCGATCACCGATACGGTTTCCGTCATGCGCCGCGGCGAGATGGTCGCCACCCGCAAGACGGCGGAAACGACGGTGGAGGAGCTTGCCGAGCTGATGGTCGGCCGCCGTGTGCTGCTGCGCGTGCAGAAGGGTGAAGCCAACCCGGGCGCCGCCGTGCTCTCCGTCCGCAACCTCTCGGTCAAGGACAATCGCGGCGTCACCATGGTCGACAATGTCTCCTTCGACGTGCGCGCCGGCGAGATCGTCGGCATTGCCGGTGTCGCCGGCAACGGCCAGTCCGAATTGCTGGAAGCGATTGCCGGCATCCGCAAGCCGGCCTCCGGCGAAATCCTTCTCGACGGCCAGACGATCGACAAGGCAGATCCCGCCCGCCTGCGCGAACTCGGCCTCGCCCATATTCCCGAGGACCGTCATCATATGGGCCTGGTTCTGAAGTTCGAGGAATATGAAAATTCCGTGCTCGGCTACCATCGCCGCCCGGGCTACGGCAAAGGCCCGTTGCTCGATCTCGAAGCGATCCGCAAGGATGCGATGGAGAAGATCGAAAAATACGACATCCGCCCGCCGAACCCGCGGCTGAAGACGGCGAATTTCTCCGGCGGCAACCAGCAGAAGATCGTCGTCGCCCGCGAGATCGAACGCGACCCGAAGATGCTGATCATCGGCCAGCCGACCCGCGGAGTCGATATCGGCGCCATCGAATTCATCCACCGCCGGATCATCGAAATGCGCGACGCCGGCAAGGCGATCCTGCTCGTCTCCGTCGAACTCGATGAAATCCGCTCCCTTTCAGACCGTATCCTTGTCATGTTCGCCGGCCATGTGGTCGGCGAGAAGACGCCCGATGCCGGTGAACAGACCCTCGGCCTGATGATGGCCGGCATTGCCGCGTGAGGCCTTTATGAGCACTGCTTCCGTTCCGCTACCAAACTGGATCAACTACGGTCTGATCCCGCTTTTGAACCTTGTCGTCGCCTTCCTGATCTCAGGTTTCGTCGTCTGGCTAATCGGCGAAAGCCCGCTTGCCGCCCTCTCGTTGCTGATCGAGGGCGCCTTCGGCAGCGGCGAAGGCATAGGCTTCACGCTCTACTATGCGACGAGTTTCATCTTCACCGGCCTGTCCGTCGCCGTTGCCATCCATGCCGGCCTCTTCAACATCGGCTCGGAAGGTCAGGCCTATATTGGCGGGCTTGGGTGTGCGCTGGTGGCGCTGGCGCTTGACAATTATGTGCCCTGGTATGTGACGATGCCGATCGCCGTTATCGGCGCAGGTATCTTTGGCGCAGCCTGGGCCTTCATTCCAGCTTTCCTGCAGGCAAAGCGCGGCAGCCACATCGTCATTACGACGATCATGTTCAATTACATCGCAGCTGCCCTCATGGTCTATCTGCTGGTGCATGTGCTGATCGTGCCGGGCAAGATGGCGCCGGAAACCCGCACCTTCCTCGAAGGCGGACAGCTTCCGAAGCTCGGCTGGGTCATGACGATGTTCGGAGCCAAACTGGGCGCCGCCCCGTTCAACGTCTCCTTCATCATCGCGCTGTTCGCCGCCTGGTTCGTCTGGGTGCTGGTCTGGCGCAGCAAGCTCGGCTTTGATATGCGTACACTGGGCATGAGCCCGACAGCCGCCGACTATGCCGGCACGCCCCATGCGCGCACCATCATCATCGCCATGCTGCTCTCTGGCGCGCTCGCCGGCATGATGGCGCTCAATCCGGTCATGGGCTCGTCGGCCCGTCTGCAGGTGGAGTTCGTCGGTGGCGCGGGCTTCGTCGGCATCGCCGTGTCGCTGATGGGACGAAACCATCCGCTCGGCATTATCTTCGCTGCGATTCTTTTCGGCGTCCTCTATCAGGGCGGTGACTGGATCTCCTTCGAAATGCCCAACATCACCCGCGAGATGATCCTCGTCATTCAGGGTCTGGTGATTCTGTTTGCCGGCGCGCTTGAATATATGTTCCGCCCGGCAATGGTGCACATCTACCAGCAGTTCAAGCGAGCCTGAGGAGCGGATGATGGAATATTATGACATTTTCATCAGCGTTCTGAGCTCGACGATCCGGCTCTCCATTCCGCTGATCTTCACCGCACTTGCCGGCCTGTTTTCCGAACGCGCCGGCATCTTCGATATCGGTCTCGAAGGCAAGATGCTTGGCTCGGCCTTCGCCGCCGCCTGTGTGGCCTATCTCACGGGCTCGGCCTGGGCAGGCCTTGGCGCCGGCGTAGTCTGCTCGGTGGCGCTCAGCCTCGTGCATGGCTTTGCCTCGATCACCAATCGCGGCAACCAGATCATCTCGGGTGTGGCGATCAACTTCTTCATCGCCGGCATCACCATCGTGCTCGGTCAGGCCTGGTTCGGTCAGGGCGGGCGCTCGCCGCAGTTGCCGGCGGATGCGCGCTTCGCGCCGATCATCCTGCCGGGCGCCGATGTCGCCCGCGACATACCGATCGTCGGCCCGGTTTACGCCAACGTCATATCGGGCAACAATATCCTCACCTATCTCGCCTTCCTCGCCGTGCCCTTCTCCTGGTGGGTGCTGTACCGCACGCGCTTCGGCCTCAGGCTGCGTGCCGTCGGCGAAAATCCGGGCGCGGTCGATACGGCCGGCATTTCGGTCGCCTGGCTGCGTTACCGCGCCGTCATGTGCGCCGGCATCCTTTGCGGCTTTGCCGGTACCTATCTGGCGATCGCCCAGTCCGCCGCCTTCATCAAGGACATGTCCGCCGGCAAGGGGTATATCGCGCTCGCCGCCCTGGTCTTCGCCAAATGGAAACCGGTGCCCGTGATGTTTGCCTGCCTGCTGTTCGGCTTCCTCGATGCGCTGGCGAATTTCATGCAGGGCAAGCAGGTGCCGCTGATCGGCGAGGTGCCAGTTCAGGTCTTCCAGGCGCTGCCCTATATCCTCACCTGCATCCTGCTTGCCGGCTTCATCGGCGTCGCGATCCCGCCGAAGGCCGGCGGCGTGCCCTATACGAAGGAGCGTTGATATATGTCTCACGATCTGTTCGAGGCCGCCCGCGGCGCCATGGCCTTTGCCCATGCGCCCTATTCGAAATTCCCGGTCGGCGCGGCGATCCGCGCCGAGGACGGCAAGGTCTATACCGGCGCCAACATCGAAAACCTTTCCTTTCCGCAAGGATGGTGCGCCGAGCCGACGGCGATCAGCGCCATGATCATGGGCGGCGCCAGGAAGATCGTCGAAATGGCCGTCATTGCGGAGAAACTGCCGCTCTGCCCGCCCTGCGGCGGCTGCCGCCAGAAGATCTCCGAATTCGCTTCCAAGGACACGAAGATCTACCTCTGTGATGAGGCGGGCGTGCAGAAGACCATGACGATGGAAGAGCTTCTTCCCTTCAGCTTCGAGACGGAACTCGGATGAAGGCGACGGTCAACCTGCTCGCCGCATTGCTCGGCGGCATCAAGCCGCGCCACGGCATTGTGCTCGGCTCTGGCCTCGGCTCGCTCGTCGGAGAGCTGGTAGGCGCCGTCCGTGTTCCCTACAAGGATCTGCCGGGCTTTCCCGTCAGCGCCGTGTCCGGCCATGCGGGCGAAGTCGTCGCCGGCCGTCTGGGCGGCGTACCCGTGGTCATGCTCTCCGGCCGGGTTCATTATTACGAAAAGGGCGATGCCAACGCCATGCGCCTGCCGATCGAGGTGCTGAAGGCGCTCGGCGTCGAAGTGCTGATCCTGACCAACTCGGCCGGATCGCTGCGCGACGACATGCCGCCCGGTTCGGTGATGCGGATTGCCGATCACATCAACTATTCCGGCATGAACCCGCTGATCGGCGAGGAAAGCGACCACCGTTTCGTCGGCATGACCAATGCCTATGATGCCGGCCTGGCCGCGGCGATGCAGAAGGCGGCGGCGAAACTCGAGATCGAGCTGGCGCAGGGCGTCTATATGTGGTTCTCCGGTCCGAGCTTTGAAACGCCGGCCGAAATCCGCATGGCGCGCATCCTGGGCGCCGATGCCGTCGGCATGTCGACGGTGCCTGAGGTCATCATCGCAAGAATGCTAGGCCTGAGGGTTGCCGCCGCCTCCGTTATCACCAACTATGGCGCAGGCATGACAGGCAATGAGCTCAGCCATGATGAAACCAAGGACATGGCGCCTATCGGCGGCGCCCGTCTCGCCGCCATATTGAAAGAGATGATTGCGGCTAGAACAGGATGATTTTAGGCCGGGTCGGCCTAAAATCTGAATCCTGTTCTCAATTATATAGTTAGAGCATGATGTCATGAGAAAACCGCTCACACGTTTCGGCATCATGCTCCAGAGGAAGTGAAAATGAATAGCCATTCCATCCGGGAGACGGCGGCTGTCGCCCTTTCCCTTCTCGACCTCACCAATTTGAAGGACGATTGCACCGAGGCGCAGATCGAGGCGCTCTGCGCCCGCGCGCAGACGCCTTACGGCAATAGCGCTGCGATCTGCATCTGGCCGCGCTTCGTCGCTCAGGCCCGCAATATCCTCGGTACCGGCCATGCCGTGCGCATCGCTACGGTCGTCAACTTCCCCTCCGGCGATATGGAAGTGGCCGATGTTGCCGCCGAAACGCGCGAGGCGATTGCCGACGGCGCCGACGACATCGATCTGGTCATCCCTTACCGCAAGCTGCTCGCCGGCAATGAGAAGGCGGTGACCGACATGGTCAGGACGGTGCGCGCCGAATGCACCGGGCCGGTCCTGCTGAAGGTCATCATCGAGACCGGCGAATTGAAGGATGCGGCATTGATCCGCCGCGCCTCCGAACTCGCCATCGACGCCGGCGCCGATTTCATCAAGACCTCCACCGGCAAGGTCGCCGTCAACGCCACGCTCGAAGCCGCCGACATCATGATCCGCGCCATTCGCGAAAGCGGACGCAAGGTGGGCTTCAAGCCGGCCGGCGGCATCGGCTCGGTGGCTGATGCAGCGCTTTATCTGAGCCTTGCCGAAACCATCATGGCGCCGGACTGGGCGATGCCCTCGACCTTCCGCTTCGGCGCCTCCGGCCTGCTCGACGATATCCTGGCGGTTCTCGGCGGAGCGCAGCCGTCATCTGCTGCGGCGTCGAGCTATTGAGATGATTCCGCAGGAGATCATCCGGCGTAAACGCGACGGCGAGGAACTAGGCCCCGCCGATATCAACTCTTTCATCGCGGCACTCGCTGCCGGCCAATTGTCGGAGGGCCAGATCGGCGCATTCGCCATGGCCGTCTGGTTCAAGGGCATGTCGCGCCAGGAAACCGTCGCCTTGACGCTGGCGATGGCCGACTCCGGCGATCGGCTGCTATGGGCTGACATCGACCGCCCGATGGCCGACAAACATTCGACCGGCGGCGTCGGCGACAATGTTTCGCTGATGCTGGCGCCGATCGCTGCGGCCTGCGGCCTCGCCGTTCCGATGATCTCCGGGCGCGGCCTCGGCCATACCGGTGGCACGCTGGATAAGCTCGAATCCATTCCAGGCTATATGATCACCCCGGATGCGGATCTGTTCCACAAGGTCGTAAAAGAGGCGGGATGCGCCATCATCGGCCAGACCGGCACCTTGGCGCCTGCCGACGGCAGGCTCTATGCCGTGCGCGATGTGACCGCCACCGTCGATTCCATTCCCCTCATCACCGCCTCCATCCTCTCGAAGAAACTGGCGGCCGGACTTGAGACGCTGGTGCTCGACGTCAAGGTCGGCAACGGCGCCTTTATGGCCGACCGCGCCCAGGCAGAGATCCTGGCGCGGTCGCTGGTCGAAGTGGCCAATGGCGCAGGCGTAAAGACCTCGGCGCTGATCACCGACATGAACCAACCGCTCGCCGATAGTGCCGGCAATGCTGTCGAAATGCGCAATTGTCTGGATTTCCTGGCGGGTGGGAAGGCGGATACACGGCTTGCGACCGTCGTCCTTGCCTTCGCCGCCGAAATGCTGGTGAAATCAGGGGTTGCCGCCTCGTCTGATGACGCTGACGGGATGGCACGTCAGGCCTTGTCATCGGGGAGGGCGGCTGAAGTCTTTGCGCGCATGGTCTTCATGCTCGGCGGGCCGGCCGACCTCATCGAAAATCCCGACCGATATCTGGCCAGGGCGCCGGTGGAAAAATCTGTCCCGGCCGCTCGGTCCGGCTGGCTTGCCGCCTGCGATGCCCGCGGCATCGGCGTCAGCGTCATCGATCTCGGCGGCGGCAGACGCCATCCCAAAGACCGGATTGACCACCGCGTCGGCTTCTCCGAACTCCTGCCGCTTGGCACCCGTGTCAGTGCCGGCGACCCGATCGCGCTGGTTCATGCCGCCGACGAAGCCGCGGCGGAGAAGGCGGCGGCCGCCCTTGCCGCGCATTACCGCATCACCGAGGACCGGCCGGAGCCGACGCCGGTGATCACAGGCCTAATCTGACACCTACTGCTTGAGGCTGAGCGAACCACCGGCGACGGAATAGGAGGCGAGTTTCCGCAGGAAGCTCATACCGACAAGCGTCGTCGTCAGTGCATCGTCCTTGAGGACGAAGGCCTCGACCTCCCGCACGCGGATACCGCCGATTTCCACCCGGTCGAGCATCACATGCGCCGCCTTCGTCTGACCGTTAGCGGTGTTGACGCCATAGCGGAAATCGAGCTGGTTGGCCGTGTAGCCGAGCCGGCGGGCCAACGTCTCGTTGAGCGCCACATAGGTGGCGCCGGTATCGATCAAGCCTTGCACCGGCTTGCCGTTGATCTTGAAGCTGCCGGTATAGTGGCCCTGCGCATCCGCCTGCAGACGGATCGCGTTGCTGCCGGAAACCGGCGCGGGTGCGGCAGGCTTGTCGCTTTCAGGCGATACGTAATTGGCGGAAAGAGCGTCGGCGGGCTGCTGGCCGGTGCTTCCGAAGAAGGAAGGCGCCTGTGTGGCCAGCACCGCGGCGATGCTGGCGAATATGACGGTACGCACGAGCATGAAACAGAAATCCTTCCTGTATAAACCCGGCTTCATGCAGGGCCCCATGCTTCAAGCTTGCTAAACTCCAAATCCTGATAAGTTGCTAATATCCATACCAAAAGGCCCGGAACGAACCATCCGGGCCTTTAAACTCTTTCGATTTGGTAAAGGAAGGCTGAAACTATTTGGTGCCGTACATGCGGTCGCCGGCATCACCGAGGCCGGGCACGATATAGCCCTTCTCATTGAGATGGCTGTCGATCGATGCGGTGAAAACCGGAACATCCGGATGGGCGGCGCGGAAGTTGCGGATGCCTTCCGGGGCGGCGAGCAGGCAGAGGAAGCGGATATTGTGAGCGCCGCGTTCCTTGAGCTTGTCGATCGCCGCGATCGACGAATTGCCGGTCGCCAGCATCGGGTCAACGACGATGATCAGGCGCTCGGCCACATCCTCCGGCGCCTTGAAGTAATATTCGACCGGCTGCAGCGTCTCGTGGTCGCGATAAACGCCGATATGGGAGACGCGGGCTGATGGTACGAGATCGAGCATGCCTTCGAGCAGCCCGTTGCCGGCGCGCAGGATCGAGGCGAAGACCAGCTTCTTGCCCTCGAGGATCGGCGATTCCATCGTCTGTAGCGGCGTCTCGATCGTTTCCATCGTCAGTTCGAGATCGCGGGTCACCTCGTAACAGAGCAAGGTGGAGATTTCGCGCAGCAGCCGCCGGAAACTTCCCGTCGATGTCTCCTTGCGCCGCATGATGGTGAGTTTGTGCTGCACCAGCGGGTGATCGATGACCGTGACGCCGTCCATGGGGAAGCCTTTCATTCTTTCTATCGAATGTTTCTTTCACGGAAATCGGCCCGACTGCAAGAGTGGAGGCCAATCTTCCCCAGCCTCTCGCCCTTAAATCCGGGCAAGCAGGGTCTTGCGTGTCTCTTCGTCGACGAAGGCCGCCTCGATCGCCGTGCGCGTCATGCCATCGATCTCGGCGTCGCTGAAGCCGAAAGCCCCGGCGGCAAGTTCGTATTCCCGCTCCAGCGAGGTATGAAAGAAAGGCGGATCGTCCGAGCTGATCGTCACCCGCACGCCGGCTTCCTTCAACCGGCGCAGCGGATGGGAGGCGAAATCGGGAAAGACCCCGAGCGCGATATTCGAGCCCGGGCAGACCTCGAGCACAGTGCCGAGGTCGGCAAGCCGCTTTACCAGATCGAGATCCTCGACGGCGCGCACGCCATGGCCGATGCGCGAGGGACGCACGGCATCGAGCGCATCGGTAACACTGAAGGCGCCGCAGACCTCGCCGGCATGGATCGTCAGACCCAGGCCGGCATCGCGGGCGATATCGAAGGCGCGGGCATAGTCGGCGACGCGTCCCATGCGCTCCTCGCCGGCAAGGTTGAAGCCGGTAATCAAGGGATTGCCGGCCCTGGCCGCGTATTCGGCGGCGCCGATCACACTCTCCGGACCGAAATGCCGCTCGCCGGTGACGATCAGGCGGGCCTCGATGCCGCTTTTTTCCCTGGCCCGCCGGATGCCCTCGCAGACGCCTGATATATAGGCGTCGGCGCCGAGCCCGATGCGTTTGCCGTGGTCGGGCGAAACGATCAGTTCGCTGTAGATCGTATTGATGCCGGCGAGTTCGTCGAGATAGGTTTCGGTCAGAAGTGCATAGTCCTCCTCGGTCCGGTAGACCTCGGATACCTTGTCGTAACATTCGAGGAAGCTTGCGAAATCATGCCAGACATAGGCGCCGCCGCGAAGCTCACTGCTGATGTCGACGCCGTATTTGCGCGCCTGCGCTTGGGTCAGAGCGGGAGGTGCCGCACCCTCCAGATGGCAGTGCAGTTCGACCTTCTTCAGATGCGATGTCACAGAAAACTCCTTCCATGCGACCCGGCCGGAATGCCGAGATGGCGCGCGACGCTTTCGCCGATATCGGCATAGCTGCGGCGCAGACCGATGGAACGCGACCGGATGCCGGGGCCATAGGCGATGACCGGCACGCGCTCGCGCGTATGGTCCGTGCCGCGCCAGGTCGGGTCGCAGCCGTGGTCGGCGGTGAGCACGACGAGGTCGCCCGGCTTCAGTTTCTTGTGGACTTCGCCCAGGCGTGCGTCGAAGGCTTCGAGTGCGGCGGCATATCCCGGCACGTCGCGGCGATGGCCGTAAATCATGTCGAAATCGACGAAATTGGTGAAGACGAGATCGCCGTCCGCAGCCTCGTCGATGGTGGAAAGCGTCGCATCCATCAGCGCCTCGTTGCCGTTCGCCTTGATGACCCTTGATATGCCCTGATGCGCGAAGATGTCGCCGATCTTTCCGACAGCGTGCACCTGCCGGCCGTTTTCGATAAGCCGGTCGAGCAGCGTCGGCTCTGGCGGCAGCACGGAGAAGTCGCGCCGGTTTCCGGTGCGCTGGAAGGTAGAGGCGGATTGACCGACGAAGGGCCGGGCGATGACGCGGCCGATATTGTAGCGATCGAGCATCCCTCGGGCCAAACGGCAGAAAGTGAGCAGGCGATCGAGGCCGAAATGCACTTCGTGCGCCGCGACCTGGAAGACCGAGTCCGATGAGGTGTAGCAGATCGGCTTCCCGGTGCGGATATGCTCCTCGCCGAGCCGGGCGATGATGTCCGTTCCCGAGGCATGGCAATTGCCGAGAATGCCGGGCACGCCCGCCTCTTTACACAGCGCTTCCAGCAGCTCCGGCGGAAAGGCGTCGCCCTCTGTCGGGAAATAACCCCAATCGAAACTGACAGGTGTTCCCGCGATCTCCCAATGGCCTGACGGCGTATCCTTGCCGCGGGAGATTTCGGTGGCGGCGCCATAAATACCGTAGACCTTCTCGGGAACCGGCATGCCGGCCGGAAACCGGCCCGAGGCCGAGCGCGCGATCTGCATCAGCCCGAGTTCCGACAGGTTGGGCAGGGAAAGCGGCCCGCTGCGCAATCCGGCGCGGTCTGCGGCTCCGGCTGCGCAGAACTCGGCGATATGGCCGAGCGTATCGGCGCCCTCGTCGCCATAGGCCGCCGCATCCGGCGCACCGCCGACGCCGAAAGAATCCAGAACGAAAAGAAAAGCACGCGCCATTTAACACCCGAAAGAGCAGATCGCCGGCCTCCGGGACATCGGAAGCAGCTCGCGCTCAGGCATATAATGCTGCGGCCGGCTTGGCAAATTCGAGAGAGAGTCGTCAGCAATCGCCGCAGGGGATCGAGTCGCCTTGCCGCTGGCGGTAGAAGTAACTGCGGCTGATGGTGATCGTGCGCATGCCATCCGGCATGAAGTTCGGCGCAAACAGGAACATCGTATAGGGGATGCTAAGCTCGGTGCGAACCAGGAAGCTGTTCGCCGTCTTCATATCGGACGGCACGTTCGACACTGCGGTGTTCTTGGCATAGGGCGCCGTGCCGTCCTGCGCCCAGGACCACAGCACCTTCGCATTGGCGCCGGCGTCGATGGTAATGCCGGTGATCTTCAACGTCAGCGACGTCGAGTTGTAAGGCACGAAGATCGCGGTTGCGACCGAGGGCATCTGCGCAAGCGCGCTCTTGGTGACGGATTGCTGCTGGGTGACGAGGTCGGCGATCGAACCTGCCGCGCGTGTTACGCGCTTGCTGACGCTGAGGCCGATCGTGATCTCGAAAGCGCCGATATAGAGCATGACGAGCACGGGAAAGAGGATCGCGAATTCGATCGCGCCGGCGCCCTTGCGGTCTCGGATCAGCCGCCGCGCCGACAACGCCAGTCTGGGGAACGGGTTGTGCAACGCCATCATGGATACTGCTCGTTCTGGAAGGCCGCGGTCGCGACAATCAGATATTGGCTGGGCATCGAACCGTCAGAGGGACGTATCGTCGTGATATAAGGGCGGACCAGATCGGTGATGATTTCCCAGCGATAATAGGCGCGGACCATGTTGATGGTGCCGGCGCCGCCGGGCGCATATTTGAACGCCGCCGTGTTGATGTCGGCATATCTGTTGGTGGAAAGCTTGGGGATTGTCGTCGGAATGGCTGAAAAGCTGCCGAACGTCTGCACATCCAGGTAGAGCTTGCTCGGCGTGGCGACTTCGCTCGCAGAGCAGCGGATCAGGATCGAGATCTCGTCACAGAAAGCCTGGCGGAACTGCGCCTGGTTCATATCGGTCGTGCGGCCGAGATTATAGGTAATTTGCCCGGTTCGCATCTTGCGGCTCATCGTATCGACGGCGTTGGAGACGAGTTCCTCGGCAGCAAAGGCGACGAAGGTTTCGAGAATTGCGAAAATCACCAGGAAATAGGGAATGGCGAGCAAGGCGAATTCGATCGCCGCAGCACCCTCGCGCGAGCGGGCGAGAGCGCGAAACCGTAAGAAACGGAACGGCGCGAGGGAGTGCGCCTTATCCGTCTTCTGATCAATTACCGTCATAGCCTGGACCCGAGCGACATTCTCCGTCCGTCACACTAGGGTCTGTTCGTTGATTTTCCGTTTCAGTCTGACACGACGATTTTAACGAATGGCCGAAGACGTGAGTTTAGCCGATCAGGGCGACGTGGTGCCGGTGGTCGCCTGCTGTGCATGCTGCTCGCAGTTCGGCGTACAGGACAGCACCGAGCGTTCGGTCTGCCGATAGACGCGCACCGTGTTGCCCTCGTCGATCGACACCAGGATGCGCTCGTCGAGGATCGCATTGCCGTCGGCATCGAGCAGCACCAGATTGGTGGTGCCGAAGCTGCGTCCGGTCAGCACGATGGTTTTGGCGTCGGCGACGGTCGCATCGGCAACCTTGGCATTGCCGACGATGACCTTGCTGACCGGGCGGTCGAGCTTCAATACGCGCGCGTGATCCATATAGACGCGCAGCATGTCATCGTCTGCGGCCGCGGAAACTCCCGAAATACCGAAAACGGCGATCATGCCGGCAAAGAAAATGGTTTTGCCGCTCGATGACATTGGGTCCTCTTTCACGATCACAGCGCAATATCCGCATAGAATGGAAAAAAATGGTGAATGAAGCCTTAAGCCCGCCACCCTGTTCCGGAATGAAGCGTAATGATCCGATTTGGCACGGCCTCGGGCAGCGCACGCATCGGTTGGAGGCGATGCTTGTGCTATTCCCGGATGAATGCGATGTTATATCAGGAATATCATTAAATATTGAAGGGTCCGCGTAAGAAAATACTTACTCTACAAGGGCCTATTGTCCGGTTCAGATCTTGTTAACTCTTTTCCTTAAGCCGATGGAAACGGCCATTCGCTAGGTTGCAGTCATCCGATCAACGGCAACAGTTGGCGGACGTGCTGAACATCAACTGGAGTTAGGAGTTACCATGACCAAGCTTTTTAGCCGTTTTCTGAAGGACGAATCCGGCGCGACCGCAATCGAATACGGCCTGATCGCCGCTCTCATTTCCGTAGCGCTCATCACCGGCGCAACGACCCTCGGCGGCAAGATCAACGACACGTTCACCAACTTGGGCGGCCGGATGGATGATGCTGCCACCAAGGCTCAAGCTCCGGCCAACTAAATTAGTTGCCGCCCAGCAGCATCCGCATAGTGCCGGTCGGATTGGATCTGGCCGATCTATCGAGCGGGCTCACAGGCTGAACGGCCGTGAGCCTTTTCGCGTCACGTTATGATCGGGTATACGCATGATCGCAGCTGCAGTCTTCGTGATACTGCCACTCTGCCTCACCATGGCGGCCTTCTCGGATCTGTTCACCATGACGATTCCGAACCGCGTTTCGCTGATCCTGATCGGTTCCTTCCTCGTCCTCGCGCCGCTTTCCGGCCTGGGTCTGGAGACGATCGGCATGCATCTTGCTGGCGCTGCCATCGTCTTCTGCGCCTGCTTTGCTCTTTTTGCCTTCAACGTAATGGGCGGTGGCGACGCCAAGCTCTTGACGGCGACTGCGCTCTGGTTCGGCCTGGACCAGTCCCTTGCTTTCCTGATGGTCGACGTCGCCATGATCGGCGGCCTGATCACCTTGCTGATCCTGCTGGTCAGAGCGCAATCGAACACTATCCTCGCCATCGGCCTGCCGGTGCCGAATTCGGTGCTGCTGGCCAAGAAGATCCCCTACGGCATCGCGATCGCGATCGGCGGCTTCATGGCCTTCCCTTCCTCGCCGCTGTTCCTCGCCGCGCTGGAAAGCCTGAAATAACGGCATTTTAAATGCTCGTTAACTTAAAATCTAAGCGTTCCATTAACCATAATTATACCAATTGCTGAGCATTCTGCGGGGCGAACATATCGTGCCCTGAGGAATGATCGATGAAACCGGCCCGCCTTATAATCCTAGCTGTCGCCGTGACGGCAGCCGGCCTCGCCGGCCTGCTGGCGATGCAAATGGCGGGCAGTGGCGGTGTCGTCACCCAGGTCCAGTCGGTGATCGAGAAGGAACCGACCGTCAACGTCCTCGTCTCCACCGGCAATCTGGCGGTCGGCGAAAGACTGGGCGACCAGTCGGTTCATTGGATGCCCTGGCCGCAGGGCGGTGTCGTCGCCGGCCTCATCACCGAAACCGACAAGCCGGATGCGATCAAGGATCTGCAGGGCGCCGTCGTGCGTCTGCCGATCTTCGAAGGCGAACCGATCCGGCCGGAGAAGATCGCCGATTCCAACAGCCGCATCCTGTCCTCGCTGTTGCCGGCCGGCAAGCGCGCCGTCGCGACCGAGATATCGGTGGCAACAGGTGCCGGCGGTTTCATCCTGCCGAACGACCGCGTCGACGTCATCATGGTTCGCAAGGGCACTGAGGCAAACAAGCTTATCACCGAAACCGTGCTGAGCAATGTCCGCGTCCTCGCCATCGACCAGCAGATCCAGGAAAAGGACGACGGCTCGAAATCGGTGGTCGGCACGACCGCGACGCTCGAGCTCACGCCCGATCAAACGAAGGTTCTCGCCGTCGCCCAGCAGATGGCCGACCGGCTGTCCCTGGCGCTGCGCTCGGTCGCCGATGCGCAGGAGCAGGATACCAGTGCCGCCGACTATCTGCTGAGCGGTGACAACGGCAGTGCGATCATCCAGGTCATCAAATCGGGCGCCATCGTCACGGATGCCGGCGCAGCGCCGAAGGCGGAGTAAGAGGACGTGCAAATGGGCAATTCAACGCGGCGCGCCGGGCTTCTCCTGACAGCTTGCCTTTCGCTGGCAGTCGGAGTTTCCGGTATGGCGCCGGCCTCTTTCGCGCCGCTATTCGGGACAGGCGAGGCGCGCGCCGATTCCGAAAACCTGGTTCGCATCTCGCAGACCGGCCGCGATGCCCACCGTCGGCTGAAGCTCGGGTTGAACAAGGCTGTCGTCGTCGACCTGCCCGAGGATGCGCATGATATCCTCGTATCCGATCCGACCATGGCCGATGCCGTGACCCGCACCTCGCGGCGCATCTACCTGTTCGGCAAGAAGGTCGGGCAGACGAATATCTTTGTCTTTGGCGCCGGTGGACAGGAGATCGTCAATCTCGACATCGAGATCGAGCGTGACGTTTCCGGCCTTGAAGTCAATCTCCGCCGCTTCATTCCCGACTCCAACATCAACGTCGAAATCGTCTCCGACAACATCGTTCTGACCGGCACTGTACGCACCCCGCAGGATGCCACGCAGGCGGCCGATCTGGCGCAGGTCTTCCTGAAGGGCGGCGAGGCGACGACCAGAACCGAGACCGCATCCGGAACCGGCGGCGATAGCTCGGTGGCGCTCTTTGCCGAAGGCCGCCAAGCCTCGCAGGTCGTCAACCTTCTGCAGATCGAGGGCGAGGACCAGGTCACCCTCAAGGTGACGATCGCCGAGGTTCGCCGCGAGGTGCTGAAGCAACTCGGCTTCGACAATCTGGTTTCCAGTTCCTCCGGCATGACGGTCGCCCAGCTCGGCACTCCCAGCACTGATAGCGCTGCATCGACGATCGGCGGCGGCCTGGCGGCGCTCTTCAAGAGTTCGATCGGCAAATACGACATTTCGACCTACCTCAACGCGTTGGAACAGGCCAAGGTCGTCAAGACGCTGGCCGAGCCGACGCTGACGGCGATATCGGGCCAGGCCGCGACCTTCAATTCGGGCGGCCAGCAGCTTTTTTCGACGACCGACAGCAACGGCAACGTCACCGTCGTGCCGTTCAACTTCGGTATCAATCTCGCCTTCAAGCCGGTGGTGCTGTCATCCGGACGCATCAGCCTGGAGATCAAGACCAATGTCTCCGAACCGGTGGCCGGCAGCAACGGCGCCACTTTTCAGCGCCGGTCGGCAGAGACCTCGGTGGAACTGCCTTCGGGTGGCTCGATCGCACTGGCCGGCCTGATCCGCGACACCGTTTCCCAGACCATGGGCGGCACGCCGGGCGTTTCGAAGATCCCGCTGCTCGGGACCCTCTTCCGCCAGAAAAGTTTCGATCGTCAGGAAACTGAGCTCGTCATCATCGCGACCCCCTATCTGGTGCGTCCGGTGGCGCGCAATCAGCTCAATCGGCCGGACGATAATTTCAGCCCCGAGAATGACGGCGCAACCTTCTTCCTCAATCGTGTCAACAAGGTCTATGGCCGGCGCGAGGCGCCCGTCGCCGATGCGCAGTTCCACGGCTCGATCGGGTTCATCTACAAATGAGCGGGGCAGGATCGGCAGCAATGGACGAGAACAGAGATCAGGCGATGGCCCAGATGAAATCGACGACACCCCGCCTCGGAATCTCGAAGGCGCTCATGGTCGCAGCCGGCGTTTCGGTGATGATCCTTTCCGGATGTGCCGGCCCGCACGACCAGCTGACAACAGGCGGTATTCCGGATGACTACCGCGCCCGCCACCCGATCATCGTGACGGAAGCGGAGCAGACGGTGGATATACCCGTCGCCTCCACCGATCGCCGCCTGACCATCGCTCAGCGTGACCTCATCCGCGGATTTGCCGCAAATTACATCGCGCGCGCCTCGGGTCCGGTCTACGTGCTGTCGCCGCAAGGCTCACCCAATTCGGCGGCAGCCTATCAGCTGCGCAATCAGGTCCGCGCCGAACTGGCGTCGAGAGGGATCGCCAGCTCGAAAATCGTCAACACCTCCTATGCCGCGGTCGGTCCCGGCGATGCGGCGCCGATCCGGCTGAGCTTTACCGGCACCACCGCGATCACCACGCAATGCGGTCAGTGGCCGAAGGACATCTCCAACGATTTCACCAACCAGAATTACTATAATTTCGGCTGCGCCTCGCAGAACAACCTTGCCGCCCAGATCGCCAATCCGGAGGATCTGGTGGCGCCCCGCGGCATGACCCCGATCGACGCACAGCGGCGCAACAATGCGATCCAGGAATACCGGACGACGACGTCGACGATCGAAGAGGTCGCCGGCAGCGACAGCAGCTTCTGAGGCGGAACGGGACGATGAGCGCGATCGAATACGAAATCAAGAATCCCAGCGAGCTTCGCCACGCCGAAGAGGCGGTGCGCATGGCGGATCTGGAAAATATGCGGCCGCTGCCGCGCATCTCCGTCCACGCCTTCTGCGAGAGCGAGGCCCTGCAGCAGGTCATGGAACGCTGCGCCAACGATCGGCGCCTGGCGAAGGTCAGCATGCGCATCACCAGCGGTGGTATCGCCGCTGCCGCCAACATGTTTTCCGGCGCCCCGACGCCGAACCTCATCATCCTCGAGACCAAGTCGAATGCCGCAAACCTCCTCGGCGAACTCGCGCCGCTCGCCGCGGTCTGCGATCCGACGACCAAGGTCGTGATCATCGGTCACTACAACGATATCGGGCTGTATCGCGAGCTCATCCGCAACGGCATTTCCGAATATATGGTCCAGCCCGTCGCCATGCCCGATATCCTGGCGTCGATGGCATCGATCTTCGTCGATCCGGAAGCCGAGCCGCTCGGCCGCAGCATCGCCTTCATCGGCTCGAAGGGCGGCACCGGCGCTTCGACCATCGCCCATAATTGCGCCTTCGGTATTTCCAATCTCTTCTCCACCGAGACGATCCTGGCCGATCTCGACCTGCCCTATGGCACGGCGAATATCGACTTCGACCAGGATCCGGCCATGGGCATCGCCGAGGCGGTCTTCGCGCCCGATCGTCTCGACGAGGTCTTCCTCGACCGCCTGCTGACGAAATGCTCCGAGCATCTTTCCCTGCTTGCGGCCCCCTCGCTGCTAGACCGTGCCTATGATTTCGACGGCCAGGCTTTCCAGCCGGTGCTCGATGTCCTGCAGCGCAGCGCGCCCGTTACCGTGCTCGATGTTCCGCATGCATGGTCGGAATGGACGCGCTCGGTGCTGTCGAGCGTCGACGAAGTGGTCATCACCGCGGTTCCCGATCTCGCCAACCTGCGCAACGCCAAGAACATGCTGGACGCGTTGCGCAAGATGCGGCCGAACGACAAGCCGCCGCATCTCATCCTCAATCAGGTCGGCATGCCGAAACGTCCGGAGATTCCACCGTCGGATTTCTGCGAGCCGCTGGAGATCGATCCGATCGCGATCATTCCCTTCGACATCAATCTTTTCGGCAATGCCACCAATAGCGGCCGGATGATCTCGGAAGTCGACCCGAAGTCGCCGACGGCGGAAACCTTTTCGCAGATATCGCACATCGTCACCGGCCGTGTCGCGATCAAGAAGGCGAAGAAGGGCGGCCTGCTGGGCCTCCTGAAGCGCAAGTAGACGATGAGCAATTCCGGCAAAACTGTGCAGCGGTTTTGCCAGGCAAAGCGTGAAACACTTTTGCTGGGAATTGCGTGAAAACAAAAAGATAGAGCAGATTGGATTAAGCGGCATGTTTGGAAAACGCGGAAATGAAGGTTCCGGAAAGGTCGGAGGGGCGATTGCTCCCCCGCCGCCGGCCCCGGCCGCTGCCCCTGCGGCCTCGTCCCCCTCCATTCTGGTCGAACCTTCGCGCGAGTCCGCACGCCAGCAGGTGACGCCGCCGCCGATGCAGACGCCGCAGCGCAAGCGCCCGGCCCGCACCGATGAATATTACGACACCAAGGCGCAGGTCTTTTCCGCCCTGATCGATACGATCGATCTCTCGCAGCTTTCCAAGCTCGACGGCGAAAGTGCCCGCGAGGAAATCCGCGACATCGTCAACGACATCATCACCATCAAGAACTTTGCGATGTCGATCTCCGAGCAGGAAGAGCTGCTCGAGGATATCTGCAACGACGTTCTCGGCTACGGCCCGCTGGAGCCGTTGCTGGCGCGCGACGATATCGCCGACATCATGGTCAACGGCGCCGGCCAGACTTTCATCGAAGTCGGCGGCAAGACGATCGAATCGGAGATCCGCTTCCGCGACAATGCGCAGCTTTTGTCGATCTGCCAGCGTATCGTCAGCCAGGTCGGCCGCCGTGTCGACGAATCGAGCCCGATCTGCGACGCCCGCCTGCCGGACGGTTCGCGCGTCAACGTCATCGCGCCGCCGCTGTCGATCGATGGGCCGGCACTCACCATCCGCAAGTTCAAGAAGGACAAGCTGACGCTCGATCAGCTCGTCCGTTTCGGCGCGATCACCCCGGAGGGCGCGACCGTGTTGCAGGTCATCGGGCGCGTGCGCTGCAACGTCGTCATCTCGGGCGGTACCGGCTCGGGCAAGACGACGCTGCTGAACTGCCTTACCAACTATATCGACAGGGATGAACGCGTCATCACCTGCGAAGATACGGCCGAACTGCAGCTGCAGCAGCCGCATGTCGTGCGTTTGGAAACACGCCCGCCGAATATCGAAGGCGAGGGCGAGATCACCATGCGCGATCTCGTCAAGAACTGCCTGCGTATGCGTCCCGAGCGCATCATCGTCGGCGAAGTGCGCGGACCTGAGGTTTTCGACTTGCTGCAGGCGATGAACACCGGTCACGACGGCTCCATGGGCACCATCCACGCCAACACGCCGCGCGAATGCCTGAGCCGTATCGAATCGATGATCGCCATGGGTGGTTTTACCCTGCCGGCAAAGACGGTGCGTGAGATCATCTCCAGCTCGGTGGACGTGATCATCCAGGCGGCGCGCCTTCGCGACGGTTCGCGCCGCATCACGCAGATCACCGAGGTGATCGGCATGGAAGGCGACGTCATCATCACCCAGGACCTGATGCGTTACGAGATCGAAGGCGAGGATGCGGGCGGCCGCCTGATCGGCCGGCACATGTCGACCGGCGTCGGCAAGCCGCACTTCTGGGATCGCGCCCGTTACTTCAACGAGGAAAAGCGTCTTGCCGCTGCCCTCGACGCGATGGAAGCGAAATCGAAGGAATAGACGAGATGTTCGGGTTCGATCCGATAGTGCTGGCAATCGTCGTCCTCGCCGCCGTCTCGGCGGCGGCGGTGGCCTATGCCCTGATGTTTTCCCGGATCGAGGCCGACAAGAAATCGGCAAGCCGCATCAACCGCGTCAAATCGGCCGAAAGTGACCGGGTCAAAGTCAAGGCTGCCCGTGACCGGGTGCAGGAACTGTCGAAGCGCCGCAAATCGGTGCAGGACAATCTCAAGGATCTGGAAAAGCGCCAGCACGAAAAGGCCAAGAAGGCCCTGTCGCTGAAATCCCGGCTGGTGCAGGCCGGCCTGACGATGACGGTGGGGAAATTCTATCTCTTCAGCGCCATATTTGCCTGCGTGCTGCTGCTCATGGCGTTCGTCGTCGGTGTATCGTTGATGGTGATGATCGGTGTCGCCGTCGTCGCCGGTCTCGGCCTGCCCCGCTGGGTCGTCGGCTTCCTGATCAAGCGCCGGCAGAACAAGTTCCTCAACGAACTCCCCAACGCCCTCGATGTCATCACCCGCTCGATCAAATCAGGTCTGCCGCTCAACGATGCGATCCGTCTGATCGCCACCGAAGGCACTGAGCCTGTTAAGAGCGAGTTCCGGCGCGTGATCGAGGCGCAGCAGGTGGGGCTCAGCATTCCCGACGCCTGCGCCCGCATGACGCTCCATATGCCGCTTCAGGAAGTCAATTTCTTCGCTATCGTCATCGCCATCCAATCGCAGGCCGGCGGCAATCTGTCGGAAGCGATCGGCAACCTTTCCAAGGTGCTTCGCGAGCGCAGGAAGATGAAAGCGAAGGTTTCGGCGCTTTCGATGGAAGCCAAGGCGTCGGCCGTCATCATCGGTGCTCTACCCTTCATAGTCGCGACCCTCGTCTACCTCACTTCGCCGAACTACATGATGATCCTTTTCACTGATCCGCGCGGCCATTTCATCATGGGTGTGTCGGCGATCTGGATGTCGATCGGCATCTTCGTCATGCGCAACATGGTCAATTTTGACATCTAGCGGGAAGGAAGCATCATGTCGCAGGATCTTGCCGCATCCCTGACCAATCCGAGCATGCTGATCGCGCTCTTCGTCGCGATCGCCGTCTTCGCCACGTTTTACACGATCGCCATTCCCTTCTTCGAGCGTGGCGATCTCAACAAGCGTATGAAGGCTGTTTCCACAGAGCGCGAGCAGATCCGCGCTCGCGAACGCGCCCGCATGAACACCGAACCCGGTGCCGGCAAGGCCTCTCTCAGGAGCCAGAACAACCGCTCGGTCCGCCAGATCGTTGAGCGCTTCAACCTGCGCAAGGCGCTTGTCGACGACAATACGGTCAACAAGCTGCGTGCCGCCGGATTCCGCTCGGAGAATGCGCTGAATACCTTCCTTGTCGCGCGTTTCCTGCTGCCCTTTCTCTTCCTGGCGCTCGCCGCCTTCTGGGTCTTCGGCCTCGGCAATCTCGCCGAAAGGGGCATGCCCATTCGCCTTTTCGCCGTCATCGGCATCGGTTACCTCGGCTTCTACGCGCCGAACATCTATATTTCGAACCGCATGAGCAAGCGTCAGCACTCGATCAAGCGCGCCTGGCCGGATGCGCTTGATCTGATGCTGATCTGCGTCGAATCCGGCATTTCGATCGAAGCCGCGATGCGTCGCGTGTCGGAAGAGCTCGGCGAGCAGTCGCCGGCGCTGGCCGAAGAGATGGTGCTGACCACGGCCGAACTCTCCTTCCTGCCGGACCGCCGCGCCGCGCTCGAAAATCTTGCCACGCGCACCCAGATCGAGCTGGTGCGCTCGGTCACCCAGGCGCTGATCCAGGCCGATCGCTACGGCACGCCGGTCGCCCAGGCGCTGCGCGTTCTCGCCCAGGAAGGACGCGACGAGCGCATGAACGAAGCGGAAAAGAAGGCGGCCGCCCTGCCGCCGAAACTGACGGTGCCGATGATCCTGTTCTTCCTGCCGGTGCTGATCGCCGTCATTCTCGGTCCGGCCGGCATCCAGGTGGCAGACAAGTTCTGAGGCTTGCCGCCGTTAAATCGATTCCGATTTCAGGAATTATGCAGTAGCCTTCGATCGCAAACGAGGGTTCCCGGATGTCTTCTGCAGGCGTTTTCATCAGTATCATGGCAGCCCTGGCGGTCGGTGCCATCAGTCCCGGCCCGAGCTTCGTGGTCGTCTCCAGGATTGCTATTTCGCGGTCACGGCTGGACGGTCTTGCGGCGGCACTCGGCATGGGCGCCGGCGGTGTGGTTTTTGCCGTGCCGGCGCTCGCCGGTCTGACGGCACTGCTGTCGCAGTTCGAATGGCTCTATATCTCACTGAAGGTCGCAGGCGGTGCCTATCTCCTCTATATCGCCGTCAACATCTGGAGAGGCGCGGCGCAGCCGCTCGAGGTTTCCGACGCCGTCCATAGCCACCGCGCACCGATGCGCAGCTTCACGACCGCGTTGCTGACCCAGCTCAGCAACCCGAAGACCATCATCGTCTATGCCAGCCTCTTTGCCGCGCTTCTGCCAAGGACGATACCGCTTGATCTGATGATTGCGCTGCCGCTCGGCGTCTTTGCGGTGGAAGCGGGGTGGTATTCGATCGTGGCATTCGTTTTCTCGGCCCGCCACCCGCGGCGGCTCTATCTCGCAGCGAAGAGCTGGATAGACCGGGCCGCCGGTGCCGTCATGGGCGGCCTTGGCCTGCGTCTCATTCTTTCGGGCCTGAGTGCCCGTTAAGTGAGCGCTCGTTAAAGTGAGTGGCCGTTAAGAAGGCCGGACTGTTGACGACACAATCCGGATCATTCGGTCAGTTGGTATTGCTGCCGTCCGTCGCTCCCGGCGTCTTGTCCTTGGCGGCGAGTTTTTGCCAGGAATTCTGCTGGGAGAGCATGCTTCTGAGATAGGCGACATTGGCATCGGCCTGCTGTGGCGAAAGCTCACGCCGCGCGATCTGCTCGGCTTCCGGAAAGCGTCCCTGCAGGCCGACGACGAGGGCAAGATTCTGCCTGACGCGGCTGTCGGCTGTGGGTTGGCTGGCGGCCGAGCGCAGGTAGGTTTCGGCGGTGCGAAGATCGCCGGTCAGCACGTAGGACATGCCAAGGTTGGAAAGGATGGAGGGTTCGTTCGGCTGGATGTCGAGTGCATCACGATAGCGCTGTCTGGCGTCGCTTGCCTTGCCCATCTGGTCGAGGATCGCACCTTCGGCCGAGATCAGCTTCCAATCCGGACGGTCCGGCGTCTGGGCGCGGCCGATCGTGTCGAGCGCCTGCTGGAACTGGCCGGCCGCCGCCTGCGCCTTGCCGTAGGCGGCCAGCACATTACGGTCGCTGGGGTTGGCGATCGCCACCTGCTGCATGACGGCGAGCGCCTGCGTGTCGCGGCCGTTCATGCGCAGCAGATTGGCATAGCTGACGCCGGTGACGGGATCGCGCGGGTTCTTTTCATAGGCCTGGCCGAGCCGGTCCGTCGCCGCGCGCAGCTCGGTCGCGTCCATCTCTTCAACAGGTTTGGTGAGCTTCGGTACCGAGCCCGTCGTCATCCGGTCCTTGGTGGTCGAGCAACCGGCAAGTGCGAGCACGATCAGCGATGCCGCGGCACTCTGCAGGATACGATGGGTGAATGTGATGGTGAGCGAGGCAGGCATGGCGCGTTCCTGGATTCGGAAAATCGGCGCCTGACCTCGAACGCGGAACAGGGAAAGGTTTGACGCAATCTTCGCTCCAGCAATAGTCTGTTAACCCTAACAGACCGTTAAGGAACGATTCCTTACGACCGCCGAAGGACAATCATGGCCCCCTATCAGTTCATCGAGAGACCGACCCCTTTCAACACCAAGGGCGGTTCGACGCTGCCGATCTTTGCCGTCACGCCTGCCCATATCGAGACCGGCACGATCGATCCGATCGCGCTCGATTGGGCGAAAAGGGCGGGCTACAAGGCCGAAAGCGGGTCGCTGCTGTTGATCCCGACGGCCGAAGGCCATCTCGGCGGCGCGCTTTTCGGCCTCGGCACCAATCCATCCGAGCAGCCTTACATCACCGGCAGGCTCGCCCGTGCGCTGCCGGCCGGTGACTGGCACATCGAGACGGCGCCGCTGACGGCCAATCGCCTGGCCCTCGGCTTCGGGCTCGGCAGCTACCGGTTCGACCGTTACAAATCAGAAAAATCGCCGGCGGCGACGCTGATGATCCCCCGCGATGCCGACGGTGCCGATATCAAGCGCCAGCTCGCCGGCGTTTTCCTCGCCCGCGACCTCATCAATACGCCGACGAACGACATGGGGCCGAACCAGCTCGAGGCCATCTTCCGCGGCCTGGCCTCACATTACAAGGCGGAGGTGTCGGTTATATCGGGCGACGACCTGCTTACGCAGAACTTCCCGCTGGTCCATACCGTCGGCCGCGCCAGCGCCGATGCGCCGCGCCTCCTCGAACTGCGGTGGGGCAAGAAGGGCCATCGCAAGGTGACGCTCGTCGGCAAGGGCGTCTGCTTCGATACCGGCGGTCTCGACATCAAGCCTGCCGCCTCGATGCTGCTGATGAAAAAGGACATGGGCGGCGCGGCGAATGTCATGGGGCTTGCCCTGATGATCATGGACGCCAAGCTGAAGGTCGATCTGCGCGTCATCGTCCCCGTCGTCGAAAACGCCATCTCGTCCAATGCCTTCCGCCCCGGCGACATCTACCGCAGCCGCAAGGGCCTGACCGTGCAGATCGACAATACCGACGCCGAAGGCCGCCTGATCCTGGCCGATGCGCTGGCCTATGCCGACGAGGAAGAGCCTGAACTCTTGATCGACATGGCGACGCTGACGGGGGCAGCCCGCGTGGCCCTCGGTCCGGATCTGCCGCCTTTCTTCACCGATGACGGCAATCTGGCGCATGACCTGACCGAAGCGAGCCTGGAAACCGACGATCCGATCTGGCGCCTGCCGCTATATTCCGGCTATGAAAAGGATATCCGCACCAAGTTTGCCGACCTCACCAACGCGCCGGCCGGCGGCATGGCCGGGGCGATCACCGCGGCCCTCTTCCTCAAGCGTTTCGTCAGCAAGACGAAGAGTTGGGCGCATTTCGACATTTACGGCTGGGCCCAGTCCGAACGGCCGCATTCGCCGGGCGGTGGTGAGGCACAGGCGATCCGCGCACTCTTCCATCATATCCGCGAGAGCCTGCGCTAAAGCCATGCGCGAAACGCGGTGAGGCGTTGCGTGGTCACGCGCTGCGCCTCGCTGCCGATCGTTAAAATTTTATTCACCTTGCCGGGCGGCAATTCCCCACGGCCCTTGCATGTCCGCGGCAACTGCCGGAAAATGGAACGCTAGCGTAACGATCTTCCGGAGGGGCCGTGCCGATCGAACTGACCGCCTCGCAGGCTCTGGGGCTCTGGCATGGCGTGGCGCTCGATCAGGTCCGCCATGACGACCGCGATTTGACGTTGCGCCAGATGGCGATCCTGCTGCATATTTATCTGGTGCCGCCGCCGCATACGGTGCGCGGGCTTGCCGCGACGCTTGACGTCACCAAGCCGGTCATCACCCGGGCCTTGGACACGATGGGCGAGATGGGCCTGGTCGACCGGGTGCGCGACCAGGCCGACCGGCGCAATGTGCTTATCAAGCGCACCGTCGACGGGGCGCTTTACCTGGAAAAGCTCGGCGATCTCGTCCGCGATCAGGGCCGCCGGCTACTGATCTGAAGGGCGATCTGAAAGGAATGCCGATGACGATGCTCGACCGCCGCCTGCATGCCTACAGGCCCGATCTCGCGGAAGCGGGGCTCGAAGGCAAGGTCGAGGCTTTGCGCTTCGTCGAAGGTGCGGCGGCCCGCGTCGCCGTTCCGGTCGTGGGCTTGCGCCCTGAACCGGATCTTGCGCGCGGCATCGATACCGAACTGCTTCTCGGCGAAGATGTGACGGTTTTCGATCGCGCCGACGGCTGGTGCTGGGTGAAAGCCGCCTTGGACGGTTATGTCGGGTATCTCCGGCAAGCGGCGCTGTCGGAAGGCAGGCCGGCGCCGACCCATATCGTCGCCGTTCAGCGCAGCTTTCTCTATCCGGAACCGGAACTGCGCAAACCCCACCAGGCGATCCTGTCGATGGGAAGCCGCGTCCATGTCGCCGGCGAGGCGGAAGCGCGCGGCAATCGCTATGTCGTGCTCGAGGACGGAACGGCGATCTTCGCCAGGCACGTCCAGCCGATCGGCGCGCTGGATGGCGCCGATTACGTCGACATCGCAGCTCGTTTTCTGGAGACGCCCTATCTCTGGGGCGGACGTTCCGGCCTCGGCATCGATTGCTCCGGTCTCGTCCAGCTGGCGATGCTGATGACCGGCAGAGCTGCGCCCCGCGATACCGACATGCAGGCAGCCGGCCTCGGTGAGCCGATCGACCGCTCCGACATCCGCCGCGGCGACCTGGTGTTCTGGAAGGGCCATGTCGCCGTCTTCGAGGATCCGGAAACCATCCTCCACGCCAACGGCCACAGCATGACGGTGGCGCGCGAGAATTTCGAGGCCGCCGTCAAGCGCATCGGCTGGCTCTACGATCAGCCCACAGGCTATCGCCGCCCGATCAGCTGACTGCATAATTCCTTAAATCGGAATCGATTTAAGGATAAAATTATGCAGCAATTTAAAGTCTTACAGCGTGCTTTGCGCGTCTGAAAAGACGCGCGGCGCCGTAACCGGCCGCGGCCAGGATCGCACCCCGCCCGTCCAGTCCTCGAAGGCTTTCGATAGTCTCAGAACCCGCATGTCGTCGAAGCGCGGCCCGACGATTTGCAGGCCGATGGGCATGCCCGATCGGGAGAAGCCGCAATTGATCGAGGCGGCCGGCTGCTCCGACATGTTCCACGGCACCGTGAAACCGATATGCTCGAACGGCAGGGCCGGATCGTTGGTCGGCGATGCCCATTCGGCCGGATAGGAGACAATCGGATTGGTCGGCGACAGCACGGCGTCGACTTGCGTGAACAGCCGTCCGCAGCTTTTGCGCATCTCGATCGTCTGGTTGAAGCCCTTGACCGCATCGACGCCTGAGATGTCGGCGCCGCCTTTTGCCCAATCCCCGATATAGGGCAGGATGCTGTCGCGTCTGTTGTCGTCGAGCTCGGCGATATCGCCCCAGAGCCGGCACCGCCAGAAAGTGTCGAGCCCATCCAGCATCGCGCGTGTCAGTACCGGCTGGACGGATACGATGGTTGCGCCGGCCTTCTCGAAATGTTTCGACGCCGATTCGACCGCGACCCTGATCTCGTCCTCCACCGCAAGCCCGCAGCCGGCATCGAGCATCAGCCCGATCCTCATGCCCGACATGTCGATGTCGAGATCCATCCAGTTGAAATCGTTCGGCGGCAGGCTGGTGCCGTCGCGCCAGTCCGGCCGGGACAGCGTCGCCATCGAAAAGGCCGCATCCTCGACGGTGCGGGCCATCGGCCCGACGCAGCGCCCGACATAATAGGGATCGGCAGGAATGCGCCCATGGCTCGGTTTGAAGCCGAAGATGCCGGTCCAGCCGGCGGGAAGGCGCACCGAGCCGCCGATATCGGTGCCGATATGCAGCGGCCCGTAACCGGCCGCAGCCGCAGCCGCAGCCCCGGCACTCGATCCGCCGGGATTCTGCGTGGCGTCCCAGGGATTGCGGCTGAGAGGATGAAAGCTCGAAAGCCCGGAGGACAGCATGCCGTAATCCGGGCAGGTGGTCTTGGCGAAGATCACCGCGCCATCCTCCCGCAGCCTGGCGGCGGCTGGCGCATCGGCGTCAGCCGGTATCAGCTCCATCGCCTTCGTGCCGAGCGGCACCGGCTGGCCCTTCGTGGCGATCAGCTCTTTCAGCGTCACCGGGATGCCGTCGAGGGCGCCGAGCGTTTCTCCCTTCGCCCAGCGCTCAGCCGATGCCTTCGCCTGCGCGCGCGCCGCTTCCGGGTCGTAGAGGTAGAGTGCCGCAATCGAAGGCTCCCAGGCGGCGATATGGTCTTCCAGGGAAAGCCAGTATTCGAGTGGGGAGAGGCTTTTATCGGCGAAGCGCTCCCTGAGTTCGCGGATGTTGAGGTTGGTTTCGGTCATGGTCTTTCGGGCTTTCGTCTTGGGAGGACATCAGCGGCTCGCCTCGCGCGGGTCGAGCAGATCGCGCAAACCGTCGCCGAGCATGTTGAAGCCGAAGACGGTGAGCGCGATGGCAAGGCCCGGCAGGACCGCCAGCCAGGGGGCGAGCGCCAGATAGGTCTGCGCATCGGCAAGCATCCGGCCCCAGCTCGGCGCCGGCGGCGCCATGCCGAGCCCGAGGAAGCTGAGACCCGCTTCGGTGAGGATCGCCAGCCCCAGTTGGATCGCCCCATGGACGATGATCTGGCTGACGATATTCGGCAGCACATGGCGCAGTGAAATCGTCAGGCGCGTATTGCCGATCGCCCGCGCCGCCGTCACATAATCGCGGCTCCAGGCCTGCAGTGAGGTCGCAAGCGTCACCCGGGCAAAGACCGGGATCATGAAGACGGCGATCGCGGTGATCGCGGTGAACCGTCCCGGCCCGAGAAAGGCGCCGAGCACCATGGCCGACAGGATCGGCGGAAGCGCGAAGATAACGTCGCAGATGCGCATCAGCAGCGCTTCGAAGGGACCGCGGATGGCTGCTGCCGAAATGCCTGATATCGAACCTAGCGTTCCGCCGATCGCAACTGCGGTGATGGCGATTGACAGCGAATTCCAGCACCCCGCCATCAGCATCGACAGCACGTCGCGGCCAAACTGGTCGGTGCCGAGCAGGCCGAAGGCAAGCGGTGGCTGCAGTTTGTGGATGATCTGCATTTTCGCCGGCGGCAGCGGCGTCCAGACGAGCGACAGCAATGCCACGCCAACCAGTAGGCCGATGATGACAGCCCCGGAGATCAAGTTCATTCGCCGGCTAAGTCTAAAGCTCCGGCGGCGACTGGGGATGGCGGTAGAAACGATCGGTACCATGCCTCAGGCCGCCTTTCTCATCCTGGGATCGATGACGAGATAGGAGAGGTCGACGATGAAATTCACCACGATGACCAAGCCTGCGAAGAACAGGACGACGTCCTGCATGACGATGATGTCGCGCTGCGAGAGCGCCTGAACGGCTAGCCGCCCGAGGCCGGGAAGGTTAAAGACGTTTTCCACCAGCACCGCGCCGGCGACAAGAAAAGTGAATTGCAGGCCAATCATCGTGAGGATCGGGATCAGCGCGTTCGGCACGATATGCCGCCACAGCACCGCAGCACGAGAGAGCCCTTTAGCCACGGCGGTGCGGGCAAAATCCTCATGCATCGTGTCGAGCACTGCTGAGCGCGCTACCCGCGTCAACACGCCCGCCTGCGGCATCGCCAGTGCGACGGCGGGCATAACAAGCGCCTGCAATGCCGGCAGAATACCGGCGCTCCAGCCCGGAAAACCGCCGGCCGGCATCAGTCCGAGCATCGTCGAAAAAAGGATGATCAACAGCAGCGCCACCCAGAAGGCGGGCACGGCGATGCTGATCTGCGAAAACAGCGTTGCGACGATGTCGAAGACACCGCCGCGGCGCGAGGCGGCCAGCACACCGAGCGGCAAGGCAATCGCCAGCGAAAACATGATCGCCATCAGCGCCAGCGGCAGCGTCACCGCCAGCCGCTCGACGATCAAACCCGCGACCGGGACGCCGTAGGTCAGAGAAGTGCCGAGATCGCCGGAGAACACGCCGGTCAGCCAGTACCCGTAACGCAGCAGCAGCGGTTGGTCGAGCCCGAGATCGTGGCGCAGCGCCGCCAGCGTTTCCGGCGTCGCCGAGGTGCCGAGCATGATCGAGGCCGGGTCGCCGGGCAGAAGATCCATGACGGCGAAGATCAGCAGCGATACGATGAGAAGCGTGACGAGGAGACCGGCAAAGCGGCGGGCGAGGAGTGGGATCATGCGCGCCACGCTTTCGATGTGGCCCGGCGGCTCCCCCGCCCTCCCTCATTCCTGTGCTCGTCACAGGAATCCAGCCACGGCGCGTCTGCACCGTGAATAACTCTTGTCCAGGCACACAAGTCTCGCGCGCCCAAGGACTTGGGCGCGCTGGATTCCTGTGACGAGCACAGGAATGATGGACGGAGAGGGCTGCGACCGGCATTGAGCGTTTCGCTATGCGGCTTCCCTTCGCTCATCCCATGCCTCTCAATCCGCCCGAACCCGCCGCCTACTCGTCCCAAGAAACCCCAGAGAGCACATTCGAGGGGATCGGCTCGTTTTCCCACAGCCCCTTCAGCTTTTTGTCCCAGACGCCAAGTTTCGGCATGACGAAGAGGTAAAGCGCCGGCACGTCCTCGGCGAGGATCTTCTGCGCCTCGCCATAGATCGCATTCTGCGCGGCGGGATCGGTGGTCTCCTGGACCTTCTTCATCAACGCGTTGAAAGCGGGGTTCTTATAATTGAAATAATAGGGATCACGGGCATAGATGTCGATGTCGAGCGGTTCGGCATGGGCGACGATCGTCATATCGAAGTTGCGGTCCTTCATGATGTCTTGGACCCATTTCGCCGGAAATTCGGTCGGTTCGATATTCATCGTCACACCGATCTCGGCAAGCATCGCCTGCATCACCTCCGCGCTGCGCGGCGCATAGGCCATCTGCGGCGATTTGATCGTGAAGGTGAAGCCGTTGGGATAGCCGGCCTCAGTAAGCAGCGCCTTCGCCTTTTCGACGTTATAGGGCAGCACGCCTGTCATGTCCTGATAACCCGGATCGTTCGGCGTGTAGTGGCTGCCGATCGCTGTGCCGAGGCCGGACCATGCGCCGTCGATTACCGTCTTGCGGTCGATCGCCAGCATCAGTGCCTGGCGCACACGTTTGTCGTCGAACGGCTTCTTGGCATTGTTCATGCCGGCAACGACCTTGAGCTCGGTATTGCCGATCCGGGTGACGAGCCTGGCATCGCCGTCGAAAGAACTCATCAGTTCGGGTGCTGCAAATTCCGGAAAGGCGTCGAGATCGCCGGATTTCAGCGCCGCCGCCTGCGCCTGCGGATCGGCGATGAAGCGGAAGGTCACCTTGTCGAGCTTGGCGGCGGCATCCTTGTTCCAGTAATCGGCATTCCTGGCGAGTTCGACCTTGTCGCCCTTCGCCCAGCCGGTGAATTTGAAGGGACCGGTGCCGATCGGCGTCGTCTTGTCGTCGGCCGCCGTCTTCGGGGCGACCATCACCGAGGCCGGCCAGCCGAGCCAGTAGATCAGGCTGCCGGTCGGCGCCGAGAGATGCAGCACGAGCGTTTCGGCATCGGGCGTATCGATCGAGGCGATCGAAGCGAAGAAGCGCTTCTGCGGATTGACCGAATCCGCGCCGCGGGCGCGGTCGAGCGAAAACTTGGCGCTCGCGGCATCGAAGGCCTCGCCGTCATGGAATTTGACACCGGTCTGCAGCTTGAACGTATAGGTCAGGCCATCGGGCGAAATCTCCCAGCTTTTTGCCAGCTGCGGCTGGATCTTGCCGGCTTGGTCGATCGTCACCAGCCCTTCGAACACATTCTGCCAGGTCACCTGGCCGATCGCGACCGGTGCTGCGATCGTCGGATCGAGGCCGGTCGGCTCGACGCTCATGCCGAGATTGAGGGTGGTCTTCGCCGCCTGGGCCGGCGTCAGCGCCGTCATCACCAGGCCGGCGGAAAGCGCGGCGCCGAGCGAAAGCCGCCGGACGAAAGGTGCAAACGAAAGCTTGTTCATCATGTTCCCTGTCTGGCCGCGTCGATGACGAAGGCCTTTTGCGGATAAGGTGACACCATACCGGTGCACACACAATGACGATTTTGTGTGCCCAGTGTAGCCGAAAAAGCTACACCTGAAATTCGCGGGCAATGCAAGCCGGAGGCATCAGTCTTTCGTCTCGCCTCGGCGGTGCGCTCGCTCGCGCATGAACCTCTCGATGAAGTCGAGCAGTTTCGTCGCCGCGAAGGACAGCTGTCGGTCCGGCGCGACGCAGAGATCGACATGGGTGCGGATACCGGTCTTGCCGGCAAGCGGAATGGCCAGGAGCTGACCCGCCTCGATCTCGCGGCGGACGGTCAACGCCGGCAGCAGCGTCGCCGCAGCGCCGCTGAGCACGAGTTCCTTCAGCATTTCGAGCGAACTGGTGACGAAGACCGGATCGAGGCTCAGCCCCTCTTTCTCGAACAACGCGTCGAAGGCCTGACGGAAACCGAAGGATTGATCCGGCAGGGCCAATGGGTAGTCGGCGAGTTTGCGGATAGGGATTTCGGCAAGGGCGGCCGCCGGATGCTGCGGCGTGACGATGAGATCATAGGCGATCTCGGAGCGCAGCCGCACCTTGGTGCCTGATATGACCGGCGCAAACAGCGTTACCGCAATATCCGCCTCGGCGCTGTTGACGGCATCGACCGCCTGCCGCGCGCTGGTGATCGTCACGGTGAAACGCAGCTGCGGATATTTCAGGCTGAATTCGGCAAGCGCCGGCGCCAAGAGATTGGCGACGGTGGCGCCGTTGGCATAGATGCTGACACGGCCGCGCTGCAGGCCCTTCAGGTCTTCGATCAGCTGCTGCACGTGATCGAGTTCGCGCAGCGTCCGGCCGGCACGGGCGGCGAGCAGCTCGCCGGCCGCAGTCAGCTTGACGCCGCGGGCACTGCGTTCGACCAGCGGCGCGCCGAAGTGATATTCGAGGTTCTCGATCTGCCGGCTGATCGCCGTCGGCGCGACGTTGAGGTTCTCGGCGGCCTGGCGCATGGAATTGGTCCTGACCAGCTCGTCGAAATACATCAGCGCCCGGATCTGCATTCACGTCTCTCCGCCATTCGGCATATTCGATCTGTCCGGGTTTTGACCCTATCCAATCAATCGGCGTTCGGGTAGCGGTCGCGCCAGGCCTTTTGCGCGCCCTCGACCGGCAAAGCGGTTGCCGTGTAGACGCCACGGGCGATCGCCCGCGCCATGACGATGGTGGCGAGGTGGCAAAGCTCCATCAGGCTCGCCATGTCGTCTCTTCGATGCTTGGCCGTCGATGCGGCAAAGATGGTATCACCGTCGAGCGGCAGATGCGCCGGCAGCAGCGCCCGGGCAAACCCGTCATGGCCGGCAAGCGAAAGCCGGTGCGCTTCGGCCTTCGTCAGCTGCGCGTCGGTAACGACGACGCCGATCGTCGTTGAAGGTGTGTTCATGCCTTTGAGCCGCATCCGGTGGTCGGCCACACCAGGCATGCCGAGCCCGCCGAATTCGCCGTCTTTTTCGAAAGGGGCCGCCCAGAAATGCGGTCCGTCGCCGATCGTTGCCGAGCCCAGCGCATTGACCGCGACAACAGCTGCGACACGATGCCCGGCGCTGCTGACGGCGCTGGCCGAGCCGAGTCCACCCTTGAAGGTGGCTGTCGTCGCCCCGGTGCCGGCGCCTGCGGTGCCGAGCGCGAATGTGCCCTTGGCGGCCGCCTTCACTGCCGCATAGCCCATGTCGCGATAGGGCGAGTGCAGCCCCCAATCCTTGTCGCCGCCGTTCAGCAAATCCATCAGGATCGCCTGCGGCACGATCGGTATGCGGACCGGCCCGACCGCAAAGCCGCGGCCGAGTTCGCGCAGGCGCGCCTGCACGCCGCCGGCGGCATCGAGGCCGAAGGCAGAGCCGCCGGACAGCACGAAGGCATCCACGGTGCTGACGGTCATCGACGGGTCGAGCAGGCCGGTGTCGCGCCCGCCGGGCGCGCCGCCGAGCACCGTGCCGGATGCGACGGCCGGTTCGTCGAAGACGATGACGGTGACGCCGGAACCGAGCACGAGATCGGTCGCATGGCCGACGGAAACACCTTCGATGTCGGTGATAAGGTTGAGAAGATCGGGCAACGGCGCGTCCTTACACGGAAAGGCCGCCGATAGGACTGCAATTGCCCTCAAAAAACAAGACCGGCCCCAAGTGGCGGGACCGGTCGGACATCTTGAAAAGCCGCGAACGCAATGCCGACAGCATGCCCTCAGGCATGAAGCGGCTTCGGATGACGGCGGGTCATCAGATCGTGGATGGCCAGCCGCACCTCATCCGGCGAGCCGAAACGCTGCTCGTCGAGGTCGTGGACATGGAATTTCACGGCGATGAACTTCAACCGATCTTCGTCGGGAATGACGATCCCGACGGGAACGCCTGCATATTCGATAACTTGCTTCTTCATAAATAGAACTCCTGCCGCGCGACATGCGCAGCCATGGCGAATTGACTTGTCTGGTACCGTTGAAAGGAGGACGAACGTCACATTCGACAGTTCGGGCGGGAGAGGGCGCCCGGACGGTCATTGCCAAGCACAGATCGCCCAAGCAGATCGGCGAGAATATCGATGTCTATCATGTCTCGTTCCTTGCGTTGGCGTTGCACTTGAGAGGTCCCGGAAGAGCCCGGGGCCGGTGATAGCTGCCTTTGGTAATCTACTAACTTGGTAGAGATTACCCGATAGCCCGTCAGAAACATATTCCGAAACGTGTCAAAATATCGACGATCCGAAAAAATTCATTCCGTCGTAGCCCGAACTTACAGAAAGAAACATATCAGCTCTTCGTAAAATTCGCATGACAGAATCAAAGTTTCATCGATCACCGCGGCAGAGATAGGAAGCCTTGCTGTCTCAGGCAATGGCCCATTTCATCAAAAATCGAAACGCCTCGAAATGACCGATTTGGTTTATTCAGGAAAGCCTCGTGTCACCAGCCTTCATCAAGCACCTTCTCCAGCATGTCGGCGAAGAAATCGGCGCTTTCGATACTGAGGCAGAGAGGCGGTTTGATCTTCAGCACGTTTTGGTGATCGCCGGTCGGCTGCATGATGACGCCGAGTTCGAGAAGCCTGTCGCAGATGGCAGCCGTCTCCGCCGTTGCCGGTTCCAGCGTTGTTCTGTCGCGGATGAATTCGAGGCCGAGATAGAGCCCCATGCCGTGCACGGCGCCGGCGATCGGATGGCGGTCGATCAGCGCAGCGAGCCGTGCCTTCAGGTGATCGCCGACCGTCCGGGCATTTTCCTGCAACTTCTCCTCCGCGATGATGTCGAGCACCGTCATGCCGGCGATGCAACTGACCGGGCTGCCGCCGGTGGAGGAAAAGAACGAGCCCTCCTTCTCCAGCGACTGGGCGATCTCCCGCGTCGTGATGACGGCGCCAAGCGGATGGCCGTTGCCCATGCCCTTGGCGACAGTGATGATATCAGGCACGACCCCTTGCTGCTCGAAACCCCAGAAATAATGTCCGAGCCTGGAATAACCGACCTGCACCTCATCGGCGATGCAGAGGCCGCCGCGGGCGCGCACCTCGGCATAGATTTGCTGGAGATAACCGTCCGGCAGCGGAATGCCGCCGGCATTGCCGTAGACCGATTCGCAGATGAAGCCTGCCAGACCTTCGCCGCCGGCGTCGATCGCCTCCAGCACCGGCGTCGCCATGCCGAGATAATCCGCTGCCGTATCGGGACCACGGAAGTCGCCGCGGTAGGTGTTCGGCGACACGACGGTATGCACCCAGTCGGGCCGGGTTGTCAGCGCCTGCGGATTGTCGGCGATCGAGGTGGAGACGGCGTCGCTTGCCGTCGACCAGCCATGATAGGCTTCGAGCAGGCAGAGCATGTTGCGCGCGCCGCTGTGGGCTTGCGCCAGCCGAAGCGCCAGATCGTTCGCTTCGGAGCCGCTGTTGACCAGGAAGACCGTGTCGAGGCCATCCGGAGCCAGTGCGGCGAGGCGTTCGGAAAATTCCGCGATCGCGGCATAGTGGAAGCGTGAATTGGTGTTGAGCCGCAGCCACTGGGCGCTGATCGCCGCCGCGAGCTTTGGATGGCCGTGGCCGAGAATGGAGACGTTGTTGACCATATCGAGATAGGCGCGGCCCTCGACGTCGAACAAATGCTCCCGCCAGCCGCGCTCGATCTGCGGCGGCGCCGCGTAATAGTTCTTCTGCGCTCCCGCCAGATGCGCCTGTCGCCTGGTGAGCAGCTCGGCGCTATCGGCAAGCGGCGCATCCGCTCCCGGCCCGAGAAGCAGCGAGGGAGAAGGGCAGAGCACCGACCAGGCCGCTGCCGCGCGCGGTGTGGCAAAGAGCGGCGGCTCGAGCCCGGCGACGCTGCAAAGTTGAACGCGCAGACCGCCGAGCGACGACGCCTCTCCGACCACCGCGCCGAGCGGGTCGCCCGCAGCAATCTCGGCTTCATCCTCGACCGAGAGGTCGAGCCCGTCGAGATGCAGGGTCACGCTGTCGCCGGCGAGCGTCAGATGCTGGTCCTTCCAGCTGATCCGGCCGGCAAAGGGTGCGGCGATCGCGCTGCCTGCGGCAAGGCAGATATCGATATGCAGGGCGCAGGTCGCCAGTGCCTTGGCGTTTCCCAGGCTCGCGCGGGAAAGCCGGTATTCGCCGTAGCGCGTCGCTGCCGTACCGTTTTCGGTTGCGGCGCGGGCAAGCAGTCGCCAGTCCATGTCGGCATTCAGCCAGTTGCCGGCGGAAAAATGCGGGCTCCGCACCCCAAGATCGACATAGGCGATCTCGGCGGGCTCGATGTCAGGCAGCAATGGCAGCCATCCCGATGCGTCCGGGGCGGCGACATCGGCGCCGGCTGCCTTGAGGATCGCGGCTTCCATGAGCTCGAAGGGCACGGACATCGCCGTATCGAAGATCGCCCACTCGCGGTCGAGATTGCCGCGGACATAGTCATTATCCGGATCGACCGAAATCTGCTGCTCACCGCTGGCAACAAGAATGACCGCACGGGCGACGATCAATGGCCAGAGCGCCTTCAGCTCCTCGTCGGTCAGCGGGTAGATCGCCTGATAGGCGGTAACGGCCGGCAGGATATGGAAAGGATCACCCTCTGCCTGATGCAGCAGCGAAGCGCAGGTGACGGCAAGGTCGCCGACCAGCCAGCCGCGGATGATGTCGCCGAAATCGATCACCCCGTCGGGGATGGTGTGGCCATGGGCATTGCGGCGGCCGACGACATTGTCGCCGGTGACGTCGTGATGCACCGCCTGCAGCCGAAGCGACGGCGCCAAGGGCTGAATGCGGCGAACGGCCATCACCATGGTCTTGGCGATCCGGTCGCGCGCGGCGCTGTCGGTGATGGCGGAAAGCAGCTGCACCGCGACCGGCCCGGCGCGCCTGAGATCCCATTGCAGGCTGCGGTCGAGACCCGGATGATTGAAATCGGCAAGCGCCTGCGCCAGCCTTGCGCAGAGCGCGCCGAGTGCGGCGACCGAAGCCGGCGCCACATATCTCAGCTCCGTCAGCCCCTGGCCTTCCAGATATTCCAGCAGCCGGACCTGGTAGCCTTGCCCGCGCACGGTCAGGACGACGATCTCGCGCCCGTCATTCGTGGCAATCACATTGGGAACACGTGGTGCATCCGGCTTGCTTTTGAGGTGATGGATCGCCGCATTCTGCGCTTCGAGTTCACGGGTCTCGTAGGCCGCATGGCAGATCTTCAGGACATAGCGGCCCCTATTGCTATCGACGCGATAGTTTCGATCCTGCTGGCTGCCGGGCTCGGCAAGCGTGCCGGAGAGGCTGTAGTGAGCAAGCAGGATCTCTTCCGCATCGGTGACGGTGACGTCGGGACGCGGCAGCGCCATGCGATCAACAAGCACCTCGTCGGTCATGGCACCCCTCCCGCATGATTCGATTACCTCACGCGATAATCAAATACTTGCCGCTGGCAGGCAACGGGAGATTGTCGTTTGCCAGCAAAAGAGATGTGAGGCCTGCCGGCGCTCAACCCATGCGTTCGGAGGCGTAGCTGCCGGGGCTGGCCGGGAAGACGACGGTGCGGTTGCCATTGATGAAGGTGCGGTGATGGATATGGGCGTGGATGGCCCGCGCCAGCACCTGGCTTTCGACATCGCGGCCGATCGAGACATAGTCGTCGGGCGACTGCGCATGGGTGATGCGCGCCGTGTCCTGCTCGATGATCGGGCCCTCGTCGAGATCGGCGGTGACGTAATGCGCGGTTGCCCCGATCAGCTTGACGCCGCGGCCATAGGCCTGCTTGTAGGGATTGGCGCCCTTGAAGCTCGGCAGGAAGGAGTGGTGGATGTTGATGATCTTGCCGGACATCTTGCTGCACATCTCGTCCGACAGGATCTGCATGTAGCGGGCGAGCACGATCAGCTCGGTGCCGGTCTGCTCGGCCACTTCCATGATCCGGGCCTCGGCCTGCACCTTGTTGGCCTTGGTGACCGGAATATGGTGGAAGGGGATGTCGTGATTGACCACGACCTTCTGGTAGTCGAAATGGTTGGAGACGACGCCGACGATGTCGATCGGCAGGGCGCCGATCTTCCAGCGGTAGAGCAGGTCGTTGAGACAATGGCCGAAGCGCGACACCATCAGCAGCACCTTCATGCGCTTCTCGCTGTCGTGGAATTCGTATTCCATTTCGAAGGGCGCGGCGACGGCGGCAAAATCGGCGCCGATCTCGGTGCCGGACAGACCCTCTTCGGAAATGAAGCTGACGCGCATGAAGAACTTGCCGGTATCGAGATCGTCGAACTGGCTGGAGTCGATGATGTTGCAGCCCTTCTCGGCCAGATAGCTCGAAATCGCCGCCACGATGCCGCGCGTCGATTTGCAGGATACCGTCAATACATAGCTTTTCATGTCTCTCCCTCTTCCCTCTGCAAGGCCGCCGCCGTGCTTAGATCAAAGCCCGGGCCGCGGATAGGCCGGCGCGCTTTCATTCGTGCGACAAATTGCAAGAGAAACCATCACGTTTCTGCAAGTTCTCTCATTGCCAAAGTCTGAAGCTTAGGAGAAGTTGCGCAAAAAACTGTACCGTCAGCGCCGCTTGGATGCGTATTCTCGCCTTCTGTGCCGAACTTAGGCCGGCGGGCGGCTCGCGAGGGCCGTTTTCCGGCGGGGTGTGGTGATCTCATGGATCATGGCGCCGCCGATCGACGAGAGCACCAGCGACAGGATCACGAAAAGCACCGGCTGCTGCAGGATGCCGATCGGCAGGCGGTCGGCGACGACCCTCAGGAAAGCCAGCGTGAAGGCATGGGTGATATAGATGCTGTAGGAGCAGTCGCCGAGATAGTTCAGCCATCCCACCACCGGCAGCCTGGAGAAATCGATGGAAACGGCGCCGTAGACGATGAAGATCGCCGGGATCCCCCAGGCATAGAACCGGCTTTCCGGCCGCATCAGCGCCTCGTTGATGAAGAGAAACGCAAAACCCAGGGCAAGTGCCGCCCATGCCCAGCGGCTCGGCAGCAGCAGCTTCTGCCCGTAGAGCCAGCCAAGCACGACGCCGGCGAGGAATTCCAGGATGATCGGTTCGCAGTAGAACCGGCTGGCCGTCGTTTCCGGCAGCAGCCGGCAGGCGATCAGGATGACGGCGAAGACGGCAAACATCGCCGGGATGCGGCGGACTTCCGAAAGCGGCAGCAGCAGCGCGAACACGAAGTAGAAGAACATCTCGTAATTCAGCGTCCAGCCCGGAACGACCACCGGCGTGATCGTGAGGGGATCGGCGGGATTGGCCCATGGCAGGAAGAACAGCGAGGCGATGAGATGCGGCAGGTCGAACACCGTCGATTTCAGCAGCGACGGGGCCACCAGCGCCACGATGGTCGAAAACAGCGTCGCCAGCCAATAGAGCGGCACGATCCTCCTGATGCGCCGGCGGGCGAAATCGACCGGGCTCATCGCCCGTCCGCTCGTCGTCAGCCACATCACGAAACCGCTCAAGACGAAGAAGATGTCGACGCCGGTTTCACCATAGACGAAGGCGGTGGCGTCGACCGCCGGATTGACCTTGGCAAGCTGCAATATCGCGTGGAAATAGACGACCATCAGCGCCGCGATGGCGCGCAGATATTGAAGCTGGACCAGCATCCGGTGTCTTGCTCCTCGGTCTCAACCATGCCGCTGCGGTCAACTCTCTACATCTGCCGGACCACCCTGCCGGATGCGCGGGCTGTCGTGGAAGCGCATATATCCGACGACGAACCAAAGGAGACCGGCAATCTTCATCGAAAAGACCGCGGTTCCCCCGATCATCATATTCAGAAAAATGAAAAGAGAAAGTGAATGGGCGCAGCGCCGCTGCGCCGCCGTGCGCCCGGCGGGAAAGAGGCAGACGAACAGCCATAGGGCGATGACGCCGAAGATCGTTGCCGCGTAGATCAGGTAGACATAGCCGCTGTCGGCGAATTCGGCGACCCGGTCGACCGAAAGCCCGAGGATGGCGAGCGGGTCGAGTTCCATGATCTTCTTCATCGTCAGGTTGATGCGGCCGGTGAAGTTGTCGCCGGTCGCATTGGGTTTCAAGGTGTAGACGAGAAAACCCGCAGCGACGATCAGCGGCATCAGCGCCAGATTGAAATTCCTCGGGATCTTCGGAAAAACGAAATAACCGACGATGCAGGCAAAACAGAAGATCAGCATCGTGCGTGTGTCGTTCGTCACCAGGATCAGCACGGCCGTGCCGATCATCAGCAGCCGGTCCCAGCGGCCGAGCTTTTCCCACATCGAGATCAGATAGACCGCGATCACACCGCAGAAATTGGCAAGCGACACCTGTTCGAGGAAGATCGAGGAGGAACGATGGTCGATGATGCCGAAGGAGAAACGCTCGGGAAAGCCGAGCGCATTCTGGAACAGACCCGTCGTGTTGTAGCTCAGCGGCAGCAGCCCGCGCGTATTGGCGAAATAATCGGACGGATGGACGATGCTGACATAGAACGGCACGCTGACGATCTCGAAGATCAGGAAGATCATGACGACAAGGCTTGCCCAGCGAAAGGCGAGCTTCATGGTCTTCTCGTTGCTCCAGCCGCCGAGGCCGGTGAAGCAGAAGATGATCAGAATGTTGCGGAAATGATCGATGAACAGCATGCGGTTCAGCACGCTGACATAGATGGTCACGACGAGCGTGAACAGCAGGAACAGGAAGGCCGGCAGGTCGGTCTCGTAGATCCCCTTGTGCAGGATGTAGAGGATGGCGCTCGCCATGATCAGGCCTTCGCTGGCGGCGACATGCGTCATCGACAGCGGCATGATGTTGTGGTTGATGAAGGCGAGAATGCCGTTATAGAGCACCGAAAGCAGACCGAGCCAGAGCACCGGGTAATCGACGCGCGACGCCTCGCCGGCAGCATCGAGCCGATTGCCGGCGACGGCAAAGGTCGCAGCTTTGTGGTCGCCGACCGCCATTCTCATTTCCCCACCGGCTTGACGGCGGAACACGTGCCGGGATCGGCCTTTGCCGCCTCGACCAGAAGCCGCATCTGCGGCCGCTCAGGGCCCTTTCGCGGCTGGACGTTGAACGGCTCGTCCGCCGGCCACCATTCGCCCGCCGCCCAATAAGACCAGCCGAGCCAGGCGTCGCTATTCCCGGACATGGTGGCGTAGATTTGGGTCAACCCGCTCATGCAGTCCTTGTCGGCGGAGGCACCGAATTCGCCGAGAAAGCCGCGCTTGTGGTTGCGCTTCAGCCAGGCGGTGACCCCGGCGATCGCCTCGACCGCAGCAGTCGAGCCTTCGCAGGTCGGGTGGGTTCCGGAGGAATCGACGTCGAGATACTGGTGGACCTCATAGGCGTAGAAATCGAGCGGATCGCGCACGCCGAGCATGACAGTGCCGTTGGCGCCGCCGATCACGTCCTTCTCCCAGCTGTGAGCGCCGCTCCACGACGTACCCGGCACCAGAATGAGATTGCGAGCGCCGACGGCGCGGATGCTGCGGATCGCCGCATTGGCGGCGGTGAGCCAGTCCGTCGCCTTGATGTCGTAGGGCTCGTTCATCAGGCCGAAGAGAACGCCGTCCTGATTGGCGAATTCGACCGCGAGCCTTGCCCAGAAATCACCGAAGGCGGCATTCGTCGCCGGCGCCGTGCCGACCTGCACCTTGTCGTAATAGCCGAAATTATGCGGGTCGAGCAGCACGGCCATGCCGTGTTTGCGGATCAGGCCGACGGTATCCTTGACCCGCTTGAGTTCGTCCTCGTCGAGCCGCCCGCCGAGCGCCGGCTGCAGCCGCTCCCAGCGGAACGGCAGGCGGATGATCGTCAGGCCCTTTTCGGCGAAATAGCGGATCGTCTCTTCGCTGGGATAGGTATAGTTGGTGCCGTAGGTGCCGTCGCGCTCGCCATATTCGCCGCCGGAAAGATTGACGCCGCGGTAACAGGGCGCCTCAGTCGCAAGAGCCGGCGAGGGGAAGAGAGCGGCGGCAAGCAGCAGCGCTGTCAGATGTCGTCTCGCCCTCATCGCTACCCCTCGCAATCGCCTCAAATCGCAACATTGGCGTCGCTGCGGATTATTTTAACGGTCCGTTAGCTAAGAATTTCTAAAGTCTCAGCACCTCGGCTTCAGTCTTTCACGCTGGGCGGGACACGAGTGCGCGTATGAACCAGTATGACAGGAACAGGGTAAGCCGGCTTCCCGGCTGGCGCAGTTTTGAGCCGTCTCAGACTGCGCCGGAAGGCGTGCGCATGCGCAGTCCTGTCGTCCGTCCGGACGATTTCGTCCCTCCGATGCCTGAACCCGCCCCTCCTGTCCCCCCTCCTGCTTTTGTGCCGCCGCCGGCAAGGGTTGCGCAAACCTGGCAATCCGAGCGTCCGGCGCCTCCACCTCTGAAACAGCCTGTCGCGGACGCGCCGTCGAACGCAGCGCCCGCGCCCGCCGCACCGCTTCTCGACCTCCGCTCCAGCGTCGCTGCGATCTGGAGCCGACGGCTGGTCGTCCTCGGTCTGGCGCTTCTCGGCGCCGTTGCCGGCGGGGCAGTGGCGCCATTCATCGGACAGAAATTCACCGCCGTCAGCAGCCTCTATTTCGATCCGCGCCAGATCGGTCTTGCCGATGCGGGTGGCCAATCTTCGGGACCCTCGCCGGAAATGATCTCGACGCTGATCGACAGCCAGGTGCAGATCCTGACATCGGGCAATGTGCTGCGCCGCGTCATCCAGGCCATGAAGCTTGACCAGGATCCGGAATTCACCGGCGGCCGCACCGATGGCGCCGCCGTGATCGGTACCTTGCAGAAGGCGCTTGTCATCACCCGCGAGGCCAGCACCTATGTCGTCTCGCTTGCCGCGACGACGAATGATCCTGAAAAATCCGCAAGACTTGCCAACCAGGTCGTCACCTCCTTCACCGAGGAGGAGAACAGCGCTTCGAACGGCATCTACGAAAACACCTCCTCGACACTCGACGGACGCCTCGACGATCTGCGCCGGAAGGTGCTGGAGGCCGAACAGGCCGTCGAAACCTTCCGCGCCGACAACGACATGGCCGCGACCGAGGGCAATTTGATTTCCGATCAGCGGCTCGTCTCGCTGAACACGCTGCTGGTGTCGGCGCAGGAAAAGACTATCCAGGCCAAGGCCCGCGCCGATGCCGTCGCCAATCTCCGCGTCGAAGACATCGTCGCCGGCAACCAGACGGAAGGCGGCGTCACCTCGCCGCTCGTCAGCCTGCGTCAGCAATATGCCACCCAGGCCGCCGCCGTCGGCAGCCTCGAAAGCCAGATGGGCACGCGTCACCCGCGCCTGCAGGCGGCCCGCTCCTCGCTGCAGAGCATATCGGGCGAAATCAGGGGCGAATTGCAGCGTCTCGCCACCTCGGCAAGGGGCGAATACGAGCAGGCCAAGTCAGCCGAGGACAGCATCGCCAAGGAGCTGGCCGTACAGAAGGCGCTGCAGGCGAGCACCTCGGACAAGCAGGTGGAACTGAACGAATTGCAGCGCAAGGCGACGGCGGCGCGCGATATTTACGAGACGGTTCTGAAGCGCTCCAGCCAGACGAGCGAGGAGCAGAACCTCAACCAGAGTAACATTCGCGTCATCTCGCCGGCCGAGCCGCCCGTCAAGGCCGATGGTCCGGGCAAGAAAATCCTGCTGGTGGCCGGCATCATCGGCGGTCTTCTCGCCGGTTTCGTCGTCGGCGCGGGTTTTGCGATCCTCGCCGGCCTTTTCGGCCACCCCGTCATCAGAAGTTATTTCAGGACGTCGCCTCCTGCCGCCGCTTGATGACGATATTCAGCTTTCCTACATCGTCAGAGCGGCCACCGACGCCGGCAGGAGAGTTGCCATGCGGCTTGTGATGATGCTTTCGATATTGCTCGTTGCCGTGTCCGGCCTAGCGCCCTCGTCCGCCTTTGCCGTCGACTGGACGAAATCCGGCGATTCGGGCGTTCAACCCCTCTATCCCTATAAGGGTCTGCCCGGCGTCAAGGCGCAGCCGGACAAGAAGGAAGAGGAATCCTACAATTGCCGCACCGAAACGGTCCAGATCCGCCGCCGTTATGACGAGATCTTCCGCTCCGGCGGCATGCCGACGCTGATGTATGTCTGCGAACGCGACGGCTTCATCTCGATGGACGACAAGGTTCCGCTGCGCGGCCACTATCAGCCGGTGCGGTGAGGTGTTTCAGGCGGTCAGCAAAGCCGCCGGATACGCCTGCCGGAAACGTTCGATTGGAAGCTCCATTCTCAGATAGTCGAAGCCGGCATTTGCTTCCGACCGATCGACGATCGAATATTTGACCATGCCCTCTTCCTCCGTGCGCCGCAGTGGCAGGCTTTCGGCCGGCGCAAAGCCCAGCCGCTTGTAAAGGCCGATCGCTTTTTCATTGTGGGAGAAGACATGCAGCTCAGCCGTTTCGACCCCGAGCCCGGAAAACATCCACTCCAGCAGTGCCCTGCCGCAATGGAACATCAGGTTTCGGATACCGCTCGCGCGGCCGCGGATGACGTTGTCGAAATCGGCCGAGCCGGGCTGGATGTTGCAGATGCCGAAATTGCCGAACCGGTATCCATCGGGATCGCAAATGACGAATAGGATGCGGTCGGCGGCGGGCAGGGAGATGGTTTCGAGCCACCGCCGCGTACGCTCCTCGACGGCGCTAAACTGGGTGAGGAAAAACGGCATCGACTGGTTGCGCCACGTCGTCAGGTCGTCGATCAGGCCGGGCTCGTCGAGCATCGACCTGTCGATGCATTGGAGGTCGCCCACGTGCCTACCGGTGTCGTCCCTGATCGGAAGTCGGAGCCGTCTGGCCGGATCCGCATTGTCCTTGAGGCTGACGATATCGACCTGCGTCATGAACGACGATCCCTGATTGTCCGCTCACGCCTTGCGGCAGATGCAATAGCCGCCCGGCGAGGAAGACAGCACGAGCTTGCCGTTCAGAACTGGATCGACTTCGAAGCGGTCGGTTTCTGCCAGATAATCGGTGACGGCCTTCAACGGCTCGTTGCCGCGCAGCCAGACCTTGGAACGTTTTGTGAAGGCCTGTTCCTCCGTCAGGTGGCCGATGAGCGTGTCGGCGACGACCAGGTAGCAGCCTTCCGTCACCAGCGGACCGTAGGCGCGGCATTCCGCCAGAACATGCTCGTAGGAATGGTCGCTGTCGAGTACCACCATCACGCGGGCGCCCGGCGGGATCTCCGCCTTCACGGCGGCAAGCACGTCGTCGTCGACGGAACCGCCCTGGATCATCTTGATCCGGTTCGACATCGGATGGGTTTCGATCGACTCGCGATTATGGGCGCGGATGTCGATGTCGACGCCGACAACCTTGGCCTTGTCGTTGCCCATGGCGGCGAGGATCGACGCCATGAAGATCAGCGAGCCGCCGCGCGCAATGCCGGTTTCGATGATGACATCGGGCTTGGTTGCCCAGATGACTTCCTGGGTCGCCAGGATATCGACCGGAAGCTGGATGATCGGCACGCCCATCCACGACCAGAGATAGAAATAGTCGAACTTGTCGAGCCCGATCAGCGTATTCAGCGATTGCTGGAAGCTTGCTTCGTCTTTACCGAGCGCAAGCGACATTTCCCGCTTGTGGGCCTCGAATTCGAGACGGTCGTCCTTGGTAGTCATGACTGTTCTTTGTCCTTCGCTCTATGGCGGTCCTAGGCCGACTGCTGCAATGCCGCGCTGTTGTGGTAAATCCGCCCGGCCGCCACATCGAGCAGCGTCGCCGCCACCCGGTCGATATCGGCTTCGCTCATGTCGTGATAGCTTGGCAGGTTGATCGCCCGCCCCGGAATGCTCCAGGCGTTCACGTTCTCGGGCCGGTCCTCGAACATGGAGAGGCTGGACAGGGGATAGAAAAAGACGCGCGCGTCGATATCGGCGGCCTCGAAGGCCTGCTGCATCATCTCGCGGGTAATACCCGTCGACGGATGCAAGACCGCGGTGGGCATCCAGGCGCCGTTGATCGTGCCGCTGTATTCCGGGTTCATCGAGATGCCGGGCAGGGCGGAAAGCCGTACCATGTAGGCGGCGAGGATTTCCCGCTTGCGGGCGACGAGCTCTTCGATGCGCTCGATCTGCGCGCAGCCAATGGCCGCCTGGATGTTGGACATCTTGTACTTGAAGCCGATTTCGTCGGGCCAAAACTGCTTGGTCTGGCCGCGTGCGCGGCCGTGGTTGCTGAGCGTCAGCACCCGTTCGTAAAGCGCGGCGTCGCTGGTGACGAACATGCCGCCTTCGCCCGTCGTCAGCGTCTTGGTGCCGTGGAAGGAGAAGGTGCCGAAGGCGCCCATCGAACCGGCGCGGCGGCCATGGGAGACGGAGCCGATCGCTTCGGCCGCATCCTCGATCACCGGGATGCCGGTGCGCTTGCCGATCTTGAGCAGCGCATCCATGTCGCAAAGATTGCCGTAGATGTGGGTCGCGATGATCGCCTTGGTCTTCGGGGAAATGTGCCGCTCGACCTCGCCCGGATCGATGCACCAGGAATCCGGCAGCACATCGACGAAAACAGGCTTAGCGCCGAGGTGGACGATCGGCGAGACGGTGGCGATCCAGTTGGTGTCAGCGAGGATCACTTCGTCGCCTTGGCCGACGCCGAGCGCGGCTAGGCCCATGTGCATGGCGCCGGTGCAGCTCGATGTCGCGATGGCGAAGTCGCTGCCGAGGTAAGTCTTGAAGTCGCGTTCGAAGCGGTTGATGTAGTCATAACAGCGTGCGCCCCAGCCGGTTGCTGCCGCGTCCGTGGCATAATCGGTTTCAAGCTGGGTGATGGAAGGCTTGGTGTAGAAGATCCTGTTTGTCATGCCGCTAATTTCTGTTGAATTGAAATCAAGACGCAGGCGCCCGCCACGACGCTAGTTTTTGAAACTGGCGCGAGGCTCACATGATGATGTGCCGGGCGAGATCGTGCTCGTGGAACACGAGATTGGGCAGGTAGCCGAGTGCTACGAAATATTCCCGATCGCGTTCGACGCTGACGAAGACGGCGGTGCTTTCCAGCGGGCTGTCGCTGAGTTCCTTTGTCACCTTCACCTTTTCGCTCAGCCCGAGCTCTCGCATCAGATTTTCGAGCGCTGCGATCTCCGTGAAACCGGCGAGAAGCAGCGTGTTGATCCCGATCGCCGAATTCACCTCGCTGACCAGCGTCTGAATGGCGACCATCAGGGGCAGCCCTTCTCGGAAGGGACGGATTTCCGGGTGATCGAGCATCCCGCCCCACATGACGCGGGTATAGAGCTCGTAGGCCTTGATGAAGTTCTTGCGCGCAGCCCAGAAGCGGAAGGCGACCGCCATGCGGTTGAGTGTGAAGATCTTGCACATCTCCTCATACCTGAGACGTGTCTCGGGCGTCAGGTTCACTGCCCCGCGCTTGACCCCGGTATAAAGGAAATATTCAAGCCCGCCGCGATACCGATCCCAGCTCGTCATGACGTCGTTGGTGCCTTCCTGTGGCCGGTCGCGAACGATCGCCGAATTGGCGATGGAGCGATAGAACGGACGCTGTAGGAACGCGATCGCGCCTTGATCGAGGAAATGCGCGAGGAACGGGAACGGATAGAAGCAGATGTCTCGCGGAATCCAGGCCGACCGCAGGGCCGATGCGCGGTAGATCGCGATTTCCGGAAAGATGTGGCGTTCGAAAATATACTGGAAGACCTCGGTGAAGCTGCCAAGCGCAAATTTTCGGTCTTCCTCGACATTGTAGAATTTCGTGATGTCGTTTTTGGCGACTTCGTCGTAGAGGAACCAGGGCGCATGGGCGCAAGTCACCTCCTGATTATCGTCGAGATATCTGACGGTGTCGGCCACCGCATCCGCGATGAGGATGTCGTCGTCGGCGAGATAGATGAGATATTCCCCTCTGCCGAGGCGGAGAGCGCTCGTGACATTGGCGTTGGCACCGGCATTGACCTCGCGCTTACAATAGCGGATCGGCAATCCGTGACCGATGAACTCCTCGACAACCTGCTGGGTGCCATCCGTGGAGGCGTTGTCGCAGATGACGATCTCGAAGGAGAAGCTGAACTTATAGTCGTTTCGGCAATATGTCAGCGCATTTCTGAGATAGGCTTCGCGATTATAGGTCGGGATGCAGATGCTGAGTTTGATGCCGCTCAAAGGCTTGTCTCCTGGCTGTAGCTTTCAAGCGCAACGTCGCGCTCGTTGATGACGCTGGGCCTGAATGGCCAGGCGATGGAAAAGGCGGGATCGTCCCAGCGGACGCCGTGGGCAAGCTCCGGCACATAGACTTCCGACATCTGGTAAAAGAGCTCGCAGTCGTCCTCGAGTGTCATGAAGCCGTGTGCGCAGCCGCCAGGGATGTAAAAGGCGTTGTGACGAGCAGCATCGAGCTCGACCGACGCCCATTGGAGATAGGTTGGGGAATCTCGTCTCAGATCGAGCGCCACGTCGAAAACCCTGCCGCGTGTAGCGCGCACCAGCTTGACCTCCGGTCGGGGATCGGCCTGGTAATGCATGCCGCGCAACGTCCCGCGCCTATGGTTCTGCGAGACATTGCACTGCGGGTAGACAGGTACGAGACCGTGGTCCTCAAAGCTCTTGGCATCGAAAGTCCGTGCGAAAAGCCCGCGTTCGTCGTAGCGCGCGTCGACTTCCACAACAAAAGCACCCGAAACCGCGGTCGGAAAGAATCTCATCCGAGTACCGTCAGTTCCGGCACCGCGACGACGAAGCGCCCGCCCCAGGCGCCGACCTTGCTGTTGGCCGCTACGACTTCGTTCTTGATATTCCACGGCAGGATGAGAACGTAGTCCGGCTTCGTCTCGTCCATTTTTTCCGGCGCGTAGATCGGCAGCTTGCTGCCCGGCAGGTAATGTCCCTGCTTGTGCGGGTTACGGTCGACCACATAATCGATGAGGTCGGTGCCGACGCCGCAGAAATTCAGGAGCGTATTGCCCTTGGCGGCGGCACCATAGGCCGCAACCGTCTTGCCGTTGCGCTTAGTTTCCTTGAGGAACGCCAGTAATCCATCTTTTATTGGAGCTACGCGGCTTTGGAAGGCCTCATAGGTTTCGATCTTGTCAAAGCCGGCGGACGCTTCGTCGGCGCGCACTTTGGCGACACTGGGGCCGCTCGGATGAGTGGCCGATGTCGTGCGGCAGGCGAGAACGCGCAGGCTGCCGCCATGCGTCGGCAATTCCTCCACATCGAATACCGTGAGGCCGTGCGCGGCGAAGGCCTTCTCGACGGCCAGCAGCGATAGATAGTAGAAATGCTCGTGGTAGACAGTATCGAACTGGATGTTTTCCATCAGCCGCAGCAGGTGCGGGAATTCGACGCTGACGATGCCGTCAGGCTTCAGCACGGCCGAAAGCCCGCCGACGAAGTCGTTGATATCGGGCACGTGGGCCAACACGTTGTTGCCGATGACTACGTCGGCGGCGTGGCCGCGCGAAACGAGATCCTCAGCCGTCGCCTTGCCGAAGAAACGCGCCTCTGTCGGTACCCCGATGCCGCGCGCGACCTCGGCGACGTTTTCGGCCGGTTCGATGCCGAGCACCGGCACGCCCGACTCGACGAAATGCTTGAGGAGATAGCCGTCGTTGCTCGCAACCTCGATCACTTGTGATGCCTCACCGAGGCCGAAGCGCTTGCGCGCCATGATGGTGAACTGGCGGGCATGCTCCACCCAGCTGTCGCTGTAGGAGGAGAAATAGGCATAGTGGCTGAAGATGTCCTCAGGCGGAACGAAAGCATCGGCCTGCACCAGCCAGCACTGCGAACAGACGAAGGCGCGCAGCGGATAGGATGGCTCCGGCCGCTTGAGCTGCTCTTCCGTCAGATAGGCATTGGCGAGCGGCGTCGAACCGAGGTCGACAAAGCGATGCTTCAACGGGGCGTCGCAAAACCGGCAATTGTGCGCTGTCATGATACTGCTTCCTCATATGCCGCGATCTGGCCGAGCGAGAAGGCGCGCATGTCTTCGCCCTCGCGGTTGGCTTTGTACCAGGCGACGGTCCAGTCGATAGTCTGTTGCAGGCTGAGGCGCGGGCGCCAGCCGATGGTGTCGAGCGCCAGCGCCGAACTCAGCGTCAGCGCCGGCGCTTCCGGCAGATGTTCGCCGGGCGCCAGCCGCCACGCGCCTTCGACGCGGTGTGCGCGTCCGAGCGCCTCTGCAAGTTCGGAAACGGTGGCGAAGCTTTCGGGATGCGGACCGAAATTCAGCGCATCCGGCAGATCGTGGCCACGCACCTCGGTCAGCGCTTGCGCGAAGCTGAGATAACCGCCGAGCGGTTCCAGCACATGCTGCCAGGGGCGGATCGCTTCGGGATAACGCAGCAGGATCGGCTGGCCGCCTTCGAAGGCGCGGATGAAATCGGGGATCAGCCGGTCTCTGGACCAGTCGCCGCCGCCGATGACGTTGCCGGCGCGCACCGTGGCGAGCCTGAGATCGCGCCCTTTGAAGAAACTGTCGCGGTAGCTCTGGCAGACGAGCTCGGTGCAGGCCTTGGAATTGCTGTAGGGGTCCTTGCCGCCGAGTGTATCGGTCTCGACGAACGGGATGCCGCTGCCGTTATTGGCATAGACCTTGTCCGAGGTGATGACGAGCACGGTCTTGACAGTGGGCGTCTGCCTGATGGCGTCGAGAACATTTGCCGTTCCCATGACGTTGGTCGAGAAGGTCTCGGCTGGGTTCTCGTAGGAGCGCCGTACCAGCGCCTGCGCGGCCATATGGATGACGATTTCCGGCTCGACACGCCTGGAGAGAGCAAGAAGCGCCTCAGCGTCGCGGATATCGACGATATGATGACCGCGATCGTCCCAGGGAGCGAGTTTGCGGTAGAGCGACGGTTCGGTCTCCGGCGCCAGCGACACGGCGGTGACCTCTGCGCCGAGCCGCTCCAGCCACAGGGAAAGCCAGGAACCCTTGAAGCCCGTGTGCCCGGTGAGGAAAACCCGCCGCCCCTTCCAGAAGTCCGTCAGGCCCATAGCTTCCACGGCGCCTTTCCGGAATTCCAGAGTTCTTCCAGATGGGTGCGCTCGCGCAATGTATCCATCGGCTGCCAGAAGCCGTCATGCTTGAAGGCGGCAAGCTGGTTGTTGGCGGCAAGCCACTCCAGCGGGCCGGCTTCCCAAATCGTGTCGTCGCTTGGGATGAGGTCGACCACGGAAGGGTCGAGCACGAAGAAGCCGCCGTTGATGCGTTGGCCGTCGCCTCTCGGCTTCTCCACGAAGGAGGTGATGAATTGGCCTTCGATATTCGTGGCGCCGTAACGTCCGGGCGGGGTTACCGCGCACATCGTCGCCTTCAGGCCGTGATCGCGATGGAAGGCGACTTCGGCGGCGATGTCGATGTCGCCGACGCCGTCGCCGTAAGTCATGCAGAAGGGTTCGCCTGGTGTCAGATGGTCGCGAATGCGCCCCAGACGGCCGCCAGTCATCGAATGCATGCCGGTATCGACCACGGTCACGCGCCAGTTCGGTCGTTTGCCGCCGTGATAATTGATACTGTTGGCGCCGAGATCGACGGTGATGTCGCTGTGGTGCAGAACAAGGTTTACGAAATATTCCTTGATCATATAGCCCTTGTAGCCGGCGCAGATGATGAAATCATCGAGCCCGTGATGGGCATAGATGTTCATGATGTGCCAGAGGATCGGCATGCCGCCGATTTCGACCAGAGGCTTGGGGCGAATACTGGTTTCCTCGGCAAGACGAGAGCCAAGGCCACCGGCGAGAATTACGACTTTCATCCCAAGCGAACTCCAGAGTGTCTAGTCAAGCTTTCCGTCCCTCTTTGAGCCGCCCGGGCTCCTTGCAGACGGAACGACAGTATTTCATCCTTGTCCCGGTATCCGATTTCGTTCTTGTGCGAGGCTTGCAGCGCTGGGACCGGCCTGCGGATTTCATGGATGCGGTGCCGACGGCAACGCCGTGATCGGCATTGGAACACCGTCGAGCGCTACCAGCGCGGGAAGCTCGCATGGGCGTTGTGAAAGGCGGCTTCGCGAGACTCTCCGTGGGTGCTCGGGAGGATGGATCGAAACTTCCAGAAGGCGCCCCGCCGGTTGACGGCATGCTTCTTGCATTGTTACTAATATTCCAACCTTTGGGGAGAAAGTGCCATGCAATGGAACACATCGGCGGATTTTGCGCCTCTTGTTCTCTTTCTCGGCGGCCGGCACAAGCGCAAGATCGTCAGGACGCTCCGCGATGCCGCCGAAGTGCTGATGGTGGACTGGCCGTTTGAAGACGGCGAGGAATATGTCGTCGCCGTCAAGGCTTGCGCTGATGCCATCATCGGCCAGATCGGGATGGACGAACTGCGGGAATTGCTTCTCAGCGCCGCCAGAGAAGCCGGTGTGGGGGTTCTAACCGTTATTCCCGACAGCCGGAAGGGGACGCCCCATATGGCCGCGTGAAAAGGGGCGTCGCCCCATTGACCTTCGCTTGAAGCACGATCGCCAGCCTCGACGGACCGCTTCGACGCTATCAACAAAGTGTCTGGATGGAATGGGACGTCATTTCGACATCAGCCAATAAAAAAACCCGGTAAACCGGGCTTCTTTGGGTTGTTTCCGGACCGCTTAGGGCGGTCTGAAACGAGAATGGTGCCCAGAAGAGGACGGGCCAAAATCGTGTCATTGTTATTGAATTTCATACCGTTTTTTGTATTTTGTATGGGCTGCTGTGTGTCATTGCTGTGTAGCAGTTAAGCCTCGACCGCTCAAGATGAAGCGCGCCGTACATACTCAGTAGTAGCTTGGCGTCGCTGCCGCCTGTGGATTCACCCTGAAATGTCGTCCTTTGTCTCGGCCAAAGCGTCGTTGAGAGCGTACGCCACGTTGTTCCGCAGGATGAAGCGAGTAATAGAACTTGCGCTTTGTGCCGCAGTAATAAGACGGAAGCGGATTGCTTCGGCCCAAGGCTTCTCCTCGGGCAGATCACGATGGAGGTTTCCATGGGCGTATCGCGTTTTCAGAGCGAGCAGAATGCTGCGTTGGTGTGAAGGGTGCATGGCTAGCAATGAAGTAACAAATTCGTCTGGATCGATTTTCGCTAAAACCGGCACGTTATAGAGGTCACCAGCATGTTGTCCGATGTTGAGTCTGCGGAAGAATAGAGCCGGGTCCGATTTCATATCCGCAAGAATTCCGGCCGCCAGATCAGGCAAACGGTCCTGTGCCGCAGCTTTTCTCTTTTCCAGCAGGTACTGAGAGCCTTCTTGGAACTGCGGCGTGGACGCGTCATGAAACCCCAACCCGTCGTTCCCAGTGCTTCTTGTCTCGAAATAATCCCCATGCTGCAGCGGCTCGATACGACCGCTCCGATACAGATCATCGGCATAAGCTTTGCACTCGTCGATGATCGTCTCTAAACTGCGCGCTATTACCTCGATGCGCGCTAACCAAAGCCTTAAGCCAAATACATGCAGGACTACGCCCGACTTACAGTAATCGCGCTCGGCAAATGCAGCTTCCATCTTATTGAGTGCTGCGTTGAAATCATGTTCAGACCGCTCAAATGCGTGCCAAACCGTACGCCAAGGTTCCTCATCCGCAACCGTGATGAAGAATTCGCTTGCGTTGAGGTCGGCATTTATACGTGTTTCGTCCACGCGCCCCTTGGTCAGAATGTCAGTTAGGGTTTCGTCCGACAGCAACGACGACCCAAGTTCCACTGATGGGTATCGGGCTTCCGCGAGTGAAATGGCGGGCAAGGGAGTAGCTTCTTGAGATCTCCGCATTCGCGCGCTGATTAGCTGATTCCAACGCCCGTCGATGTCCGCTGCAGCCAGCCTCCCGGCTTTGACCTCAAACGATAGCGCAAAGAGAAGGCCCAGTAGAGCCTTCATTGCCTCTTCATGGTCTCGGTGCCTTGCTGATAGCGCGATGAAGAGGCGCTCGAAATCCCAGATTGTTTGCTGAAGAATGCGAAGATTGTTGAACCCGGCCTGGTGATAGAGTTCCGCAACATATCCCGAATGCTTCTGCAGAAAGGTTCGTGTCAACAAGTATTCCGTATTGCTGAGAAATTCCGACAGCGCTTCATCAAAAGCCGATTGCAACTTGAGTGTCTTGCCTATTAGCTTCTCTCTGACGCGCGGATAGTCGCCTGATTTGTCAATTTCGTCCTCGTTGGCAATGATTACGACTTTGCGGTCCTCATGTTCGACGAAGTGATTTATGTAACCGAGAACACTGTTGACCGGCGCCACGCATCGCTCAAGGTCATCGAAAATGAAGACATCGGCTCGCGTCCTTCCAAGTACATCTTTCGCACCTATTTCAGTGCTGACATTGAAAAACCTCGCACCAGTCTTCAGTATTTCGCCCGCTAGGCGGGCTGTCTTGCTGTCGAGCAAGGGATAAGCGGCGCGGAAAAGCGCGTGGTCAATTTCAGCCAACGATGTGAGGCCGTAGAGGCTTACGTAGGCGCACGAGGTTCCCGCCTCTGTCAGCGGCTTCATGAATTGCTTGACGAGAAAGGTTTTGCCGATGCCCCAAGGACCATCCAAAAGGACGGCCTAGTGCGGCGGTTTGGTGAAATTTACATAATACTTGAGGAAGGACTTAACGTGCTCATCAGGGTCCATGAAGATCTCATGTTTGCAGACTCATCGCATTAAGAGCCGCAATTCGTTGGTGGAGGAAGTGCCGTTATGAATTGTGTTAAGTTAGGTGACATCAAATAAGATAGGGGCGTGTGGCGATGTTCAGCGGCTGGGCGTCGATCGGCGATGGCTGACGGGGACTGTTCCGCGAAGGACCAGTGGAGACGCGCCAATTGCGGGTCACGAATTTGAGCATGGGGCTGCGCCTTTACATCCCGTCAACCGCTGATAGACATAGATGTATCATTCAACGCGTTGCTGTCGGAACCATGAAACGCCTTATTGACTTACCACATGACGAAGCGCGTCTTTTTTTTCTCAGGGGCTCAAGTTATTTCAACGGGGACTTTCCTGAATACATAAATTTTCAACCGGTGCTTCAGAGTGTCTCTGACGCCTTAAATGGCGGGTTATATACCGATTACAAGAAACATGATCCTGGCCGCCAATACGGCGTGAACTATAGCTTTGTCACGAACAAAGACGGTCGCTTTGCCTGGCGACCTTTCGAACTAATGAACCCCGCAATCTACGTATCTTTGGTCAATCTGATTTGCAGAGCGGAAAGCTGGGGGCACATTCAGGGCAGCTTCAAAGATTATGAAGCAGGGACCGTGGAATGTAGCAGCGCCCCTATGGTCTCGAATAGTGCAGAAACCGACAAGGCCGTTCAGGTTCAAAGTTGGTGGCAACGTTTAGAGCAACGGTCGCTCTTAAGTTCGTTGGAGTTCAGCCATGTTCTGCATACTGACGTTTCAGATTGCTACGGCTCGCTTTACACACACAGCGTCTCGTGGGCACTGCACGGGCTTAGTGTCGCAAAGCAAAAAGACAACGCTAGCAAGCTCGGAAATGACATAGATCGGCACATTCAGTCGAGCCGGTACGGTCAAACAAACGGTATCTCTCAAGGATCCGTTCTGATGGACTTCGTTGCGGAAATGGTGCTCGGATACGTTGATAAGCTTGTATCCGGCGACCTGCCCGCTTCGACGGACTATAGGATATTGCGCTATCGTGATGACTATAGAATTTTCACTAATAGCGACGAGAAGGCGGAATCAATTCTAAAGCTGATCAGTGAAAAGCTGCGTTCGGTCGGTATGAAGCTGAACACGAGTAAGACGTCGTTGACAACCAACGCCGTTTCTGGATCCGTGAAAGACGACAAGTTGGCGGGGATTGAGCTACAAGATCTGGGCGACGCGAACGCCAAGACCGTTCAAAAGCAGCTTCTACGACTTCACGCGTTCGGTCGAAGATTTCCTAACAGCGGTGCATTGCGTCGATTAGTAGGTGAGTTCCACTCAAAAATCACAAAACAAAAGATTACGCCTGACGACCTTGAGGTCCAAATTGCAATTGCTACCGACATTGCATTTGTTTCGCCGCTCACCTTCCCTGCGGTCGCGGGGATTCTCAGCCACCTGATATCGCTGGCACCCTCTCAGGATGATAAGGTCCGTTTGTGGGCGCTCGTTCAAAAGAAAATGGCACGTGTTCCGCACAACGGATATCTTGAAATATGGCTGCAGCGCGTCACGAAGCCTAAGACGGTGGGTATTGAGTTCATCAGCGGCGAGCCGATCTGCAAAATCGTAAACGGCGAACACGTGGTCCTGTGGAATAATGATTGGGTGTCAGGGAAAAAACTTTTGGCTGCGATGGATGTTTCTCAGATCATTATTAAGCAGCCTGAGGAGGCACCAGAAGTAATGCCTTCCGAGGAAATCGAACTGTTTAACAAGAACGCAATCATGTACTAGTAGGAGAAATTGCGCTTCTCGGCGACGATCATAACCGACTCAAGCTGTTTCACGAGACGTTCGAGCTGGATGTGCAATGGCATGGAGAAGCTGCACCCTTGAAAAACAAACTAGCCTAACGAGGGGCCATAAGCTTCGTCAGGTAAGCCAACGTATCCGCCAGCTGTGATATGACAGGCGCTAGGTCAGGGGTTGATGCCGGTGCAGGAGATTGACTGCGGCGGTACGAAATGAATGCCTTGATGATCATCTCGCATACCTCGGGTGTCTCGATTGCATCCGCCAACGTGGCGAGGCGAATTGCCTGACCTTCGTTCAAGTAGAACTCTTCTGTTGGCCCTCTATCCTTCGGCCCAGCAGCCTTCAGCACAGTGCTAAGTACACCGTAGCGTGCCAACTCTTCCGACTTGCCTTTGATGACGTCGCGTATTTACCGCACGCCCATAGCCGAGCCACGCGCCAAGCTCGATGTCGAGAATACGAGGCTCGTCATTGATCATATGTATCGTAACGGAAGGCGTCATGGTCGGATGTTTCCTTGAGAATCGCAGCGCGCGCTCTGCGTAGCCCTACAGAAGGCAACGTGAAGGGGGCGAAATGCGCGGAGTGCAGGAAAGCAAAAGGCGAGCTTATGGCCCGCCTAGTGGGTGGTTGAAGGTCCAGCGGACTGCGTCACGCGCTGGCGAGTTCGTCAGGGACCGCGCACGGCAGCTTTCTGCTATGCACCACGCCCCAGCCTTTCGCGATGAAAAGTGCGCGCCTCGCAGTTTCCAGATAAAAAGAAGAACGGCGGATCTCGATGGTGAGCGACGCGACTGAGACTGTCACGTGGGTTAATTGACCTTGCCCCGTTGAAATAATCCATTTTGAAGTAAGCTCTGGCCCATTGAGAGGACCAGGGAATGAAGCGCAACCGTTTCACAGACGAACAGATTATCGGCATTCTGAAGGAGCACGAGGCGGGCACGCCGGTCTCGGAGCTTTGCCGCAAGCACGGCGTCAGCGATGCCAGCATCTATAAATGGAAAGCCAAGTTCGGGGGCATGGAGGTGTCGGAAGCCAAGCGGCTGAAGACGCTGGAGGACGAGAACACGAAGCTGAAGCGGCTTCTGGCGGATGCCATGCTCGACAATGCTGCTTTGAAAGACCTTTTGGGAAAGAAGTGGTGACGCCCGCAGCAAAGCGGCGAGCTGTCGCGCATCTGGTGGACCAACATCGGATGAGCGAACGGCGGGCGTGTAAAGCCATCGGCTTTTGCCGGATGACAATCCGTTACGAAACCAGACGCGACGACGATCATAGCCTTCGCGAGCGAATGAAGGCGTTGGCGCATGAACGTCGCCGCTTCGGCTATCGACGCCTTCATGTGCTGCTCATGGAGCGTGAGGAGGTGAGGCGGCGCGTCCAGCCGAAAATCGACGCGATTATTGCGGCGTGGAAGACAATGATACAACTGGCGAGGCGGGAACCTTGCCAGTCAATAAGTTAGCGCACCCGCTGGCTAGTATTTCTCAACCATCGTGATGTCATGTCCATATTGGCAAGGGCCGAGGCTTCTCATTGAGACAATGAAGCTTTTTCCTATCGTAGAGGTGCTAGCGTTTGAGCAGGCAGTTTCAGGGCTGCTAGACCAGTTGGCCCATAGATCGTTGTTAGAACCGTCTCGAATCATGTCAGTTCTGGCGAAGACGGTCACAAGGTAGGGACGAACAACCTCTCCCGTCTTCGAGTCTCTGTATTCAGGAATTACCACGTTGTCGCTCATGCTTGACCTCCCAATAATTGAAACAACCTAAGGTAATGCAATCCAAAGAGCCTTTGTCAATAGCAGGCTTTGCAGTCAATCGGGTTTTATCACTTTGGTAAGCTTCGCGCATTGTCATCACGGCCGCACCGAAGAACTGGCGAAACATCGGGAAAGAAGTGGTTGTTGAGATGGGGTTGGACCCTAAGGGGATAGTTGCGCCTCAACACATCTCGGCTCAGGGCTTAAACCGTTAGAGAAAGGAATGCAGAACGAAACCTTTCCGGTTGATTGATTTACAGTCCAAAACTCCGGCACTGCAAATGGCTGATCTGGCACTCGTTGAAGTATAGCCAAAGACGAATTCGAAATATCGTAGTTTCCAGGTAACTTTGTGCACGTAGCTCTAATGGTCTCAGGCTTCAGATGCATTGATCCTCCGCAAAGATATAGAGAATTTTTTTTCCTATCAATCATATATGCCGAAAACTGGCTCCTAGGCATCGCGCTTGGAATGAAAGCATTACTTGATATCGGAATTACTTCATACGAAGCAAGCGTATCCGCGTCAACGCTTGAAGATATACATAAAGCCATTGCCGCTAAGATCATTGCTTTTTTCTTCATCGCCCCCCCCGGGATAGGTGTCAACCTTTAGACTATTAATTCTGTTTTCACTAGGCTACATACCATTGATATGTGACACTGCTTCACAGCACAAGATTGCGTCGGGGAGATTCACGCGGTGGTTTCAGGATATAACCAGAAGCGACGACACCCGCTCTACGGTCGTGGCGCGCAGTTCGTTGCCTCCTACTAATGACGACGATGGCGTCATCACTAACCCGGCGCAGCCGTGGCAGCGCGCCTCCTGTATGACGCGCTGCGTTCTGTGTTGCTGTCGCAACTTTATGCGTCTGTCAGTTGCTCGGCCTTAGGCACGCTGTCGGCCAGCCCTTTGAGGTCGAGCTTTGAGATAGCCTTAAGCATCTCCGATGTTTCCGCATGTTAGTATCCGTTCGCATCGCTTTCGGCAGAGTGGCCTTGAATTGCATTAACCAATAGGATGTTGCACCCAGAGCGGTGAGGAAGCTCTGACTTAAACCAGTGCCTGAACGAATGCGTGGGTCCCTTGCGCGGGTCCGTAATGCCCAATCCTCGTACCCAAGTTCCAACGCGATTGCTGACACCTTTCGACGGGTGCTTCTGGTCGTCTCGCAGCTGAACTGCCGCCTTCCCCCTGCTGCCGCCGTAGAACAATGGCCCCTTGCCGCGTGTCTTTACGAACTCAAGGAAGCCATCTGCAATAAGGTCAGGGTGTAGTGGTACGATCCTCTTCGATCCTTCGTTCTTAAGCGACCCGCCGTCCGGTGCGGTGGTGATATTGATACAGTGGTTACCCGCATCATCGGTGATGCCAAAGCTGCGCTATCTCTGCGACACGAGAGCCCGTCTGCGCCTGAAGCCACGGTATCCAACGGAGGTGCGCGAGCTTTTCCTTGCGTGCGGCGTTCAATATTATCGCGACTTCTGTACGACTGAAAGGCAAGCGCTTTGTCCCCGCCACCGCCTTCTGCGGAGCCTTCACGCCGTCGAAGGGATTGCGGGTGATGCCAGTCGTCTCGCTGTTACTGAGGCCGAAGCGGTAGAGCGTGTTGAGCGCGGCTAGGTAGGTTGTCGAGATCTTCTTGAGGCCTTCGGCTACAAGCGCGTCTTTCCAGCGCAGAGCGTCGACAGTTCAACCCGGTGCGGATCATCATGCCCCACGAACTGCTTGAAGCGCGCCACGTAGCCGCGCCATGTCGAGATTGTAGAAGCAGCGCGCCTATCCGCCGCCTTCCAACGGTCGAAGAGGTCGTCAAAGGTCTTCACGTGCTCTTCGGTGCCGCGTTGCCGACCTGCAGAGGTCCTAGCTTTCCACGCGGGATATTGAGCCGCGTAGGGGTCGACCGCGTAGTTTCCGTGGCTGCGCTGCCCCAACGTTTCCATGACACGCCTCAAAGTCGCCGGTAGCCGGTCGACCAGATCGCGGTATGACTTCTCTGACAGCACCAAGGCGCGGGCGGACAGGAAAGCGCTAAGGTCGAGGATGCGGCTAACACGTGTGACGGCGGCGGTTCTGCCTTGGGGCGTCAGCGTTAGACTGCCCACCTCGGCATCACTGATCATTTCCTCCCACTCTGAAAGCTCGCTCCACTCTTCTACCCCACCATCGACGACGATCTTATGGCGCGCCGGGGGATCGGCCTCATACTGGGCAAGGAGTGCTTTGTGGATCTCGCCTAACAAAGAGGTGATTTCCAGATGGGAAAGATCTTCAGGCCCGCGCTGCGCGGCATCGAGGAATGCTTCGACATGGCCTAAGGCTGCGGCGTGACGAACTTTAGCCAGCCGCGATGCGGGAGCGCCGAGGGAAAAGGTGATCATATCCCCTAGCGTGACCGTTACCATGTAGGTGGCGCTGTCCGGTGCTGTCGTTTCGGGAAGGTAAATCGAGAGCTTTTTGCCGCGCAGAACCGGCAGGAGGGCGGTAGGAACGCGCTTCTTAAATTGCTCGTTCTTCGTACCGGCGCGCTTCATAGGTCGGGAGATCCGCATTACCATTGTGGGGCGCTCCTGTGTGACACTGAGGAGCAGTCAACCCCTTGAAACGCTAAATGAATAACGATTTCAAGGGGGACAAAAACGGATGGTGCCCAGAAGAGGACTCGAACCTCCACACCCTTTCGGGTACCAGCACCTGAAGCTGGCGCGTCTACCAATTCCGCCATCTGGGCGACGGAGAGCGATGTAAGGGGGCGGCTTCTGACTGTCAACTGGGTTTTTGAAGTTTTTCTGACAGTTGACGAAAAAGCAGCCGGCCGCCTGCGGGGAGCGGCCGGAGGCCGGGCATAGCGCTCCGATCGGCACGCCCTATATAAAGGAAATATCGAAAGGAATGCATCATGCCCTTTTCCCGCGCCCTTCTGCTCGCCGGTCTTTTAGCCGGTCTCGCGCCCGCCATGGCGGCTGCCGATTCGCTGAAGCTGGGCAAGCCGGGGGTCGGGCCGCTCAACACCGGATCGACGCTTTGCGATTTTCGCGGTTGCTTCGGTTTCGGGCCGCAGCAATGGCATCGCCCCGCCTATGTCCAGCCGAATTACCGGCCGCGGGGCGCGGGGCCGACCTATTACCTGCCGGGCGCCGCCGGGCGGCCGCAGCTGACCTATGATCCGCCGCCAGTGCGCCGCGTGCAGCCGCAGGATCCGAACAAACATATCGCCTGGTGCACCAACGAATACCGATCCTACAATCCGAGGACGGATCACTTCCTCACCTATGAAGGCGTCTACAGGGTCTGCCGCTCGCCCTATCGCTGAGACTGCTGCGGTCAGCTTTCCAGCGAGGCGCGGTCGACATGGCCGAGATCGCGGCCGGGCTCGACGATATCGCGAACCCTTTGCTTCAGCTCCTTCGGCCCGGGAAAGCCGCCGTCGCGCTTGCGTTCCCAGATGAGATCGCCGTTGACGCGGATTTCGAAATTGCCGCCGGTGCCCGGGATCAGCGCCACTTCGCCGAGACTGTCGGAAAAGGTGTGCAGCAACTCCTGTGCCATCCAGGCGGCGCGCAGCAGCCAGTTGCAATGGGTGCAGTAGAGGATCGAGACGCGGGCTTTTTCTGTCATGGCGATTTCCTTTCGTTCGGGTTGATGTAAGCCCTGGTGCAGGCCCGCGCAATCGGTCCCGCACAAGCGTCTTGCGCGCCGCGGTCCGGCATGGTCTCCTCTTGTCGTCATCAGTCGGGAAAAGCCTATGCGAGTCGCCGTCGTCGAAAATATGCGCAATACCGGTCTCGGCGCGCTTGCCAGAGCGCTCGACGAGGCGGGAGCTGAGATCGAGTGGTTTCGCGTGTGGCAGGACGGCATCCTGCCGCAGAATATGTCGGACCATGACGCGCTCGTCGTCCTCGGCGGCGAGCAGAGCGCGCTGGATGACGAGGCGCATCCGTACCTGCCGGAGCTCGCGCGGCTTGCGCGCCGCTTCGGCGATGCCGGCAAGGCCGTGCTCGGCATCTGCCTCGGCAGCCAGATCCTCGCCCGTGCCTATGGCGCCGACAATCTGCTGGGCGCCGCCCGCGAGTTCGGCTGGCACAGGATCGGCGTTACCGCCGAAGGCAGGATAGATCCGCTGCTGTCGGCGCTCGGCGGCGAATTCACCATCTTCGAATGGCATGCCGATACCTTCAGCCTGCCGGAGGGCGCAGTCCGTCTCGCCACGAGCCCTGTCGCCGAGAACCAGGCCTTCCGCATCGGCCGCGCCGTCTACGGCACCCAGTTCCATTTCGAGGCCGACACAAGTGTCGTGGAGGAGTGGAAGGCCGATTTCCCCGAGACGATCACGCGCATCGCCCCCGGCTGGCTGGAAAACCATACCGAACTGGCGGCAAGGCATGGCGATGCTGCCGATGCCGCCGGTCTTGCCATCGCGCGTGCATGGGTCAGCCTGATCGAACGGCAAGAGATCGTGATGCTGTCGCAGGCCTCTGCGTGATAGGCGACGCGATGCCGGCAAGCGAACGCGAGAAGATGGCCGCCGGCGAATGGTATTGCTGCCTCGATGACGAGCTCGACCTCTTGCGCCGGCAGGCGCGCCGGGCCGTCCATGCGCACAACACGCTGCCGCCGGACGAGCGCGGCGCGATGGCGTCGGCCCTGAGGGCGCTCTTTGCCCAGGCGGCGCCGAATGTCTTCATCGAGGCGCCGTTTCATTGCTCCTACGGCATCAATATCGTTCTCGGCGACCGCGTCTATTTCAATGCCGGTTGCACCATCCTCGATTCCGGCCGGGTGATCATCGGCGACCGCAGCATGTTCGGCCCCGGCGTGCAGATCTATTGCGCCGAGCATCACAAGGAGGCAGCCCTTCGCAGCCAGGGCATCGAGATCGCCCGGCCGGTCGTTATCGGCAACGACGTCTGGGTCGGCGGCAGCGCAGTCATCCTCGGCGGTGTCACGATCGGGCAGGGCGCAATCGTCGGCGCCGGCGCGGTGGTGACGAAGGACGTGCCGGCCGGCGCAACCGTGGTCGGCAATCCGGCCCGCATCAGATAACGCCCAGTGTTGGGCCGGAACGGACATCGTTTGCCGGCTACAAACCATCGCCGGCCCGCGCATCGTAGCGCTGCCGCGCGGCGATGATATCCGCCTGGTTCTGCTCGGTCCACAGCACCAGCGAACGGATCGTCTCGTGCAGGGTGCATCCAAGCGGCGTCAGGGCATAATCGACCTTCGGCGGCACGACGGGATAGACGGTGCGCTCGATGATGCCGTCGCGCTCCAGGTGCCTGAGCGTCGTCGTCAGCATGCGCTGGCTGATGCCGTCGATATTCCTCTTCAATTCGGTGAAGCGAAGCGTGCGTTTTTCGAGCAGCGCAATGACGAGCAGCGACCACTTGTCGGCGATGCGGTCGAGGATCTGCCGAACCTCGCATTCCTCACGCGCATCCCATTGCAGGACGTCATAGTCCTTGCCTGGCAGGACGTCATCGTCCTTGCCGGTGCGGCAAATGTCACTCGGTGAGTTTGAAGTGCCTTCTTCCATGGTGCCGGATCATGTCTTAACTAAGCTTCGGTTACAAGAGGGAACTGAGGCATGAAAAGTAACTTCACGCCTCGCCCGTTGTTTCAGCGCGTCAACCGAAGGAACGGATTTCATGTCCAACCCATCTTCCCAGACCAAGACAAGTGAAGGCCGCATGAGCACCCGCGCAGTCGGGGCCCTGATCGTGCTCTGCGGCGCGATCTTCCTCGAAGGCATCGATGTCGCAATGCTCAATATCGCGCTGCCGGCGATCCGCGCCGATCTCGGCTTGTCGACAACGACTCTCAGCGCCGTCGTCAGCGCTTATGTGCTGGGTTATGCCGGCTTCATGCTGCTGGGCGGCCGGGCCGCCGATATGTTCGGCAAGAAGCGGGTCTTCCTGACGGCGCTGGCAATCTTCCTCGCCTTCTCCGGCCTCGGCGGTTTCGCGAGCGAGGGCTGGATGCTGCTTCTCGCCCGCTTCGTCACCGGCGCCGCCTCCGCCTTCATGACGCCGGCCGGCCTGGCGCTCATCACCGCCAATTTCCCCGAAGGACCGCAGCGTAACCGGGCGGTGATGATCTACGCCTCGACGGCCTCGGCCGGCTTCTCGCTCGGCCTCGTCGCCGGCGGCCTGCTTGCTGCGATCGACTGGCGCTGGGTGTTTTTCGCGCCGGTGGTGTTGGCGGCGATCCTGCTTGCCGTCGGCCCGCGGCTCATCACGGATAGAGATGCGGGTGCCGACCGCGGAAAATTCGATATATCAGGCGCGATCGCGCTGACCGGCGCCATGCTGCTGGCGGCCTATGGCGTCATCCGGCTCGAGCATCCGGGCGAGGGCACGGGATGGACGATCGCCGCCTTTGCAGTGAGCGCGCTGCTCTGGCTTGCCTTCATCCTGATCGAGCGCGGCTCGTCCACTCCGCTGGTGCGGCTCGGCATCCTGCGCTCGGCCGCGCTGATTCGCGCCAATCTCGGCGCGCTGCTGTTTGCCGGCTCGTTTTTCGGCTTTCAGTTCATCGCCTCGCTTTATCTGCAGGAGCTGCTCGGCTGGACGCCGATGCAGACGAGCTTGGCGCTGATGGCAATCGGCATCGATGCGGTGGTCGCGCCGATCCTGACGCCGCGGCTCGTCGACCGCTTCGGCAATGTCCGCGTCATCCTCGCCGGTTTCCTGTTGGCGCTCGCCTGCTATGGGCTGTTCTTGCGCATGGGCTTCGACTGGACCTATGCCGCCATGTTCCCGTCGATGCTGCTGCTCGGCCTTGCCTTTGCGCTCGGCTACGGCCCGCTGACCATTGTCGCTACCGAGGGTATCGCCGAGGACGAGCACGGGCTTGCCGCCGGTTTGGTCAATACGGCAATCCAGTTCGGAGCCGCACTCGGCCTTTCCGGCGTCAGCGCCATAGGCGCCTATATGCTTGGTGACGAAGTCTCTCCCGAAGCCCGGCTGGAATCCCTGCGCGTGGCACTTCTGGTACCGCTCGCCGCCGCCGCGCTTGGCGCGCTGGTGATGGCGACCGGCTTGCGTGGCCGCGACGGCTCCCGCCGCGAGGCCGTCGCCTGACGGCGCTTGGCAAGGCCTCACTCGTGGCCTTGCCATCTCGACAGCGGCGTAAGCTCCGCTAGATGAGAAGGCGAAACAGGGAGGGAAATCATGAGCGAGCCGAATTTACCCATGGAAGGCGGCTGCCGCTGCGGCCGGGTGCGGCTGAAAATCAGTGCTGCGCCGCTGCTGACCATGGCCTGCCATTGCACGGGGTGTCAGAGGATGACCGCGAGCGCCTATTCGCTGAGCACCGCCATCCCGAGCGAAGGCTTCGAGGTCACCAAAGGCGAGCCGGTCATCGGCGGTCTGCACGGCGTCACCAAGCATTATTTCTGCCCGCATTGCATGAGCTGGATGTTCACCCGGCCGGAAGGCATGGACTGGTTCGTCAATCTGCGCGCGACCATGCTCGACGACCCCAGCTGGTTCACCCCTTTCATCGAGACATGGACGAGCGAGAAACTGTCCTTCGCTGAGACCGGCGCGGTGCACAGCTACGCGGAGCTGCCCGCGATGGACGCGTATGAGGGGCTGGTGAAGGAATATATGGGCAAGGGTTAATCTCAGAAGCCCCGGAAAAGAAAATCGACGGCAGCCACGATGCGGTCGCTGTCGGCGGTAAGATCCGCGACCACGCCTGCGATTTCCTTGATGGAAATCGCACCGGTGAATTGGGTGGCCATCACGTATGGCATGTCATTGATCACGAATTGCGGATTGAGCTGGCGCATGATTTTGGGAAGAGCTTCCAATGGAAGCATTGGCACCATGGTCCGCGTCGTCAACTCGCCAAGCAAATCGGACTGCAGATCAAGAGCAAGCGCATCGGAATGCGTGAGATTATAGACATGAAATCAGCCATCAGAACTGTCGATATTTCTGAAACGGCAGGCCGTGCTTTTTGACATAAGCATTGGAAGCGGCAATAGCCTCAGCGTTCTCGATACGCCACAGCCGCTCGCGCTCCGCCTTTATGGCCTTTGCGATCCCATCTTCCGCCGCCCGGGATATATTGATGCCGAGCGCGCGTGCCTGGGACACGAGACCTTCATCAAGAGACAGGTTCGCTGCTTTTCTTGGCCGCTGAGCCATAACGATCTCCTTGGCCTTATGCGCAGATCATATGCGCATAAGATGCCATTGAGAAGCGTTATTCGTCGCCCATCTTCAACGCCGCGATGAAGGCTTCCTGCGGGATTTCCACCTTGCCGAACTGGCGCATGCGCTTCTTGCCGGCCTTCTGCTTGTCGAGCAGCTTGCGCTTTCGGGTGGCGTCGCCGCCGTAGCATTTCGCGGTCACGTCCTTGCGCAGCGCCGAGATCGTCTCGCGGGCAATGACGTTGCCGCCGATCGCCGCCTGGATCGGGATCTTGAACATGTGCTTAGGGATCAGTTCCTTGAGCTTCTCGCACATGTCGCGGCCGCGCTTTTCGGCGGCGGTGCGGTGCACCATCATCGATAGTGCGTCGACCGGCTCGCCGTTGACGAGGATCGACATCTTCACGAGGTTGCCTTCGCGGTGGTCGGTGAGGGCATAATCGAAGGAGGCATAGCCCTTCGAGATCGACTTCAGCCGGTCGTAGAAATCGAACACGACTTCGTTGAGCGGCAGGTCGTAGGTCAGCATCGCGCGCGTGCCGACATAGGTGAGCTCGATCTGGATGCCGCGGCGGTCCTGGCAGAGTTTCAGGATGCCGCCGAGATAATCGTCGGGCGTCAGGATCGTCGCGCGGATCCACGGTTCGTGGATTTCGGAGATCTTGACGACATCGGGCATGTCGGCCGGATTGTGAAGCTCCCGCTCCGTGCCGTCGGTCATGAACATCTTGTAGACGACGGAAGGGGCTGTGGCGATGAGGTCGAGGTCGAACTCGCGCTCCAGCCGTTCCTGGATGATTTCGAGATGCAGCAGGCCAAGGAAGCCGCAGCGGAAACCGAAGCCGAGCGCGGCCGAGGATTCCATCTCGAAGGAGAAGGAGGCGTCGTTGAGGCGAAGCTTGCCCATGGCGGCGCGCAGATCCTCGAAATCGGCGGCATCGACCGGGAAGAGCCCGCAGAACACCACCGGCTGCGCCGGCTTGAAGCCCGGCAGCGCCTGAGCCGTCGGCCGCTTGTCTTCGGTGATCGTGTCGCCGACGCGGGTGTCGGCCACTTCCTTGATCGAGGCGGTGATGAAGCCGATCTCGCCAGGGCCGAGGCTGTCGACAGTGACCATCTTCGGCGTCAGCACGCCGACGCGTTCCACCTGGTATTTCGCATCGGTGCCCATCATCCGCACGGTCTGGCCCTTGGTCAGCACGCCGTCGATGATGCGCACCAGAACCATGACGCCGAGATAGGTGTCGTACCAGCTGTCGACGAGCAGCGCCTTCAGCGGCGCCTTTTCGCCGCCGGGGCTCTTCGGCGCCGGCAGCTTGTGGACGATCGCCTCCAGCACGTCGGGAATGCCGAGGCCGGTCTTGGCCGAAATCAGCACCGCCTCCGAGGCGTCGATGCCGATCACTTCCTCGATCTGTTCCTTGATGCGGTCGGGTTCGGCGGCCGGCAGGTCGATCTTGTTGAGGACGGTGACGATCTCGTGGTTGTTGTCGATCGCCTGGTAGACGTTGGCGAGCGTCTGCGCTTCGACGCCCTGGCTGGCGTCGACGACGAGCAGCGAGCCCTCGCAGGCCGACAGCGACCGTGAGACTTCATAGGCGAAGTCGACGTGGCCGGGCGTGTCGATCAGGTTGAGAATGTACTTCTCGCCATTGTTCGCCTGGTAGTGCAGGCGCACGGTCTGGGCCTTGATGGTGATGCCGCGCTCGCGCTCGATATCCATATTGTCCAGCACCTGTTCGGACATTTCGCGCTCGGCAAGGCCGCCCGTCGTCTGGATCAGGCGGTCGGCCAGCGTCGATTTGCCGTGGTCGATATGGGCCACGATCGAAAAATTGCGGATATGGGAAAGCGGAGTGGTCGAATTGGTGCTCATGCGCGCCATATAGCAGCGCCGCCCCCTGCCGCAAAGCGGTAATTATCCCGCCGTTTACGCTATTTGCAGCTTATCGGACGCGTGTCAGACCGGCCACGTCTCCAGCCGCCAGGCTGAATCCCAGAACATCCATTCATATTGCGAGGCGCGGACGAAGACATCGGTCATTTGAGCACGCTCCACTGGTGATGCGAAGCGGGCGGCGATGTCGGTCAGCGCGATTACTTCGCGGGCACCGGCGGCAAATTGCGGATCGCCATAAGTGTTGATCCAGGCCTGGAACGCATTGCCGTCGATAACAGGCCGGTTCTTGATCGCTTCGCCGACGTGCCAGTAGATCCAGAAGCAGGGGAGGATGGCGGATAGCGCCACCGCGTAGGAGCTATGATAGGCGGTGGCGAGCAGGAAGTTGGTATAGGCAAAGCCGGCAGGCGAGGGCTCGGCCGCGTTGACATCCGCCGAGGTGATGCCGAACTGGGTAAGGAAGCCGGCATGCAGGCCCTGCTCGACGGTGATTGCCTTCTGCGCCGAACCGAGGAAGCGCAGTACTTGCGCATTGTCGGGCGCCTTGGCCGCGACGATGGCGAGGCATCGCGCATAATGCTTCAGGTAGAGCGCGTCCTGCAGGATATAGTGCCGGAAAACCTCGGGCGGCAGCGTGCCGTCCGAAAGGCGCTGCAGCAGCGGCAAAGCCTCGATTTCAGCCATGATGGGAGCGATCCTGTCCCAGGCGGCAGCCGTGAAGCTTCCCGTCTGTTCCGTGCTCGGCGTGCTGGCATCCATCATTGTCTCCCATCTTCGATTTGCGCTGTCATATATCGACGCCACGGCGGCGAAAGCAAGGCTGGTCGGCCAACTCGAAGGTGGTTGATTCCATCATCGGATAATGTATTTCTCTTATAGTGGAATCAAGGATGACGGATGGAACAGCAGCTCGAACAGGCGATCGGCATTCGCATTCGCACGCTGCGGCTGGAAAAGAGCCTGACGCTGGATGATCTTGCCGTGGCCTCCGGCGTCAGCCGGGCGATGATCTCGCGCATCGAGCGGGCGGAGGCGAGCCCGACCGCTGCGCTGCTGGCAAGGATCTGCGCCGCACTCGGCCTGTCGCTGTCGGCCTTCTTTGCGGAAGAGGGGCAGGCCTCGCCGCTCGCCCGCCGGCACGAGCAACAGGTCTGGCGCGATCCCGAGACCGGTTATCTCAGACGGTCTGTTTCACCGCCGGGCGCGGCTTCCGATGTCGATATCGTCGACGTTGAATTCCCGGCCGGCGCCCGCGTCAGCTTCCCCCCGCATGCCGCCTCCCATGGCATGACGCAGCATATCTGGCTGTTCGACGGCGAACTGGAGATGACGGCGGGCGAGACCGTCTACCGGCTGCGCCCAGGCGATTGCCTCTTCATGCCGGTCGGCGAGGGCCATGTCTTCCACAATCCCGGCAACGCGCCGGCGCGCTATTGCGTCGTGCTCGATCGCGGCGGCCGATAACAGCTTCATTTCAGGAGAACAGCATGCCCGACGTTCGTACCCTTTCCGCCGAGGAGGCCCGCGCCGCCATCCCGGCCCTTTCGCAAGTGCTTGTCGATTGCGTCGCGGGCGGCGCCTCCGTCGGCTTCATGCAGCCCTATGGGCCTGAAGATGCCGAGCCCTATTGGCGCGATGTCGCCGATGCCGTCGCTGCGGGCGGCAATCTGCTGCTGGTCGCCGAACTCGACGGCAGGATCGTCGGCACGGTGCAAGTGGGTGCCGCGCAGATGCCGAATCAGCCGCATCGCGGCGATCTGAAGAAGCTGCTGGTGCACCGCTCCGCCCGCGGCAAGGGGCTCGCCCGGCTGCTGATGGATGCCGCTGAGCGTGAGGCGGCAAGCCGCGGCAAGACCCTGCTCGTGCTCGACACCGCAACCGGCAGCGATGCCGAGGCGATCTATCCGCGCCTGGGCTGGCAGCGCGTGGGCGTCATTCCGGATTATGCGCTGTGGCCGGAAGGCGGGTTCTGCGCCACCACCCTGTTCTACAAGCGGCTTACCTGATTGCGCCGGCCCCGCTCATGCCGGCCTGGCGAAGACCGGAAGCGCGCCGCCAAGCGTCGTGTCCGCCGTCCATTGCGCCGCATTCCAGCCGAATTGCCGCGCCGCTTCGACGTTCACTGCCATATCGTCGATGAAGGCGATCTCGCCGGGCAGCACGCCGGCCCGCTCGGTCGCCAGCCGGAAGAAATCTGGGGAAGGCTTGCTGTGTCCGAGTGCTGCGGAATAGATGATGTCCTCGAAATGCGCGCTAAGGCCGATCTGGTCCATCAGGTAGCGCGCCCGCCTATGCTCCTGGTTGGTCGCCAGCAAGAGAGTGATGCCGCTTTGCCTGAGAGCAGCGAGCTCTTCGAGCAGATTGCGGTCGAGACGGGAATCGTTTTCGAACCAGTAGTCGATCAGTGTTTCGGCGCTGAGGTGGGGCGCGATCTTTGCGAGAACGCCGGCGAGCCTCGGCTCCAACGCCTCGCGGCCGATGATGATATCGCGCCAGTGGGTCTGAAAGAATTCCTGCTGCAGCAGGTCGACACGCAGGCCGAGATCGCGCTCCAGATAGGTGAAGTGAGGCAGGCCATCCACCGGACGACCATGAATGAGCACGCCGTCGACATCGACCATCAGCACTTTCATGCGGAAAATTTCCTCGTTCTCAAAACACCGGCGAAGGTGGCGACATCCGCCTGGACGTTCAAGACGTGGCGCCACTTTTTTGTCGCGGCCGAGCCGTGTAAATCTCCATTGTCAATCAAGGGCAGGATCTGAAATGCGCGTCATCTATTCCGAGGATCACAAGCTGCGCGATGCGAGGACCGAGCTGCACGCCGGCCAGCTGGTGACGCCCTTCGAGGCGCCGTTTCGCGCCGAATGGATCCTGGCGGCGGTCAAGGAGGCGGGCCTTACCGACGTGGTGGCGCCCGATGCGCACGGGCTGGAGACCGCCCTTAAGGTGCATGATCCCGCCTATCTGGATTTCCTTGCCACCGTCTGGGAACGCTGGGTGGCGGCCGGTTTCACCGGCGAGGCGATCGCCAATTCCTTCGCCGTTCGCCGCACCAGCCAGCGTGTACCCGACAATATCGTCGGCGCGATCGGCCATTACGCCAATGCCGCCGACACCTCGATCACCAAGGGCTCCTACGAGGCGGCGATCGCTTCCATGCGCTGCGCGATCACAGGCGCCGACTGGCTGAATGCCGGCAATCGCTTCGCCTTCGCGCTCTGCCGCCCGCCCGGCCACCATGCCGGCATCGATCTCTTCGGCGGCTATTGTTTCATCAACAATTCAGGCGTCGCCGCGCAGCGGCTGCTCGACCATGGTGCGAGGAAAGTCGCGGTGCTGGATGTCGATTTCCACCACGGCAACGGCACGCAGGATCTCTTCTATCACAGAGGCGATGTTTTCACCGCATCGCTGCATGGCGATCCGATGCATGCCTTTCCCTATTTCCTCGGCCATACCGACGAGGAAGGCGAGGGGGAGGGCGAAGGTAGCAACCGCAACTATCCGATGCCGCCCCATACCCCCTGGGAGGTCTGGTCTTCGGCCCTTGCCGATGCGCTCACCCGCATCAAGGCCTTCGGCGCCGAGGCGATCGTCGTGGCACTCGGCGTCGATACCTTCGAGCGCGATCCGATCTCCTTCTTCAGCCTCACCTCCGACGATTTCACCCGCATGGGCGCGATGATATCAGCCGCCGGCCTGCCGGTGCTCGCCTGCATGGAAGGCGGCTACGGTGTTCCGGAGATCGGGCTCAATGTCGCCAATGTCCTCGAGGGTCTGGAAGCCTGATTACTGCCGATGACCGACGAGATCGTTCCATCCGATATCCCGACATCCCGCATGCTGAGCTGGGCGCGCAACTCCGCCATCTATCGGCTCGAGCGGCGGATGATGACGGAAAAGCAGCTCTTTGACGCGATTACCCGCAAGGCGAAGGAGAAATTCGCCGACATCAGCGCGGCACAGCTCAAGGCCGTTGCCGATTTCGCCGTCAAATTTGCCTATGACAACAAGGTGCTCGACGATAGCGCCTATGCCGAGATCAGCACGCGCTCTGCCGTGCGCGGCGGCAAATCGAAGCGCGCGATTGCCCGGAAGCTGACTGCCAAGGGCGTCTCCAGCGACAAGGTCGAGGCTGCGCTCGGAGAGGCTGACGATCTCTATTCCGCAGCGATATTCGCCCGCAAGCGCGCCTTCGGTCCCTTCCGCCGCGTCGAGCTCGACGACAAGCGGAAGGCCAAGGAGCTTTCGGCTTTTGCCCGCAACGGCTTCAGCTTCGACATCGGCAGGAAGGTCTTCGAGATGAGCTTCGAAGATGCCGAAGAGGTCATCCTTGCCGGCCGGCTCTGAGGCGTGAACTCGATCCCCTGCCGCCGGCCGATCCCTGGCATTTCCCAGCATCAGCGCTCTTGATCCCGGCATGAAAAGTTTGAATTTGGTTCTCCGCCCTCTTCGGCTTAGAACCGCGCCAGGATCGGGGGGCACATGGACAGCAAGACTATCGAGACCGGGACGGATGGTGCAGCCGTGATCGCGCAGCCAGGTATGGCGTCGTCTTCGGGCGGCGTGGCGGCCGGCGCGCTGATGTGCCTCATGTCCATGTCGTCGATCCAGTTCGGCGCGGCATTGTCCTCCTCGGCCATCGCCACATATGGACCGGCCGGCGCCTCCTGGCTGCGGCTTGCCTTTGCGGCCACCATTCTCGCCATCTTCGTGCGGCCGCGCATCGTCAGCTACACCAGGGCGCAATGGACGAGCGCTCTGGTCCTCGGCACGACGACGGCGCTGATGACCATGAGTTTCTTCGCGGCGATCGAGCGCATTCCGCTCGGTCTCGCCGTGGCGATCGATTTTCTCGGTCCGCTGTCCGTGGCGACCATCGGCTACGGCCTCGGCCGGCGTCTGATCTGGCCCTTGCTTGCCGGGCTTGGCGTTCTGGCTCTTGCGCATGACGGCGAAGGCTGGGTCGGCAATATCGAGGGTATTGTCTTTGCGCTCGGCGCGGGAACCGGTTGGGCGATCTATATCGTCCTGACGAAAAAGATCGGTGCGAGCTTCAAGGGGCTGGAAGGGCTTTCCATGTCGCTGATGGTTGCCGCACTGGTCGCGACACCCTTCGGCTTTGCCGGTGCCGTGCCGGCGCTCGATGCCTACGGCCTGATTGAAATGGCGGGCCTTGCCATTCTGGTGCCGCTGCTGCCCTACACCCTGGAGCTGATCGCCTTGCGGCGGATGCCGACAACCTCCTTCGGTATTCTCATGAGCCTCGAGCCGGCGATCGCCGCACTCGCGGGTTTCGTCATCCTGGCCCAGCCGATGACGCTTCTGCAGATGGCCGGAACGGCCTTGGTCGTCGCCGCAAGCGCCGGCGCCACATTTTCTGCAAGGCAATAAAAGATCAGCTCGTCTTTTTCGTCGGATCGTCGAGCGCCGGATTGTAGAACAGCGACAGCGTCAGGCTCCTGGCGATCCGTTCCGCCGTCGCCATGAACCAGGCCTTGGCCTCCGGCGAGGGAGCGACATCGTCGAGCGTTGCGGCAAACAGCGACAGCCATTTGGGAAAGAGATCGGGCGTCAGCTTCTGCACACCGGTATGCGCCTGCACCGGCTTGCCGCCATAGGCGCCGCTGCGGAAGGCCACCGCCGACCAGAAGCTTTTCATCTTCGCCATATGCTCCGGCCAGCGGCCGGAAAGCCTGGCGTCGAACACCGGGCCGAGATCGGGATGCGCCAGCACACGGGCGTAAAAGGTCTCGACCAGCCTGTCGATGAAGGCCGCGTCGACACCCATTTCCCGCATTTCGGCCTCCGCCCTTTCGCGGATCGCCGCGACATGGGCAGGGCGGCCCTGAATGTCATTGTCCATTCCAAAACCCCGGCGCCGCGTGATGCGGCAGCCCTCATATAGGTGTTTATCGCCACCAGCCAAAGTCGTCCGTGCCGCTTGCGGCAATCTGTCAGCAGCCTACAGCGCCGCGCGTCTTTTCGAGAAGCGCAAAGGACGCTGTAGCACTTTGAGTCGCCCCCACGCCCTTGACCGCCAACGCCTGCTTCTTTAGATTTAGAATAATTCTAAAATTTGGAGAAGATCATGCTGGCGCGGTTTTTCAGATCCTCGAAACGATCGTTTGAGTCGCTGTCCGAGCAGGAGATCCTCGCTTTGGCGATCGCCTCCGAGGAGGACGATGCCCGCATCTATCTCGCCTATGCCGACAGGCTGCGCCGCGAATTTCCGGCCTCTGCCAAAGTCTTTGAGGATATGGCCGAGGTCGAGGACACGCATCGCAAGTCGCTGTTCGAAATTCATCGCCAGCGTTTCGGTGAGCGCATTCCGCTGATCCGGCGCGAGCATGTGCAAGGCTTTTATGAGCGCAAGCCCGACTGGCTCAGGGCAAACCTGTCGCTGGATGCGATGCGGCAGGAGACCGAGGCGATGGAGGAGCAGGCATACCGTTTCTATGTCGAGGCGGCAAAACGCACTTCGGATGCCTCGACGCGCGAACTTCTCGGCGATCTCGCGCTTGCCGAACAGGGGCATGAGGATATCGCCCGCATGCTGGGCGACAAACATACGCCTGAGGATGTCAAGCGCGACGAGAACGAGGCGGTGCATCGGCAATTCGTGCTGACCTATGTGCAGCCGGGTCTGGCCGGGCTGATGGACGGCTCCGTCTCTACGCTGGCGCCGATTTTTGCCGCCGCCTTCGCCACGCAGGATACCTGGCAGACCTTCCTCGTCGGCCTGTCGGCCTCCGTCGGCGCCGGCATCTCGATGGGTTTCACCGAAGCCGCCCATGACGACGGCAAGATTTCCGGCCGGGGTTCGCCAGTCAAGCGCGGCCTTGCCTGCGGCATCATGACGGCGCTCGGAGGGCTCGGCCACGCGCTGCCCTATCTGATCCCGCATTTCTGGACGGCAACGATCACCGCCGCCGTCATCGTCTTCTTCGAACTCTGGGCCATCGCCTTCATCCAGAACCGCTACATGGAAACTCCGTTCCTGCGCGCCGCCTTCCAGGTGGTGTTGGGCGGCGGTTTGGTGCTCGGCGCCGGGATATTGATTGGGAATGGGTGAGGAGCGGTCGGCGAAGCCGAGCAATCGATCCAGCGAATCGATTGCAGCGACGAACGCCCTGAGCCCAAAGCGAAGGGCCGGGAAACGGCGCGGCACACCGAAGCCTCATCTCAGACCCACACACTACGATCAGCCCTCATCCTGAGGCACCCGGCAAAGGTCCTCGAAGGACGAGGGCGGCTGGCCGAATGCCGCAGAGGTTTCTGCACTTGCCGAGGCCGGTGGTTAGCCCCGTCCTTCGACGCCCCTTCGGGGCACCTCAGGATGAGATGGGTGTGCCGGCATTCTTGCCCTTCGCCTGCGCTCAGTGCATTCGCTCCCCTCGTCGCTTGAAGGGAGGAGAGGTGACGCCAACTCCCAAAAAGCAAAAGGCCGGCAAATCGCCGGCCTTTTCCCACATTCCCCGTCGTAATCCTTACCGCAGCGCGCCGACCAGAACGTCGCGGCCGTTCTCGATGGTGACCCAGCGGCCGGAATTGTAGCTCGACTGGCGCTTGACGAAGGAGTAGGGCGTTCCAAACCACGGCTTGACCTCGGAGGCGAGGTTGTCGAGCACGAAATCGCCCTCGGCGGTGCGCAGCGTCAGCACGGCATGGCCTTCGCCATCCGGCTTGCGCACGACGGTCATCAGCAGATCGGCGGCCGAAAAGCCGCGCTGGATCAGCATGCGGCGTTTCAACAGCGCGAAATCCTCGCAGTCGCCGGCGGTGGTCGGATAGGCCCAGACCTCGTCCTTGCCGTAGATTTCCTTGTCGGTCATCGGCGTGATCGTGCGGTTGACCGTGGCATTGACCGCACGCACCATCGACCACTTTGCGGCGGTCATGACGACCGGGCCGGAATTGCGGTTTGCACCGCACTCACTGCGGTGGATCTGGCAGAAATCATAGTGGCCGATCGGCTGTGAGGTGGCATTGCCTGTCACCATGGAAGCATTTCTGCTGGGGGCCGGTATGGCGGCCGTCGCCATCGCAAACATGGCCATCATGGCCACAAAAATACCCTTGATCCGCACGCCCGCTCTTTCCTCGCATCGCCCCTTATTTATTAACAAAGTGTTAATGGAGAGGGTCGAGAAGAGTCAATCGTTACTTCTTGGTAGGACCTTGCAACTCGCCGACATGGTTAAAATGCAACAAGCCTGTGGACGTATTCTGGGTCGGTACTCTTCAAGCGGGCATGGTTATGTCTGTCGATGAACGGACGATGCCTTTGACGGCGCTGATAAGAAGCGCGATATCGCCGGGGCGGGAAAGACGGTGGTCGCCGTCGCGGATGAAGGTCAGCACCACGTCGTCGGCGGGAAGATGTTCGACGAGTTTCATCGCATGCGCATGCGGCACGTCGGCATCTTTCATGCCCTGGAGAATATGCACCGGGCAGCCCGTTTCGATGATGCCGTCGAGCACCCGGTTTCGCCGGCCATCCTCGATCAGCGCCCTGGTATAGATGTTCGGTTCAGGGCTATATTGCGAGCGCTCTTCGAAATAGCCGCGCTCGGCAAGCGATTTGCGCTCCTTGGCCTTGAGGTTCGGCTCGATCAGCTCGGAGGTAAAATCCGGTGCCGGTGCGATGAGTACCATCCCTGCGAGCTTCGGGCCGCCCTGCCGCGCAAGTTCCTGCGCCAGCCTGAGCGCAATCCAGCCGCCCATCGACGAGCCGACGAGGATCACCCGGTCGGGCGCGACATGGCGGATGGCGGCCAGCGACTCCTCCAGCCAGCGCGAGATCGTGCCGTCGCCGAAGCTGCCGCCGGAAAGCCCGTGGCCGGAATAGTCGAGGCGGATGCAGGCGAGCCCAAGTTCCGCCGCCAGCCCATCGAGTTCCACTGCCTTGGTGCCGCTCATGTCGGAGCGATAGCCGGATAACCAGACGAGCGCCGGTGCATCGTTGCCGGCCTGCGCCGGGCGGACGATGATGGCGATCTCGCGCGCCGCCTCGCCTTCGCCGACCGTCAGGAACTGCGGCTGGGCATTGGGCATCTGATCGGGCATCGGCGAAACTCCTGTTGTTTTGGCCTATAAAACAGATTCTTGGCAGGCTGACAGCGGGTGATTTTTCCGCTAAAGGATGATATTGACTCCGTTGCAGCGATGACGCGACACGTTTGTGCACCCTGATTGGGAGCGCGAGGCTGCAACGTTCCGAAAACAACGCGAGGAGAATACGACCATTCGCAGACCTTTTAAAACCGACGCGCCCGTGAAGGACGGACCGCGCTCGAACCGTGAAATCCGCATTCCCAAAGTTCAGCTGATCGGGGCTGACGGCGAGAATATGGGCGTCGTGCCTACCGACCAGGCCTTGAGAATGGCGGAAGAAGCCGGCCTCGATCTCGTCGAAATTTCCCCCAATGTCGAACCGCCTGTGTGCAAGATCCTCGATCTGGGCAAGCTGAAATATGCCAACCAGAAGAAGGCCGCCGAAGCGCGCAAGAAGCAGAAGATCGTCGAAGTCAAAGAAATCAAGATGCGCCCGAACATCGACACCCATGATTATGAGGTGAAGATGAAGGCGATGGGTCGCTTCTTCGACGAAGGCGACAAGGTCAAGGTGACGCTGAAGTTCCGCGGCCGTGAAATGGCTCACCAGGAACTCGGCATGAAGCTTCTGCAGCAGGTCAAGGCCGATACGACCGAGTTCGCCAAGGTCGAAGCCGAACCAAAGCTCGAAGGCCGCCAGATGATGATGGTGCTGGCGCCGAAATAAGCGCCAGGCAGTTTTTCGCCCCAAGGCCGTCCGCAAGGGCGGCTTTTGTGCTTTGGGCGCATGTGTTTCCGACCCTTGTGCTTCGAGGGCGAAGATTCCTCCGCGGCCCCGTTGCACTTTCAGGACGCTGCGGTTATAAGCGCGCGTCCGAACTGACCGGCAGGGCATGCCGTGGCAGTTTCGAATGCTTGCGGAACGGTTCGTCGCCGATGCCGCAGATCAACAACAAACGCTCCCGCACCTTGTTGCGACGGCCGGAGAACCGGACTTCGCGAGAGGGCTTTTTTGATAAAGCGCGCAGGGAGGACAGAAGGAGTAGCAAAATGCCCAAGATGAAGACGAAGTCCTCTGCCAAGAAGCGGTTCAAGATCACCGCGACCGGCAAGGTCAAGGCTGCCGCTGCCGGCAAGCGCCATGGCATGATCAAGCGTACCAACAAGTTCATTCGCGATGCACGTGGCACCATGGTTCTCGCAGAACCGGATGGCCGCAAGGTTATCAAGAATTACCTGCCGAACGGTCTCTGAGACTCGTCCGCGAACGCTAGATTTAAGGAGATCATGATATGGCACGTGTAAAAAGGGGCGTCGCTGCCCATGCCAAGCACAAGAAGGTTCTAAAGGCCGCCAAGGGCTTTTACGGCCGCCGCAAGAACACCATCCGTACCGCCAAGGCTGCCGTCGATCGTTCGAAGCAGTACGCCTACCGCGACCGCAAGGTCAACAAGCGCAACTTCCGTGCGCTTTGGATCCAGCGCATCAACGCCGCTGTCCGCGAATTCGGCCTGACCTACGGCCGCTTCATCGACGGCCTGAACAAGGCCGGCATCGAAGTCGACCGCAAGGTCCTCTCCGACATGGCGATCCACGAGCCGGAAGCATTCGGCGCGCTGGTCAACGCTGCCAAGAAGGCTCTTGAATACCTCAAGGAAGCCGGCACGGCGAACGAGTTTGAAGGCGCGGTCAAGTAACCAGCGCTTCCCAAGCTTTGAATTTATGATTTTGGGAAACCCGCGCTGGTTTGGGCTAGCGCGGGTTTTTCTTTCTTTATATTCCTGGCGCCGGCCGGCGCCGCCTGCCTCCCGATCGCCCGCCTGATACTGGACGGAAAGAAGTGACAATGTCAGATATCGACCAGCTCAACGCATCGCTGCTCGCCGAAATCGCCGCCGCCAATGACGAGACGGCGCTCGAAGCCGTGCGCGTTTCCGCCCTCGGCAAGAAGGGCTCGATCTCCGAACTCCTGAAGACGCTCGGCGCCATGACGCCGGAAGAACGCCAGACCAAGGGCGCGGCGATCAACGTTCTGAAGAACGCGGTGACCGAGGCTCTCGCCACCCGCAAGACGACGCTCAAGCAAGCGGCGATCAATGCCCGGCTGAAAGCCGAGACGGTTGATGTCAGCCTGCCGGTGCGCTCTTCGCCGGCCGAACGCGGTCGTATCCATCCGATCAGCCAGATCGTCGACGAAATCACCGCGATCTTCGCCGACATGGGCTTCTCGATCGCCGAAGGTCCCGACATCGAGACCGATTATTACAATTTCACCGCGCTGAACTTCCCGGAAGGCCATCCGGCCCGCGAGATGCACGACACCTTCTTCTTCAACCCGGATGAGAATGGCGAGCGCAAGGTGTTGCGCACCCATACCTCGCCGGTGCAGGTGCGCACCATGGAGGCGCAGAAACCGCCGATTCGCATCATCATTCCCGGCAAGACCTACCGCCAGGACAGCGATGCCACGCATTCGCCGATGTTTCATCAGGTCGAGGGCCTGGTCATCGACAAGAAGGCCAATGTCGCCAACATCCGCTGGGTGCTGGAGGAATTCTGCAAGACCTTCTTCGAGGTCGACAGCGTGACGATGCGTTTCCGCCCGTCCTTCTTCCCCTTCACCGAGCCATCCTTCGAGGTCGATATCCAATGCGACCGCTCCGGCCCGATCGTCAAGTTCGGCGAAGGAACCGATTGGATGGAGATCCTCGGCTGCGGCATGGTTCACCCGAACGTGCTGCGTTATGGCGGCCTGGATCCGGACGAATATCAGGGTTTTGCCTGGGGCATGGGCCTCGACCGCATCGCCATGCTGAAATACGGCATGCCCGACCTGCGCGACTTCTTCAACGCCGACGTCCGTTGGATGACGCATTACGGCTTCCGCCCGCTCGACATGCCGACGCTGTTCGGCGGTTTGAGCGCTTGAACGGAGAATTGAGACGATGAAATTCACGCTCTCCTGGCTGAAAGAGCATCTGGAAACGGATGCCGGCCTCGATGAAATTTGCACGCGCCTCACCGAAATCGGGCTGGAGGTCGAGGATGTCGACGACAAGGCGGCGTTCCAGCCCTTCGTCATCGCCAGAATTGTCTCGGCGGAAAAACATCCGCAGGCCGATCGCCTGAAGGTGCTGATGGTCGATACCGGCTCGGGCGCGCCGGTCCAGGTCGTCTGCGGCGCCCCGAATGCGCGTGCCGGTCTCCTCGGCGCCTTCGCCGCGCCCGGAACCTATGTTCCCGGCATCGGTGTGACGCTTGCCGTCGGCAATATCCGCGGCGTCGAAAGCCATGGCATGATGTGCTCCGAAAAGGAGCTTGAGATTTCCGACAGTCACGATGGCATCATCGACCTGCCCGAGGATGCGCCTGTCGGAAAGAGTTATGCTGCGTATGCTCATCTCGATGATCCGGTCATCGAGATCAACCTGACCCCGAACCGTCCGGACTGCACCTCGATCCACGGCATCGCTCGCGATCTCGCCGCCTCCGGCCTCGGCACGCTGAAGACGCGGCCCGCGCCGTCTTTCGCGGTCGAAGGCGAGACTCCGGTGAAGCTGGCGCTCGATCTCGACGATCAAAAACTCTGCCCGGGCTTTGCGCTGCGCCTCGTACGCGGCGTCAGGAACGGCCCCAGCCCGCGCTGGATGCAGCAGCGGCTGATCGCCATCGGCCTACGCCCGATCAACGCGCTTGTCGATGTCACCAATTACATGACCTTCGATCAGGGCCGGCCGATCCACGTCTTCGATGCCGCCAAGATCAAGGGCAATCTGACGGTGCGCCGCGCCGCCGAAGGCGAGACCGTGCTGGCGCTCGACCAGCGCGAATACAAGCTCTCGCCGAACAACGTCGTCATCGCCGATGAAGACGGCATCGAATCGATCGGCGGCATCATGGGCGGCGAACATTCCGGCTGCGACGAGAACACCGTCGACGTGCTGATCGAATCGGCCCTCTGGGATCCGATGAACATCGCCAAGTCAGGCCGCAGCCTCGGCATTATCACCGATGCCCGCTACCGCTTCGAACGCGGCGTCGATCCGGAATATATGCTGCCCGGTCTCGAACGCACGACGGAACTGGTGCTGGAACTCTGCGGCGGCAAGGCCGCCAAGGCCGAGATCGTCGGTTACCAAGGTTACGAACCGAAGATCGTCGATTTCCCCTATTCCGAGGTCAAGCGCCTGACCGGCCTCGACATCTCGAATGAGGAAAGCAACACGATTCTGACGCGTCTCGGCTTCACGGTTTCCGGTTCCGGCGAGCGTGTTTCCGTCGCTGTTCCCTCCTGGCGTCCCGATGTCGATGGCAAGGCCGATCTCGTCGAAGAGGTCATGCGCATTCACGGCGTCGACAATATCAAGCCGGCACCGCTCGAAAGGCATGCTGATGTCAACGGCAAGATCCTGACGACGCTGCAAATCCGCACCCGCCTTGCCAAGCGGGCGCTGGCCGCCCGCGGCATGCTCGAAGCCGTCACCTGGTCCTTCATTCCGGAAGACCAGGCAAAGCTGTTTGGCGGCGGCTCGCCGGCCCTCAAGCTTGCCAACCCGATCGCCGCCGAAATGTCGGATATGCGCCCCTCGCTTCTGCCGGGCCTGCTGACCGCAGCCCAGCGCAATGCCGACAAGGGCTATGCCGACGTCGCCCTCTTCGAGGTCTCAGGCACTTATGAGAACGACAGGCCTGAGGGTCAGCGCCGCGTGGCCGGCGGCATTCGCCGCGGCACGGCCTCGCTTGCCGGCGCCGGTCGCGCCTGGTCGAACGCCGCCAAGGGCGGCGGCAAGCCGGTCGACGTCTTCGACGCCAAGGCCGATGCGCTCACCGTCATCGAAGCCTGCGGTCTGCCGATGGGCAATATCCAGATCGAGCAGGGCGGACCGGAATGGTATCATCCCGGCCGCTCCGGCACGATCAAGATGGGGCCGAAGGTTGTGCTCGGCTATTTCGGCGAATTCCATCCGCTGACGCTGGAGGCGCTCGACGTCTCCGGCGCGCTCTGCGGCTTCGAGGTCTATGTCGACGCCATGCCGGACGCCAAGCGCAAGGCAACGCGCACCAAACCGGCGCTCGAGCTGTCGCCCTTCCAGATGGTGCGGCGCGACTTCGCCTTCGTCGTCGACAAGACGGTCGAAGCCGGCGCCATCGTCAAGGCGGCCACCGGCGCCGACCGCAAGCTGGTGACCGGCGTCAACGTCTTCGACATTTTCGAGGGCGCATCGGTCGGCGAGGGCAAGAAGTCGGTGGCGATCGAGGTTCAGATCCAGCCGGTCGAGCGCACGCTGACGGACGAGGATTTTGAGGCGCTGACGCAGAAGATCGTCGCCAGCGTTGCGAAATTCACCGGCGGCGTTCTCAGAAGCTGAACTCTCCCTGCCTTCCCGCGAAAACAATGGACCGGTCGCGAAAGCGGCCGGTCTTTTCACAGATGCAGATGGTAGAGTTTGCTGACGATCGTCCAGCGGCCGTCGATCTTCAGCAGCGAGAGATAGTCGGTAAAGCGCATGCCGGCGAAATCGTCGGTGACCTTGACGCTTGCCGCATCGCCTTCGACATCGACGTTCTGGATGTCCATGTAGGGCTGCGTGCCGGGCGGCGCCGGCTCTTCCGCCAGGATCGCCGTGATGAATTCGTCGCGCGTCAGCCATTCGACGGCATTTTCGTAATGGCCGATGATCGAGCTTTTTGGATGAAAGGCCTTTTTCAAGGCCGCCTCATTGCCGAAGGCCATGCCTTCGACATAGAGATGAACCGTCTGTTCGACTGCCTGCCTGTCTGACATGTTTTCATCCCGTTCTCCGAGATGGCGTTAGATAGTTTCGCCGGATGCGAAGGCAAGCCCGGCCGGTTGCATCGGGCCGGGCTTTTCCTGTCTCAGAGGTTCGTCATGGCAAGCGAGGCATCCGAGTAACGTTTGCCGGCAACCTGCCCGGCCGGAATGATTTCTTCAAGCCTTCCGAGTTCCGCCGGGCTCAGCGCGATATCGGCAGCAGCGGCGTTCTGTTCGAGATGGTGAAGCTTGCGGGCGCCGGGGATCGGCACGATGTCGTCGCCTTGGCTCAATACCCAGGCCAGCGCCAGCTGCGCGGCCGTCACGCCTTTCTCGGCGGCAAGCCGCTCGAGTGTCGCGACGAGGGCGGCATTGGCATCGAAATTTTCCGCCTGAAACCGCGGCACCTGCCGGCGGAAGTCGTCGGCGCCGAGATCCTCCGCTTTGCGGATCGCGCCGGTCAGGAAGCCGCGGCCGAGCGGGCTGTAGGGCACGAAGCCGATGCCGAGTTCGCGGCAGGTGGCAAGCACCTCCTCTTCGGGGTCGCGGGTCCAGAGTGAATATTCGCTCTGCAGGGCCGCGATCGGATGGACCGCGTGTGCGCGGCGAATGGTGGCGCTGCCGGCTTCCGACAGCCCGAGCGTGCGGACTTTGCCTTCCCTGACCAGTTCCGCCATGACGCCGACCGTTTCTTCGATCGGCACATTGGGATCGACCCGGTGCTGGTAGAAGAGGTCGATGGTCTCGATGCCGAGCCGTTTCAGCGAGGCCTCGGCGACCGCACGCACATGTTCGGGACGGCTGTCGACGCCGGCGATGGCGGCAATACCCGGCTTGCTGGCATCGATCTTGAAGCCGAATTTGGTGGCGATCACGACGCGGTCGCGGAACGGCTTCAGCGCTTTGCCGAGAAGAACCTCGTTGGTAAAGGGGCCATAGACTTCGGCAGTGTCGAAAAAGGTGACGCCGAGATCGATGGCGCGATGCAGCGTCCGGATCGATTCCGCATCGTCGCTGGCGCCATAGGCAAAGCTCATCCCCATGCAGCCGAGGCCGACGGCAGAGACGGTCAGATCGTTTCCGAGTTTCCGGGTTTTCATGATGTGCTCCTTTTCTGAGCCACCGCTTGAGGGATCGTTGCGGTGTGGATAGACCATATCGCCGCTGCATCAGTCAGAAAATACATGCGGTTTCTAACAGGCTGTTCTATAAATTCGATCAATGAACAGAACTCAGCTTTCGCAACTTGCCGTTCTCGCCGCCGTCTCGGAGCATCGCAGCTTCCGCGCCGCCGCCAAGGAACTCCTCGTCGCGCCCTCGGCCATCAGCCATGCGATCTCGAGCCTGGAGGAAAGCCTGGGTGTCAGGCTTCTGGCGCGGACCACCCGCAGTGTCGCGCCGACGGAAGAGGGCCGACTGCTTCTCGAAAGACTGCGTCCGGCGCTGGAGGAGATCGATATTGCCCTGGAGGCGGTCCGCGATACCCGCAGTAAGCCCGCCGGCAATCTGCGCGTCACTGCGCCGCGCTTTGCCTCCGACCTGCTGCTTGCCCCGCGCCTCGGCGACTTTCTCAACCTTTATCCCGATATCACTTTGGAGATCGCCAATGAGGACGGCTTCACCGATATCGTCAGGGAAGGTTTTGACGCCGGCATAAGGCTGGAGGAGAGTCTGGAGGCCGATATGATCGCGGTCAGGTTCTCGCCTAATCTGACGACGGTGATCGCCGCGTCGCCCGAATATTTCGAGTGCTATCCGAAACCGGAACACCCCCGCGATCTCGTCCATCACCGTTGCATCAAGCGGCGCTTCACCAATGGCTCGATCTATCGCTGGGAATTCGAAAAGGACGGGCAGGAACTCGTTGTAGCGGTCGACGGGCCGCTGATCGTCAGCGAAGACAGGCTGGCTCTGTTGGCGGCGCTGAACGGCGCCGGGCTTGCCTATCTCTTCGATATGCGGGTCTATGCCGAACTGGCGGCCGGTAGGCTGGTGCGGGTGCTGGAAGATTGGTGCGCGCCCTATTCCGGGCCGTTTCTCTATTATCCCACCCGGCGGCAGATGCGGCCGGCGCTGCGCGCCTTCATTGATTTCTTCCGATATGTCGAGACGGATACGGGCGGCCGCTAGGACTGAAGCCGCCGCCCGTTCTCAATCCGTCAGGCGGCCTTAGCCTTCTGGTTTGCTGCTGTGGTGGCGAGCTGCGAAAGCGTCTTGTCGGTCGCCGTTTCTTCCTGCAGCGTCTGGTCGAGCAGGCGGACGGCATCCTTGAGGCCGAGTGTCGCGGCCCAGGTCTTCAGCGTGCCGTAACGGGCGATTTCGTAGTGCTCGACCGCCTGGGCAGCCGAGATCAGACCGGCATCGAGGGCTGACGTGCCCTTGAATTCTTCCATGATTTCCTCGCCCTCGGCCAGAATGCCCTGGATCGCCTCGCAGGTCTTGCCCTGGGCGCGTTTGCCGATCAGTTCGAAAACCTGCTGCAGGCGCTCGACCTGAGCTTCGGTTTCCTCGCGGTGCTTTTCGAAGCCCGCCTTCAGTTCGGAGGACTGGGCGGCGCGCGCCATCTTCGGCAGGGCGCGCAAAATCTGCCGTTCGGCAAAGTAGATGTCCTTGAGTGTGTCGTGGAATAGATCTTCCAACGTCTTTTCCTTGGCCATTTTCTCGATCCTTGTTCTGGGAAAGGCCGCGAATGCGGCGACACACTAAGAAGCGAGGATCGCGCTAATTGTTCCCGATCGATTTCGGGTGGACGGGAAATCTGCGCCGGGTGATGATTCCGGCCGTCGATACAGGAGGAAGATAAACTCATGCGAAAGCCGAATTCGATGAAGGGGCTGGAGGATCTTGGCCGCGTAAGGTTGTCGCAGAATTTCTTCCTCCGTGATTTCCTGCATTCCGAGATCGCCGATTTCTACCGCATCCCCAATATCCCCGAAGATCCCGATCTGGCGGTCGAGGCGGGCAGGAGACTCTGCAAGGAGTTGCTGGAGCCGCTGCAGGCGACGTTCGGGCGCCTGCATATCCGTTCCGGCTATCGTTCGCCTGGGGTGAACAGGTTCGGCAACGAGAACAATCTGAACTGCTCGACCAATGCCGCCACATCAGCGCATCACATCTGGGATATGAGGGATTTTGACGGCTGCATGGGCGCCGCGGTCTGCATTGCCGTGCCATGGATGCTCGACCATTTCAGCGATGAAAGCGACTGGCAGCGGCTCGCCTGGTGGATTCACGACCACCTGCCTTACGCCTCGCTCTGCTTCTTCCCGAAGCTCTGGGCCTTCAATATCCAGTGGCACGAACGGCCGAAGCGGGTGATCCAGAGTTATGTCAGGCCACGCGGCATCCTGACCAAACCGGGCATGGCGAACTGGGAGGGCAATCACGCCGCTTTCTATGAAGGCTTTCCCCCGCTCAGAAACTGATGCCCATCTCAGAAACTGATGCGGTAGCGGATGTGGCCGTCGCTTTCGACATAGCTGTCGTAGAGCGCCCGGGCGGTCTTGTTCTCTTCGCTCGTATGCCAATAGAGCCGCGACCAGCCTTTGGCTTTGCAGATGGCGATGAGATCATCGATCAGCGCCCGCCCGACGCCCATGCCGCGCGCATCGGCATCGACGAACAGGTCTTCGAGATAGCAGTCCCTGCTGCGGATCCACGTGCCCTCATGGGTGAGATAGAGCGCAAAACCCATCATCCTGCCATCGACTTCGGCGATGCGCATTGAAATTGCCGAGGCCGGATCGAAGACCCGGCGCCATGTGGAATCGGTGATATCGGCATCGACCGTGACCTCGTAAAAAGCGAGATAGGCCGCCCAGAGTTGGCGCCAGCGCGCTTCGTCCTCGGGGCGGGCATCGCGGATCGTCACTGTCATGGGTGTTCCTTTCAGGCGCCGGCTTCGTCGAGCAGCGCCATCGCCTCATCGGAAAGCGCCAGTGTCGCCGATTTCACCAGGCTTTCAAGCTGCGAAAGGCTGGTGGCGCTGGCGATCGGCGCCGTCACGCCCTTCTTGCGCAAGAGCCAGGCGAGCGAGATTTCCGCAGGGCTGGCGCCGGTTTCGGCCGAGACCTTGTCGAGCACGGCAAGGATACGCAGGCCCTTGTCGTCGAGATATTGCGAGACGCGGCCTTCGCGGGCGCGGCCTTCAGTATCGGCCTTGCTGCGGTATTTGCCGGTGAGGAAGCCGGCGGCGAGGCTGAAATAGGTGATGACGCCGATATCCTGGGTAACGCAGAGCTCGGCGAGAGGCCCTTCGAAGCTTGCGCGCTCATAGAGATTATATTCCGGCTGCAGCACATCGTAACGCGGCAGCCCGGCTTTTTCGGCGGCGTCGAATGAGGCCTGGAGGAGGTCAGCATCATAGTTCGAGCAGCCGATGGCGCGGATCTTGCCCTGCTGCTTCAGCTTGGCATAGGCACCAAGCGTTTCCTCGTGCGGCGTATCGGCATCCGGCCAGTGCGAGAGATAGAGGTCGATATAATCCGTCTGCAGCCGACGCAGCGAATCCTCGACCGCCTTCAGGATATAGCTCGCCTTCAGCGTCTTTCCCTGTCCCATGTCCGAGCCGACCTTGGTGACGATGACGGCCTTGTCGCGGGAAATCTTGGCCTGTTTCAGCCAGCGCCTATGATCTCCTCGGAATCGCCGCCCTTGTTGCCGGGAACCCATGCCGAATAGACATCCGCCGTATCGATCGTGTTCAGGCCGGCATCGAAGAAGGCGTCGAGAATGGCGAAGGATGTTTTCTCGTCGGCCGTCCAGCCGAAGACATTGCCGCCGATGACGATCGGCGCGACCGAAAGACCTGTTTTTCCAAGCCGGCGCATTTCCATGACGCTCTCCAAAATCGTAAATTGATTGAAATCGCGGATACGGCAGAACGCCGCCCTCACGCAAACTTAGCGCGATCGACGCGTGAGGGAAACCAAACTTCCGTGATTTCGGGTCGCGCCATTGCGCCGCAGCGGCGGCCTGAATATGGTTCGCGGACATCAGTTTGGGGAGGCTTGGATCATGCTGCGTTTCGGTATCATTTCAACGGCGAAGATCGGCCGCGACAATGTCGTTCCCGCGATCCAGGATGCGGAAAATTGCGTTGTCACGGCGATTGCCAGCCGTGATCTCACCCGCGCAAGGGAGATGGCCGACCGTTTCTCGGTGCCGCATGCCTTCGGTTCCTACGAGGAGATGCTGGCCTCCGACGTCATCGACGCCGTCTATATCCCGCTGCCGACCGCCCAGCATATCGAGTGGTCGATCAAGGCAGCCGATGCCGGCAAGCACGTGCTCTGCGAAAAACCGCTCGCCTTGAAATCCGGCGATATCGACGAGGTGATTGCCGCCCGCGACCGTAACCGCGTGGTGGTCACCGAAGCCTATATGATCACCTATTCCCCGGTTTGGCAGAAGGTGCGTGCACTGATCGACGAGGGGGCGATCGGTTCGCTCCGGCATGTGCAGGGCGCCTTCACCTATTTCAACCGCGACGCCACCAACATGCGCAACATTCCCGAGCTCGGCGGCGGCGGCCTTCCCGATATCGGGGTTTACCCCGTCATGAGCACCCGTTTTTCCACCGGCAAGGAGCCGCTCTGGATCCAGGCGACCACCGAGCGCGATCCGGATTTCGGCACGGATATCTATTCGAGCGTCAAGGCCGATTTCGGCGATTTCGAGCTGAGCTTCTATATCTCGACGCAGATGGCCAATCGCCAGGTCATGGTGTTCCACGGCAGCGACGGCTATATCGAGGTCAAGTCGCCGTTCAACGCCAATCGCTGGGGGCCGGAGGAGATCGAGCTTGCCGATCGCAGCCACAATGAATCGCGCATCTTCCGCTTCCAGGACAGCCGCCAGTACAGGCGTGAGGTCGAGGCCTTCGCCCGGGCGGTGAAGGACGGCAAGGAAGAGATCGTCACGCTCGAAAATTCGAAGCTGAACCAGAAGGTGATCGACGCGATCTACCGGGCCAGCGAGAAGGACGGCTGGGAGGCAGTCTAGCGCATAACCCTGAAAATCGGGATCGATCTTCGGAAAGGATTGTGCGCCAATTTAAAGTGTTAGAGCGTCTTTCGCGCGTCCTTATGGACGCGCGGCGCTCTAAATCACTCGGCGCGGAAGACGAAGCGCGAATAGCCGAAGAAGCTGAAGACCATCGAGGCGACGCTGGCGATCACCATGGCCGCAAGCGGCTGAAGGGACGGCAGCGATAGCAGCAGCGCGGAATAGAGCCCGTAATTGACCAGCGCCGCCGTCACCCCGACCGAGCCGTAGCGGAAGCCTTCGGCGGCCAGCGAACGGCCGGAGCGATCGAAGGTGAAGCTCCGGTTGAAAGCCCAGGTCGCCGCCATCGCGAAGGCGATAGCGATGAGCCGCGCCAGAAATGGCCCGAGCGGTGTCAGGTCGAGCAGCGCCGACAGGATGCCGGCATCGACGAGGAAGCCGATGCCGCCGGCGATCGCGAAGCGGATGAGCTTTCTCATGCCGCATCCACCTTGCCGCGGCCGGCGCGCGACATCGGCCCTGTGTCGCTCAGCGGCGCCTTCATCGCGCTCGGCGTCTCCAGGCTCATATAATGGATACGAAGCTGTTCGGCGCGGGCGCGTGCGACGGAATCCAGGATGACGCCGGCGGTGAACAGCATGAAGGAGATCATCATCAGCGCCATCGACAGCACCCAGGTCGGCATGCGGCTGACCAGGCCCGTCTCGAAATATTCCGCCAGCACCGGCGCCATGAAGCCGAGGCTCGCCAGCATGAAGGCGGCGCTGATCGCGCTGAAGAAGGCGAAGGGCCGCGTCTCCTTCATCAGCATCGCGAACATCCAGAGGATCCTGGCGCCGTCACGGAACGTCGACAGTTTGGAATGCGAGCCCTCCGGCCGGCGGCCATAGTCGAGCTCCAGCTCGCCGACCGGCAGCTTCAGCCGGGAGGCGTGCACGGACATTTCGGTTTCGATCTCGAAGCCGCCCGATACCGCCGGAAAGCTTTTGACGAAGCGGCGCGAAAAAGCACGGTAACCGGAAAAAATATCGGTGAACTCAGGGCCGAAGATCATCCGATAGAGCAGGTTGAATAGCCGGTTGCCGAGCGCATGGCCCTGACGTCCGGCATCGTCATGAACGCCGCGCCTTGTGCCCACAACCATGTCGGCGCGTTCCAGCAGAAGCGTGCGCACCAGTTCCTCGGCATCGTCAGGCGCGTAGGTTCCGTCGCCATCGGCGACGATGTAGATGTCGGCCTCGATATCGGCGAACATGCGGCGCACCACATGGCCTTTGCCTTGGCGCCGCTCGCGCACCACATGCGCGCCGGCCAGCATCGCCTGCAGCGTGGTTCCGTCGGTGGAATTATTGTCATAGACGTGGATTGCAGCGTCCGGCAGCACCGCCCGGAAGCCCCGCACGACAGCGCCGATCGTCGCCGCCTCGTTATAGCAGGGAAGCAGAACGGCAATGTCCGGATGATGGGTACGCGATCGGGCCATGACTCCACTCGTTACTCTTAAAGCCGCGCCCAGCCTAAATGACCCGACTTAACAAGACCCCTATGGCGCCGGCGAAATCGGCGGCCGCGCAGATAGCTTTACACTTTCTTGATCGGCGGCGGCTAAGCTTCGGCCGTCCGGAAACGAACCGCTAACCACGATGAACGCCTTGCAGCCGATCGCTCATTCATCATCCGTGACCGCCGCACCCGGCGGCGGAATACGCGGCCTGCTGACATCTCTCCGGCCAACCGTCATCGCCTACAGCGTCGTTGTTGCTGCCGTCATCCTGGTGATCAATCTCACCGAGGCTGTTGATTACGTCGGTCCCGACAATGACGACGGAATGCGCCTCGTCGAGGTTCGCGATTTTCTCGCCGGGCAGGGCTGGTTCGATCTGATGCAATACCGCCTCGGCCTCGACGGCGGCACGCTGATGCACTGGTCCCGGCTGATCGATTTGCCGATCGCGTCGCTGATCTGGTTCTTCGGCCTGTTTGCGCCCCGCGAGACGGCCGAGGCGCTGGCGCTTGGCCTCTGGCCGATATCGCTCATCCTGCCAACCATGCTCGCCATGGCCGTTGCCGGCCGGCGCATCGGCGGCGTTGCCGGCATGCACATCAGCCTCGGCATGACCGGCCTAGCCATCTACACCGGCAGCCGTTTCGCTCCCGGCGCCATCGATCATCACAATGCGCAGCTGGCGCTGGTCGCGACGATGGTAGCGATGCTGCTCGATCCCAAGCGGCGCGGCTGGAACTATGCGGTCGCCGGCATCGCGGCGGCTGTCGCCATTGCCATCGGCGCCGAGACGACGCCATTTGTCGCTTCCGTCTGCCTGACCGTCGCCCTGCTCTGGGCATGGGAGGGCGAAAATTACGCCGCTGCCGCAAAGGCCTTCGGGCTGGGGCTGGCGATTGCGATCAGCATTCTCTTTTTCGCAACGGTGCCGCCCCGGCTCTATTCGACCGTCACCTCGGACAATCTCTCGCTCGGTTATTACAGCCTGGCGGCAATCGGCGGCGGGTTGCTGCTGTTTTCGGCGGTCTTTGCGAGCGGCCTGCACCGACCGTTTCGCTTTGCGGCGCTCGCCGTCGTCGGCGCCGGCGTTCTCGGTTCGGCGATGGTGATCGCGCCGCAATGCCTGAGCAATCCGCTGGCCGATCTCGATCCGATGCTGGTCGAACTCTGGTTGAGAAACGTCCCCGAAGCGAAGTCAATCTTCGCTCTCGGCCGCACCGACCCCTTCTCGATCGGCGCCTTCCATGCCGCCGGCCTCTTCGGCATCGCCGTCTGCATCTTCCGCATCATCAAGCGCGACCGCATGCAGATCCATCTGGTTCTGCTCTTCCTGCTGGCGACCAGCTGGGCAATCGCGTTGATCCAGGTGCGTGGCGCGGCTTTCTCGAACCTGCTCTCCATCCTGCCGCTTGCCTTGCTGATCATCGACGTCAGGCGCATCTCCAACGGCGACAGCGAAAATGTCGCGGCAGCCTTCGTCTATATCGTGACCGTGCTCGCAAGTGTTCCGGCCGCCTGGGCCGCCGCTGGCGGTTTTGTCTCGCTGCAGATGGAGAATGCCGCGCAGACGAAAACGGCCGAGCCGGCAAAAGAGATGTCCTGCACATCGAAGGAGGCACTGGCGCCGCTCGCCGGGCTTCCGGCGGGGCTGGTCTCCGCGCCGTCGGAAATGGGCGTGCCGATCCTCCGCTTCACGGAAAATCGGGTTCTCTCGGCGCCCTATCACCGCAACCAGGGCGGCATGCTGACGGAGCTGCATATCGGGCTGGCCGAGCCACGGGAGGCGGAAGCCTTCCTGAAGGGGGCTGGGGTGACGATGCTTGGGTTCTGCGCCGGTGACCTGCAGACGCGTGAGATCGCCAAGCTGAAGCCGGATGGCCTCTATGCCGAGCTTGGTAAGGGCAATATCCCGCCCTATCTGCAACCGCTTCCGAAGACCGCGGGCACGGGCGTTCAGTTCTTTCGCTATCGGCCGGCGGCGAATTGACGCCGTCGGCTGTTGGGCAATCTTTGGTGAGAAGCGCTTTAGTGAGAAACGCGCGTCGCGCGACGAAGACGCGTATTGGCATAGAGCCCGAGAACGAAGAGCATGAGGCCGGCATTATAGCCGAGGACGGCATAGGCGAATGCCAGGATCGACACCGGTCCGGGCGAGGTGATCGCCGCCACCGCGAATGTCATTCCGATCAGCGCGGCGATCAACGCGATCGCGGCGGCCGAGCGCGTTTGTCCGGCGCTGATGCCCAATGCTGCTGCTGTGAGAATAATCATTTTCAGCACCCTTCCCGAAGAACGAGGGGAAGCATAGGAAGCGCCAGCTAACAAAGATTTACCGGCCATCTCGGCAGAAAAGCCTTTGTATTGCGGTGGTTAGCAATCCCTTTCAGGTAAAACGCGAATTGTAACTATCTGTTCCGCAACCAAACGAATTTCAGTGAATTCGCTGTCGGCCGCCAAGCCGACCGAGCTAAATGGCGCGACGACGGCGTCGGCCCGTTGCTGATTTCAATAGCCGGGAAAACGGCCTCTGCATCGATGCCGACCTTCCCGTTTGCTGCCGATGCGCTAGAAAGAAGGAATGAGCAACGTCTTCGACAGCGATTCGCCGACCAACCTTACCGAATATTCGGTTTCGGAGCTTTCCGGCTCGATCAAGCGCACCGTCGAAACTGCCTTCGACCAGGTTCGCGTGCGCGGCGAAATATCAGGTTATCGTGGGCCGCACTCCTCGGGCCATGCCTATTTCGCGCTGAAGGATGATCGCGCCCGCATCGACGCCGTCATCTGGAAGGGCACTTTCTCGCGGCTGAAGTTCCGCCCCGAGGAAGGCATGGAAGTCATTGCTATCGGCAAGGTCACCACCTTTCCCGGCTCTTCCAAATATCAGATCGTCATCGAGACGCTGGAGCCGGCCGGCGCCGGCGCGCTGATGGCGCTGATCGAGGAGCGCAAGCGCAAGCTTTCCGCCGAGGGCCTGTTCGATGCCGCCCGCAAGAAGCGGCTGCCCTTCATGCCCCGCGTGATCGGCGTCGTCACCTCGCCGACCGGCGCCGTGATCCGCGATATCCTTCACCGCATCTCCGATCGTTTTCCCGTGCATGTGCTCGTCTGGCCGGTGAAGGTGCAGGGCGAGGGGTCCGGCGAGGAAGTGGCGAACGCCATTCGCGGCTTCAATGCGCTGGAGCCGGGCGGTGCCATCCCGCGCCCGGATGTGCTGATTGTCGCGCGCGGCGGCGGCAGCCTGGAAGATCTCTGGAGTTTCAACGACGAGATCGTCGTGCGCGCCGCCGCTGAAAGCCGGATACCGCTGATCTCGGCTGTCGGACACGAAACCGATTGGACGCTGATTGATTATGCCGCCGATGTCCGCGCCCCGACGCCGACGGGGGCTGCGGAAATGGCGGTACCGGTCAAGGCGGAGCTCGAGGCGCAGGCCGCCGCTCTTGCCGCGCGCCTGCAGGGCTGCATGAACCGCCAGATGGATCAGCGCCGCCAGTCGGTCCGTGCTTTGATGCGGGCCTTGCCGTCGCTCGATCAGCTTCTCGCCTTGCCGCGCCGCCGCTTCGACGAGGCGGCGGCCGGCCTTGGGCGTGGGCTGGAACTCAATACGATCAACAAGCGACGTGGTTTCGAGCGTGTCGCCTCGCATCTTCGCCCTGATGTGCTCTCCAATCGCATCGTCGAGCGGCGCCAGCTTCTGAACGAGCGGATGGCGCGGGCCGAACGCACCATCGAGCGCCTGCTTGACCGTTCGAAGTCTCGCATCGACCGCGCCGAGGCAGTCCTCACCTCGCTGCCCGGCCGGCTGAAGATCCAGACCGATCGCGGCCGCGAGCGGCTCGGCAATCTTTCGCGCCATGCCGATACGGCGATCCGCCATCAGGTGACTCGTGCTCGTGCCGAGCTTTCCGCGCAAGACCGTGTTCTCCAGTCGCTCTCCTATAAAAATGTGCTGAAGCGCGGCTACGCCGTCATCCGCGACGAGGACAATAGACCGGTCTCGCAGGCTTCAGCACTCTCCGCCGGCATGGGGATCGCCATCGAGTTTGCCGACGGCCGCGTTGGCGCCCTGACGACCGAAGGCGGTTCGGTGCCTGCCAGCGCCAGAAAGCGCAGTACGCAAACCGCAGAGCCGCCGAAGCAGGGAAGCCTGTTCTGACGATGCGAATCCTGCTGGTGCTGGCCCATCCGCTGCCGGAAAGCTTTGCCGCCTCGGTGGCGCGCACCGCTCGCGAAGCGCTGGAAGCCTCCGGTAATGTCGTCGATCTCATCGATCTCTACGCTGAGGATTTCGATCCGCGCCTCTCCGAGGCCGAGCGCCGTGGTTACTTCGACACGCCCTACGACACCTCGGCCGTTGCCGATATCGTTGCCCGGCTGAAGGCGGCCGAAGGTCTCGTTCTCGTCTTTCCGCAATGGTGGTTCAATTTCCCGGCCGTGCTGAAGGGCTTCTTCGATCGCATCTTTGCACCGGGCGTGGCCTTTACCCATGATGCCGCCGGCGGCCGCATCGTGCCTCAGCTCACCAATATCCGGCTGCTCTACGCGCTGACGACGACGGGCTCGCCCTGGTGGCTGGTGCAGCTCTATATGGGCAATCCCGTCCGTCGCCTGCTGAAGCGCGGCATTGCCGCTTTCTGCTCGAAGAAGCTCGTCTTCCGCATGCTGAGCCTGCACGACATGGACCGCGCGACGGAAGCCAGGCGCAAGGCGCATCTCGAGCGCGTCCGCAAGGCGCTTGCCATCGTCGCCTGACTATTCGAAATCCGACAAGAATTTCTTGAGCAGCCGGTCGAACTCGGCCTTGTCTTCGACTGTCAGATTGCGCGTCAGCCGCTGCTGGTTGGCGACATGGGCGCCGACCGCCTCTTCGACGGTCGCAAATCCCTTATCCGTCAGCGCGATCAGCACGCTGCGCCTGTCTTGCGGATTGACGACGCGCTCGACGAAACCCGCCTTCTCCAGCTGATCGATCCGGTTCGTCATGGTGCCGGAGCTGACCATGGTCATCTCCAGGAGCTCGCCCGGCGAAAGCCGGTAAGGCGTGCCGGCGCGGCGAAGGGTGGCCAGCACGTCGAAGGCGGAGGTGGACAGCCCGTGCTTCAGCAGCACGGCTTCGACTTCGCGGCCGAGATGGGTGCCGAGGCGCTTCAGGCGCCCGAGGATGCCCATCGGTTCGACGTCGAGGTCCGGCCGTTCGCGCCGCCATTGCGCCAGGATCCTGTCGACGTGATCTTGCTTCTCTACACCCATGCCACATCGATAGCAGTAGATATCTTGACGTCAAGATAAAATGCGCTATGCTGAATTTATCTTGACATAGAGATTCTTGATATGAAGACAAATTCGCGCTATTTCGCTGATGTGCTGACAACCGCCGTCGCGCCCGCCATCTGGGGCAGCACCTATTTCGTCACGACATCCTTCCTGCCGCAGGGCTACCCGCTCACGGTCGCCTTGTTGCGTGCTCTGCCGGCCGGCCTGCTCCTCTTGCTGCTTGTTCGGAAGCTGCCGACGGGCGTCTGGTGGGGCCGCGCCTTCATTCTCGGTGCGCTGAACTTCTCGTTCTTCTGGGCGATGCTCTTCGTTTCGGCCTATCGCCTGCCGGGCGGTGTGGCGGCCACGGTCGGCGCCGTGCAGCCGCTGATCGTCATTGCGCTCGCGCGCCTCTTCCTCGGCAAACCGATCCGCTTTCTCGCCGTCATTGCCGGCCTGATCGGCATGTCAGGCGTGGCGCTGCTGGTATTGTCGCCGAATGCGGCGCTCGATCCTGTCGGCGTCGCCGCCGGTCTTGCCGGCGCCGTCTCGATGGCCTTCGGCACGGTGCTGACCCGCCATTGGCAACCACCGGTCTCCAGCCTGACCTTTACCTCATGGCAATTGACTGCGGGCGGCATCCTGCTTGTCCCCGTCGCCTTGCTGCTGGAGCCGGCACTTCCCGTGCCGACCGCAGCCAATATCCTCGGCATCGCCTGGCTCGGCCTCATCGGCGCGGCCTTCACCTATCTGCTGTGGTTTCGCGGCTTATCCCGCATCGAGCCCTCGGCCGCGGCCTCGCTCGGCTTCCTCAGCCCCGTCGTTGCGACCCTGCTCGGCTGGCTGGCGCTCGGCCAGAGCCTGACGCCGGCACAGATTGCCGGCTTTGCCATGGTTCTTGCCAGCGTCTGGCTCAGTCAGCGTGTGATGATGCCGCTCAGGCCCATTCGCCCTGCCGCATCACCGGAACCCGCGAACCATCCGGCTTGATACCGTCGATATCGACCTTGTTGGAGCCGATCATCCAGTCGATATGGATCAGGCTGGAATTGCCGCCCTGCGCCTTGATCTGCTCCTGGCTCAGCGTCGCGCCGTCAAGGAAGCACTTGGAATAGCACTGGCCGAGCGCGATGTGGCACGAGGCGTTTTCGTCGAACAGCGTGTTGTAGAACAGGATGCCGCTCGCCGAAATCGGCGAGGAATGCGGCACTAGCGCCACTTCGCCCAGCCGGCGCGCGCCCTCATCGGTATCGAGCACCTTGTTCAACACCTCTTCGCCGCGCGACGCCTTCGCCTCGACGATGCGCCCACCCTCGAAGCGCACCTGGATATTGTCGATCAGCGTGCCCTGGTGCGAAAGCGGCTTGGTGCTCGACACATGGCCTTCGACGCGCAGCGCATGCGGCGTGGTGAAGACTTCCTCGGTCGGGATGTTCGGATTGCAGGTAATGCCGTTCTTGGCGGTGGAAGCGCCGCCGTGCCATTCATGCCCGTCGGCAAGGCCGACCGTTAGATCGGTGCCGGGTCCCTTGAAATGCAGCGAGGCGAAACGCTCGCCGTTCAGCCAGGCGGAGCGCTTGGCAAGATTGGCATTGTGTTCGGCCCAGGCGGCGACGGGATCGTCCAGATCGACGCGCGAGGCGGCAAAGATCGCCTTGGCGAGCTTGGCAATGGCGATCGGTTCCGGATCGTCGGGGAAGACCACCTTGGCCCAGGATGGGTTGGGATAGGAGACGATGTTCCAGTTGATGTCGAAATTCGAGATTTTTTCCAGCGCCGGCTTGTAGGCGGTGGAGTTGGCGCGGTTGGCGCGGCCGACCTTGCCGGCATCCTGCTCGGCAAGCAGCAGCGGATTGTCGCCGGCGACCGCAAGACGCGCCGCGCCGTTGGCATAGGCCTTGGCCATGCCCTCGTAGAGCCAGCCGGAGGCGCGGTCGAAACTTTCGTCGCTGCCATATTGATAGCGCGCCAGCGTCGTTTCCTCGTCGGAATAGAAGGTCGTCACCAGCCCGGCGCCGGCCTGGTAGGCATGTTTGGTGATCAGGCGCACCAGCGGCAGCGCCACGACAGGCGACGTAATCACAAGATCCTGACCCTTCTGCAGCTGCAGCCCGACCTTGACGGCGACTTCCGCAAGCTTTTCCAGCTTGACGGGATCAACGGTGTTCTGGCTCTGGGGCATGAAAGTCATGGTTCAACCTGCCTTCTGTCATCAACGGTTAGGGCTGGAAGACTTAGACCCGTTTGCGGCGAAAATGAAGCGCATCACCGCCGAATTGCCAGCGGCCGGATGGATGTCCAGCCGCTGGCGCGCGCTTCAGGCGGCCGCCGGCAGCCTGAGCAGGATCGAGTTATGTTTTTCGAGGAATTCGATCAGCCGCTGCGGGTAGTCTTCGCCAACCGCAGCCTTGACGCTTGCCCGTTCGGACAGCGCCTTGCGCCAGCGCTTCACCCGCTCCAGCCCCTCGAAGATGCCGCTGTCGCCGAGTGTGTCGAAGAGATCGAAATAACGAAAAACCGGCGCGAAGACGGCGTCGACCAGGCTGAAACCGTTGCCGCCGAAATAGAGCCCGTCCGTCAGCACCTTCTCGATCGTGGCGAATTTGGCAATGAGCGCCTTGCGTTTGGTCTCCAGCTGCGCAGCATCTTGCGCCGTCTCGTAGCCCCAGAGATCGGAAAGTACGGACGAGCCGAATTCCATCCAGCCGCGATGGCGGGCACGCGTCAGCGCGTCTGCAGGATGCAGTGCGACACCAATCTGCGTTTCCTCTAGATATTCGCAGATGACGCTGCTTTCGAACAGCACGGCCTCGCTGCCATCCTCCTCCTCGATCCCGAGCAGCGGCACCTTGCCGAGCGGCGAGATCTTCAGGAACCAGTCCGGCTTGTCGGCAAGATCGATGTTGACGCGCTCGAAGGCCACGCCCTTTTCGTGCAGCGCGATCGCGGCGCGCTGCACATAGGGGCAGAGGTGATGGCTGACGAGGGTAAGCTTGCTCATAGCAGTCTCCTTGGCGATGGTAGATGCAAATGCATATAATATCGCTTGCGGCGCCATTCAAGATAAATGTACTTGCATCTATGTCCGAAAAAACACTGAAACCAAGCGAAGCTGTCACCTCTGCCTGGACGAGCATCATGCGCGCCCGCGAGCGCTTGCTCGGCGCGATCGAAGCTGAGCTGAAAGCGGCAGGCCTCCCGCCGCTCGCCTGGTACGACGTGCTGTGGGAATTGGCGCGCTCGCAAGACGGCAGGCTGCGCCCCTACGAGATCGAGGAGCGGACCTTGCTGACGCAGTATAATCTGTCCCGGCTGATCGACCGGCTGGAAAGAGAGGGCCTGGTCCGGCGCGAGGTCTTCGCAGAAGATGGACGCGGCCGCTGGGTGGTGGTCACCGATGCCGGCCGAAAGCTTCGCGAGCGCATGTGGATCGTCTATGCCGGATCGATCGAAACCCATATCGGCTGCAAGCTTGCCGACAGCGAGGCGAAGACGATCGCTGGCCTGCTCGACCGCTTCTTATAGCAGGAGCATAATGCCGAAACCGCTTGCAGTTTTCGGCATCCGGCTCCGATCAGGCAATCAGCGGCGCAGCAACAGCTTTCAGCACCGTCAACGCATCCTTCGGATCGACCCGCACCTGCAGCCCGCGCTGCCCGCCATTGATATAGACCAGCGGCTCGGCAAGGGCGGCTTGCTCGATCGCCGTCGGCACCGCCTTCTTCTGGCCGAACGGGCTGATGCCGCCGACATGATACCCTGTCAGCCGCTCGGCATCGGCGGGCTTCATCATGTTGGCCGATTTGCCGTGAAAGGCGCTGGCAAGCTTCTTCATGCTGACTTCGCGATCCGACGGCACGACGACGCAGACCGGCTTGCCGTCCACCTCCGCCATCAGCGTCTTCAGCACCCGATGCGGCGCCTCGCCGAGCGCTTCGGCGGCCTGCAGTCCGACGCGCTCGGCATTGGGGTCGTAATCATAGGCATGGACCGTGAAGGCGACGCCTGCCTGCGAAAGAAGCTGAGTCGCGCGCGTGGTCTTGGACATCTCTTCCCCCCGTGAACTCAGCGAGGCCGCCTGTCAGCCGCCGAACGTACCGGCATACATCTCCGGCTTGAAGCCGACCAGCAGCTTCCCCTTCGCCTCCAGCACCGGCCGCTTGATCATCGACGGCTGGTCGAGCATCAGGGCGATCGCCTTTTCCCGGGTCAGGTTCTCGCGCTCGGCATCGGGCAGTTTGCGGAAGGTGGTGCCGGCGCGGTTGAGCACCGTATCGAGGCCGGCCTGGTCGATCCAGGTCTCGAGATGGGCGCGGTCGATACCGAGCGCCTTGTAATCGTGAAACTCATAGGCGACGCTGTGTTCTTCCAGCCAGCTGCGGGCCTTCTTCATCGTGTCGCAATTCTTGATGCCATAGATGGTGACGGCCATGCCCGATCGATCTCCCTGTGATGACAGCGAGATAGCATGCAAGCAGGCCTGCGCAAACGCCGTGCGGCGTGTTATCCCCCGGCTCGGCGATCACCGGCCCGGCTCAATTCTCCAGTGCGCCGGCCTTGCGCGAGACGCTGCTGGGGCTGTCGCAGGCGATCTTCATCAGGTCGCCGCGCCGCCGCACCAGCCGGTCGGATGTTCGGGTCAGGATCAACCCGTCCTGTGGGGCATGCAAGTCGATGCCGCCCGGTTGCCCCGGCCGGGTGATGATCGTCATGAGAAGATCGCCTTCCGCAATCCTCTCGCCGATATTGCGATGGAAGAGCACGGTGCCGCCTGCGGGGGCGCGAACAATCTCGACATTGTCGAGCGGCACGGCCGGGCCGGAAAATGTTACCGCCGCCGTCTCGCCGCTGACGATCCCCCGAGTCACGAGGAAACGCCAGAGCCCGTCCGCATCCTTTTTCGCCAGGACCGGATCGACATCGCGCTTGCCGCGCAGCTCGACGGTGACGGAAAGTTTGCCGGGCAGTCGGGACTGGCGTTCGCCCGGAACCTGATACTTCCATGCGAAACCGACAGCCTCCTCGAAGGCCGAGCTTTCGCCATCCGAAAGCAGCACGGCCTCCATATCGAGTGCGGCTGCAAGATCGGCGGCCTCCGGCCAGAAGGCCTCGTCGATATAGGCATATTGCAGGGACTCATCGTCGCAATGCAGGTCGAGCACGAGATCGGCGGCCAGCGCCATATGCAGCAGCTGTCGCTTCAATCTGTCGGTAGCCGGATAATCGTCGAGGTCTTCGATCAGTGTCGCCCGATCGACAAGGGAGATCAGCGGGAAATCGCGGTTGAAATTGGTGCGTGAGCCCAGGTCGAAACGACCCTGCAATTCGCCGAAATGCGATTGCGCCGCACCGATCGGATTGGCCTGCGGCACGATGGTGATATCGCCGGCGATCCCGCCTTCACTTTCTGCCTGCCGCAGCCGCTCGCAGAGGAAATGCAAGAGCACCGTTCCCGGCAGCTCACCGGCATGCAGGGCCGCCTGGATATAGGTTCTCGGCGCCTTCGGATCGCGGCCCTTAAAGCGCAGCACCGGCAGCCGCCACTCCGTTCCCGGCGTATCTCCCGGGATGATGATCTCTGAAACGTCCATGCTGTCCTGGCTCTCGTTTGTATCTCGAACAGGTTTTCCGAGTCTTATGCGTGGAAATTGCGCAAGTGCAAGCTCAGCCAGCAGCGGCCAGCGATCGACGATCCGGTGTTCGGTTTTTCCGAGGAGGCTGTGGATCAGCAGGAATTCATGCGCCGTCCATGAAACCGGCCCGGCGAGGGTCGTCGGCGGCACGGCCTTGCGGTCGTAGAGCAGCGTCATATGCGGCGTGAAATTGCGGCTGATATTGTGTGGTAATCCTGTATTGTGCATGCCGACGCCCAATTGGACATGCAGCCGCGTAAGCGGTTTCAGCCCGCCTTCACCGCAAAGTACCAGCGGCCGTGCCTTGTCCTCCCGCCGAAAGCTCATGATCCTGTCGAAGCTGATCGCGATCGGCGCGCCCTCCACCGTGGCGCCTGCCTGGCGCGCCGCAAACACCGCGTCCTCCGGCAGCTCGTCATAGTCGCCGACGCCGATAACGCTCACATGCAGCGTCGAAAGCCGCGGTTTTGCGGAAAGGGAGAAGGTCTTGCCATGGTCATCGGCGATCGCGGCCAGCCGCTGCTCAATGGTTGCGGGAGGACGGAGTGCGAAGAACAGCCGGTGTCCGCCGCTCCGCCGCCCAGGCTGGTTTGGGCCATGGCCGAAGTCGAAGGGAATCTGGTTCATGGCCTCTCAGCTCGTCATCACCCGCCTCATCGTTCCAAAAGAATGCCGAAGGATATCCCGAGAGAACGGAATATCAAGAACAAAAAAAGAACAATGGTGCAAGAAACGGGTTGAAACAGCGGCCGCCCCGTACGATTTTGTGGTATTCGAAAACGCGGAGGCTGTGTCGTGAGTGAGACAACGCACCACTATCTCATCTTCGAAACCGCAGGCGGTTTCTGCGGCATCGCCTGGAGCGACGCCGGCATCACCCGCTTCCAGCTACCGACCAAAGCAGCGGAAGCGACCGAACGGCTCTTGGTGCGCCGCCTGCCGGATGCCGAAGCCGGCACTCCGACGCCTGCTGTGCTGGAGACGGTCGCTGCGGTAAAGCGCTACTTCCAGGGCGAGGAGACGGATTTTTCCGGGGTCGAAGTCGATCTTGCCGGCCAGGATGCCTTCTTCCGGGATATTTATGCGGCGGCAAGGCGTATCGGCTGGGGCCGCACCACCACTTACGGCGCGCTGGCCAAGGAGCTTGGCGTCGGGCTGGAAGCCGCTCGCGACGTCGGCCAGGCGATGGCGAAGAACCCGGTCGCATTGATCATTCCCTGCCACCGGGTGCTTGCCGCAGGCGGCAAGATCGGCGGCTTTTCCGCTCCCGGCGGCTCGACTTCGAAGGCCCGCATGCTGGAACTCGAAGGCGTCAACCTCGCACCGCCGCCGCCTGCCCAGCAGTCGCTGGGTTTTTAAGCGGCGCAGGTGCTTTTTGATAGAGCCTCAACCGCTCAATGCGGGCTGGCTGTCGGCCGGATGATGATCTCGCTGACATCGACGTCATCAGGCTGGCTGACGGCGTAGAGGATCGAATTGGCGATGGCCTCGGGGCTGATCGTGATCGCCCTGAAAGCCTTCATGGCGTCCCGCGCCGTCGGATCGGTGATGGTGTCGGCCAGCTCCGATGTCGTCGTGCCGGGAGAGATGACGGTCACGCGGATACGATCGGTCTCCTGCCGCAATCCGTCCGAGATCGCCCGCACCGCGAATTTCGTCGCGCAATAGACAGCCGCCGTCGGCGAGACGCTGTGGCCGCCGATCGAAGACAGGTTGATGATCTGCCCCGATCCCTGCGCCTTCATGATCGGAAGCGCCGCCGCGATGCCGTAGAGAACGCCCTTGATATTGACGTCGACCATCCGGTCCCACTCGTCGACCTTGAGGGCCTCGAGCGGCGAGAGCGGCATGACCCCGGCATTGTTGACGATGACATCCAGCCGGCCGAATTCCGACCTGGCAAAGCCCGCGAAAGCCTCCACCTGGGAACGGTCGGTGACGTCAAGCTGTCGCAGGCGCACCGTCCCGCCCTTTGCGGCGATGTCGCCGGCGAGTTCCTCCAGGCGCTCGGTGCGGCGTGCGCCGATCACGATATGGGCGCCTGCGGCAGCCAGTACCTTTGCCGCAGCCTCTCCGATGCCGCTGCTGGCTCCGGTGATGGCAATGACTTTTCCTTTGATATCAGACATTTTAAGCTCCATGTGCACGCCGCTCGCCTGGCGACGCGGCTGAGGGTTTTCTTGGCAATCAGCTTGGGAAATCGGCGCTGAGCGTCGTCTCCGCCCAGGCATCGAAGTTTGCGCGCAGCGCATCGAGCCGTTCGCGGGCGATCTTCAGGGCGGGTGCGCCGAGCAGCAGGCGCAGCGGCGGCGCGTCCGCTTCGAAAGCCGATATGATCGCGGTGGCCGCGCGCGTGGGATCGCCCGGCTGGTTGCCGGAGATCGAGCGGGTGGCCTGGCGTCGCTTGCCGGATGTTTCGGCATAGTCTTCGATGATCGTGCTGGATTCGACCATCGACCGGCCGGCCCAGTCCGTGCGGAAGGCGCCGGGTTCGAGGATTGTCACATCGATGCCGAGCGGTTTGATCTCATGCGAAAGCGATTCCGACAAGGCTTCGACCGCGAACTTGGTGGCGTGGTAGTAGCCGGTTGCGGCAAAAGCGACGAGCCCGCCGAGCGAGGAGACGTTGAAGATATGCCCTTGCTGGCGTCGGCGCATGCCCGGCAGGACCCGCTTGGTGACGGCGATCAATCCGAAGACATTGGTCTCGAACTGAGCGCGTATCTCCGCATCGTCGCCCTCTTCGATCGCCGAGAGGTAGCCGTAGCCGGCATTGTTGACGAGGACATCGATCGCGCCGAAATGGGTTTCGGCATCATGAACGGCGCGGGCGACGGAGTTGCTGTCCGTCACATCGAGTGCAAGGGCGAGCGCGCGGTCGCCATGCTCTGCCGTGAGATCTGCCAGGCTCTCGGGTCTGCGCGCCGTCATGGCGGCGCGCCAGCCACGCGCCAGGACGGCTTCGGCGAGCGCCCGGCCGAGGCCGGACGATGCGCCGGTGATGAACCAGATGGGTGTTGGGGAAGACATGATCGTCATCCTTTCCGGCCGGCAAACGCGGCCTTCTCCTGTGGGGTATTGCCTTTCAGGCGGCGCGTCATTTGCGCCGAAGCACCATGCCGCCATGATGGAGGGTGTTACCGTCGACGAAATCGCCGTCGGCCGTAAAGCCCGTATCATCCCAATATTCGATGTGGCTTCCGGTGACTTCGTAGCGTCCCCGGTAGGCGCTTTCCCGGTTGCCGCGGGCTTCGTCGTAGCGGCCAGTGGGCAGAAGTTCGTGGCGGACGCGGCCATCATCCGTAACCCACATGCCGACATAGGGATGTTGCTGCATTGTGTTCTCGCTTGTTTGTTGCTGCTGAGTTTCTCGGTCGTTCACGGTATCGGCGGCGGACGAATCGGTCGCCGCGCCAGCCAGGGTGACCGCCGTGAAAAACTGCAGGACGGGGCTTTTGAAAATCCTTCGCATTGCCTTGCCTTTCGAAGCCTTCATGACCTCGACTGAAAGATAAGACGGAGAAGCCGAGCGATTAAGTTGCCAATCCAGGATGACGTGGTTAGAAATGCTAACCAATGGTCGGCGATCTCGAAGGCATTTCAGTTTTTCTTGCTGTGGCGGAGGCGCGCAACTTCCGGCTCGCCGGCGAGCGGCTTGGCGTCACCCGCTCCGCCGTCAGCCAGGCCCTGCAACGCCTGGAAGATCGGGTCGGCGTCGCCCTGGTCCGGCGCACGACGCGCAGCGTCAGCCTGACCGAAGCCGGCGAAGTGTTCTTCGAGGCGGTTCGTCCATCGGTCCGCCAGGTCAAGGATGCGATGCAGACGGTGCGGGAAATGCAGGCGCGCCCAAGCGGCTGGCTAAGGATCATGGTTTCCTCGATCGCCGAGAACTTCCTCTCCGGCACCTTGCTGGCCGGCTTCATGGAAGCCTGCCCTGACATCAAACTCGATATCACCATCACCGATGACGAATTCGATATCGTCGAGGCCGGCTTCGACGCCGGTGTCCGGCTGGGCGAAGTGATCGAACAGGACATGATTGCGATTTCAGTCTCCGATGAGCAGCGACAATGCGCGGCCGCATCCCCCGCCTATCTCGAGCGCCGCGGCCATCCCCACCATCCGCGCGAACTGCAGGACCACGCCTGCATCGGCTGGCGGCCACGCCCGGATACCGCGCCCTATCGCTGGGAGTTCACTGAGAACGATCGCGACTTCGACGTCTCCGTCGATCCCGCCGTCACGACCAACGACATGGGCATGATGATCCGCATGGCCTGTGCCGGAGCAGGCATCACCTTCGGCATGGTGGAGACCTTCCAGCCCTATATCGAACGCGGCGAACTCATGCCGCTGCTGGAGGACTTTTGCCCGCCCTTCCCGGGCTTCTATCTCTACTATCCCAGGCGCCAGAGGCAGCCGCTGAAGCTGCGCGTATTGGTCGATTATGTCGGCAGGTCCCGTAGAAGGTAGACATGGTCTCGGGATCCCCGGCTCAATGTTGCCGCTGCCACATGGTTTTGGTATTCCCGAGCCTCGCGGATCAGCGATCGTCTTCATGCCAGCTTTGCCGGTCGCCGCTCATCCCATTGCCGGAGAACATATGCTCGACGACGCCTTTCCCGTTCCGACCAGGGCCTTGGTCCGCCAAGGTGGGCGCGCCTGTTTTTATCGTCTCGTCAATACGAGTCCCCTGTTGATCCAGGTGCAATCGGGAACGAAGATCGTCATGGCGGATGATAAGGCTTTGCGCCTCGAAGCGGGCGCCTTTGGCTTGCTGCCCGACTATCGCCCCCTGACGATGGAGAACATTCCCAAGGCGCCGCAGAAGTATCAGACCTTGGCGCTACCTGTTCCGCGACGGCTTTTCGAGGATGCCTATAGCAGGATGGGATCGATTGCCGTTCCGTCGAGACCGGTCCCGGCAAGCACTTCGGAGCTGCCGGAGGAAGCTGCGGCATTGTTTGACTATTGCTGTCAGCCCGGCAATCTGACGAGGCTTCCCGGCGCCATTGCCAAGGCTCGTTTGATCGAACTGATCACCTGGTTTGCGCTCTGCGGCGCGGTGCTCGGCCAATGCCAAAGCCCTCGGCTTGAGGACCGGCTGCGGCAGATGATCGAAAGCGATACCGCTTTCGATTGGACGCTGGGGCAGGCGGCGCGCGCGTTCAACATGAGCGAAGCGACGCTGAGGCGCAAACTCGCCGCCGAGAATACCGGCTTCAGTGAGATCCTCAGCGACACGCGGATGAACCGTGCCCTGGGGCTCATCCAGACGACGACACTGCCGATGGCGCAGGTTGCCCTTGAGGTCGGTTATGATTCACCGTCTCAATTTGCGGCGCGGTTCAAGGAGCGGTTTGGTGTCAATCCACGCCATGTGCGGGGCGGCTCCGAGCATTTTGAGCGGATCGGGACAGAAGTTGAGCAGACCGGGGCAGATATGCTCCAGCGCTGACGATAGTTCTCCTGCATCATCAACCGCAGGAAAACAGAATGCGTTTCATCACAGCAGCACTTCTCGCCGCGTCCGTCTTCGGCGCGACGGCCGCCCAGGCCGAAATGAAGCTTACCTCGAAGGATCTGGTCGCCGGCAAGACGATGGCCGATGCGCAGGTCTTCAACAGCTTTGGCTGCTCGGGCAAGAACATCTCGCCGGAACTGACCTGGTCGGGCGCTCCCGAGGGAACCAAGAGCTTCGCCATCATGGCTTACGATCCGGATGCGCCGACCGGCTCGGGCTGGTGGCATTGGTCCGTGTTCAACATTCCCGCCGATACCGCGAAGATCGCCACCGGCGCCAGCGGTGACAAAAAGCTTCCCGCCGGCACCGTCGAAGGTCACACGGACTTCGGTACGTCAGGCTACGGCGGCGCATGCCCGCCGGCCGGCGACAAGCCGCACCACTACCAGTTCACCGTCTACGCGCTCTCGGTCGATAAGCTCCCGCTTCCCGATACGGCGCCGGCCGCCATGGTGGGCTTCTATGTCAGGGCAAATACGCTCGACAAGGCCTCCGTCGAGGTCACCTACGGCCGCTGAAGCCGCGCTCAGGATCGCATCATCCTTGCATGACAACGGCCGGCCGAGGTGACTGAACCTCGGTCCGGCCGTTCCTGTGCGGGCTTATCCGGCCGTCGCTACTTCCCAGCAAATCAACGGACCGTCTTCGGCATCGATACGCTCGCCGGCGCGGGTGAATCCATTGCGCTCGAGGACGCGCTGTGACGCGATGTTCTCCAACCCGGTCTCTGCAGAGATCAGCGCCACGCGAGGATCGTTCCGCGCCCACTGCAGCAATTGCCCTATCGCCCGGGTCGTGCATCCAAGACCCTGGCGGGACGGCGCAACCCCATAGCCGATATGGATGTTTCCATCATGTGGGACCCGAACGATGGAGCAGAGGCCGACGATCTCGCCATCCTCGACGATCATCCAGGCCGCCGGCGAAAATTCAGCGCCGATGTCAGCCGCGAGCCGGCTCAACATCTGCAATATCTCGGGAGGCGCAAGGGCGCTGTCTTCGACAAGGCGCAGATGGAGGGGCGCGATGCCCTTCAGCAGCGCTTCGAAGTCACGACTGGTTAGTTCGATGATCATAATCTTCTCGACATTAGACATGCGCCGGCATGGGGCGCGCTAAGGCCGAGCGGTAGAATGAGGATCAGCTCTCGGTCACGATGCCGAGCGCCTTCATCCCTACCGCCGCAGCCGGTGAATTCTGGTTCGTTGCGACGGCAGACAAAGGCATTCTCCTCTAAGACTTAAATGCGAATAGCAGTCCGATGCGAGGATCGCAAGATGCCGGCGACGGTAGAGCCGCCGATCGTAAATTGAACGCTGGCCGCGCAAATTTGCTGAAAACCCTGGTTCTGGCTATATTACTGGAAATAAGCCGGAGGTCATCATGGGAAGTTCACAGAAGCGCGCCATCCAAAATTATCGAGCCCGCCTTGGCGAGCGCGGCTTGGTGCGCTTCGAAGTGCTCGGCAAGGACGCTGATCGCGACCTCATCCGGTCGCTCGCCCGACGCCTGTCGGAGGACACGCCCGAGGCTTCGGAGCTGCGCGCGACCGTAAGCAAGTCGATCGTCGGCGAGACGCCAAAGCCTGGTGGGATTCTCGCCGCATTGCGTCGTTCGCCGCTGGTGGACGCCGACCTCGACCTTTCCCGCCCCCGGGAAGAGGGACGCAAAGTCGACTTGTGACGCGCTACCTCCTCGATACCAACATCATCAGCAATGTCGTCAAACCGCAGCCATCGGAATCGCTTCTTGCATGGATGTCGACGCAGCGCGACGAGGATTTGTTCATCTCCTCACTGACCGTTGCGGAGATCCATCGCGGAATTTTGGAGAAGCCACGCGGCAAGAAACGCGACGCGCTCGACAAATGGTTTTCCGGGCGTGAAGGACTGCAGGCGCTGTTTGCGGGCCGCATCCTGTCGTTCGACGACAAAGCGGGCCTGATCTGGGCACGGCTGATGGCGGAAGGGAAAGCGGCCGGCAAGCCGCGCAGCGGGCTCGACATGATCATCGCCGCTGTCGCCGCGGCGAACGAGTGCGTTGTTGTAACGGATAACGAAAAGGACTTTGCCGGACTCCAGATCGTCAATTCGATCCACGGAGCAGTCTGATGCGGCGGTCTCGGCTGTTTTCGTCCGCGTGCTGATGATCGTCTGAGAGGCAAGCGGGGTAGTCAAGAGAGCCCTCGGCTTCCGACCGGATTACGGCAAGCGTCGCCGGCCACCTGCCGGGCCGTCAGTCGCGCGATATAGATAGCCCCGCGAGAAGCGGAGCGTACGCCGCGAGCCTGCGGGATACGAACTCCGTGAAGAGCCGCACGCGCTTCGTCTTGCGTGTCTCCCCCTGTGTGAGAAGCCAGAGCGTCCCATGCATGGGCAGGTTGGTGCCCGGCACCCTCACCAATAGAGGGTCGGAATCGCCGACGAAGCACGGCAGTTTCGTCATCCCGATCCCTTGCTGTACTGCAACGATCTGCGTCTCGGCGTCCGGGGTCCTGAACGGAACTCCCGTGGTGTAAACCTCTCCCTCGCGCGCCCAGACCGGGAGTCCATGATTGTCTATGACGATCCACCGAATGGGATCAGGCGCGCCCGCACGCCACGCGGCTAGTCGATCGCGAGACATGTAGACGCCGCTGAACAACTCCGGTCCCTTCAGGCCGTGAAGATTGAGCGGCAGGGTCTTGCGGTCGGCGACAATGCGGATCGCGACGTCGGCCTCTCGGTTGGTCAGATTCGCGACCTCGCCGGTCGACAAGATTTCCATCTCGATGTCCGGATGCAGACGCGCGAAGTCGGCGAGATCCGGCATCAGCAGGTGTGTGGCGAGGAACGGTGGAAGCGTCACCCGCAAAAGCCCGCGCGCGCTCTGGTCGCGACCGAAGACGCGCGTCTCCAGCTGGTGCGACGACGCTTCCATCTGGTTCGCGAGCTCGAGGACCTCTTCGCCCGCAGCCGTCAGGCGGTAGCCCGAAGGCAGCCTTTCGAACATCTGCGCCCCGAGGCGTTCCTCGAGCTGAGCGATGCGTCGCAGCACGGTCGAGTGATTCACCCCGAGGCGCTTGGCGGCAGCCCGCACCGAGCCTCCGCGCGCGACGGCAAGAAAGTAGCGAACGTCATCCCAGTCGATCATGGTGCCAGCCGATCATGGTGCAATCCGGCACCGCGCGGTGCGCCTTCCAAAGCCCGTATCTAACGCATTCGTACAGCAGTACGGGCTTTCATCATAGCCTATGCCGACGAGCGCGGCCCAATTCCGAACGACGGACACCGATCGTCGCGGCTGACGTCAGTCGTCCAGCCGGATCGATTTTGCACCACCGATGTGCGCGCTTCCGCACTCAATGCCTGACTCCGGCGGACCTATTTTGAGGGTATCGGGGACCTCCCCGAACGATCACAGGCGGAGCCTGGAAGGAGAAGTCATGGGAAAGCTTGAGGGTAAGGTTGCAGTCATTACGGGTGGATCGAGCGGCATGGCGCTGGCGAGCGCCAAGCGGTTCGTTGAAGAAGGCGCCTATGTTTTCATCACGGGCCGGAGACAGGAGGCGCTGGACGAGGCCGTCAAGTTGATCGGCCGGAACGTGACCGGCGTGCGCGGCGACGCGTCCAATCTCGACGACCTCGACCGCCTGTTCGATACAGTCAAGCGGGAAAAGGGCAAGATTGACGTCCTGTATGCGAGCGCCGGCACGGGCGAAGCCGTCCCACTGGGCGAGATCACCGAGCAGCATTTCGATGCGACCTTCGGCCTGAATACGCGCGGCACGCTGTTCACGGTGCAAAAGGCGTTGCCGCTGTTCAACGATGGCGGATCGATCTTCATGACCGGATCAGTTGCTTCGGTGAAAGGTTTTCCTGGTTACAGCGTGTATGCAGCGAGCAAGGCGGCGCTGCACGCATTCGCACGCGGGTGGCTCAACGAGCTGAAGGGCAGGAATATCCGGGTGAACGTGCTGCACCCTGGGCCGATCGCCACACCGATGCAGGACCAAGTCCTCACCGAGGAGGCGAAGCAGATGTTCGAATCCCTGATCCCGCGGGGAAAGATGGGTCGTCCTGAGGAAATTGCGGCGGTCGCGCTGTTTCTTGCTTCAGACGATTCGAGCTTCGTGAATGGGGTAGAGTTGTCTGTCGACGGCGGCTTCTCGGCCATCTGAATTCGCGCCGGATCGCCGAAAGTGGCTGGCTGTCCGGCCGCGCGGAAGCCGTTCACGGCAGGACGCGCAATGGTAGCCACACAGCGGAACGAATACCCAGCGCCGTTGAAGGCCGGGGAACCAATATCTACACGGATTGGAGAAGCATTATGAGCTATGCGATTGTAGGATTCGGTAAGATAGGCCAGGCGCTCGCCCACGCCTTCGCACGTAAAAACATCGACGTGACCGTTGCGAGCCGCCGGCCGCCCGAGGCGTTGGCGCCGCAGGCTCAGGCGATTGGACCCACGGTCGTCGCCAAGTGGCTGCGGGATGCACTCGAGGCCGACACAATCATCCTGGCGGTCCCGTTCTGGGAGCATCGCGAGGTTGCGAAGGCCCTGCCGAACTGGGAAGGGAAGACAGTCATCGACGCGACGAACTCGTTTCCCCTTCCTCCCGAAGAGCTGGACGGCCTGCCGTCTTCCGCCTTCGTTGCGAAGGCGTTCACCGGCGCCAAGCTCGTGAAGGGTTTCAATCACCTGATTGCGGCCACCCTGGCTGCTGATCCGATCGTCGAGGGTGGGCACCGGGTCGTCTTTCTGTCGAGTGACGACGAGGACGCGATCGCTCATGTGGCCGCCTTGGCCAAACAACTCGGCTTTGCACCCGTCAAGCTGGGAAAGCTCGACGAGGGTGGCGCGCTGGTGCACGCACGCGGCCGCACTTGGGGCCAGCTCATCTTCCAGGATTTGTTCAAGAAGGAGCAGTAATCGATCTACGACCCGGGCGATCGGCGCCGAGAACTGGTCGCGCGTGCTAGAGCATTCCAGGAAAAGTGCGAAGCGGCTTTCCGTCCGGAATTGCGTGAAAACAAAAGGTTAGAGCGGTTCTGGCTTCTGTGAAAAGCTAAACCGCTCTAACGTCTTCGAGCAGCGCGCGACCGAATACTTGAAGGTCACAAAGTCGCGAAGGTTGGGGTGGGCCGGACGGCGTATGGGCGCCGTTCGAAGAGCGGGGAGACGCGCGACAGAGCCGCAGATCTGCGGGTCGCCTGGAATCTATCGACTGCTATCGATGGCCTAGGATTCGCCTGAGAGTCCTCTGCCCCCTTCACTCCCACTCGATCGTACCCGGCGGCTTCGACGTAACATCGTAGACCACGCGGTTGATGCCGCGTACCTCGTTGATGATACGCGTGGCGGCGCGGCCGAGGAATTCCATGTCGTAGTGGTAGAAGTCCGCCGTCATGCCGTCGACGGATGTGACGGCGCGCAGCGCGCAGACGAATTCATAGGTGCGGCCGTCGCCCATGACGCCGACGGTCTGGACGGGCAGCAGCACGGCGAAGGCCTGCCAGATGGCGTCGTAGAGGCCGGCCTTGCGGATTTCGTCGAGATAGATCGCATCAGCCTCGCGCAGGATCTCCAGCTTTTCGCGGGTGATGCCGCCGGGGCAGCGGATGGCAAGGCCGGGGCCTGGGAAAGGGTGGCGGCCGATGAAGCTGTCGGGCAGGCCAAGCTCGCGGCCGAGCGCGCGCACCTCGTCCTTGAAGAGCTCGCGCAGCGGCTCGACGAGCTGCATCTTCATGCGCTCCGGCAGGCCGCCGACATTGTGGTGCGATTTGATCGTCACCGACGGGCCACCGGTGAAGGAAACGCTTTCGATCACGTCGGGATAGAGCGTGCCCTGGCCGAGGAAGTCGGCGCCGCCGAGCTTCCTTGCCTCTTCCTCGAAGGTTTCGATGAACAGCCGGCCGATGATCTTGCGCTTGGTTTCCGGGTCGCTGACGCCTTCGAGTTCGCCGATGAAACGATCGGCGGCATCGACGTGCAGCAGGTGCAGATTGTAGTGCTCGCGGAACATGGCGACGACACCGGCCGCCTCATCCTTGCGCATCAGCCCGTGGTCGACGAGGATGCAGGTCAGCTGGTCGCCGACGGCCTCGTGGATCAAGAGGGCTGCGACGGAACTGTCGACGCCGCCCGAAAGCGCGCAGATGACGCGCTTGTCGCCCACCTGCTCGCGGATCTGCTCGACCGCCTTCTGGCGATAGGCTGACATCGACCAGTCGCCCTTGATGCCGGCGATGTTGTGAATGAAATTGCCGATCAGCTTGGCGCCATCAGGCGTATGCACGACCTCGGGGTGGAACTGCACACCGTAATATTTGCGCTTCTCGTCAGCAATGAAGGCGTAGGGCGCGTTGGAGGAGGTGGCGACGACCTCGAAACCATCCGGCAGCGCGGTGACGCGGTCGCCATGGCTCATCCAGACCTGATGGCGCGAGCCGGAGGACCAGAGGCCCTCGAACAGCTGGCAATCCCTGTCGACCTCGAGGAAGGCGCGGCCGAATTCGCGGTGATGGCCGCTTTCGACCTTGCCGCCGAGCTGCATGCACATCGTCTGCTGGCCGTAGCAGATGCCGAAGACCGGCAGGCCGCTGTCGAAGATGATCTGAGGCGCTCGCGGCGATCCCTCGTCCACCGTGGAAGCCGGGCTGCCGGACAGGATCACGGCCTTCGGCTGCAGGCGGTTGAAGCCCTCTTCGGCCGATTGGAAGGGAACGATCTCGCAATAGACGCCGGCCTCGCGCACGCGACGTGCGATGAGCTGGGTCACCTGGCTGCCGAAATCGACGATGAGAACGGAGTCGGGATGTGCTGTCTGGGTCATGGCGAGGCTTTAATGAAAAGCGCTTCGCCTGGCAATCCGGGAAATCGGCGGCATCAGGTTTTTATTGTTCCGATTGTCCCCGCGCGTCTGTAAAGACGCGCGGCGCTGGCAGGTTTTTGTTTTTACGCATGTCGTTATCGCAAAACCGCTGCACACTTTTGCGCGACATGCTCTAGAACCAGAAAACCCCGTCCTCCAGCGCCGTGAACAGGCTGTCGACGCCGTAGGAGAGCTTGCGGTCGACGATATGCAGATATTCGGTCCAGCCGGAAATATGCTGCAGCTCGACGGCGCCGTCGGAAATGCCGCGAAGGCCGATTAGCGGCAGCTTGTAGCCCTGGCAGGCGCGCAGCACCGCAAAGGTCTCCATGTCGACCATGTCGGCGTCGATATTGGTATAGGCCGCCCCTGAGATGACGTTGCCGCCGGTGGAAAGGCTTGCTTCCGGAATGCCGGGAATGCGCAATGGCAAATCGAGCACCGCCGGCAGGTCGAGGAAAGGTGTCTTGCCCTTTTCGAAGCCGAGCGGCGAGGCGTCCATGTCGCGGTAGGAAACCGAGGTCACCTGGTAGATTTCGGTCTGCTCCAGTTTCGCCGAGCCGGCCGAGCCGAGCGAAACGACGAGATCGGGCAGATCGTCGGCCGCATCGAGCCGCGCGAGCGTCTTGGTCAGCGCAACCGCTGCCTCCACAGGGCCGACGCCGGTCATCAGGGGTTCGATGCGCGACCGCAGGAAGGGACCGTATTCGGCCTCGGCCGCCATGACGAAAAGGATGGATTTTCCTGCGACCGATTTCAGTTCGAACTTCATCCCGTAATTCCTTCCCTGCCGCGGATCACCATCATCGTTCCGGTCATGGAGGCGATGAGTTTGGCCGGCCCGTCGCTGATCGCGTAGCCTCGCCCGTCGGCGACGATGATGGTGGAGCCGGGTTTGGTGATTTCCCCGCGAAACAGGAAACGATCGCCACGCCCCGGAGACATGAGATTGACCTTGAACTCGATCGTCAGGATCGAAGCTTCGGGGTCGATGACGCTGTAGGCGGCAAAACCGCAGGCCGAATCGAGCGCGGCGGAAATGATGCCCGCATGCAGGATGCCGTGCTGCTGTGTTAGTTTGACGTCGAAGGGAAGCTCGATCTCGACGACGCCGTGCTCGACACGCGTCAACTCCGCGCCGATCGTCTCCATCGCCGCCTGCCGCGCAAAATTGCGGCGAATTCGCGCGCGGAAATCGCCCCTGTCAGTCTCGCTCATGTCTGCCCCTCTTGCAGCGGCGAAAGTGGCATGGCGGGCCGGATTCGACAAGCTGCACATTGCTGAAATCGGTCCGGACCGCGGCGGAAAGCGCGCACCGTGTCGCCGGGGCCACCTTTCGACTTTTTGCCGCTGTGCAAGCCGGTGCGAAGACGATTGCAGCTTCGCGCCCAGCGCGTATTCTCCGCGTCATGTCTGGAAACGAAGGAGCGCCGGCGCATGACGACGATATCGCAATCGGTCCAGAATTTCGAGAGCTGGCTGGCCGGCGAACTCGGGGCCGATCTCGTCAAGGACGATCTCCGCGAAAAGCACGAGAAGATGCGCAGCGACGATTTCGTCTTCCTGCGCGCCACCTATTGGCGCTGGTGCGAGATCATCCTCGATATCTGTCCGGAACTTGGCTCCGCGCCGGAAGTGCTGGCGATCGGCGATACGCATCTGGAGAATTTCGGCACCTGGCGCGATGCCGAGGGCCGGCTCGTCTGGGGCGTCAATGATTTCGACGACGCGGCGGTGATGCCTTATGCACTGGATCTCGTTCGCCTTACGGCAAGCGCCATCCTGGCGCGGAACGGCGATGGCCCCTCGGTTCGGATGATCGGCGAAGTGATCCTTGCCGGTTATCGCAGGGGTCTTGAAAATCCGCTGCCCGTTATCCTCGAACGCGATCACAAATGGCTGCGCAAGGCGCTGATGCTGCCGAATTCCGAACGCCGCGAATTCTGGGAGAAATATGAAATGCTGCCTGCCGGCAGCAAACCGCCGCCATCAGCCTATGTCAAGGCGCTCACAGATGCACTGCCGCCTGGCTCAGGACCTTTCGTGGTGAAGCCGCGCAGCGGCGGCACCGGCAGTCTCGGCCGGCCGCGTTTCGTCGCTTACGCCGAATGGCAGGGTGGGCCGGTGCTGCGCGAGGCGAAGGCGCTGGTGCCGTCGGCCTGGTCGCTTCGCCACAGGCCGCAAGACCTGGCGATCCACGCGGGCGAAATCGCCGGCGGACGGGCGCGCTCCGCCGATCCCCATTATGGTGTCTCCGGCCGTATTCTCGTGCGCAGGCTTTCGCCGAACAGCCGCAAGATCGAGATCGACAAGCACCCAGAGGTGCTGCTTTCGCCGACGATGCTCGAACTGATGGGCTTTGAGATCGCCAATTGCCATTCCGACGATGCGGCGGCGGCAGTGATCCTGCGGGACCTGCAGACCAGGGGGCCTGAATGGCTGCATGAGGCGGCAAGGGCCGCCGCATCGAGCGTCAGTGCCGAGCAGAAAGCCTATGCGCGCGGCCGTTAAAGCATGACGCCGAAAAGTGTGAGCGGTTTTCGGACGGCGTCATGCTCTAAGAGATCCGCACGATGTGCTGGTCCCAGGCGACATCGCTGCGGGTCGACAGGAAATCGCCGTCATAGGAGGAGACGGCAAAGCCGCTTCTTGCCGGCGCGATGCCCGCGGCATCCGGAATGCTCGTCTCCGAGAGCACCTTGCCCGACCTTGCGTCGATGGTCACCGAGGCGCCGCCTTTCGGCGACGTCACGCCGACGAGGCCCTCGCTGCGGTTGACGGCGATTGCGCCGACGTAATTGGCAAGCCTGTGCGTCGTCTCCTCCGGCAGGTCGATGAAGGACAGATCCTCTCCCTTGGCGAAATGGCCGACAAGCGGCGGCAGGTCGTTACGGTGGCCTTCGTATTGGCAGGCGAACCAGATGCGGCCCTTGTCGTCGAGATCGACGTGGCGGGTGGAGAGTTGTGCCCATTGCGCAGGCAGCACATGTTTTTCGATCAGCGCCCCGGTCGCCGCATCGATCAGCACCAGCGACGGCTGCATCGCCCCGAGATTGAGCTTCGTGCGGCCGAAATCCGGATGCGTCTCGATGCCGCCATTGGCGACGATCAGAAGGCGTCCGTCATCGGAAACCGTCATGTCGTGCGGGCCGATGCCGTAGGTTTCGAATTCGCCGATGCGGGTGAAGCGGTCGGTGGCGTCGTAGAGACCGATCATGCCGCGATTGCCGTCGAAGTCGTTCTCGCTGGCATAGAGCAGACGACCATCGGGAGAGAACGCGCCGTGGCCGTAGAAATGCCGATCTTCCCTGGAGCTGATGACGATTGGTTCGCCCTTATTCCGGCCATCGAAAATCATCGCATAGGTGCCGGGCCGGCGGGCGAAGGCGACGGTCTTGCCGGTGGCGGCGCTGAAGGCCATGCCGTGCGCCCGGGACGGAAGCGCCACCTGATCGACGACCTCGCCGCGCTCCGTAACGGTCGCGACGGCATAGGAGCCATCGGCAGCACGAATGCCCGAAGCATAGACCGCATCGGCTTGCTCCAGGGCCATCAGCGACCTCGGCGTCAAGGCCGCAAGGAAACCGATCCCGGCTGCCTTGATGAAGCTGCGCCGGTCGATTGGGGCACTTCGCATCATCGCTTCAGTCTCCATCCGAAAAGGAAAAGCCGGCCGAAAGGCCGATCGCTGCGCCATATTCGTCGCTGATCCTGGTGATCAGGTCGCGACTCTCGGCAAGCAGCGTATCGAGCTTGGCCTTCTCCGCATCGCTTGTCGCCACGTCGATGTCGGGATTGAGCTTCGGCACGCTGTCGAGCAGCGATTTGAAATCCTCGTCGATCGAAGCGGCGATCGGCTGCTTGTCCGGCGGCAGAAGCTCGGCCATGCCGGCCTTCTGCCAGAGCGTGCGCAGGCCGTCGATGTTGGCGGCCATCGATTTCCAGGTATTCTTGGAGCGCCAGTAGATCGCCATGCGCGGACGCGGCGCGGTATCCTTGCCCTTGTAGAATTGCTCCAGCCGCTGGTCGCGGACATTTTCGGCGCCGTGGACGAGAATGGCGAGCAGCGCCGTCACGGCTTCCTTGTTGTCCATGAAATCGTTGCTTTGCGGGCCTGGATGTTTCCAGCTTGCCTGCACCCCGTCGGGCTTTTCCCAGGCGGCGACGACTTCGCCGGCCTCACGCTGGATATTGCCGGCGACCGCCTGGCCGTAGAGGCAGCGGAAGCCGCCCTTCTGTTTGACGAGATCGTCGGAGCCGTTGCCGTAAAGCACATATTCCAGCGCCGTCAGGCCTTGCAGCGCGACGCTCTTGCCGGCGATCGCATCGACCGTCGCATCTTTCGGGTCGCCCTTGGCGATCAGCGCCTGCACCTGCTTCAGGCCGACACCCTTGCGGTCGGGATAAAACAGGATGTGCTCGAAGAGATTGTCCTGGATGACGGGTCCGGTCTGGACGATCTCGATGATCGACCAGTAGCGGATCGTATCGTCGAAGGCGGATTTCGCCTTGTCGAGCGTCTGCTGCGTGCCGTCGGCGCAAAGATCCTTCATCGCCGTCGTCAGCCGGGCAGACGATTGCTGCATGTTGCGATAGCCGGGACGGATCACTTCGTCGACGGCGCGCTGCATGACGGCGGGAACGGCATCCTCGTTCAGCCCTGCCGGAGGAGCGGCGGTCTGGGCGGCCGCTGACGTGGCGAGGCCGAGCAGAGAGAGGCAGAGCAGGGGGTGCGGTAGGCGCATCAAAGTGACTCCAGGAATGTAATCAGGGCCGCCCTGTCGTCTTTCGACAGGGAGGAGAAAGCGTTGCGGGCCTTTTCAGCTTCGCCGCCATGCCAGAGGATCGCTTCGGTGAGATCACGCGCACGGCCGTCATGCAGGAAAAAGCTGTGTCCGCTGACAGTCCGGGTCAGTCCTATACCCCATAGCGGCGGCGTGCGCCATTCACGTCCGCTTGCAAGGCCGACCTGCTGCCCGTCGGCAAGGCCGTCGCCCATATCGTGCAGAAGAAAGTCGGAATAAGGCCAGATCAGCTGGAAGGACTGTGCCTTGTCCGGCGTATCCCGGCGGGTGACGAATTTCGGCACATGGCAGGACATGCAGCCGCTTTCGTAGAAGATCCGCTTGCCCCGCAGCGTCTCGGGAAAGCTGGCCTTGCGGCGCGCCGGGACGGCGAGATTTGAGGAATAGAAGGTGACGAGGTCGAGAATGGAACCGGGCGCCTCTTCCTTGCCCAGCCGTTTCTGCACACCGGTCGGCATAGCAAGGCATTTTTCTTCCGCCTTGGTGCAGTCGCCCTGCGCATTCGGCTGATCGGGCGTCGAGATGCCGATATCACTGGCAAAGGCATCGGCACTCTGGTCGCGCACCGTGGCGTTCTGCGCCTTCCAGCCGAACCGGCCGAGCGCGATCTTGCCGCTCAGGTGATCGCGCACCATCGCAGCCTTGCCCGAAATGCCGTCGCCGTCGGCATCGTCCGGATCGGCATGGGCAAGAATATCGGCTTCGGGAATGGCCTCGATCAGCCCGAGGCCGATCATCGCCGAGGCGACTCGCGGCGAAATCGTCGTTGCGGGATCGAGCGGCCCATAGGCGGGATTGACAACCGCATAACTCGGCCGGCGCAGCGACACGATCTCGCCGTCGCCGAGCGTCACCGGTTCTTCACGGTAGCTGATCGCCAACTTTCCCTCGGCGGCAAGGCCGGGAACGGCAAGATCCTGCAGCTGGTGGCCGTAGACCGGATCGGGAAAATTGACGACATCAGCACTCGCGATCGCCTTTTCTTCCTCCGGTGTCCCGGCCGCGCGGGAAAGCCGCAGCAACATCGAGGTGGCGCTGGGGCCTCCCTCCGGCGGCTTGCCGCGGCCGTCATTGACATGGCAGCTCATGCAGGAGCGGGCGTTGAACAGCGGCCCGAGACCATCGGAAGCCTGCGTCGAGGAGGGCGCGGAAACCCAGAGCTTGCGGAACAGCGCGTTGCCGAGCTTGAAATTCTGCTCTTCCTCGAAGGGGATGTTGGCCGAAATATGCGAGAAGCTGTCCTCGGTGACAGGGGCGATCGAGGTCGCAGCCCCCGCCTGCATCGCTTCGTATGGTTCTGCCTTGGAGAAATCCGTCGTCGGCCGGGTGACGTCGGCGACACGTTTCAGATCGGCCGCGGAAAGGTCGGTGCGTTTCGTCGGCAGATCGAAACCGGCAGCAATGCTGACGGAAAAACCGGCAAGCGTGGCGCAGAGCGTTGCGCTGGCGATCAATCGGCGGGCCGGGGCATGCGACATTTCAGGGTCCGGGCCGCTCCGGCTTTCGAAGCGGCCCGCCTTTTTACTTATTTGAAGACGGCGTTAGGATTATCCAAGCTGTCGGAACCTTCAAGCTGAACCGTACCGAGATCGAGTGCGGCAATAACGCGCTGTACCGATTTCGTCTGGTCGATCAGCCCGTCGATGGCGGCCTGGACGACGGCGTTGCCTTCCTTGTTGCCCTCGGCGATCATCTGGTCGTACTTCTCGACCGTCTCGCCGCGCTTTGCCATGGCGTTCATGGCATCGAGCGTCTTGTTGAGCTTGCCTTCCACTTCGGCGTCGAGCGCTTTGTCCTTGGCGGCCACCAGATCGTGCAGCGACGGGCCGCTGAGCTTGGTGCCGTCGACGCGGGTATAGTTGCCGGTATAGGCGGCGGCGATGCCGATCGCATCGTTGAGATGCGAGTTGTAGGTATTGTCCGAGAAGCAATCATGCTCTTCTTCCGGATCGTGCAGCAGCAGGCCGAGCTTCATGCGCTCGCCGGCAAGCTCGCCGTAGGAAAGCGAACCCATGCCCGTCAGGATCGCGACGAGGCCGGCCTTCGGATCGGCTTCGACGTTCTTCGTCGCCGCACCGTCCGGCGTCCAGTTGTCGGTCATTTCCTGCAGGTCGGAAACGAGCAAGGTGGAGGCGGACTTCAGATATTCGGCGCGGCGGTCGCAATTGCCGTGCGTGCAATTCTTGAGGTCGTAATCGGTGGCCGGGCGGTCGCCGGCGCCGGGGCCTGTACCGTTCAGATCCTGGCCCCAGAGCAGGAATTCGATGGCGTGGTAGCCGGTCGCAACATTGGCTTCGATGCCGCCGGCCTCGGCCAGCGTGCCGGAGAGGAATTCCGGCGTCAGCTTCGAGGCGTCGACATCCTTGCCGTCGATCTTGATCGTCTTGTTGGCGATGACATTGGCCACATAGAGCGAATTTTCGTCGCTCTCGGTACCGTAGGAGGCGTCGACATAGTCGATCAGGCCTTCATCGAGGGGCCATGCATTGACCTTGCCTTCCCAGTCATCGACGATCGGATTGCCGAAACGATAGACTTCCGTCTGCTGGTAGGGAACACGCGCCTTGATCCAGGCCTCCCTGGCGGCTTTCAGCGTCGCGTCATCAGGCGCCTTCAGGAAGGCGTCGATGGCGGCGTCGAGCGTCTTGGCCGTCGTCAGCGAGTCTTCGTATTTCGCATGCGCCACGTCGGCATAGTGTTTCACCACCGCGGCAGCATCGGTCTCGGCATGCGCGGGAAGGGCGAGCAGGGCGGCGGGGGCAATCGCCAGCACGGCTGCGCGGAATGTGTTGAGCTTCATGATCCTCTCCTGTGACGGATCTTCCGTCTAATCGGGCTCCGTCTCTTCGCGCAAAAGTAAACTGGTGTCAAACGCTCTAGTTTGGAATAATTTTAACATTGAGCAGTTGTTGCCAACCTGCCCTTTTGAACGGCATTTATGTGAAAAATCGGCGGCAATCGGACCGTTGCGCCGTGCTGCGCAGCGTCATTCCGCCGCGGCATCCATTGTCCCGGCCGCGTCAGCCCTTGCGCTGCATGCGGCAGAAGAAGAAACCGTCCGTGTCGGTGGAGGCGGGCGTCAGCGTCACCGTCAGGCCGTCGGAAGAGTGCGGACGCAGGCTGTCTTTTCCGAACAGCTGATCCCAGGCAGGCAGGGCGCTGACGATTTGAAAATCGGAATTCTCAGCCGTGAAGCGGCGCACCTGTTCCTCGTTCTCCTGAGGCAATACCGAGCAGGTGACGTAGATCAGTTCGCCGCCTGGTTTGACGAAGCCGCTCGCCTGCGCCAACGCGTCCTGCTGCTGGGTGGTGCGTTCGTCGAGGTTCTTTGTCGTCAGCCGCCATTTCGTGTCGGGGCGGCGGCGCCATGTGCCGGTGCCGGTGCAGGGCGCGTCGACCAGCACCTTGTCGCAGCGTCTGGCAAGGGCCGAAAGCGCCCTGGCGTCGTCATGCACCTGGACATTGCGCGTGCCCGCCCGCTTCAGCCGCTCGATGATCGGCGCCAGCCGTTTGCGGTCGGCATCATAGGCGTGAACCTGTCCCTTGTTTTGCATGGCCGCCGCCATCGCCAGCGTTTTGCCGCCGCCTCCGGCGCAATAGTCGAGAACCTGTTCGCCGTCGCTCGCCAGCACCAGATCGGCGACGATCTGCGATCCCTCGTCCTGAACTTCGAACCAGCCTTTCTGGAACGAAAGTTCGGCTGTTACGTTGGGGAGACGCGAGGCGCCTTCGCCGGCGTCAATCCGGATGCCGTAGCGGGCGATCTTGGCTGCATGCGCGCTGGCCCTTTCGAGCGCCTTGACGACCTTGTCACGGGACGCCTTTAGGCTGTTGGCGCGCAGATCGAGCGTCGGGCGGGCGGCGAGCGCCTGTGCCTCGGTAAGCCAGCCGGCGCCGAAGGCCTGTTCGAAGGAGGATTGGACCCATTCGGGAATATCGCCGCGGATATGCGGCGGCGCATCGTCAAGCGAGCGGCTCCCAAAGGCCGAGGCGGCCTCGGTCGACAGTGGTGTCGGCGCAAACTTGTCATCCGCCAGTTCGGCGGCAAGGCTGCCAGGGGTGAAACCCCATTGGCGGAACATCACGGCATGGGCGATGGCTGCAGCGCTGTCGTCATCCATCAGCCAGGCATGGGAGAGCCGCATGCGCAGGGCGTCATAGACGATGTTGCCGATCGCCGCGCGATCGCCGGAGCCGGCAAAACGATGCGCCAGGCCCCAGTCCTTCAGCGCGTCGGCGACGGGCCGCTTGCGGGCATCGATGTCCGCGAGCACAGAAATCGCCCCTTCGAGGCGGCCGCCCAGACGCATTCACAAATCTCCTGTTGCCGTGCCTGCGAAGGATCCTGGCAGCCGCGACGGTCGCGGGGCGGATTGTTCACAAGTCTCAACCGCGTGGTAACCGCGATTGACGGCAAGAGCAAGCGCCGCTGACAGCACAGCCGGTCGCAAGCTCCGGGCTTAGCTGATCACCTGGTAGCATACCTTCGCCGTGCCGGAGCTCACCATGCCGATATTCTGCGCGGCAGCCCGCGACAGGTCGAGCACCCGGCCGCGGATGAACGGGCCGCGATCGTTGATGCGGACGACGACGGTGCGGCCATTGTTGCGGTTGGTGACCTTGACCTTGGTGCCGAAGGCGAGCGAACGATGTGCGGCAGTCAAGACGGCAGGGTTCATACGTTCCCCGGAAGCAGTTTTGGAGTGAAGTGCGTACCATGAAGCACCACCACATCCATTTCCAGCAAAACTCTCCGCCGGAAGCAAGGAAGAGCAGGCTGCAATAGTTGCGGCAGCGATAATAGAACGACGTATTTTCTTCAAAACAGAGTACCCCTCAACTATTGAACTCACGCCCTTGCAGGCGGCAGGGCTTAAATCTGTTGAAAAGTGGCGAAAAAGTGCCACGCACGATCACGGAATATTACAGTCTGTAATATTTGTGATACCATTGATAAATTATGAGAATTGGCCGCGCATGGCGGAACATGGAAAAAACGCAATGAAAACAGCTAAAATTCAAATGATTTTTCCGACGAAGTTTTAAACTCCACGGCCTTCACAAAAATCACGAAATTTTTTTTCTGCTTTCGCCATATTTACCGCCACATTTGAGCAAATTCAAAGGCTGTTAACCATAATGTGCGGCGAGAATTGTTCTGCTCAAGGCGGAAAGTAGGAATTTCCTACTCATTTTGGGTTATGACCCTGGTCACAGGCAGCGGCCCGGATCTAACCGCGCCAGCGTCCGTCCCGCCACAATTGCGCTAGCGACATGGGATAGTCGGGGAAGGAGAATTCGAAGCCGGCCGCCTTGAGTTTCGCATTCGAAACCTGCTTGTTCTCACCGTAGAAGGAGCGCGCCATCGGCGTCAGCTCGGCGGTCTCGAACGCCTGCTCCGGTGGCGGTTCGACGCCCATCAGCCGGGCTGCCTCGACGATCACCTCCTGCGGCGGGCCCGGCCGGTCGTCGGTGACATTATAGATGCCGCTAAGGCCATGCTCCGACAGGAAGCGGGTCGCCGCGCCGATATCCTCGACGCGGATGCGGTTGAACACCTGGTTCTTCTTGATCAGGCGCCGCGCCGTGCCTCTTTCCAGATTGCAGAAGGCATTGCGCCCCGGCCCGTAAATGCCGGAAAGGCGGAGCACCGCCGCCGGCACAGAGCACGTCTCACCCATAGCCAGCCAGCCCGCTTCCGCCTCGAGCCGCTCCTTCGAGCGCCCGGACACCGGCACACACGGCGTTTCCTCATCGATCCAGGCACCCTTGTGATCGCCATAGACGCCGACGGTGGAGAGATAACCGATCCATTCGAGCCTCGGCAGCAGGCTTGCGCCATCTTCGCCGAGCAGCCGCAGCAGCGGATCGGCCCTCCCAGGCGCGATCGACTGCACGAGATGGGTAACATCAGCCAAAGCCCGGCGCAGCCCCTCTTCCATGGTCTCGCCGTCGAAAAGGAATGCGTCGATGCCGTTCTGGCGGAGCACGTCCATCTTATCAGGCGAACGCGTGGTGCCGGAAACGCGCATGTTCTCACCGGCGAAGGCCTTGGCGATTGCCGTGCCGGAATAGCCGCAGCCAAAGATCATCACATGCATCAGCCCACTCCTGCCAGCCGCCATTCGTTCAGCACGTCGTCATCGCGCTCATCAGCCCTTTGTGCGGCAAAGGCTGAAAATTCGTCAGCCTCCATCAGCCGCGAAAGCGCCCATATCGCCATGCCGCGGACGACAGGCGAGGCATCGCCCGAAAGCTTGCGACATTGCCCGATGAGCGCCGTCTCGCCGGAATTGCCGGCGGCGATCAGCACGTTGCGGATAAAGCGGTCGCGGCCGATCCGTTTCACCGGCGAGCCGCTGAAGAAGGCGCGGAAAGCGGCATCGTCGAGCGTCAGCAGAAAGGCGATCGACGGTTCCTTCAGCTCTTCCCGCGCCTTAAGTTTCATCTCGGAAGCGGAGCTTGCAAACTTGTTCCACGGACAGGCGGCAAGGCAGTCGTCGCAGCCATAGATGCGGTTGCCGATCAGCACGCGCAGATCGGCATCGATCGGCCCCTTGTGCTCGATGGTGAGATAGGAAATGCAGCGCCGCGCATCGATCTGGTAAGGCGCCGGAAAGGCAGCCGTCGGGCAGGCATCGAGGCAGGCGCGGCAGGAGCCGCAATGATCGGCCTCAGCTGCGTCGACCACGAGATCGGCGGTGGTGAACATCGTGCCGAGAAACAGCCAGGAACCGTGGGTGCGGCTGACGAGATTGGTGTGTTTGCCCTGCCAGCCCAAGCCGGCCGCCGCCGCCAGGGGCTTTTCCATCACAGGCGCGGTATCGACGAACACTTTCACATCGGCGCCGGCCCGTGCCGCAAAGCGCGTGGCGATCTCCTTCAGCCGGCCCTTGATCACGTCGTGGTAATCGCGGTTGCGGGCATAGACCGAGATCGCGGCCTTATCGGGCTTGTCGAGAATGCCGCGTGGATCTTCCTCCGGGGCGTAGTTGAGGCCGAAGACGACGACGGAGCGCACCTCGCTCCACAGTGTGCGCGGATCGCCGCGCCGGTCGCGCGTCTCCACCATCCAGTCCATCGTCCCATGGCGCCCGGCATCGATGAACTGGCCGAGACGCTCTTTCGCTTCGGGGATCGCATCCGGACGGGTGATGCGGCAGAGATCGAAGCCCTTGGCGGCAGATTCTGCCCGCACGAACGCGGTCAAATTGTCGCGGCGGCGGCGCTCTTTGTCATTGTCATCAGCTTCGGGCATGAAGAGCCCTCGTCAGAAATCCAGATCGGCATAATGCGAAACCGGCGTCAGGCCGCGCACGCGCTCGGTCAACATCGGCCGGAAGGATGGCCGCGACTTCAGCCGCTGGTACCAGTCCTTGACGACCGGCGCGTCCGCCCATTCGATCTCGCCGAGATAGTCGAGGATCGAGATCGAGGCGGCGGCGGCAAGATCGGCATAGCTCATCCGCTCGCCCGCAAGCCACTGGCGCGAGCCGGCCAGCCAGGTGAGGTAACGCATATGCTGGCGGATATTCGCGCGGGCCGTGCGCAAAATCTTCGAATCCGGCGCTCCGCCGCCCTGATCGGCGGTCATCTGCAACTTGTAGACACGCTCACGGGCGAGCGGCTTGGTCACGTCGTTTTCCATCTTCTGCATGAACCACTCGGCCAGCCGGCGGATTTCCGCCCGCTGGAAAGGGTCTTCGGCGAGCAGCCGCCGGTCGCGTTTCAACACGCCGTGCGTCTCGTCCAGATATTCGGAAATGACGGTGGCGCCGCAGAGCGCCCGCATGCTGTCGTCGACATAAACCGGCAATGTGCCGGCCGGATTGAGCGCCAGGAAATCCCGGCGCTTTTCCCATGTCTGCTCCTCGATCAGATCCGCCTGATAGCCGTATTCCGCCAGGATCAGCCGGACGAAGCGAGATGCGGATGACATGGGATGATGATAAAGCGTGGGCATCGATACTCGGGCTTTGTGATTGCTGTTACAGGACTGTGTGGCAGCTCGATTATAGCGCCCTAGTCATGACTCATTGGTTGAAGCTATAGGAGCTTGGCCCCGCCAATACAAGCGAATCGGATTTTACCCCATCTGACGATGGCGAAACACGGTCTAACGAACGAATGGAAGCGGCAGCCTGATCGACCCAAGCGCTCAGGCCCGGCCGAACTTTAAACCGGAGACAATGTATGGATTATATAAATGCTGCAATTCTCGGTGTCATAGAGGGGATCACCGAATTTCTGCCGATCTCGAGCACCGGCCACCTGATCATTGCCGAGCAATGGCTCGGACACCGGTCTGATATGTTCAACATCGTCATTCAGGCCGGCGCCATCCTCGCCGTCACCATCATCTACTGGCGTCGTCTGCTGGATCTGGTGCTCGGCTGGCGCGATCCGGCCAACCGCGATTATGCCGCCAAGCTGATCGTCGCCTTTCTCATCACCGCAATCCTCGGCCTCGTCGTCAAGAAGCTCGGTTTTGAATTGCCGGAGACGGCGACGCCGATCGCCTTGGCGCTGATCATCGGCGGTATCTGGATGATCTTTGCCGAATGGGCTGCGGCGCGTAAGGCCCCCCATAAGGAGATCACCTGGCTCGTCGCCATTCTGGTCGGCATCGCCCAGATCGTTGCCGGCATCTTCCCGGGAACGTCGCGCTCGGGCGCCACGATCTTCGTCGCCATGCTCGCCGGCACCGGCAACCGCGCCGCCGCGACCGAATTCGCCTTTCTCGTCGGCATTCCCACAATGTATGCCGCAAGCGGCTATGAATTGCTGAAGACCTTCAAGGATGGCGGCGCGGCAAACGAGGATTGGACTGCGCTCGGCATCGCCTTCGTCGTGTCGACGATCGTCGCTTTCGTCGCCGTCAAATGGCTGCTCGCCTATATCAGAAGCAACCGGTTCACGCTGTTTGCCATCTACCGCATCATTCTCGGCGTCTTGCTGCTCTGCATGGCCGCGACCGGCATGATCGCCTGAGACATGCCCACTGCATTGCATTCGCGTCCCCGGCGCGAATGCAAATGGACCTTATCGGAGTTGGCGATCCTGAGAAGCTTGCCTGGGCCGTTTGATCACGGGTCGAGATCCGTGATCAATGCCATGGTTCGATATCCGTATGGGCGAAGTCGTCGCCTTTGAAGAGGAGCGGAAGAGATAGGCTCTTCGCCAGCGCGTAGGCGGCACAATCGGCAAGGTTGAGTTTGGCTTTCGAATGAATTCCTTTGCCGAATCGTCCGAAAGCTATGGCCGCCAATCGGGCCTGCTCTCGATCGAAGGCAGCGATCTCGACCTGCGCTTCGTCCAGATAGATCCAGAGAGTTGATTGACCGCCGCTCGCCGCGGCGAGAGCGGAGAACCATCGCGGTCTCATAGACATTCAGCGCCGACATGACCAATCGCTCGGCGTTGGCGATCACGCCGGCATAAGTCGCCGCGTCGGCTTCTTTCTCGAAGATGGCGATCAGCACAGACGTATCGATGACGATCATATTGCGTTCAAGTCGTCCATGATCTCCTGCGGAGTGCGCGGATCGAGCACCGGCATGGCGGCAACCCTCTCTCCGAAGGCGAGCATCTCCTCCGCTGTCATCCGGTGCTTCGGTTTGTCGAGCACTCCGAAGGTGATGGCTTCACGCTGGATCGCGATGCGGACGGCGTCTTCGGCACTTCGCCCCGTGCGGTCGGCGACGAGCCGCGCGAGGCGTTCGGTCTCTTGTGGCACCTGCAACATCTTTTCAACCTCTCAAAAGCCATCCGACCACAGCTATTTGAAAGTGTATTACAAGAGGCGGTTTTGCAATGACCTAAGCGGCGCACGCCTGCGCCGTTTGATATTTGCGGGGCGGTACCGGCACTTCAAGCGCCCTGATTCAGGCGCTCGGGCTGACTGTTTGTCTTTGATTGGAATGGCGGCGCAGAAGGCCGGCCTGTCGTCAATGGCTGATCGAAGCCGTCGAGCAAGGATCGACGCCGTAGGCCGGCGAGCAGTCACCCTTGACCGCCGCGACAGAACCTGGCGCAACGAAAGAGCCTGCCAGGATAATTAGCGCCGCACACGCAAAAAGAAGCGCGATTGACTTGCCCATCGAGAAATGCCTTTCACAGTGATTGCCGCACGCGATCCCAAGCGTTGAGTCCGTTGGAAGACGCGCGGGTTTGGTAGTCAGTGGAATGGCAAATAGCAATAAATGTTCCTGCTAAATTTGGCGTTAATTCCACAAATTTTCCGATGCGTCTTTTATGCAACTGCACTTGATACGAGCAGCACAACAACATTTCAAACTTGCGCCGGCTTTGCTTGAGACGGCTAAAGCAATTCCAGCAAAAGTGTGCAGCGGTTTTGCGAGGCAAAGCGTGAAACGCTTTGCCTAGAGCGGTTCATTGCTTATCGGAATCGAGGTGGGATTCCCAAATCAGCAGAATTGTGATTCATCCTGGGTGCTGGAATGGAGGCCAGCATCGATGACGCGACCTTATTCGAATGATCTTCGTGAACGCGTAGTGGCTGCAGTTGCAGGCGGTCAGAGCTGCCGGGTGGTGGCTGAACGGTTCGACATTGCCGTCTCCTCTGTGGTGAAGTGGTCGCAGCGCCATCGGGTAACCGGCAGCGTCTCGCCCGGTAAGATGGGTGGCCATCGCCGGCGGGTGCTGGAGCCGCATCGCGCCTTCATTGTCGAGCGGATCGAGCAGATCTCGCACCTGACGCTGCATCGGCTGAAGGACGAACTGGCCGCCCGCGGTATCGCCGTCTCCCATAATGCCATTTGGCAGTTCATGCGCCGTGAAGGTCTGAGCTTCAAAAAAAACGCTATTCGCCCTTGAGCAGGGCCGTGCCGACATTGCCCGGCACAGGCAGCGCTGGAAGACTTGGCAAGCCCGCTTCGATCCGAAGCGGCTCGTCTTTATCGACGAAACTTGGATCCGCACCAACATGGCGCCGTTACGCGGCTGGGGACCGAGGGGCAAGAGGCTGCGCGGCTTTGCCCCACATGGACGCTGGCGCACACTCACTTTCCTCGGCGCTCTGCGCTGTGATCGGCTCACTGCGCCCTGCGTCTTCGATGGCCCAATCAATGGCGAGTGCTTCGAGGCTTATGTCCGCCAACAGCTGATCCCGACACTTAAGCCCGGCGACATCGTCATCCTCGACAACCTCGGCTCTCACAAAGCTAAGGCCGTCCGCGATGCCATCAAGGCGGCCGGCGCCAGACTATGGTTCCTGCCGAAATATTCCCCTGACCTTAATCCGATCGAACAGGCATTCGCCAAGATCAAACATTGGATGCGCCAGGCCCAAAAGCGAACCGTCGACGACACCTGGCGTCATCTCGGAGACCTCGTCGGCACCATCAAGCCTGACGAATGCGCAAACTACTTCACAAACGCTGGCTATGCTTCCGTCAAAACGTGAAACGCTCTAGAATTGCGTGAAAAGAAAGAGATAGAGCATTTTCGTGATTCGAAGAAAAACGGAAATGCTCCAACGAAAACGCCGTCCGCGTTATCCGCGAACGGCGTTGTTTCCAAGCTCGAAATTGTTCAGGCGGCCTTGCCGGTGCCCGTGTACTGGCCGTGCGGACGATACTGCACGAGATAGGAGCCGAGCACCGATGCCGGCATGGTCGGCGTGATACAGAGGCCCTTCAGCGTGCGGCCTTCCGCTTCGGCTTCTGCCGAGACGATGTTGTCGCGCTTCAGCATGCGCACCTGATCCGGCGTGATCGGCGGCGTGATGAAGGGGACCAGCGAGGCGATGCTGCCGATCAGCGAAGCGACGCCGAAGGGCAGGGAGACCAGCGGGTTCTTGCGGCTGGTCACCTTCAGCATCATCTCGAGACATTCGCGGAAGCTCAGCACCTCAGGGCCGCCAAGCTCATAGACCTTGCCGCCGGCGACCTTGCCGTCGACGGCGCGGGCGACGGCCTCGGCGATATCCTCGACATAGACGGGCTGGAATTTCGTCTTGCCGCCGCCGATCAGCGGCAGGATCGGCGACATGCGGGCCATGTCGGCAAACTTGTTGAAGAAGCTGTCCTCCGGCCCGAAGACGATCGACGGACGGAAAATCACCGCATCGGGCTTGATGGTGAGGATGGCGGTTTCGGCACGGCCCTTGGTGCGGCCATAGTCCGAAGTCGATTTGGCGTCGGCGCCGATCGCTGAAATATGGGTGAGCGTTGCGCCGGCGTTGCGCGCCGCTTCGGCGACTGCGCGGGCGCCGAATTCCTGTACGGCGTCGAAGGTGTTGCGGCCGGTCTCGTGCAGAATGCCGACGCAGTTGACGACATGGCTTGCACCGTCGACGGCGCGGTCGATCGAGTTGCGATAGCGCAGGTTCGCCTGCACGAAGGAGATCTGGCCGACATTGCCGAGCGGCTGCAGGAAGCCGGCGAGATCGGGACGGCGCACCGCGACCCGGATGTTGTAGCCGCGTTTGGCCAGCGCCCGAACCACGTGCCTGCCGACGAAGCCGGACCCTCCGAACACGGTGACGAGTGGCGGCAGGTTGGCAAGGGTCATGGCAGGCTCCTCGAAAGGCTTTGCGGGATGCTGTTCGGCACTCGTCTTAGCCCAATCCCGACGCGACGGGAAGGCCCATCGCGCCGTCAGTTTCTGGGGATGCGAGACCGTTCAGACGCCTTCGACGACGACCATTTCCGCATCCGCCGCTTCCTGGCGGATTTTCGCGGCGATCTGGTATTCCGGCGAATGATAGCAGTCGACCGCATGCTGCATCGAGGGAAATTCGATCACGACGTTGCGGGCGCGCGCCTTGCCTTCCAGTTCGGTGAAGGCGCCGCCGCGCGCCAGAAAATTCGCGCCGTATTTTTCGAAGGCCGGCTTGGCCGCCGCCACGTAATCCTTGTAGCGCTCGGCATCGCGCACGTCGACGCGGGCGATCCAATATCCCTTGGCCATGGTCTTCTCCCTTTGTTTTTTGAATTCAGCGGTTGGCCGGCCAGAGCGCGCCCACCATTTCGTTGAGCACCGCGCGGGCGGCATCTCTCGGATCGGGCGCTCTGACGATCGGCCGGGCAACGACGAGATGCGTGGCGCCAGCCTTCAGTGCGTCGAAAGGTGTCATCACCCGCTTCTGGTCGCCGTGGTCGCTGCCGGTCGGGCGAATGCCCGGGGTGACGATCGCCATATCGGGGCCGACGATCGCGCGCACCTCGGCCGCTTCCGCCGCCGAACAGACGATACCGCCCATGCCGGCGGCGCGCGCCTGTCCGGCCCGGCGCAGCACCAGGCTGTGCGGATCCTGGCTGTAGCCGGCCTCGGCAAGGTCCTCGGCATCCATCGAGGTCAGCACGGTGACGCCGAGCAGGCAGAGGCCGGAGCCGGCCGCGGCTTCGACCGCCGCCTTCATCGCCTTGGGATAGGCGTGCAGCGTCAGCATCGACATGCCCATCTTGGCGATGTTTTCGACGCCTGAAGCAACCGTGTTGTCGATGTCGAGCAGCTTCATGTCGAGAAAGATCTTCTTGCCGCTGGCGGAGAGATCGCGGGCAAATTCGAGCCCGCCGGCAAAGGCCAGCTGGTAGCCGATCTTATAGAAGAGGATGTCGTCGCCGAGCGTGGAAACCAGTTTCTCCGCCTCGCCGACCGTTGGAACATCCAGGCCGACGATCAACCGCTCGCGTGCGTCCATGTGAAGTCACCCCCGCCAGTCTTCGATGGGCGTCCAGTCGCATGATAAGCGGCGATCCGCAAGGCCGAAAGCATAGAGATTGCCGCCGCCGCCCGGCTGATCGCGGTCGCGGCCGATCGGCCTGCCCGCCAGATGGCATTTGAGCAGCGTGCCGACGCCGCCATGGCCGACAAAGGCGATCGGTGCTGCCGCATCATGCGTGGCCAGAACGGTGTTGACGGCCTCGACGATGCGGGCCTGCGCATCGGCGGCCCGCTCCCAGCCCCTGAAGCTCTCCTGCGGGTGAGCGAAGAACCAGTTGGCTGCCTCTTCGAACTTGTCCGGCGGCAGGAAACCCGTGGCAGAGCGATCGTTCTCATGCGTGCCATGCACGATCTCGATTGTCACGCCCGCAGCTTCGGCGAGGATTTCCGCCGTTTCGATCGCTTTCGTCTCGTCGCTGGAGATGATGCGGGTCAGCCGTTTCGCCCAATTGCTCGACGCAGCCTTGCGGGCACGCTCGGCGCCGATGTCGGAGAGACCCCACTTGGGAACGGGAACCTCCGGGTCGATTTTGACCTGGGGGTGGGTGATATAAAGTCCGAACATTTATCCTCGCCGATAGATCCAGAGTTGGGCTGGAGGAATATTGCGGACGACGAAATCAAAATGATGAATGCTGTAACGATCGGCGTTGGCGGCGATCGGCGAGATCGCGCCGTAGGAAATTTGCACCACCGGCCGTCCCGGAGGCAGGCGGTCGAGCAGGCTTTCGAGCAGCGAGACCCGCATTGCCATCGGGAAGTTCAGCAGCGGAATGCAGGAGATGACGCAATCGAACGTCCGGTCGCCGTAGTCGCCGAGCGTGGTCTTGAGATCGAAGGCGTCGCCGTTGATGAAGTGTACGCCGGGATAGGTCCGCAGCAGATGTTGATGGAAATCCGTCGAATATTCGATCGCGACCAGATTTTCCGGCCTCACGCCGCGGCCGAGAATGGCCTTGGTGATGGCGCCGGTGCCTGGTCCCAGTTCGAGCACCGGCAGCTCGGAATTGATGTCGATGACGCTTGCCATGCGCTTGGCGGTGATCGAGGAGGTCGGCACGATCGAGCCGACCGTCTTCGGACCCTGCATCATGCCCCGGAAGAAGCGAATCTCGTCGTCGAACTTCTTGCCCAGCCGTTCCTTCACCTTGACCTTTAAGCGCATTCTCCACCCATCCGCATGTTGATCGACTGTCTTAATATGCTGCTTGTCGCTCCCGGGACAAGGATTTTCGCAACAAGGATATCGGCATCAACAGCTCATGCGGCTTTCCGGTGCGAACGCGGCATGAGATCGGTAAGCCTTTCGCTTAAGTGATCGGCGTCGACAGGGGCGCGCAGTTTCTTGTCGGTGTTGTCGAAATAAAGATAGACGTCGCGGCCCTTGGCTGGCGCCTTGAGCGGCGCCAGCACCCGCGGCGCATTCTCCGGCTCTCCGCCGGTTGCCCAGGAGCGGATCCGGTCCGCCCAGAGGTCGAGGGCCTCATCCTCGTAGCCGCTGACATAAAGCTGCTCGGAGCCATGCAGGCGGCAATAGATGAAATCGGCGGTGATATCCATCAACAGCGGCCACTCCACCGTATCGGCGCAGACGAGGGCCACCTTGTGGCGCCGGAGCATCTCGATGAAGCCGGGAGAACGGAAGCTGTCGTGGCGGATTTCCAACGCATGGCGGATCGGCTGGTCGCCATCGCTTCGAAGCCAGGCGCGGCCCTTGACATGCCCGTCATGCCGCTTGGCAAGCGCTGTCGCCGCATCGTGGTCCTGCGGCAGCAGCGCCAGGAAGTTTTCGAAAAGATCGGGATCGAAGGCCATGTTCGGCGGAAATTGCCAGAGGATCGGCCCGAGCTTGGGGCCAAGCCGCAACAGGCCGGAGGCGAGGAAATTGGCAAGCGCCGTCTCGATATCGCGCAGCCGCAGCATATGGGTGATGAAGCGCGGGCCCTTGACCGCAAAGACGAAATCGTCGGGCGTTTCATCGCGCCAGCGGCCGAAGCTTTCGGACCGCTGCAGGCTATAGAATGTGCCGTTGATCTCGATCGATGGGAAGTGCCGGGCGGCGTAGGAAAGCTCCTGCTTCTGCGGCAGGTCCTTCGGGTAGAATTGGCCGCGCCAGGGGGCATAGGTCCAGCCGGATATGCCGATGCGAACCGTTCCAGTCTTCTTCATCAAGGATCCTCCGCCTTCACAGGGTAAAACGGAGGCAAGCAGGCTTCGTTCCCGTCAGACTCGCATCGGCATCAGCACGTAGAGCGCGTCGTCGCCCGCCGTGTCGCGGATCAGTGTCGGCGAGCCGGCATCGGCCAGCAGGAAGATCGCTTCCTCGCCGGAAAGCTGGGCGGTGATGTCGAGCAGATATTTGGCGTTGAAGCCGATTTCCATCGCGTCCGTGTCGTAGCCGACGGCGACTTCCTCGGTCGCGCTGCCGGAATCGGGATTGTTGACGGTCAGCATCAGCTGCCCCTCGGACAGCGCCAGCTTCACGGCGCGGCCGCGTTCCGAGGAAATTGTGGAGACACGGTCGACGGCCTGGGCGAAGCTCGTGCAGTCGACGCGCATTTCCTTGTCGTTGCCTGTGGGGATGACGCGCTGGTAGTCCGGGAAGGTGCCGTCGATCAGTTTCGAGGTCATGACGATCGAGCCGATCGTCAGGCGGATCTTGGCGTCGGAGACCTCGACGGTCACGACAGCCTCGGGATTGTCGACCAGCTTCTGCAGCTCGCCGACCGTCTTGCGCGGAATGATGATGCCGGGCATGCCTTCCGAGCCCGAGGGCGCGTCGACATCGGCGCGCGCCAGCCGGTGGCCGTCGGTGGCGACCGCCCTGAGCTTCAGCTCGCCCTTGCTCTCGATCGTGTGGAAGAAGATGCCGTTCAGATAATAACGCGTCTCTTCCGTCGAGATCGCAAACTGGGTGCGGTCGATCAGCATCTTCAGATCGGTCGCCTTCAGCTTGAAGCTATGGGTGAAGGTGCCGGCGGTCAGATCCGGGAAGTCGGATTCCGGCAGGCACTGCAGCGAGAATTTCGATCGGCCGGACTGCACGGTCATCGAGCCGCCGTCGGTGCTGGTGGCCAGCAGCACTTCCGAGCCGTCGGAAAGTTTGCGGACGATATCGTAGAGAAGGTGGGCGGGAACGGTGGTGGCGCCGGGCTGCTCGACGCTGGCAGGCGTCGCCTCGGTGATTTCGAGGTCGAGGTCGGTCGCCTTCATGTCGAGGTTCTGGCCGTCGGCCTTGAGCAATACGTTGGACAGGATCGGGATCGTGTTGCGACGTTCGACCACGCGGTGGACGTGGTTCAGCGATTTCAACAGGTTTGACCGCTCAATAGTAATACGCATGGGATGCTACCGCTTTCGACCGTGACTGTCCGGGCGCATCGAGCACCCGAAGAATGCTGTCCCGACTTGAGGCCGGGGGAGTGGACGGGCAAAATGGCAGACTTCAGCATCGGAATGCAAGAGGCATGCAGGGCCAAGCGCCTGCATTTCAGGTTTTCCGGAGCAATGCTCACAGAAATCCGAACCCTTGCCGAAGCGCTGCCGCTCGCCCATAAGAGTTCGATGACGGCGGGACGAAAGCAAATGGCATGAATGAGGAAACGACAGCGGAAGGAGCCACCCGGCGAAGCTTCCGCCTGCACAATGCAACGGTGCCGGCCCGGCCGCTGGAGGCGGCGCTCTATCTCGTCGCCACCCCGATCGGCAATCTCGGCGACATCACGCTGCGCGCGCTGGAAACGCTGGCCGGCGCCGATGTGCTCGCCTGCGAGGATACGCGCGTCACCCGCGTGCTGCTCGACCGCTACGGCATCCAGAACCGCCCCTTTTCCTATCACGAGCACAATGCCGACGAGGCCGGCCCCCGACTGCTGCAGGCGCTCGAAGCCGGCCGGTCGGTGGCGCTGGTCTCCGATGCCGGCACGCCGCTGGTTTCCGATCCCGGTTATCGGCTGGCGCAACAGGCGATTGCGGCGGGTTACCGCGTCATTCCCATTCCCGGCGCTTCGGCGCCGCTTGCAGCCCTTGTCGGCTCCGGCCTGCCGAATGACGCCTTCCTCTTCGCCGGTTTCCTGCCGGTCAAGGACAAGGCCCGCCGCGACCGTCTCGGCGAATTGGCCGCAGCCCCCGCGACGCTGATCTTCTTTGAATCGCCGCATCGCATCGGCGCGACGCTTCTCGCCGCCGCCGATGTGCTCGGAGCCACGCGCCCGGCCTCCGTCTGCCGCGAGCTGACCAAGACCTATGAGGAGTTCCGCCGCGGCACCCTTGCCGACCTCGCCGCGCATTATCAGCAGGTGGAAAACGTCAAGGGCGAGATCGTCCTCGTCATCGGCCCGCCGGAGCCGGTGGAGACGGATGAGGCCGATGTCGAAGCCGTGCTGGCGGATCTCTCGAAATCAATGCCGACGGCCAAGGCGGCGACGGAAGCCGCTCGCCTCACCGGCCTGCCGCGCAAGGTGCTCTATCAACGCCTGCTGGAATTGAAGCGCGCCGATGGCCGATAGCGACCTCACCGCCATCAGGAGGAAGGCGCTGCGCCGCGGTCGCATGTCGGAATATGTCGCGGCCGTCTTCCTGATGCTGAAGGGTTACCGCATCCTGGCTCTGCGCCACCGCACCCGGCTCGGCGAGATCGATATCATTGCCCGCAAGGGCGATCTTGCCGTTTTCGTCGAGGTCAAGGCCCGCCATGGCGAGGCAGCGGCTGTCGACGCCGTCTCTGTCTCCGCCCAGAAGCGGATACGGGCGGCAAGCGACCTCTGGCTTGCCCGCCAGGCGGATCAGGCCCGCCTTTCCCAGCGTTATGATATCGTGGCGATCATGCCGGGCCGGCTGCCGCGGCACTTTATTGATGCCTTCTGACCTCTTTCGACCCATCGGCTTTCCCGATCGTTAAAATTTTAGTCCCCGCGTGAACCAGCTTCTTACGACTCTCTGCTACGCCCTCGGCAGGGATAACAATTGGGGATTGTTTCATGGCCTGGAAGCTGATGCTTGCAAGTGCGGTCGCCATGGCCGCGCGCTCGGTGCCTTATGCCGTGGTGAAGCCGGCCGCCAAATCCTTCATCGCCCATGCAAGCGACCTGCTGCCGTTGAAGTCGACGCCGATCAATCCGGACTGGATCGTCAGCGGCGATCCGCAGGCGCGCACCGCCGAACATTCGCGCGGCCATGACGAGGCGTCGCTGACGGCGATCTGGGATTGCACGGCGGGCGAATTCCGCTGGTATTTCGGCTGGGACGAGACCGTGATGATCCTCGAGGGCGAGGTCCATATCACCGCCGAGGACGGCACCGAACGCACCCTCGGCGCCGGCGACGTCGCCTTTTTCGCCGGGGGGACCTGGGCGAGTTGGCGGGTCGACAATTACGTCCGCAAGGTCGCTTTCCTCCGCAAGCCCTTCCCGAAGCCCCTGGCGATCGCCTATCGCCTGCGTAACATGCTGCGCAATGGCGGCAACCAGGGCATCGCCGCCTGAAGATCGGCTTCGATTTTCAGAGGCACGAGCGGTTCAGCTTTTGATGGAAGCGCAGAACCGCCACAACTTTTTGTTTTAACGCAACTCCCGGCAAAAGCGCTTCGCGCTTTGCCTCGGAAAACCCCTTCGCACTTTTCCTGGAATTGCTCTAATCCGGCTGGGGCGGGGCGGTCGTTTCCCCTTTTAAAACCTCGCAGGCAAACAGGATCGGATTGTCGAGCTCGGGCGCAGTCTGCTTGTTCAAGAGAACGGCGACTGCCGCTGCGGCCATGTCTTGGATCGGCTGCTTCACCGTCGTCAGCCGCGGCGTCGTCATGCTGGCGAGCGGGATGCCGTCGAAGCCGACGATCGAAAGCGCGGCCGGGACCGGGATCCCCAGATCATGGGCTGCCCGCATGCAGCCGATCGCCTGCTGGTCCGAGCTTGCAAAGATCGCCGTCGGCCGTTCGTTGCGGGCGCGCGCCAGAAGGTAATTTCCCGCCGAACGGCCGCTTTCATAGTCGAAAGCCGCCTCGGCAATCAGCGGTGGCCCGGCCATTGCCGTGCCGCCATCCGTTTGCTCTCCCGCCTGTTCCCCTGCCTGTTCCATTGCGTCGAGATAGCCCCTGAGGCGATCGTTGGCCGGGACGGAGTGCCCGGGCCCCGAGATGAAACCGATGCGGCGATGGCCGAGCTTCAGAAGATGCTCGACGCCGAGGCGCACGCCGTTGCGGTGATCGGCGGCAATGCCGGAATATCCCGGCATGAGGCGGTCGACGACGACGATCGGCACTCCCTTCGGCGGCTTGATCCGATGGAAATCATTGCTGGGAACGAGCATGATGCCGTCGACCTTTCGGCTCGTCAGCTGACTGATGCGGTCAGCCTCCTTGGCGGCATGATCGAAGGATGTCATGACGATGATGTTATAGCCGTGATTGGCCGCCGCTTGTTCCGCCGATTGGACAAGTTCCGCAAAGAACGGATTGGTCAGATCCGGAATGACGATGCCGATCAGCCGGCTGACCTTGCTGCGCATGCTTCTGGCCGACGGGTCGGGCGTATAGCCGAGGTCTTTGATGATCCCTCCGACGCGCACCCGCACTTCCTTCGTAACCGAGGGATGATCGTTCAGAACCCGCGAAACGGTGCCGGTGGAAACTCCCGCAAGCTTGGCAACGTCCCTAATCCCGACCTTTGACATGACAGAAACAGTGGCCCTTCATCTTCGCCTTCGAAAAACACCCACGGGGCGCCGGATCGAGGCTTTCAGCTAATGGTCTTCAGCTCCCTAGTCAAAGGGCTGTATTGCAATTTCGACGGCTGAACTTGCATGCAAGTCTGGCAAGGCCCTCTATGGAAACGGTTCATCGCATGCATGTCAATATATGTCGGATATAGCGATCCGGAAGATTGCCCGGTCTCATTTTCGGCCGCTTGACAATTCCCGAGGGCATGCTACCCAGATGGCGTTGGAAACGGTTCATTGCCGCGGGCAACTCAGATGGAGCTGAGCCCAGAGCCGTTCGGGAGGAAAAAATGTCCAATTCTAAGCGTGAATCCGTCATGATCAGTGCGCCGCGCCGTGCGGCCTTGAAGCTCGGGCTTGCCGGCACATTGGTGCTTGCGCTGTCCTGCGGCGTGTCGCCCGCCTTTGCGGCCGGCAAGCCGAAGGTCGGCCTGATCATGAAATCCTTGTCCAATGAGTTCTTCAAGCAGATGAAGGCCGGCGCCGACAAATATGCGGCCGAGAACAAGGACAAGTTCGACTTCAAGGCCGTCGGCATGAAGGACGAGCGCGATTTCGCCTCGCAGGTCGATGCCGTAGAAAACTTCGTTACCCAGAAATACGATATCATCGTCGTTGCGCCGGCCGATTCCAAGGCGATGGCGACGCCGCTGGCAAAGGCCGTGAAATCAGGCGTCAAGGTCATCAACATCGACGTACCGCTCGATGCCGATGCCAAGAAGAAGGCCGGGATCGATCTCGCTTTCTTCGGGCCTGACAACAAGGAAGGGGCAAAGCTTGCAGGCGATGCGCTTGCCAAGGATCTCGGCCCCGGCGCCAAGGTCGTCATCCTCGAGGGCAACCCCGAGGCCGACAATGCCAAGGAGCGCAAGGAAGGCTTCGTGGATTCCGTCAAGTCTGGCAAGCTCGAGCTTCTCGACAGCAAGACCGCCCATTGGGAGACGGAAGAAGCCAACACCGTCATGACGAATTTCCTGACGAAGTATAAGGATATTCAAGGTGTGATGGCTGCCAACGACTCCATGGCTCTCGGCGTCGTCAAGGCTCTCGATGCGGCCGGCCAGGCCGGCAAGATCAAGGTTGTCGGCTTCGACAACATCCCGCCGGTGCAGCCGCTGATCAAGGACGGCAAGATGCTTGCGACAGTCGAGCAGTATGGCGCGCAGATGGCGGTCATGGGCATCGACTATGGCCTGCGGGAACTGGCCGGCGAAAAATTCACCGGCTGGGTCAAGACCGACGTCAAGCTGGTCACGGCAGCCGATCTGAAATAGTCGGGTTGCCCCAAAGCAAACGTGGCGCCGGCTGCGGCCGACGCCATCGCCACCAATCGATTGACGCGTTGATCGCTCCGGGTGAGGCTCGTTTCGGGCCTCTCCGATGCGCGTTGCGCGAGGGTTTGAAGAGACCATGCATGAGGTCGCCGTGTCAGACACAGCAGATGACGAGATTCTGAGGCTGGAGGGGATCGGCAAGCGCTTCCCCGGCGTCGTGGCGCTCAAGGATGTCTCCATGCGGATCGGCCGCGGCAAGGGGCACGTTCTCCTTGGCGAGAATGGCGCCGGAAAATCGACCCTGATCAATCTGCTCGGCGGCGTCTTCAGGCCGGATGACGGCCATATCCTGTTTGACGGCAAGCCTTATCATCCGTCCTCGCCGCTGGAGGCGTTCAGGGCGGGCATCCGGGTCATTCACCAGGAGCTGCACCCGCTTTCCAACCTGACGGTTGCCGAAAACCTGCTGTTTGAGCATCTGCCGCGCCGATACGGTCTGGTGAACTACAAGGCGATGAACGCCAGAGCGGCGGAACTGCTGGATGAGGTCGGCCTCGACGTCGCCCCGACGACACTGGCAAGCCGCCTCAGCGTCGCGCAGCTGCAGCTGGTCGAGATCGCCAAGGCGCTTTGCTACGAAAGCAAGCTTCTCGTTCTCGACGAGCCGACGGCGACGCTGACCTCCAAGGAAGTCGATCGCCTCTTTGAAATTCTGAAACGGCTGAAGCAGCGTGGCGTCACCACGCTTTATATCTCGCACCGGCTGGAGGAGATCTTCGAGGTCGGTGACGATGTGACGGTGCTCCGCGACGGCCAGCACGTGATCACCCGGCCGCTCGCAGGACTTGGCATCCCTGAGATCGTCGAGCTGATGGTCGGGCGCAAGCTTTCCGATCACGGCATTTTCAAAGGCGACAGCACTGTTTCAGGCGAGGCGCTCGGCGTTTCCGGCCTGAAGGTGACGCGACATAGCCCGGAACTGTCCTTTTCCGTGGCAAAGGGGGAGATCGTCGGCATTGCCGGCCTCGTCGGCAGCGGTCGCACCGAGGCGGTTCGCGCCCTGTTTGGCGCCGACGTCAAGGCGGCCGGCGAAATTCGGCTGAACGGCGAGCCGGTGGAGATCAATTCGCCCAAGGATGCGGTTGCGGCGGGGCTGTGCCTGGCGACAGAAGACCGCAAGATGCAAGGCTTGATGCTTGACATGAGCTGCGCCGAAAATGCCACCATCACCGCTCTCGACAAGATCTCCCGCAACGGCTTGATCATCGGGAAGGCCGAGAATGATCACGCGCAGCGCCTTGTGCGCGAGCTCAGGATCAAGACCCCGTCCATCCATCAGGCCGTCCGAACCTTTTCCGGCGGCAATCAGCAGAAGGTCGTCATCGCCAAATGGCTGTTCCGCGGCCCCAAGGTGCTGATTTTCGATGAGCCGACCCGCGGCATCGACGTCGGCGCCAAGGCCGAAATCTATGAGCTTCTGTGGAAGTTCGCGGCCGAGGGCAAAGGTGTCCTGGTCGTCTCTTCGGATCTGCCGGAGCTGATCGGCATCTGCCATCGCATCATCGTCTTCTCCGACGGTAAGATATCAGGTGAAATAGCCCGGGAACAATTTGACGAAAGCAGGATCCTTTCGCTCGCCTACAAGGAGTACAGCCGTGTCCGCCAACATTGAAAAACAGACTGAGGCGAAAACTGGGTCGAAACAGGTGAGCGTCTGGGACAAGCTGATCCGGATCTCGATGAAGGAGGCGGGTGTCGCCATTGCCCTCGTCCTGATCCTGGCGTTTTTCTCGGCGACGGCGCCCTATTTCGCGACGCCGGAGAATTTTCTGAAGATCTTCGTGCAGATCGCCATCAACACCGTGCTGGCTGCGGGCATGACCTTCGTCATTCTCGTCGGCGGCATCGATCTCTCGGTCGGCTCGCTGCTCGCCCTTTGCACGGTGATCGGTGCGACGATCATGATCAATCCGGCGTTTTCGCCATGGCAGGCGATTGTTCTCGCCTGTTTTGCCTCGATGGGCACCGGCGCCATCCTCGGCGCCGTCAACGGCTGGATCTGCGAGAAATGGAAACTGCCGTCCTTCATCGTCACCCTCGGCATGCTGAACGTCGCCAGCGGCCTGGCCCGCGTGGTCAGCGACAATTCGACGATCACAGGCCTGCCGCAGCCCTTCGTCGATTTCGGCAACCTGATCTTCTGGGGCATCTTTCCGTCGATCTTCCTGATTGCGATCGTCGTCGTCCTGATCGGCTGGTTCGTGCTGCGCTACACCGTCTTCGGCCGTTTCGTCTTTGCGATCGGCACCAATGAAGAGGCTGTGCGGCTGTCCGGGCACCAGCCGAAACGATACAAGATCGCGGTCTTCACCATCTCCGGGCTGACCGCCGGCATTGCCGCCATGGTCTATCTGCTCCGCCTCAATGTCGGCAGCCCGGTTGCCGGCATCGGCTATGAGCTGAATGCCATCGCCGCCGTCATCATCGGCGGCACCAGCCTCTCTGGCGGCAAAGGCTCGATCATCGGCACGCTGGTCGGCGCCTGCATTCTGCAGGTCCTGTCGACGGGATTGCAGCTGCTTGGCGCCGACGACAATATCAAGCCGATCGTCATCGGCGCCGTCATCGTGCTCGCCGTCATTCTCGACAGCTATCGCGGCCGGCTGATGCGGATCCTCGAGACGCGTTAGTCGGGGGTGCGTAGGCCCTTGATTGGCCGTTGCGTTTGAGCCCTGGCCGACCTACATCTGTCCGGCAGTCAGGAAGGGACGGAAATGGCCAAGATCACCAATGTAGCGGTCCAGATGGACCATGTCGAAGGCATCAATATCGCAGGTGATTCCACCTTCGCCATGAGCCTGGAAGCCCAGGCGCGCGGCTACCGGCTGTTCCATTACACGCCCGACCGCCTGAGCTTCCGCGACGGCAAGCTCTTTGCCAGCGTCGAGCCGATGCTGCTGCGCGACATCAAGGGTGATCACTACGAACTCGGCACGCCCGAGCGCGTCGACCTCTCGACCATGGATGTCGTGCTGCTGCGCCAGGACCCGCCCTTCGACATGGCCTATATCACCTCGACGCATCTGCTTGAGCGCATCCACCCGAAGACGCTCGTCGTCAACGATCCGGCCTGGGTGCGCAATTCGCCGGAGAAGATCTTCGTCACCGAATTTGCCGATCTGATGCCGAAGACGCTGATCACCAAGGATGCCGCCGAGATCCGCCGCTTCCGCGACGAGATGGGCGATATCATCCTGAAGCCACTCTACGGCAATGGCGGCGCCGGCGTCTTCCATTCGACCCGCGACGACCGCAACCTCTCCTCGCTGCTCGAGATGTTCGGCCAGCTGTTCCGTGAGCCCTTCATTGCCCAGCAATATCTGCCCGACGTGCGCAAGGGCGACAAACGCATCATCCTGGTCGACGGCGAATTCGCCGGCGCCATCAACCGCGTGCCGGCCGAACATGACAGCCGCTCCAACATGCATGTCGGCGGCCGCGCCGAGGCGACCGAGTTGACCGCGCGCGAAAGCGAAATCTGCGCCCGCATCGGCCCGGCGCTGCGCGAGCGTGGTTTCCTGCTCGTCGGCATCGATGTAATCGGCGATTACATGACCGAGATCAACGTCACCTCTCCCACCGGCATTCGCGAGGTCAAGAAATTCGGCGGCGCCGATATTGCGAGCCTGCTCTGGGACGCGATCGAGCGCAAGCGCGGCTGATCTCGGCTCGTAACCCCACGCGCCTGCTATGACCGGGTACAACCCCGGTCACAATGTATGTCTGACTGCGTTCCTTGATTGTTCTTGTTTTAGTCCTGTTTCCGTGCCAGATTGCAACCGCTGGCCCTGAAGGGTTGCAGGCGCTATAAGAGTTTGCGGGACAAGGGATGGGCATATGGTCGCGCGTGTCAGTACGGTGGCATTTCAGGGCATCGAAGGTGTGCCGGTCGAGGTGCAGGTCATGGTCGCTCCCGGCAAGGTCGGCATGCAGATCGTCGGCCTGCCCGACAAGGCGGTGGCCGAAAGCCGTGAGCGCGTGCAGGCAGCCCTTCACGCCTCCGGCCTGGCGCTGCCGGGAAAGCGGGTGACCGTCAATCTGGCGCCTGCCGATCTGCCGAAGGAAGGCTCGCATTTCGATCTGCCGATCGCGCTGGCCTTGATGGCTGCCCTCGGCGCCATTCCCGCCGATGCGCTGTCGGATTTTGTCGTCGTCGGCGAGCTCAATCTCGACGGCACGATCGCCGCCATATCTGGCGCGCTGCCGGCGGCAATCGGCGCCAATGCGCTCGGCAAGGGGCTGATCTGCCCGGCTGAAAGCGGCGCCGAAGCCGCCTGGGCGGGCGCCGATGTCGATATCCTCGCACCCCGCAGCCTGATTGCCCTTGCCAATCATTTCCGCGGCACGCAGGTCCTATCCAGGCCGGAGCCGTCGATCCGCGCCAATGCCGCCAACCTGCCGGATCTTGCCGAGATCAAGGGCCAGGAAAGCGCCAAGCGCGCACTCGAAGTGGCCGCCGCCGGCGGCCATAATCTCTTGATGGTCGGCCCTCCCGGTTCCGGCAAGTCGATGCTGGCGGCCAGGCTGCCGTCGATCCTGCCACCGCTTTCGGCCGCCGAGCTGCTCGAGGTGTCGATGGTCCACTCGATCGCCGGTCAGCTCTCCGGCGGCAAGCTTTCCGACCGCCGGCCCTTCCGCACCCCGCATCATTCCGCCACCATGGCCGCCCTCGTCGGCGGCGGCCTGCGCGCCCGTCCCGGCGAAGCCTCGCTTGCCCATCACGGCGTGCTGTTTCTCGACGAGTTTCCCGAATTCACGCCGCAGGCGCTCGATGCGCTGCGCCAGCCGCTCGAAGGCGGCGAATGCGTCATCGCGCGCGCCAATCACCGCGTCTCCTATCCGGCGAAATTCCAGCTGATCGCGGCGATGAACCCCTGCCGCTGCGGCATGGCCGGCGAGCCGGGACATACCTGCGCCCGCGGCCCGCGCTGCATGAGCGATTACCAGGCCCGCATCTCCGGCCCGCTGATGGACCGCATCGATATCCGCATCGACGTGCCGGCCGTCTCCGCCGCCGATCTGATCCGGCCGATGGCGGCCGAGGCCAGCGCCGACGTCGCCCGCCGCGTCGCCCGCGCCCGCGAGATCCAGCAGCAGCGCTTCGAAAGCGCCGGCGCAAAAGGCATCGGCACCAATGCCCGCTGCTCCACCGCGATGATCGAGAAAATGGCCGAACCCGACGCCAGCGGCCTGCAGCTGCTGCGCGACGCCGCCGAAAAAATGAAATTCTCCGCCCGCGGTTACCACCGCGTGCTGAAGGTCGCCCGCACACTGGCCGACCTCGACGGCAAGCCGACGGTCGGCCGCATCCATCTCGCCGAAGCGATCTCCTACAGGATCGCCGGCGAGAGGTTGACGGTTGCTGCGTAAGAAAAGGGGCAATTGTCGGATTGTTTGACAAGGCGGTTGCCAAAAGCCGCGAGCGCGTGCAGGCCGCCCTCGGCGCCATTCCCGCCGATGCCCTGTCGGACTTTGTCGTCGTCGGCGAACTCAACCTCGACGGAACGATCGCCGCCATCTCAGGCGCGCTGCCGGCTGCGATCGGCGCCAATGCGCTCGGCAAGGGGCTGATCTGCCCGGCCGAAAGCGGCGCCGAAGCCGCCTGGGCGGGTTCGGACGGCGATATCCTGGCACCCCGCAGCCTGATCGCCCTTGCCAATCATTTCCGCGGCACGCGGGTCCTATCTCGGCCGGAGGCGTCGATCCGCGCCAATGCGGCAAACCTGCCGGATCTTGCCGAGATCAAGGGCCAGGAAAGCGCCAAGCGGGCGCTCGAGGTGGCGGCCGCCGGCGGCCATAACCTCTTAAGATCGGGGTCGATTAATTTGACTCTCAGCCGAGGGGTCCCCCCTGCTTGCCCTCTAAAACCCTCTACGCATCAAAATCCAATTTATATGAATTTGAGATTTTCATTTGGGAAGATCATGCCTGTGGTCCCATAGATCCAGTCTAAGGTATTTGCCAGTTGCCTCGTAATGTCTCCAATCTTTCAGACGTTCAATACCTTCGCCTCGGGTCACACCATTCCGCGCCAGAAACGCCTCGACCTCATCCGGTGAGGGAGTGGAGCCGATGTCTACGTTAGGAAATTCGGAGATAAAACTGGTGTACGCAACTACCTCATTCTGAGTTGGATTAACCGTTAGCGCCTGTGCGACCCAGTGATAATAGTCGAAGATGTCGAAATCCCGTTGAGTGGAGAGAACGTTCTTGACCCGTTCATCAGAGACACCAATTGCCCTTAATTCCTGCTCGATGCTGGTGATGAATTCGCGCTTCTGTCTCGACGACAATCCAAGCATGCGGTTACTCATCGAAATCTGTTCTACGCCGATCCGACCAAATAGCTCGGCTATCCGTTGCAACTGAGTTACCGTAGCCTCGGCTTCGCGCAGTTTCTTTTCAAGAGCCGCCTGAACGCCGGTAGCGCCGAAAGTCAGGTTTGTTATGTCATCGAGCCTTGTGGCGAGAACCGTGAACACAAAGATCACTGCCACCGTGATAAACCGGCCCTCGTCTGCGCCTGTAAAAACGAGATAGAGGAAGAATACAAAGAGGACCGCCGACGCAAATAATGCTCCGGCTCGAACGGCGTCTTTCATCGCTCACCTTCAAATCGAATCAACATAATCACGGCAGTCTAGCGGGCATCGCCATCCACTTGATACGGTTCTACAACTTTTCTGTGCAATACTCTGTTTAACAAATGGAGATTCATATGAAGATCGTTGTGCCCGCGTTACTCGGTGTAGTTGCCGGTGGAACGTCCGACGCCTTTGCTGGCGATGTATTTGCGTGCCGGAAGATTGCTGACGGGAAAGACCGGCTCAACTGCTACGACGAACTATTTGGAGCGCTCTCGGGTTCTGCAAAGCAAAGTGCGGAAGGTGCCGAGATTTCGTGGACTGATCTTCAAGTCGATTACAACGAAATGAAGGGGAAAACCGTCACCACGAGCGGAAAATTCTTGTTCATGGGAGAGCAGGGACTGCTCTACGACCGTCAAATGGGAATGACAGCATTCTTCGTGAATGTGCAAAAACTTCCGCGCGATCAGCGTAGCCTTCTGTATTCGAATTGCGGAACTGCGTGTGACGTCCGCCTCACCGGAAAAGTTGAGGAGATCATGATGCAACGGGGTATAACCGCGACCAGGGTCACTCTCGACTGACGACGGCCGAATCGAGATCGACAACAACCGCGTGGAACGAACTGATCTACCACGGAACTTCTCATCCGACTGCGATTAGAGGCTCTGCGGTTTTGGATACACGTCACGGCGTAAAAAGAAGGGGCGCCGAAAGCGCCCCGATGCTCTGCAAGATAAATAACCGGAAAGTCACCCGCCAAAGCCCTGCCTCAGCTCCCCAACCCCTCGAACAGCGCTGTCGAGAGATAGCGTTCGGCGAAGGAGGGGATGATGATGACGATGTTCTTGCCGGTGTTCTCGGGACGGATGCCGACCTTGATGGCGGCCGTTAGTGCCGCACCCGAGGAGATGCCGACCGGCACGCCTTCGAGCCGGGCGACGAGGCGGGCCTGTTCGAAGGCCTCGTCATTGGTCACCGTGACGACTTCGTCATAGATGCCGGTATCGAGGATTTTTGGCGCGAAGCCGGCGCCGATGCCTTGGATCTTGTGCGGGCCGGGGTTGCCGCCGGAGAGGATCGGCGAGTCGGCGGGTTCGACGGCGATGATCTTGATCTCGGGCTTGCGGCTCTTCAGCACCTGGCCGACGCCGGTGATCGTGCCGCCGGTGCCGATGCCGGAGACGACGATATCGACCGTGCCGTCGGTATCGTTCCAGATTTCCTCGGCCGTCGTCTTGCGGTGGATCTCGGGATTGGCCGGGTTTTCGAACTGCTGCGGAATGACGGCGTCGGGCAGCGACGACGCCAGTTCCTCGGCCTTGGCGATGGCGCCCTTCATGCCCTTCGGTCCTTCGGTCAGCACCAGCTCGGCGCCGAGCAGCGCCAGCATCTTGCGGCGCTCCACCGACATCGTTTCCGGCATGGTCAGGATCAGCCGATAACCTTTGGCGGTGGCGGCAAAGGCAAGCGCGATACCTGTGTTGCCGGAGGTCGGCTCGATCAGCACCGTCTTGCCGGGAGTGATCTTGCCCTGCGCTTCGAGGCTTTCGATCATCGCCACACCGATGCGGTCCTTGACCGAGGCGATCGGGTTGAAGAATTCGAGCTTGCCGATCAGGTTGGCGACGACGCCCTTTTCCCGCGCCAGCTTGTCGAAGCGCACGAGCGGCGTGTCGCCGATGGTCTCGGTGATCGAGGAATAGATGCGGCCGCGGCCGGGCTTGTGCGACATGGGTGTTCTCCCTTTGAAATCCTGACCCTGGAATCGAGGGGGAGAATAGGGTCAAAGCCCGGTCTAGGCCAGAGCGCGTTCGCCCTGCAGGCACGATCAGGAGAGAAAAAAACCTTTGGAAACCGTTTCTTGCCGAATGTTTATTTCAGGCAGCCCGCGTGGCGATGAAGGCCGCCGTGCCGGCGAGGATGCCTGATGCAACCCGGTTCAGCACCTGCAAGGCGCGCGGCTTTTTCAGCATCGTCCTGGCCCGCGAGGCAAGCAGCATATAGGGCACCAGCACGATGATCAGCACCACGAAGGTTACAGTGAGCAGCAGCGCGTAGTCACGCAGCCCGATATTGCCGATATCGATCAGCGTCGGCGCAAGGGCGACATAAAACAGCATCGTCTTCGGATTGCCGAGCGTCACCAGCAGGCCGGAGAGGAAGGATAGGCCGATATTGCTGGATTTCTTCGCGGCGATATCCTGCGGCAGCAGTCCCGCCGTCCAGAGTTTCCAGGCGATATAGCCGAGATAGAGGGCGCCGGCGATCTTGATGGCGACGAACACCTCGGTGAAGGTCTGCGCCACGAAGGCAAGGCCGAGAATGACCGCGGTGAGATAGGTCATGTCGCCGAGCACCAGGCCGAGACCCATGAAGAAGGTCTCGCGGAAATTCGAGCCGAGCGCGCGGGCGACGATCGCGGTGATCCCGGGTCCCGGAATGGCCGCGGCGATGAACAGCGCTGCGGCATAGGCGATCAGGGCGGTGAGGCTCACCTTTCATATCCACTGGATTGGCTGAACCTCTCTATATCGCGTGTTGAAGCTTCATCAATGCTTCGACGCTGATCAGTCCATAAGCATCAGGAATAGGTCCGCTGAACCATCATCCACTTGGAAAGCGATCCGGCCTTGCTAGTTTTCTCTCTGCACGCGCCCTCGGCGTCCTGCGCGCTTCTCGAAGAGGAGCGCGGCGCTGTAGCGATTTTCATCACCAAGGAGAGAATGGATGTCCCCTAGCTCAGCCGAAACCCGCAGGCTTTCGCCCCTCAAGACGCCCTCCAGCCTGTCGACCAACGCCATCACCGATATTTCGGCGGCGCTGACCGCGCTGCTCGTCGATGTCTTTACGCTTTACGTGAAGACCAAGAATTTCCACTGGCACATGTCCGGCCCGCATTTTCGCGACTATCATCTGCTGCTCGACGAACAGGCCGAGCAGATCTTCGCGATGACCGACGACATTGCCGAGCGTGCCCGCAAGATCGGCGGCACGACGCTGCGCTCCATCGGCCAAATCGCCCGCCAGCAGCGCATTGCCGACAATGACGCGGATTTCGTCACACCCGAGGACATGCTGTCGGAACTGCGCGAGGACAATGCGCAGCTCGTTTCGCTGCTGCGCGAGGTGCATGGCCTCTGCGACGAGCATAATGATGTCGCAACGGCCAGCCTGATCGAGAACTGGATCGACGAGGGCGAGCGCCGCACCTGGTTCCTGTTCGAAACGACGCGCCCGCAGAGGTAATGTCGGCAACCGGGCGTGTCAGAGCGCCCGGTTCTCAGCTCTCCACCGCCCGCGGCCGCAGCCAGCGCGGCGTCCAGCCGAGATTCATCCCGGCGGCGGCAAGCAGGATGATTGCCGCACCTAATATCTGCATCGGCTGCAGCGCATGGCCGAAGGCCAGCCGGTCGACGAGGATCGCCGCGATCGGGTAGATGAAGGACAGCGCGCCGGTGAGATGTGTCGGCAGCCGCTGGATCGCGCCGTAGAGCAGCACATACATCAGCCCGGTATGGACGACGCCGACGGTGACGAGGATTGCCCAGCCCCCGACATCCTGCGGCGGATGGGAAAAGTCGGTCATCGGGGCCAGCATCAGCATGCCGGTGGCGACCTGGATCAGCGCGATCAGATGCGGCGGCGTGCCTTTCAGCCATTTCGCGGCAAGGGCTGCGAGCGCGTAGAAGAAAGCGGCACCGAGCGCCATCAGGATGCCGAGGCCGTAACCCTCCGATGCCGCCCCGCCTGTCTCCGGTTTTGCCTCGACGATGGCAATCATGCCGGCGAAGGAAAGTGTCAGCCAGAACAGCTTGGTGGCGGTGATCTTCTCGCCGAGAAAGAGCGCGCCGAGCACCAGCAGCATGAAAGGCTGGGTGTTATAAACCGTCGTCGCGATCGAGATCGTCGCATGTGAATAGGAGGCAAACAGCAAGAGCCAGTTCAAGACGATGGCGACGCCGCCAAAAATAGCGATGCCGAAGGCGCGCAGCGTGATGATGCCGGGCCGCAGCAGCCCGAGAGCGCCGCAGATGACCAGCAAGGTGAGCGCGCCGAACAGGCAGCGCCAGAAGACCACGCCGCTGACGGGTTGTCCCGACATGACGACGAACCAGCCGATCGTCCCCGAGATCAGCATCGCTGCCGTCATTTCTGCTGTGCCCCGTCTGATGTCGCTGCTCATGATAACCTCCGCTTTCGATGACATCAGAATATTGCGGCGGGAGACGATTTTATATAATGATAAAAAGGAAGATGGCCGATATAGCCTAATCATAAGAGGGAAATAGGTAGCCGTGGCTAATGACGTGCAATCGCTCGACGAAATCGATCAGGCCATTCTGGAGGCGCTGGCCGGCAATGCCCGGATCTCGCTGAAGGAGTTGGCGCAAGAGGTCGGCCTCTCCTCGCCGAGTGCCGCCGAGCGCCTGCGCCGGCTGGAGGAACGCGGCGTCATCAAGGCCTTCACCATCGATCTCGATCCCGCCGCCGTCGGTTATCCCCTGCAGGCGATCGTGCGTGTGCGCCCGCTGCCGGGACAGCTGCACATCGTCGAGCGCATCATCCAGGACATTCCTGAAATCGTCGAATGCGACAAGGTGACGGGCGAGGATTGCTTCATCGCCCGCCTGGTCATCCGCTCGATGGCGGAACTGGACGGCCTCCTCGACCGGGTTGCCGAAAGGGCGGAGACCAACACCTCGATGATCAAAGCCTCGCCCGTCAAGCGCCGCCTGCCGCCGCTTTCACGGAAAAAGTAGGTATCGCCTAAGCGGGAGCCCTAGAAACTTGCCATCGACGGCGTCTCGCGCGGGAACTCGAGGCGGCATAGGTCAATCCGCGGTCCTTAGTTCCCTTCCTTGAGAACTCCTCTCAGGCATTTCTCAAGCTGATCTTTTTTATCGACGACAGATCGACACTCACGAATGGCATATGCTGCCGCCATTTCGGCATTGCGTCTGAAACCGGGAACGTCCCCGGCGCGATATGTTGCTGCAACCCCGCCAAAAGGTCCCTTAATTCCGATCGACTGCAGCAGGACTGAGTAAAGGCAGCCTACCGGATTAACATCACGGTCAACGATCACGTTGATAACCGGGTATCCTTTTCGGCGCTCATGGTAGCATTCTGATGTGTCCGGCTTGCTTCGAAGCGTGTCTATATCGTGCACTGCTATCTGGCCCAATTTTGCCAGCTTGACCGCATCACGATCAACGAACACTTCGACGGTCTGGGCGTTTGACAGCTGGTTCTGATCGCCGAAAGGGGCATATGGCGCTCCAACTGAATAATCTATCGACTGGCTGGCGTTGAAATTGAGACGAACGTCTGCGTAAGCCATTAGCCCAAAAAACAGGCGGAAAAACTCGAGCTGCAAAGCTTGAACATCACGCCTCTCCATACCCTTCGCATTGATGACGATGTTCACGTCGATTGGATTGTTGATGTCGAGAATCGGCGCTGTCGATTTCGAAACGCCAAACGCGACGATCTCTTCCAAAGACAATGATGAGCGAATCGACTGAAGCTTTGTTGAATCGATCGCAAGCGCCGGTGTGGCAATCAGCGCTGCAACTAGCCCCGCAACCACACTCCATGGCGCTCTCTTGAAAAGCATAAGTACCCCCGACAAATGCTGCTCCCGCCGACCATCAATCGATCAGTGATCTCAATGTTCTAACTGGCCATCAGACGCCGGTGGAGCCGAAGCCGCCTGTGCCGCGTGTCGTTTCGCTGGCCTCGGTAATCTCGGCCACCCGCGCCTGCGTTACCGGCGCGATCACCATCTGGGCGATGCGCATGCCGCGCTCGACGGTGAAGGGCTCTTCGCCGAGATTGATAAGCAGCACCTTCACTTCGCCGCGATAATCGCTGTCGACGGTACCGGGCGAATTCAGGCAGGTGATGCCGTTCTTGAAGGCAAGGCCGGAGCGCGGCCGCACCTGTCCCTCGAAACCTTCGGGGATTTCGAAGATGAAGCCGGTCGGTACCAGCGCCCGTTTGCCGGGCAGCAGCGTCAGCGGGGCCGCCTCGTCGACGGCGGCGCGCAGGTCCATGCCGGCCGCCCCCTTGCTTTCATAGGCGGGCAGGTCGAGGCCTTCGCCGTTGGCCAAGCGGATGAGGTTCAGCGTCGGTCTTATATCGTGATGAATGGTCATGGCCCAATACTTTGCGCCTGCGCGGGCAAGGTCAATTGCAAAGCCGGGCTTTAGTCGCTAGTTAAGCGGCAATTCCACAGGATTCACATTATGGCCGAAAGTCTCGCCGAGGCGGTCTCCCGCCGCCGCACATTCGCTATTATCGCCCACCCGGACGCGGGCAAGACGACGCTCACCGAAAAGCTGCTGCTGTTCGGCGGCGCCATTCAGCTTGCCGGCGAAGTCAAGGCGAAGAAGGATCGCATGCAGACGCGCTCCGACTGGATGAAGATCGAGCGCGAACGCGGCATCTCGGTCGTCACCTCGGTGATGACCTTCGAATATAACGACAATGTCTTCAACATCCTCGACACGCCGGGTCACGAGGATTTCGCCGACGACACCTATCGCACGCTGACCGCCGTCGATGCCGCCGTCATGGTCATCGATGCCGCCAAGGGTATCGAGCCGCGCACGCTGAAGCTTTTCGAAGTTTGCCGCATGCGCGATATCCCGATCATCACCTTCATCAACAAGATGGACCGCGAAAGCCGTGATCCCTTCGAGATCCTCGACGAGGTGGAAGAGAAGCTGGCGCTGGACACCGCGCCGATCACCTGGCCGATCGGCCGCTCGAAGACCTTTTGCGGCTCCTACAATATTGCCACCAACACCGTGCGCGGGTCGGACACCGAAGTCGAGGGAACGCCGGTCAACGGCCCGCAGAGCGTGGCCGGCAGACTGCCGGAAAACGAACGCCAGGCCTTCGTCGAGGAGACTGAGCTGGCGATCGAGGCCTGCCGTCCGTTCGACCGCCAGGCCTTCCTGGAAGGCCATATGACGCCTGTCTTCTTCGGTTCGGCGCTGCGCAATTACGGCGTTCGCGACCTCATCAATGCGCTCGGCGATTTCGCGCCGCCGCCGCGTGATCAGGTCGCCGATACCAGGACGGTGCACGCCACCGACGACAAGATGACGGCCTTCGTCTTCAAGATCCAGGCCAATATGGATCCCAACCACCGCGACCGCATCGCCTTTGCCCGCATCTGCTCCGGCAAGCTCGAGCGCGGCATGAAGGCAAGGCTTGCCCGCACCGGCAAGCAGCTCGGCCTGACGGCGCCGCAATTCTTCTTCGCGTCGCAGCGCCAGCTCGCCGACACCGCCTATGCCGGCGACGTCGTCGGCATTCCCAACCACGGCACGCTCCGGATCGGCGATACGCTGACCGAGGGTGAATCGCTGGTCTTCCAGGGCGTGCCGAACTTCTCGCCGGAGATCCTGCGCCGGGTGCGCCTGGAAGACGCGATGAAGGCGAAGAAGCTCAAGGAAGCTCTGCAGCAGATGGCCGAAGAGGGCGTCGTCCAGCTGTTTTCGCCGGAAGACGGCTCGCCGGCAATCGTCGGCGTCGTCGGCGCCCTGCAGCTCGACGTGTTGAAGGAGCGGCTGATGGCCGAATACGGCCTGCCGGTCTCCTTCGAAATGTCGCGTTTCTCCGTCTGCCGCTGGATCTCGGCCGATCAGCCTGCCGATCTGGAAAAATTCCTCACCGTCAAGCGCGGCGATATCGCCCGCGACCTCGACGGCGATCCGGTCTTCCTCGCCCAGGACGGCTTCTCGCTGCGTTACGAGTCCGAGCGCCATCCGGCAATCAAGATGGTCGCGATCAAGGAATATCACGCCGCCAAGGCGGCGTGATAGCTAACCGCCGAGCCGCTCGGCCAGGAAATCGACGACGGCGCGCACCGCCGGCAGCTGCCCGCGCCGGTGCGGCATCAGGATCGTCGTCTCGATGCTGCCGGCCGTCCAGTCCGGCAGCACCCGCACCAGCCGCCCATCTGCCAGCGCCTTCCGGCAGACGGATGTCGGCAGGCAGGTAATGCCAAGCCCGGCAGCGGCCGTTTCCATCAGGACATAGGGCTCATCCGCCGCCATGACGGATTGCAGTGTCACGAGTGCCTCATCGCCGTCATCGGAGGTGAGCCGCCACTGGTTCTCCGTCAGGCTGGTCATGATCGTTGCGTGCTCGACCAGCTCCTCCGGCCGGCGCGGTTGTCCGTGCGTACTGATATAATCCGGCGAAGCCAGAACGAGGAAAGGGTGGCTGGCGAGCTTCCGCTGCACCAGCGCCGAATCCGGCAGCGGCCCGCGGTGGCTGCGCAGCGCGATATCGAAGCCTTCCTGCACGATATCGACGAAGCGGTCCGTTACGTGAACGGAGAGCCGAAGCTTCGGATATCGCGCTGCCAGCGCCGGCAGATGTTCCGTCAGGGTGAACTGCGCCGTCGGCACCGAGGCGGTGAGGCGAACGCTGCCGGCCGGTTCAGCCAGATGTCGCCGCACGATACCTTCGGCCATTTCCGCCTCGATGATCGAGGCCTGGGCATGCTGAAAAAATTCCCGGCCGAGCTCGGTCAGCGCGAAGCTGCGCGACGTGCGCTGGATCAGCCGGACGCCGAGGCGCCCCTCCAGCTCGGCAACCCGCTTGCTGACGGTCGATTTCGGAATGCCGAGATGTCTGGCGGCGGCGGTAAAACTGCCGCTGTCGACGGCCTGGACGAAGAGATGAAGATCGTTGAGGTTGAAAGGCGCCATGACCATCTTCCACAAATGTAGACATTGCGATGCATTTATAGCCTCTACCGCAGGATCGTCCACATCAGCACATTGATCACGTCCAAAAGAGTTCAATTCTGAAAGGAACGATTGATGTCACCCATATTGTTTTACGGCGTGCCGGAAGGCTGCTCCTTCGGCTCGATCGTCGCGCTGGAATGGTCCGGTCTGCCTTATCGGCTTTGCCGCGTCGCGATGCCGGAAATGGTCTCCTCCGACGACTACATCAGGATCAATGCAGTCGGCGAAACCCCGTCGCTGCTGCTCGAAGATGGCAGGACGATCAGCGAAAGCATGGCGATCCTCCACCATATCGGCGCCCGCGCGATCGGCACCGGCCTGGGTTTTGCGCAGGGGTCGGCGGATTTCGATCGGCTGAACCAGATGCTGGCCTTTCTCAATACCACCTACTTCAAGGCCTTCGGTCCGCTCTGGTATGCGTTCGAACATCCGCTGGAGCCGCAGCAGAAACAGGCCCTCACGGCCTATGGCATCGCTGGGGTCGAAAAAGCGCATCATACGCTGGAGCGTCTGCTTGCCGGCCGCGAATGGCTTCTCGGCCACGGGCCGAGCCTGGCCGATGCCTATTTCGTCGGCATCGCCCGCTGGAACGATTTTCACAAGGTCGTCGACCGCCGGCAGTTTCCCGGCCTGCACCGCCTCTATGAGCGCATGCAGCAGCAGCCGGCCGTGCGTTTTGCCCATGCGATCGAGCATCGGCAGGAGGCGAAAAGCAGCGGCGGTTTCCTCGGTGAGGTCGATCTGGCCGAGGCCCTCGGCCTGTTGAAACAGGCGGCCTGAAAATTATGGCCATCGCGCCTTTGGGTGCGATGGCCAATCTGCCGTCATCCGGCAGCGATGATCTCGATCTCGACGAGCCAGTCGTTGCGCAGCGTTTCGACGATGATGGCCGTGGTCGGGACGGCGCGGCCGCCAAGTGCGCGAAGACGGGCATTCTGGTTCGCCTCCACAAAGGCGCCGTCGCGCAGATAGCTCGTCAGCCGGACGATATTGTCCACGGTCATGTCAGCCGAAGCGAGGATGGCGCGCAGATTGGACCAGATAAGCTCCAGCTGTCCTTCCAGATCAGGTGCCGCCATTCCCTCTGCACCGAGACCCATCGTGCCGCTGACGAAGAGCAGCCGCGTGGGATGCCTGACCTCCAGCGCGTGAATGTAGTCGGGGCTCGCCGGATAGATCCCGCTTTCCGGACTGCGCTCGATCATCTCCATGAGATTTCCCTTCCGCCGAATATTCTGTTGAAAAATGCCAGTATCGGCGATTATTTTTCGGCAGGAAGAGGAGTTTACCGAATGGCTAAAAATACAGAGGATCTTCGGCAGAGGCACCCGCAGCAGCCGGCCATTGATGTCTTCGACCGAAAAATATTAGCGGCACTCGCCGCCGACAGCGGCCAGAGTTACGCCGGCCGTGCATGAGCGTGTGCGCCGCCTCAGACAATCCGGCGCGATCAAAGGCGTGCATGCTGCGCTGGACGGTGCGGCGCTTGGCAAACCGCTGCTTGCTTTCGTGCATGTGGAAGCGGCCGGCTGGGGCAAGAGCGAGCGGTTGATGCAGGTCTTGCAGTTTCCCGAGGTCGAGGAGATGCATTCGGTCGCGGGCGACGCGAGCGTTCTCTTCAAGGTCCGCACCGCCAGCCCGCAGGCCTTGGAGGCTTTTCTGGCGCAGATCCATGCCGTTCCCGGCGTCACCGGCACCCGCAGCTACATCGCGCTTTCCACCTATTTGGAGCGTCCCGTGCAGGCCGGCTTCACCGAGAGCTGGCCGGATATGCCTTTGCCGGAATAGGCTGGGGGCGAACGTTGCCGAGTCCAGATGCAATCGTCTCCTTAGTCCTCGCCGTCAAAGCGCGGCAGGTGCTCGATATTCTCCACCCCTGTTAAAGCCGACCGGCACCATATCTGTTTCCTAGGCGTGAGTTCCCGCCGCTGGTCGATGCTGCCGACGCGGATGCCGATCGCGCCGCCTTCGCCATCGGTGCGGTAAAGCGGCGATCCGCAATTGGGGCAGAAGAATTGCCGGCTGAGACCGCCGCTGTCGCCATATTTCGCATAGGCTTTCGGCGCGCCTGAAGTGAGCGTGAAACTGGCCGACCGCGCCGGTGCGGTGACGCGATAGGCGGAACCTGTCAGCCGCTGGCAATCGGTGCAATGGCAGATGGAGATCCGTTCCGGATCGATCTCCGCCTGGTAGCGGATGGCGCCGCAGTGGCATCCCCCGGTGATATGCATCGGCGATTCCTCAGTCCGCCGGCGGTGCGGCCGGCCGTGTGGCGTAGAAGGCCTTGGCATCGGCCGTGAAGGCGGCCCGCTGATCGGCTTTCGTATAGAACATATGGCCGCCGCGATAAAGTTTCAGCCCGACGCGGCCGCCGGCAAGCGACGCTGGCAGATGGTCGACCACGTAGCGGCTGACGCCGTAAGGCGTCACCAGGTCGCTGTAGCCATGCGCGATCAGCAGGTGAAAGGCCGGGTTCGAGGCGAGCAGCTGCCGGATGTCGTCGGTGGCGCTCGCCTGCAAGCGCGAGCCGCCGCCGCGCCCGCCCCATTCCCAGCGCCGGCTGATATCGCTGTCGAGCAGCGAATAGGTCATCTCCGTCCTGAAGCCGAGCTGGTTGCGGGCGTAACCGGCAAAGGCGCCGCCATAGGCGCGGGTGAAGCCGTCGAGGATGGCGTCGTCGCCGCGGTCGTAATCGGATTCCGGATAGGGGTCGGGGGTGGCAAAGGCGGCGTCGTAGGGGCTCGTCACCGCGCCGCTGCCGGCGTCGGAATGTTTGACGAAGGAATTGCCTGGGAAGCCGCGGTTGCGGGTGACGATATCCTCGGGAATGCCCGTCAGCCTGGCAATCCTGCCATAGAAGGCCGTGGCATCGGCGCCCGTCGGCGGCGGCCCGGCGAGTGTCGTCAGATAGTCGCCGAGCGCGAAGGTCTCGGCCTCCTTCTGCTTCTCTTTGTCGAAAACGTTGCGCCGGTCGAGTTCGGCCGCCGCCAGCGACGGCAGCTCCAGCGCGGCGCCGAGCGCGAACTGATCGGCATTGAACATCAGCTGGCCTTCGAGCAAGGGCGAAAGCATCACCGCGCCGGCGACGATGATGCCCTGGCTTTCCTGCAGCGCCGAGGCGACCTTAGCGGCGCGGAAGCCGCCATAACTTTCGCCGAGAAGATATTTCGGCGAGTTGGAACGGTTGTTGTGCGCGACATAGAGGGCGATCGCCTTGGCGATGCTCTCAGCATCCGCATTGACGTTGTAATAATTGGAGGCGTCGTCGGCCTTTGCCGTCCGGCTCCAGCCGGTGCCGATCGGGTCGATCAGCACCAGGTCGGTGAAATCGAGCCAGCTTTGCGGGTTGTCGACGAGCTTCGCATTGGCGCCGTCGCGTCCCTGCGGTCCGAAGTCGAGCACCGCCGGCCCGACCAGCCCGAGATGCAGAAAGGCGGAAGCAGCACCGGGCCCGCCATTGAAGGCAAAGGTCAGCGGTCGATCCGGGCCGCCGTCCTTCGCGACATAGGCGGTATAGAAGATCGCGCCGGTCTGCGCTCCATCCTGGCCGAAGAGGTCAAGCGTGCCGGCGGTGGCGGTATAGGCGACCTTCCGGCCGCCGATCGTCAACTCGTGCTCGGTGACGGAATCGGCCGGCAGCAGCTTCAGCACGCCCTCGCGCGCGGCGCTTTCGACATTGGCCCTCTCGTGACCGCTTTCCTGCGCCGGGGAAAGGGCAGGGGCCAGCGACCCGGCAAGTGCGGCAAGCAGAAACAGTAGATGTAAACGCAACATGTCTTCTCCGGCGGTGCGGGATATGAGCTTGAGATAGCGTAGCATCCGCGATCGGCGACGGGCATCAAGAGATGGTGATGGGCCAGTGAACGAGCAAGTGAACGAGCGGCTCAGCCGGCCTTCTCCACAGCGTGAACGTTGATTTCGACCGCTCGGCCAGCCCTCCAGCCGTTGATCGCCGCTCCCAGTCCGAGCGCGACGAAGAGGGCGGCGCACCAGGAAAAACTCCCCGTCCAGGCGCGGATGAGACCGACGATGAGCGGGCCGATGGCGGCCAGGAGGTAACCGACGCATTGCGCCATGCCGGAAAGATGGGCGGCGACCTCGGGATCGCGCGAGCGCAGCACGATCGTCGTCATCGCCGCGGCGATCAGCCCACCCTGGCCGACGCCCTGCAGCACCGCCCATAACCAGACCGTCGACAGCGGCGCAAACAGCAGGCCGAGCAGGGCGGTGACGGCGACGCCGCAGAGGCTGGCATTGATCAGCCGTTGGTCGCGGCCGCGCACCGCGATATGCGGCACAACAAGGCAGGATGCCGCCTGCACCATCACCGATAGCGACACGATCGCCCCTGATGTAACGCCGTCGAGCCCGCGTTCGCGCAGGATCGGAACCAGCCAGCCGAAGATGCAATAGGCAAGGGCCGATTGCAGCCCCATGAACAGCGTCACCTGCCAGGCGAGTCGGTCGCGCCAGAGGCCTTTGACGTGGAAGCCGTTTCGTCTCGCCTGGCCGCCGGTGCGAAGAACCTGGGGCAGCCAGATGAGACCGACGGCAAGCGCCGGCAACGCCCAGATGGCGAGGGCGCCGGCAAGGGAGCCGCCGAGTGCGTGCTCGATCGGCAGCGTCAGCCCGGCGGCACTTGCCGCACCGGCGCAGAACGCCATCGTGTAAAAGCCGGTCGTCAGTGCGGCGCGGCCGGCGAAGTCCCGCTTCACCAGCCCCGGCAGCAACACGTTGCCGATGGCGATGCAGGCGCCGGCGAGCGCGGTGCCGATGAAGAGCAGCGGCACGGAGGAAAGTCCGCGTAAAGCCGTGCCGAGCGCCAGAAGCAGGATAACGCCGAGCAGCGTGCGCTCAGTGCCGAGGCGCTGGGCAAGGCGAGGCGCAAGCGGCGAAAAGGCGCCGAGGCAGACGACGGGAAGGGTGGTGAGCAGGCTGGCGCCCAGCGCGCTCAGCCCCAGTTCAATGCGGATTTCCGGCAGCAGCGCCGAGGCGCTTGAGAACACCGGTCGCAGGTTGAAGGCGATCAGCACCAGGCTCGCGCCGAGCAGAAAACGATCTGCGGAACCCCGCACCGGTGTTGCTTGCGGCGGAGGAAGGCTGCCGGCCTCGGCGTCTACAAGCAGTTCGTCGGCGGCGTCGAGTGCGTGGGCATCGGTGGCGGGCATGGTCATGACAGGATCATCCGGTCGAGGGCGGCAAGAACCGGCGCCATGAAGCGACGCACCGCCGCATCCGCCCGGTCGGGATCGCCGGTTTCGATGGCGTCGACGATAGCGGCATGCGCCTGCATATCGGGTTCCGGAATATCCGTGCCGAGCGTCGCGGCGATGGTGTCGGCGATCGAGGCCGAGAAGAAATCGTAGATCTCGATCATCGCCCGGTTGCCGGAAGCGGCGATGACGGCTTTGTGGAAGGCGAGGTCGCGCTCGATGAAGGCCGCCTGATCGCCGCCATCGTAACTGCCGCGTTCGGCAAGCAGCCGGCGAAGCCCGGCAATGGTCGCCGGCGTCTTGCGGACTGCCGTCAGCCGGGCCGCTTCGACGTCGAGCGCCAGGCGCGCTTCGAACTGGTCCCGCAGGCTGGCGCGCCGCGCCATCGTCAGCGGCCGGCCGGCATCGCTGGTCGAGCGCACATAGGTTCCAGACCCCTGCCGTGTCTCGAGATAACCCTGGGAGACCAGAACCCGCACCGCCTCGCGCACCGTGCCGCGGCTGACGGAGAGCATCGCCGACAGCGAGGCTTCGTTCGGCAATTTCTCGCCGACCGCCCAGCGTTTGCCGAGAATGTCGCCGCGGATCGCTTCGATTGCTTCATCGGCGAGATTGGTCTTGCTGAGGGCGCGCATCCCATTACTCATAAAGTCATCTGATGACTTTATGAGTAATGGGATTTCGCTCCTCCGTCAATGCGATCGCGTCAAGGCAATAAAAAAGGGCCGCCTCGGCGACCCTTTTCCATGAGTTTGGCCTCAAACTGGCCTGGACTGTCGATGCAGCCCCAGGAAGGCGGGGGTTAGTGCGAGGGCTGCCTCGCTTTCATCACCTCTCCCATGCCCGTTACGAGGTCCGAAATCTCATTAGACATTGGATCACCTTCCTTTCGTTCTGTTGCTGATGGCTTAAAGTTAGGCTGATTCTTTGGAGATGCAAGCAGAAATGCACGTATGCGCTGTCTTTGCGGAACGCAGGTGTTCACGAGAGAACACAGCTGTTCGCCGAATTTGAAGATGTTTTGCGCCACGAAACGGTCATCTTGCCCTTGCAAACCGGCCGCGCGTTAAGCTGTTGTTAGCTGCGTCGTTCGACAATTTAGAGATTCCCGCCGATGCGGCGGCGGGTTCCGGAGCAAAGAGCCATGTGTCGCTGGGCAGCCTATCGTGGAGACCCTCTCTATCTCGAGGAGCTGGTATCCTCGCCCGCCCACTCCCTGATCGAGCAGTCCCATTGCGCCACCCGCGCCAAGACCGCGACGAATGGCGATGGTTTCGGCATCGCCTGGTATGGCGACAGGCCCGAGCCCGGCCGTTACCGCGATATCCTCCCGGCCTGGTCGGATTGCAATCTGAAGAGCCTGGCGCGGCAGATCCGTTCGCCGCTCTTTCTCGCCCATGTCCGTGCTGCCACAGGCGGCGGCACGCGCCGCGACAACTGCCATCCCTTCACCCATGGCACCTGGTCCTTCATGCATAACGGCCAGATCGCAGGCTTCGAGCGCCTGCGCCGGCCGATGGAGGCGCTGCTTGACGACGAGCTGTTCAATGCCCGCGGCGGCACCACCGATTCCGAGCTGATGTTCCTGCTGGCGCTGCAGTTCGGCCTGCGTGAGGCGCCGATCGCCGCGATGGCTGAAATGATCGGTGTCGTCGAGGATCTGGCCGGCAGCGTCATCGGCTCGATCCTGCTGCGCTTTACCGCCGCCTTCTCCGACGGTAACACGCTTTATGCGATCCGTTATGCCACCGATCGCAAGGCGCCGACGCTCTATGCCTCACCGGTCGGAGCCGGCTATTGCCTCGTCTCCGAGCCGCTGAACGACGATGGCGATGCCTGGGCGGAGATTCCGGACGGCAGCGCCGTCACCGTCGGCAAAAACGGCATCGACGTCGCCGATTTCCGGCCAGCGAAGCGGGATGCCGTGAAGCCGCAGCGGGTAGCTATGTCTGCTTGATCGCTCGCGGTCAGCTGAGCCACTCGGCGATCAGCGCCGCCAGTCTCTGGGCGACCTCTTCCTTCGTCAAGTCGGGCCATGGCTCGACGCCGTCGTGACGGACGAGTTTGACGCTGTTGCGGCTGCCGCCCATGATGCCGGTCGCTGGAGAAACGTCATTGGCGACGATCATGTCGGCGCCCTTCCGTTCGAGCTTCGCCTTGGCATTGTTTTCCACATCCTGCGTCTCGGCGGCAAAGCCGATCACCAGCTTCGGCCGCATCGTGTGATGGCCGACGGTTTTCAGGATGTCCGGATTCTCGGTCAGCGCCAGCGTCGGAATGGATTCGCCCGGATGTTTCTTCAGCTTCTGGTCGGCGGCCGAGGCGACGCGCCAGTCCGCCACCGCTGCGACCATCACGGCGATGTCGGCCGGCAGCGCCGCCAGCACGGCATCGCGCATTTCCTCGGCCCGCTCGACGTGGATGACGTTGACGCCGACCGGATCGGCGATCGTCACCGGCCCCGATACCAGCGTCACCTCGGCTCCGAGCTTGGCAAGGGCTGCGGCAATCGCATGGCCCTGCCGGCCGGAGGAGCGGTTGGCGATGTAGCGCACCGGATCGATCGGCTCATGGGTCGGTCCCGATGTGACGATCGCCTTGCGTCCCTTGAGCGGCGTTTCTCCTTCGTCGAGCAGGGTTTCGGCCGCCGCGACGATCTCCAGCGGTTCCGCCATCCGGCCGAGCCCGGCCTCCCGGCTCTCCGCCATCTCGCCGGCCATCGGCCCGACGAAGCGGATGCCATCGGCCCTCAGCATCGCGGCATTGCGCCGGGTCGCCGGATGCGCCCACATGGCCGGATTCATCGCCGGTGCGGCAAGCACCGGCCTGTTGGTTGCCAGCAGCACGGTCGAAGCGAGATCGTCGGCAAGCCCGTTCGCCATCTTTGCCATCAGGTCGGCCGTGGCAGGGGCGATCAGCACGAGGTCGCAGTCGCGCGCCAGCCTGATATGGCCGACATCCTGTTCGTCCTGCCGCGAAAACAGGTCGAGGAAGACGTGGTCCGCCGCCAGCGCACCGACGGCCAGCGGCGTGACGAATTCCTGGGCGCCCTTGGTCATCACAGGGCGCACGCTCGCGCCCCGCTCGCGCAGCCGGCGGATCAGATCCAGGCTCTTATAGCAGGCGATACCGCCGGAGATGATGAGGAGGATGCGTTTGCCGCTGAGAGCCATGGCTTTTCTACCCGTCGCCTTTTTGACTGGTCCCGACCCTAAGCCTTTGGCGCAGAACATGCAATCGCAGGGACGGCACGCATCGGCGCAGCCGGCGGGTGCCGCCCCGTTCATGACGTCAGCCCGCCATTTTCGTGGGTTCAGAGGTTGCTCATCCCGCCATCGATGATGAGTTCGCTGCCAACGATATAGGCCGCCTCATCGGAGGCGAGGAAAACGATCGTCTTGGCGACTTCGCCGGGGGTTCCGAAACGGCCGACGGGAATCTGGGCCTGGATCTGTGCGGTCATCGCCTTGGAATCGGCTTCCGAAGCGCCAAGCTTGCTGTAGAGCGGCGTAGCGATCGGGCCCGGGCTGACGGCGTTGACGCGGATGCCGCGGCCGATGAGTTCGCCCGACAGGGTCTTGGCAAGCGTCAGCAGCGCGCCCTTCGTCAGCGAATAGACGCTGGAATTCGGCATGCCGATATGGGCGTTGATCGAGGTGTTTAGCACGATCGCAGCCTGCTTCGAAAAAATAGGCAGCAGCGCCTGAATTAGGAAAAACGGGCCCTTGACGTTGATATCAACCGACTTGTCGAAGGCGGCTTCGCTCCACTGTTCCAGCGGCCCGAATTCGGCGATCCCGGCGTTGACGAAGAGGATGTCGAGCGTGCCGAAAGCCTCTCTCACGCTATCGGCGACGGCCTTCTGGCCGACCGCATTGCCGGCATCGGCCTGGATGACGGTGGCTTTGCCGCCGAATTCGGCGCGGGCCGCCTCGACGCTTGCCGCGCTGCTGCCGGTAACGACGACGCGGGCGCCCTCAGCGATGAACTGGCGGGCGGTCTCGAGACCGATGCCACTGGTGCCGCCGGTGATGAGGGCTGTCTTGTTCTGCAGGCGTGACATGATGAAGTTCCTTTGACCGAATGTTGGGGCGTGGCCCGTTTTTGTTCAATGCAAGAATGCTCTGAAAAAAGCGGCGCGATAAGCCGGCGCGTTGAAGGATGATCAACTCGCAGCGGATAACCGCGCCGCGCCGTCTCAGGTGCGGGTGATCGAAGCGCCGCCGTCGACCAACGACGCCGTGCCGGTGACGAAGCTCGCATCGTCGGAGGCGAGATAGAGAACCGAGCGGGCGAGTTCTTCGGGTGTTGCGACACGCTTCAGCGCATGCAGATTGGTGACGAAGGCCTGCTTCTCAGGCGTATCGTTCATGTCCCGATACATGTCTGTATCGACGGCACCCGGCAGGATGGCATTGACGCGCACGCCCTGCTGGCCGAATTCGGCGGCAAGCGCCTGCGTCAGGCCGATCAGCCCGGATTTGCTGGCAGCATAGGCGGCAACGCCGGGAAAGGCGAAGCTGTAGCCGACGAAGGTCGAGGTGAAGATCACCGAGCCGCCGCCATTTTCCACCATCGCCCCGATCTGGTGCTTGGCGGCGAGGAAGGAGGCCGTCAGATTGATTGCCAGCGCCTCGCTGAAGCCCGCTTCGGAAACGGCGGTGCTCGGACCGGCTTCGCCGAGCGTGCCGGCATTGTTGAAGGCGATGTCGAGCTTGCCGTAATTCGTCACGGCGGCGGCGACCAGCGCCTTGTGATAATCTTCCGAGCGCACGTCTCCGGCAATGGCGATGGCGTCGCCGCCCTCTGCCTTGATCTCGGCGACGAGGCTGTCGAGTTCGCCCTGGCGGCGGGCGCCGACAACGACCTTGGCGCCTTCGGCAGCGAAGAGCTTTGCCGTGGCGCGGCCGATGCCGGAGCTTGCGCCGGTGACGATCGCGACCTTGTTGTTCAAGCGGTTCATGGTTCCATCTCCTATTTGAGGTGAGGCGGCGTCTGCCGCCCCTTTCGTTGAATGGAAGATGGCATTTTCCTTTCGTTCGGATTAGTCTTCAGATTGGGGAACTCGAATTCGGAAAAGCCGAACGATGATCAGGATCGAAGGCATTGCGGCTTTCGTCGCCGTGGTCGAGGCGGGCTCGGTCAGCGAAGCGGCCCGGCGGCTGCGGCTGTCCAAATCCGTCGTCAGCGAAAGGCTGGCGGAGCTGGAGAAGTCGCTCGGCGGCATGCTGCTGCACCGAACGACCCGCAAGCTCACTTTGACGGAGGATGGCATGGTCTTCCTGGAGCGCGCGGCGCGCATCGTGCGCGAGATCGAGGAAGCCGCGGCAGATATGGCCGAGCGGCGCGGAACGCTCTCAGGCCCGATCCGCATCGCTGCCCCCGTCACCTTCGGCCGCATGCATCTCGGCCCGGCGCTTTATCCTTTTCTCGCCGAACATCCCGAGATCGAACTGACCCTCGATATCGATGACCGGCGCGTCGATGCCGCCTCGGACGGCTACGATGCCATCATCCGCAATGGTCCGATCGCCGATAGCCGGCTGGTCGCTTGGAAGCTCACACGCAGCCGCCGCCTTCTCTGCGCCTCGCCGGATTATCTCGCCCGCCAGGGAATTCCGTCCTCGCTCGCCGATCTCAACAGCCATCGCGGCATCTTCTACACCAATCGCGGCGTTGCCGACTGGCGCTTCCAGACGCCCGACGGTGCGATCGTCGTCCGTGCGAAACTGGCGCTCGGCATCAACAATGGCGACATGCTCCGCGACGCCGCGATTGCCGGTCTCGGCATCGCGCTGCTGCCCGCCTTCATCGCCGGCCCGGCCATCCGTGAGGGCCGGCTAGCCGAAATCGATGTCGGGCACAGGCCGGAGGCCGAATTCATCTACATGGCCCATCCCGAGGGCCGAAATCCCTCCGCCAAGCTCCGCGCCATCGCCGACCATCTGAAGAAGAGCTTCGGCGATCCGCCCTATTGGGATCCGGTGGGCTAATTCATGAGTTCAGCAAGCTGATCAAGTTCTCGGTGACCGGCGAGCGGTGTGTTTTCAGGATTGCCAGCGCCAGGCGCGCCACGGCTGGCGGCCCCTCGATCGGCCGGTAGGCCACGCCTTCGAGCTTGATCTGCGAAATCGAAGCCGGCACGATCGAGACGCCGAGATCGGCCGCCACCAGATTGACGACCGAGGAAATTTGCGGCGCTTCCTGTGCCACGGTCAGCTCGAATCCCGCCTTGCGGCAGGCAAGCACGACGTCGTCGTAGAGGCTCAAGCCCACGAGTCGCGGAAAGAGGATGAAGGGTTCTTCTGCCAGCGCCGCAAGCGGTAGCTTGCTATGCCGTGCCAAGGGATGGCTGGCGGGCAGGGCGATCACCATCGGCTCATCCGGCAGCCGCCGCAGCTGGATGCCGGCGGGATCGTCCAGGCTGGGGCGCATGAAGGTGGCGTCGAGCTCGCCGCGTTCGAGCTTCTGCATCAGCGCCAGCGTATTCATTTCCGTCAGCGACAGCTGCACCTCCGGCCAGCGCGCGCGAAAGCGGCGGATCGTCGTGCTGACCACGGGATTGAAGGCGGAGGAAGCGGTGAAGCCGAGCGACAACCGGCCGGTCTCGCCGCGATTGGCGCTTTGCGCCGCAAGCTTCGCCTTTTTCGCAGCCGCGAGCGAAGCCTTTGCCTCGCCGAGGAATGCCGCGCCCGCTGCCGTCAATTCGGCCCCGTGCGGCACGCGGTGAAACAGCGCCGCACCCACTTCCCTTTCCAGATCGCGGATCTGCTGGCTGAGCGGTGGCTGCCCGATGCCGAGCTTGCCGGCGGCACGGGTGAAATTGCCTTCTTCCGCTACCGCGAGAAAATATCGCAAGTGCCGCAGCTCCATCGCCATCTCCAAAACCTATCGAAATCTCCAGTGTCATATATTGGACAAATGGAGCGGCGTTGACTAGATCGGAGGCTGGAAGGATGAAGATATGCCGACGTCAGTGCATGCAATGAACACCTCCGAAACATCAGCGATCCCAGGGCAGAAGCACTACCTGACCCGTGGCACCGGCGCCTATCGCCGCGCCAGCCTGGCGCTCTTCCTCTCAGGCTTTTCCACCTTCTCGCTGCTCTATTGCGTGCAGCCGTTGCTGCCGATCTTCTCGCAGGAATTCGCCGTCAGTCCGGCCGAAAGCTCGCTATCCCTCTCGCTCTCCACCGGTTTCCTGGCGGTCGCCATCGTCTGTGCCGCCGCCGTCTCGGAAGGCCTTGGCCGCCGCAGCCTGATGTCGATATCGCTGGTCGGGGCGGCATTGCTGACCATTGCCACCGCTTTTGCCCCGAATTGGCATCTACTGCTCGTCATCCGCGCCCTGCAGGGCCTGGTTCTCGGCGGTGTGCCGGCCGTTGCCATGGCCTATCTCGCCGAGGAAATCGATCCACGCGGCCTTGGTGCCACCATGGGCCTCTATGTCGGCGGCACGGCTTTCGGCGGCATGTCCGGCCGCGTACTGACCGGCATCTTCGCCGAATATCTCACCTGGCGTCCGGCGCTTTTCATCATCGGCGCCATCGGCCTTGCCGCCGCGATCGGCTTCATCGCCCTCTTGCCGCCGTCACGCAATTTCGTCCGCCGGCCGGGCTTCGATCCGCGCTTTCATGCAAAAGCCTGGCTCGGCCATCTCAGCAATCCGGCGCTGCCCTTCCTCTTCGCCATCGCCTTCCTGGCGATGGGCTCCTTCGTGACGATCTATAATTATGCCGGTTTCCGCCTGGTGGCGCCGCCTTACGGCCTCAACCAGACCGAACTCGGCCTGATCTTCACCGTCTATCTCTTCGGCATCGGCGCCTCCTCGATCGGCGGCCTGCTCGGAGACCGGATCGGCCACTTTTCCGTGCTTCTTTTCGGTCTCGCGCTGACTGCCGTGGGCAGCGCGCTGACACTCTTCGCCTCGCTGCCGACGATTATCCTCGGTATCATCGTGCTGACGACCGGTTTCTTCATGAGCCATTCCATCGCCAGCGGCCTTGTCGGCAGATTGGCGCATGGCACCAAAGGTCACGCCTCGTCACTCTATATGCTCGCCTATTATGTCGGCTCCAGCCTCATGGGTTCGGCGGGCGGCTGGTTCTTCGCGGTTGAAGGCTGGACCGCTGTCGTTATCTTCACGCTTGCCATGCTGGCGCTTGCCTTTGTCTCCGCTTGTTTTGGAAAGCACCTCGCGAGGAGAAAAGCATGATCCGCATAGACCGCCTCGATCATCTCGTGCTGACCGTCGCCGATATCGCCATCATCTGCGATTTCTATTCCCGCATCCTCGGCATGTCGGTCGAAACCTTTGCAGAAGGCCGCAAGGCGCTGAAATTCGGCGGGCAGAAGATCAACCTGCATCGGGCCGCCCACGAATTCGATCCCAAGGCAAGGCAACCCACACCCGGCTCCGGCGACCTCTGCTTCATCGCCGAGACACAGCTTGCCGATGTCATCGCCCATCTGCAGGCCTCAGGCGTTGCGATCGAAGAGGGTTCGGTCGAGCGCACCGGTGCGACCGGACGTCTGCGCTCGGTCTATTTCAGGGACCCCGACGGCAACCTCCTCGAAGTCTCCAATCTGATCGCCTGACGCGCTGCCTCCCGCACATCAACCAAGCCGGATATAAGGCACGTTCTTCTTCGCCACCTCGTCCAGCGCCTCCTCGTAACCCGCATCGGCATACCGCATGACGCCGAGCGCCGTGTCATTGGTGAGCGCATGGTCGAGCCGTTCGTCGGCGGCATCCGTGCCGTCGGCGACGACGGTGACGCCGCAGCTTGTCATATAGCCGGCATAGCCGCCGCCGCCGGAATGGACGACGACGAGATCCGCCATCGACGAACAGAGCATCATCGCATCGATCAGCGGCCAGTCGGCGATCGCGTCGGAGCCGTCCTTCATCCCCTCGGTCATGATATTCGGATGCGCCATGGCGCCGGCGTCGAGATGGTCGCGGGAGAAGGCGACCGGGCCTTTGAGTTCGCCGCTCGCAACCAGCGCATTGACGCGCCGGGCGAGTGCGGTGCGTTCGCCGTGGCCGAGCCAGGCGATGCGCGCCGGTAGCCCTTCGAAGGGCACATGCTCGCGCGCCAGCCGGATCCAGTTGGTGATGATCTTGTTATCAGGGAACATCTCAAGCAGCAGATCGTCGATCCGGGCGATATCGCTCTCCTCGCCAGATAGCGCCATCCAGCGGAACGGGCCGATCGCCCGGGCAAACAGCGGCCTGAGATAGGCTTCGGTGAAAATCGGAATGTCGAAGGCATTGGCAACGCCGCCCTCTTTGGCCTGCGTGCGGATCAGGTTGCCGTTGTCGAAGACTTCCGAGCCACGCTTCTGAAACTCCAGCATCGCCGTCACATGCTCGACGATCGAGGCGCGGCTTGCCGCCATCAACTGCCCCTGGCCGTCGTCGCGCAGGCCCTTGACCTGCTCGAGGCTCATGCCCTTCGGCACGTAGCCATAGACGAGGTCATGCGCCGAGGTCTGGTCGGTGACGATGTCGGGCACGATGCCGCGGCGGGCGATCTCAGGATAGACTTCCGCAGCATTGCCGACGAGGCCGACGGAAAGCGCCCGTTTGTCCTTCACCGCTGCATCGATCATCTGAAGGGCGGTGTCGAGATCGGGGGCGATTTCCTGGAGATAGCCGATCTGCTGGCGCTTGCGGGCACGCTCCGGATCGATGTCGACACAGAGGATCGCAGCCCCTGCCATGCGGCCGGCAAGCGGCTGCGCTCCGCCCATGCCGCCGAGGCCGGCCGTCAGCACGAAGCGGCCGAGGAGATCGCCGCCGAAGCGCCGCTCGGCGATGCGCATGAAGATCTCATAGGTACCCTGGATGACGCCCTGGCTGCCGATATATTGCCAGGCGCCGGCCGTCAGCCCGCCCCAGCAGATCAGCCCCTTGCGCTGCAGCTCGTAGAACACTTCGGCCTTTGCCCATTGCCCGACGATATTGCAGTTCGCCATGATCACCAGCGGCGCCTTGGCATGGGTTCGAACGAGCCCGATCGGCTTGCCGGACTGGATGAGCAGCGTCTGGTCCTCTTCCATCTCGATCAGCGCCTTGACGATGCCCCTGTGCGCCGCCCAGTTGCGGGCCGCCTTGCCAAGCGCGGCGTAGACGATCAGATTGTCGGGATCCTCGCCGACGGAAAGCACGTTTTCGAGCAGCCGCAGCAGCGCCTCCTGCCGCCAGCCCTTGGCGCGCAGTTCCGGCCCGCCGGGAATCGGAAATTTCGGATGACGTGGATTGGCCTTCGGCATCGTGGGTTCCTCGTTTTGCTCTGCCTTCGTTCGTTATTTGCTGGGCAGCGATCCCACATAGGCGAGCGCCGCATCGAGCAGACGCCGTCTCAGGGCATCGTCGCCGTAAACCTCGGCACCGCCTCGCACCCAGCCATGCATCACTCGCTCGCCCGACAGCATCTGGATCACATCAGGCAATGCCAGCGCCCAGCCGTCATTGCCCTTGCCGAGACGGACCAGCATGCCGTCATGGCGCGCACCGCAGAGGAGGTTGCCGTTCAGCATGAAGGCCCAGCCGCCGAACATGGATTTCTCGGCAAGGCCCGGCCGATCGCCGAGTTCCTCGCGCAGCAGTTCTTCGAGACCCCGGTCGCGCGCCATGACTCAGGCCTTCGCCGCCAGCGCATAGCGGGCGATCTCGATCCCCATCGCCTTTTCGACGACGGGATAGACGGTCGGATCGAGCACGCTTGCCGAAAGCGGAATGATATCCATCGGCACATGCAGGATGAAGACATGCATGCCCTCCTGAAGCTGGCCGACGCTGAGCGGCTCGCCCTCCGGCGAAAGCGTGGTGATGACGGCAGGGAAGGTGGCAAGTCGCTCACCATCCGCGTCGTCCACCGCCATATATTCGTTCATCACATGCAGCGTCACCGATGTTCCGCCCGAGCCGACTTTGATCGTGCCGATGTCGAAGGCTTCCTTGGTGTAGACGACGTCCTTGCGGGTAACGATGCCCTCGGCAAGGATATGGCCGCCCGTCGTCTTGCAGATCGCGTCGATGACGGCTGATCCGCCGCGCTTCTCCGCCGCGATGATCGCCTCGCCGAGCGCAAGCGCCATCGAGATGCCGCCGAGTGCCGCATGGCTGCGGACATAGGAGGCCCGGAGCGGATTGCGGCAGCTGGCGATGAAGCCGCCGGATTGATCGGCGGCGGCGCGCAGCACCGGCGAGATCTTCGCCGTCGCCCCTTTCACCACCAGTTCGATATAACGGTTCTCCGCCCGGTTGCCGCCGACCGCGGTCTGGATCATTTGTTCGGGCGAACCGGCCATGCCGATCGAGCCCATGTCGCCTGTCGGATGTGCGCGGATATCGCCGACCGCATCGACCACCTTGGTGCCGAGGATCGCCGATGGCAGCCAGCCGTTCAGCGTCGAGGATTTGCCGTTCTGGCCGATGATCAGCCCGGATAGTTTCTCGCCGAGCGCCTCCTGCAGCAATTGCACCGCCTTCACATAGTCGATGCCCTGCATTTCCCAGGGGGTGGTGGAGGCCGGCGCGCCGATCGCGGCCGCAGTCGCAATCCAGTCCTCGTCCTTCAGCTCGTCGATCGAGACCAGCTCCGGCTTGCCGACATTGACGGCGGCAAACCCAAGCATCCGCCCGTGATCAGCCCAGCCGCCGCCGCCGGCGGCATAGACGGAGCCGCCCTTGACGGCAGCTTCCACGTCCTTCTCAACGAGTATGCGTCCCATTCGCCTTCTCCTGATTCAAGCTTTTGTCCATCTCGCGCACCGCCTCGAACAGCACGGCGGCGCCGAGGGCGATATCGTCATTCTCGGCCCATTCGTCGGCCGAATGGCTGCGGCCTTCCCGGCAGGGCACGAAAATCATCGCCGCCGGCGCCACCTTGGCGATCCAGGCCGTGTCATGACCCGCGCCGGAGGCCATGCGCCGATGTTTGGCGCCGACCCGTTGGCAGGCAGCCTCCAAGATCGAAAGCAGTCCGGCATCGCCAGGCGTCGGCTGATTGTCGGAAACCCGGTTCGGCGTCTTGATCGTCACGTCATAGGCTCCCGCCAGCTTTTCGACATGACCGTCGAGCCAGCGGCAGAATGCCTCCATGTCGGCGCGGATTTCGGCACGGCCATCGATCAGCAGCACCACCTTCGACGGCACGACATTGGCGGCATTCGGCTCGATCCTGAATTCCCCGACCGTTGCTGCAAAATGGCCCGGCGTTTTGGCAAGTTCTGCAGCGGCGTTGCGGATGTCGAGCACCAGCTGTGATGCCGCCACCAGTGCATCCGCCCGCCGGTCCATCGGCGTCGTACCGGCATGGTCGGCGCGCCCTTCGACGATGATCTCGATGCGGGTAATGCCTGATATCGCGGTGACGATGCCGATGTCCTCCTTTTCGGCTTCGAGCACCGGGCCTTGTTCGATATGGAGCTCCAGAAAGCCTGCTATATCGGGCCTGTTCTGCTGCATCAGCACGTCAGGTCGGCCACCAACCTGCGCGATGCCCTCGGCCAGGTCGCGTCCGTCGCTGACGCGCGAAAGCCAGGCCTCCGGCAACTGGCCGGTCATACCGCGGCTGCCGATGCAGGACACGCCAAAGATGCTCACCTCCTCGGCGAGGAAATCAACGATTTCCAGATCGTGATCGAGCTCGATATTCTGATCGCGTAGCGCGCGCGCCACCTCCAGCGCCGCAATTACCCCGGCAATGCCGTCAAAGCGGCCGCCGTCCGGCACCGTGTCGGAATGCGAGCCGGCCATGATCGTGCCGAGCCACGGCTTCCGGCCTGTCCGCCGGCCGACCAGATTGCCGGCGGCATCGATCCGCGTTTCCAGTCCCGCCGCCTTCATCCGCGCTTCGATATGGGCCCGGCCGTCGAGGAAGAGCGGCGAGAAAGCTCGCCGCGTCCAGGGATGCCCCGGCTCGGTAATCCCGGCCAGCGCCTCGATATCTCCAGCGATCCGGTCGGCATTGACGGGAAGATTGCGGCTCATGCTTCAGCTCCCGCAATGACCTGGCGCGGCAGCGGCCGCACGAAGCGCCCGGTACCGGGCTCGGCCAGCACCTTGGCGCCCTCGGCGATTTTTTCGCCACGCAGGTAAGTGGCCGAGACGGTCCAGGGCAGGCGGATGCCGTTATAGGGGCTCCAGCCGACGACATTGTTGCCGCTCGCTGCGGCATCATAGACGCTGTCGCGCGGCTCCAGCACGACGATATCGGCGTCCTTGCCAGGCGTCAGCGCGCCCTTGATATGGTCGAGCCGGAAGTGCTTCGCCGGGTTCTCCGCCATCAGCCTGGCGGCCCATGTCAGCGGAATGCCGCGTTCGACGGCACCTTTGACGAAAAGCGGCACCATCACCTCGAGGCCGGGAACGCCGGAGGCGTTGGCGAGCATGTCGGGATTGGTCTTGCGGTTTTCCGACCAGCTGACGTGATCGGTCGAGACCAGCCAGACATCGCCCTCCGCCACCTTCCTCCAGAGCCTCTCCACCTCGGCGCGCGGCCGCACCGGCGGATTGATCTTCGCCTTGCCGCCGAGGCGCTTCACGTCGTTTTCCTCGTCGAGCGTCAGGTAGTGGATGCAGCATTCGACCGTCGCCGCAAAACCGTCGCGGCGATAGGAGCGCGCGATATCGTAGCCGCGCCCGAGCGAGCAGTGCACCACATGCGCCGGGCAGTGGGTGGCAGCACCCGTCTCGAAGATCGTGTGCATCGCCAGCAACTCGGTGATCGGCGGCCGCGACAGGCCGTGCGCCCGCCAGTCGCTGATGCCGCTTGCCTTCACCTGCTCGATGTAGCTGCGCACCGCCTCGTCGTCCTCATTGTGCACGCCCGCCGTCAGCCCCGTCGGCGCGATTGCCGCAAAACAGGCGTCGAGCAGAGCCGGCGGAATGCGCGGAAAGCGCTTGGGGTCGGTGCCGAAGGTCGAGAATTTGAAGGCGGCGACACCTGCCTCCACCATTTCGCGGATCCGCGCCGGGCCTTCTTCCGGATCGATGGTGCCGTAAAGCGCAAAGTCGACGCGCGCCTGCGGACCGGCATGGTCGATCTTCCGCTTCACCGCCGCTGCTGAGCAGACGAGATCGCCCTCGTCATAGGGCATGTCGACGATGACAGTCACGCCTCCTGCCGCCGCCGAGCGCGTCGACCAGATGAAATCCTCCTGGTCCTTCTGCGAAAGCGAATGCACCTGCGCGTCGATCGCACCGGGCAGGATCAGCGCTTTGCCGAGCAGATGCCGTTCGCGCGCCGCCGGCGGCACGCCGAGGCCGACCTCGGCGATCTCACCGTCGCGCACGGCGACATAGCCCTGCTCGAGAATGCGGTCCGGCAGCACCACCGTGCCCTGCAGAACGAGATCGAAATCCATGCCGCTTCTCCCTAAGCTCAATCAGACTGTTGCCGGCTCGTGGCTGGGCAGCCGCTCTTCGATACGCTGCAGCGAGCCGAGCGCGAAGAAGTCGTCGAAGGAGGCGATTGGCACCTGCTCGATCAGCTTCGAGAGGAACTCGTCCGAGCCGAGTTCTTCCTCGATCGCCTCCACCTCCGCCGAAAGCGGCCGGTCCACGGTATAGAATTCGGCATGTTTGCGCACGACCGCGTAGAGCATGGCGGCGACGCCCTTCGGTTCATCGCCGAGAATGTCGATCGCCTGGGCCGACAGCAGCGCCTCGAGGGCTGCGAGGCGCTTCAGCGCTCGCATCTGCCGATCGAAGCGCTCGATGACGAGCGGCAGGAAGGCGGCCTCGTCCTCAAGACCCGCCGCGACGACCAGCGACTGGGCCGACACGGGATTCGACATCGACAGCACGCGCGAGAAGATCTCGCCGGCAAGTTTGATGATCGGCCCGAAACCGGTGGCGATCCGCCCCGGCGGCACCAGATTGACCGGCAGATCGCGCCGCTGGCCGTTGCCGAGAATGACGCAGCGGTTGAAGGCGTTGCGCGCCGCATGCGCCATGCAGAGCGCGGCCGATTCGAGCAGGATCGTCACATCGAGCGGCAGAGAACCGCCCGACGTCATCACCCGGCCTTCGACGACGACGGGATTGTCGTCCGAGCGCCCGGTGGCCGCAAGGATCTTGTGGCCGGTCGATAAAAGGTTTTCGATCACCGCGCCGAACACCTGGGCGATCATGCGCAGGCTGAGCGGATCCTGCACATGTGTTGCGACGGGCCAGTTCCATTCGTCGGAGGCATTGCAAAGCCAGGCGCCGATCAGCGCTTCGCGCGCCGTTCCGACATGCCGGACCGCCTTCCAGGGATCGCGGGACGCGCCGAGCGCGCCGGCCGCCATCATCGCCGTTGCCAGCAGGACGCGGATCGAGGCAGCAGCATTGCGCGTCGTTTCCGCCGCCGAGGCAAAGCTCACCGCATTGATGCTGAGCGAGGCGAGGCTGTCGCGCGGCGCCATCCGCATCGGCTCCAACCCGGCCGCCCGGAAGGCCTCGGCCGCCTGCATCCGGTTGCCGCGATAGATCGCTTCGCCGACGCCGGTCAGCACCGCGCCGATCTGTCCCATCAGGCCGATATCCGCACAGCCGATCGAGCCGGTGCGGCGCACGACCGGTATGAGATCGGCCTCGAGCATCCTGATATAGGCCTGGATCAGCTCCGGCGTGCAGCCGACCTGGCCGGTCAGCGCCGTGTTGATACGGATCGCCATGGCATTGCGCACAATATTGCAGGAAAAGGGGGTGCCGGTGCCGAAATGATGGGCGCGCACCAGGCCGAGATTGAAGGTGTCGAGTTCGTCGGCCGACCACTCCACATCCTTCATGGCGCCGACGCCGGTCGTCGAGCCGTAAACGGGCATGCCGGAGGCAATCGCATCCTCGACGATCTCGCGGGCGATCGCGATGCGGGCCATGCCTGTCGCCGAAGCCGAAATCTTAGCCTTGCCCGCACCAATCGTCACCATCTCGGCAAAACCGAGCGGTTGTCCGGAAAGTTCGATGCCAAGGCGTTCGTGCTTCATGTGCCTATCTCCCCAGAACAGGATGATTTTAGGCCGGATCGGCTTAAAATCTGAATCCTGTTCTAAATTAAAGAGTCAGAGCATGACGTCGCCCGAAAACCGCTCACACTTTTCGGTATCATGCCCTGAATCTCAGACTAAGCGAGCACTCCGTCACATGGGATATCCCAAATGCCGAACACAGCATGTTTTTGGCAGGCGGTCAGCTCAGCATCCAGGCAACATAGACAAGCGTCAATGCGATGATCCAAAGCGCGATCCTGGCCGAGCGGTTGTACCGCGCTTCGGCCTTGCCGATCGCCTCCGCCGTCTCAGCGTCGAAGCGCAGCCCGTGCTCGCTCATATGCAGAAGCTGATGGTGGAATTTTTCGGTCTTCGCTGCGATTTCGGGCACGGCTTCGGCGAGCTTTACCGCCGCCTTCAGCCCATCCTTGAGATCCGTGGCGATCCGCTTCGGCCCGAGATTGGTGCGGATCCAGTCACCGACGACGGGCTCGGATGCCTTCCACATGTTGAAGCGCGGATTGAGCATGCGCGACACGCCTTCGACCACGACCATGGTCTTCTGCAGCATCACCAGCTCCGGCCGCGTCGCCATGTCGAAGAGTTCGGTCACTTCGAACAGCAATGTCAGCAGCTTGCCCATCGAGATCGTCTCGGCCGGCTGTCCATGGATCGGCTCGCCGATCGCCCGGATCGCCTGGGCGAAGCTCTCGACATTGTGGTGGCCGGGCACATAGCCGGCCTCGAAATGCACCTCGGCGACGCGGATATAGTCACGGGTGATGAAGCCATAGAGGATTTCGGCGAGGAACCGCCGCTCCTTCTTGCCCAGCCGCCCGACGATGCCCATGTCGACGGCGACGATCATCCCGTCCGCATCGACGAAGAGGTTGCCCGGATGCATGTCGGCATGGAAGAAGCCGTCGCGCAGCGTGTGGCGCAGGAACGACTGGATCAGCGTATCGGCAAGCAGGTTGAGATCGTGGCCGGCCGCGCGCAGGCCCTCGACATCGGACATCCTCGTGCCGTCGATCCACTCCATGGTAATGACGTCGCGCCCGGTGCGCTCCCAGTCGACTTTCGGCACGCGGAAGCCGGGATCCTTTTCGGTATTCTCGGCGATCTCGGAAAGGGCGGCTGCCTCCAGGCGAAGATCCATCTCCACCTTGGTTGTCTGCTCCAGCGTCTTCGTCACCTCGACCGGGCGCAGCCGCCGGCTGGACGCCAGGAAACGCTCCTGCATATGGGCAACGAGATACATCGCCTCGATGTCATGGGCAAAGCGCTGGCGCACGCCGGGCCGCACGATCTTGACGGCGACTTTCTTCCGGCCCTCGGCGCTATCGACCTCGGCCGGATGCACCTGCGCGATCGAGGCGGCGGCGATCGGATCGCCGAAGCTCGCATAGAGCTCGCCGATCGGCCGTCCGAGCGAGCCTTCGATATTGGCCTTGGCGGCTGCCGAGGGAAAGAAGGCCATGCGGTCCTGAAGCTGCGACAGGTCGTTGGCGAATTCGACGCCGACGACATCCGGCCGCGTCGCCAGGAACTGCCCGATCTTCACATAGGAGGGACCGAGCCGCTCGACAGCCTGGGCCAACCGGTCGCTGCGCTTCTGATGCCGCGCCTTGCTTCGCTCGAAAACCGTGACGAAGGATTTGGCAAGCGCGATCGGCGGCGGCAAGCCTTCGGACGGAAGCGCCGACACGACGCCCTCACGCACGAGCACCCAGCCGACGCGCCAGAGGCGGAAATAAGCTCCGAAAGTGCTCATGCAGGTTTGCCTGCTTGCGAAGCCGCGACCAATTTCTCCACCCTCATCCCTCAGAGCTTCCAGCCGGAGTGGAGTGCGGCAATGCCGCCGGTGTAATTGGTGTAGGTGACGCGCGAAAAGCCGGCCTGGCGGATCATTGCCGCGAAATTCTCCTGGTTCGGGAATTTGCGGATCGATTCCACCAGATATTGGTAGGGTTCGGCATCGCCGGTAATCGCCTTGCCGAATTGCGGAATGGCATTGAATGACCAGGCGTCATAGATCTTGTCGAGAAGCGGCATATCGACTTCGGAAAATTCCAGCACCAGCAGCCGCCCGCCGCGCTTCAAGACGCGATAGGCCTCAGACAGCGCTACGTCGATCCTCGGCACGTTGCGGATGCCGAAGGCGATCGTATAGGCATCGAAGCTGCCTGCCTCGAAGGGCAGTTCCTCGGCATTCGCCTCGACGAAGGTGAGATTGCCGGAAAGCTTCTTCTTCTCAGCCCGCTCGGCGCCGACGCCGAGCATCGAGCCGTTGATGTCGAGCACGGTGGCATGCGCCTGTCTGCCCGAGGCCTCGACGATGCGGAAGGCGATGTCGCCGGTGCCGCCGGCAACGTCGAGCACCTTGTAGCCCGGCTCCTTGCGCGGGTTCAGCGCCGAGATCATCGCATCCTTCCAGGCGCGGTGCATGCCCATCGACATGACGTCGTTCATGATGTCGTAGCGCTTGGCGACCTTGTGGAATACCTGGTTGACCAGGCCCTGCTTCTCGCCGTCCGACACCTCGCGGAAGCCATAGGAGGTCTCCATGCCGCCGTCGGCGGAGGTGCGGCTTTCTGACATCAGACTGCTCCATTCCTTAAGATTCGGGCGCGGCGGCCATAGCGAAAGACGGCGCGCGACGTTATCACTGGACCGCGCTCTCCGCGGCACCTTGGCGCTATAGCGCACATCGCCGTCGGTTGAAACACGTTAGATATAGATGGGTTAAGATGCCGGAATTGCCAGAAGTCGAAACGGTGAAACGCGGCCTGACGCCGGCGATGGAGGGGGCTCGCGTCACCAGGCTGGAGCTGCGCCGCGGCGATCTGCGCTTTCCCTTTCCCGATGCTTTCGCCGACAGGGTTTCCGGCCGCACCATTATCGGTCTCGGCCGTCGCGCCAAATATCTGCTGGTCGATCTCGACGACGGCAACACGCTGATTTCCCATCTCGGCATGTCCGGCTCCTTTCGCATCGAGGAGGGTGCAGCCTCCGCCATACCGGGCGAATTCCACCATGCCCGTGCGAAGGACGAGAAGCACGATCACGTCGTCTTTCATCTCGAAGGTTCGGGCGGCCCGCGCCGCGTCGTCTACAACGATCCGCGCCGGTTCGGCTTCATGGATATGGTGGGGCGGGCCGATCTCGCCGCCCATCCCTTCTTCCGCGATCTCGGCCCGGAGCCGACGGGAAACGAGCTTGGCGCCACCTATCTCGCCGAACGTTTCCGCGGCAAGGCGCAGCCGCTGAAAAGCGCGCTGCTTGACCAGAAAAACATTGCCGGTCTCGGCAATATATATGTCTGCGAGGCACTGTGGCGCTCGCATCTTTCGCCGATCCGCGCCGCCGCAACGCTGGTGACGGCAGGGGGCCGGCCGAAGGCGCAGCTCGACCTGCTCGTCGCCGCGATCCGCGACGTTATCGCCGATGCGATCGCCGCCGGCGGATCGTCGCTACGCGACTATATCCAGACCGACGGATCGCTCGGCTACTTCCAGCATTCCTTCTCCGTCTATGATCGCGAAGGTCAGGCTTGCCGCACGCCCGGCTGCGGCGGTACGGTCACCCGTATCGTCCAGGCGGGCCGCTCCACCTTCTATTGCGCCACCTGCCAGAAATAAGAGTGAGAAACCCGGGAGAACAGCATGGCCTATGAGACCCTGATCGTCGAAACCCGAGGCAATGTCGGCCTCGTCACGCTGAACCGGCCGCAGGCGCTGAACGCCCTGAATTCCACCGTGCTCAAGGAGTTGAAGCAGGCCTATGCCGGCTTCCACGCCGACGAGACGGTCGGCGCGATCGTGCTCACCGGTTCCGAGCGCGCCTTTGCCGCCGGCGCCGATATCAAGGAGATGCAGGCGCTTCAATTTGCCGATATCTATAAGAGTGATTTCATCAGCGGCTGGGATGATGTCGCCAAGGCGCGCAAGCCTGTCATCGCCGCGGTCAGCGGTTTTGCCCTCGGCGGCGGCTGCGAGCTCGCCATGATGTGCGATTTCATCATCGCCTCGGAAACGGCGAAGTTCGGCCAGCCGGAAATCACCCTGGGCGTCATTCCCGGCATGGGCGGCTCGCAGCGGCTGACGCGCGCCGTCGGCAAGGCGAAGGCGATGGATCTGATCCTGACCGGCCGCATGATGGATGCAGCCGAGGCGGAACGATCGGGACTCGTTTCGCGTGTGGTGGCGCCCGAGCGTCTGCTGGAAGAGGCTTTTGCCGCAGCCGAAAAGATCGCCTCGCTGTCGCGGCCCTCGGTCCTGATGGCCAAGGAGGCGGTCAGTCGCGCATTCGAGACGACGCTGGAGGAGGGCTTGCGTTTCGAGCGCCGGCTGTTTCACAGCCTCTTTGCCACCGACGACCAGAAGGAAGGCATGGCGGCCTTCGTCGAGAAGCGCAAACCGGCTTTTACGCACCGTTGAAGGCTTTTCGGCGGTTCCCGCGGCAAAGCTTGAAAATCCGCGTTGACGTGGGCCGGCTTTAGAGTTATATGCCCGCCCACGGTTCGGAAAGCCGGTCTGGTTTTCCGCGATTGCTCCCGCATTGCTGGATTTTGTGGCCGCAAGGCCCGCGGTAATGGCGGAGTTTGTTCGAATTCTTGAGAGAGGCATCCATGGCCAATACAACTTCGGCGAAAAAAGCGACCCGCAAGATCGCCCGCCGTACCGACGTCAATAAGGCTCGTCGCTCGCGCGTTCGTACTTTCGTTCGCCAGGTCGAAGAGGCCATCGCATCCGGTGACGCCGTCAAGGCGAAGGAAGCTTTCCTGGCTGCTCAGCCCGAGCTTGCCCGCGCCGCCAGCAAGGGCGTGCTGCACGCCAACACGGCCTCGCGCAAGGTCTCGCGTCTGGCCGCTCGTGTGAAGGCGCTTTCGGTCACCGCGACCGCGTAATCTTCCATTAACGACCTCCTCGTTATGATTAGCCCGGTAATTTTACCGGGCTTTTTCGATTCCGCCGATCAGCCCCCGTATGGTTAACCTCACGACTGTTTCGTGTCAGCGCCATGACAGGAAAAAGCGTTTAAAAACAAAGACTTGCGCTAGGATGCTTCTGCATTGCGCGACTCTGCCCCACGCTTCCGGGACCAGGGGGGAGTCAAGAAGATTTTTATTTTTTTTCTTTCCATGCGTGTCAAAATAGCCCGAACGGGGAATCTCCTTGATTCAAAAGCGATTCTTTTTTGACGCTGGTGTGACGCCCGAAAGGGGCGGGCGGAGTCAATGGCCGCTTCTTAATTTTGCGTAAAATTCATCGTTGATATTGCCTTTTGATCCTGCCTAAATGGCTTCCAACAGAGGGCGCGGACATCACCTGCAGAGGCTCGGTCTTAACTGCCACGTCGGCAGGGCGATAAGTTTGCGCCATTTGTTACGGAGCCTAGCGCTTCCGTTTTTTCAAGCACTCGACGGATTTGGGCCGTAACGTGGCTGTTACGGGCAGGGATGTTTTGTGCCTTCAGCGGCCACACGTTTAAGGCGAGGCCGCCGGAGAAGGTTAAAGTAATATTGCGTTCGGGCTGTCGGCCGAAAACGAGGATCGACCGCCAGCCTGGCACGGAACGCCGATGAAGGTGCTGCATGAATGCGGTCCCTGGAACGGAATTTTGTGCCGGTCCCTTCGGGGGCAGTGTTTGAGTGAACCGGCAGGTGAGCGGCTCATGAGGATCCGTCAGCCCGCCAAAGCGGGGAATGATCGGGCGGCTATTTTAGCGGAGGCCGCCCGGTGGAATTGAAAGGCGGCATTATGCAGATGAATACGATGACGACGGGCGGGCTCGACAATGGGGATGTGGCACCGCAGGCGTTTGGCTCCATTCGCCTGGAAATGGGAGAAGCAAAGGCGGAA